>NZ_AP045835.1:0-1353377 GCF_059725515.1 Vibrio sp. KUL70
GGCCGCGGGTACAATTTGTAGTGGGGCGACGTCTGATGACTTTTGATTAAAATCGTTATCGTTGATCTTGGTTTGAGTAACATTAACCTCAGGATCAACAATAGACACTGCGCCTGAAAATTGTGCTTTATCAAAAAGGGTCATGGCTGCAGGATTACGAGCTAGTACGCTGGCATTATCTGCCACCGCACCTTCACCAGAGAATGAACGTCCCAAACCTGATGCTGAGTGTTCTGCAACTTGGAATCCGGCAGCTAACGAGTTACAAGCGACCAGTACTGACAGTGAAACGAGAGAGCGTTGTACTGTTTTCATTTAAACCCTCCTAGGGCATTTATTTTTTATAGGTGAAAACAAACATGAGCGACCATGCCAAATGTTAAGCATATGTTAAGTCTATGTTTTACAAAAAGTCAAAGGAAGAGCAAATATTTTGTGAGCTTATATTTACTGGGCGCGGGACTCTAACATTAATTATATAAATACTATCAATGAATTATGTGAGGTAAGAGGTGTGACCAGGGTGTTTTTGGGTGTTAATTACACAATAAGCAAGAGATTGTTTATTTTTTAACATATCTGAATCGGTTTACCGGAATCGCTGAACTCGGCATAATACACACCACTTTTTTAATCATAAATTTTGGGTCACACATTGCAGTTACTCGCAGTAGATTTCCTAGGAAAAACACTTCGTTTAGAAGGTTCAATGGCAGGTTGGCAACAACTGTTTTGGAATAACGCATTGGTTTCGCAACTAGATGCAACATCAGAAACGGAAGATGCTCGTACGCATCAATTTCAACTTCAAGTCGGCGAACAAGTTTTGGCTTGCCGGTTGGATGTGAAAGTTCAATGGCAACCGTTTGTTATGGAATATCGTGCCACGGTGAATGGTGAAGTGGTTAGTCAAGGCTCTCGGAACACCAAAGATATTGAACAGCAAGTACCAGAAATTGCGCCTAAGCCAGAGAAGCGTTTTAGTCTTATTGGGTTAGTTTCTCTTGGAATGAAAGCGCTCAAGAGTGCCAAGTTGATCAAAGTAGTTTTGGCTTCAGCGAGCTTAGCGGCGTACTCTTGGCTGTTTTCGATTCAGTTTGCCTTAGCACTAATAGCGTGCCTTATGTTTCATGAATATGGTCATATTCGTGCGATGAAGTACTTTGGGATGAAAACGAAAGGCATTTATCTGATCCCATTTTTAGGTGGTCTTGCGTTGTCGGATGAAAAAATCAACACGCGTTGGCAAGATGTGGTTATTTCAATCATGGGCCCATTCTTTGGTCTGATTCTATCCCTGATTTTTACAGTGTTGTACTGGGTGACAGGAGAGATGTTCTTCGCAGGTCTTGCTGTGTTTAATGCTCTACTCAACTTATTCAACTTGCTGCCAATCTTGCCACTCGATGGTGGTCACGTGCTCAAAAGCATCAGTTTTTCAATGAACAGTTTGTTGGGCATTGTTTTATGCGCTGCAGCAGCGGTCGGTGGTGTGATTTTAAGTTATCAACTCAACTTAACCTTGTTTGGTTTTTTGTTGATTATGGGGAGTATAGAAATTCTGATTGAATGGAGAGGGCGTCACCAGAGCCACCTTTTGCCACTTGATCGCTATGGTCAGATTATTTCAGCGGTTTGGTATGTTGGTTTGGTAAGCGGGCTAATCGGTGTTATTTGGTATTTTGCATCAACAGGCGATCAACTACTCAGTTTACCGTTACAAATTCTAGGTACCTAATCGAGTGAACTGCTTGCGTTAGTACTCCAATAGAAAAGCCCTAGGTTGTGGAACCTAGGGCTTTCGCTTTGTTTCTGACTTATGTGCTTAGACCTTACAATTTGGTCTCTGTGCATTAGATTGAGGCAAAGTGGTGATTGTCGCACGGAGGTCTTGAATACGAGTGCTGTGTGAAGGGTGAGTAGAGAGCAACTCTGGAGGTTGGTTTCCGCCCGACGCCTTGGCCATGTTCTGCCACAAATTCACACTTTGGTTGGGATCGAAGCCTGCATCTGCCATGTATCTCAAGCCTACAATGTCAGCTTCTGACTCTTGGGTACGTCCATAAGGAAGAATCACACCGTATTGAACTCCTAAACCGAGCGCTGCCATCGTCATACCTTGATATTGAGCGTATTCGGAAGCACCAAGGGCGGCACTGGTTATTGACAACCCTGTGTTGGCAAGTTGTGTTTGAGAAAGACGTTCATTACTATGGTCTGCGATGACGTGTGCGATCTCATGGCCAATAACCGTTGCGAGTTGATCTTGATTAACAGCAACCTTTAATAGACCTGTGTATACGCCGATTTTGCCACCGGGCAGAGCGAACGCGTTAACTTGGTCACTTTCGAAAACAACGACTTCCCACTCGTCAAAGCCTTGTTTAGGAATATGTTTGGTGATGCTGTTGGTCACGCACTGAACGTAAGCGTTTGTTTTGGCATCTTGACTGATTTTTTGCTGTTGCTTCATCTGCTCAAATGATTGAGCACCGAGCTGCGACATGTCTTGGTCTGAGAACAGCAAGATCTGGTTTCGCCCTGTAGGAGAAGAGCTACATGCTGTGATACCAGCAAGAGTAAGAAGTGAAGCGAACTTCATCCATGACGTCATACATTATCCTCTGTGTATTGCCGTTTTTATGCATGTTAACATCAACTTGCGCGATAGCTAATAGCCGAGCGATAACAATCACGACTTACCCATAATTATAACAATGAATAGGAACATGATATGTCTATCTGGAAAAAGCCCATAGACCTCGACATCATCAACGCGACATCGAAGAATACCTTAATCGAGCACCTCAATATCGTATACACTGAGGTGAACGACAACTCTTTGGTGGCAACCATGCCCGTTTGTCATTTTACTCATCAACCGCTTGGTATGCTTCATGGGGGCGCATCGGTTGTTTTAGCGGAAACTTTGGGTTCTTTGGCCGCGAATTTCTGTGTATCAGATGGGTATTTCTGTGTCGGGTTAGATATCAATGCCAACCACGTGCGTTCAATGCGTGAAGGTTATGTAATTGGTAAAGCAAAACCAATTCATTTAGGCGCTTCAACTCAGGTTTGGCAGATTAATATTACTGATGAACGTGAGCGCTTAGTCTGTTCCAGTCGCTTAACCATTGCAGTGAAAAAACACAAACGTTAGGGCGTGTTGACCTTTCGTGGTTAAATTTTGTTCGAGATAAAAGCGTTTTAATCGCGGCGAGGGAGAAGTAGCCTAGTCATTCTAAGCAAATCTCCCTCAACAAAGAGTAAAACGCTTTTTGCGGGGGCGCCCAGCTCGAACCCTTCGGGCAGCGTTTGCTGGTCATTTCTACTGCGTTATCGGCTTCTCATGTAGGCTAGCTACACATCAAAGCCTCTGCCTTGTATAAATACCCAGCAACTCGCCGCAAAAACCAGCTCGAAAGATCAACACGCCCTATTCACTTAAGTTAATTAGAGTATTTATGGTTATTACATTCAGTGGTGGAAAGATCATTGCCACACCTCATGAACTGGTTGTTCGATTAGACGGAGAGCACCGCGTTACCTTGCAAGCGCAAGTGGATGCGATTCAATTGATCGGAAAAGGGGCAAACGTCGTCTCTGTTAATGGGTCAGAGTGTAAGTGGTCGATTAAGTTGGATGACGAACAGCAGTTAAGAGATATCGCTCATGAAATTGGCTGCGATATTCTGTAAGAATCGTCGATATTTCTTAATAACTCATCGATTAGACATTTAAGGAGCTGTATTGAGCTCCTTTTTACTACATAACGTTTAAGACAATACCTTGTAAAATCATGAGGTATCTGTTGATTTCATTGACTAAAATAAGGAAACTTAAACCCATTCCAATAAGTTGATATTTCCTCTTTATGAGCAGTCCAAGATTACGAGTCCAGTTTGAAACCTTATTTGAGTACTTTGATGGTAAAGACTCAGACGTTCAATTAGATGACATTACCGACGTGCTTTGTTGTACGCGACGTAATGCGCGCATGGTTTTGAATAAGCTTGAAGAAGAGAACTGGATTGAGTGGCAACCCGCTGCGGGTAGGGGAAAACAGTCTAAGCTTATCTTCAAACAGAATCGAACCAACGTAAGTGAAACACTTGCACGTCGTTATCTTGAAGATGGAAAAATCGGGCAAGCACTGAATGTGTTAGATAGGGATGCCGCTAAGCTTACCCAAGTGATTCAAAACTACTTAGGTGTGCAATACCAAGAGGGCGAGCAGGTGATTCGTCTGCCATATTATCGTCCTCTATCGATGCTTAACCCAGCGAAATCTATGCGTCGTTCCGAGCAGCACATTGCGCGTCAGGTATTTAGCGGTTTAACAAGGCTTGATGACAACGATCAACTGCAACCGGATCTCGCTCATTCTTGGCAAAAAATTCATGATGACCATTGGCGTTTTTTCATTCGTCCGGGGGTTCGTTTTCATAATGGAGAATTACTTCAAACCAGCCATATTGTAGAGACACTTGACTCATTAGAGTGCCTCAACATGTTCTCGCATATCAAACATGTCGAATCTCCAGCCAACTGCGTAGTTGATGTCTACCTAACTCGTCCAGATAAATATTTCCCACTCGCACTGACAGAGTCGATTGCCAAAGTTACATTACCTGCAAGCTTACGTGGCGACGACTATGATATTCGTCCGATTGGTACAGGCCCTTATCGTGTGGAGAAGAATGACGAACAACAGTTGATACTTCGTGCTTTCGATGGCTATTTTGGATTTCGTCCACTGATCGATAGGGTTGAGGTTTGGGTAGTCGATGAAGCTTACTCTTCAATGGTTTATCCAAGTCTCTCAAAGCCTGTGATGGCTGATCGCGGTGACAGTGACGAAGTTGAGTTGGACCCAGGTTGTACTTATTTGTTACTTAACCGTCAGAAGGGTATTGCTAAGAATCCATTGTGGGCTGAGTTTCTCTCAAACGCACTGAATGCTGCAGACCTGTTTACCCATATCCCAAAAGAGACAGTGATTGATCTTGGCGTTTTACACGCATACGGGCTCAAGCCGGGTTGGTACGACGTTAAACTCGCTACTCCTGTTTGCCCACAGTCTTCAACAAAGCCAGTGATTAAGATTGCATTTCAGCGTCAACATCCGATGTTCCCAACCCTAGCGCATGCTATTGAAGCGGTGCTAAAACAGTACGATGTCGCTGTTGAGCTGTTTGATTACGATATGAACCCACCACACGCTGACGATGTCGATATCTGGATAAACCCAATGGGCATTGCTAACAATCGCGATGATGCTCTGGTGGGCTGGCTTATGGATTACAGCTTTATTGAAGAGTCGAGCCCGTTGGATGAATTTGATCAGTGGTGCACCATGGTTGAACAGTGGCGTGCCGGTGAATATGAAACATTCCCAGCTCGTCAGCTTGGCAAGAAACTGGTTCATAGCAATCAATTGATCCCCATGTTTCACTGCTGGTTAGGTGTGAACAAAGATCAGTGCGGAACCTTAC
This sequence comes from Vibrio sp. KUL70, assembly GCF_059725515.1. Taxonomy (NCBI): domain Bacteria; kingdom Pseudomonadati; phylum Pseudomonadota; class Gammaproteobacteria; order Vibrionales; family Vibrionaceae; genus Vibrio; species Vibrio sp. KUL70. The sequence continues at coordinate 5,496 of NZ_AP045835.1, forward strand.
AAAATGCCAAGTGTAATGCGTTAGGTTGGTTCGATTTTAGTCAGGTTTGGAATAAGCCGGACCTTAGTTAAAGGCACACTATGTCTACTGTTTTTCTAACGCTCGTTACACTCATTGCTTTTGCTGCTAACTCCGTACTGTGTCGATGGGCACTTGCGGACAACAGTATCGACCCTTTGAGCTTCTCCTTGATTCGTGTTGTCTCCGGTGCAATCACCTTAATAGTAATTTACTGGGTTGTGAATCGCTCAAAACAGAAGCCGGCTGGTGGAGAAAGTATTCAACCAACTAAATGGAAGGGCAATCCAATTTCAATTGGCGCTTTGCTCGTCTATATGTTTGGTTTTTCTTATGCGTATGTCGCGCTCGGAGCTGGTTTAGGCGCCTTAATCTTGTTTGTGATGGTCCAACTGACTATGGTGGTGGCGCACTTGATTCAAGAGAGAGGCATGTCGTTACTAGAGTGGGTTGGTTGTGCGATTGCAATTAGCGGTTTAGTTATACTGCTTTGGCCTGATAACCAACAACACGCTTTGGATTTTAAAGCGGCACTGCTTATGATGTTGGCAGGCATAGGTTGGGGGTGTTATACCTTAGCTGGGCGTAAAGTGAATGATCCACTGCACGCTACCATGATCAACTTTAGTTATGCTGGGTTGGCATCTCTCGTGCTGCTTATCTTTGTGTCATTCAGCGAAGTAATGTCTGACTCGATGTTTATGGACAGCTCTGGTGTCACTTACGCTCTATTGTCTGGTGTTTTTGCCTCTGCAATGGGCTACACGCTCTGGTATCAAGTGGTCAAAAAACTCAGTACATTGACGGCATCTGTGGCGCAGTTAAGTGTGCCCATCATTGCGACTCTCGGTGGTGTTGTATACTTATCCGAACCCATCACACTGCAGTTTGTTATTGCATCCGGCATTATCTTTGTCGGCATCGCAGCAGTCATCTTTGCTCCTAAAAACAGTTAATCCCAATCATTTATGGCTAAACCTAACAAGAAACAACCAAGCAAAACGGTTCAGATTTTCTGTGCCAAGTGTAAGACACAACTCTTCAAGTACCGAAAAGGTGGCAAAGGAGCGCTAGTAAAATGCTTTAAAGAGAGAATCGTTGAAGACTACACCACAACGCCATGCCATTGCCCAGGCTGCGAGATTGAATTCGCTAGAGATACGTTAGTGAGAGGAACGCCTGCGTTTAAGATGATAGGCGGAAAGGTCACTATGAAATAAGAGATAGAAAACACAAAGGAGCACTATGAAGTGCTCCTTAGTTTTAAATCTTTAAAGGCTGCTTGACTGATTTTATGTCTTCGGCTTATCTATTCGACCTTGTAGCTTCATGATTACCAACGCAACGATAGCGCCGGATGTATCACACAGCATGTCTTTTTGAGCATCCCAAATGTCACCCTGCGAGCCTAAAAATGCGATGCCTTCATCGCCCCCCGCCAATTCCGCATACCACCACTCAATGATTTCATAACCAGCGGCGACACTCATGATCGCAAACAACGAGAACCAAACTGCGATAATCGGTGACGATAGCTTCTTGCGAATCAAGTATTCAGCCAGCGGGTATGCGTATAACCCGATAGAAAAGTGAGCAACACGGTCGAAGTTATTACGCTCAGATCCGATCAATGTATTGAACCAATCAAAAGGTACTTCCGCGAAAGTGTATTTGGCGCCGATAGTGTGTAGAGCCAACCAAATAAACATCAAGACATAGGCTGTGTTAGAGAAAGTGAGCTTGCGAGAACACCACCAGATACCCGCTAAAATACCGACCGCTGGAATAATCTCTGCAATCCAGACTGCTCTTGATGACGGAGAAATGGCGGAGAATACAAATACGGCTAGGTAGGCAGCAGTGAGTATTAACAGTGAACGATTACAGCTTAGCGGGCTGGCTATAGGCTCAGTCGTGTTGGTCATATGTAGTCCTCATCAATAATTGAGTATGTTGTCATAGTATTGAACACTGTACAATTGGTTTCAACATTACAAAATGTGTTGAAAAGGCGGGTTACCGCCCAGTATCTAGACAAACGATTGCTAGAGTTTCACAAAAGTTTGATTTACGACAAAGCGCCCCCTAAAATCCCCGTTCACTACATACATAACTAGAAAGAAAGTCATGAAACTGGAAACTGTCGATTATCTTGCTGACGATGCAGCAGAGCAATTTGTTCGCTCACTACGTGAAACCGGCTTCGGTGTTTTAAAGAATCATCCAATCCCTAAAGAACTCGTAGAATCTATCTATGAAAATTGGTACCAATTCTTCATGACAGAAGAGAAAAATGATTTTCAGTTTAATGTTGATACACAAGACGGATACTTTCCACCTTCTGTTTCAGAAGTCGCTAAAGGACATAGCGTCAAAGACATTAAAGAGTATTTTCACGTTTACCCTTGGGGTCAAATCCCAGAGCAGCTAAAAGAGCAGATCTTAGATTACTATGCGCGCGCAAACGCATTTGCTCAAGAGCTATTGGGTTGGGTTGAAGCTCACGCACCGAAAGACGTACAAGAGAAGTTCTCTGTCGCACTTTCTGAAATGATTAACGGTAGCGAGCAGACACTGCTTCGTGTTCTACATTACCCACCAATGCAGGGTGATGAAGAGCCGGGTGCAATCCGTGCAGCCGCTCACGAAGACATCAACTTACTCACGGTGCTTCCAGCAGCAAACGAGCCTGGTCTACAAGTGAAAACGAAAGACGACCAATGGCTTGATGTGCCATGTGATTTCGGTAACTTGATCATCAACATTGGTGACATGCTTCAAGAAGCATCAGGGGGTTACTTCCCATCGACAACGCACCGTGTCATTAACCCAACAGGTGAGCGCCAAGATAAGTCTCGTATTTCATTGCCTCTTTTCCTACACCCTAAACCAGAAGTGGTGTTGTCTGAAAAGTACACAGCGAATGAATACCTAATGGAACGTTTACGCGAGCTAGGTGTTATCTAAGCAAGCCTGATTTCATAACAAGTTTAAAGCCAGCATTTCGCTGGCTTTGTTGTATTTTGAAGGCGGTTAATTTTTTGACTAGAAGTTCAAGTTCAAGAAGTTATTGTTTGGTATTTGGGCTCAATCGTTGAAACATTGAGTTGAAGTCTCGACAAATCAACGATGATGGCATTCAATGTATATATGAACCAATTAGCATCAAATACTGGCTCCATACTATGTTGTTAGAACAACAAGGCGTGAGTGCACCGTTTCAAACTCACATGGAAAACCCATTGCTATGGCCAATCATGGAAGTACTGAAGAAACAACCTCGGGGCTGGAAGGTTCACACGCTTGCCACTCACCTTAACGATCTCGGTTTGGTGCCTATCTTGGATCCTAAGCCAGAAAAGGATCTGTTTAAGAAGAATTTCTTGATCATGAATGCTCTGTATCAATTACAAGAAACCTTATTCCCTGAGAGCTGGTTACAAGTTCAAGCAATGGATATAGAACTGATGCATGGTCGCTATTACGCCAGCGGACATGCGATCGATACGGAAGATCCTTTGCGCGATTACTACGTGCATTGGGAAAACTATGAAGCGGACGAAGGCGAAGTAAAACGACTGCTGAACGAGTTTTGGACCCGTTATCGTAAATTTGTTGGTGGAGAAGATATTGGTGATATGGACAGAGGCAAAGCGCTCTCGTTGTTTGAACTGCCAGTGGATGCGTCACCCGCTGAAATCCGCAAACGTTGGAGAAAGCTCGCATTACGTTGGCACCCTGATAGAGAAGCGGGGAATAGTGCGCAGTTTCGAGTTTTATGCGAAGCGTGGAATGTCCTAAGACACTAATTTTAAATAGCTTATAGGTAAAAAAATAGTGCGTCGAACGCACTATTTTTATTGAGCTCAGTGAATAAATTCACTGAATCAGTCAGCCAGTTGGCGAATTAGTTAGATGGCTTGAACTGAGACTTACGCATACGGTTCAAAGCCGCCATGATATCGAGCGTTCTTGGCTTTGCGAGATCACCGTAGTTTGGCATGTTCGCGTGCCAGTCTTTATCTAGCATGGCGTTAAACTCTTTGGCTGGGTTGTTTGACCAACCTGGTAGTTGAGCAAACTGGAACCAAGCCCAACCAATCGCATTAACCTCTGAAGCTGACTCTAGCTGTTCTAGTGCTGATAAATCGGTGAATTCTTTGCCAAAGCGCAGCGAATCTTTGCCTTTCGCGTTCACTCGGAATTTCCCATCAGACAGAATGTTCATCAGAGAGGCACGGTTCAGTGAGCGTGGCACGAACATTTCAAGTGCTGTTTCACACTCGTTGTGACGTTGAGTAGGGTGCTGCGCGATGACTTCTTTCGCCTTTTTAGTTACATCTACGGCCTGGTAGTCGTGCATTTGGATAACCGTGTCTGCAACGTCCAGATAATCACCGGAACCACCCATAACAACAATGGTGGAAACGTTCATTTCGTCACGTAGCTGACCAATACGATCAACAAGTGGCGTAATTGGCTCATCACCTTTGGCAACTAGCGCCTGCATACGCTCATCGCGGATCATAAAGTTGGTTGCAGAGGTATCTTCATCGATCAGTAGCGTTTGGACACCTGCTTCAATAGATTCTTGTAGCCATGCTGCTTGAGATGTTGAACCAGAAGCATCTTGAGTCGTAAAGTTTGAAGTGTCTTTCTGCATCGGTAGGTGGTTGATGTAGTTCGATAAGTTCAAGCTATGAACACAACGACCATCTTCTGCGCGAATCTTCATTGTATCCAGCGCGGTCACGATACCTTCGCGGCCATCGCCTGGAATGTGGTTGTAGATAGAGCGTTCAACGGCATTAAGCAGCGTTGATTTACCGTGAAAGCCACCACCGACAATCAAAGTAATGCCTTTAGGAATGCCAAGACCTTTAACTTCACCGCGGTTAGGCGTTTTTAGTGTCACAGACAGAGATTCAGGCGCTTCGAATGCGACCGCGTCTTTCATTGGTAGATCGCAGTTACCGGCAATACGTGGCAGAACACTACCGTTAGAAACGAAAGCGGCTAGGTTATGTTCATCAAGCTGCGAGCGAAGCGCTTCTTGATCTTCGATGGTTTGGCAGTGTTCGATCAGCGCGTCAAAGTCGAGTTCACGCTCTAGCGTTGCGCGGCGAATAAACTTAGGCAAGTAGAACGTAATAATGTTGTTTGCTTTTTTCGCGAGAATACTACGACCATCAGCTGGTAGGTTAATGCGGAAACGGATTTCGATGCCGTGCTCGGTAAACAGTACCGCTGTGCTATCAAGGACTGTTTGACCAGTCAAAGCAATGGAGATGCTCGATTCTTGCTTAGCAAATTCCGCAAAGCTACGTGCGATGAAGTCTCGCGCTGCGATTTGATATACGTGTGATTTGTCTTTCAACCACTCTAAACCGGTTAGCGACCATGCTCGTGTGGCACGAAAGCGAGAAGGGGACGCGTATGGGTCACCTTGGATGTGATCGATGTAAAGTTCAAAGTCAGCAAAGTCGTATTGACCCTTGATTTGTTGATATGCACGGTAGTTTTGTTTTTCGAGCTTTTTGAGCTTTGCAGTCAACTGATCCATAACGAGAAATGCCTTAATTGGAGAAAGATACAAATAGAAAGGCGGCGATTATAAAAATCACCACCTATAGAGTAAAGGGAAAGTCGGGGTAAATTGCAAAGTATCGATAATTTAGATCTCTAATATTCCTATATGGCTCCTAATTGGCGGGTAAATGTACCAATTAGGCGTATCGGCTGCTGTTTGGGTAGTTTTGGTCAGCAAGGTTTTGTTCGAACTCATGACATGTCATCGGTTTTCCATACAGATATCCTTGCCCAATATCGCAGCCCTCTTGGATGATAAACTGCTCTTGTTCCTCATTCTCGATACCTTCAATGGCGACTTGGAGATCGAGCTTTTTGGCAATTTGAACGATAGAGCGAACAATTTCGGTATCGTCTTCAGAGTTGTGCATTTGGTCGATAAAACTTTTATCAACCTTAATGGCATCAAACGGGAATTTTTTTAGATACCCAAAGGATGCGTAACCTGTACCAAAATCGTCAAGTGACAATGTCACACCTAAGTCATGCAATGATTCTAACGTGTTTTTAGCAACGACCTCATCGGCGATCAAACCACTTTCGGTCACTTCCAGTTCGAGGAAACGAGCAGGTAGGTGATAGGTTTCAAGTAGGTGTACGATCTGCTCATAGAACTGAACATTCTTTAATTGAACGGCAGAGACATTAATCGCCATCTTAAAATTATCGACATATTTAGACCAATCTTTGGCTTTTTCGATGGCCGAACGAAGCACAAAGTTTCCAACTTCAAAAATCAACCCGTTTTGCTCTGCCATATGTATGAGCGTTTCATTGGAAATATCACCAAGAACAGGATGACGCCATCGAAGAAGGGCTTCTGCACCCACCCATTTATGGGTATCTGGTGATACTTTAGGCTGGAAGTAGAGCATGAGGTCATCGTTACGAACAGCTTGAAGCAGGTAACCTTCAATCTTATTGAGATGGATCTGGTCGTCATTATAGGCTTGAGAATAGAAACAGTATTTTTTACCGGAATCTTTACACGCCAACATTGCTGCCGAAGCTTTCTTAAGAGCTGTTTCAGCGTTATCTTTGCTTTCTGTAATCGATAAACCTATGAAAGCGTGTAGGTGAATTTTGTCGTTGCCGATTGAAAATTCGGAATGGCCGACTTCAACGAGCTTTTCGCAAAGTGTCTCAAGGTGCGAGTGCAGCCCATCTGTAGTGTACGCAATAGCTAAATCGACCGAGGTCGGTCTTCCCGTCAACACCTCAATCCCTTCAATTGTTGAAAGCTTGCGTCGATACTCGACCAATATATCGTCAAAAGCCTGGTAACCATAGCGAGCTTGAATCCGTCTCCCATTAGTAAATCCGATGTGTATAACGGCAAAGGGGCGATTATTTACTTTAAGCTCATTGGACATCCGTAAATTTAACCGAGATTCGAAAGCGTTTCTATTGAGGAAGCCTGTTCCTAGGTCATGGTTCTTTTGGTAATTGATCTTCTGCTCTGCCGCTTTGCGCTTATCTATCTCCACGTTGAGTGAGTAGTTGAGGCTGGCTAAATCTTGGGTGCGTGTATGAACCCTAGACTTCAGCTCTTTGTTTAATTTCGACAACTTGGCATTTTGATAAAGCGTCACAAGCTGTGATTCAATGGATAGCTTAAAACTTTCAAGGAGTTGGATGTAAGTTGGTGTGTAGTGGTTCTCTTTGTTATCGAGAATACAAATCGTACCGAACACCTCACCGCTGGGCCAAAGCAGAGGGATACCGCAATATGAAATCATGCCTAGTTCCACATCTGGGTTATTTTCCCATGAGCAGTCATTGGTGGCATTGGGGACTAATAAACGACGGTTCGACTTAATGACCGTTTCACAATAAAGACCATGTCCCAACTCTTCAGAATCTCCGATTTTAAAAGGATTGCCAATGGATTCGCTGGTTGAGAAAACTTCAATTGAAGATGGGTGTACTCGCATGATTAATGCGGCGGGCACATGGGTGATGTTGGCCAGTAAGTCGACGATGTTTTGCCATCCGAGCTTCATGTCACTGGGAATGTCTAAATCGAGCGTTTTGATCGTATTCATAAGACTCCATGTCATTGCCAATAGACGAATCACTTCCTGTGACCTCGTCTCTCTGTGTGTTGTGTTCACCTAAAGATGTAATGAAACTGTTATTTTGAGTATAGGTAGGTTAAATAAAAAAAGCCTCAGCAATTTTTGAGAGGCTTTTAAAACTGAATCGAAGTCTCATACCTAAGAAACAAAGCGATTATGGCTTGAGATTTATAAAATCTTCTGTTTTCAAAGGCTGAGTGTAATCAACCCCAGGGAACTCAAAACCGTTGAGTTGCATGAACTCCTGTTTGAAACCTGCGTAATCACCAATTTGGGTAAAGTTGGTTTCGTTCATTGCTTGAAGAAGCTCCGAAACATGGGATTGAGTTTCTGGTTTTAACTCCCAGTCGTCCATTCGAATCAGTCGTTCACCATCAAGGGGCACCTTCTCTTGACCATAGAGCTTAGTGCTAAACAAGCGTTGCATTTGTTGGATACAGTTCTCATGGGTGCCGTTCTCTTTCATTACTTGATAAAGAGCCAGTAGATACGGGCTCAAGCCAGGAATGAAAACACTTGCTTTGGTGACTAGCGCTTTACACACGGTTGCGTATGCGCCGCCGTTAAAGTTTGCCAGTTCAAGATTAAGTGCATGACTCGCTTGATGAAGATCGATCTTAGCACGACCTAGTGTGCCATCAAGATAGATAGGGTGTGTCACCTCTGGGCCCACGTAAGAGAAAGCGATGGTTTTACATCCCTCAGCAATGGATTCCGAGTTAATCAGCTCATCGACCCATTGACGCCAATCTTCGCCACCCATCACTTTGAGTGTGCTGGCGGCTTCTTCTTCCGTTGCAGGTTCCAGCGTGGATGTGTTCCAGCTGTCGTCTTCAAGGGAAATGGTGTTTCCTGTGACGCTCTGACCGATAGGTTTTATAGCTGAGCGCCAGAACTCTTCAGTATTACCTTTGGGGCGGACTCCTGCAGCAAGACTATAGATGATTAAGTCAACTTCACCTTCAAAGTAGGTTTCAATGGCTTCAACGACTTGTGAGCGAGTCTCTTGCGAGAACGCGTCGCCAACGATGTTTATCGCTTTGCGGCCTTGGCGCTTAGCTTCTTGCTTGAAGTAGATATTGTTGTACCAACCGGCGCTACCCAAAGATTGTTCACTAGGGCCTCGCTCAAAAGAGACGCCAATAGTGTCGGCCTTTGCTCCGCCAAAGGTGAGGGCGATTCTTGCCGCAAGCCCGAAGCCGGAAGAGGCCCCAATAATCAACACACGCTTAGGTCCGTTTTTTATCTGTGGGGCATTTTTTACGAATTCGATTTGTTGTTTGACCGCCTCTTGGCAGCCGAGGGGGTGCGCATTCTTGGCAACGACACCCTTTATAATGGGTTTTATTATCATAAATAACCTTACACTTAACGCTGTTATGGACTCACGTTAACGTAAAGCTATGTAAAAAAGATTGAGCTAGACCATTAAAGCTAAAGATACTGGTATAATTTCTCGGCAACAAAGTCTGCAATCCAAGGCTGAGCCTCAGGCTTCGGGTGCAGTCCGTCGTTCATCATCCATTCAGGCTTCAGAATGATATGCTCGAGAAAGAATGGCAGTAGAGGCACCTTTTGCTGATCAGATAACGAGGTAAATACGTATTCAAATTGTTGGTTGTAACGCTTGCCATAATTAGGTGGGATACGTATCTGCATCATAATGGGCTCTGCACCAGATGCTCGAACCTGTTCAATGATCTTTGCGAGATTTTGTTCGATCACTTTAGGTGGAAAACCACGCAGACCATCGTTGGCACCCAGTTCGATAAGTACTTTGTCAGGTGTATGTTCTATCAATAATTGCGGTAAACGAGATAAGCCATTACCTGTGGTATCACCGGAAATACTGCCGTTAATCACAGTGACTTCTTTGTTGTATTCAGCCAGAGCGTCAGGGAGTAAGGTTGGCCAGCTCTGTTTGATGTCCATGTTGTAGCCAGCACTTAAACTGTCACCTAGGACTAATATCGTCTGGCTTTGCGCAAGTGTTGTTGTGGAAAAAAGTATAAAAATCAAAAAGGAAATTAGTCGAGTCATGCATACATCCATAATAAAAGCTGAATCTGTTTCGAAGACAGTGTCTACTAATCAAGAACAATTGACAATCTTGGAGAAGGTTGACATCGATATTGTTGAAGGAGAAACCGTCGCTATTGTTGGTACGTCTGGCGCGGGTAAATCGACCTTAATGACCCTGCTTGCAGGGCTCGATGTGCCAAGTTCTGGCGAAATCCACCTTCTCAACAAGCCACTTTCTCAACTCGATGATGAACAACGTGCTCAAATTCGAAGTGAATCGGTTGGATTTGTTTTCCAAAGCTTTCTACTCATCCCGAGTTTGTCTGCACTGCAGAACGTCACTTTGCCATGCTTACTAAAAGGCGAAGAAGAAGATATTGAGCGTGCGACTGAGCTTTTAGAGTCTGTTGGGCTTAAAGACCGCGTCGACCATCTACCATCACAACTGTCTGGCGGTGAGCAGCAGCGCGTGGCACTTGCACGTGCCTTTATGATTAAACCTAAAATTTTGTTTGCGGATGAACCAACAGGCAACCTAGATCAACAGACAGCAGCAAAGATTGTGGAGCTACTGTTTGAGCTTAACGCTTCTCACGGCACAACCTTAGTGCTCGTGACACACGATCCTAAGCTTGCACAGCGCTGCCAACGCACTCTGAAAATGCACCTTGGCCAAATCACGGAGGTGTAGGGTGAGTCATTCAAAAGGATTGAACAAACGACTCTTTAGTTGGAGCATTGAAGAGATACGTCATGGTCAGTTATGGCCCGTTTCTATTGCGCTCACTTTAATCATCGCTTGTGTGTTCGCTCTATCGGCACTGGCCGAGCGAATGGAGCAGGTTATTGTTAAACAGGGCAAAGATGCGCTTACCGCTGACAGTGTATTTATTTCTGCGAACCCACTTCCTGAACCACTTATCGAGTTGGTTGCGGATAAAAAGCTAGATAAGAGTGAGCTCACTCGCTTCTCAACGATGGCTTTCAGCAACAACGGCATGCAGTTAGTTACCGTAAAAGCGGTCGAGAGTAATTATCCGCTTCGTGGCGAGATGCTTCTAGAGAGTGGTGATGTTCAGCAAACTCAGGTTAACCCTGGTGAATTATGGCTTGATGAACGAATATTTTCTCAGCTAGAGGTCTCCATCGGTGACAATGTCACTATTGGTGATGCCGACTTGACGATTACCGGGCGTATTGCTCAAGAGCCGGGACTGAGTTTCAATCCATTCCAACAAATGCCTGCTGTGCTAATCCATAGCAGTGATATCGACGCAACGGGTGCGATTCAACCTGGAAGTCGAGTCAGTTACCGTTTGTTCTTAAATGGAGAGGATGGTGACCTTAAGGTCATTCAAGACTCGGTCGAACTTACACCAAGTGACCGCTGGCGTAACCAAAACAGCGCGAGTCGTACCAATGAAATGTTCGATAAGACGACTCAATATCTATCTCTCACTGTCGCGATTGTTGTCATCATGGCAGCAACCACCTTGGTTCTCACCTGTCAGCACTACGTAGCAAGCCGAAAAAAGTCGATTGCTATGCTTAAAAGCTTAGGGGCGAGCAAACAGTGGGTTATACATTGGCTCTCGATTCAAGTTTTGATGTTGATGGTTATTGGTGTTGTCTTTGGTATTGGGATCGGTATTGGTCTTGAATTTTTGTTGCGCATACCGCTAGGAGACTTACTTCCCAACCCACTTCCAAGCTACGGCTATCAACCGATAATGTTGTCTGTATTAACCAGTGTACTAATTGGTGTACCTGCCTTGGGGATTCCTTTAGTGGGCTTGGTCAATACGTCTGCTATTAGTGTTATTCAATCTAGCCACCAAGGTCAAAACAGTACTAGGCGTTATCTGCTGCTGTTAGTGCCAGTAGTACCAATGTTGTTGATGTATGGTAATAACCTACTGGTGTGGATTGTCCTTGGCGGTATCGTCGCGCTATTTGCTGTGCTCGCACTGGTGAGTATTCTGGTATTGAGGTTGATTGGTAAACTGCGCGTTTCGACAGCAATGCGCTTGGCAATCAGTCGCATCAATCGCACGCCAATTGCGACGGGTATTCAGTTCGGTGCGCTCGCTTTGTCTCTAATGCTGCTCTCTATCATCTGGTTAGTACGTAGTGATTTGTTATCAGATTGGCAACAAACGCTCCCTGAGAATGCTCCGAACGCGTTTGCACTCAACATAGCGGATTATGAGAAGGACGCGTACCTCGGAGCGATTGATGCAAACAACGTCGAACGCACACAAGCTTTCCCGATTATCCGTGGCCGTCTAACAACCATTAATGGTGTTGAAGCGGGTGAGTATAGTGAAAATGCCGAAGATGCTGATGCACTTAGCCGTGAGATTAACTTTACTTGGGGTGAATCTCTTCCTGAGTACAACGAAGTCACTGCAGGCCAGTGGACTACAGAGAATGGTGTTTCTGTTGAGTCTGAAGTTGCCGAACAACTCGGGCTTAAAATTGGCGACGAACTGTCATTTACAATAAACAGCCAGCGTTTTGATGCGAGAGTAAATACTATCCGTAAAGTAGAATGGCGTGAAATGAAGCCAAACTTTTACTTTATCTTTACGCCGGATGTACTGAGTTCAATTCCATCGACATGGTTAGTAAGCTTCAGGCTACAAGAGCAACACGACGAGATGTTGAGTCAGCTTTCTCGTAACCACCCAACTGTGAGCTTGATGGATATCCGCAAAATGGGGAGTAAGATCCAAGAGTTGTTGAAGCAGATAATATGGTCTATCACCGTGTTAGCGGGGCTTGGGGTTGTAGCGGGCTTGCTTTTGATCTTTACCTTGCTGCGTTTGAGTTTATCCCAGCGTCAACAAGAGATTCGTCTGTACCGAACATTAGGTGCTAGCAAAAATCGCATTCTTAATACGATTTGGTGTGAATACGGCATAATGGCACTTGTCGCAGGTAGTATCGCAGCCCTCGGTGCAGAGTTAAGTGTTGCAAGTTTAATGACCTTTGGCTTTGAATTACCCGTAACGCTGCATCCTGTTCTTTGGATTGCGTTACCAGTGATTACCTTTGTCACATTAGCCGCGGTGGTCAATAGTTTGATTAAGCGACTTCTTGCACCCATGAAGAAGGACTTTAACTAGCTTTTTAGTACTGTTTGTTCGGTTCATCATACTGTTCTGCGAGACTATGGTAATCGATACCCATAAATTATTGGTTTCAAGGTGATCGCAGCTGCCGAAACTAACGTTATAGGTAGACTAACGTCAAAGGAGTGCGTTCAAACGTTTTCGGTTGAGCGCTCTTTTTATTTTGGGACAGTGATTTGCAAGGTTACCCACAGGGTAAAGTATCGAGGGGATAAATTACCTAACCAAAGCGCTGTTTAAGCCTTTTAACAGGCTGTAATAATAAATTCACTTTTACCGTTAGTCCTCTTTAGTCCCTGTAAATAAAGGGGTTGCGCAACAGTTTCGCATCTTATCAACAGTTATCCACAAAATCGGTGGATAACTTTAGGGATAAGTTAATTAAGATGTCACACGAGTCATCTTCGAGCCTTTGTGCTGTCGAACTTAGGCCGATATCGGCGTGTTTTATCTCGCTCTTTTTTTCATTCACACATATTGAGTCAAGCAATAAATTTTGTTTTTTTAGTTTGACTTTTGACGACGACAAACTAAGACCTTGATAAAAATGTGATTTAATTCACCGTCAATCCTACGTAGAATACAAAGTAGTTAATTTTAGGCTTTAGAGTTCAATGAACCAGAACAAAATGGATAAAAAACAACCGTCTATTGCGATAGTTGGCGGTGGTATTGCAGGTGCAACCAGTGCCATTCATTTCAGCGAGCGTGGATATGCGGTTACTTTGCTTGAAAAAGGGCCAAGTTTGGTGAACGGGCCTCCGATTTGCCATTTGCATGCTGGTGGTAATTTGTATCGTGATATTTCTCAAGAGCAATGTCTTCAACTCCTCGCTCAATCTATCGATACTGTTCGCTTGTTTCCTCATACGCTTAATATTCGACCAACAGTGATTGCAGTACCTCATAGTGATGGAGGGCAACCTGAAGAGTTGTTACCTCGCTTGAAAGTCATTAAATCGGCATATCAGGCTTTGGTTGAACAGGATCCGAGCAATCAAGTGCTCGGAGACCCAGACGAGTACTACAAGCTCTATGAAAAACAAGAGCTAGTCGCTTTATCAACCAAAAAACAACCTAAAAATCCAAGAACGTTGGATGAGTGGTGTATTCCATTCGCAAAGCACACTGATCTAGACACGCTAAAGTACCCAGTCGCTGTGGTTCAAGAGTATGGATTGAGCGTATTTCGTTTGTCTGCAATGGCGCAGCTGTCATTAGAAAAGCAGAGCAACTGTAATATTCTTACTCACAGCCGACTCATATCGGTGACCCAGTTAGACGATGAGTGGGAGCTATGCTATTCCGACCAAAAAGGGAATAAGCAGAAGTTTACCGCCCAATACTTGATTAATGCGAGTGGCTTTGAAACCGGTGTTGTGGACGATTATGTTGGTTCCAAACAAGAACGTCTTGTGGAGTTTAAAGCTGCGTACGTAACGGATTGGGCAGATTGTCGCGAACATCATGAAGAGTGGCCAGAAGTGATATTTCACGGGCCGCGAGGCACACCTCAAGGCATGGCGCAGTTAACACCTTATGCAGACGGTATATTTCAACTCCACGGTATGACTGAAGGGATTACGTTGTTTGAAGGTGGGCTAGTGTCTTCCTCTGCCGAATCTTCTCAACCCCAACTTCCACAGAAGTTACTGAAGAAGATTGTATCCGGCTGGACTGAAGAGCAGCTAGAGCAGAGAACACAAGCGGCGATTACTCATATGGCTCAATTTATTCCTAGCTTTAAATCGGCAACGGTAGGTGGGAAGCCTTTGTTCGGTGCTCAACAGATTCCAGGGACTGATCCTAGTTTACGAGCTTCTGACGTCTCTTTCAGTGGCGAAAAATACGCAAGATTAGAGGTTGTAAAAGCGTCTTCCACTTTAGAAGCGGCTCAGAAAATTAATAGTCGTTGGTTTGATGGTCAAGGGCAGCAGACCACGATCGAAGAGATACACCCTGTGACAATGTCACTTAATATCGATGATGTCGAGGCAAAAGCGATCACTTTGACCCAAGAGCGTGGCTACCCGGCAGCTTTAGCAATTGTTACAGGTGAAAGTCGACTCATTTAGGCTTGTTGATATTTGTTGGTAAGCCATAGAAATGGAAAGGGTGACTCTTGTTCGAGAGTCACCCTTGATTATGTTGTGATTGGATAACGGATCTCGTTTAGTGACTAACAGTTACAGTTCAATAACCAAAGAACCTTGCCCATTGACACCAAACTTCTTGAAGCCCCAAGCGATCTCCCGCAACAAAAGAGACCTGCTGTCCTGGTTTGGCTTGCGCTAATCTCGGCAAATCGATACGGGCAATGCAACCTAGTTTTGGATATCCTCCAATTGTCTGTCTGTCATTAAGAAGAATAATAGGTTGTCCATCTTTTGGTATTTGTATCGCTCCCAACGCGATACCTTCAGACAACATAGTGATAGCCGGTGACTCAACAGGCTCGCCACTCAATCGATAGCCCATACGATTGGAGTTCTGACTGACTGTAAAAACGGTGTTGTAGAAGGTTGATTTAGCGGCCTCTGAAAACAGGTGCGACTGATACCCTTCAACCACTCTTAGTTTGAGGGGGAGGTTGTAATCTGGTGTATAACGGAAAGTCACACTTAGAGGCTTAAAACCCGCTGGAATAGGGTGCTTATCAAAATGAATCTGTTGATTAGCTTGGCAAGCTTGCCCATCCAGAGTCAGCCCGCCAACTTTCTCACGCACTACCGTCGAAGCGCTGGTTAAGCTCACTGGCGCTTTAAAACCTCCGCTCACGGCTAGGTAAGCTCTGAGTCCGTTTTTCGGTAATCCAAATGAAAGAACTTGTCCTTTACGAGCAACAAAAGTCGACCAATTCTTTATTGGAACGCCGTCGAGCTTAGCTTGCAGATCCCCACCCGTGATAGCCAATATACAGTCTTGGTTAATTTCGGCTGCACATTGCCCTAAAGTAATCTCGAGTGCGGGGCTGTTAATAGAATTCTGAAGTAGATGGTTTGCCCAACTGTATGCGTAATCATCAACGGCACCGCCTTGTGTTAGCCCTAAATGTGAAAGGCCATAGCGTCCAAAGTCTTGGATTAGCGAGAGTGGTCCAGGTTTTAATATTGTTATGGAACCCTTAGTCATTCAAGCACCCTCCAAGGTCAAGAAAATCCTGCCTACTGATTGCTTCAAACCTCACTTGATCGCCTACGTTAAAAAAAGAGGCCTCGTTCAAATGTTCTACAGACACCTGACTGTTGAATAACTGTATAGGAGAGCGACCAATAATATTCCATCCACCTGGAGATTGATCTGGGTAGACCGCTGTTTTTCTATCAGCAATTCCAACACTGCCTTTTGGAACCGCGAGACGCGGTGTTTCGTGCCTAGGCATAGACAGTTCCGCTACGACATCGGAAAGAAAAGCAAACCCTGGCATAAAACCGACGGCGCTGACTTGATAGGTGGTATTGGTGTGAAGCTCAATGAGTTGGTCTAGCGATATACCTTGTTGCTTAAAACGGGAGAGATCGAGAGCAGTTTCTTTGCCGTAATAGGCTGGTATAGTCAATGTCGCTGTCGAATGATTACTTAAGAAACAATCTAGATGTATATCTGAAACCAGTTGTTCTAACTGGTTAATAAACGCCTGCTCTTGTATAAGGTACGGAAGGTAGTCTACGAGAATTGTGTTGTAGGAGGGCGTAACGTTCATTAAGTAGGGCTCGAATGCTTGCCGTATTGTCTGAGCTATCGAGGCAATAGCGGTAGAGGCATCTAGCGCCATTGAGCTAGGTCTATTTTGTTGTGATTTTGTTAGCGATCTCATTTCGCTATTAAGATCGAGTGTGATCATTATGCTGCACTCGGCTATCGGCTCGATCGTTACATTAAATGTTGGTTTCCTCATAAGCTTCCGTATTTATTGAAGAAAGATAATAGAGATATTAATAAGTGCTACCTAAGTGCATTGATGTCTTGGCTAATACGCTTAATCAAAGCAATGGATTGAGGGTTGTCGCCATGAACGCAAATTGTATCCGCTTCAATTTCAAGTCGCTCACCCTCAATGGTGGTCACAGAACCATAGTTTACTATCTGCATGACTTGGTTATAAATATCATCTTGGTGGGTATATACAGAACCAGACACAGAGCGTGGGGCGAGCTGTCCATTATTGAGATAGGCACGGTCTGCAAAGGCTTCAAGTAAAAGTGGAAGGTCATAATTGTCTGCAATATCGAGGAATTTTTGATTATTGGCGGTAGAGAGAATCATAAGTGGGATTCCAAACCCTGAAACGGCTTCCGCGATTGCATTGAAGATTTGCGTATTCGCCATCATGTCATTATACAAGGCGCCATGAGGCTTAACATAATGCAACTTGCTTCCATGATGTTGGCAAAGGGCTTTTAACGCACCAACTTGATAACAGACGAGTTCCGTGATCTCTTTCATCGAGTGCGGAATAGAGCGGCGGCCAAAACCTACCAAATCTTGATAACCGGGGTGCGCGCCTACCTTAGTATTGTAATGGTTCGCAAGTTTAATGGTTTTCGACATTACGTGTGGATCTGAAGCATGAAAGCCACACGCTACATTAGCCATATCTACCCACTCCATGACGGCTTCGTCGTCACCCATTTTCCAACTACCATAACTTTCACCCATATCGCAGTTGAGTAGTACTTTTGTTGTCACAGACAGATTATCCTTAATTTTTAGTGCTTCTAGACGTTCCACTAAATCGCTGATTTAAACAGTGATCACATTCAAACTTCCATTAACTTAACGTGTTACATGGTCTATAACGAAATATAAAAGGCAATCGTGCCTAAATGCTAAATATCAATAGAAAAAGCAAATTTAACAAAGCCTTTACCCGCTATGCTTTAAACTTAATCATACATGTATTGGCTTTAGTTTTGCCTACATTTTGGGAATAACTTGTTGTAACATAAGGCCAATATACATATACATAAAAACAGGGCTTAACATGAACGTTTTAGTAACCGGCGGTATGGGCTATATTGGCAGCCATACAAGTATTCAGATGATCAAAGCAGGGATGACTCCATTCATCTTTGACAATTTATATAATAGTAAGCCAAGTGTGCTTGAACGTATTGAAAAAGTTTCGGGTGTTAAGCCTGTTTTTGTTGAAGGTGATATTCGTGATAAAGCTCTTTTAATTGAGACGCTAAAACAGAATAACATAGAAGCTGTCATCCACTTTGCGGGCCTTAAAGCAGTTGGTGAGTCTGTAGAGAAACCGCTTGAATACTATGACAATAATGTTAACGGAACCCTTGTGCTTGTAGATGCGATGCGCGAAGCGAACGTCAAAACTTTAGTATTCAGCTCTTCAGCGACAGTATACGGTGATCCAGCCAGTGTACCTATTACAGAAGATTTCCCAACGAGCGCAACCAACCCTTATGGCCGTAGTAAGCTGATGGTTGAAGAGTGTCTAACAGATTTCCAAAAAGCCAACCCCGATTGGAGCATCACTCTACTGCGTTACTTTAACCCAGTAGGTTCACACCCAAGCGGCGAGCTGGGTGAAGATCCACAAGGGATTCCAAATAACCTAATGCCATTTGTTTCTCAGGTTGCTGTTGGGCGTCGTGAATTCCTATCTGTTTTTGGTAGCGATTACCCAACAAAAGACGGCACTGGCGTGCGTGACTACATCCACGTGATGGATCTTTCTGATGGTCACATTGCTGCACTAGAAAAAGTGGGTAAAAAGGATGGTCTTCATATCTATAATTTAGGAACTGGTAACGGTTCTAGTGTTCTAGAAATGGTAAAGGCGTTTGAAGAAGCAAGTGGTAAGGAAGTGCCTTATAAACTTGTAGAACGTCGTCCGGGAGACATCGCTGAGTGCTGGGCTGATCCTGCTAAAGCTGAGCAAGAGCTAGAATGGAAAGCAACACGTACACTATCAGAAATGACAGCAGACACGTGGCGTTGGCAGTCTAACAATCCTAACGGTTTTCCTGGTTAATTTAATAAAACTAGGTCGATTTATTTACCAAAAAGGTGCCTTAGGGCGCCTTTTTTGATCTGAATCGTAATAAAAGTAAATTTGTGGTTAAAAAGTATCTTTACGCATTCATTGTGTTACTATACGCGCAAAATATATCTTTAATGTTAATTTTGTTCGGAGTTAATCATGGAATTAGGCCTAATCGTTACTTTCATCGTCGCTGCAGCTGTTATGGTTAAGAAAGAAATGGCAGAAAAGTAATTTCACTTCCCCTTTTTATTACAATTTTGAGTGAAATGATGAAAAGCCAGCAGATATGCTGGCTTTTTTGTACTTTTAAGCTTTGTAAAACGAATTAAAATTCGTAGTTTGCAGAGATACCCCAGTTACGACCTGGTTGAGATTTAAAGTCTTTGCTGAACTTTGAATCATGTGCACTTCCAGATAGATCACTGTATAACCAGTACTTCTTATCAAGAGCATTAAACAAACCAGCACGAAGAGTTAGGTCAGTGATTGGACGGTAATATGCCGTTACGTCAACAAGAGTGTAGCCAGCGGCATCTCTATTATCTTCGCTATGCCACTCGTCTTTTGCTGCAACCATTTTCACATTTAATGCTGTACCGAAAGTTTCTCTTTCAAGTCCTAAACCAACTGTGCCTGTTAATGGTGCTACAGAATCAATTGATTTACCTGTCGTTTTGTCTTCTCCGTCTGCATAAGCAACAGCTAGGCGAGTGTAAGTTCCGAATGGTGCGTCAATTAAGCTATCCAAGTTGATAGTTGAAGATAGCTCAGCGCCGTAGATTGTCACTTCATCTAAGTTCTCTTTAGTAAGGACGTCTTTACCGCCTTGCTCGCCGGACTTAGTCTGGTTAATGAAGTCAGTGTAGTCTGTATAGAAAGTAGATAGTTCAAAGCGAGCATGCTCGTTTTTACCACGAAGACCTAACTCATAAGAAAGACTCTTCTCAGCTTTCAGATTAGGGTTGGCTTCTATGATTGCACCTTGGTTGTAGAAGTAGTACAAATCGTAAACAGTCGGTGCTTTGAATCCTTGACCAATTTGACCAAATACAGCCAAGTTGTCATTGATATGGTAAACAGATCCTAGTTTAGCTGTAAACGCATCATTTTCGTTCTTGTCATATTCAGTCGTAAAGCCTTCATCCGTTGATGGATCCGCAACGAAAGAGTCGTAACGTAAACCAGCAGTTAGAATCAAACGATCTTCCATAAGGAACGCTTGGTCTTGAACAAATGCACCCCATTGGGTGATTTTCGCGTCTGGTATACCTGTACTACCCGGAGTGACAGTACCTAAGTCGAATTTATAGTCGGTATTTTTTAGCTCGAAATCATTTTTTAGGTAACTAAATCCGTAAGTAAATTCATGATCAGAACCGCTGACGTTAACCAACTTCGATAGTTGTGCATCAAACTGCATCGTTACGTCTGAAGCATCACGTTCGCGCATACGTCTGCCATTAGAAGGTGTAGTATCATAGTTCTTACTTAACGAGCTAGAATCTTGGTAGCTAACTGACCAATCGAGAGAATCGGCAATAAAAGTATTGATCTCAACCTGCTGCTCTACAGTTGCACGGAATCTTTTGTTTGTATCTTCGTTGAAGTTATCTGTGTATGTGAACCCGGGCATGATCGAATAACCATTATAATTGAGTTCATCTTCATCGTATTGGCGGTTGTAATTCTCAATGGTCAAGCCGATTCTATTAGAATCAGACACATTGTAGAATGCCTTGCCTAGGAAGTTACTTAACTCAGTATCTGCTGGGTTAGCTGCTCCGCGATCTGGACCTTCAATATCAGAGCCCGAAGAGTGCGTTTCAGTCTCGCTGCCTTGCGCATATGTTGCCATCACTAAAGTTTCTAGCTTACCTTTACGCATTGCCCAAGATAAAGTGTTTTTGAACTGTTCGTCAGCAGATGTGTAACTAGATTTAATTCCAAAGCGATGTTCATCACCCTCAGTACGTAACATGTCTTCAGGGCTTTTCGTTCGAAGCATCACAGCACCACCGATTGCATCAGAACCATAAAGGGTAGAGGCAGGACCTTTGTTTACTTCAATAATTTGTAGAGTATCAATTTCGATAGCATTTGAATATTTTCTCTGCTCAGTTGCACCTGGATTGTATGGTGTAGGCTGCCGTACACCATCGATCATCATCTTGACTCGGTCGCCTTCGACACCACGGATGTTAAAGCCAGAGATCCCGAATCGACCGCTACCATTTGCGTCCACGCCAGGTGTGTACTGTAGAGCTTTCTTTACGTCCGAAGACATTTGATTATCAATATCTTTCGATGAAACTGTTTCAATAGAGCTAGAAACATCTTCTTTATCTTGTTCAGTTCTTGTTGCGGAAACAACAACTTCATCAAAAAGTGAATATTCTTCTGCATGAAGAGCAGGGGATACAGCTAAAATAATGGAAGCTGACAATAGTGACTTTTTATACATTGATTTGAAACCTTAAATCCATAGTAGGTTGCTTGGGCGAATGTCATGCTATTGGATCTAAATGAGAATTACTATTGTTATCATTGTTATTTGATGAAATGGAAATATTTACACAGCCAATACGTCGGTATAAAATTCTTTTTAAAACATGTAATTAGATGTGTTATTGAAATTATCAATAGTTCAGTTTGATTTTATTTTATGTGACATGAGTCACTTTCTGAAAAGAGGTGTAATTTGCAAAGTCCAATCACTTTAGAGGCATTACACATTTTAGATGCCATCAGTCGTCGCGGCAGTTTTGCAGCTGCTGCTAACGAGCTTGATAGGGCACCGTCGTCTTTAAGCTATCAAATTCAAAAGCTTGAACAGGATTTGGACATCATGATCTTTGATCGTTCTGGTCACCGCGCGAACTTTACAGAAGCTGGGCAGCTTATTTTAGAGCAAGGCAGAGTTATTTTAGGTGCGACAGAGAGGCTAGTTAAGGAAGCCACTATCCTAGCGAATGGTTGGGAGCTAGACCTGACAATTGCATTTGACGGCATTCTACCGGTATCCAATTTTTTTCCACTCATTGATGAACTTGGAAAGATCAGTAAGACTCGTGTGAAACTGCAAGAGGAAATTCTGGCGGGGTGTTGGGAGTCTTTAATTGAAGATCGTGCCGATTTGTTGATTTGCCCTAAGATGGAAGCAGTACCGCATGAAATGAAGAGTGAGGTCATTGGTAAGCTTGATATGATGTGGGTGGCGTCAACGGATCACTATGTACACAAGCGTGCTGGTGAGTTCGATCAGAAGGCTAGAGAAAGTTACAGGGTAATAGCGATCGCTGATACTGCCCGTGACAAGCCGGCTATAAGTGTCAATATCCTTGAGCGTCAACCAAGAATGACAGTAACCAACTTTGCTGCAAAGGTGGAAGCGATCACCTCAGGCTTGGGGATTGGAACACTGCCAGCAGTTGTAGCTCAACCTCTTATTGAGAGTGGCGCGATTAAACAAATTGCAGGCACGGAAAAACAGAGTATGGATATTGTCATCGCATGGCGACGAAACAAAATGGGGGATGCCAAGTCCTGGTGCATTCAACATCTAAAAAAGACTTGGCCACTTAAGTAACATTCAAAATGTCACGTCATCTGACTCACTTTATCGATTACGGCTGGAGGGGTAATACCATGTCAGCCGTGCCATCTTCAAAACTGATGTCCAGTGTGAACCCCATTTTCTTGGCGAGCATTAACATGCCTCGATTTGTCGGCATTGTCATCCCAGAGATCTGTTTGGTTTGTTTCGACTGACAGTAGTCGATAATTTTCTTCATCAATACTTTACCTAATCCTACGCCTTTCAAGTCAGAGCGTATTAATATCGCAAACTCGGCATCGGTGTTTTCTGGATTGATCAATGCTCTTGATACGCCAATGATGCATGGTTCGCCTTGTTCTTTTCTGATCACTACAAAAGCTATCTCTCTATCAAAATCAATTTGAGTGAGGTTGGCGAGCGCTTCGTGATTAAATTCTCCTACGTCACTGAAGAAGCGTTTATAGAGATCCTCTTTAGTTACTCGGCTGATAAAGTCGGCGTGTATTGGTTCATCTTCAGGTAGGATAGGCCTTAATAAGGCCGTCGAGCCGTCTTTTAATGTAATAGTCTCTTCGAGCTCCACAGGATAGGGGCGAATCGCCAACCTTTCTTGTGCGTCCCCTTCGTAACGTTCTAACGTAATATCTGCATCTAAAATGGTAAATTTATCGCCATTAGCCAATACTGGATGTATATCCAGTTCCTTTATTTCAGGGCAGTCGACCACCATTTGAGATATTCGGACTAAGAGCTCTGATAGTCCTTCAATGTCGATAGGGTTCGGGAGTTTCTGTAAACGAATTTTCTCGCTCTTAATGGCTCTTATAATCAAATAGCGGGCAAGTGTCATATTGAGTGGCGGAAAGGCTGCCGCGGCGTCTAATGATTCATCCCATTCAGAGCCACCTTGCCCCAATAAAATGATTGGTCCGAATGTTTCATCAGTTGTGACTTTAATTCTAAGCTCCTGTCCGCCGGCAAGCTTTGCCATACCCTGAATCAACAACCCGTGGATATTTGCGGTTGGGTAGGAGAGTTGCGTACGATCGAGTATCGCTTGTGCAGCGTTGGCAACTTCGTTGCTATTCCTTAGATTCAACATGACGCCTTGTACATCTGATTTATGTGGGATGTCAGGAGAACGAAGCTTAACAGCAACTGGGTAACCAATTGTTTCTGCAATATGTACCGCTTCGCTAGGGTCAGAGGCTATCCAAGTGGGCAATACATCTAAGTTGAAGTGCTTAAAATATTGGCTATTTTGGTGAGTATCAAGAACCACTGTATCTTTATCCAGTAGTTGTGTGTTTATCCAATTTTTCGCATCCGCCAGATCATCAATGTGAACTTTTTCTGCTGTTGTTGGGGTCTCCATTAGCTGTCGCTGGTTGCGTCTGTATTCCACCAAGTGCATAAACGCAACAATTGAACTTTCCGGA
This sequence comes from Vibrio sp. KUL70, assembly GCF_059725515.1. Taxonomy (NCBI): domain Bacteria; kingdom Pseudomonadati; phylum Pseudomonadota; class Gammaproteobacteria; order Vibrionales; family Vibrionaceae; genus Vibrio; species Vibrio sp. KUL70. The sequence goes on from NZ_AP045835.1 coordinate 29,342, forward strand.
GTGCGGTAGGTTGGGATTCCTGCATCGGTAAAGAGCTTCCGTGCTGGCTTCGCTGTAAGTTCGCCAGACCAGTTCGTCAATATGTTGAAATGTTTATGCCTTGGATGTTGTTTGATCGCTTCAATGATTTTTTCCGCCGTTCGCGCCGAATGTGCAATGGCTGAAGGGCTATGCATAATCAAAATCGCATCAGCTTCATCTCCGTCTAGTAGGGTATTAATGGCGTCGATATAACGTTGTTCACCAGCATCACCTACAATGTCAATTGGGTTGCTGTGAGACCAACTTTCAGGCAATTGCTGATTGAGTTTTTGATAAGTACTTTCCGACAATTCGGCCAGTTTGCCACCTCGTTCGAATAAAGTATCAACTGCCATTATCGCTGGACCACCACCGTTTGTCACAATGGCAAGACGTTCACCTCGAAGTGGAACTGAATGCGTCAATGTTTCTACGGCAGCGAACAATTCATGCATGTTCTTAACGCGCAGCATGCCGCTACGTCGAATTGCTGAATCATAAATAATATCGAGAGTATCAGTGCCACCAGTATGAGCCATTGCCGCCGCGCGTCCGCGCTCGGTTCTACCGCCCTTCAACACTAATATTCTTCGGTTACGCGAAGCCGCTCGCGCTGCTGAAATGAAGCGACGTGCATCTTTAATAGTATCGATATAAAGCAAGATTGCTTCTGTATGAGAATCGGTACTCAGGTAATCAAGTAGCTCTGAAAAGTCGATGTCGCCACCATTGCCTATAGAAATGAAGGCAGAAAACCCGATTTCTTTGTCATTCGCCCAGTCTAAAATTGTGGTACACACAGCTGCAGATTGTGAAACGAAGGCTATTTTTCCAGGGAGTGCTGAAACTGGAGAAAATGATGCATTGAGGTTTATCCAAGGAAGTATGATTCCCAAGCTGTTCGGACCCAAAACTCGAATGTGATTCTCTTTTGCAATCTTTAAACACTCGCACTCAATTGTGGTGCCATCTGACGTTAGTTGGTGCATATCAGACGAAAGAACAATCACCGAACGAATGCCTTTGTTGGCTATATCTTTGAAAAGCTGAATATTGCGTGAGGCGTGAGTACAGAGAATGGCTAAATCAGGCGTAATAGGAAGTTGTGAAACACTTTTATAAGAGAGAACACCAGCGACCGAATCGTATTTGGGTGTCACTGGCATGACTGCGCCTTTGAAATCACCATGAAGTAAGTTGTTCATTACGATGTAGCCAGCTCTAGACTCTCGCTTTGACGCTCCGATGACAGCAATCGAACGAGGTTTCAGTAACGAGTCGAGTGGGTTCATAATACTTCCTTTAGATAAACACACCATCATCCTAGCGTACTTTTCATAACCAGGTTGATGGGAATTTCACCGAAATTAGATCATGTATGCGATATGCGATTAAGTTTGTGAAATAGGTCACCCGTAAATTGTGTATAATATTAAAGTTAACTTGATTCTATACCGAGCTATCGGCATGATTTATAGTAGTTATTTATTAAGGACGTTGAGCTTTCCATGAAAAAAATTGCAATTGCGACTCTGCCACTTCTGTTGGCTGCGTGTGTATCCGAAAACTACATTACGGATGTGACTTCAGAAAGTTATCAAGAAGAGTACAAAACTGCGCAAGTTGAAGCTCCGGTCGTTTCCAAATCAGACCAAATGGGCTCAGGCGTTAGCGAAGAAAACGTAACTGTAAACGTTGTTAAAACTGAACCTGTTAAACAAAAAGTTACTCAGACAACAGCCGTAAAACCAGTGGCTACAGTGAAAGGTCCTTCTAAGAAGCAGCAAATGAACCAACGTTTTGGTTATACAGTTCAAGTCGTGGCTGTGGGCAGTCAAAGCAAAGTGGATTCTTTTGTGAATCAACTACCAACAACATCGCAACCTGTTTGGGAGAACTACAAGGTAGTGAATGGAACCAAATGGTTCACGGTTCTTTACGGTGACTACGCAACAAAAGCTGAAGCGAAACACGCTATCTCAACGCTTCCAAAGAGTTTCCAAAACTTGAAACCGTTTGTTAAAAGTATCGACGAGATCAAGAACTCAGCATATCCTACATTGAATAAGCTTAACTGATCATTTAGAGAGGGAGCCTTAGGCTCCTTCTTTTCTTCTATCGTTGTATTAGAGCAATAGTTAGACGTTTAAGCTTGATATCAACACTTTCACCTTCAAAATACTGAAACTCTCACTCGATTTGTTTATCATTGAGTGAAAGTAAACCGAGTTCTCAAGGACCGAAAAAATAATGAACACCACAAATATCCTTCTTCTGTGCGGTGGCGGCTCATCAGAGCATGAAGTATCGTTAGTATCAGCTGGCTATCTTTTCGAACAGCTTAACAGTATTGAAGATTTCAATGTTGTACGTGTCGAAATCAAAAGTGAAGGGTGGTGTCTCGATTCGGGCGACTTGGTTTACCTAGATATCAATAACCAAATGCTGTGTGGCGAAAAAGAGCAAATGAAAATTGACTTTATTGCACCTTGTATTCATGGTTTTCCAGGTGAAACTGGTGATATCCAGTCTCTGTTTGAAATGGCTAAGATCCCGTACTTAGGTTGTGGTTCAGAAGCAAGTAATAACAGTTTCAATAAAATCACATCAAAGTTGTGGTATGACGCGCTAGGAATTGCGAATACACCGTATCTTTTCCTTTCAGACAATAACGAACAAAGTCACACAGCTGCGAAAGAAGCATTTGAGAAGTGGGGCAAAGTGTTTGTTAAAGCAGCAAGACAAGGGTCTTCTGTGGGTTGTTATAAAGTGACTGAAAGTGAGCAACTCGAAGAAGCCGTGAACAAAGCATTTACCTTCTCTGACCAAGTGTTAGTAGAGAAAGCGGTTGTACCCCGCGAGCTAGAGGTTGCAGCTTATGAAATGAATGGTGAACTTTACATTAGTAAGCCAGGTGAAGTAATTGCTCCCAATGGTGCATTTTATACATATGAGGAAAAGTACGGAGCAGACAGCCATTCAACGACGGAAGTTGAAGCAACGAATTTAACTCAAGAGCAATTAAAGCAGATCGATAACGACGCTCGCAAAGTATTTACTCAAATGAAACTTCGTCATCTGTCCCGAATCGATTTCTTCCTAACAGAAGATAATGAAATTTATCTCAATGAGGTGAATACTTTTCCCGGTATGACACCTATTTCGATGTTCCCGAAGATGGTCGAGCACAACGGTCACGCATTCAGCGCATTTCTTGAAAACTGTGTACGCTCTAGCCTTAAATAAAATACGACTTTCCCGTGGCAGTGTTATGACTGCCACGGAATGATCTCTTTAAAGACCATTTTCCCTTCTTCCGATTTAGTCAACTGTCCCAAGTATTGCGCTGGCATAACGGGACTCATCCAACGGCCAAAATCCTGAATATCTCGGATAGTCATTCCTTGTTTCGCCAACTCTTGCGTTGCACCCACGCGGATAGAGTTACCAGAAAAACTAAGACTTCCAGTCAACCCAAGTAGATCGCTAGCGCGTCTTACGATTCTATAGATAGATGAATCGTCTAGAGGTTGGTTATGGATATGACCGTGTCGATCTATGGAACGGAACAAAGGCTGGTCATCAAATGAGTCGCTTATTTCAACCCAACGTTGTAGGTGGCGATTAGCCACTTCCGAGAGTTGATATGTTGAGTCCGCTAAATGGACACAACTAGTGTCGTCTTTCATTGAGATATGACTTACTTTTAAATTTTTTAGCTCTGAGCGTTTTAACGCGCATTCAAACATCACGTTGTAAACAGCTAGATCACGGATGTCTTTAAACGGTGCATTGGGTTTTGCTAAAGCATTGTTGAGCTGTTTCAGATGATGATGAGTCAAAGCATTAGTCTGTTTCGCATCGCCTGATTTCGAAATCTGCAGCTGAACTAAAGTAAATCTTACTTGCTTGTGTTTTATTGGGTTAGGGAATCCTAAAACAGTATGTAACAATGACAAAGTTGCAGTGTAACGTTTTAGAGACGAAAACTTACGTTCTTTGGCCTCTGTTTCAAGAAATCTACGAATAGCCGTGACGGAGGCGGGTAAAGTATTAATATGATATTTAAGACAAAATGATAAATATCGATTCCAATCCGATAAAATTCCCAACAAAGAATTTCGAGAATATTGATTGTCAGTCAACTCATCTATAACATCGAGCGAAGCCTCGTTATTGAGTTTATTAACAAAGAAATTAACTTGTGAAGGGTCGGTCAAAACCGGAACTTTTTTTCTCAATTTACCGTACCTAGTTACGTGTTTTTGTTAGATTATGCTTGATATCATTAATAGTACACTTATGATTAGTGTAGTGAAAACAGAAAGATGATTCATAGATATGGCTAATTCGATTTATCGAGGAGTTCATCTGCAATCTACAGATGCGACGAATACTATTTGGCGTGCAAAATTAAAAAATCACGCAATTCAAGGTAACTTGACCGCTTTGAAGAAGAGCATCGATTGGTGGATTGACACTGCATCTATCATTGATCCAAAAGAGTTCACTTCATTAAACAAACCTCGAGCAGGTTCAGGTGGCCAAGCAGAAAACTTTAATGGCTATCAAATTAAGAACGATACGGGTGAGCCTAACGCTTGGTACTGCATGTTTAACGGTCGTCTTATTAAAGGGGCGAAAACTGCTATACAGCGCCATATCGAAGCTTACTTGGTAGCAAAGCAAAAAGCGCAGCAACAACAAAAGAAGTAAAAAACTATGAGTTTAGTGTATTCCACAGAAACAGGTCGTATTAAGCCTGAGGAAGAAAAAGTCGAGCGTCCCAAGGGTGACGGTATTGTTCGAATTCAACGCGAAACTAAAGGTCGTAAAGGCAAAGGTGTTTCAGTTGTAACAGGTTTAGACCTAGATGACGCGCCACTTAAATTAATGGCTGCGGAACTTAAAAAAGTCTGCGGTTGTGGCGGCTCAGTAAAAGACGGCAACATAGAGATTCAAGGTGATGCTCGAGATAAAATCAAAGCACATCTTGAGAAAAAAGGCCTAAAAGTTAAATTGGCCGGCGGTTAATCCAGCTAATATTAAAGTTAAGAATCGAAGATTATTATCATTAGATATTAGCTATTTTATGGTAAATAAGCGTTTCGGTTAAATAACTCACATATCATGCACTAAGTGTGCGAATAAGATAAGGCAGGGCATCCAACAGAGTCCTGCCTTATAAATCACAAACCATATTTAACATAAGATAGATAATACGCACCCAATTAATTGTTCCTTGGCTTGCAGCATCCAGAGAGTAAAACTGCCGCAAGCCATTGATATTCCTGATAAACCTAGCCCGTCAAACTTTTTTGCAATGTTCTTCCAAGCCATCTGAGCCTTATAATTTTTACTGCGGTCAGCGGCTAAGTACACTAAAACTTCTTCTTCTGATAAACCTATCTTTTCGGCTAGGAAAAGTGCTTCTGTTTCAGTTAGATAGCGTTCTCCAGTTCTTATTTTGCATATTTTCTGAGGTGTAATACCTAAGTCATGTGCAATCTGCTTATCTTGTACATAATTTTGAGCCTCTTTGTAGGCATTTAATATTTTTTCTTGGTACATAAATACACCTCCATTTTTGTCATTTTAGCTCATTAGTTCCGTTTTTTGTTTACTTGTAATTCCGATTTCCGTTAATTAGAGTTAACAGAAATCGGAATTAAGCCCGTTTCGCCTTTTTTTGACTCTCTGGTTATTCGGGCTCTCTTTTGACTGTCTAGGTCTGGGCTGTTCGCCCTTGACGCTTACAGCTCGGCTTAGATGGTCATCCCAACTCACAATAATCAGTCAAGGTGGTTTTATGAAAAAGCTCAACACTCACAACGCTGTTATCTTAGATACTGAAACCACTGGCCTAGACAGATTTGCTGAAGTTGTCGAGGTTTCTCTAATTTGTGCTGAGTCTGGAAAAGTCTTGTTCAACTCTTTAGTTGATCCAGTGAAACCAATTCCTTCAGATGCTTCCGCTATTCACGGGATTACTTCATTAGATGTTGCTGGGCGCCCGACTTTCTCTGAAATCAAATCAACGCTCGAATCGTTGCTTTCTGATTGCGATGCTTTGCTGATTTACAACGAGTCTTTTGACTTACGCCTTTTGTTCCAATCATTCCGATACTCTGGTGCTTCGTCTGAATCAGTTGAAGCTTTCCGCTCGTTTCTCCAAACCATTGGTCGTAAGACTCACTGTGTCATGCATTGGTATGCTGAGTTCTATGGTGAATTGAATGAACACGATGATTACAAATGGCAATCCTTATCCAACGCATGCCTACAACAAAGCATCAACGTTTCTGATTTAAGAGCTCACCGCGCAACAGCTGACTGTGAAATGACTCGTCGTTTAATCGATGCAGTAAACCTCAAGCTTGAGTCATCAGAGGCTTAAGACCATGGATTCAATCTACTTCGATAACGAACCGAGCCATGGCATCAATGCTTACTTCACTTGGGGTCATGAGTTCTTCAAAACGCCTTATGAGTTTTACCAGTTTTTGATGACTCATTACGGTATGACTTCGTTCCAAGTTGTTGAGATTACTGACGACAACTATCAGGAACTTTTGGTTAAGGGGGTTTTTCATGCCATCTAAAAAACCTCATAAGTACCACGATGAAATTCGTCCGGTACAAGTTGACCACTTGGCTTTCTCGTTTTCTTACAGCGCGTTACGTCTGTTAGATAACTCAAATGACCAAGACTTTATCAACTTGCAGTTCCCTGAGTTTAAGAAAGTCAGCGTTAATGGCAGCTTTAATTCACCTCAAGCGATAGAAAAATCTATGGAGTTACATCGTAACAAATGCAGCAAGGTTTTAGCGCATAGGTTCGATGAGTTCATGGCTAAGGTGTTTAACTTCCGTTTGTCTCCGATGCGTGGCCGTGGCCTACATGGGTATGAAGACTCAATGGTGATTTACGATTCAACGGGAACGGTTGAATGTGGCTTGGTGGGAATCGGTGGCAATAACAACACAGTGTTTGTCCAAATCAATGGCACGGGTTGTTCGAAGTTGTTTGAGTTTATCTCACACAAAAAGGTGCATTGGTGGTTATCGCTTTTGGGTATCACTCGCCTCGCCCGTCTTGATTTGTGTGTGGATGACTACACCGGAATTTTTGACTGTAAGTATGCAGAGAAATGTTTTTATGAGGGAGCATTTCGCACTGCTTCTCGTGGTCGTGGTCCGACAATGGTTCCTCATAAGCGCGTTTCTCAATCTGGCGAGTTATCAGAAGAAGCGGTATTGGTTGGCTCTCGTACGTCAACGGTGTACTGGCGAATCTATAACAAGAAGTTTGAGCAAAACATTACTGACCCAGAAGTGATTTGGTACCGCAATGAAGTGGAGTTGAAGAAGTGTGATTTGTCACTCCTCGCCTCGCCCGCTTCTGCGTTCGCGGGTATCTGTGACTTCGCGGCCAGTATCGACCCAGCTGAACCAATGAAACTTGAGCTGAACAAGAAGAAAGAAGGTCTAGAGTTCTTCGCTCGTATCGCTTGGGTTCGTCGTCAATGTGGTAAGGCGCTATCTGAAATCGTTGCAATGACTGAGGGTGACTTGGGTGAAGCATTCGGGATGCTGATTCCGACTCATCACAGACGTGCCAACTTTGAAACCTCGTTGGGGGTTCCTGACGAATACACGAAAAAGAAAATTGAAATTTTGGAGTCAACAATATGCCTACAATAACGGGTATCTCAATTAAGCGTTTTCCTAAGTCTGGTATGGAGTTCGCAGAACTGGCTGTGCTTCGCGGTGTGGAAGAAGTGGACAACGAGAAGTTTCAACAAACGGGTATCGGTTTTTCTACGGATATTCCCTACAACAAACAAGCATTGAAAATTGATGTGAACTACGCACGTGAGCTCATCCGCACACGCGCATTCGTTCCCAATCGTGAATACGAATTGAACTTCGGTGCTAACCCAGATGACCCGCTAGATATCTTGGTCACTCAGCTTGTCCCTGCTGATGCGGACATTCAAAAGCATTTCGATGCATCACTTAAGAAGTAAATTTAAACGGAATTGTTATGCCTAAGTGCGCTTTACCAAATGACAATGGATTTCTAGCTTTAGTTGAAACGTCAGTTGAGTCCTGCTCTGGGGTCATTGTGATTACAGCTAGTGATTATGAATATTTGATGGGGTTCACTCAGGTTACTGCAATCGAAGCTACTGCGGCTTTCGGTGGGGCTTTCTCACTGGTGTTTGTTAGTGGCTTCGCGATGTCATATGTCGTCAAAATGGCGATTAAGTTAATTAGATTGTTATAAGGAATTGAATTATGGAAACTATTTGGGCTGCTGTGGACTTCGCTGATGTGGCAACTAAAGTAGGTGCTGCGGGTGTCGCAATCGTTGGTATCACAATGGCGTATAAGGCTATTGGTCTTGCCAAGCGTGCTGTTAAGTCCGCTTAACTGATGGGAATTTCTGAGTATGTTGGTTGCCATACATGACCTGATTCTTATGGTCTTTGCTCTTTTGGGTGGCTTGTCCGGTTTTCTAGCTGCTCAGAATTTTCAAGGTTAATGTTAAAGGGGCTTCGGCTCCTTTTTTTATAGGTTGTTTTATGAAAAACACATCTCTAATTCTATTAGCTTTGCTTTGTTCTGCGCCTGTTCTATCCGCTGACGTCACTTACGGTGGCCCGTATGCTCAGCTTAAGGTGAAGCTCTGCTCTGATACACCACCAAGTCGCTCTTTGCTTCCTGATGGAAGTATTATCTGCGACGATAATCCGCCCCGACCTGATTCATACTGTACGGCAAGTTGGAACTACGCCGATACCGATATTTTTAATTGTGGTAGTGATACGGCTAACCCTGACGATTTGAATAACAACGGTATACCTGACAATGATGAAGACTGGGACGGTGATGGGCTTGTCAATGGTGTTGACCCTAATCCCACTCTTAACGATAACGTAGACCTTGATTCGGATAATAACGGGATACCTGACAAACTTGATCCTTTTTTTGATTTGTACAAAGAAAGTCGACCTGAGGTTATAAATTGTAATGTTGAAGACCCTGATTGCCATAGTACCAATACAGCTATTTGGAGTCTGGCTAATGCCAATCGAGATTTAACGCGAATTATTAATCATATGGCTGAGGGCAATACGAGTAAGCAGTTTACAAGGACACTTGAGAACCTACGCCATACGATGACGTTTCAAGAGTTTGAAACTCGAAAAGAGCTACAAGATATAGAACGCGCTATTAATAACATCGATGGTGGTGTTGATAACTCTTCTTTGATTCGTCGCGAATTTGAAGATGTCGACCAACAGTTTGCTGACGTTGATATTCAACTTAACGATTTGGTTGGCAACGTCAGTAGACTAGGTGGAGATATATATAATGTGAAAGCTGAGGTTGAGAGATCTTATAATCAATCTAAAGATGAACGCGATGACATCCTGTCTGCAATCAACAATCTTGAAGTTTCTGGCGGTGGATTGACTGCCCAACAAAAGACACAGCTTAAGAACGCAGCTAAAGCTAACGCTAACCAAAAAATATTAAAGCAAGTTCAGCAAAGAGTTGATGGTTATGGCGATGGTTTTGACAAAATCATTTCTGATTTAAATGGTGTGGCTGCTCAACAAGAGCTTCAAACAAGAATGCTATCCAGTGTTGCTGATGATGCTGCTTATGCCGTCAATCGAGAGCTTGGTGCGAAAATCGACCAACTGAGTGAACAAATAGGTTCTGTCTCTGGCGGTTCATCCAGTATCGATTTGTCTGGGGTTCAAACCAGTATTGATGGCCTTTCGGGAAAAGTCGACGGATTAACTGAGGGGGTTAGCGATATCGGTGAACTGTTAAAAGATGTTGATACTTCATCGGCTGGAACGGGTGGCTCCTGCATTGAATCCTCCAGTTGTCAGGGGTTCTATCAATCCAGTTATGACGGTGGTTTAGACAGCATTGTTACCGCTCAACTTCAAGAGATGAAAACGTCGGTAGTTGACCCTTTTGTGTCTAGCTTTGGTGAGATTGATTTAAGTGGTGCCAAGCGTCCTGACTTCGGTTTGCCCGTTCCTTTCTATGGCTACTTTTCATTTGATGACTACATCGATTTAGATTGGATATTTGGCTTTCTCCGTTTCATCTTCTTAGCATCGACCGCGTTCTATTGTCGTCAAATTATCTTTGGAGGATAACCTATGGATTGGATCATCTCGCTGTTTAATCGGCTCTTAGAGTTTCTCTATCGACTTGTTATAAGCCTTGTCGACATGTTGAAAGATATGGTCTTTTGGATTGTTGAAGAATTCATGTCTGTCGTGAACAAGGGATTGTCTTGGGCTGTTTCTGCATTTGAGCCTGTGGACGTTAGTCAGTATTTAGAGTCTATCCCACCCAACGTAGCTTGGGTCATGGGTGCGGTGGGTTTGCCTCAGTGCCTAAGCCTTATCATTTCTGCTATCGCCATTCGCATGATTCTACAGTTAATTCCATTCACAAGGTTGGGGTCATAATGATTTATTGCATTGCAGGCCGACCACGTAGCGGTAAAAGCTATGAGAGTGTGGCCTATCATATTATCCCTGCTATTAAGGCAGGTCGAAAAGTCGTTACCAACGTCACTTTAAATGTGCCCTATTTCCAAAAAGTTTTTGGTAACCATGTGCTTGAACTCATAGAAGTTGTTGACGGCAAGCTAAATGAATATGGCTCAATGGATAGACCCTTTTCAAAGCTTGAAGATTACCAGAGCGATTGGCGAGACGCTGACAACAAAGGGCCTCTATTCGTCATTGATGAAGCGCATATGGTGTTACCCAACAGGCAGTTAGACAGTAAAATTTTGGAGTTCTATTCACTTCATGGTCACTACGGTATTGACATTATATTGCTGACTCAGAATCTGAGGAAGATTCATAAAGATGTTCGCGATATGGTGGAAATGACTTACTACTGCGCGAAGAATACCGCATTTGGCAGTAAGAACACGTACACCAAAAAAGTGCGAATTGGTGCCACGACAGAGGTTGTCAACGAAGAGCAGCGCAAGTACAAAAAGTCATTCTTCCCTTTCTATCAGTCTCACACTCAAAGTAGCGGCAGCGTGGCAGAGGCCATGAGTAACGACATTAAACCAATATGGCATCGCTGGCCTTTTTGGATGGGTGGCTTACTTCTTATATCCGGTCTCATTTTTAACATCTACGCTTGGACGGGTGATGAACCAGAACCTGAGATAGTGCCTCAACAATCAAACGTTGCTGACCCTGCCCAGGTCTCTGTTCCTGACGGTGTGCCAGATAACACGACGAAACCCGCAAAGCGCGATAAGGGTTTTGGTCCTCTGGGTGAATTTGAATTATCGGTAACGGGCTACTCTCGTCAGACTGCTTGGAAAGATATCAGCAAGAATCTGGTCGATTTTCAAAACTCTTTTGTACGTATCTACATTGAGGTGCATCAGAACCAGAGCAAGCTGTTCACTTTCAGTCAGTTTGAGCTAATAGAGTTGGGCTACGGCTTTAAAGTTTTGGCTGACTGCGTGTATAGTGTGACTTGGGGTGATTCTGAAAAGATTTTGACATGTGTTGAACCCAACAACGAAGAGACAAAGCATGACCCTTTTGATTTTGGTAAGGCTGTGACGTTCTAAGATATTTTGGTGAGAAAGTTGATTTAAAAAAATAATTAAAAGTCAAGTCTTGACATTTTGCGCATGAGATACCAATCACATAAATAAACTCTAACTTACATTTATTTCATGTTGACAAATCAAAAGCTTTACCAGAAGCGCGTTAAGGGGTTTTAATTGAAATCTTTATAGTAGTAAAGGGTTGAGATTAATGCCTCTTAAAACTACTCTCAGGCTCATTTCTATTTTTATCGAAGCTTTATTTGTTATTGTTATAAGCCCCGCAGGGATAAGCAACGCACGAAGTGCAAGCGAGGCACCAAGCCACTCTCAGAACTTAGGTTTACCGTATTATTCAAATGGCGCGGTTAGCTTACCCTACTGAATTTGGATAGCCTCCCCCCCTTTCGTGCTAAGCCCCCTTGCAGAGCCTTGCCGCATCAGTGGGGCGTTCTGCTACTGCAACCCATTAATCTAACATCGTGTTTTAACTGAGCTTCGTCCTGCGCTTCGTTGGGAGGGACCCGTTTCGTCGGGAGGGTCCCAACGAAGCGCGAGACGTTAGCCCCCGTGTTGTATCACGGGGGTAAATTCGACCTACCTATCAGCACTTGCGAAACCGTCTTTAAAAAAAGACCCCTCACGGGGTCTATTTTACTTTTGGATTATTCGGGCTAACGCTCTTGCGGTTTTGATTAGGTAGGTTGAAGTTTTAAGTTCAATTTCTGATTGGATCTCCAATAGTGCTATCCCTGCCATAATTTGTTGTGCAGTGACCGTCTTACCAGTTGGTAGTTCTAAGCCGCCATTGTGCATTTTGAATTGCTTCCAGTCGTCTGAGTTTGATAGTTCTCGACCTTTTGCCATTCTCATAAGCCTTTTACACTCTGGCGGTATGGTTTTCCCTTCGTCCCAACCTGTGACAGTCCTCACGGTTTTAAAACATAAATCTGCGGTTTCTTCTCTGGTTAAACCACACTTGTATTCACGAAAAATGTAATTCTTTGTCATCTTTCGGTGGTGCATACAATACCCTTTCATAATGAAAGGGTTCGTATACTACAGTACAAGCTATGTAACTGATTTCATTTGACATAACCGGAGATAATACGCACCTGTGGTGTTATAACAAAGCGAAAATGTCCTACATTTCCTTGGAGGTTTGAGGATGCTAATTACTATGAACGACCGTGAATTACAAAGACTGACGGTAATCCAAGATGTCTTAGACCATAACCTAAGCCGACGCGACGCTTTAAAGTTATTGAATTTAAGTTATCGACAACTCCAACGGCTCATTACTCGTTTCATTCAACAAGGCGCAGCTTCTCTGGCACATGGAAATCGAGGTAAGCCGTCTTCAAATCGTGTCAATGAAAGCGTCAAGCTGCAGGCATTAGAACTCATTCATCAGTACTATTCTGATTTCGGACCAACGCTAGCCCACGAAAAACTCCAAGAGCTCCATAACGTCTCGGTATCACTTGAGACTCTGCGACAATGGATGATCGCTGACGGTTTATGGGTACCTCATAGCAAGCGTAAACCTCGAGTATATCAGCCTCGTTATCGACGGGACTGTCTCGGTGAACTCATTCAGATTGATGGCTCACACCATGATTGGTTCGAAGGTCGCAGCGATAAGTGTTGCCTACTCCTACTGGTCTTCATCGATGATGCAACGGGCCGTTTGATTACATGTTCGTGACTTTCTATTATTGATGTTTTTCACACAAAAATCTGACTGATAACATGCATCCATACACTAGCCTACTGGATTAAATATATGGATGCATCAATTATCATACTTGCTGCGATCTTCTTTGCTCTCGCCTTGATAGTAAAATTTCTTAAATCGTCACTGAATGGCGCAAATAAACCTAATGATAGTTCGACTAACCACTATCAATATCAGCCTATCAAAAAGCTTTGTACTGCTAATGAGCTCAGCTTTTATCAAGCTTTGGTTATCGTGACCAAAGGAAAGTACACCGTTTTTTCAAAGGTTCGCATAGCAGACGTGATAGCGCCTAGGAAAGGAACCTACAACAAAGGTGATTGGTGGAGAGCTTTCAACGCAATTTCAAAGAAACATGTCGACTTCGTTCTCTGTGACCCCTTAACTCTTGAGATAAAAGTGCTCATTGAGTTAGATGACTCAACTCATAGCCGCCAAGACCGAAAAGAGCGAGATAAACTTGTTGATTTGGCAGCTGCGTCTGCGGGTGTTGAAATCAAGCATTTCAAGGTTAAAAAGAGTTATGACTATTTTGAGCTAGAGAAGTCACTTTTTGGCATAGAAGGACCTAGCACCAACGAAGTTGCTCAAGCATAGTGTCGCCCCGCAAGGATAAGTTAGAGCTCTACAGCAAATCATGAAAGTAGCATTACAATTCGCGATTGTTCGCTTTATGCCGTTCGCAGAAACTTCTGAATTTGCCAATGTTGGTGTTCTTGCGTTTGCTCCAAAAACAGGTTTTGTTGGTTACAAATTAGCTCCAGCTCGATTTAAGCGAGTGACCGACTTCTTCGACGACCTTGAGGGTCAACTCTATCAGCAAGCGATAGCTAATTTCGAAGATGAGCTTTGCTATATAAAGAATTATGCGAAGAATATTAGCGGACAAGAACTTGTCGATGTCATGCACGAAGTCACCAGGACTAGAGAGGGTTTGATGACCTTTGGTGACTTGAGCGTCATGATCACTAATGATACGACTCTTGCACTTGAACAATTATTTGACCGCTACATTGGTAGAGACTTCAAAGATACGAAAGAGTACCGTGAACAACAGATGGTAAGAGTTCTAAGAAAAGAACTAATTAGTAACCTAACAAATAGTCACCGTGCGCGCTCACAGCATACCTCAACCGCAGCCCCCTTAGTTAAAGAATAATGAGCGAATCAATCCCCCAATATCCCCTCAAGTTTTGAAACCCTACATTAAGTTACGTTGTGACTTAATGGTATCCGTCGATTTAGCGATATCTATGTGTTGTTGTTTTTAGTCTTTGGAATTGCAGATCATCTATATCTGCACTGTTAACTTTCTGAAAGTAAACAGTTCTTACCATCCAATGAACGTCACAACGTAACTAAAAGACATCTATATCAGTGAAAACTAGGGTTCTATATCTGGGCCGGTACTACGCTTATCAAGTAAATAATTGGGTCGATAACTTTCTATTATTCTGCCCATTAAAGTAGTTCAGAATTTCATGTCCAAAAGACTTTCCAAATCAGGTGGTATAACAATAACCCCTCCCTCTATTTAGGGTAAGAATAATTGACACCATGATAAACAATACTAATACACCATAAAAAACAGAGGCTTAAATTAGTTAAACACACTGCCTTTGCATACTGACATTAAAGTTGACGCTAAACAACTTGAACCATAACCATGCTCATGGAACCCTGAACAGTGAAATGTAATTTTCTTACATTATATCTTTAGCGGGCAGATTTTCTCAGTGATTTGTTCTACGATATAATATTGATAATTAAAGTGATATGGGATAGTTTGGCAGGATATTGTTGATATTTATGAGGATAACGTATTGTCGAACTAGCTAGAAACAATTTAGTTATAGTGCGTTAATAGCCAAAAAAGAAGGGCTCAATGCCCTACTCTTTAGTTTCTGATTCTTCTCGAATTTGTTGAGCTACGATTTTGATAGCTTCCGCTGTACTAACGCCCTTGGTCATGAGTTCTTGAATTCTCTCAACAGCAGCTTGTTGTTCTTCGTGAGTCAGTGTTGGTAAATCGTCTAACATGTTCAGCTCCTTTTTCTTTGGAGCTGAACTATATCGACACAATTAGTAACTAGCAAGGAAATTGATAGAAGCGCCCATTGCGTTTTCGTTGGTGTAGTTAGCACTAATATCAAGCTGGAATAGGTTTAAAGGAGATAGTCCGATACCCGCTGTAATCGTACCTTCTGAGCCAGAGTAAGCTAGGTTCTTATAGTACCCTCCTCTCAGCTTCAGTTGACGTAAAATGTCCACTTCAGTACCGACACGAATCATCTGTTCGTTGTCATCAAAACTTGAGAACTTTTCAGCTTCATTGATATCGTAATCAACGCTCAATGTGAAATAGTCAGCCACAATACCCGCACCTACGGTGTATACAGGTCCAAGCTTGTATGAGTGGTTTGATGTAATGTCTCTAGTCGTACCGTCTTTTGCTGTAAGTTGTTGGGTTACCGCTTTAGTTTCAATATCACGGTCAATGATATTGGTCGCAGAGAAACCTACTCGAAATGGGCCATAAAACCATAAAGCACCCGCGTCGATATTAAACGTGGTTTCGGCTGTTTCATTTTCACGGACATCACCGAGATCGTAACTAGAAGCCGTTGCTATATAGTTATAGGTATAGATTCGTTGTAGTTTAGGAGATACACCAAACGAAAAATGATGGCCTAGAAATGTTTGGTACTTTGCTAATGAAATGCCGGCTTCTGCTATTCCGATAGATACAGCTTTCACCGCGGTCAATTCTGCATTTGTTATAGCGTTAGCATTAGCTGTATATGTATCAGGAGTAACAAATGACTCTGTGTAAGCTTTAGCGAATGCGTTTGCAGCAATGTACTGATTAGGGAGAGCAAAGGCTACGACCCCTCCAATATCAAACTTAAGTTTATCTCCAGTTAAAGCATCTATATCAGCGTTTGTTACTGACCCATCACTAATTCTGTCAGCCAAATTATCGACATCATCAACTAGGTTATTCGGATCGTTATAGTTAACACCAAAACTCGGAGTAATCATACCAAAATCATCATTACGACGATAAATAGCAACTAAAGCGGGATTATAAAATGGGGCTGTTAAGAAGTTAGCTGATACAACACCTACACCACCCATAGCGTCTCCGCGAGCTTCGATGGCATAGTTTGCTGCAGTAGCAGGAAGGCTAGCTAAGGCTATTGACGTTGCGAGTAGTTTTGTCGTTTTGTTCATGCTGATAGTTCTTTGTTAAGTCCTTTACATTGTTATCGGCATGATTGTAATTTACTTTAACTCTTCCTCGCTAGAAATATCATACGTTTTACTTATCGTTTGTGTCTGTTCGATGGTTATATCGCCTTGCCAACGCGCGTGTGCCATTGATACGGCCAGAACGTAGCGATCACTTGGTATATCCTGTTCCTTAAGTTGCATTGGATAGTCTGACTCGTAGCTTTTACCCCAAACACGTTCATACTGTTCGTCGACATAATCATAGAGCCCTACTTCTAGACGTGGTAGCGGACAATAGGGATTTAAAAGCTCTTTTTTGTCGATGCGCCAGGAGTCTTTAGATGCCCAGCGTACTTGCTGTTTAAGCTTTACCTCACCAAAGATGATCCAAGTACTCCAGGTTACGCCATCTTCAACTTTTACGCTTAAGCGATATAGCCCAGACTGTACTGGTGACGATAAGTTGTAGCGTTTGTTGTATAGATAAGCACCACTGCTCTCAATGACCTTAGGGCTCTTCGTCATCTCGCTATCAGAAGACAGTGTCTTATCCACCCACTTGTCTAGTGATATGTTTTGGATGTTTTCATTAGACTCTAAATCAATCACCAAACGAAATGTATCTCGTCCGGGGCTTTGAATCATGTGTCGCTTAATAACAACTGAACTTATCCAATCAGGCAGAGTAGTCTTGGTTAACGTCTTGCCACAGTCTTTATTTAACGCCTGATTGAATAGTTCGTTAAGGTGCTTCTCTTGTATCTTAGAGGTATTGCTTTGCCACACTTCCACCAATGACTCAAACATCAAGGTAAGGTCGTCATTTAAAATATGCTTATGTACCTGTGTAAGTGCATTACTATCAGTAAACCACTCAGTTGCCGAGCTAGGGAGACTGGTCAGTGCCACAAGCAGTAGTGGAAGTGCTTTTCGTTTCATTGTTACGCTTTCATCTTGTAGCCAACGCCACGTAGAGTTTCAATTTCTAAGCCCGGTAATTTCTGACGAAGCTGAAGTACGTGCGTATCAACAGTTCGAGTTGTTGGGAAGTGATTGTATCCCCACACGTGATCAAGCAATTCATCACGCGTGAATACACGCCCTAGATTGCTAGCTAAAAACAGCAGTAAATCAAACTCCGTACGGGTCAGTGTTACTTCTTGATCTTTAAAAAAAACTTCACGCGTCGCTTTGTCGATCATTAGATCTTGTGCGACAACTTTAGAGCTGTCTTGTTCTTCTGCATCCGGTAAGCGTAACTGTGCTCGTATACGCGCAAATAACTCGGCTTCTGCGAAAGGTTTTGTCAGATAATCATTCGCGCCTGAATCTAAACCAGCCACTTTGTCTTTTACCGTAACAAGTGCTGTTAACAGAATAACTGGGATATCTTTCTTCTTTTTCCAACCCGGCAGAGAATCTACCGAGTCACCATCAGGAAGTTGACGGTCTAGGATAACCAGATCGGCCTGTTCCCAGTAGCCTTCAACTTCAGAGATGCGCTCTGCATGCAAACATTCATATCCAGCTTGCTCTAAGCTAACTAGAAGGCCATCAGCTAAGTTTTTATCATCTTCAACGAGAAGCAATGTCTGTTTCACAAGGTATCTCCAAAATAAATGTTGTCGGGGGGCCGATAAGCGTCATGTGTCCACCCATTTTCCCAACCATAGATTCAACTATTGTTAGACCTAAACCAAGACCGCTTTTACTCACAAACGGTTTTCGTAACTGCCCCCAGTCTTTGCGGGTCAAGTCTCCATTATCTATCACTTTGAATGTCAGCTTCTTGTCAGAAGTCGTAAGATCAAGTGTAACTGGGGGAACTCCGTACTTAACCGCGTTTCTGATTAAGTTATCGATACAAGTTCCTAACCAATATACGTTTACTTTCGCAGCGATATCTTGGTTTATGACAAGTTTGATGTCAGGGCCAAACTCTTCTTCAATTTTAAATTCCAACCACTCTTGCACGCTCGGCACCCACTCTGTGGCGAGAGGTTGATTGTCAGACTGTAGGTAATCTTTACTCGCTTCGGCAAGCTGCCTCAATCGACGTGTATCTTCACACAGTCTTCTAAATTCGTCATATACCGTTTCAGGAAGGTGTTCAAACTCTCTCCTAAAACCTTCGACCGTCAGAGACAAGCTCGCAATAGGCGTTCGTAGTTCGTGGGTTAGAATCTGCAAGACTAACATACGACTCTTCATCTCTTGTTTGCGTACATTCCAGCGATAGATAGACCATCCAATAACCAGTAGAATGTTGGCAACCACTAGAATGATCATTGCTATCTGTAGAAGCTCTGAGTGATCCTCTATCTCCCAACAGATGTTACCTCGCTGAACAAAACAGCTGTTATCTTCGTCGGATAGGCGATATGAAAGCCCAGCTATTTGCGCATTCTCAGTCCAAACCGGTTTCTGATACAAATAATATCGATCACCACGCTTAAGCCAAAGCTCATCGAGCTCCACAAACATGCTCGCGCCAGCCAACAATGCCGTAATTGCTTCGCTATTCATGTTCTTTAAGCGAGTCAAAAGTTCATCATGATCTTCATTTGGTCGCTCTTGAATGTGCATGAATCGCTTTAATGATTCAAACTTTTCAGGGTACTGCTCTACATAGCGCGCAGCGTATGAACCGCCTCCGGGATGAATCAAACCACTACGACTAAACCATCTCTCTGACAGCTCAGTACCTTTACACATAGCTCGCGTAAATACCAAAGGCTCGGTGATAAGAGGACTAAGTGGTAATTTTCCACTACACGTTTTTGATAATTGGTAAAGCCTTTGAATATCCCTCAACGGGTACTTCGCTGTTTGAGGCAGCATATCTGACGGCATGATTAAGCTGGTTGGGTAATCGGCTTGTAGCACGCGAATGTCATAGGATTCGATCGCCGTTTCATGAACAAATAAATCAGTAAAGTGATCAATACGCTCAGGCAACGAATCAGCGAAAGCCGTTGCTGAAACGAAAAAGCTTAATGTAATAAATGATAATGTTTGTTTAATCGTCACAAGCAAAGCGTTAATTCATACAGATAAATCAAATATATACCATTCGTGATCAAAGATAAATTTTTACCTTAGTATTCCGGAAATTGATGCAATAGACAGAGTAAAAACTCGTACCAATGTAAAAGTCTTAAACAAAAAAAGGGACTCAATTGAGCCCCTTGTTATCTAATGGTTTCTTATAAATGCTCTAGAATGCCTAGACAACTCTCTTTCGCATCACCAAACAACATTTGTGTATTGTCTTTGAAGAACAATGGGTTCTGTACACCTGCGTAACCGGTGTTCATAGAACGCTTGAACACAATAACATTTTGCGCATTCCAAACCTCAAGTACAGGCATGCCTGCGATTGGGCTATTTGGATCTTCTAACGCTGCAGGGTTAACTGTGTCGTTTGCACCAATAACTAGAACGGTATCTGTCTCAGTAAAGTCGTCGTTAATCTCGTCCATCTCTAATACGATGTCATACGGTACTTTTGCTTCCGCAAGCAATACGTTCATGTGACCCGGTAACCTGCCCGCTACTGGGTGGATACCAAATCTCACTTCAACACCTTGAGCACGAAGCTTTTCAGTGATTTCATGCACTGGGTATTGAGCTTGCGCTACAGCCATGCCGTATCCCGGAGTGATGATGACAGACTTAGAGCCTTTCAACATTTCAGCGACTTCTTCAGCCGATGCTTCTCTATGCTCACCCTGCTCTTCAGCATCACCAGATACCGTAACCTCTTGACCAAAGCCACCAGCGATAACGCTCACGAACGAGCGGTTCATCGCCTTACACATAATGTAAGACAGTATTGCACCCGATGAACCCACTAGAGCACCCGTTACGATCAATAGATCGTTTGCTAGCATGAAACCAGCAGCAGCTGCTGCCCAACCTGAGTACGAGTTCAGCATTGACACGACTACCGGCATATCGGCACCACCGATAGAGGCAACCAAGTGATAACCAAATGCAAAGGCAATCAACGTCATCACCATAAGAGCGAACATGCTGCCGTCAGCCTTAACGAACATGATCATCAACAATGTTGATACAACGATCGCTGCAAGGTTCCATTTGTGCTTATGAGGAATATTTAGTGCTGACGATGAAATAATGCCGCGCAGCTTACCAAATGCGACAATTGAGCCCGTAAATGTTACAGCACCGATGAACACACCCAGAAAAACTTCCACAAGATGAATCACATGCTCAGCGTGCGTTGCAGCCTCTGGCGCGTCGATGTAGCTGTTGTAGCCAACCAATACTGCAGCCATACCTACAAAACTATGTAGGATCGCAACCAGCTCTGGCATCTCAGTCATTTCGACTTTTTTCGCGTAGTGGATACCGATACCACCACCGATCACCATTGCAATAATGATCCATACCAGACCTTCAGAGTAAGGGCCAAAGATCGTTGCAAACAGAGCGATTGCCATACCAGTAATACCGTAGTAGTTACCGGCACGAGCCGATTCTTGCTTAGAAAGCCCAGCAAGACTCATGATAAAGAACACAGCAGCGATGATGTATGCTGCTTGTACTAATCCTTCAGACATCCGTTATACTCCTTAGTCTTTACGGAACATTTCAAGCATACGTTTGGTAACGGTAAAGCCACCAAAGATGTTAATGCTTGCAATTAACACGGCGATAAACGACAAGAAGGTAACAACCCCACTGCCTTGACCGATTTGAAGTAATGCACCAACAACGATGATGCCTGAAATCGCATTTGTCACCGACATCAGTGGCGTGTGCAGAGAGTGGCTAACATTCCAAACCACGTAGTAACCCACAATACAAGCCAGTACAAATACGGTGAAATGCGATAGGAACGCAGCGGGAGCAACAGAAGCTATCCATGCAAAAGCACCAACAGCGATCGCCATTCCTGCAATTTTCTTCGCTGGGGATTTTGGCTCTTCAACTTTTGGTTGAGCTGGTGCAGCTTGAGGTTTCGCCTGTTGAGGCTGAGCAGAAACCTGAATCGGAGGCGCAGGCCACGTCACTTCACCCTCTTTAACTACGGTCACACCACGTAGAACAACATCATCAAAATCGATATTGATATTGCCGTCTTTTTCTTTGCAAAGAAGCTTCAGAAGGTTAACTAAGTTAGTCGCGTAAAGTTGAGACGATTGCGTTGGAAGACGACCAACCATATCGGTATAACCCACAACTTTTACGCCATTTGCCGTTGTGATAACTTGGTCTGCAACCGTATATTCACAGTTACCACCATTAGCCGCAGCAAGGTCAACAATCACACTACCCGGTTTCATGCTATCGACCATCTCTTGGGTGATCAATTTTGGTGCCGGACGACCAGGGATCAGTGCCGTTGTAATAATAATATCAACGTCTTTCGCTTGTGCAGCATAGAGCTCTTCTGCTTTCTTATTGAACTCATCAGACATCTCTTTTGCATAACCATCGCCAGCGCCAGTGTCTTCTTGGAAATCCACTTCTAAGAATTCAGCACCCATTGACTCGACTTGTTCTTTTACTTCTGGACGAACGTCGAATGAGCGAACAATGGCACCTAAACTACCAGCAGCACCAATAGCAGCAAGACCAGCAACACCCGCACCTGCGACCAGTACTTTAGCCGGTGGTACTTTACCTGCCGCCGTAATTTGGCCTGTAAAGAAGCGACCAAACTCATGAGCAGCCTCAACGACCGCACGATAACCCGCAATATTCGCCATTGAACTCAATGCATCCAACGCCTGAGCACGCGAAATACGTGGGACAGAGTCCATTGCCATTACATTGATATTCTTACTAGACAACTGCTCCATCAATTCTGGGTTTTGAGCAGGCCAGATAAAACTGATCAGGCTCGCCCCTTCTTTGATTAGTGCAATTTCGTTGAGGTTTTCGTCAACAATAGGTGCGTTGACTTTAAGGATAATATCGGATTCCCAAGCTTGTTCAGCAGAGACCACTTTAGCACCAGCTTCTTCATAAGCTGAGTCGTCAAAACTTGCTAAAGCGCCTGCTTGTGTTTCAACATAAACTTCAAATCCTAACTTTAAAAGCTGTTCTACCGATTTTGGAGAAGCAGCGACTCGCGTTTCACCTGCGAGGGTTTCTTTTGGTACACCAATTTGCATAGCTATTCCTTGACTATTGGCACAATGACTTATTCGTTTGTATCTAACGACAACTAATACTTCAAGCGTTTTGTTCAAAGAACAGAAAAAGTTATTACATATAACGGATTGGATGTAATTTCTTCGATTTTGAAGGGCTAAAAGACAACCATATTAGGTTGAGAGGTCAAACCACTTAAAATTAATCCCTTAAATAACAACTATCTAGCTGCTCTTTTTCCTTTTAAACTAAAAAGAGCCTTCAGCATATATACTGAAGGCTCTTAAAATTATGACCAACATCAAGTCTAACCCCAATTGGCTAGCTAAAAATGTTATCGCCCATTTGATCGATAAACATTTGAGATTTTTTCAGCATCAGTTCATTGGCATCGTCTTTGTTTGAAACAACGTCCGAGCGGATAAATCGATGCGATTGAACTTCACCATCGATTTCTTTCTCGATACGCCCAGCAACTCTGTATTGTCCAGATTCGGCCAGTGCTTCTTGATAGATATTGAAACCTTTATATTCCACAGGTTCGACAACTGCGGCTTGTTCGGTTTTCTGTTTACTTCCAAATAGCTTTGAGAAAAATCCCACGTTTTAATACTCCTAATTGAACAACCAAGGACCCACCTAACGTACCACGACTAGTTGTTCTTCAACAGTGGCTTTTCATACCAATCGAGCTCAACATCATCATCAAAATTGTGATGTGAGAAGATAATTGGAATATCTTGAGAGCGATTTTTTCTGCGGTCATCTAATATCATCGCTTCCGCATTTTTAACCGCAACTTCACTATTTCTTTTGTACAGAACCAACTTTTCCTCGGGTAACGCCGCTAAAAAATCAATATCATAGCGGATGTATATCGGCTTTAACTGTCCTAATGCCAAGCACGCAAGATCCGCCAACTGCTCCTGAGAATAACTCGAAACGTACTCCTCGGTTGTTAGCACCTGGCCAACAAGTGTTTCCATATAGTTGTGGACGTCAACACTGATCTGCATATCTTCTCTCTCCATGATTTACATTCGGGAAATCGGTTAATCCTACTTAACATTTAGTTTGTTATACCAATAATATCAACAACCAACATATTAACCTTATTGCATTATTCATAACTCATCACTATGTTTTTGTCGAAATTTGGGTAAAAAGCTTGGCAATTGGAATTTAAGCCGTATCCTACTTAATTACTTTAGTTATAGAATCATCAGTTTAGTCAGGCACTTCACATCAATGTCATCTTCGTTTGTAACGTCGAGTTTGTTTCGTTTTAGCTTCCCTATATTTTTACTCTGCATACTGTTCGTCGGTATGAATAACATCATCTTAATCGTGGAATCTAATCGTGGCTTTGCCAACAATCTCCCATACATTCTATTGTCGGTAGCAGGTCTCTTATGCTTCACCTTTAAACAAGGACGCATGGCAATGGTATCAGTAGCGATGTTGATAGCCTACGCTGTGATTCAGACCCGCCTTCAAACTCCGATTAATACAGGGACAACATTACTGGAGCTCTCTTTACTCACGACACTACTTCCCGTGTCGTGTCTATTAGTTTATGCGTTCCCCAATACAGCTCTTTCATTACGTACAACCAGTTTCTATCTCGCAGCGATTGCGCTGTTTATAGCTTGGTCACAGTTAATTATTAGCCATTTTTACGATGGTGGATTTGAATCTTGGAGTGAGGGAATCCTATTTACCTTCCCGGCGATATCAAAAATTCCTTTGATACTGGTTATGTATAGCTTTTGCTTAACAGGCCTCACTGCAATTTTAGTTTTAATGTACAACCGTCCAATTGATGTCGTGGTCTACAGTTCCATTATAATGGCGAGTGCTACCTTTGTATTTTTTGATGTTAGGTACATTTCAAGCACCCTCTTTTCCTTGTCTGGCATACTTATCATTATCTACATGATGTCAGCCAGTCACGCGCTGGCTTTCAATGACCAATTAACTAACATCCCCGGTCGTCACGCACTAGAGAGTGATATGAAACACTTGGGACGGAAGTTTTCTCTGGCTATGCTCGACATCGATCACTTCAAGTCTTTTAACGATACCTATGGCCATGATATTGGGGATGAGGTACTCAAGCTAGTTGCCAGCCGACTTAAGTTAGCTTCTGGTCATCCACGCATTTATCGGTATGGTGGTGAAGAATTTACCATTATCTACAAACGTAAACAGGCAAAACACGTCCAGACCTATCTGAAGGAATTGATAAAAGATATAGAAGCTTACGACATAAGGATTCGTGACAACCAAGCTCGTCCTGATTGCGACGAAACTGGCAGCAAAAACCGTGGTCAAGGCTCAGTAAAGTCTAAAATTGTTAACGTGACGGTAAGCATTGGCTTGGCTGATAGCAAGACAACTAAAAAGCCAGAGGAAGTGATGAAACTCGCAGATAATGCTCTGTATGAGGCCAAGAAATCTGGCCGTAATCGATTGTCCATCAGCAACGGATAGACAATCGACGGCACTGTTTTTAATCTTGGTTGAAGAAAAGAACCAAGCTTCCACCTTTAAGAGAACTTCCATAGTTGATAGTAAACCCTATCCCTACGTTATCTACCCAATCATTGAGTAAGTCTGGATCCAATAACCACCCTAGACTAGCTTCATAGTAGGAATGTGTGCCTAGTGGCGTTGATGTATCGCCACCAACATCAATTCTACGCAGACTAGAGTACATTGATGTGACATTGTCACGCCAAGATATCAAATCGTAAAAAACCTTGATTTCATTAGCAAGATACCACCCTTCTGGTTTGCCTACATCACCGTCATTGGCTTCGCCCCAACCATACCCGTAAAAATAATGCCAACTCGTACTTAACTTGATTCGCCCCCAGTCATGTAAATCTTGATAGGTAAGCTTTATATTGGGTTCAATAATATAGGCCCAAGCGTCAGTATTAACGATGAAGCCATCCAATATACTACGAAATGGATCGAGTATACCGCTTTGATAGGTATAGTCGTTTCGATAATAGGAGATGTGATTACCAATGGCCGTGTTAACGCTCCAATGCTCATCCAATTGGTTTACGTTGGCGAACTCTATATAACCAGAGAAGACATATTCGCTCAAGGAATCAGGTACACGTCCTGATGGTAGCTCTATGTCTTGATCAATACCAAGAGCCGACAGGCGTAAGGTCAGTTCTTGCCGGTTATCTTCAAGGTAGGACGGCAGCTCAATTGTGTAAGGTAAACTGACAGCGGCAATGTCTTTGCGACGACTGATTGACTCTGTTGTGCCTAAATTATCATTATCGATTTTCAAAACCTTATTAGGATCGAAGTTATGAAAACCGAATGTGAATACGTCGGAATCACCGAGGAGGACGCTTGTGGCAAAGTTTTGCTCGAGATCTTTCCGAACAGCATCTTTCAAACTCATAGCACAAGCCGTCGATGGAATAAAAAGCACAATAGCTAAATATCGAAAATCCAAAAAGAAAATCCTTTATTTCTACTCACTACAAACAGCTACAGCCAGTAGAAACGGCAGCAGACTTTGTCACTAGACTATCACCGTACTACGCTGATTTTTTCTATCGAAAACATAATTTTCACTGTATACATAGATAAGTATTATCGTTTAATTTCCACACTGTCACACAATACATAAGTGTTTCGACCACCTTCTTTTGCAAGGTACAGCGCATTGTCCACCGCTCGATAACTCCCCTCCATTGATTCCTCTCCTGTTGGAATAAACGTCAACACACCCTGTGACACCGTAACCCTATCTGACACTTTAGAGTGTTCGTGTTTGAGATTTATCTTCTCTAACGCTGCCTGAATCCGTTGAGCTTGCTGCTCCGCAAAGCTTCTGTCTGTATCACTGAGTATCAGAATAAACTCTTCCCCACCATAACGCCCGACATATTCACCAGCACGGACAAACAGCTTTTTTAGAGTGCTAGCCAAAGCTTGAAGACAATTATCACCTTGTATATGACCATAATTGTCGTTGTAAGGTTTGAAGAAATCGACATCGAGTAGAATGAGGGTCATGTGAGCTTGTCTACGCCCATGCCATGCAATGCTCTCTTCGAGCTTAGTATCCATATAACGACGATTGTACAGCTTGGTTAAACCATCTTCGTTCGCTTGTTGTTTAAGCAGTAGGTTCAGTTCCTCTAACTTAGCAGTGCTCTGCTTCAACTCTCGCCTCATTACGGCAATACGCTGCATCGCAGTCAGTTTGGAATTTAAAACCACTTTATTTACGGGCTTTATTAGGTAATCATCTCCACCAGCATCGATCGCCTTAGCTATCATTTCTGGCTCATCATGACCACTTAAGAAGATGATTGGAATCCAATCAGGAAATTGACGCCGGATCTCCCTCGCAACTTCAAAGCCGTCCATATCCGGCATACTAATATCGAGCAGCACCAGTTCGGGATCAAATTGGGAGTAAATTTCTAAAGCTTCTTTGCCACTGCCTACCGCTTCAACTTCGTGGCCTGTCTGCTTAAGGCGAATTGCAAGCTGCATTCGATCTAATTGCACGTCATCTACAAGCAATATACGCATTGATGATCCCATTCCTGCCATTATTTCACCTTTGTATTGTGTTGAACTATGAAAATAGCCTAAAACCGGCGTTAATTCATGCGGTCGTCTCTATATTTTATTGACTTTTTTACAGATCTTTTTAGCATTGTTTCTTTTTAAAGAGAAATACTATGTCAGACGCTACAAACAACGAACAGCAAGAAATCGATCTAACCACTATCTCTCCGGAGTTACGTCAAGTTATCGAATTCGATGAAGTGCCAAAAGAGATGCACAACATGGTTACTTCCATTCACGAAGTGTCTGAAGAAGCAGTACGCGAAGCTTGGGATAGCCTTCCAGCAAGCGCACAGAACGTGCTAGACAACTTCGAACAATTCCACGCTCTAATCTCCGTAAGCCAGTCATTCGCTGGTATTAATGTTATGGAAGAGTTCCCAACTCTTAAACTGCCAGAAGGCATGACTGACGAAGAGAAAGAGGAATACCGCGCTCAACTGCTTGATCAAGTCCTTCACAATTGTGTGAAAGATATGGTTAAACAGATTAAGAAAGCTCGCCGTGATGCAATCTTGAAGCGTGACTTTAAAGAAGTTTTCACTAAGTAGTGAATTCAAGGTAATCAATAGATAACCTTCTGTTCTATAATAGAAAACTAAAGCCGCTCCTATTGAGCGGCTTTTTGCTATTCATCGCAAATAGAATCTTAATATATGGTACTAGTGTCACAGGTTACCATGTGGTTATTGTACTAATTCACAGTCAACACTTAATGAGTGACTGCAATGTCACGCTGCGCCACACTCACCCCTTTGATCTGAGCAAACACACGTTGCCCGATCGTTAGGCTCAGCTCATCCAATGCCCATAGAGTGATGGTCGCCCACAAATAGCAACCCGGTTCAAGCTCGAGTTCTACTGCAACGCTCTGTTTATTATGTCGGTGCTGTTGCGTCTCCACTCTACGAATAACTGCAGGTAAAATATTACGTATCGATGTGCTTTTTGGCTGCTGTAGTGACAACGACACGTCGTTAGCGCGGATCTGCAGCCTAACTGACGCATCAATTGGGTTATCAACTTGCTGAACCCAAAGAGAGGTCTTTTCTCCCAGAGCGAGCTTAGAGAGCGCGTAGTCACTGTTATGTTGAACAATTTTCGCCTCAAACAGAGAACTTTGCTCAGAAAATGATTGCCACGGTCTCATCGCACGAGAAGCCCACACCTGTTCCGTTTTTCCTGCAGATATCACTTTACCTTGATCTAAGATGACCAAGTAATTCGAGAGTCTAAGGATCTCATTCAGACTGTGAGTCACATAAACAATCGGGATTTTTACGTTTTCGGAAAGGTTTTCTAAAAACGGCATCACTTCCCGTTTACGCGGCAAATCTAACGACGCTAACGGTTCGTCCATTAACAAAATACTTGGTTTGGACAACAGTGCTCGACCAATGGCGACTCTTTGTTTCTCTCCACCAGACAACTTAGCGGGATAACGATCAAGTAACGAGCCCAACGACAAAAGATCCACAACTTGATCGAAATGCTGCTGATCCGTCGTTTTAACACCATATTTTAAGTTACTCGACACTTTCATATGCGGGAAAAGTCGAGACTCTTGAAACACGTAACCTACTTGACGCTGATGGACAGGCAGATCAATTCCTTGAGTGCTATCGAATAGGATTTTATCGGAGACCTCAATCTTACCATTGTCAGGATTCTTAAGGCCGCTAATGGCATTAATTAAAGAGGTTTTTCCTGCACCGGAACGACCAAAGATCGCTGTGATGCCTTGGCTAGGTAGGGTCAGGTCAACATCAAATTCAGTCTCACCAAGCTTTTGCTGATATTTTAGGATCAATTGGCTCACTGACTCCCCCCTAGTTTAATCACCGTTTTGCGATTCAGCCACTCAGATAACATAAGAGAGCCGAGAGCAATTGCTATAGAGATTGCACAAAGTCGCGCAGCTTCCATCTCTGCGCCGGGAGTCTCAATAAACGTATACATAGCTAAAGGAATCGTCTGCGTTTCACCTGGGATATTAGATACAAAACTGATGGTTGCGCCAAACTCACCTAAGCTACGAGCGAATGACAACATAGTGCCAGTGATAATACCCGG
Source organism: Vibrio sp. KUL70 (assembly GCF_059725515.1). Lineage (NCBI taxonomy): Bacteria > Pseudomonadati > Pseudomonadota > Gammaproteobacteria > Vibrionales > Vibrionaceae > Vibrio > Vibrio sp. KUL70. The sequence continues at coordinate 58,771 of NZ_AP045835.1, forward strand.
GATCATCAACGGCAGAGTGATCGTAAAGAAAACCTTAATTGGCGATGCGCCTAATGTGGCAGCGGCTTCTTCCAGTTTACTGTCGACGGTTTCTAAACTTAAACGGATAGAACGCACCATCAGTGGCAGAGCAACAACGATACACGCCAGAGAAGCTCCCTTCCAACTGAAGCTAAACACCAATCCAAAAACTTCATTGAGCCACGAGCCAATAATGCCCTGCCTGCCCATCAAAACCAGTAACAAATAGCCGATTACAACCGGAGGAAGCACCAAAGGGAGATGAACAAGACTTTCCACCAAGCCTTTTCCGATAAACTGCTTTTTCGCAAGTAGCCAGGCAAGACCAATACCGATTGGTATCAACCACAATATGGCAAAGCCTGCGACCTTAATACTTAGCAGCAGAGCTTGATATTCGTAATCCGATAAATAAAACATTAGTGCGTATTAAAACCGTAGCGCTCGAGGACTGACTTAGAAAACTCGCCCTGCATAAAGGTATAAAAAGCTTGTGTTGATTCGTTAGTATTCAATTTTGCTACAGGGTAACGTATCGGAGTATGTGAGGACTCCGGAAACGTATCCACTATCGAAACGTCTTTGGAAAGCATAGCGTCAGTTTTATATACGATACCCAGTATCGCTTCTTGTCTTTCAACCAATGCCAGTGCCATGCGTACATTATTACTCGGAGCTAGACGAGTACGAACACTGTCCCACACTTTTAATGCCTCCAAAGATTCTTTCGCATAAATACCGGCAGGCACTGACATAGTATTACCCACAGCCAACCGCTCACCTTCAAGCGTGGCCTGCCATGCCGTAGCATCGCCAAGGCGAAACTGAGAGTAGTCCGTGTTGTCTGATTTCGATGAAATCAAAACCAGTTCATTGCCAACCCAAGTGGTGACATTGTCACTTGAAACATACCCTCTATCGACTAGATGTGTCATCCATTTTTCATTCGCGGCGATGAACACGTCTGCGGGTGCTCCTCGCTCTATTTGACGAACCAATGACGATGTACTCGCATACACTGGTGTGACATCAATATCGTTACTCTTTTCAAATTCATCGATCAATTCATCAACAACGTTAGTCATTGAAGACGCGGCATAGACTTTAATAGTGTCTTGCGCGGATACCTGAAAAGCCATAATAGCAAGCGCTGCGGTCAGCAATCGTTTCTGCATCACACTCTCTTTCACGTGATTGTTCGTTAAATCTATTTTTCAATGGAAGCCAGTTCTGGCCACAATAGGTCAAGTTTCATATATTCTTCGATTGCGTCGGCAATTCGATTTATGCCTTCTTCTTTTAGTGCGTGATGGTCAATCGTCGCCACAGAGCTTGCACCAGCCCACTGACAAATCGAAGCGAGTGCATCGCTATTATCAAACAGGCCATGAAGATAAGTTCCGAATATACTGTTTTCGCTATTTACTGCTCCATCAATGGCTCCAGAGTCTAACTGGATCGGCGCATCTTTTTCTTTGATTTGAGTCTTGCCTACATGAATCTCATACCCTTTTACTTCAGATACACAGCCACTCAAGGTTAGCCGTCCGCTCACATTGGTCAGAGTTTTCTGTTGTGTCAAAACAGTCGTTGTTTCTAACAAACCCAAACCAATAGAAGATCCTGGCTGCCCTTCCACACCGTCCGGATCATCAATTGACATTCCTAGCATTTGATAACCACCGCAGATCCCGACAACCTTACCGCCTAGACGAAGATGACGTTTAAGATCTCTGTCCCAGCCTTGCTCACGCATGTAATCAAGATCTGCCCTGACGGACTTAGTGCCAGGCAAAATAATAAGGTCTGCTCCATCTAAACGCTCACCTTTTCCTACATAACGCAGATCAATGTCAGGGTTTAGGCGCAAAGTATCAAAGTCTGTGTGATTGCTAATACGCGTAAATACCGGTACTACAACCTTTAGTTTAGCGTTGCCCTTGGACTCTTGCGCTGTAGTGATCGCATCTTCTGCTTCTAGATTGAATCCATGTAAATATGGTAAAACACCAATCACAGGCTTACCTGTTTTCTCTTCTAACCAATCTAAGCCTGACTCAAGCAACTTAATGTCACCACGAAAGCGGTTGATCACAAAGCCAACAACCCGCGCCTGTTCTGATTCTGACAACAATGCCAAAGTACCGTATAAATGGGCAAAAACCCCACCTCTATCGATGTCTGCAATAATGATAACCGGCACGTCTGCTTCTTCGGCAAACCCCATATTGGCGATATCATTTTCACGAAGGTTGATCTCAGCTGGGCTGCCCGCCCCCTCAATCATCACGCTCTCATAGTCAGACTGAAGACGATCGAATGAATCTATCACGGTATTCATAGCGACTTTCTTGTAGTCATGATAGCCAGTTGCTTCCATGTTGGTTAGCGCACGTCCTTGTAGAATAACTTGTGCGCCTGTATCTGAATTAGGTTTGAGGAGTACTGGATTCATGTGAACTGTCGGCTTAATATTACAAGCTTGAGCCTGAACAGCTTGCGCTCTGCCAATTTCACCACCGTCTTCAGTCACAGCACTATTCAGTGCCATATTTTGTGGCTTGAAGGGGGCGACCTTAACGCCACGTCGAGCCAATACGCGGCATAAACCTGCCACCAATACACTTTTCCCGGCATCCGATGTCGTGCCCTGAACCATAAGAGCTTTAAGTGGTGTTAACATGAAAACTGATTTCCTTCATTTTTAGACGCATACAAGCGCGCTTTTGTCTCTATAGTAGCGTTATTGATAATAAGATGCTCAAGAAAATGAATGGAAAATGAATACCTTACTCACGCTGAATTCAAACCTTGTGTTGTTTAATAGCCTCATCGAAACAGAGCGTTTCAACTAAACATAACCAATGAGGTCGTTATTATGAAAAAAGCAATCCTAGCAATCGCAGCATCCGTTATCCTCACTCCAGCTATCGCGCTAGCCGATGGTCATCAAAACAACAACAGCGGTATCTCTTACACAGGCCCTGTAGAATCAACAACGATTGCGACACTGTTTGAAAACACAAGTATATTTTCTGAACAAGAAGCAATCGTAGACGGTAAAATTGTGCGACAAGTACGTCATGACAAGTTCATCTTCTCTGATGGTCAAAGCGAAATCCAAATTGAGTTAGACGATGATATCAAGCTAACTCAGCCACTGACGGCGGAGACACAAGTACGTATTTTTGGCGAGTATGAAGGTGGAAAAACACCAGAGATCGAAGTTGACCATATCCAAATCCTCTAATCTCGATCGACTCTAATAAAAATGGCCTGCATATTGCAGGCTTTTTTATATATACTGCCCTAAATACAAAAAATTGGAGTCACCATGCAGGGTTACGCAAAAAAAACGTTACTAATCGGATTAACTACGCTGTGTTCATTTGCCGCGTCAGCGAACAATTTCAACTACAACACTTTCGAGATCCGAATGGGGGCGAGCCCAAGTACATTTGGTGGTGAGTTCACGACACTATTTACCCAAAACGCACACTTTATTGGCCGTATAGATTCTGGTTTTGAACAAGACTGGGATGCGGCAGCAGGTATTGGATTCAACGGCCCAATTGGTCAATTTGCTGATATCTATGGTCAAATGCTGTTACACAATATTGAACGCAATGACGACAACAACTTTAAAACTGAAGTCAACGTCGGTGTCAAAGCATGGTTGATGGCCAACATCGAAGTTAATGCACGCTTAGGTCAGCTTATCGATAATGATGGTACTAACTCTATCGTTGGTTTCGGTGCCCGTTTCCATTCAACAGAACAACTGTCTGTCGGTGTTGATATGCGTAACAACGGTACTTATGGCCACCAAGTACTGATGTCAGCACGTTTTGGCTTCTAAAGCCTCTTTTGTCGCCATATCATCGTTCATTAATTCATTTAAAAATTATTAGAATTAAAAAATCCCGATTGGTTTGCGCCTGTCGGGATTTTTGTCTGTATCAATTATTAATATTACTGATTATTTTTTGATTTTGTCTTGAACGTATTTCTTACTCACGTCTACGACCGCTACGTCTCTAAAGAAGCTACGACCCAAGAGCAGTGGATATTTCAAGTGGGTACGATCAGCCAATGTAAATTCAGTTTTGTCTTTAAGATCACCGATCTGGATACTAGCAACGATCACGGCTCGGCGCTGTGTACCTTCGGCACTAGATTGCTTGATCTTAACCCAACGCTCAACCGGTAAACTCACTTCCTGGCTCTTAATGCCATCGTGTTCAATTTTGAACTTAACCCAATCTTTGCCATCTCTCTCGAACGGAACGACATCAATGGCGCTGATTGAAGATGTCGTTGCACCTGTATCAACGCGTGCTTTAAACGACTCCTCTAGACCGGGAACATAAACCCACTCTTCTTCACCAAGAATTAACTTACCGTCAGAGGTTTTCGTTACTTTCTCTGGTTTTTTAGGTGGCTCGGGTTTCTTTTCTGGCTCAGCGGGTTTCTCAACTTTTTCTGGCTCTTTTTCAGATACGGGATCTTTAGAAGAGTCCTCGCCTTTTTGTTCCGCTTGACTTGAATCGTCAACAACAGGTTGTTCGATTTGTGGTTTCTGCTCGGGTTCGACAGGAACTTGACTCGTCGTCGAACAAGCAACAAGACCACCACTCAACATCAGGGTTATAATTGCTTTCCAATTGTACATTCAGTCACCATTTATTTTGATACATTAGCGATTGCGTTGGCTACGTAAGGAATATGAGATTCTGAGAGACCTGCGATATTGATGCGACCATCACCCACACCGTAAATACCATACTCTTCACGTAATTGATTCATTTGAGCTTCTTTAAAGCCTAGTACAGTAAACATACCTTTATGGCTCTCAATGAAGTCAAAGTGTGACGTGTTATGGGTATTTCGCAATTCATTACATAATGTTTGGCGAAGATTTAACAAACGCCCCTGCATCTCACTCAATTCTTGCTTCCAAATTCGCGTTAGCTCTTGATTTTGAAGAATTGTTTTCACTAGCGCCGCACCGTGATCTGGCGGCATAGTGTAAGTAGAACGAGCAAGGGTAAGAAGCTTACCTTTCGCATTACCCACTTCTTGGCTATTTTTACCAACCACAATTGCCGCGCCTGTTCTCTCACGGTACAAACCGAAGTTTTTCGAGCAAGAAGTTGTAATTAGCATCTCTTCGACATTATCAGCCATGAACTGAAGACCTTTTGCATCTTCTTCAAGACCATCACCAAAACCTTGATAAGCAATATCAATAAACGGAAGGAAGCCATTCTTCTGTGAGAGCGCGGTGATTTCCTGCCATGCAGCAAAGTCGATGTCCGCACCCGTTGGGTTATGACAACATCCATGCAGAAGAACAACATCAGTAGGACCTGCTTGTGATAGCTCTTCAAGCATTCTTGCTGTATCAACCTGTTTTGTTTCAGGACTAAAGTAAGAGTAGTGCTTAACTTTTAGTCCTGCCGCTTCCATCACTGGTCGGTGATTGACGTAGCTTGGATTAGAGATCCAAACCGTTGTATCTGGCTGTGCCACTTTCATCAGGTCGCCCAGCATACGCAGAGCACCACTCGCCCCTGGCGTTTGAATAGCGGCAACACGATCCATTGCTGAAGTTCCTTTCAACAACAGGTCGACCATACTTTGGTTAAACTCTTCGCAACCCGCTAGGCCAACGTAAGCTTTGGTTTTTTGGTTTTCAACGACAATATCTTGTGCCATTGAAACGGCCTTCATGATTGGCGTTTCACCTTGGTTGTTGCGGTAAACCCCAATGCCTAGGTCGACTTTGTTTGGACGTTCATCGCCACGGTAAGCCACAGAAAGAGAGAGAATTGGATCTAAAGTTGGTTTTGGTAGATGTGAAAACATGAAAGTCACAACCCTTTGAAATTCAAGTAATGAGTTTTACGTTAACATTATCATAGTCAAATCAGAAACATTTTTTATTAGAAGCGCTTAGTAAGCATGAGTAATCTGATAACCGTCGATTTATTGAGCAAAGCACAACCACATTGTTGGTAATAACTAAAGAACTCACACCCAAGGGCTTCATTTGCAGTTTAAGCTGCGGATAAGCCCTTATTTCTTCGATTAAGCCAGAAAAGATTAAATGTCAGTGAAACGATGAATGATTTGGTTAGAGCTCCCACGCCAATCCAACATCGGATCGGCTTTATCTTGCTCAAAACGGCCATCAATCAAGGTATCAATATAGCTCAACACCTCTTTTTGCTTCTCGTCGAGTTCATCTAACTCATACCCTGTCCACATCCATATATCTTTGTTTTGGCATTCACTCTTAACGCGTTTAACCAGTTTCAAGACATCAGCCACGTTCGCTGGATGCAAGGGATCCCCTCCAGAAAGAGAAAGCCCACGACGTTTGATTCGGTCATCATTAAGATCGGCAATAATGTGATCCTCAAGCTCCTGAGTGAACAGATGCCCAGAGTCTAAACGCTGTGTTGACTGGTTGTAACAGCCACGACACTGATGTACGCAACCAGACACAAACAGTGTACAGCGTGTACCAGGACCATTTACGACGTCGATTGGATGATATTGATGATAATTCATAGAGTTGCCGATACTTAGGGTTAGAGCGCTTGATTCAAACAACTAAACTCCCTCTAACATAAGAGGGAGTCTTCGCTAACAGATGAGAAGTCGTGTCGAGTTACAGATGCTTCACGCGACGCTTCACTTCTTCTTGCTTACCAAAGTTAAATGGTCGAGCATCTGGACTGCCTAGGTAACCACACACGCGGCGTGTTACTGACACTTTGGTTGAGTCATGGTTACCACATTTAGGACAGGTAAAACCTTTACTCGTACAATCAAATTCTCCGTTATAACCACACTCGTAACATTCATCAATCGGTGTATTTGTACCGTAGTAAGGCACACGCGTGTAGCTATAATCCCAAACATTTTCAAGCGCTTCGATGTTCTTCTGCATGTTAGGGAATTCGCCGTAACAGATAAAACCACCACTTGAGATTTCTGGATAAGGCATCTCAAAATCGATCTTATCGTAAGGGTTTACCTTCTTCTGAACATCTAGGTGGAAGCTGTTGGTGTAGTAACCACGATCCGTTACGCCTTCAATCACACCAAACTCTTTAGTATCGATGCTGCAGAAGCGACTACATAGGTTTTCACTTGGCGTGCCGTATAGGCTAAACGCATACCCTGTCTCTTTGGTCCAAGTTTCTACTTCGCGTTTCATGTATTGAACAAGCTCAAGTGCCTTGTTACGCATCTCAGTGTCATCATAAAGGTGCGTTTCTGTACCAAACAACGCAGTCATCGCTTCATGCATACCGATATAGCCAAGAGACACCGAAGCACGGCCGTTCTTAAAGATATCTGCAATCGAATCGTCAGCTTTCAGACGAACGCCACACGCACCTTCCATATAAAGAATCGGCGCAACACGTGCTTTCACGTTTTCAAGACGGCTGATACGTGTCTCTAGTGCACGACGAGCCAGTTTTAACTTTTCGTCTAGCAATGCGTAGAACTTAGTCATGTCGCCTTTCGCATTGATAGCAATACGTGGCAGGTTAAGGCTCACAACACCTAAGTTGTTACGACCTTCATGGATAAGCTCACCGTTCTCTTCGTAAGTATTTAAGAAGCTGCGACAACCCATCGGTGTTTTGAATGAACCTGTCACTTCTACGACTTTGTCGTAGTTAAGGATATCTGGGTACATGCGCTTAGACGCACACTCAAGCGCTAGCTGTTTGATATCGTAATTCGGATCATCTGACTTGTGGTTTAGGCCATCTTTGATTGCAAAAACCAGTTTTGGGAATACCGCTGTTTTACGGTTCTTACCAAGACCAGCAATGCGGTTTTTCAAGATCGATTGCTGGATCAATTTCGATCCCCAGCTTTCGCCTAGACCAAAACCAAAGGTCACAAATGGTGTTTGGCCATTCGCCGTGTGTAGCGTGTTTACTTCATACTCTAGCGATTGGAATGCGTCATAACACTCTTTCTCTGTGCGTGCGACAGCAAAGGCTTCAGGGTTATGGATATCCCACTCTTTCGCAAGTTGAAGGTGCTTCTCGTAGCTCGCCATTACATAAGGTTCTAGTACTTCGTCAATACGGTTGATCGTCGTACCGCCGTAAATGTGGCTAGCCACTTGTGCAATGATTTGCGCGGTTACCGCTGTGGCAGTTGAGATTGATTTTGGTGTATCAATCTCGGCGTTACCCATCTTAAAACCATGAGTTAACATGCCTTTTAAGTCGATCAGCATGCAGTTAAACATCGGGAAGAATGGTGCGTAATCTAGATCGTGATAGTGAATGTCGCCGCTTTCGTGCGCTTGAACGATATCACGTGGCAAAATGTGTGTTTTCGCATAGTGTTTAGCCACGATACCAGCAAGAAGATCACGCTGTGTTGGAATCACTTTACCGTCTTTGTTGGCATTTTCGTTGATTAGGTCAACGTTGCTCTCTTCAATCAGGCCTTCGATTTCGCGTGTCAAAGCACTTTGCTTCTCACGCGCAATATCGCGGTCGTGGCGGTATTCAATGTACGCGCGAGCAAGAGATTTATAAGGCCCCTGCATAAGCTCATTCTCAACCATGGTTTGAATTTCAGAGATATGAACTTCATCGTACTCTTCGAGCTTTAATTCTACAGCCAATGCCACATTCAAAGCATAAATGGCGATTTCCTTATCTGACTTTTCTGATGCCGCTTCCACTGCAGCTTGAATGCGATCTCTGCTGAATGGAGCTCTTGAGCCATCACGCTTGATTACGATTGATTTCACCACTTCTCCTTACTCTCTAGGTATTCACAGACTTATCCACAAACACACTATATAGAGCGATTTATCGTTTAACTAACACTAGATATTGTGGCGTATTTAACGAGAACCACCAAACGCGAGTATTGATTTGGATCAATAAAAGAGGAGTGCTGACTAAGATCAATTCAATCTTATGACGTTGTCTCTCAAGTCGAAAAGAAACAATGTAACAATAAAAAATTGGCTAAAAAGCCTTGAATTTTTGCCAAGTATTGTAGGATAACGGCTCAGGGAAAATCAACACAAAATTCAGAGAAAAACGCCGTGAATAGACTTCAAAAGTGGGTTATCACCACCTGCCTGTTTAGTAGTACCGTTTTAAGTGCACCTTTAAGCATATCCAGTTGGAATATTGAATGGTTATCAACTAATGAGGCTGTGAATAAAATGAGTGAGCTTCGTAAAGAGAGAGATTTCACCCAACTCTCTTACCACTTTAAGCAACTCAATAGCGATGTGTTGGCATTTCAAGAGGTCGATAATATTGAAGCGATAAAGCGTGTCGTTGGTTCTGATTATCGTATCGTGATGTCTGACCGAGCATCTAACCGCTACAAAGCGAACCAGTTCTCAGATGTAAACCAATACACAGGCTTCGCTGTTAGACAGAATATTGATGTCGTTAACAAGCCCGACTTAAAGCTTGAAACACGATCTGGCAGTAAGCTTAGGTTTGCAAGCTACATTGTAGCGGAGCTTCATGATAAACCGGTACATTTGCTCTCTGTACACTTAAAAGCGGGTTGTAGCGGCGCTTACAAACGCAATAACAACTGTGAGCGACTCAAGCAGCAAGCGAAGGTGTTAAATGATTGGATAGTAGAACGGGAAAAGAAACAACAGAGTTATGCGGTACTGGGTGATTTCAATCATAACCTTTCCTATCGTGGTGACTGGCTTTGGTCTGCACTGAGTGAAAACAACCAAGCGCAATTGGCAACCCGTTCGACGTCGGCGGATTGCAAGGTACGCTCCAATCGCAACAAAAACCGTACTCATCAATTCCGCTCTCTGATCGACCACATTATAGTCAGTAACGATTTGAGTACATCATCGACAAAACAGTACGTGTTCCCTTCTCAAGATGTCCTTGATTACTTTCTTAGTGATCACTGCCCTGTAGCAACGCAGATAGAACGTTAGGCCACTATTATAATTAAGATATATTAGGGCGTTTTGACCTTTCGTGGTTAAATTTTGTTCGAGATAAAAGCGTTTTAATCGCGGCGAGGGAGAAGTAGCCTAGTTATTCTAAGCAAATCTCCCTCAACAAAGAGTAAAACGCTTTTAGCCGAACCCTTCGGGCAGCGTTTGCTGGTCATTTCTACTGCGTTATCGGCTTCTCATGTAGGCTAGCTACACATCAAAGCCTCTGCCTTGTATAAATACCCAGCAACTCGCTGCAAAAATCAGCTCGAAAGATCAACACGCCCTAGTGAAATGAGCGCTAAAAAGATAATCGAGTAGGAGGAGGCCTCACGGCCTCCGTCCTCTCACACCACCGTACAAGCGTGTATCGCATACGGCGGTTCCAAGGTAGACTAACTTACGTTAGCTTAAGTCCACTATTTAACTTTAACGCCAATGTGGCTTGTCTCTCTTCGCTAGCAACAGATCCGTTTCCGACTTCACCATCATTATTAGCGGAGTTGTAGGGGTTCTACTTTTGACTGAGACTCCATACACACTGAGAATCTGTTAACTGTAGCCTTAAAACCTTGGTTCAGGCCTTCCCCACATTGTAGGTACTATGCCCTCTGCTGACTTCTTATCAATCTTCGTCTAGCATCACTGCTAGCCTAGTCTCGCGGACAATTGATAAGACCTCCCGAGGTAAGATGTCACCCTTTCCCATAGCTCTGCCTGATTTACATAATCACACTTCTGTTCGAGACTTTGGGCTATTCTATCTGTTGCTAGGTTACCCAAGTTGATTATGCCTACTATCAGATTTCTGTTCGTCAAAGCTATGTTTTGCCATTTGCTTCCTTCAGATTCCACCTCACGATGGACACCCTTGCATAGGCTAACGCTTCCTGCTCGACAAGGCGCGTAGAGGACTTTCACCTCCTAGGTTGACACCATGCTCGGCGCACAACAAAAACGCCCGCAGAGAGACAAATCACTGCGGGCGTTTTAAGAAACACGGCAAACTAAATTCGTTGACCTACGTTTCTTGCGATCATGAGTACTTCATCAGCCGAGTATAGGTTTGAAATCGTGGTTTCAACCTCAGCACCCAGTGTTGATTTATACAGCTGCTGTGCAAAGTTATCTGCCCTAGTCGTCACCAAAACATGTTTGAGCGTTGAGCCTTGTTCCGCTAGCACTTCTTTGACTATTTTTAACGAATCAAGTATCAGTTTACGGCCTAAGCCTTTACCTTGTTGTTCGGTAGAAACCGCCAATTGTTCTAGCTCTAAAACAGCTTCTGGACGAAAACCGCTTTTTTGAACCCAAATGATATAACCATGAATCTCGCCATCAAGCTCTAACACAAAATTAATGAAGCGTGGCGACGCGTTTAAGTTACACTGTAACCATTCTTTGGATTTGGTTTGGCGTAGAAACGCTTGTTGATGCACTCTCGCTGCACCATCAAGGTCTTCAGCTTGCATTAACCTTACGCTCATCGGATTACATCTCTGAATTAGGGCGCGTTTTACAGTGTAAAATGGCTTTTTCTAACAGCTCCAACGCTGATTTATCACTATCAGGAAGTGCTGCATTTGAAGTACCCAGCGGCTCAACACGTTCACCCCACGTAATGTGTCCAGCACCCCATGTAAGACCTGCACCAAACGCAGCTACAAGAATATTCGCACCTGGCTTAACAGCACCCTGTTCAAGCGCTTCACACATAGCAATAGGCACAGTTGCGGCGGAGGTGTTACCGTAGTTTTGAATGTTAACGAAGGCTTTCTCTTTCTCAATACCCGCCATGTCACACAAGGTATGAATAATACGAATGTTCGCTTGGTGTGGAATAACCACATCAATGTTGTCTGTTGAAATACCAGTTCGACTCAGTACGGTATGAGCGGCTGCGCCCATCCCTTTCACTGCACGCTTGAAGATCTCTTTACCAACAAAGTCAAAATCCCAGTAACCATTATCCGCTGCAAAGCGATCCATTGAAGTACCGAACTTAGGCACCGCTAGAATATCGCGACCTTCCGCATCACAACCAATTTGAGCTTGTTGCAGGCCAACTTGCTTTTCAGTACGAGACAGCACAGCAGCACCGGCTCCATCACCAAATAGAACTGCAGTATCACGCTTGGTCCAGTCAATGAAGAATGACAGTCTTTCAGCACCAATTACGATAGCGTTGCGGTAGTTACCCGCTTGAATTAAGCGCGTCGCCGTTTCGAGACCATAAAGGAAGCCAGTACACGCTGCATTCAAATCAAATGCTGCTGCGCCTTTAATACCAAGGTTTTGCTGTACTTTTGAAGCAGTGTTTGGAATGAGAGAGTCAGGAGAGCAAGTCGCAACAATGACAATATCAATATCATCAGCAGTTAAACCAGCACAAGCCATCGCATGCCGAGCTGCAACTGTCGCTAAATCGGATGTATTAACGTGGCTAATTCTTCTATTTTCAATCCCTGTTCTTGTACGAATCCACTCGTCAGACGTATCGATAAAAGTACTTAGGTCGTCATTGGAGAGCGTCGCTGGCGGTAGACACTTTCCCCACCCGGTAATTTCAGCGTAAAACTTTGTCATCATTTACCTATTTATTGTTTGTTTTTATTTGAGTATCGTAGTGTTGTTTCAAACAGTATAAGCACACAGGGGCTAATTCGTAAATCGCGTTAACCAATGTGAAGCAATAAAAAGAGAAAGTTATGTCTACATTCAATACTCGTTGCCCTGCTTGTCAGGGTGTCAACCGTGTTCCCTCTGAGCGTGTTTCAGAGAGCCCGACATGTGGTAAATGTAAAGCGCCACTTTTAGACGGCGCGCCAGTGGAAGGAACCAGTGTTAACTTTTCAACGTTGCTTAACAGCGACCAACCAGTTGTGGTCGACTTCTGGGCAACATGGTGTAACCCATGTGTGGGCTTTGCACCGGTATTTAGTGATATTGCCGCTAAACGAAACGGCAATGTGCGTTTTGTGAAGATCAATACCGAAGAGCAACAACAGCTCGCCGCTCAGTTTGCGATTCGTAGTATTCCAACCGTTATGGTGTTTAAACAAGGTAAAGTGGTAGACACCATTAATGGCGCTTTACCAAAAGGCCAATTTGATCAATGGCTTAATCAAGCCCTAACCAAATAAATACATCAAGTCAGAATAGCCTATACTGTTCTGACTTTTTTGTTGTGGGCTTATTCAAACCGTAAAGATCGATTAGAGAAGACAACACCAAGCCTTATCTGGCATTTAAATCGTTAGTTCGCGCGCTTTTGACGTCTCACCTTCTTCTGACTTTCGAAAGTCACACAAGCCGTGCTCCTTTTTGATCTGATCAGAAATCTTCTCAGCAATCATGATCGTCGGTGCATTGGTATTCGCCCCAACTAAGGTTGGCATAATTGACGCATCAACCACTCGGATTCCTTGTAATCCATAAACCTTAAGGTTTTCATCTACCACCGCAGAGTTGTCTGATACTGTACCCATTTTACAAGTACCTACCGGGTGATACTGAGTATCTGCACGATTTCGAATATCTTGTTCAATGGCTTGGTCATCTGAAGCGTCAACTGGGTAAAAATTAGCTCCGCGTACATCATCAAACGGCGCACTTTCCATCATTTGATATTGTTTCTTCCAACCTTTTATCATCACCTCCATATCATCAGGATCACTGAAGAATGCCGGATCGATCTTTGGAGGATCGTATGGATTACTGCTTTGAAGCGTGACCGCTCCACGGCTTTTTGGTCTCAATAGAGTGACGTGAGAACTAAACCCATGACTCATATGAATTTTCCGTGCATGGTCATCGACAACGGCGACAACAAATACAAACTCTAGATCTGGTATCGTCAAACCCTGTTCGGAATACAAAAAGCCAATACCTTCCGCAAAGTTACTGGTCATTCTGCCGGTTCGTTCTTTAAGCCATAAAGGTAACGCTTTGGTCATATCAGCGCTCATTTGTAGCGATATACCAAACGTCTCATGTTTATCGCTGCACTTATAGCTGTGAATCAGGTCGATGTGATCTTGAAGATTTTGCCCGACGCCTTCTAAAGAGTGGACGATTGGCAATCCGTGCTGTTCAAGCTCATTCGTTGGCCCGACGCCGGACAACATCAGTATTTGCGGTGAACCAAAAGCGCCTGCCGATAAGATGACTTCTTTGCGCGCACCGATCTGAAATGATTGCTCTTTTGTGCCGTACTCAATGCCGACTGCCGTTTTGCCCTCAAAAAGTACCTTATGCACGGTTGCATTGGTGACAACCGTTAGATTTTTCCTATCTAGGTTTGGGGTTAGGTATGCTTTGGCGGCACTGCACCGCTCACCATTTAACTGAGTCACTTGAGTTGCCATCGCGCCGAATTGCTCTGCACCATTCACATCGGGATTTCGTGGCACCCCGATCGATTCACATGCATCCAAATAACGTTCAATCATTTGACTCGGACTACGGAGGTTAGCCACGTTCAACGGACCACCTTGTCCATGATAGTCATCGCAGTGTTGTTCGTTATTTTCAGCTTTCTTAAAATAAGGCAAACAGTCTTGGTAGCTCCATCCTGCGTTGCCTAGCTGTTGCCACAAATCGTAGTCATACTTGTGGCCGCGGGCGTACATCATGGCATTGATAGAACTCGACCCACCTAAGGTCTTACCGCGTGGTTGGTAACCTTTGCGTCCGTTCAACCCCGATTGGGGGACAGTCTCAAATCCCCAGTTGTGAATTTTCGTCGGCATAATAGCAGCAACACCGACAGGCGTATGAATCAAAGGACTATTGTCTTTACCACCCGCCTCTAATAAGCACACTTCGATACTAGGGTCTTCTGAGAGCCGTGACGCCAACACGCATCCTGCAGAGCCGCCCCCGACAATAATGAAATCATACTGCATCAATTGTGAACTCCTTCCTTTGAGTTGGACCTAATTCTCATTGTAGAACCTTACCTGTCACTGTTATTGGCAGAACTGTGCGCATACACACATATCGAAAATCTTTATCGTCAATTTTATGGGGCTATTTGTCGGTTTTTCTCGATAAAAATTATTTATCTTGACGGTCATTTTTATTCGTTTTACCTGATGCTCTTTGTGCTCCATAGTCGCGGAAAATTCACTGTTCTACAAATATTTCACTGTTCTACAACGATATAGAGGCTCCCGCATTGGACAACATCCAAACCAACACGCGCATAACGGTTCCAGTTATTGCGCTGTCTTTCTACGCTATTGCATCCGGTTACATGATGAGCTCTTTGCCATTAATGTTATCTGAATACGGTTTAGAGAGCTCATTATCAAGTTGGTTAGCGAGCGCCTTCTACGCAGGTCTACTCGTAGGCACATTGATGATTGAGCGTGCGATTGCAAAAGTCGGTCACCAACGTGCATTTGTACTGTGCCTAAGTGTGTTCATTGCGACGATCTTAGCATTGCCACTACTACCAGATGCCGCTGTCTGGTTGGCGGCCCGCTTCATCGCTGGTATTTCGGTCGCTGGCATTTTTGTTGTCGTAGAGTCTTGGTTGATGAGCGGCGAAGAGTCTCAGCGTGCAAAACGTTTAGCCATTTACATGTGCTCACTGTACGGTGGTACCGCCATTGGTCAACTTGGTATCGGATACCTAGGGATTACTGGTGGCGTGCCGTTCATTGCAATGTTCACACTATTGTTTGGCGCGATCATTGTATTGCTTTATGGTCAAGCAACCGTGCCACAGATGCACGACGCACAAACATTGTCACTTAAGCAGATCAGTAAGCTAAACCACAGCGCACTGATTGGCTGCATTGTGTCTGGCCTGACACTCGGTGCAATTTATGGACTAATGCCAGTTGAACTTGAGCAACGTAATATTGCTCATGAAGACATCGGTGGCCTAATGGCACTGGTGATCATTGGGGGCATGGCGATCCAACCAGTTGTGACTTGGCTGTCTAAATATGTTGGTCAAGTTCTGCTAATGGCGCTATTTAGCTTGATGGGTGTTGCGAGCATCGCGGTACTATCGCTTGACTCTGGCCTTTACGTACTAGGTATGAGCCTCCTTGTTTTGGGAATGGCGACATTTGCACTTTACCCAATTGCGATTAACCTTGGTTGCCGCAACTTAGACCCAAGCTACTTAGTGTCCGTGACGCAAGTGATGCTACTTTGCTACAGCATCGGCTCTGTTGCTGGACCTGTCGTCGCAGACAGCTTTATGGACTCTCAAGCAGGCTTGTTTACCTACTTGTTTGCGTCTTTGCTTGCTACCACCATCTACATGTTGATTGCGAGTCTAAAACGCTCTCAGCTACAAATTGCAGGCGAGTAACATAGACATATAGGAACACCAAATAAATCAAACCTTTGACGCTGAAGCTTTAGTACACTCCACACACTAACTTCTGCGTCAAATTTCTTGGGTAAAGCCATCACAAACACTGCTTACACCACACTCTCTCATCCAATAACACACTTCTACTTTAACCTTAATCCTTACTGTGCTTTCAAAGCTACTGAGATCAAAAATGATCATTTAATACGATCAATCAAGCGTTTGCGATATTGACTTGGAGACAGTCCAAAGTGTTTTTTAAATCGGTGTGAGAAGTTGTATGGGTCCTTGTAACCCAAGCGATGTGAGATCATCGAAATCGACCATTCTCGATACTTGAGTAAGCTCGCGGCTTTTTCCATTCTTAACTGAATCAGCTTACTCCTTGGTGACATTTGGAACAGAGACTTAGTGACTCTGTTGAGCTGTTCTTCACTTACAAACACCTGTTCCGCCATACCCGCAACCGTCCACGCTAAGTGTAAACTGCTTTCGATTTCATTGTAGAGTGCTTGAATTCGTGCTGTTGTGCTGGTGGATTTAGGTTCAAATCCGGTGAGCATTCTTACGATTTCACTGACCAATAGTTTACGGTAGCTCGCCCTACCTCCAATCTCAAAGTAGATCAGGTTCATTAGTGACCAAACCTGCTCACACTCACTAAACGGAACGATCGATTGACCTAAGTCAGCAATATGCTTCCACTGATCAGTATCAGGCAATAACATCCATGCCATCTTCCAAAAGTTGTGTTGTGGGTCTAATTCAAAGCGA
The DNA here is from genome assembly GCF_059725515.1 of Vibrio sp. KUL70. Lineage (NCBI taxonomy): Bacteria > Pseudomonadati > Pseudomonadota > Gammaproteobacteria > Vibrionales > Vibrionaceae > Vibrio > Vibrio sp. KUL70. The sequence continues at coordinate 75,882 of NZ_AP045835.1, forward strand.
AATGCGCTGCCCGCTGGAAGGACAACCAAAGTGTAGGGAGAGATCTCTTGAACATAATCTGGCGTGGTTAAGATTCCTCCTCCTTCTTGAGTGAAGATCAAAGTATGGACATTCACACGCTCTCGCTCGACCCAATACTGATCATACAGCTTCGCCATTCCTCCCATGAATACGCCACTACGTTTCATTTCTGGAATATCTTCAACGGTTAAAAATCGTTCTTTACACGTTTCAGCAAGAAACACCTCATCTTGCCACACGTTTTTTGGCTTCATTTGATCAATGACGGATTTGCACAGGTTTTGTTGTTTTTTGAACATGTTTTTATCTCTTCCAAATCACTATAGTTCTGCCATCAATTGGAGAGCTTATGACCACGAACATTAACCCTAACTCAAATGCCAACCACAAGCCAGAGCACCTTTTATCTCGCATTGTAAAGCTTGGTTTGCCTGTCGCTTTACAGAGCGCCTTGGTTGCGATACTTGCCTTAGCCGATGTGCTTATGGTCAGTGATTTTGGAATGGAAGCTGCTGCCGCTGTGGGAATTGCATCAAAATGGCATTTCGTCGCTATTATGATTATGGCAGGACTAGCATCAGCAAACGGTACTCTGGTTGCCCAATATTGGGGAAAAAACGACCGAAAGAGCGCGCGTACAGTAACGTCCATTGCAATGACGTTTGGTCTGAAAGTACTCGTGCCTGTTACCTTGGTGATTACCTTGGGTGCAAAACTGTTAATGATGCTACAAACCAGCGATCAGTCTGTTATTGATCTGGGTGCCGCTTATCTTTGGTACGGCTTCCCAGTACTGTTGTTAACACACATTGTGATCGTAACCGAAGCAAGTATGCGCTCTTCGGGTGATACAGTGACACCTTTGATCCTTGGTGCCATAACCATCGCTCTGAACATTGCATTGAACTTTGTGCTGATTCAAGGTGCATTTGGTTTACCAGCGATGGGCGTAGCGGGTGCAGCTTTAGCGACAACATTAGCGCGCTTAATTCAAGTGGGCATGATGTACGGGTACATGAGAGTGAAAAAGCACTGGTTGCTAACAACGGAGAGCTCTATGCATCGCCCTTCGTTATGGCTGTCTTACCGTCGCTTAGCATTGCCATTGACGCTTAACGCTGTTCTTTGGGCTGTCGGAACTATGGCTTATCAAATGATCTTTGGTCACATGGGAACCACTGAGCTTGCTGTGTTCTCTATGTTGGCGCCTTTTGAGTCGCTTTGTTATTCCGTGTTCTTCGGTATATCCGTCGCGTGCTCAGTGTTGCTTGGTCATTCACTTGGTCGTGACGAATTTGACCAAGCGATGCGTATGGGGCTGACGTTTATTAAAGCGGTAGTGGGTTTTGGCGTACTAGTGGGTGCTGCTCTATTCATGGGTAAAGAACATGTTCTTACTTGGCTAAACCTCGATGAGACTGCACTCTACCCACTTGCATCCCCAGCAATCACTATCATGAGCTTTGCGGTAGTCATTCGTATGCTAAACATGGTGATCATCAACGGCATTATTCGCGCGGGTGGCGACAACCCTTTCTGCCTAAGAATGGACTTTATCGCGATGTGGATGGTGGGTATTCCTGTCTGTTTCTACGGCGCTTTTATTGCAGGATGGGAGTTCAAATACATCTACGGTCTGATGTTAGTAGAAGAAGTGGTGAAGTTAGCGATCTGTTCACATCGCTATATGAGCCGTCGCTGGATTAATAACCTGACGATCAGTACCGAAGAGCCGCAAGCTGCTTAACGCTTTTCTAAACACCTCCGCTGAAAACAAAGACAACACCAAAGATAAGGGCCTGACTAACAGGCCCTCATTCATTTGTTCTTACTCATTCTTACATGACGATTTGAAGCGTTCGCTTCAGGCTTAATTGGAACAACACGCCTTTCGTGTAACAGGTGACGAATCGCCAATATTGGATGTTTAAGTAGCATCCTCGGCCCTGAGTAGCGCATGACCAAGCGCATCTGTTCTTTAGGGTCAGGTTTATAACAGTGTATTGGACACTTATTACAAGTTGGTTTTGCCTCACCATATGGGCATCGGTCCAAACGCGTCTCTGCATACTCAAGCAGAGCGGTACACTCCTGACACAGGCCGTTGGTGTTATGATGGTCTTTACAATAGATCTCAACCATAGCAACAACCGTTTTAAACTCCGTTGCTAACCCACCCATTAATATATCTTTGCTTTGGTACATGAACTCTCACTTACCAACCATTGAGCGACAAAACCACACTCCTTTGTGTATAAGACGAATCGTATTCGCCTACCTACCGTGTCCCTATGTGATTGCGTTAAATCGCCACTCAAGCATTGAGTTATTTATCTAAAATGATTATCCTCCAACGCCTTAATAAATTACAAGGTTATGCAGCCATGAATCGCAAGAAAAAGATCAACGATATTTTAAAAAAGAAACAGAAAAAGGCGAACGCCAAGCTGCATAAGAGCAACAAACCTCGCTACATCTCAAAAGCAGAGCGCGCAAAGATGGAAGAAGAAGAAAAAGCACAACAAGCCGCTACCGAGCAAAGTGACCTTTCTTCTGAATCGAGCAGCGATAGCGCTGAATAAAACAGATCAACCGTCTCGAATTACAAATACAAAAAGCAGCCTTCGTGGCTGCTTTTTCGTTATGGATGTGGTCAAAGTTAGCTCTTAAGTGGTTTTAGCTCCCAGCGCTTTAACGGTGCCTGCGAATCAATCCCCGCACGCCCCCAACGATCTAACGAGTCGACCACCAAAATACGACTTTCAGGCACTAGAGAGGTAAGTAGCTTAGTTGGCTTTCGTGACGTGACTAGCCACAACGATTCATCATCTTCAAACAACGCTTTAAGGTTTGCTTTGTCTTGTTCTGACCACTCTAATTCCGCCGTGAACAATCTCTCTTCAACGAACAACTGACTGCCTGACGCAAAATCTTCAAGGTTTTCATTAAGCAGCACCACTGAATCGACTTCATTATCGAAAAGCACAGCTTGTTGTTGATTAATCAACTCGCGCACGTCCAGCATGATACGTTGTAGGTTACCATCAATCTGCTCAGCTTTCGTAGGCCAAAGCTTTTTAAAATCGTCTGCAACAATTGCTGCCATGCGAGTTAAATTCGTCGGATTCAACCACGCATATTTTGATACTTGACCATTCGACAACGTCAACGCTGCCACACCCTGTGCTCTCGGTGTGATAGCTTGCGCGGCATCTACCTCGACCAAACGAATATTGGCTTGTCTCGCATGTACAAACGTTGGATCTTCAGCCCATACTGAACCCAGAGTCAACGCAACCGTTGCTTCCGCACCCGACGCCATGACTTTCGCTTGTCCTTTCGTTGAAAACCAATTCGGTAAACGTTCAATACCGTATCGCTTCGGGGGTAGGTATTCCGTTGTTAGCTCTGTGCCTTTTGTTAGTTCAGTCGCCAATGCATAAGTCACAGGCGTGCTGACCAAAATATCTTCAGCATGACTTGATGCAGAGAAGATACTCAAAGCGGCTAAACTGGACGCTAACCCTACTTTCTTTAACTTTCGATTAATCATTACGCTTTTCTCACGATTCGATATAGTGTCGCCAGAAGGAAAAAGCTTGCAGACACAATAATGATAGAGGCTCCTGAAGGGACAGGAAGTTTCAGCTCCATCGGCAATATGGTTCCAACTAGACATGCAATGGTTGCCAGCAATGCAGATAACAGCACAAAACTGCCCATGCGCTTTGTTAACAAACGAGCTGTAGCGCCTGGGATAAGCAACAGTGCGCCCACCAACACAGCTCCAACAATCTTAACCGCAGCGATGGTGACCAAGGTGATCATCATTACGAACAGATAGTCGTAGAAACTGGTGTTGTAACCACGCACTTTCGCAATATCAGGGCTAATACAGGTCAGTAGAATACGGTTAAACGTTGGAATCAGCAGCAAGATAATCAAGGCGCAGGTTCCTGCTAAAATCGCTAAGTCGCGGTCCGTCACTGTTAGTATCGATCCAAACAGCACGTTCTCTAGCATGTGGATATTGATCTTACGCGCAACGTACATAAGGAGCGCCGCGCCCACCGCTAATGCCAATGCTAGAAATACACCCACCAAAGTGTCGTAAGGAACGTTGGTTCTGTTTCTGACGAAATGCAATAACAATGCGAAGATCATGCAGAAGCTAAAAAGTCCAATAAACGGGTTCTCTGGTGGCTCGCCAAGTAACACTCCGATAGCGATACCCGTCAGTGCAGCGTGACCAACGGCCTCAGAGAAAAATGCCAAACGCTTAGCAATAACCAAAGTCCCTAAGCCGCCAAGTAGTGGGCCTAACAATAGAGCTGCCACCAGTGCGTTTACCATAAAGGCGTACATAAAACTTTCAGACAGTATTCCAGCCTCAACACCAGAAACCGCCAATTCACGCAACCAATCCATTACGCAACCTCCGACTGTTTGGTGTAATTGGCGCCACTGCTATAGTGTTGGAATAAGCTTTCAATCTTGCTTGGGTGCAACACTTCTTGATGCGCGCCACTGTCAACCAAGCCGCGATTGACAACATGAACATTCGCTTCAAGTCGTCTTACGGCTGTAACGTCGTGATGTACAGCTAGGATTGTTCTACCCTCATCCACACACTCACGAATGAGCGACTCTAGGTATCTAACACCTTGTTCATCCATGCCTGTGGTTGGCTCATCGAGCACCAAAAGGCTTGGGTTATCCAGTAGTGCTTGAGCAAACAAAACACGTTGTTGTTCACCCCCCGATAGCTGTCCCATACGGCGGTCGCTACGTGTGGCCATGCCGACGCGATCTAGTTGGGCTAAAGCCATTTGTAATTGTTTAGACTTACGACGCCAAAACAAAGGAGTACGGCTCTGATTGAGCAGCACGAAATCCATGACGGTTAACGGTAAACTCGCCTCAAAAGTTGCTTTCTGTGGTACGTAACCAATACTTTGTTTCTCTGGCCAATGGATGTCGATATCACCACTAAAAGGCGTCAAACCAAGAACAGAGCGAAGCAGAGATGTTTTACCGCCACCGTTTGGTCCCATGATCACATGGCACTCGCCAGAGCCTAGCTCAAGTGAAATGTCCTCAAGAATGACATTATTGTCGTATTGGAGACCAAGGCGATGAATAGAAATTGAAGGGCCTTGCATTACGCCTTCCCTTTTTCTGATTGATTCTTAGCCGCAAACTTCATTGCTTCAATCAAAGTCTCTAAATTCTGTTTCATTTCCACTTCAACTTTGTCGTCTTCATATTCACCATGCGTCATGTGTGAGAAGCGATATAGCTGAACGCCGGTTTCAGCTTCGATAGTGTCAACAAAACGGTTGGGCATATTCAGTTCGTAAAAGAGCACATCAATACCCGATTGGCGGATCTTCTCGATGGTTTCTTGAAGTTGGCTTGCGCTTGGCTCTACACCGTGTGCTGGTTCAATCACTGCCACAACATCAACACCAAAATCTTGTAGGATGTAACCATACGCATTATGAGTTGTAGCCACTTTCATCCCAGATGTGTCTAACTCACCTAAGGAAAGCATCGCGTCACGCTTCATGTAGCGGAACTTTTTCGCATACTTGCGCGCATTCTTGCGGTAAAACTTCGCATTTTCAGGGTCAAGCTTAGATAGTTCGCTAGCGATGGTGTAAACCTTTTGGATAGTCGTAGAAAGCCCAACGAAAGTATGAGGATTCACCGCACCTTGGCCTACGGATTGCCCCAGTGCGGGTAGTAATGGCACTTCTTTATTCGCTTCAATCACCACTAAGTCGTTACGTTGTGACGCTGCAATGACTTTAAGTGCGAAATCATCGTGACCAATACCATTCACAACAATCGCATCCATCTGGCTGAGGCGTTTTAAGTCGTTTGGTTGTGGCAAGTAGTTATGTGGGTTAAAGCCTGCATCAACCAAAGGAAGGATATTAACTTTGTCACCGACTACCGCTTTAACGTAGCTATAGTAAGGCTGAAGTGTGATGCCGACAGTGAGTTTGTTTTCATCAATTTTGTAGTCTGCAGCGTGAGCAAACATAGAGCTTAAAGACGCCCAAAATAAGAAAAATAGTGTAGTAATTCGCATACGCTCTCTCATTTTTTTAATGTTCATCATCTTCGTGATGTTGGTTTTCTATCGCTTCTGATTCTGTCACCACCTGCTTCCAACCAGCATTTGATAACGTTTCAATATCGAATTTCATCGGTGCTTTGACCTGACGTTGGAGGTTAATCCATATTTCAGGAGTGATAGAGTTTGCGTTCATCAGAAAAGAGTCGGCGAAACCTGTTAGCTGCGGTGAAGCAAAGTAATAGCCTGAACCAACCTGTATCCAGTCGTGTTCACCTTTTCTTTTCCAACTCTGATCATGAGTAAATGGAGCAACCCACTCTTCCTGTAGGAGCTCTATATTTGGCCATTGCTCGTCATTGTCGAAATAAAGATCTCTGATCTCTTCGTGAGCCAATCGTAAATCTGCAAGCATAGCGAGATTTTCTTGTTCAACGTCGGTCACAAGAATTTGATGCTCAAATGCTGTTGTGACATGAATTTCTGCTTGGTGGTATGGAATCGAGAGCGTTGCAAAGCCTAAGATAGAAGCGATGATCAGTGCTACCCATTTGCCCTCTCTGCCGCCAGTATCGGCTCTAACAGACTGAATGATCATTTCTCACTGATCTCAATGACATCGACTTCAACAGGAAACTCATGTCCAGAATCAAACACGATGTAAAAATCTGCGTCTGGTCTTTTAAATTCGGCTATCGAGCGTTTATCCGTCATCACTTTGGCAATTAAATTGTCTTCGTAATCAAACATTTCAACTGAGTAGTCAATTGCCTTACTGCCATCAGAGTAACCCGCTTCACAAGCAACAATTTCGCTCTCAAACCAGCAGTTCATTAATGGGAAGTGTGCTTGTGCTGGTAATGCGATCGCTCCAAGACCCAAAGCCAAACATGGTTTAACTAAACCGATTAATTTTGTTTTTATTTTCATAATTCTTTACCTAGCAAAGGGGAAACTCAGTGTCTTGACTGAGCAACAAAGGGCTCAAATGAGCCCCAGATATAAAACCGTCTCTTTAGACGCGATTATTGAAGAAGCGCTTCAAATGTTAGGTGAACATTTGAACTTGCTTTGTCCGCTAGTGGGTTGTCCTTCAATTCACCTTTGTAGTTCGCCTTCATTACGTAACGACCCGCGACATCTGGAGTGAATGTGATTTGGCCATTTTCGTCACTCACCACATCGATTTGCTCTTGGTGGTTGCGATAAAGCGTACCTTCACGAGTAATTTCAGCAGTTACCCCTTTCTGAACCTCACCGTTGTAGAAGAATTGGAAAGTAACCGGTTCACCTTCAATGATATCTGCAGGGTGAGTAATAGGTTTCATCTCCAGCAACTTGCCTTCAATCTCAAACGCTTTCTCAGTCGGCTTACCCACAGTGATGTAGCTTTCCGCTCGGGTGTAACTGATTTGAGTTACAACATCACGTGCCTTTTCAGGAAGTAACGCATCACGCTCAGCTTTATTCGCTCGCATCCATTTTACGGTGTCACGACGGCCCGCTTTATACTGCGTGTAGTATGACGGAACGTTATTTACCGCTACCTTGTGCGTGCCTTCTTCTTCAAAATAGAAGTCAAAGCTTGAACGGCGTTTACCACGAATAACAAAATTAGGGCGCTCTTTGCGGCCATCTGGCATGATGATTTGTGCGCTCTCGCTACCAGCAGGTTTATCAAAAACAAATGTTCCGTGAGATGCAGTCACATCAAAAGTCAGCCAATCGCCACCTTCTTTAGAAACTGTAAAATGAGAAGGAAGAATCCAGCGTGGGTGTGCTTGAGCCGTTGTGGTCGCTGCAAGACCGAATGCCATAACGCCAGCTAGAGCTAACGCTTTCATCTTTGTTTGTTTCATCATGAATAAGTCCATTCTTTCTGTATAAATCGATTATTAGAGTTTTAAAGCTGCTTATGTGCTTTGCATTTAGTTGGGCGATTAATTAACTAGGTAATCTAGAGTAATTTCACCGGTCTCTTCGGTAGGCTTTAATTGATAGCTGACGTTTTCGCTACCCAATGTCACTTTTTGGCGCAAGTAGTTACGACCACCGTGCTCGCGAACCACTTCGATATGAATCGTGTATTCCCCTTGTTCTAACTTTTCACCGCTATCATTTTTGCCATCCCATACGAAACGGTATTGGCCTGCAGGACGCGTTGCAGACGTTACCGCATCAACCAATTCGCGATCGTAACGGCCTACTTTTCGCCACCAACTACGCAAATCTTTCAGCCATTCATCTTTGCCCACCCACAGTTCGATGGTCTTAACCGATTTACGTGAACTATCTTCCACCCATACCGCAACATAAGGTCTTGCGTACATCGTGGTATCAATTTTTGGCAACTCGAACTGAACGTCTAACTTTGCCGATTCAGGTAGCGATTCAGCCATACTGAACGTCGGAAGAAGGGAAAGCGCAATCAGAGCTTTACTCCAGGTGATTTTTTTCATTATTTAACCTTAAAAAGTCCGTTTCACTTGTTTGTGCAACTACTCATTAGTACTACGGAACAGCGACAAAATAGATAAACCAAGACAGGGCAGATCCAAACAGCGTCCACTTAATCGATGTATTAAGCGTTTTCTTTTTGGGAAGTAATAAACACACACCAGTGATCACAAAGAAGAGCATCAGAAGCGCCGTGATGTCGATGAACCACTTCCAGACTTCACCGCTGTTTCGCCCCTTATGTAAGTCATTAAGCAAGGCAATGACGCCGTAATCTGTCGTCTCAACCTCAACGGTCTGCATCACCACATCTGCAAATACTGACGCGTTGTAACCTGGGCCTTTAAAGTCCATAGATACTTCGCCAATCAATAACTCGCCATCTTCGATTTCTGTGTAAATATCCAGTCCTGAAGGCGTACCAGATACGTTCGCTTGTTCAACTAAAAAGCGCTGAAAAGCATTCGCATTAGGTTTTAAACGTTCATTTTGAACAACGAATAGATCGCTAGGTAAGGCCAATGTTTGACTTTGAATGGTTGGCTTTGAAGCCTCGAACAGCTCTGGCCTATTTAGAGTGACACCCGTCACTGAAAAGAACAGCACCACGAACAGAAGTGCCATTGAGATATACACATGAAGGCGGCGAGCCCACATTTGAACCGCCCTACTTTTTAACCACATACCAAACGTACCTATAATATTTATGGGCGACAATTTAGTTGATAATCATTCTTATTGGCATTCAATTTACATTGTTTACGTTTGTAATACCAATCACAGTAAGTAAGTGATCAAAAATAGCGCAGGAAAAAGGCTTGAGAACAAGGCAGAATTTTTTGAATAGTAGTTATTCTACAATCAAAAATTTTAACGCAGTTATCGAGCGTTTTAACAAGCTAGGGTGAGCAATTATTTACTACGATTGGTATAGGATTTTTGAGAGGTAATTGATTGAATTTTGGGGTGAGATTTACAAAAAAACGCCATCGACTTGAGTCAATGGCGCTTTTCTATAGGCGTTAGGATCAGCTCCTGTAACTTTAGCCGCTAGGCAGCATCGTTACTGCTCACTCTTCTGAGCTGAGATAGGTATTTGATCCAACCCTGAGCTGTTTTAGAGGACTCTAAGTTCTCTGCTTTCTTTGCGTGAATCAGCGCTTTGTCGAGGTCCTTTAATTTATACCAAGAGCGAACTTTCGCCAGCGCCACATCCGCTTGCTTATCCTTCTCTTTAACCTTATCTAGTTCAACCAGTGCTTTGCTGTAGTAACCCTGCTGCACCATCAGTTGAGCAACGTTCCAGTGATATTTGGGTTTCTGCTTCGCTGCAAGAGTCCAGATTTCAATAGCTTGATCCCATTCACGCGCCAATTGCCAGTACGTTGCTTGCTCTGCCAGTAGCTGAGCGTCGCTTGATGCATTACTCAGCTTACTGATCTCTTTTGCGGCGCGTTCTGGAATACCACGTTTAGCATACAGTTGTGCCATTAAACGACGATCAGAGTCGCTGATCTCGACACCTTGTAATTCAGCCAATGCGAGTGTATTCAATGCTGCACGGTTACGATCTAGCCTCATTTGAATACCAACCAATTGACGCCACCAGTTGGTTTTATCAGGTTGCAATTCAATTAAGCTTTCAAGCGTTGGAATAGACTGCTTCCACTGTTTGAGCTGCAATTGTGCACCAAGCTTCAGTGACAAAGGGGCTAAGTCTGGTGTTTTGTTAAACTTGTCGTACTGAGCAATTGCTGGCAAGACTTTTTTCCAGTTCTGTAGTTGATACTCGGCTTGAGCTATACGCAACCAAAGCTGATCTTTCTTTTCTGCTTCTGGGGCTGTTTTAACCAACTCGTAGTAATGAGGTAAAGCTTTTTTAAACTCTTGTTCATTCAACAGAAGATCGGCCAACATTCGCTGCGTGATCCAAGCTTGTTCATCTAACAGAAGGCCAGTATCCACGGCATAAGCTAACTGTTTTATTGCTGCTGAAGGCTTACCATCTTGCCAGTAAAACATACCGAGCATACGTGCAACATAGGCTTTGTCGTAAGCTCGCGAAGACTCTATCGATGCCAGTGTTTCAATCGCCTCTTTTACCTTCTCTTCTTGTGAGAGTTGGTGTGCTTTCTGTACACGTATAGCTGTGTACTGACTAAGCTCTTTCGCTTGCAACATGAAGGGCATTAATATTAGCCCAACTAATATCCATACTTTTTTCATCATTTAGCCAATTTGAATTCAAGCCTCACGGTTTGCCCTATTTGGGCTATCGCTTTGCCATCAATCACCTTAGGTTGATACTTCCACTTTTTAAGAGCGCGCATCGCTTCACGCTCAAACATGCGGCGAGGGTTAGCTTCGGTCACTTGGATATCGATCGGTCGCCCTGTTTCATCAATAGTGAAACTCATTACAACATAACCTTCAGCACCACGTTTCAGAGCCTTTGCAGGGTAGCGAGGCTCAACACGATACAGAGGCATAGCTTGTTGATTAGTACCAAAATCCGAAAATGTCGGAGCGTTAATCGCAAGACCATCAATCGATGTATTTAAGTCCAAGGCTGGTAGCGAAGACATAGTATTTAAAGGCGTCACGCTGGCCTGAGAGGTTGACGCCTGAGCTTCTGGTGGTGGCTCTGGCATCTCCGGCTGCTCTGGGACAGCACGTTGCCTTCTCTGAACTTCTTGCTCCTGCTCCATCATTACCATGTTGAAGGTTAAGCTCTCACTCTTCTCTGGTGCTCGTTGGTGACCATTGTCCACCATCCAAGCCATAAAAGAGAATAGAACCAAGCCCAAAGCACCGGCAATAGGGAGAGCGAGAAATAAGCGAATCATCGGCAAACTCCCTTACACTATCGCTGTTCAGCGGCAAGCGCTATGTTTTTAACGCCGGCACCTTTCGCAGCATCCATCACCTTAACAACGGTGCCGTTGTAAGCATGTTCATCTGCTTGAATTACAAGTGATGCTTCGGGTTGCTCAAGCAATAGATGTTCGAGTGTCGCTTGTACACGCTCGACATCAATCAAACGTTTATCGATGTATATGTCGTTCGCAGATGTAATCGCCACGAAAATGCCTGCATCTTTTTGGCTGACGACGTTAGATGCTTGAGGGCGATTCACTTCCACACCTGATTCGCGTACAAACGAGCTCGTCACGATAAAGAAAATAAGCATGATAAATACAATATCAAGCATCGAAGTCAGGTCGATTTGAGCCTCTTCGTTTTTGGAATGACGTCTTCCGAGTCTCATCGTTGACTCCTTAATGATTTTTCTAATTTTATTTCTAAACGACTGCACACCTTCGCCAAACGTGCATGAACAAACATGCCCGCCAACGCAGCGACCATACCCGCCATTGTTGGTAACGTGGCAAGAGAGATCCCCGAAGCCATTAACTTAGGATCACTACTGCCTTGTGTCGCCATTACATCAAACACCGAGATCATTCCCGTTACCGTGCCAAGCAGACCCAGCATAGGACAAATCGCAACTAAGAGTTTGATTAAGTTTAGGTTCTGATTTAGTAATAGGCTTGCTTGACCCAACCAACCTTCTCGGATCGCTTTCGCGTGCCACGAAGACTGGTCATGTCTCTCATTCCATTGTTCAACCCAGGCTTTACGCTGTTTTGGAAAATAAAACGCCAAGTATAGAACGCGCTCGACCACCAGTACCCAATAGACGAGTACAACAGCAGCCAACCACCACAGAACGAAACCGCCCTGATCCATGAAATCAGACAAGGATAGCAGCCAGTCACTGGAAAATAGTGAACTAGACAACAAGATATCCATTATGCCGCTGTCCCCATTGGCTCAACATCCGCTTCTGGTTGCGTCGCTTTTTCGGCTTGCTCCGCTACCAAACCAATGCCCTGCTTCTCAAGGATGTTACGAATGTTCTCCGCTTGAGTGCTCAATAGGTTATGAGCCAGTAGCAACGGCATTGCAGCAACAAGACCAAGTACTGTCGTTACTAGTGCCATTGAGATACCACCAGCCATTACTTTAGGATCGCCGTTACCAAATTGAGTAATCACTTGGAAGGTCTCGATCATACCTGTCACAGTACCCAATAGACCAAGCATTGGAGCCAGTGCTGCAAGCAGCTTAAGCATCGACAAGCCTTTCTCTAAATGCGTTTGCTCATCGACTACCGCTTCAAGCAGACGCAGTTCTAACGCTTCTACAGTTTGCTTTTGCTCTTTATTGTATACCGATAAAATACGACCTAGAGGGTTGTTACCTGGTTGTTCTGGCTTCTTAAGCTGAGAACGGATTTTCTGGCGAGCAACAGCGAGTGCGATACCGCGAACCAGAGCAATCACTAAACCGATTGCAAGTAGGCCGAGGATCACTTTGCCCACAACACCACCCGCTTCTAAACGATCTTGTAGTGTTGGTGTCAGAGCTAGCTGCTCTAGCATGAAACCGCGAGAAGGGTCAACAATGATGTTCGACGGAGTACCCGATGCAAGCGTGCTCAGTGAAGTCAACGTTGGGCCGTTATCCGGTTGCTTAAAGTAAGCGATAGCGTCGTTACGCTGTGTGTTCCAGTTAACGTAGCCTTGCTCTGTCACTAAACCTATTGAACCAATTCGGTATGCGTCTACTTGTTTCGTAGCACCTTCGCCGTCGATGAATGAGATCTTGTTCTTCGTTAGTTCGCTACTCGCTTGAATCTGCTCTGACATGCTTAGCCAAAGTGCAGTAAGTTGAGGCATAGAAGGAAGAGATTTCGCGTCGATGATTTCGTCAACGGTTGAAGTGTATTCTGCGCGGTCAACACTGTTTACCGTGTTGTGAAGCTCAACTTCAAGCTCTTTGGCATTTTGGCGAACCACACCAAACAGTTCCCCAAGGCTGCCCGTCTCTAGACGTAGTTTCTCTTCTAGGCGCGCCAGAGTATCTTCATTGTCGCTAAACGTTTTGGTAAGAATATCTGTCTGTTCTTGAATTTGTTTGCGTTTCGCTTCGAGCTGCGCACGCAACGCTTTCAGCTCTTTTTCTGTCTGTTTGAAACCAGATTCACGGGCAACGTTATGTGCTGCTTGCGCTTTGTTTTCCATCGCTGCTTTACCAACAAGTTCATTGGTATTTGCATTTGAGAAACCAGAAAAAGTGAGCGTAGAAAGACAAAGTAAGGTTGCTAAAGGTTTAAGTTTCATTATTTAGCCTCCGCAACATTAAGAGATACTGGAAGAGTGATCAGGCTCGGTGCCGCCTGCTGGCTTGCGATATCAAAAGCCTTGTCTAGCTCAGATTTCATTGAAGGATCTTGAACTTGCCATTGATTTGCCACTTGGTTCCAAGACCAGTACTGAGTACCATTGAGGTTACGAGCTACTAGAGAAGCGCGACCTAAATGAAGTACGTCTGCTTCAATCACTTTATTTTCACTCAACGCGATTCGGCCTTGGTAAACACCCAACTTAATGCCGTAATCCATTTCAATTTGATACGCTTCAAGAATACGGCGGTACTTTTCAGCATCGCTGACGTCTGCGCGTGTCATCATTGCTTTTAGTTTCTCAACTCGTTGAAGGCGCTGTTCTTTCTTGATTGGAACATCTTTTTCCACCAAGGCTTGAAGACCATCAATCATTTGATACATCAGCGGTACAACCCCCTGACGCGTATATTTGATTTCATCAATTTGGGCATTAATGCTGTCAGCTTCTTTATTCTGGCTTTCAACTAAGGCTGCTAGGTGATCGTGATAAATTTCTAAATTTTTCACTTCTTCCTGTAAGCGCTCAATTTCCGCTTTGAGGGCTAAACTTGTTTCAGAGCTTTTATCAATAACTTTTTGGCTTGCAGCCGAAGCGTTATTGGTCTTATTTTGGATAGCTTGAGCTTGATCTAAGCTACTTGCTATTGAAGACGTTGCCATCATGCTGATTGCTAGGGCAAGACTGGTTTTTAGAAGATTCATAGTTGCCGTTAATTATTTTAGAAGAAATTCAAATGAACTTTATTGATAAACACTCTCATTATCATTAAAAGTCACTCGCTTGGCTAGGGATATTTGAAAAAAACAACGAACTAAGGGGAAAGCCGAAGCCTCCCCCCTATTCATTAACTCAACACTTACTGTTTAGTAACAAATTAGTACTTAACTTGTAGTGTTGCCATGTAGTTACGGCCTTCGCCAACCACTACACCTCGCGTGCTACCACCCTCTAGGTAGTCTGTATCAAATAGGTTTTCTACGTTGATACGAGCGACAAAATCTAGATTCTCGTCATACTTGAACGTGTGTGCAACACCCATGTCTACGCGAGTATAAGCATCTTTCTTAAAGGTATTAGCACTTTCAGTGTATCGGTCACCTACGTGGTAAACACCCAGATTTACGTCTGTACCGTTCTTGAATGCATATGTAGACCAAATACTTGCCGTGAACTCAGGCACGTCCGCTGGTGTTTTGCCCTCTAGTTTAGGATCATTCTTATATTCCGCATCTAGGAACATTGTAGAAGCGCTTAGAGAGAATGCTTCTGTTAGATAACCTGTTGCTGCAAGCTCTGCACCGGTGTGAACCTGTTCACCAACTTGAGTGGTAATCTGGTCAACCGTGCCGATTGGTGTAGCCAGATCTTCTGTCACTTGCATGTTTGACTGAGTGATCTGGAACAGTGCACCAGAAACAAACAAGCGTTCATCAAACAGTTCCCACTTCGTACCTACTTCGTAAAGCGTACCTTTCTTCGCGTCTTGCTCTTTTCCAAAGTTAACATCTTTTTCGTTAGAAATGTCGGCTACGGGTTCAAAGCTCTCAGAGTAAACAGCGTAAATAGAGCCGTTCTCTGCAGGCGAATAGATCAGGCCAGCTTTAGGAAGGACATTGTTGTAACTTTTCTCGACCCCTTTGCTGCTCTTAGTTTTATCATATGCAAGGCGAGCACCTGCAAGTACTTGCCACTGTTCATTAAGTGTCACTAAATCTTGAACGTAGACGCCATAATGCTGACTTTCTGAATGCGATAAGCCCGATGTATCCATGTTGTAATGAATGTCAGCAGGCATATCAAAGCCATTCTCACATGCCGTTGGATTGGATTGACAAGCTAGTCCTGCGTAGTACAGCTGTTTGTAATCATAGTGCAACCCATTCGCACCAATTAGCAGACGATGGTTTACGCCAAACGCATCAAAGTCACCGGTAAAATCAACATACGCAGTGTCAAACGTCCATTCATCGTGACGATCAGAAACTTTGTAACCCGTGCCATCTAACACGTTATCTGATTCTGTACGACGACGTTCATAAAACTGACGAGAGATACCTGTCTTTACAGACCAAGTTTCATTGATATTCGCAGCAACAGTCACGCCGTAGTTTGCTACGTCGTTGTCTGTCTGAGCAAAGCGTTGGTCGTTTACGATATCAGGGTTAATGACTTTGCCTGTAGTTGTGTCGATCTTAGAACCATTGTCTAAATCACCTAGCTCTTGAGTACGGTCATAGTGTAGAGACAGCATTACGTCTTCATTAATGTCGTAATCAACAAATAGACCACCAACAAAACGTTCTGTTTCTACGTCAGTGCCATCAAAGCGAGTGCGGTATGAGTCTTGGTTTTCTTGAGAAACAATAACGCGAGCGCGAAGTGTTTGATCATCGTTAAGAGAACCACTCACGTCAGCAACAGTGCGAGTGTAATTGTCAGAGCCGATATCTTGACTCACGTTCACTTGAGTCTCGTAAGTAGGCTTTTTAGCAACCATATTGACAAGACCGCCCGGTGCAGACTCACCATAAAGAAGACCAGCAGGACCTTTTAATACCTCTACACGCTCCAATAGTTCAACAGGTTGGCGGTAGTGAGACCAGTGCTGTACCCCATCACGCAAATAACCATTGCCACTGTCTAGCGCGAAACCACGTAGATTAAAACGTTCACGGTTAGTGGATTTTGAACCAGCAGAAATAGAAGCGTCGTTTTTCAGAACTTCACCTAAAGTACTTGCACGTTGCTCATCGATGATTTGCTCATCAATGATTGAAACTTGTCCTGGAGTCTCTAGTTGAGTTGCCTCCATGCGCATTGCTGTTGTGTTGGTGTCTGCCTTGTAACCGTAGTCACGACCTTCAACAACCATATGCTCATCTGTTTTTGCTGTTTCTGCTAATACAGCTGGTGACGCCAATACTGCGCCAATCACCAAAGCCAATGGGCTTTTTGAAAACATGTCCTTTTCTCCGACTTTTTTATTATTCAAACAACTGCCCTTTCGGTGCTTTGTTTGATCTACCGTTTCCGGTACCACTGAATATTTCGGAGACGAATATAAGTGATAACCATTACCATTTGCATTAAATTTACATTCTTTGCATTTGTAAAGTTATGTAAAGGCGTTACAGAAGATACCAGCTTAGTTATTTTATCGGTTCAGTTACCGATTCTGACTTCTTGTGATGTTTGATTGGTTGCCCGGTCAGCGTGATTTGTGTCTCAATCATTCGTTGAAAACCCGTTATGTAGACATCAAATTACCCTTTCATATGTAACTCGATCCGCTTCACTGATTAAAGAGGAAGTCATTAAAAATCAGTAACAAATGTTAATTTAAATGATCTAACTTTGTTTTTGTTTTGTATTTCTCGACAATAATCAGGTGACTTTGATCACATCTATAATTTTGCCCAACATTTTTATTTTTTTATTTATTCTCGCGACTGCTAATCTGCCGCTCACTTTGAAAGGTCTCAAAGTTATAATTAAAAGGAGTGTTCTAAATGAATACCAAGAAACCTATGTCTCTGACTGGCCGCGTTATTCTCGGTATGGTCGCAGGTATCTTAGTGGGATTTGCCATTCAATCCCTGTTTGCAGAAAGTGGCTTTGTTAATACATACATTGTTAACGGACTATTTGAAGTTGGCGGTAAAATCTTTGTCGCTAGCTTAAAAATGCTTGTTGTTCCTTTGGTCTTTGTCTCTCTAGTATGCGGTACTAGTTCATTGAAAGACCTATCCACGCTGGGTCGTATGGGCGGTAAAACACTGGCTCTTTACATTGGTACCACAGCGGTTGCAATTACTCTTGCTCTAACCATCGGTAATTTCTTCCAACCGGGTGCTGGTGCTGACCTAACCGCAGCGAGCTCATTCAAATCGGCTGATGCGCCTTCTCTAGGCCAAGTCATCATCGACATGTTCCCAACCAACCCTATCCAAGCGATGGCTGAAGGTAAAACACTTCAAGTGATCGTATTTGCAGTATTATTCGGCATTGCAATCAGTGCCGCGGGTAAACCGGGTGAGCGTATTGCGGCAATATTCCAAGATCTGAACGAAGTGATCATGAAGCTTGTTGCCCTACTCATGAACCTAGCACCTTATGGTGTGTTCTTCTTGATGGCGAAACTGTTCTCAGGTCTCGGCTTGGGTGCGATTTGGAATCTTGCTGAATACTTCCTAGTTCTTGCGGGTACTCTGATACTTCACGGTCTAGTGACATACAGCTTGATGTTAAAAGGCTTTACTGGCCTAAATCCAATTACGTTCCTACGTAAGATGGAGGACGCTATCATGTTCGCATTCTCTACGGCTTCTTCAAACGCGACAATTCCAGTAACTATGGAAACAGCGAAGAACCGCATGGGTGTTGATAACAAAGTAGCTTCGTTTACTGTTCCTTTGGGTGCGACAGTAAACATGGACGGTACTGCGATCATGCAAGGTGTGGCAACGGCGTTCATTGCGCAAGCGTACAACATCGACCTGTCTATGACCGACTACCTAATGGTGATCATGACGGCGACATTGGCTTCTGTGGGCACGGCAGGTGTTCCTGGTGTGGGCCTAGTTATGTTAGCAATGGTTCTTAACCAAGTTGGTCTACCGCTAGAAGGTATTGCACTTATCATGGGTGTTGACCGCCTGCTGGATATGATCCGTACCGCGGTTAACATTACAGGTGATAGCGCAGTCTCGATTATTGTTGCTAAGTCTGAAGGTGCGTTCGATGAAACACGCTTCAACGACCCTGCAGCGGGTGAAAAAGAAGAGCAAGTAAGCTTAGCTCGCCAAGCATAGTCTCTTTTTCACAACATAACTCAACGCCGCTTCCTTATAAAGCGGCGTTTTTGTTTTACAACTGAGTTTCAGGTTGAATTGGGAACATAAGGCTTATCCTCAATCCGCCTTCTAATTTGTTCTCGGCTTTTACATGGCCATTCATCACCGCCATCGACTCTTTAACGATAGCTAGCCCCAAACCATACCCGCCAGACTTTTTATCACGCGCTGATTCTAGGCGTGTAAACGGGCTAAACACACTCGAAAGTTGTTCATCAGGAATACCAGGTCCATTGTCTTCTATAGAAATGACAGTGTAACGCTTAACTGAAGTCTCTTCGCAGTAATACGTGGTCAATACAATGTCTGCTTTCGAGCCCGCGTATTTTATGGCATTCCCCACAATATTTCTCACCACACGAAGAATAAGCCTTTCATCAAGAGCGACACTTGGTGTCTGGTTCGACAAGTGAGCCACCAGCGTTTGCTCGCCTCTAAGGTCGTGTTGCATTTCAGAAACAAGCATAGAGCAGTAATGTTCGACATTCATCAATGTCACGTTAGCATCATAGCGTGCATTCTCTACACGGCTGTATTCAAGTATTTCACCAACGAGGTCATTCATCTCCTTGGTTTCATTCTCAAGTCTATCAATCAGGCGCGCCGATTTGTCTTCAACACTATTGCGCAGCAGATGCAGCACTAGATTCTGTCTCGCTAGTGGCGTTCTTAGCTCATGAGAAACATCGCGAATTAGACGGCGCTGCTTCTCGCCCAATGACTTAATCTCTTGCGTCATGTGGTCAAAGTCGTTCGCCAATTCATTGAACTCTCTAGTGTTCGATTTCAGCTCTGAGACAACCTCGACCGAGAAATCACCTTGCGCCAATCGACGGCTCGCTTCTCGTAACCGGTCAAGCGGCTGCTGGAGACGCCTTGAAAGGATCTGAGAGAACAAAAGCAAAATGACAAAAGCAATAAACACCTTCATTAATGAAGAGTACGTCGAAAAGGTATGGGCTGGGTGAAAGTATCTTGGAAACTGAACCACTAATAGTTTGCCGTGTTTTAAAGGAATACCAAGAATGGGTTGATTCACTTGCGCATCAAGCTGATGATCTAAATCCCTTAAAAACCTCAGCTTAAACTCAAAGTGCGGGTGCATATGGCGATGGGTGATTGGATGTTTATCTTTATCGAGTACAAACAGATAATAATCTTGTGCATTCGCCCAATCTGCCAATTCATCCATATCCCCCTCTTCAATTAGGATATCGGCTTGATAAGCCAGATCTAACATATCTGACTTCACAGACTCCGGAACCTTGAGCAAAGCTCTCATCAATGCCTTTTCCGCAATACCCTGAAAGATGAAAATGCTGACAATAATGATCGTTAGGTAGGCAAACAGCTGAAACGTCAAACCGTCCTTACGTTTCTCAATGAAAGAAGGACAGCGAAAATATTTTAGACTCATGCACTTACGGACTCTAAGTAGCTGTAACCTTTGCCGCGAACCGTTTTAATGTGTTGCTTAGAAATACCCGCTTGTACTAACTTGCGACGAATATTGCTGATATGCATATCTAGATTACGATCAAACGGACACAGCTCCCTCTTGAGCACATGGACTTGAAGGTCAGATTTCGAAACAACAATACCGTTATGCTTAATCAAATAATCAAGCAGGTCTTTTTCTGTCCCAGTCAGAGGAATACGAGCCAACTGTTCACACAAGCCCTCGTTCGTGCTCGCAACAGACTGGCGCTGACGCTCAAATCCGACGCGACGGAGAATCACTTTAATGCGAGTCAAAAGCTCAGGCACATTAAATGGCTTAGCAATATACTGGTCAGCCCCCGCTTGATAGCCATCTAACATGGATGCGTCATCATTGAGCGCTGTTAACATAAGAATCGGAGTGGCAAAGCGCTGACAAATGCGTCTTGCGACCTGTAACCCGTTGAGGTTTGGCAGCATCACATCCAGTAGAACCAAATCTACCGGATTCTGTTGAATAAATTCCAAAGCGCTCTCACCACAATGGACCTTATCAACATGATAACCCTCTGTTTCTAACACTTCACAGAGCAATTCACATAACTGAATATCATCGTCAACAACTAGAATGCGAGACATCACCACCACCAATTAAATAATAATGGTTTACATTTTAATTATCATAAAATTGATTTCAATTATAAAATTGCACTATTTGGCTACATTAAGAGATCTTTCTCGATTGGAACAAATTTTGTTGCAGAGTCGATGAGGTTTTGAGCGGTTAGTCCCGGCACGCCGTAAACTTCCACGTTGGTATTGAAGCGCGATTTTATACGTTCAACTAAGATCTCGAAGTCACCATCACCAGAAACAAGAATAATGGTATCGACAGCCTCCGCCAACTCGATTGCATCTAACGCGATACCGACATCCCAATCACCTTTAGCACTACCATCTCGCCGTTGAATAAAAGGTTTTAGCTTTACGTCAAAGCCCACTCCACGGAGGATGTGGTGGAACTGACGCTGTTTGGGATCTTGACTAGAAATAGCGTAAGCATGAGCTGATACAACGTTTCTACCGGTGGTTGCCACATACCAAAATTGGTTGTAGTCAAAATTACTTCGATATTTATCTCTGGTTGTGTAATACACGTTTTGAACATCAACCAGAATTGCAATATTTTCCATGTATGGTGCCTGCGGCTCTATGCCGTTATTTATAGCTAAAAAATGAGCCTTTACCCTATTCGATCTGCTAGGTAAATGCGAGTCGCTTATCGTTGATTTGAACCTATCTACTATGCTTTACGTATCAGCATTTATTCATCGCTTGATTATTGTGCAGAGTTGACTGCTCACGCTTTCAAAAATAGTCATTAAAGCGGTTTACTGATAGAAACACACGCATTGGTTGAAAGGAGTCATAGGATGCTAGGAAGAATACTCTCTATTGCAGGCATCATTGCTTGCTCTCACACTGCTCTCGCTTATCCGGCCTATGAACAATCACACAACTTGCCTCATCGCAGTGTCATCTTGTTCGCACCTGATCAAGACACCAAGGTGGAAGAGTTTATGAACAGTGTTTTAATCAATAACTGTCAGATTGACGAACGCGACATTGTGGTCATGGTAATCGCCGAGAACGGTTACACTATGCCCGGCTGGTTAAAAGAAGAGTTCAATTTAGAGGCAGTTAAGAAGATCTATGAGATCCCCAAGGGTGAGCACACAGGGATTTTGATTGGCAAGGATGGTAAAGAGAAACATCGATGGAGTGGCACAACAGATTGGGCGTTCTTGGCTAACTTCATCGACCAAATGCCGATGCGTCAACAAGAGATGCAGCGACAATCGAGCCGCTGCAGCATCTAAGGGCGCAAATGGAGCGGTATACTACTGATTAAACCAAGCTAACTTTTCATGAAGTTGAGCGACGCTACCAACAACAATCAGAGCTGGGCTTTTAGCTTGCCCGGCGAGCTCAGCCAAATCGCTTAAACCACCTCTGAAGACTTTCTGTTCCTGACGCGTGCCATTTTCGATGATAGCCACAGGCATATCTTGACGCATACCGTTATCAGTCAGGTTTTTCTGGATGTTTGGACTCTCTTTCAATCCCATGTAGAAAACAATGGTGTGGTTATGTTGAGCGAGTGATTTCCAGTCAATGTCTTCACCATCTTTCTTGAGGTGACCAGTGATGAACTGTACGCTTTGAGCGTGATCGCGATGCGTCAGAGGGATGCCTGCATAAGCTGTCGCGCCAGCTGCGGCGGTAATCCCTGGAACCACCTCAAAAGCGACACTATTCTCAGCAAGGGTTTCACACTCTTCCCCACCGCGCCCGAAAATGAACGAATCACCACCTTTTAAACGTACAACGCGTTTATTTTCTTGAGCTTTAGTCACAAGTAGTTGATTGATTTGATCTTGTGGTACGCAGTGATGATCAAGCTTTTTACCGACATAAAGCATCTCTGCATCTAGATTAGCCATCGCTAAGATTGCCTTAGATACAAGACGGTCATAAACCACAACGTCAGCCTGTTGAATCACTCGTGCGGCTTTAACGGTTAATAAATCAGGATCACCCGGACCGGCACCCACCAAAGAAACGAAACCTTGTTTTACTGCTTGCTGCTCACTCATTGCTTACGCCTATTTTAATTATTTTGCTGTAATTCACTGTATCAACAAGAAAACAACTCGTCGATCACAGTTTTTGCATATTTCATAACTAATTGAATTAACGTTTGGGGTTATTCTCGTTGCAATTCTGTATCACTGTTTATCATTCTATTAAAAGCATAGTGAATATTGATGTTCACACCAAAGAAGCCAAAAAAGGCCCCACAGTACACTGCAGGGCCTTTCCGTTAACTCATCCGTTTAATCGCTCAGGTCAGGATTATTTAATCGCTGGCGCTGTTTTAGCGTGAGTCAGGTAAAGTGGGATACATGTCATTACTAGACCACCAATGATGTTACCTAGGATTGTTGGGATAAGGTTGAAGTTCAACCAAGTCGCGATACCGAAGTCAGCACCAAGAATCATACCTAGTGGGAATAGGAACATGTTTACTACTGTGTGTTCAAACACAAGTGCGAAGAAGATGAAGATTGGGAACCACATCATCGCTACACGGCCAGACACTGAACGAGCTGTCATGTTACCAATAACACCGAGACATACCATAAGGTTACAGAAGATACCGCGAACGAAACATGTGATCCATCCGTCCATACCCATGTTTTCAAAACCTAAGCTACGCGCAGTTGATACCGCAATAAATTTTTGAGCAACTGCGTTTGGATCTAGAGAGAAGTTACCAGTTAGAGACACTGCAACTAAGAATGCGACAAGCAGAGAACCAATAAGGTTACCTAGGCCGACAAGCCCCCAACAACGCAGGATACGACCCCAAGTCACACCCGGGCGGTTGTCAAACTTTGCCAATGGAGCTAGACCGAATACACCTGTCACTAGGTCATAACCCATCACACTTAAGATGACAAAACCCACTGGGAAAACAAGTGCGCCAACAAGACCGATGCCCGTTTGAACCATTGCTGTAATCGCTACAACAACCGCAAGAGAAAGAATCACCCCTGCCATTGTGCTGCGAATTAGGAGATCGCGAGTACTTGTTTTCGTTTTCGCTTCACCCACATCGATCATAGTTTGAACAAATTCTACAGGTTTAAAATCAGAAGACATAAATTGTCCTTAAAAAGTTAAATTTAAAAAATAAAAATTGGATAGGAAAAGGCTCTAGTTGTCATCATGACAATCATCACTCACTAGAGCCCTTGAACTATCAAATCTTGACGATTACGCTGCGACTTCTACCGCGCCTTTCACAACACGCGCTTTGTAAGATTTCACGCTCATACGCTCATCTTCCATACATAGACCAGTCGCTAGATTGAAGCGCTGCTTCTTAAGTGGGCTTGCTACCCATAATTCGTCTTTGTGCTCACAGATAAGGCCGCGAGAAAGCACGTTTGATTGGAAAAATGGGTCCATATTATTAATTGCGAACACTTCTTCTGTTGCACGTGGGCGGAAGATTGCTACCTGCTCGCCGTTCAATAGTGCAACAACACCAGTACCTGGGATGATGTCTTCAATTTTACAAACTTTTGTAAATGCCATGATGTCGTTCCCCTATTACTCTGCCGCTACGTGAAGGATGTCGCCCTTCGCTTCTGGGTGTTTTTCAGTAAATGTCGCTGGACGGTGTTGCTCACGACCATCAGTGACAAACACTACATTGTCATCTCGCTCATCAGAGTTGATGAAATGAGAGAAACGCTTCAATTGTGTCTCGTCGTTGATAGTGTCAGTCCACTCACAGCTGAAGTTCTCTACTAGGCTAGCGATGTCAGCTTCTAATTGATCATTGATGCCTAGTTTGTCTTCCATGATGACTTCACGAAGGTAGTCGATGCCACCCTCTAGGTTCTCAAACCATACTGAAGTGCGTTGTAGTGGTGCAGCAGTGCGGATGTAGAACATCATGAAACGGTCGATGTACTTGATCAGTGTCTCTTGGTCTAGGTCGCCTGCTAGTAGTGTTGCGTGGCGAGGTTTCATACCGCCGTTACCACACACGTACATGTTCCAACCTGCATCTGTCGCGATAATACCAAGGTCTTTACCTTGCGCTTCCGCACACTCACGAGTACAGCCAGACACACCGAACTTCATCTTATGAGGAGTACGGATGCCTTTGTAACGGTTCTCAATCATTACACCAAGACCAACAGAATCTTGAACACCGTAACGACACCAAGTTGAACCGACACATGTCTTAGCCATACGCAGCGACTTACCGTAAGCTTGACCAGTCTCGTAACCCGCTTCGATTAGTTTCTTCCAGATTGTTGGAAGATCATCTTTTTGAGCGCCGAACAGACCGATACGTTGAGCACCTGTCACTTTCGTGTATAGGTTGTACTCTGCTGCTACGTTAGCCAATGCTGCTAGAGCTGCTGGCGTTACTTCACCACCCGCCATACGTGGGATAACAGAGTAAGTACCATCTTTTTGGATGTTACCTAGGAAGTTATCGTTGGTATCGTGCAGCTTAACTAGAGACGGCTTAAGGATGTGGTCACCCCAGTTTGAAGCAAGGATAGAACCAGCAAGTGGCTTACATACTTCACAACCGTAACCCGTACCGTGCTTCTCAAGTAGCTCTTCAAACGACTTGATTTCACCGATGCGTACTAAGTGGAATAGCTCCTGACGAGAGTAAGCGAAGTGCTCACATACGTCGTCTTTCACTTCAACACCTGCTTTTTCAAGCTCAGCATTTAGAACAGAAGTTACTAGAGGTATACAACCACCACAACCCGTACCTGCACCAGTTACTGCTTTAATATCACCAATAGTGTGGTGACCTTGAGCAACCGCTTCTGCAATCTTGCCTTTTGTAACATCAAAACAAGAACAGATAACGGCAGACTCAGGTAGTGCGTCAGCGCCTAGCGTTGGCTTTTCTGCACCAGCGTGAGCAGGTAGGATTAGCGCATCTGGGTGCTCTGGTAGGTCGATTTCGTTCAACATAAGTTGTAGAAGATCGCCGTAGTCAGACGTATCACCCACCATTACTGCACCAAGCAGTTTCTTGTTGTCTTCAGAAACGATTAGACGTTTGTAAACTTCTTGCTCTTCGTTTTGGTAAACGTAGCTCTTACAGCTAGGAGTACGGCCGTTAGCGTCACCAATTGAACCTACTTTCACGCCTAAAAGCTTAAGCTTCGCAGACATGTCAGCACCTTCAAACTTGCTGTCGTTACCAACGATATGGTCAACCGCTACCGTCGCCATCTTGTAACCTGGCGCAACTAGACCGTAGAAAGTTTCGTTCCAAGACGCACATTCACCGATAGCGTAGATGCTGTCATCAGAAGTCTGACAGAAATCATTGATAGCGATACCGCCGCGTGGAGCAACGTCTAGCTTCATGTCACGAGCAAGTTTATCTTGAGGGCGAATACCCGCAGAGAATACGATGAAGTCAGTTTCGAGCTCTGTACCGTCTGCAAAGCGCATAACGTTACGTGCTTCTTTACCTTCAGGAGCAATTTCAAGCGTGTTTTTGCTAGTGTGAACTTTCACACCCATACTTTCGATTTTTTGACGAAGTTGGTTACCACCCGCTTGGTCCAGCTGCTCAGCCATTAGCTTAGGCGCAAACTCAACTACATGAGTCTCTACACCCAGTGCTTTTAGAGCACCAGCTGCTTCAAGTCCTAAAAGACCACCACCGATGACAACACCGACTTTGCTCTTTTTCGCACACGCTTCGATCGCTTTAAGATCTTCGATAGTACGGTACACAAAACAGTCTTTGCTCTCGCGGCCTTTAATAGGTGGAACGAATGGGAAAGAGCCTGTCGCCATGATCAGCTTGTCGTATTGGATTTCACGACCAGAGCTTGAGTAAACAATCTTCTTCTCACGGTTTACTGTGATAGCGCGTTCGCCGATCAACATGTTGATACCATGTTTCTCGTAGAAGCCCTCTTTAACTAAAGAAAGTTCGTCTGCTGTGTGGTGTGAAAAGTAAGAAGAAAGGTGTACGCGGTCATACGCAACACGCGGCTCTTCACAGAACACCGTAATGTCCATGTTGGCTACGTCTGTCTTCTCGACTAAATCTTCGATATAGCGATGGCCTACCATCCCGTTACCGATTACGACTAGCTTCATCTTGCTCATAAGAATTCCTGAAAGGTTATAATTTTCTTAACTGAGCGAATAATGAATTATGAAAGAAAATGAAAATATGATGTAAATCAATTACGAAAATGAACTACCCGAAAGGGGTAGAACAAAAGAGGTATAATCGATTGCGAATGGACCAAAGCAAACGTATAACCTGACTTTATCTATGGTTAAATGCAATCTAGAAGTGCAATCACACACATATAAATATGTAGTAAAATTTCACACAGAGTAACTTAAAAGTAAATTAGATGACAATAATTTTCATTTAGTCACTAGATGATGGAGCATTTTTAAAATTCATCCGCTTAAATGACAAAGTGTTTGCCAATGTGAAAAGTTCTATCGTAATGCTCGCTACGGCTGATTAGAAAGGGAGGGTTGAATGTAGTGGCGTAGAGTTGAGGTTGGTTTAAACAATGAGCTCACGGGTAGATCGAGGTTTAATCTCTCAATCTCTGTCGCAGACGAACCAAACTGGGCTTCAAATTCCTCCCAGTTCATATTTTTGATCTTTTTAATCCATCCAACATTCAAAAGTAAACGGGCAAAATTTTCAGGGGTGAAGCCTTCTTTCTCTGCAATAAAGTGTTGTTTGGTATCCGTTTGGTTTTGTACTAAACATAGATAAAAGCGAGCGATATCTTCAACATGGATATATTGATTATGCCCTTGTGTTGGCGTCGCCACTGATAGAGACCCATTTAACGTTTCAACAATCCTCCTCAACTGACAATTATCACCACCATAAACCAAACTCGGACAATAAACGACATGCCATTTACGCCTTAGCGCTCGCTCAATCGTTGTTACATCCGGCTCAACAACAGAAAGTGGTTTGAGTTTAAACCCTCTTAACTCATCGTAGTTTGCTTTCCCAAAGAGCCAAACGCCTGATGTGTGGATTTTTGTCGCCCCTGCTTTTGCGAAGCTATCTAACTTTAATAGTAATTTGGACTCAATATTGGCAATTTCAGCTGGCGAATATTCTGACCAATGAGGTCTCGCGCAATTGATTACTACATCAAAGTCACCTTCAAATTTCGAACATTCCTCATAAATGCCTTCAGGACAGATTATTGCGCTTCGCTCTCTACCATAGAGATACACCTTAGCTCCACTTTCCTTGAACAAACTCGTCACATGTCGACCGACATAACCGTTAGAACCTGATATCAGTACTTTCATTAATGCTTTCCCTTAGCCAAATCGACAAGAACATCAGATCATAAAAAACAGATAGCAAAATAGGCGAGCCAAAGACCGCCTATTCTATGAGTGAAGTTAGTTAACGGTTGATCGCTAAGTAGGAACCTGCGGCGATCATGATGCCACCCGCGCTCTGGTTTAACCTTTTGTGCGCACGAGGTGTTTTCAACAAAGTCACCATTCGACCCGCCCCCATCGCAATCAGCAACAAGCCAGTCATTAAAGCGACAAACGCTAACACCGCAACGAGTACGATATCTTGTGAACGAAGCACAGTAAGATCGATGAACGTTGGCAAGAACGAAATGTAAAACAGAATCACTTTCGGGTTTGACGCAGAAATTAAAAAGCCTTGCGCAAAACTTGCCAGTGCTGACTTTTGGCTTTGCTTGGCAACTTGCTCTGCCGAACCCTGCACTTCAGGTAGGCTTCTGAACATCTTGTACCCAAGGTAAATCAAGTAAGCAGCACCAACGTAACGAATCACTTCGAAGGCGAATGACCAATTTTCTGCAACCGTTGCTAAACCAAAACAGGCAAGCACGAGATAAATCATGTCACTGCATGTCATTCCTAACGAAAGTGTGATGCATTTTTTCCAACCGTGAACCATACCGCGCGCCAATATTGCAAACACGCCCGGCCCTGGTGTAATACCGAACACAAACATGGCTATAAAAAATGTAACTGCGCTTTCAAATGACATCCTCTACTCCTTCCTTAGATATACGCTAGAAGAGCTTTGAAGCTAACACGGAGTTTACTATTGAGTAAAGATTAAACATCGACCCACTCATTGACACAGATAATCAATCACTGATTGTACAGCTCAAGGATTCTAGTTCGCATCATTCAAAAAGAAATTCTACCTAGCATTCATCATTGACAACACGAACTGTACATTCACAGCCCTCTGCTGGACACACACCATTATCGACTCGACCAAACGAGTCATAAATAACATAACAGCCAGAAGGAAGGTTTTCGTCAGTAATATTGTTTTTTCAAGGTCGGCAGAACTAAACGAATAGTTATAACCGATGACTGTGTGTCGATTACCAAATTCAGATGTTAAGCTCGCGTCGTCAGACAAAGTTAAAAAATCGAGCATGTTGAGCTTATCGCCCGACTCACCTCGACTTTCTGGACATAAGGTACCCCAGTCGACTTCAACACTACCGATACCAAAATCAATCACGTAGTTACTTTGATCATCTGGGTTCTTTGCGCTAGGGTCAAGCCCTTCAATAATGGCTTTCGATACAACTTGAGCGTTCACACTGTCCATTGCACTAGCAACGCCTTCTAACACAGCTTCTCGCGCTGACTCTTGGATTCCCAAAAACCGAGGTGCCGCTGTGACAGCGAGGATGCCGAGTATAATCACAACGACAATCAACTCTATGAGAGTAAATCCATTTTTCTTCATAACGCTCTCACCAATAACAACAAATTCAATAAAAACCTGAATGAATATTCTAAAAATATACACTGTCAGTGCTGAGAAAGACATCTGTCGTCAATCGCAATTTGACCGTAGTCTTTGAAATGAGAAGCTCTCGGAACCTGTTGCGTTGGGCAAAGATCCTCTTTGCCCATATGATTCACTTTGCTTTATTTGATTAGACGAACTACCAATGAGCCTGGAGCGCGAAGTGTTTCAAGGTTATAGCTGATAACTGTTCCAGATTCAGGCGCAGTATATCTCAGCAACTCCTTGCCAAGTGAATCGAACTGGATTGCCAGTAGATCGCCCTGCTCGACTTTCTGCATCAACGAAACCTGTGGTTCTACAAAACCGCCCTGTTTTGCTTTGATACTGATGATCTTGTCACCTTCTAATGGGGAGTTCAGCTCAGAGACCTCTCCTTCAATCACACCTTCCGCTGTGAGGATGTTGATCACCCCTTGAGTCGCGCGTTCAACCAGTTCACGTTCAAAGTAACGACCTGCTCCCACTTCCACTGTAATACTCGGCACACCGTGTGTATTCCACGCCGTTTCCAACACTCCTTTCTCACCCGGATCGTTCAATACCACATCCGCGTTCATCAGAGTTGCCATCTGTTTTGCTTTTTCGACTCTATAGTCTGCGAAAACATACAGCGGATAGCATGTGCCCGAAGTTTGCGTGTGCAGGTCAATCGCGATATCGGCATTTGGCAACAATAGGTTGTTCCATAACGTTCCTAGATACCGCTCAACTTCATTGCCTTCAACATTACCAGGGAAGAAACGGTTGAGGTTTGACGGCGATGTATCAGGATCGACCGGGAAGAAATTGCGACTGTGATTTAATATACCGCTCAAGTTAATCGTTGGGACAATAGTGACGCAACCCGCGATATTTTGATCAACAAGACGTTGTGCAACTTTCATTGCTGTCATGATACCGTTCTGTTCATCACCATGAACACCAGCAGTAATCACAACTTTCTTGCCCTGATCACGACCTTTAAACACTCGAACAGGTAACTGCTGCCATTGCCCGATAGCATTGGTTGCGACAGCAAAGCTCAAGGTATGATCACCCGGCGAGAGATCATCCACATTTAACGAGTGAAGGTATTCAAGAACTTGTGTTTGACTATGTGTCGTCATTTCTGACATATCGATTCCCAATAGATTTAATAAACAACAAAGGCGAGTCTCAGCTCGCCTTTGGTCGTAGTGTAATATAAGCCCGTCAATGAATTCGGGATCGCGAGTTAGTTTTCAACGATTAAGCAAAACCCATAAGGTGTGCTGCAATAACGACCACACTCGCTAGTGCAAACAGCAGACCGATAAAGCGACCACAGAATTTAACCCATACTCCCCAATCGATACGACACACGCCCAGAGTCGCCATTAGAGAAGCAGACGTCGGTACGATGATGTTCGTAAAGCCATCACCCAGTTGGAAAGCCAGTACTGCAACTTGACGTGTTACGCCCGCGATATCTGCCAACGGAGAAAGAAGAGGCATGGTTAGTGCTGCTTGACCAGAACCTGACGTCACGAAGAAGTTAAATACAGATTGGAAGACAAACATCAGCCAAGCTGCCATCACGTCTGGAAGACCACTAATGAAAGCGCCTGCGCTGTTTAGAATCGAGTTTAGTACGCTCGCTTCGCTACCAGAACCACCACCTAAAATTAGAAGGACACCTTTCGCACAACCGACCAGAAGCGCGGGCGCTAACATCATTCCCGCCCCCTCTTTAAACGCATCTGCTGCATCATTAAGAGACATGCCGTTCAAACGGAAAATAGCGCCGATGATTGCCACAATAAAGCCCATAGTGAAGAACTGAGAAGCAATTTCTGGGATGTACCAAGCATGAACGACTACGCCATAAATTACCCAACCAGTAGTACCCACAACAGTTAGCATGACGAGTGTATCTGCGAAAGACCATCTCGCTACAGGTTGGTCATCTTGTTCTTGCTTACGGAAATGTTTGTCAGTTGCAAAGGTAAATGATGATTCTGGGTTCGCTTTAATGCGTGATGCATACAACATGGTGAAACCAATACCCACAACGGTAAAGCACGCCCACATCACCATACGGAAAGTCATGCCAGACAGCACAGGAATACCAGCGATACCTTGCGCGATTGCTACTGAGAATGGGTTCATCCAAGACGTTGCAAATCCAATTTGAGTCGCAACGTAAGTGACCATCACGGTAGTAATACTGTCGTAGCCAAGTCGAACCATCAGTGGAGCAATGATAATCGCAAATGCGACTGCTTCTTCACCCATACCGAAGACTGCACCACCCAAAGAAAACAGTAGAAATAGTACTGGGATAAACAGCGCTTCGCTGCCTTTGGTTTTGTTGATCAGGTGTAGGATACCGTTATCAATAGTACCGGTGCGAATAACCACGCCAAATGAACCACCAATGATCAACATGAACATGATTACGCCAATTGCGCTGCCCCACTTCGAGCCTGATACCAGACCTTCGAATGGGAAGTTCATTAGGCCAATACCGCCACCAGACGCAAAAAAGCCAACCGTGTTGTAGACAAGCTCACCGTTTTCATCGGTTGCGTAACTAAAAGAAGCAGGGTCGATCACGGTGCGCGTTTTTTCTGCACCATCAACAATGAAAGAGACGTCTTGGCTTTCAAAAGTACCAGCAGGAATGAAATAAGTCGCTGCTGCAGCGAAAATACCGATTATGAAAATCAGGATCAAAGTATCTGGCAATTGCCATGATTTAGATTTCTCTAGAGAAGAGATAGAAGATGCTTGAGACATAGAAAATTATTATTCAAAAAAGATGCATGAATTATCAATAAAAGCGCCAGTAACTTCAACCTAATTTTTCACTTATAGTGAATTAATAACCTGTAATTAAAACAAAAATAAACAACAACCACTGAAATTGGGAAATTATTAAGCATTAAATATCCACCAGACATTCTAGATATAAATCAAATCTACAACTTTGATTTACCTATGGAATGCAAAGATTGTTTTTTGAACAATACTATTTAGATACATGCATAATCTCACTCATAGGAAACAAACATGAATAGATTGCTCACACTAGGATTAATAGCTTGCAGTTTTCCATTACTGGCATCGGGACATTTTCAGGTAAACGAACATCTATCAACGGTTAACTTCGCTTCGATCAAAAAGCAATATATCGTTGAACCTGCGGTCATATCAGGCGTAAGTGGTAAAATCGACGAGAAAGGACGCCTAGAGATCACTGTCCCACTCAATACGCTAGACACGGGCGTATCTATACGTAACGAAAGATTGAGAGCGATGTTCTTTGATGAGAAGAAATTTCCATCGGTTAAAGTTACGGCAACCGTGCCTGAGCAATTAATGAGTGATGAAGACCTCGCCATTCAGAAAATGCTCCCGGCGACTGTTGAGCTCTATGGTCAGTCAAAAGAGCTAATCTTTACAGTAAACATCGTCAAATCGGGAGGTCATTTGATGGTATCTACTGCTAAGCCAACGGTTATTTCAGGCTTTGACTTTGGTATACCAAAAGAGAGCCTAGACAGTGTGTCAAATACCGTCGGTGATATTGCACTTTCACCCAATGTACCAGTGAACTTTTCATTGGTGTTAGAGAAACGCTAACTCTAAACTTCAAGGCTTGGGTAATCACATACTCCAAGCCGTTTTTAGAGGCTCGCTATAACGGTCACTGTTTTTTGGAGCTAGACGCACCGAGATTTAAGTCTAAATGGTAGATGAGCCTTTCAACTTCAACTTCAACTTCAACTTCAACTCATCATTTCCAATTTAGCGGAGTCATCAACGTCCACCAGCAATATCAATAAAAGTACCCGTCACATAAGAAGCTTCGTCAGACAGCAACCATACTATAGATTCAGCGACCTCTAACGGTGTCCCTCCTCGCTTAAGTGGGATGTTAGGCGCTAAGCGTTCAACGCGATTAGGCTCACCCCCGTCAGCATGCATTTCTGTGTGAATAAAGCCCGGTCTAACCCCATTAACTCGAATACCTTGCTCCGCTAGTTCTAATGAAAGACCTTTGGTTAATGAGTCCATTGCCCCTTTGGAAGCAGCGTAATCTATATATTCAAATGGTGCACCGATTCGAGAGGCAGCCGACGAGACATTGACGATAGAACCGGGTCCATCGATTTGATTAATGAATGCCTTACAACACAGAAAACAACTTCCGATGTTCACTGCCATTACTTTGTTAAAACGTGCATAGTCAATGTCCGCCAAACGAGATTGAGTAAAAAGAACACCAGCATTGTTCACCAGATGCGTTACCTGCCCAAACTCTTGGTTTACGGCAGAAAACAGAGCCTCCACTTCGGATTCGATAGACACATCCGCTTGAAAAGCCATCGCGCTGCCACCCTTTGCAACAATCTCAGCAACCACCAATTCGGCTGCTCTGTGATCTTTGCGGTAGTTAACACAAACACGGTAGCCTTTACTCGCTAGCAAAATGGCCGTTGATGCACCAATACCGCGCCCTCCGCCAGTGACAATTACTACTTTCTGCATCGTTTTTCCTTATCTTTATGTTCCACAGTGAAGACGCATATATTATTCACGTGAGTTGAGTGCGTCTTGAACGTTATGAGATTCCACTCATTACCTTGTAATACACCAAGCCAAACAAGCCCGCGAACACCAAAACTGTAATCAAGATTTTTAACCAGAGAAACTTCATATTCGCATCTACCTTTATATTGTTTTTATGGAAGTTGATGATATGCAAAAGAAATGTGGTGAACAAGGCGTGCTACACAAAGCTACTGGTTAGATCAAAAAAAGCAGAGCCATTATTAAGGGCTCTGCTTCGGTTATTGGTTAAAAACCACTTGTTGGTCAATCGTCAACGCGATTAATTAGCTGGACGCCATACACCCCATTGGTCTTTTTCGTACGTTACTTGTGGGTTATCACCACCTTGAATCCACCATTGTGCTTTCCACTTTTGATCAGCGTAGCTCACAATCTCACCGCCAAGGTAAGTTTTAGTTGCGCTCCAAGCATCAGGCTCTGGCGTCGGTGGTGGTGTGACTTCATCATCAGCAATCACTTCAAAACTAAAGGTCTGTTCACGCTCACTGTTGATCGCATTCGCAGAGAATGTCAGTGTTTCATTTTGCGTAACAGGCGTCGTATCAATCAGCACCGAAGCCGTACCATTGTTCTCAATCGTTACAGATGTGCCAGAGGTTTGAGTGAAGTTCGCTGGCTCTTCCGTCGCAATTACAACTTTATCACCCGCATTAACCACTTTATCACTCTTCACAAGTTCATAGATGTCGCCCGGTAGCGGCTCTACGTTTCCATCGTCATCTTTAATCAGCTTTAGTTCACCTGAAGCACGACTATCTCGAGAATTAAAGAAATTGCGTGAAGGATCGTTTTGGAAGTACATGTAGTGTTCCATTTCCGCGTGCCAATCACCAATGAAAATAGCGCCATCTTTGAACTTTTCATGCCAACCATTAATTTCTGATGCAAGCAGTCGTTCCCAGTCATTAATGTTTGATAAATCGATCTTAATGTCGAAACTACGTGCTACGTCACCATACTTATTGATAATGTCGTACTGAACAGTATCGCCTGTTTCAGGTGCCTCGAAATCGGTTGGAATGTAAAGATCGCCACGGATAAGATCAGGTTCTGGTCCTGGCTCTGGTGGAGGCGTTTCGCCATTAACAATTGTGATATCAGAACAGTTGTAGAAACCCTCTCCTGCTGCATCATTACGTTGCCATCGTACGAATAAGATAGCGTCACCAGAGCGATCAGACGGAATAGTTACATCCATGCGGTACTTACCGCCATTAACTGGCACATTACCTTCAGTCTGAATGAGGTCTAAATCACCCCAAGCCAGTGCCTTACTTAAATCAGCGTTGGGCTTGGTTAGGTAAAACTCCCAGAATGATGGATTGTGTGGTGCCGTCGCGTTAAATACAAACTCAAATGTGCCGGCTTTCACTTCAGTACGAGTCCAACCTGTATGAGGTGCGCCCATACCTTGTTTCTGCGGGTCATTTGCATAACAAAGTGTGCCATCAGGGATAGCAGTTCGGACAGCATTGATGTTGTTGAAGTCAGTAATGTTTTTTGCGTATTCGTTGCGTTGAACAAAAGGGTAAGTACCAGAGATATCTTTAGCGTTCGCACAAGCTGCATTAGGCGGATTACCTGACCAAATACCACCTTGTTCATAACAGATGTTTTGACGAGCACTTGGAAACTCAGACCAACCGTGAGCGTGAGCAGTGGTAGACATGCCTGATAACAAGGCCATACTTACCGCTAGCTTTAACATACTTTTATTTGCAGTCACTTTTAACTCTCTACATTTATTATTTTACATTTCAATTACGTGATAATTTAAAAAGCACCACTGATTTAAAAAGCACCACTGCTTTAATCACGTTGAACTATTTTCATTACGAAAACCAAGAAAATAATAGTTATTAAAAACAACAATTAAAGACAAATTTGTTTTGAAAGGAATTAAAGTCACAAATTTACATATGAAACAAACTTTAACTCAACAAGAACGGACAATAACAAAATTAAATCAATAACTTAAACACAAATCAACATTGTGTACCTTTGTATCAAAAGACAACAAAAGTTATGAAGATCAACCATATACGCTCAAACAAAAAAATAGAGGAGATGTGATATTGAATCCATTTACCCATTGAGGAAGTGTATTTTCAAACATAGCATATTACTTACTTATAAAAGAAATCCAATAAATAAGTAATAGTTATCTTAAGTGCTCTTTTTTAAAATAATATGCAGTTGAATCGGAGTTAAAAATAGAGATTCATTTCGTACGACTTTCTCCCTTATTCACGGAATTTAAAAGATAGTCGATAAACGCTTTCTTTCGTTTAGGCATCAATTGCCTCTCGGCATACACTAAACTCACTGTGACATCAGGCATCTTATAGTCAGGCAGTAATTGAACCAATTTACCCGGCTCAAAGTGCTCACGACAGATGAACTCTGGTAAGACCGCGATACCTAGCCCGTCAATACATGCACTCAGACATGCAGTCACTGTATTGACTCTTAGTTGAGAAGGCAGTTCAATTGGAATCGGCTCTCCATCAGTTGGAGTTATGGTCAGTTTTGGTACCCTCACGGCTTTGTTCGATACTTGAATCATCTTGTGTGGGGAGACGAGATCTTTATGTGAATCAATGCTCCCAAAGTTCTTTAAATACTGCGGGCTGGCGACAATGACTCTGGCCGAAGTTGCCAAATATCGCGATATCAAACTCGAATCAACAAGATCCCCGATCTGCGCGTACACATCGATCCCCTCACCTACAATGTCAACTTCACGGTTAGTTAACTCTAAATTCATCGTCACATTTGGGTACTCATGTAGGAATTGATGAATGTAAGGGGCCAATACTTGTTGGCCTAGCTCAACAGGAAACACAACACGCAGTGGTCCACGTATCAAATCTTGATTAGCTGTCACTTCCAACTCTGCTTGGCTCATGATTTCAAGCATTTGCAGGCTCGATGTATAAAACCGCTCACCTTCTGGAGTTAATACCAAACTTCGCGTAGAGCGCGTGACCAGTCTCACGCCTAAATGCAGCTCTAACTCGGCCAACTTACGACTGACCGTGGATTTTGTCATATCCAAAACTTCGGCTGCATGAGTGAAACTTCCACACTCCACCACTTGTACGAAAACGGACACAGCATTGAGATCCATAGTTACCCTCTGTGCTTTGATTAGTAATATTTGTGCAACAGTACTTCTTATTTTTCCTATATTATCAACCAATCGATTTCATTTACAATTCGTTACATCTATAAGAACGAGATCAAACAAAAATGACCGATTCAAAGCCAACAGCTCAAACTAAAAACAAGAAACGCAACAAGGCACCACTGATTGCAACTGCAATTATGTTAGCGCTCGGCCTCAGTGGAGGTGGTTACTGGTACGGCTATGGCCAATATTTTGAATCAACAGATAATGCCTATTTGCAGGGTGACATTACTAACATTAGTCCAAAAGTATCGGGCTACATTACCACCTCATATGTGCATGATAACCAAGTCGTCAATAAGGGTGACCTATTGGTTGAAATTGACGATCGAGACTATCAAACCGCGCTATCTCAAGCCAATGCTCACTTAGCGGTTGTTGAAACAAGTGTATCCAACCTATTGGCTCAAAAAGAACTGCAAAACAGTCAAATTCTACAGGCCGCAAGTCGCGTTGACTCGGCCAAAGCAGAATACGAGCGTTCACTGCAACAGACGCAACGCTCACGCAGTTTGCTCACTCGCAACTATGCCTCTCAAGATGAAGTCGACAGTATGTTGGCTCAACAAAAAGTGGCTCTAGCTGCGCTTGAAGAAGCGAAGGCGAACCTTGTAGCAAGCCATGACCAGTTAACTGTTATAGACAGTGAGATT
This sequence comes from Vibrio sp. KUL70, assembly GCF_059725515.1. Classification (NCBI taxonomy): domain Bacteria; kingdom Pseudomonadati; phylum Pseudomonadota; class Gammaproteobacteria; order Vibrionales; family Vibrionaceae; genus Vibrio; species Vibrio sp. KUL70. The sequence continues at coordinate 113,874 of NZ_AP045835.1, forward strand.
GAACAAGCAAAAGCTTCGGTGACAGAAGCGATCGCTCAACGTGATCAAGCACAGCTCAACCTTGATTACACCAAAGTATACGCACCTACTTCAGGTGTGATTGGTAAACGAAGCGTTCGTGAAGGTCTATTAGTGCAAGCTGGGACTCCGTTGATGAGCTTAGTACCAAACGGAGACATCTGGATTGAAGCGAACTTCAAAGAGACTCAACTCAATGGCATTCACCAAGGACAGAGCGTTGAAATTGAACTCGATGCGTTCCCCGGCCACCCATTGGAAGGCACTGTGGATAGTTTTTCACCGGCGACCGGGGCGAAATTTGCGCTACTCCCACCTGAAAATGCGACTGGTAACTTCACAAAGATTGTTCAACGCGTTCCTGTGAAGATCACCATACCCGATCAGAAAGAACTTAAAGGTCGCCTGTTACCTGGATTGTCTGTTGTCGCGACAATCGATACTCGAGGCTAAATCGATGAGTGAAGTTATTAATAACTCGGCACTCTCTGAACAAACGAATAGTGAGGTACCAACTCGTCACTGGATCGCACTCTTTGGAGGGCTAATCGGTGCGTTTATGGCGATCTTAGATATCCAGATCACCAACTCTTCACTCAAAGACATTCAAGGTGCACTCTCAGCCACACTCGATGAGAGTTCATGGATCTCTACCTCATATTTAGTTGCAGAGATGATTGCGATACCATTAAGTGGTTGGTTATCTAAAGCGCTCGGTAAACGCCGTTACCTCACTTGGACAACCGCTATTTTTACGCTTTCATCGTTGCTCTGCTCATTCTCATGGAATATGACCTCAATGATCGTATTCCGCGCGATGCAAGGCTTCAGTGGAGGCGCGTTAATCCCACTCGCATTCTCATTGGTTATCCAGCTGCTACCTCTCAACAAACGAGCAGTTGGTATGGCGCTGTTTGGGGTGACCGCAACATTCGCACCGTCGATTGGCCCTACATTTGGCGGCTGGTTAACGGAAAACCTGTCTTGGCACTACATTTTCTACATCAACATCCCGCCAGCACTGCTGGTGATCACCATGATTCGTTATGGACTTGATGATGAAAAGCTTGATTTAGCCTCTCTGAAAAAGGCGGATTGGTTTGGTATTGCGACCATGGCACTGGGACTTGGCTGCTTAGAAGTCGTGCTAGAGGAAGGCAATCGCGAAGAGTGGTTCAGCTCAAGCTTTATCGTCACGCTCGCCATTATATCTGCAGTCAGTTTGGTCTATTTCATCATCAACGAATTGCAACATAAGAAGCCATTAGTCAACTTACGCTTGCTCAAGGATAGTCAATTCGCGCTATCTTGTATCGCCTATCTAATTTTGGGTATGGCGCTCTTAGGATCCATCTACGTACTGCCTTTGTATCTCACCCAGATACAACAATACAACGCGATGGAAATTGGTGAAGTACTTATGTGGATGGGTTTTCCACAACTGCTGATTTTTCCATTGGTGCCAAAACTTACACAAGTCATCAAACCCAAATACCTAGTCACATTTGGTTTCGCGATGTTTGGCTTAAGTTGCTTTGTAAACACCCATATGACCGTTGATTTTGGTGGGCAACAGTTGATTCTATCAATGATTCTGCGTGCAATTGGCAGCCCGTTTATTATGGTACCTCTATCCTTAGTGGCGATGAAAAACATCAATAGAATGGACACACCAGACGCATCGACACTCACAAATGTCATGAGAAACTTAGGCGGTGCGTTTAGTATCGCGGTCATTGCGACATTACTGGACAATAAAACTCGCGAGCATTTAGCGCATATAAAAGAGTCTTTACCCTCAGTGAGCCAACTTGGTTGGCAAACATTGCAACAGCAACAAGCGTTTTTCATTCAATCAGGTAGTGATGCAGCGACGGCCATGCAGCAAGCACAAGCTAACCTACTCGCCACAATGCAACGCGACGCCGCTATCATGGCTTATAATGACGTGTTTTTAATGATGACTGCGTTTCTTGCCTTTGCGTCCTTTCTCATATTCAATATGAAGGACTAATGATTTTTGCTCGTTCATGGATGAACGGGTGCCGATAAAATGTGAATCATTTCGCATAATATTGATGATTACCAATATCTTAAAACCACAAAACAGCTTCTACCTCACTTGACATTATGCACCTTGACACCTAGATTCTAAATTAGGATAAAACGCTAGGATAGCCACAAAAATGACAATGAAGTTGCCACCTGACCTGAGCATTTTGATTGTCGATGATTCGAAAAGTGCCACCATACTTATAAAACAACAATTAGTGAGCCTTGGAATCTCGCACGACAAAATCTACATCGCTACGGACTACCGCCAAGCAATAAGAGCTGTGGAAAGACACACCTTAGATGTACTTTTGATTGATTATCATCTTGAGCAAACATTCACGGGGTTCGAGTTACTCGGTATTCTTTATCGTAAACGTTTGATAGATCATACAGTAGCAACCATTTTATTGTCAGGTGACATGCGCCAAGAAACCGTGTTAACGGCCTTATCTGGCGAGGCTCATCACTTTATATCGAAACCAATTAAGACCCCAATCCTTGGAAATAAAATTGCTCTTGCGGTTGAAGAATCCCATCAAATAACACAGCAGAAACAGTACTATCCAATCGATACTCCCGCAGCATTGCAGCAAGCATTGTCTGTACCCAATACAAAAAAAATCGTTCAGTATGAAGCGAGCCTAATCGAACACTTAATCGGTACTGAACAGTGGGAACTATTAGCGTATGTTCTTCGAGAATCGTCGACCAACATGCACCCAACCAAATTGGTTGCCGAAGCATTGGTACTCGATAGTCTAGGTAAAGCTCAGCAAGCAATCGACAAACTTCATAACTACCTTATCGCTCGCCCTCTGTCTCTGAACGTAATCGACTGTTTGAGCTGCATTTACGAAAAACACAACATGCTGCTTCCTGCACTGAAATTGGCTATTCGCGCGTTTGAACTCACACCAAGCATCAGTCACAGAGCGATTAGAGCCATAGACCTTGCAGAGAGTGCCGATAACATACAAATCTTAATCAAGATGGGGCAGATGTATGCAACCAACATTTCACCAGCAGATATAGATGTTATCAATTCAATTTCTAACTATTTCCACTCACTTCAAGTAGCCTATGAGAAGGAGACCAGTGTTACCAACAAACGCTCACTTCTAGAACAAGCGAACCAATTTACGAATCAAGTTAATTTGAAACTAACGCAACATCAACAGCAACAAGTGTTAGCCGCTTTGTCTGTATTCCAGTGTCAGGTTTTGCATCTAGAAGGTAATCATCAGTTAGCCCATCAAAAACTCATCCGGGCAGCGGCACTGCTCTGTCATGTATTAAATGAAACTCCCACTGTACTGCTAAACCAGCTGCTTCCTCTCCTTAATATCTACGGAGAGTACTCTTTATACCGAGACTTAGGGGATTTCCTTAAAGCGCGAGGAGAATCAAACAATAAATTTACACTAGGGCATGATACCAACCCAATCAATTGCCTCAATATGGATAGTCTGGGATCTATACAACAACTGAAAGACTACATTAACACTTATCCCTATTCCGTTGCCGCAAAACTTGACTATCTATTTGCCGTCAACAAAACTCAAACAGAAGAAAAACTTACGAACGAATTCATTGCGCAATTACAACAGTTAGAGTTGCCTTATAAATGGAATCGATGGATTAGTGAATCTGCCAGGTCCGGTTTTTCTACCAAGCCACCTAGCCCACTTTCACTATGTAACTGACAGGAGTCTCTATGCTAGATTTTGACGCTTTAAACGCCTATTTGGACAATGATCAAGACGTAATTTTCGCCGTTCTATCGACTTATCAAGAAGACCATGCAAATTCTCTCGAGGAAATCAAAGACCTTGTCGCACAACAAGATTGGGGCAAATTACACTTTACTGTTCATACTTTGAAAGGGATATTGGTGAGCTTTGGCGAAGAGACTGCAACCTCTGCTTTAGAAAACGTAGAACAAAATGCGCTCAAAGACTTAGCACCATCCGATGAGGATCTGGCGGTTATTTACAGCGAAGTGAAAGTCATTAACCAACAGATCGAAGAAGTTCTTGCTAGTTATTGACCAAATATTGTCTAAAGCTTTGTTCGTTATAAAAACCATTCGGCTCGCGATGTAATCGAGAGCCGAATTACTTTGCGCTAAGCGTTAAATAACACCCTCACCCTATCCTTATCTGCAGGAGAGAAATGAAATTCAATACTTATTACTACTACCAAGTCCGAATCAAGCTACAACTGAGTATGAAAATATCAGACCCTGTGTGACAACAAAAAACGCTCACCCACTCCTGAGAAGGTTTTGGACAATTGTGAGTCAGTGACTTTGCTAAATTAGCACTTAACGGCTTACCTTGGATCTAGCAAAGCCTCTAGTAGACAGGCCAGAATCAGTCAGCCACTACACTCTACATTATTCACGGCCATACTCAGTTAAGGTTTGCAGTTTTGATCGCTCATCGTCTGCGAAAATGGTAGAGGCTTGTCATTAAACATATCCGCTGCGGTGATTGGCGTATTGTTGCGTAGAGCTTAGCGTAAGCAGCTTTTGTATATTTAGAGGAGCAGGCTCCTCCTCTAAAAAAGCTAAGAACAGAAGAATGTCTAACATTATTATTCATATATCTTCGCATTAGGGAATTCATTTGAACTACCCCAACCGCGATACATGCCCTCGGTGTTAAACTGAAGTGTCACGCGTCCTTGGCTGTCGACCGCAATCACTCCACCACTCCCGCCCGTAGACGGCAAGTCATCAAATACAACATGTTTAGCCGCTTGCACTAATGTCTCATTGGCCAGTGACATGCGTGAAGAAATATTGTGGCCTACCACATGTCGTAGAAAATGCTCACCATGCCCTGTCGCAGACACAGCACACGTCGTGTTGTTTGCGTACGTACCGGAGCCTATGACAGGTGAATCTCCTATTCGACCGTACTGTTTATTTGTAATACCGCCTGTCGACGTGGCCGCCGCCAAGTTACCATGCTTGTCTTTTGCCACTGCGCCAACGGTACCATATTTGTAATCATTATCAGTTGGCTCAAGGATAACTTCTTGCGCACTTTTCGCTGATTGAAGCTGCTGGAAACGCATCTCCGTCGAAAAATAATTATTTTCGACCTGAGCTAACCCTAAGTCTCTAACGAACTGCTCTGCCCCTTCTCCCCCCAAATAAACATGCGGAGAGCGATCCATGACTGCGCGTGCAACATCTATTGGATTTGGGCTAAAACGTATCCCTGATACGGCCCCGGCATCCAGTGTTTCTCCACACATAATTGATGCATCTAACTCGTGCTTGCCTTGATGGTTAAATACCGACCCTTTACCTGCATTAAACCACGGACAATCTTCAAGTTGGTTAACTGCCGCTTGTACGACATCTAGTGCATTCGCCCCATCTTTTAGGCAAGCTAAACCTACTTCAATTATGCCTTTTAGGATACTTTCAATTTCTTGCTCTTGCTCAGTGGTTAATTTCCCTTTAGACATAGCACCGGCACCACCGTGGATGGCGATGGAATATTCATTAAACATATATTTCCTTAGTGGTGAATCAGCTGATTTAAAAACTCGCGAGTACGAGGAGATTTTGGATCTGAGAAAAACGCTTCTGGATTGTTTTCTTCTACAATCTGTCCTTGATCCATGAAGATAACTCTATCTGCAACTTTACGAGCAAAGCCCATTTCGTGCGTTACACAAAGCATCGTCATACCTTCACTGGCTAGATCAGTCATAACATCCAACACTTCAGAGATCATCTCAGGATCAAGTGCAGAAGTAGGCTCATCAAACAACATTACTTCAGGGTTCATACATAAAGCACGAGCAATGGCGACCCTTTGCTGTTGACCTCCAGAAAGTTGGTTAGGATACTTGTTCGCTTGTTCAACTATCTTAACCTTGTTAAGTAGTTCTAAAGCTTTTTCGATGGCGACATCTTCATTCGTTCCTAAGTTGGACGTCTGTGGTAAAACACAGTTTTCCAATACCGTAAGGTGGGGAAATAAATTAAAAGACTGGAAACACATACCGACTTGTTTACGCAGTTCGATCAAATCTTTAGGTGTATCACTTACCTCTTGTCCAAAGATATTAAGTGAGCCAGACTGATGTTTTTCAAGTTGGTTGATACAGCGGATCAGTGTCGACTTCCCTGAGCCAGAAGGCCCACAGATTACAATGCGCTCACCCTTTTTAACGCTAAGGTTGATGTCTCGTAAAGCGTGGTATGAGTCATACCACTTGTTTAGGTTATTGGTGTTGATAACTTCCATGTGATTAAATTCTCCTAATAATCGTTATTTCAAACGGCGCTCTAAATGCGTAGCGTATTGAGAAAGAGAAAAACAGCAGATAAAGAAAAAGACAGCCAGAAACGCATACATTTCGTTTTCTAACCCTACCCATTTCGCATTTGATAATGTACTTGAAGCGATACCAACGATATCCAACACACCCACAATCATCACCAGAGTGGTCTCTTTTAAAATACCAACAAAGTGATTGAGTAAAGACGGAATCGAATTTTTTAGCACTTGAGGCAGAATAATTTGGCCCATCATTTTCCAATAGCCAAAACCTAGTGCCTCTGCCGCTTCAAATTGTCCCTGTGGAATGGATTGCAACCCTCCACGAATAGTTTCAGCCATATAAGCTGCAGTAAATAGAACCAAAACTGCAACTACACGCAGTAGGACATCAAATTCTTGACCTGGAGGTAAGAAAAGCTGAATCATCAAAGATGCCATAAATAGCAAAGTGATGACGGGGACAGAACGAACCAACTCAATGTACCCAACACTCAGCCAATGGATAACTGGTCGCTTAGAACGTCTCCCCAGAGCCAGAAGAATCCCTAAAGGTAACGCAAACACCATACCAAAAATAGCCAAAAACAAAGTCAGCATAATCCCGGCAAATTTAGTGGTAGAAATGGATTCCAAGCCAAATGTGCCACCTTTAAGCAACATCCACATTGCAAAAGGTAAAACTGCGATATAACAAATCATCACCAACTTGTTAAAACGCTTGATATATAGCATAGGAATTGCGATGGCGGCCAAGCCAAAAGCGACGTCGACTCGCCACTGTTGATCATCCGGATACATACCATAAGTGAATAACTCAATGCGGTTAACCACGGGTAGCCAGCAAGCACCGGATGATGTGCAATCCTCCTGTGACGAACCGACAAACGTTGCATCAAAGATAAACCAATTGAGTAAAGTCGGTACCAACCACAATACAAATAACATTCCACTAATCGTCAGAACTGTATTAAGCGCTGAAGAAAATAAATTTTGACGACACCAAGTTTGCCTGCTTGAGTTGATAGCGATTGCAGGTCTTGGCTCGATATATTCCATGATATTTTCACTTTGCATCATCACTTCCCTATCGCTACTTGTGAGTTATACCAGTTCATCAGCAAACTCGTGATCAAACTAAATACACAATATGTGCCCATAACAATAAGAATGCATTCAATTGCCTGACCAGTATTGTTGAGCGTCGTTCCTCCAGTAGAAGACACCAGCTCCATAAACCCGATAACCACTCCCAAAGAGGAGTTCTTAATGATATTAAGATACACACTCGTTATCTGTGGAATCATCGGATAAACCGCTTGAGGAACAATTAGCTTCCACATCACAGCAGGCTCGCTAAAACCAAGTGCTTTACCTGCTTCATGTTGTCCGTTTGATACCGACTGAATACATCCGCGTACGATCTCAGCAATGTAACTTGCGCTATACACAGACAGTGCAATCCATAAGGCAACTAACTCTGGAATGACAATCATGCCGCCTTGGAAGTTAAAGCCTCTAAGTGTTGGTGTGCTATAGTCTAAATTGCCAGAGACAAACGCAGAGAAAATCACCAAACAAGGAGGAATAACAACAATCGCAAGTAAACGTGGCCATAAAACAGGATGAAAACCAGTCCACTGAACTTTACTAATGACAGAACGTCGATAAAAAAATGCTGCTATACAGGATGCTAACAGCGCTAAAAATACGTAGCTTCCCCACCCTTGTAGAGACAATTGCGGGATCGCTAACCCTCGATTAGAAAGGTAAACATTTTCGGCTATTTGAATACTGTTCCGCACTGCTGGCAAGCTCAAGAACAACGCATACCACCAAACTAACTGTACGACTAGTGGTACATTTCGAATGAATTCTACGTATGCCCTGCTTAATCGGCTAATGACCCAGTTGTTGGAGACTCGACCGACACCAATAACAAAGCCCAAAATGGTCGCTAACAAAATGCTCAAAAATGACACAAGCAACGTATTAGCCACACCCACATAATACGCTTTCAAATAGGTATCATTCTGATCGTAATCGAGGAGGCTGAAAGTGATATCGTACCCAGCTCGTTCACCGAGAAAGTCGAACCCCGTTGTAATACCCAGTTTGTCAATGTTCTCGGAGGCGTTTGTACCAAGGTACAAAAATAAAATAGTGACTGTAATTAGGAGTACAGCTTGTTGCCCCCAATCAATCAAAGTCCCTTTGGTTAATTTCATGATGTGATTCCTTCCTATCCATGGATAGTCAACCTACCGAGTAAGTAGGTTGACGTGTACTAGCAATTAACGGAAAGGAGGTGAATACAATAAACCTCCATCGGTATACAAGGCGTTTGCACCACGCTCAAATTTAAGCGGTGAATTAGATCCAACGTGATGAGCAAAAATTTCACCGTAGTTGCCCGTCGCCTCAATAGCTTTAAGTGCCCAATCCTGATTGAGCCCGAGATCAGTACCAAGGCTACCTTCTGTGCCCAATAAACGCTTAACACCAGGCTTTTCCGATGTTTTCGCTAATTCAGCAGCATTGGCTTGAGTAACATTAAACTCTTCAGCTTCGATCAACGCATTACCGACCATTGTTACAATATCACGCCATTCATTGTCGCCCTGTTTAACATACGCTCCCAGTGGTTCTTTAGAAATAACCTCAGGAAGGATCATATGTTCATTAGGATCTTCAAAGAGAGTTCGTCTCGCGGCGAGGCCTGTCACATCGTTAGTCAAAGCATCACAACGACCTTTTTGATACGCCGCATACAACTCTTCTGTTTTTTCAAAAACAACCGAGCGATAGCTCAATCCTTTAGCACCAAAGTAATCGGCTAAGTTATGTTCTGATGTTGTTCCTGGGGACAAACAGAATGTGGCACCATCGAGCTCAGAGGCAGATTTTACGCCCAATGATTTTCTTGTCATAAACCCTTGACCGTCATAAAACCAGATTGTTGTAAAGTCCGCTCCTAGTTTAGCGTCACGCGAAACAGTCCAGGTAGTTGAGCGAGAGAGGATATCAATCTCACCTGATGCAAGAGAAGTAAAACGGTTTTTAGACGTAGTAGTAATATATTCAACTTTGTCTGCAGATCCTAAAACAGCAGCGGCTACTGCACGACAATAGTCGACATCCATACCAGACCATTTACCCTGATCATTGATGTATGAAAAACCCATTTTGTCACTAGAGATACCACACTTTAACGTGCCACGCTTAATAATATCATCCTTAAGATTTGCATAAGCCTGAGTGGCCACACTACTGGCTAATAAGCCTGTGACTAATAGCCCGACGGTTTTCAGCTTCATAATAACTCCTTTTTACACTTAACTTTCCTAGACATTCAACGCAAACACCTTGTTTACATTTCTACAACATATACGTTTACAACGGGAGATGGAAAGAGTTTAATGTCTTGTATTTTGCAACCGTTATGCAAAAATTCGATAACACTTCCAAATGGAGTACCGAAATGAATATTAGGTGGTTGAAAGATTTCATTACATTGGCCGACTGTCAGAAATTCTCATTAGCTGCGAAGTTAAATGCATCATCCCAGGCTGCATTTAGTAGACGAATTCAACAATTAGAACAACACCTTAACGTCGTTTTATTTGACCGAAGTCAAACGCCCATCAAGCTGACACCAGAGGGAAAACGGCTGTATCCAATCGCATCTGAAATGGTTCAAATGGCAGAGAGATGTGAGGAAATGGTGGCCAACAAACCTAATCCACTAACGATTGCATCTTTGCATACTCTAGCGTGCAACTTTTTTCCACAATGGTTTACTCAGATCTTAAGTCGAATGGATAACCCAATCGTGACCAACATTGATTCTGGTGTTCGCTCTGTTACTGGTTATCAAGCAGCACTTCAGTCTCAAAGAGCGGACTGTTTGCTGTTTTACCGCGATCCCGCAAACGCTAAATATTTTGAATCAGAAGAATTTGATGTTGTGAAACTAGACGATGAAACGCTTATCTGGGTTTGTGGGATAAATTTCCCTTTAGACAAATTGGAAGACAACCTCATACCTCACCTTACTTACGCACCATCGTCTCAACTATTAGAACTATCACTCCCATTGCTCAACACAACCCCCCAAGCACAGAGACTTTCGGTCATATTTCAGTCTACAATTTCAGAATCTTTGCTACCAATGGCAATCCAGGGAAATGGCGTCACTTGTATTCCTTACTCCGTTGCCAAGAATCACATTGAAGAAGGTCGCCTAGTCCACATTTGGCAAGAACATTACCAATCACTCGAAATAGTGCTAATTCGTCTTCTTAACTCTAATAACCCCCACCCTTTTATTTGCGAGTTGTTTGAAGTCGCAAAACAGACTCCCCCCAAAGGCTCATAGATAACTATCAAGATGGCAAATATAGTCACAACAGAAAGCACGAGGTCTTTCGGCTTTACCAGGCCAAAGTAAATGCTGAAGACCATGTAAACTTCCCCAACAAGCTGCTCGCTAGCAATTAAAGATTTTGCGTTTACACTGGAAACAAACGGAAAACGCATGATAAAAAAATCACGCTACACAGACACACAAATCCTAAAGATTATGAAGGAAGTGGAAGTAGGCAGAAAGGCCAACTGCATTTCACTGCTTTTCAAACAGGCTCCACGTTAGATCTAATCCAAAAAGTTTTAACATTATTTAAATCACCCCCAAATCAGTAGACATGAAACATGTTCACATTTTGAGCTAGTAAGAGCCAGATTGGATTATTGGAAAACTTGGTTAAATATTGATACCAAGAATTGTTATGAATAATTACTCTAAGTGGGAAAGGGGCAAAGACGAGTTACAACAGTCACTGAAACGGGAAACGTCTTTGGACATTTCCGTTTTAGCGAGCAGGCTCATTATTATGCCGTACAGTCAGAGTGGTGGTAATAATATTCTTTCGCACCATGAAAAGGAGCAAGCTAAAGCTCACTCCTGGATAGTACTATTGTTATCACGACCTATATTTATGCTGGTGCACTTGCTCTAGCATTCAAGGATTTAGCACTAGAAATCCAATGTTGTACCGACTGAGGAGACATTATTTTCGGGTTGCCTAAATCGCTATCTCTTGCTGAAGCGAGCTCCGGAGGAAGCACATCAATAAGCAGTTCGAGATCTTTATGTGAATTAATTTCTCGCGTGAACACATCCGCCATCTCTTCACTGTAAGAGCTCCCTCTCGCTTTCGCAGCCTTTACTAATCCATCCAGCAATACATACCACGTGGTCATCGGCCCTTGAGCTACTGACGCCGACTCTGCAGCTGAATCAATGAATGCAAATGGCACAGTTACAATCGGTTGGTTGAACTCCATTGCAGCGAAGATCCAATCCGTATCAAATGAGAAATCAAACACTGTCGGGTTTTCAAGAATTTTCTGTAAGATATCTCTACCATATAATTTGAATGCTGCTTGCGTATCCTTAATACCACTATCAAAAATCTGCGCACCAATCATACGCTGCATATGACGTAACGTCTTAATGCCAACACCCCATCGCTCTTCTTGTTTCACTAAAATGGAGTCAGGGTGTTTGCGGTTACCCAATACGACTTGCTTACCATCACGGCTATATGGAGCGAGCGCTAAACCTATTTGCCCCAGATGGACAGAGTTATCGGCATCGGTATAAAGAACAGCATCAACACCATCTTCCAAGGACTGTTCACAGCCAAGAATAATCGCTCCACCTTTTCTAGAGTCGTCTGCACTCGCCAAATTGCGAAGAGCACCAGATTCCACAGGTAGTGCATCCTCCAGTTTAAGTACTTTGATCTTAGCTCGAATACCTGCGTCGTAGGTTTGTTTAATGGAGCGAGCAATTTCCGCACTTCCATGTGGACACCCGTCGTCAACCGCATACAGTGTCCAATCAACATTAGTGCCGTTCGTTACCCATTGGAGTTGCTCAACTTTCGTTCTGAGTGAATCTTCGCCGTGCTGATTATCGGCCGACTTGGGATTCAAGCGATTGTGCTCTCCCCACATCGCGAATACCACGCCAATTTTAATCGGCTGACAAATTGACTGTGTTTCTCTGCGTGATTCGACAAGCTTCACCGCCAACTTGAATTCGAGTGGCGCATTAAACTGAATTGAAAGGTCTTTGAGGTCTTGGTTTGAGAGTTTATCTAGCTGTAGTAAACGGTCTGCTAGCCTGAGTAAGCTTTGTTGATGTTGTGGCTCCGTCAAATCAAATTTTTCATTCGATTTATTTAAGAGCTCAATAGCGGTAGACAAAGAAGTATCCATACATATTCCCTAGCGTGACGTTATTGTGATCACTTAAAGCTTAGTATGCTAATCTTTTCATATCAAAGTGATGGTGGCTTTATTTTGTTTTGCATCTCTCATTTTCCTTGAAACTAAAATTCCGGTATTTTGCACGATACTGTCTGACTTTGTTTTCACGGAATTTACCTGCCCAGTTACTAATCTCTGGGTCGGTCGCCCAGATATTAGCCATCACTCTAAGGTAGGAACTTTCTATGCTTGGGGTTGGGTCGTAGGGATTGTTATTAACACGAAGTACTAACTGCCCGTCTACAAACCACTCAATCCGATCTTCTCCCCAGTAAATGCCATAACGATGAAAAGCCTTAGAAGCGTCAAAACCAAGGAAGATCAGGGTTTCGTGTGAGTTGGTATAATCATCGTCGTCTGTCCAAAAGTTCAACTGAACCATGTTGGTATTAGACCCTAAAAACTCAATATCAATCTCGTTATGTCGGCCACTACCACCTTCCGGTTTATCATAAGGCCCTGAGAACAAGAAAAATGAGCTGACCACACCGGGCGCTCGAGCAGGCTTCATATCGATCTCAAAGCATCCGTAAGGAAAAAATTCATGGCTGCGGAACTCCCCACCATAGAAGCGCAATTCACCCTCTTCGTCTTGCTTCCCATCTGGAGCTAGATCCAAGGTTAAACCCTTTTTATTGAACGTAGCCGACTTCGCTTCCCAACGACTTAAGAACGGGAAACCGTTCTCCCAACCATCCGATAACCACCAACGGCTTTCATCAAAGGTTCGCAAGGGATCATCGAAGCTTTCCGCACTGACAAACGAGCTTGTCAAAGCCAGTGATACAGCTAAAGCACAATAGGTTTTGGGTGGCACCATGACTCGCTCACTTATTCATTTGCATTCATAATGTAAGCCTAATACATACGATGGATTTTTCACCTCTAATTACTGATTATCTTCTACTGGAACGAAACTGCGTCTTTGAATAGCTTGAACCGCAGGGACTGGTGCCGCCTGCCCTATATTCCCCTTTGGGATCGCATTCACAGACGGTGTAGTGACCTCAAGGTTTTGTTGCGTAGTCGTGTCTGCGTTTGTTGTTGCTTGCTGTTCTGAAGTAGAAGGCAACCCTGATGTATGAGATATATTTGTCTCAATAATCGGTTCTGGTGTACCAAGAGGTGTAAAAACTGCGACGCCTTCTTCACTTGAAGTTGTACCATCTTTATTCTCGGCAGCTGGTATCGTAGCTTCATGAGGTGTTTTTGATACCCTAGATACGCCTTGTTGAACTTGTTGCTGCGCAGGCGGTTGAGACGAAACAGGCGTAATTGGTGAATGGAAACTACCTTTGGTCGAGCTTACCTTTCCCCCACTGAATTGTTGCGGTGTCGTTCCTGCTGTGCCTTGCACCGATCCTTTTGGCGTCACCATTTGGCCGGTTAAGTCTTGTTGTTGAGTAACATTTTGACGGGTAGTAGAGGTTTCAGTAGGTTCGACAATAAATGTCTGTTTGCCTGCGAAATCCTTATCGAGCATTAGTTTACTGTTAGGTGTGTATTGTTTGAGTTGTTCACCAGACGGTTTCAACACGCTTTCCGTCGGTATTGGATTGGCTGGTTGCTTACGAATCAGACCAGCTGAAGGGGATTCGTATCGAAAAAAGTCGAGTTTTTGATCCCAAATATCAATCAACGAAGAGAATTGAATCCATGCATCATCCACGTAAGCAGAGGGGCCACCGGAGTTTGTTGCGATAGAAAAGCGAGCGTCAAACGCTTTATAATCGACCTGTAACTGCTGACGATATACACCCCACTTACTTCCTCCCATCAAAAAATATCTAACACTATTAGACCAATACTCATAAGCGACAGGATCTTCTACTTTTTCAGCCGCCATTGCCGCAAGTGCATCCGCTAGCCCTGCAGTTTGCCACATCTCTTGTGTTCCGATCTTATGTTCGAGACTGAGAGCCCGATTCGCTTGTTGATGCATTAGACTAGCGGCTTGCGTATATCGGCCTTGGGATAGAAGAAGCGTTGGAGTGCTCAATAAATCTATGGATGTTTGACTCAGCGCCCAAACAGGAAAGGAAGCAGCAAACAAGATAAGTACAATTAAGCTTCTCATCGGAATGTCTCCACCATACATTTTCCGGGATGATCAAAACGGGAGTTAAACTTAACGTCGCGGTACTCTTTTGACTTATTGGCTTTGTAAAGCTTACCACTCTGCTTGTACAACAGAGCCTCAAGCACGCCTGCATTGGTCTTCAAACTGATGCTTTTTTCATAAGCACTGGTAAGTTCATAACGACCTTCATACCACCCTCTCTGCGGATCATACAGCTCTTTTACTAGCGTCATTAGTCGGTCGGTATAATCGGTTTTCCATAGAGCCCACATTTGAAAAGCAACACGCGTTGACACTAGCGCTTTCTCATCATGTGAAGAACCATCTTCGGCGAGTGTTATCCAAGGCGTACCCAAGCCATATATCGCATCGTAAACGAAATAAGGTTCACCAGTAACAACATGCTCTCCACGCGCAGTGTAAATTCGCTCGTTATCCCAACGTGCCTCTTGCACTTGATAGATGGCGTCTGCCATTGCTGCTAGCGTGTTATTGGTATGTTTTGAGTCACTTGACGTCGTGTCCCCGACTTTATCCCAGTTGAACTCAAGCCCCATCCATAAATAGGGTGTTGAGTAAATTGGACGTAGAACATTAAATACCCGCGGATCACGACCGTCAAAAATAAGATCGATATCGTAAATCGTCGCCACATCGTAGGGCTCTATGTTCATCGCTTTTTCAGGCACGATCTGCCAGTCCAAATAACCGTAAGATGTGTACTCTTCTAGCCCCAAGCGTCCCTCTTTATATCGAATCAATTGGCCGTCCTGAATCATGCTCCCATAAAGCTCTCCATCAAGGCTAATCAACTCACAAAAGTTCCAACGCAATACTGCCTTATCAACGTATTCGGAGAATTCAGGAGAGTGTCTCTTTACAATGGCGAGTGCGATTAGAAGACGGCCAACATCGAGTGATGACCAACCAATATCTTGTGGCTGGTTGCCATAGTTAACCATGCCACCACTTTGCGTGCTGTACACCTTATTAGGTGCGAGGCCGTAGCTAAGCTCCATCTTGTTAAGAAAGCTCAGAACCAAAGTTAGACGCTCGTCATACTCTTTGTTTGAGATAAATTCAAACTCTCTCGCAGCAATCAACGAGATAAGATAATCCGCCAAACCTGCCATATTCGTGGTAGGAAAGTTATCAATACTATTCACTAAGCCCGTCGTAACTTGGGTATTGTTATCGATATACTTCCACGCCGTTTGCGCCCACATCAGTTCTTCTTCAGTCAACGACGCATGACGACCTTGTCGAAATACCTGTGATTGGCTAAACGAATCAACACCGTTGGTCACACCTTGGTAAACCACACCGCAGCCAGATACAGACACCGATAACAGAAGTAAACTCCACTTCTTCAGCATTCAATAACCTTATTCTACGGGCTTAATTTTTTTACGAGGCAAACACTGCCCTTCATAACCGAATGGTGACTCTAGTGCTTTCTCCCATAAGCTCGGTGCTAACTGATCTTTGTATTGAAGTAGTTTACCCTGTTTTTTATACAACAAGATCTCTAGTGTGATGCCGTTATTATTGGAGGTGAAAGTGTTAATCAGACCAGTACCGTTCTCAAAAATGCCTTCATAGAAACCTTTCTCTCGATCGTAAGCGGTAGAAACATGATCAAACAACAGGTCGGTGTATTCGGTATCCCAGAGAACCCACATCCCCATCGCGCCTTTAATGGCGACCGCAGAGAACTGAGGCAGATACTCTCCCACTTCAGAGATGGTGTTCCATGCAAAACCATCGGTATAAATAGTGTCGTAGACGAAGTAAGGCGCACCGGCTAATTGGTGCTCCGTCCGCGCGGTAATAATACCGGTTTGCTTGTAACGTTCTTCCTGTACACGATAGATTTGTAGAGCAAACTCAGCCATCCATTCATGTGAATAGCTGGAATCATGAGGGCTTCGGTCTTCCACCAAGTCCCAGCCCAATTCTATGCCATCCAACACATAACTTTCAGTTACAACGTAACTGTGCGCTTTTAGTTTACGCGGATCGCGCGTATCGTAAGGAACGTCATAACCGAAAAGGTTAATCGTGGCGTAAGGTTCGGCCATAGCCGCTTGAGTCGTATCAAACCCCCACAATTCAAAGCCTTTGGCTGCATACTCTTCATAACCAAGTCGGCCTTCTTGGAGGTACTGCACCTCTTTTCCGGGTTCAAGTAGCGCACCAAACATGGTGCCGTTTTCATCCACCACGTTACAGTAGTTCCACCTTAACATCACCGAATCGATACTGGTCGCAAATTCAGGGTAACGGTTCTTAAGGATATAAAGCCAAATCATCAAACGACCTAAGTCGAGAGCTGAATACCCAATTTCACCCGGTTGGTTACCGTAGTCCACTTTTGCCGCGGTTTGAGTGTTATACGCCTTGTTTGGTAACTCCCCCATGAATAGGTCGAGCGTATTTAAAGTTGTTAGGAAACGAACAAGTCGTCTATCAAACTCTTCTTTTTCAATAATCCCTAATTCATACGCACTGGTCATGCCCGCGAGATAGGATGCCGCATCCCACCATGTCACAGATGGATAGTTATTTACCGCATTTACCAAGCCCGTCGACTCTTGGTAGTTATTTTCAAAATACTTCCAAGCAATACGAGCCATATCCATCTCTTTCTCCGTCAGTTCGCCTTGACGAGGTTTAGGGACAGTCCAGTGTGTATTTCGGTCAACAATATCATCAGAGAATTGATTGTATTTACTACCGCAACCAACGATTGCAAGAGTGATCAAGCCAAGACTAATCGTTCGCATATAAATTCCTTCTTATTATTTTAATTCGCTGATTTACTTCAACTCACCAATCGTCAATAGCGGCCCATTCTCTATGTAAGCCAATGACTCAAGGACAATTCCGTTGGTGTTTGCTGTCACTGCTTTGTTAGTGCGTCCATCAATTTCATAACGACCTGAGTACCAACCTTTCTCATCCGAATAAAGGTCAGAAGCTTCGTTGATCAGAACATCGGTGTAATCTGAATCATATAGCGCGTACCAACCGAATGCGGCTTTAGTTGAGAGAGTTTTTAGGTGTGATTGGTCTTTACCGTCATCAGAGATGGCATTCCATTTTTCACCATCCGAGAATACCGTGTTGTAGACAAAGTATGGCGCCTCATCAACGTTATCCTCACTCACCGCGGTAACAATACCTGTGTCTTCGTAACGACGCTCTTGAGCTTGGAAAATGCGGTGTGCAAATACCTTTGAAACACTGTCCGCACCAAACTCAATACCATCAAGAATGTAAGATTCACTCACTACATAGTTATGGGCGTGGAATTTTGAAGGGTCACGTTTATCTGTCGGAATTTCGATACCATAGATATCAACCATCTCTAGGTAATCGATATATTTCATTGAGTTAAATACATCACGCCCCATCAAAGCTAATGACTTGGACGCATACTCTTCGTAACCAATACGACCCTCTTGTACTAACTCCATAACGCTTGCATCGGATGTTGGACGAGCACCGTACATATAACCGTCCACCAGCATTGCACTCACTTTCCAGTGGTTGAGTACGTCATTTACCTGCTTATTAAACTGCGGGTATTGCCAAATCATAATGTTCATAGGAACAAGGATTCGACCGATATCGATCGCCGACCAGCCAATGCCGTTTTCAATAGGATTGTTGGCGTAATCCACCATCTCTAGAGTTTGCGTGTTGTAAGCCTTATTGGGTAATAGGCCATCAACGAGCGGCAAGCGCGCCAAGGTCGCGAGTGCTTTTTCCATACGCAGCTCAAACACTTCTGTTGAAATGATATTGATCTTCTCTGCTGAAATGAGTCCCATTAAATAAGAAGCGGTATCCCACATAGTGGTCGATGGATAACCATCCACTGAATTCACTAAGCCTGTATTTTCTTGATAGTTGTTCTCAAAATATTGCCAAGCCACACTTGCCCACTCGTACTCCTGCTCGGAGAGCACGCGTGAAGACTTAAATGGAATATCTTCTGGAATTTCGAAGGTAATATTTCCGAGTACTCTTCCCGATTCGCGAGTTTCGATGCTGAAAGCAATAATAAGCGCTGTCGCTAAGCCCAAGATGAACACAATATGATGGCGAGCGTTAACCATCGATTTTTTAAACCCCATACTTCAACTCCTCTGAATTGGCAGTTTCTTCACCTTCGCTTTCAGCTGGTGGTGTCCAGAATGCTGCAGCGATCATTCCCCACATCGCCAACATGTTATTTAGAATCCAAAATGTATTTAAAACGAGACCACCCACAGAGTAATCGCCCCATGAACCGGTTGAGTGACCAAACCATGCAAACAGCAAGCTAAACAGACTTAATCCGAATACCGCCGCTTGCGGAATGACTAGCTTGAAAAAGTTACCTGTTTGTCGTTCTTTCGGTGTTGTCGGGAAGCTGATTTTCCGCCCGCGTAGCACTGTCCATAACGCCCGCAAGTTTACAGGGAAGAATGAAAGGAAGTTCGTTTTGCCTTTATAGCCCGCGACGCCCCAAGTCCCAGTCATCATCGCCAACTCAGCAGTGATGACATAAGGTAAGAAGTGCAAATAGAACGTCACGTCATAGGCACTTACTGGTGCAATTGAAGTGAGGAAGTAGATGATTGGACACGCTAGGAAAATAATGTTCCAGATAGCCGACAAATTGGACCAAAAACTCGCGCCATACATCAGCTTCTGTTTGAAGTTGAGCCCTTTGCGGAAAATCGGGTTGTCATTCATAAAGATGTCAATCGACCCACCAGAGTACTTAAATCGTTGTACTGTCCACGTTTGTAGATCTTGTGGAGAGAGCATCTTACTCTCGACATTAGGGTGCATAACGGAACGCCAGTTACGCTCGCGATCAGAGTGGAGCACGATCGACGTGTAAAGATCTTCAGATACGTGGAATTTATAAGGCGTGAATTCCGTATCAAACAAGATTTCATCGCGCAAATTATCCGACACCGACTGGTCGACCTTTTTCTCTTTGGTTAGACGACGGATCTGCGCCTCGATTTCATCTTGTTCTTTAGTAATCTGTTCTGCATAAGCTCTTAACGCCGCTTCCATGACAGCTTCACGACGGTGAATCGACCCTGCGCCACAGCAGAATGATGCGTTTACCCAGTTACGACGGCGCTGAATGACGTCGTAAAACATCTGTGGATCGTTCACAAATGGGTCTTCACCAAGTGTGACTGGGCCATAGAATCTTTCGATACCTGAACCGATAGGTTTTGCCCATTTACCCAATTTTCTTTCAAGGAACTTAGGTAAACGCTCGCCTTCTGGTAAGTCGAAGAACCATTGAGGTGTTTGAACCCAAGCCACTGTTGGATCTCTGAAGTAACCAAGAGTGTTTTCAAGAATGGTTGAGAAAGGACGCGTATCAGCATCACAGATGACAACAAAGTCACCGCTAGTGCGTTCCATCGCGTTTCTTAAATTACCTGCCTTAAAGCCGACATTACCGTCGCGAGTAATGTAGCCAATGCCCATTTCTTTGGCCATCGCTTCCATTTCAGGTCGTTTACCATCATCAAGAATGAAGATTTTGATGGTGATATCATGCGGGTAAGTGATTTTCTGCGCGTCTAATATACTCAGCTTAACCAGTTCGGGCTCTTCATCGTAGCTTGGAAAGAACACGTCAACACTGATCGGTCTGTCTTCTTGAGTGTCTAAGCTACACTCTGAAATCTTGTATGGTGGCGCTTTCTTTGGTTCATCCTCGACTTTCCACAAGTTATAAGTGAACAGCATCGAACCAATAAAGGCACAAGATTCTGCAAATGCCAAAGGCAACGAAAACCACAAAGCGTCGTAGTTAAGGGCATACATCCAGCGCCAACCTAAATACCAAATGCCAAGTGTTAAGTTACATGTTGCCAAATACTGATATAGAAGTTCTCTGGGAATACTATGTGGCACAGGTTCTGGTGGTACTCTGTGCTCAAACTTCTCAAAATAATTATCCATTTATTCCTTTCCCTATTTTATTGACCTAGCCAGCTCTTATTTGACTTTTATCAGGGGGGAGACACATTCTCAATGAGGTCACTTTCCTCTAGCTCTTTGGTCATCATGAAGCAGTTTTCTCCATCTTCTACGCGTAGCTTGACGTCATCCATCAAAGCAGAAACGATCATGAATCCTCTTCCGGATGTTGTCCAAGTCGTGTCGTCATCCGGGTCCATATCAACAAATTCATTGGATAGTGCCTTTTCCAGTTGCGTTTGTGTCATAGACTCACCTCTATCGATGATGTCGATACAGATGGTCTTTGTTTCTGAGTCTTCATTGAGATTGCACTTTACTTTGACAGGCTTGCCTTCTTGTTCGCTATACGCGTGTATGTAAGTGTTGTTCACCATCTCAACCACACACAACTCCAGTTGAGTGGCCAACACGGGAGAAATGCCTATACCAGACCAATAATCGTTGAGTTCTATTGCGACTTGACGTGAAGTCTCTAAAGAGCTTTTGTACGCTTGTTCGAATACGTCTAACATCGGCACACTCCTCTGCTACATACCATTCAACATGTCTGATACACGATTGTGCGCAGCATGAGAACGAAGATTGCACCAGTCCAAGTCATGATTCTGCACACCATCATGACCAATGCAGTACTGACCAAAAATGGTTTGATGCTTTATATGACAATTTTCCTTGATATGGATGTTGTCGAAGATAAGTGACTCTTCGACCACAGCTTTTTCATCCAATTGACAATTAGCCCCAATAAGCGCAGGACCGATCACTTTGGCATTCGGATCGACTTTGCATCCGCTACCTATTACAACGGGAGGCTGAAGATTACAGTTATTCAGGTCAACAACCGTATTGATCCCGACCCACACCCCAGCTTTAACTTGAGTTCCGGGAATGCGGTAGCCCGGTACTTTGCCTTCTAATATATCTTTGGTCACACTCCAGATATCGGTGATATTACCTACGTCAAGCCACTGGAAGTTCATTTCAACCGCGTAAAACGGGACGTGCTTCTCCACCAACATTGGGAACAACTCACTACCAATGTCGTATTCGCCCTCTTTCGGAATGTAGTCAAAGATCGCAGGCTCAAAGATGTAGATACCTGTGTTGATTTGCGTAGAGAGTGCTTCTTCTTTTGATGGTTTTTCTTGGAAACTAGTGACCAGCCCTTTTTCGTCCGCAACGACAACGCCGTATTTTTCAACGTCATCTAGAATGACACTTTTGGTAATAATAGTAGCGATGCCGCCATTCTTTTTATGCTTACGAACGGCTTCTGTCAGATCCAAATCAATCCAAGCATCACCACAAACCACCACAAAAGTTTCATCAAAGAAGCCTGAAAACTGTTGAATTTTCTGCATCCCACCAGCTGAACCGAGCGCTTTGCTTTGATACTTACCATCAACGCATTCACCCTCATAAGAGTAAGAGAGCTGAACGTCGAAATGATGCCCATCGCCGAAATACCCTTCGATCACTTCAGCTAAGTGACTAGTGTTAATCACAATCTTATTGATATTGTGTTGCGAAAAGAGCTCAATCATCGATTCCATTACCGGCTTACCCAGAATTGGAATCATTGGCTTAGGCAGCGATTGAGTGATTGGCTTCACTCGTGTACCTTTCCCTGCCGCTAAGATCATTCCCTTCATATCGATCCCCTTTACACAGCGGTTGCGAGTGCTTCATCGACACTGGTATAAGTCTTGATCAACCTATCCATACGCGTAAGTTTAAACAGGTCTTGAACTGGCTTTTGAGCGTTAGCAACGGCAATTTTCTTGTCGCGAAGCATCTTGTACACGCCCATTACTGCACCTAAGCCACTGCTATCCATAAACTTAACGTTGCTAATATCTAGCACAACGTTTGGTAATAGCTCAGGCGTAAGTGTCTCCAAAACTTCTCTAAACTGAGGGGCTAATTTGGCGTCAAATCGCTCTTCATTTACTTGAAGAACTGTGCTGTTGCCTTGTTGACTAATTTCATATCGCATTGAGCTTCTCCTTCTTGAGGACCTTTCCATTCCGCCACTAGAACACTGACGTCGTCATCAAAACAATCTGACTTCGTCCAGTCTCTAACACTGTTTACTAGTAATTCGGTTTGCTGTTGAATCGGGTATTGATTCAGTTGTTCGATCGCATTACGCAGGCCTTCTTCGGAGTATTGCTCGTCTCCGTTATCCGCTTCTGTAATACCATCTGAGTAAAACCAGATTTTATCGCCTGGTTCGAGTTGAATTTGCGCAGCTTGATATTCGACATCGTCAAAGGCGCCAACAACGAAGTTATCGTGACCAATCAGTTCTGCATTTCCTTGATTGCCGTGACACCATACCAAAGGTGGATGACCCGCACAGCAGTACGACATCAGACCTGTCTTAACATTGAGCACGGCATAAATCATTGTGAAATAAAGGATATTGGCATCACTACTCATGTACATTTCATTGAGTTTAGAAACCACATCTGCAGGCTCGCACACCGTTGATGTATCGCCATCGTTTTTCAGAACCACAGAGGAGCTACCGTTTTGAACGGATAAGCTGGTTTGCACCGAGAAAGACATCAGTGCCGAAGAGACGCCATGACCAGCGACATCAAACAGGTAGAAAGCAACGTGATCGGTGTCTAGCTGCATGTAGCCCAACATATCACCACCCACTTGAGCACTTGGGAGCGAGATGTAGCTCAACTCTACACAGCTAAAATGTTTTGTTTTGGGTAAGATTTGACGAATGAGTTCACTTGCGGAATCAAGATCTCGCTTAATCGTTTCGTACGCTTGATCCAATTTAGTGTTTTTATCAACGACCTCGTTATGAAGTGCTAGAGTGCGAAACCCAGCGCGAATACGCGCGTCAAGTTCGTCGATTGAAGTTTTCTTATCAATGAAACCATCGGCACCTGCGTCAATACCACTGATAATGGACGCTTCATCACCTTTAGAAGAGAGAAGAACAAAGAAGATGTAACGATGGTAGTTTTTGGATTTAAGCTCATTGCAAAGATCTACCCCGCTCATTCCTGGCATCATCCAGTCGCTAAGTACAAATTGAATGTCGGCGTTATCTGCTAACATCTGCAACGCTATCTCACCGCTAGTTGCAGTGTGTATCTGATAACCGCGCTTTTTTAAAACCGAACTCATATAAACCAATATGGTTCGGTTATCATCAACAAGCAGAATATCCTTCATTCTTTTCCCTAAGTCTTTCTGACGTTTCAATCACACTTCTGCCAATTTTGTTTTTGGCTTTTGTTCACGTGCTTTATTACTTTAGGTTAGACTCAACTCATTGCTTTGCAAATTGTTTCTTATATTTTTGTTGTACTTAAGTTAACGTTGTGCGGTATGTAACACAATTACACGGAGTGAATTGTTAATAATGACAGTAATTATTCAGCGCAGAATACTTATCGCTATCGCTCTATTGCCAAATAGCACATGGGCAGACAGCTTTCTGGCAAATACCGCTCCCCATGCGCCTCCCCCAGAAGAGCGTGCGACGCTTTCAAGTAGCAGCAATAACCTCTCTGCATCTAAAGGACCAACCGATGATGAGATAGACGAGATTTGGAAAGGCGTATCCAGTTCATTCACCTTCCCTTTTCAAGAGTGGGAAGACAGAGAACTGTTTGATGGGTTAAGTGGCAATGTGGGTTATCACCAACCATTGGCTGAAACCGAATCAGCGAATATTCCAGCGGGCAGTACTCAAGGACCTACCAATCTCAATCAGACGTTAACTCTCTCCTTAAAATACGCGATTGCTGGCGCTTGGTTTGTCTCTGGTACGGTTTACCACTATTTAGACAGTGATCAACAGCAGGCATGGAATCCAGATTTTACCTACGTATTCGGATACAGCGATTGGCGACCTTATACTCTGAGCTTGGTCTACTCGAACTATGGCGGGAACCGATTTAATCCCGACCCTGGGCAGAATCGGACGGAATTCAAACAAGGCACTTGGTCGCTTGGTTGGAAATTCCCTATCAAGTCACCTTTCGTCGATCTGTTCAGGTTTACTGACGATGGAGCTATAGGCTGTCAAATTGACTATAACTTTACGCCTGAGTATTTCAATCTTGCGACCACCGAATACAAAAACAACCATCAAACCTTGAGCTTAGGTTGTAAATATTCGATTTGGGGTAACTGGTATGTCAATGGTACGGCGTTTTACTATTTTGACAAACAGCAACAACAGCCTTGGAACCCAGACTACACCTACGGTTTTGGTTACTTTGACTGGCGACCGGGCACCATCACTTTGCAATATAACAATTATTCTGGGAATCGATGGAACTCTTCTGACAGAGGTGAAGGAACAGGACGCTTCAAAGATGGCTCAATCACCCTAGCATACAGTTTCGCTTTCTAAATTATTCTACCTATTAGTTGTTGATTTCATTCATTTTGAGAATCTTTGTGGCAAAGATCTTCAAGCCGTCTAATCTTAAGTTACAACTCAAATTATGCAACTGGCACCATAAATGCAATTAGCAATATGAGATTCAAATAAACGCGCTAAATGCAAGACCAGATTATTTGAACCGTAACGTCCAAACACATCATCTTATACGGCTAGGAGAAGGCTCATGGAAGGAACAAAACACGACGATCTTATTGTTGGTACAGAGCAAGATGACGCGGTAAACAGCCGCTCTGGTAATGATGAGATAAGCACGCTTGCAGGTGATGACTTTGTCACTGCAGGAGAAGGTAGCGACAACATCTCAACGGGCAGCGGTAATGATACTGTTTTAGGCGATGTTGAATATGCCCTCGAAGAGAACGATGACACGCCAGCGAGTGGCGACGACTCGTGGGGTGAATCGTATACCGCTTATGAGTTTGTTGCTGAAACCAACGAGCAACAAGCTTCTCATACCGTAAGATTAGATAACTTTGCAGTCAATCAGGCAGTAAACACCTCTACCACAGTTGGCGGTCTCGCCGCTAACAGCACTGTGACGGTTCAGCTCACCGATGAAAATGGCACCATTATCGCTTCTCAAATTGCAACGGTAGACGCTAACGGGAATATTGCTGTCGATATTGATATCCCTGAGTCCTCTATTGGTGACAACGGCGAAGTCACCTTTAGCTTCTTGAACGAAAGCAGCGAACCTATCTCTACCATCGACGACATGAACGTGGCCGTTCGTAACATCTACGACGATACCATTGACGGCGGCAGTGGCGATGACATTTTGAAAGGCCAACAAGGTAATGACACCATCTATGGTGGCGAAGGGAATGACTTCCTCGATGGTGACATCAATGATGATACTTTATATGGCGAAGAAGGTGACGACGTTTTAGTTGGCGGTAATGGAGACGACTACCTAGATGGTGGGACAGGTAACGATACCCTACTCGGCTCTGACGGTGACGACACTATTCACGGTGGTGCCGGTGACGACCTGCTGATGGGTGAGTTAGGTGACGATACGATTCATGGCGGTGACGGGCACGATACTCTGATCGGTAATGACGGGCAAGATGCGCTTTATGGTGGCGAAGGTAACGACAAGCTCTTCGGTGGTAAAGGCGACGATGTTCTTGAAGGAAACCAAGGCAACGATGAAATTCATGGTGAAGAAGGAGACGATGTC
The DNA here is from genome assembly GCF_059725515.1 of Vibrio sp. KUL70. Taxonomy (NCBI): domain Bacteria; kingdom Pseudomonadati; phylum Pseudomonadota; class Gammaproteobacteria; order Vibrionales; family Vibrionaceae; genus Vibrio; species Vibrio sp. KUL70. The sequence goes on from NZ_AP045835.1 coordinate 140,300, forward strand.
ATCGCTGGCGGCGAAGGTGACGACTTCGTACTTGGTGGTGCAGGTGCTGACCAAATCTCGGGCGACGCAGGTAACGACCTTCTACTAGGTGGCGATGGCGACGACACCATCACAGGCGGTGAGGGTCACGATACCTTAGTGGGTGAATACGGTGATGACACCATGAGTGGCGGAGCGGGACACGACACGCTCTATGGTGATATCGGTGATGACACATTAACGGGTGGCGCTGGTAACGACCAACTCTTCGGTGGTGAAGGCGACGACGTGATTGATGGTGGCGAAGGTGACGACATTATCCATGGTAACGAAGGTGTTGATACCATCACAACTGGTCTTGGTGACGACCAAGTTTATGCCGGCTCTGGGGATGACATCATTGATACCGGGGAAGGCGCTGACACGGTATTTGGTGAAACGGGGCACAACCAAATTACGTCTGGTGCTGGCGACGATACTGTCTACACAGATTTCGGTGACGATACCATTGATACTGGCGAAGGTCATGACACCATTTTCGCGGGCGACGGTGACAACACGGTCGATTCGGGCGCTGATCACGACTCTGTATACTCAGGCAGTGGCGCAGATAATATCGACCTTGGCGAAGGCCACGACAAAGCGTTCACTGGTGCAGGACAAGATACCATCGTCGCGGGCGCGGGTAACGACCAAGTTTATGCAGGTGGAGACGACGATGTTATCCAAGGTGTATCCGGCAACAACCAACTCTTTGGTGAAGAAGGCAATGACACCATTACTGCAGGTTTGAATGCCAGCGAACTCTATGGTGGTGGCGGTGAAGATACACTCACTGGCTCTACTGAGAACGACCGTCTTTACGGTGGTAGCGGTGATGACTCAATTCAAGCTGGTGAAGGTGACGATTTCATTGAAGGTAACCAAGGTAGCGATGCAATCTACGCAGGCGCCGGTAATGACACAGTGCTAGGTGGCGCTAACGATGATGTGATTCACGGTGGTACAGGTAGCGATACCCTAATTGGTGATGACGGCGACGATATCATCAAAGGTGAAGAAGGCGACGACATTCTAGTTGGTGGTACGGGTAACGACCAGCTCGACGGTGGTACTGGTCGTAGTGAAATCTACGGTGAAAGCGGTGATGATGTGCTAGTCAGTGCAGACCAAGATGACCTGCTCTCTGGTGGTTCAGGTAACGATACCATCTCGTCTGGCGCTGGTCATGACACCGTTTATGCTGGTTCAGGTACCGATAACATTACAACTGGAGAAGGTAATGACACCGTATATGGTGAGTCTGGGTCAAATACCATTGCAACAGGCTTAGGTGACGATACTGTCTACGGTGGTATCAACTCAGACAATATCGATACTGGTGAAGGTGCTGACCAAATATACGCAGGTGACGGTTCGGATACTATCGACGCTGGCGCAGGGAACGACCACATTGACGCAGGTAGTGGTGACGACCTACTTAAAGGTGGAGACGGTGACGACGCACTATTTGGTGGTGCAGGTAACGATGAACTTATTGGTGGAGACGGTTATGACCTTCTTGCCGGCGGCGAAGGTGACGACATAATTCGCGATGACGGCCAAGACACGCTACTCGGTGAACAAGGTAACGACACACTCATTGCTGCAGCGACAGGTAGCCACAACATTTTCGGTGGCGAAGGTGATGATACGCTTATCGGTAGTGAACAAGCGGACACCCTATACGGTGGCGCCGATAGCGATACGATTACAGGCGCTGGCGGAGACGATATTCTTTATGCCGGTAGCGGTAACGACTCCATTGATGCAGGAACCGGTGATGACACCGTGTACGGCGAAGATGGCGCAAACAAAATCACACTCGGTGAGGGTGACGACACACTTTATGGTGGTGCAGGAGCTGACACAGCAACCGGTGGTTTGGGTGATGACATTCTTTCTGGTGCAGCGGGCAATGACAATCTGTCCGGCAATGAGGGTGAAGACTTAATTGATGCAGGCGAAGGTCACGATACCATATCTGGTGGCGATGACAACGACCTTATTTTCGGTGGCGCTGGCAATGATAACTTGTCAGGTGATGCTGGAGATGACCAACTCTACTCAGGTGCAGGCGACGATACCCTATCTGGTGGTTTAGGCGATGATAAACTCATTGCAGAAGGCGGCAGCAATACCCTATCAGGCGACGAAGGCGACGATACCTTACTCGGTGGTTCGGGTGCCGATACCCTGTTAGGTGGTGACGGTAACGACTATATTGAAGATACTTCAGACAACAACATTGTCGATGGTGGTGATGGTGATGACAATATCCAACTGACTGGTGCGAGTAACACGGTTACTGGCGGTGCAGGTGCTGATGTTATCAGCTCTACCGGCGGTGGAGTAAATGACATTTCCGGTGACGATGGTAACGACACAATCACAGTGGCAGGCAGCGCCAACACAATTGCTGGTGGCGAAGGCAACGACACGATTACCGCCAGTGGCGGCACTAACAATATTAGCGGCGGTGAAGGTAATGACAATATCACCGCAAGCGGCGAAACCAATACCATCACAGGTGGTGAAGGTAACGATACCATCAGAGTAAACTCAGGTAACAATACTGTTTCTGGTGATGAAGGTAACGATTCAATCACCACTGGTAGCGGTTCAGACAGCCTTTACGGTGGTATTGGTGCAGACACCCTATCCTCTGGCGCGGGCAACGATCGTCTATTTGGTGGTGCCGATGACGACAAACTTTACTCAGGTGATGGAGACGATACACTCGAAGGTGGCGACGGCAATGACATCATGTACGGTCAAAATGACCAAGATACTTTAGATGGCGGCGCAGGTAACGATTACCTATCTGGCGGTTCTGGCGATGATACTCTCGTAGGTGGTACAGGCAACGATACCCTAAGAGGTGATTCAGGCGAAGACACGCTGTGGGGCGGTTCTGGAGACGATAACCTAGGTGGTGGTGGCTCCGCCGATACGCTATTTGGTGAAGACGGCGACGACACATTATCAGGTAATGGAGGCAACGATATGTTATATGGTGCAAGCGGTGACGACAAACTGTCTGGCGGCTCTGGTGACGACTATGTGTCGGGTGGCGAAGGCAACGATACCCTAAGTGGCAATAATGACTCAGATACCCTAGATGGCGGCGAAGGCGACGATAAACTGTCTGGTGACTCTGGTAATGACACTCTATTCGGACAAGTCGGAAACGACATTCTAGATGGTGGTGAAGGTATCGACCAACTCTATGGTGGTGCGGGTAACGACCAACTTATCTTTGACTCAAGTGAACTTGAGTCTGGTCAAGCGGGAGTCGTTCACTTTAGCGGTGGTTCAGACTTCGATGTACTGGTTGTAGGCGGCGACAATCCAAGTCAAATGATCGATATGACGAACAATACATTCCAAGAGATTGAGGGTGTAAAGATCAGCTCAAGTGACACAGAACTTGCCTTGGCTCTGGATAAGATTGCAGCCAATAACACTGCTGGTGAAACTGCGGGGCAATTTGTATGTACTGGTGCAAGCAGTATCGATGTTTCCGGTTGGGGTTGGCAACTTACTGAGAGCCACCTAGAAATGAGTGATACTCTTCAAGACATCTATCGTGAAAGTAACATCGACACAGGTTCGCTATACGGCTATCGCTTTGAGAGTGAAGCAGGACAAGAGGTGGTTATCTGGAGTGACTTGAATAGCGGAGACATCCACTTCCCAGATTCAGAAGACGTATAACACTCTTCATTAAGCTAACTCACCAACAAGCGGCTCATTATGAGCCGCTTTCTATTCTAAGATTACTAAGCCAAAACCATTAATTTACTTCCCTAGCCCGTTGGCTCCCGATCCGTTACTTAACCAATCCCCTGTCAAATAACTGATTACATTAAATAGCTAACCCACGCAGTTAAACCTAGCTATCAAGTCACCTCAGTTGCTAGCATAGGGTTTGAATCCACCACCAATCCTTTTCGACTCCCACGAAAAAAATGGACTCATGTGAGTCCATTTCAAAAGCTATATTGTTCCTAGATATCTTACGGAACTGATTTCGATTACCCCTCGATACACAATTCTCGGGTTTTGCGGGTTATCTGTGCATCATTTGAAATCACAAAAAAGTAGTAATCTGAGTTAAGTTCATTTTGTTGAATGTAAGTACGCATATGGTTGAGCATACTTTTCGCTTCTCCATAACGCTCTAAATACTCAGGATCACACTTATTAACCAGATCTAAGTCCACACGCAGATTTGAGAATTTAGTCATGATTTCATCGACACGTTTCTCTGTTTCTGCCCGTTGAGCCTGCGTTGAATACTCACCCTCTAACTCTGTTCGTTGAGCCTCTAGCGCTTTTTGACTCTGTTGCTCAAGTGCGACCTTCTCTTTGGCTAATTGCTCATTCATTGCAAGTTTGGCCCTTTTGACTGAATCTTTCTCTGAGAGATATCGAGAACGGTAAGTACGAGCTGTTTTATTGGCCTTAGCTAATGCGATATTGGAAGCTGCTAGCTTCTCGGTGAGTTCATCTATTTCTTGCGACATTTCCACCAATTTTAAATCTGCTGCTGCCACTTGTTTTTCATGCGTATCATCATCCATCTGTTTAAGGTAGGTCATTGAAGCTATTTGATCCGTGAGCTCCGCAATCACCTCATTCAGAGCCTCAATATCCGCCTCTTTTTCCGATACTTTTTCTGCTATCAAAGTATCGATTCGCGATTCAACATTGGCATTTTTATAGCCAAAGTAGCCTGCTGCAGCGGTCGACGTTATGGCTACGGCAGTCATCAACACAATAGTTCCTTTACTCACAGTAGCCTCCTTAAATCACCTGTTTGTAACACTTTTGCTCACACTTAGGACAGATATAGGATTGACGATCAATCCGCTGAGAACAGTGCGGGCATGTTCCCTGCTTTCGATCACTGCTCATCAATAACAGAATCAAACCAATTGGGCCTAATACATAGCCTAAAAGCACACCAGCTACTAAGTTGTTCTTTTTGAATCCAACGTACGTGCTCAATATAAAAAAGCATAAATAGAAGCCCAGCCAAAACACCATTGATTCGTGCATTACGCCTCCCTCATCGCTTTTGCCATACCACTGGTGAGTGGGCCTATTAGGTAATCCCAAAGCGTGCGCTCCTCAACCAAGATCAAGACCTCGGTGAGCATTCCAGGATAGAGCTCAATTCGGTTTTCAGCTTGCAAGGATTGAAGATCTTCCCGATCAAACCGGATTTTAACCAGATAACCTTGGTCTTTTTCATCCGCATCGCCACCTTTGACCACTCGGTCGGCAGACACATGAATCACCTCGCCCAATACTGGCGGTACTTGCCTTGCACTGTATGCGGTGAGGCGTATTCTTGCATCTTGGCCCGAGCGGACAATATCTATGTCTCTAGGCGGTACAATAGCTTCAACAATCAACTCATCGCTGTCTGGCACGATCTCCATTAGCACTTGTCCCGGGCGCACCACGCCACCAACACTTGAGATGTTCAAACCGACAACACGTCCTTTAAATTCACTGCGAATCTGGATACGTGAACGCACATCTTCCAAGGTATTCATTACCTGTTTGACGTCTCGTACCTCGTCATTAACCGATTTAAGTTGTTGGGCATAATCGCGTTTTAAATCTAACAGCTGACTTTTGTAACTTTGTTCTAGTGTTTCGAGTTCTCGCTTTGTGACATCGATAGTGACATTAATCTCAGCTAACTCCCCTTCTATTTGCGCGAGATGACGACGAAGCTCTAACATACGAGTTTTAGATACGTAACCTTTAGCAACTAAGCCCTTGGTCATATCGATCTCTTGTTTAATCAAATCACGCTGTGAAGCCACTGCTTTTTTCTGAAACTGATTACCCTGAATCTTTTCCTTATAAAGAGTCGACTTTTGGTTGTACAAAGAGTCAATCAACTGCTTTCTCAACAACCCTTGTTCGAACTGCACTCGCTCACTGTTCACAATAGGCATAACAATCAACGAATCTTGCCCTTCATTAATTAAACCATCAGGCCATTTCAGCTCTTCCGACTCATTGAGAAGTGCCTCAAGGCGTGCCTTTTGCGCCACCAGCGAGAAATTGCGGTAAAGGTAACGTTTATAATCGGATTCGGACTTGGCATCAGAGAGTTCTAGCAGAACTTGACCAACCTCCACCTGCTGACCATCTTGCACTAGCACCTCTTTCACCCAGCCACCTTGTAAATGCTGGATCTGCTTTCGCTTACTTTCAACAACCAAGTTCCCGTGCGCGACAGAAGCCGAGCTCAAAGGCATGGTCATAGACCAAAACAGAAAGCCTCCGACCGTCACCAATAAAATCGCAGAGCCAAGAGTGATCAATTTGCGTGTACTAAATTCACGTTCCATAACGGCCCCTACCCTCTACGTTGCTCTTTAACTTGGTCGATATTGTTGGTGTTGATGGTGTCACCATCTCTCAGCCCCAAGAACTGTTCACACGTTCCTGCTTTCTCAACGCGTCCTTCTTTGAGGCTGATTACCCAATCCATTTGACGTAAAAAGCCAGGGCGATGGGAGATCATGACTACCGTTATGCGGTTCTCTTTGCAGTGTTGAAGAACAATCGCCAGCGCCGTTTCACCTTCAGGGTCGAGATTGGAATTAGGTTCATCAAGAACCAGCACTTTAGGATTCGAATAGATCGCACGCGCAAGGCCGATACGTTGTTTCTGACCGCCAGAAAGCAAAATCCCACCCTCACCGATATAGGTGTCATACCCATCAGGCAACGCCATGATCAACTCATGTATACAAGCGAGCTTCGCTGCAGAGACGACTTCTTCATCATTGCATTCAGAGAATCGAGAGATGTTCTGCTTTACGGTTCCTGCAAGCAACCCGACATGCTGAGGAAGATAACCAATGTATTGACCAAATTGGTTTTGGTCCCACTTTTCAACGGTTGCACCATCAATCTTGATCTCACCAACGCTTGGTTTATGTATGCCCATCAACAGGCTCGCCAACGATGATTTACCAGAGCCAGAATTACCCATAACCGCGAGTGCATGTCCCGCCCCCAACTTAAAGTTGATACCCTGTAAGGTTGGTGATTTTGCACCCGGAAACTTTAGCGAGACATTGTTAAATTGAATCTCGCCTCGTGGTTGAGGAAGCAGAGTTTTAACCGATGGATTGGTTAATGAAGCGCATTTTTTGAGACGGCTCCATGATTGATATGCGCTGTACCAAGATTTCCACCCACTGACGGCACTTTCAAATGGACTCAACACACGACCAATTAGTATGGAACTAGCGATAACAGCACCTAACCCTATTTGCTGTTGCAACGCCAAATAAACACCGAGTGTTAACACCACAACTTGTAGTAAGGTTCTGAAATAACGACTTACAGCCAGCAGTAAGCCAACTCGTGCGTTAACCAACCACTGTAGGCTGAGAACTTTGTGATTCTTCTCTTCCCACACTTTACCAATGTTCTGACTCATACCCATCGCCTTAAGAGTTGGCGCGTTACGTAAAAAGTCATTGAGTTCCATTGCAACTTTACCCGTCTCTTCTTGAGCGACCCCACTCACCTTGCGCCCACCTAACATCATCACCACAGTGAGCAGAGAAAAAACCACCGCCCCAGTCACAGCAACTATGCCAATATACGGATGAAGGAAAAACAGCAATAACAAAAACAGTGGAGTAAAAGGGAGATCAAGAATTGAAGACGTGGATGGCGATGCTAAAAAATTACGCAGCGTACTCAAATCATGAAGCGGTTGCTTATCAATACTGTTGGTTTGAGAAGAAGTAGAGATACTTAGATCCAACAACTGTCCACTGAGCTGCGTGTCTAGCTTGAGCGCAGACCGTTGCATTAGCAAGGTTCGGATATATTCAAGTGCAGATTGGGAAGTGACCAAAAACAGCGTTATGCCGAGCAGAGCAAACAAGGTTGCGATACTTGCACTGCTCATTACTCTATCGAACAGTTGTAAACTGTAGACTGGTACTGCCAACACCAGAAGATTAATGCCCATACTAAAGCCAACGGCAGCCCAAGCCTCTCTTTTCACACTATGAAAAGGGCTCAGTTTTAAATCATCCATATTAAGCCAACTCACTCGGTTGCATATTATTATAAAGTGAGTATAGACAACAATTGACTTGTTTCAGAAGATGGATGAATTAATTTTTGATTATCTCTTTGTAATTACTCGATAACTTGCACTAGCGCACAACTTTCACAATTTCATGAGGTTAGAGGTAACCTAAGATTTAGAACTCAATATCGCGTTGCTATACCAGATTAAATTGCTCACTGATTTCATAACCGGTCGCGACTTCTCGATGGCTCTCTTTGATGATCCAGTTGATCGGATTCCTCACCCAAGGCTGCGGGTCTTGAGCCGGAAAACCATCGTTCACCCTTAGCGCGACCACCTCAAAACCCAGTGACTCACAGGTTTCGACACAACGTTGGGCATGCCAAGACTGCGCTATCACCGTGATCTTCGCAAGACCAATATCATTCAAGGCTGCTTTAGCAACATCCGTTGTAGTTTGGTAAGCGCTGTTTTGAATACTCACATGAGGCGTAGCCTTCAAATGAACTGCCACCTCTTGTTGTACATAACAAACAGCGAGTGGGTTTTCTTGATGGAATCGCTCTACCTCTTGTGCAAGAAGTTGGTTAACGTCGTCGCTATCACCAAATGAAAAAGCAATGACACCGTTTGAGTTTGATACATCCCCACAATTCAATCGCTTAAGTACATTTGAAGATAGGTAATTCGCAATTCTCTTTTTTGCTGACTCTTCTATTTTATAAGGAGAACTAGAGTAATGATAATCGGCTGAAAGGTTACTGTGAGAAGCTTGCTGCTCTGGGACAACAATGCCTATTTCGCGAAGGAAATCGTAAAATTTGAACATAACAATCTTTTTCCTAACTAAATCAAAATCCATCTAGCCAGTTCTGTCCGTTGTTATAACTCAAGTTTAACAGTTAATCCCCTTCTACAACAAGATAATTGTGTAAATTATCACCAACTTCTATTCTCACATTTTTGAGAATTTACACCCAGATAAACAATAAGTTGTATTATCATTATGTTAGACAAACATTATGAGTCAGATTGCATTGGCACAATTTTCCAAGCTACATACCCAATATAAGACGCTTTTTTTGTGTCTCGTGGCCCTTTTTACCTCTTTCGCTAGCTATGGCGATGAAGAGGTTAGCTTTTATGGGCAACGGGGAGTGAGCACTGTTGAGGCGGGACAAAGTGTTGAATCCGGATCTGCGCCCAAAACTCAGTACTATCGCAGAGTGATTGCTCCACCGATCATGACAGAACCAGAAGAAAACCATTCGACAGACTCCCACGAAGAAGAAGTGAATAGCAGTAGTGCTCAATTGAGCATTGTCGAAGAGGCAGCTCTAATACCTCTAAGCCGTAATGAGCTGTTACTAGCAAAAAAAGCCGAATATTACATTCAACGTAACTTCCATAAAGAGACCGGGCTATGGAATTCTGTTCAGGGGTATAATCATACAACAATGTGGGACATAGCGAGTGGTATTGCCGCGATGCTCGCACTAGAGGCCTTGGGCATGAAGGAAACAGAGCAAGTGCGTTACGAACTTGAGAAAACACTGTCGACCCTAAGTACTTTTCCACTCTACAAGGACACTCTACCAAACCGAGAATACAGCACCAAAACAGGGCTCCCTTCGGGCCGATTAAGTGATACCGAGAGCAACGGCAATGGTTGGTCGGCGTTAGACATAGGTAGGCTTCTCATTTGGTTGAAGGTTTTGGAGCAGCGACACCCAGAACTCTCGCCAAGCGTAGAAAAAGTCCTCACTCGTTGGGATCTTAGCAAAGCAGTGCACAACGGCACTCTATTTGGCACTAAACTCCATCAGAACCGAGAGTATTACCGTCAAGAAGGAAGAAATGGCTATCTCCAATATGCTGCAGAAGGTTTCAAAATGTATGGCTATGACTTGCCCTTCCCCGATCTAGATGGCTATTTGAAAACTATCGAGATTCAAGGTATCAATATTCAGATTGACTCCCGCAACGTCCCTTTCTTAACGAGTGACCCCTATGTTCTCGCAAGTATTGAGTATCAACGCGACCCTAGTTGGAGTCAGTTAGTCCCCTTCTATGAGCTACATAAGAAAAAATGGAAAGAGACTGGCGTCATCAGTGCGTACGCAGAAGACGCAATGAACAAAAACCCCTGGTTTGCCTACAATAATATCTACTATTACGGAAAGGCGTGGACAAGCGTCAGTCCATCAGGAAAAATTATTGAAAACCCACAAGTTCTTAGTAATAAAGTAGGTTTTGGTTTCAGCGTCTTGTTTGATGACGAGTTTAGTGATCTGCTTTACCAAGAAGTGCTAGATAGCAGTCTAAAGTTTCGCAGTGTACCGGCGGGCAAGTACACGAATGGCGGCATAAATTCCTCTTTAAACATCAACACTAACTCCCTTATTTTAGTCGCGCTCTGGTACAAGTCCAAAGGCCGTAATCCAATCCTAAATTGATACCTCCTTCAAATAGTTACCTGTTCCACACTTCATTCAAAATTCGTCAAATAAAGTTTCCAATTTGGTCAGTTTAACCTACTGTTTGTATATGCGTGTAGTTGGATGGAACCTATATGTCTACAAAAACAATATGGAATAATTTGTCAGTTAAACATAAACTCTTCGGCTTAGTACTACTTCCTATCTCCTTGCTGTTGTTCCTTGCAGGTAGACAAGCACTATTCTTAACCGAACAATTACATGACTTTGAGCGAGCCAACAAACTCGCTGTCTATTTACAAGACATATCAATACTTTATAGGAGCACACTTGCCCCGGATCCAACCAGTTTTGTTGCTCAAAGTGCTCAAGTAAAAGAGGAGCTTAAAGCCCTTTCTCCGGTCATATTTCGCGAGCAATCAAATGAAGTCAACCAGCTGCTTTCTGACTTCAGCGAAGCAACACTATTGACGATGGAGTCCACCGATAGCTTCGATAAACTCGATGCGATCGAGTGGCAAAGTGACCTCTATAAGCAACTTTTATTATCCATCGAACGCGTACCTTTTGCAGTCACTAAACGCGAAATTCAACAACACTTAAGCGCACTCCAACAACTGGAGTGGCTCTCATTTTGGTCTAACGAAGAGTTTAAGTTAAGCACCTCACTGCTCGACATTTTTCAAAACCAGCAAGAGTACGATCCAGAATTAGCAGAGCAGATAAAAACTTTAGGCGAAAGGCAGCTACTTTTCTTAGAGCGTTTTATTACCCTCAACGCAAATGAGAACCAAGTGGCACAGATGGTCGACGTGTTTCGCAATGAAGTGTTCATACAGAGCCAAGAAATCAGAAGCGCCCTATTCAACGCGCAATCCATCAATCAGCTGTCCTCTGAAGAGATCAATACCGGTTTAATAGCGATGAGTGCAAGGTTGAACCTTCTTCAAGACCTATCAAACATCATTAAACAAGAGTTTCAGAGCGAAGTAGAGCTGGCAATCAGTAATGCAGAGATGCAAAGAACCTTGTTTATTGGACTGGTTACTCTGCTCGCAGCAATAGTGATCGGACTCACCATCAGCCTAGCGCGCCAAGTCACGAATAACCTGAAATTGATCTTAAAATTCTTGAAAAGTGAAGATGGGCATCAGCGTCCATCTTTATCCGATTTAGTTAAAGGTAAAGATGAGTTGAGCCTTTTCGCACAGCAAGTCGAACGATTAACCATTGAGCGAGAGCAAGCCAAAGCACGCCTAACATTAGCAAAAGAAGATGCTGAGAAAGCAAAAGACGATGCCATTCAAGCGAGCAAAGCAAAAAGCAGCTTCTTGGCCAACATGTCTCATGAAATCCGAACACCACTTAATGGCGTTATTGGTATTTCGGAGATCTTATCCGATACCGAACTCACACCCACACAGCGAGACTATGTCGATACTATTGATACCTCGTCTCACCTACTGTTAAGTCTTATCAATGACATTCTAGATTTCTCGAAGATTGAATCGGGTATGCTGCTTATAAGTCCTCATTCAGCCTCTATCCGCGAGTCAATATATGATATTGCCTCAATTGTTGCGCCAAAAGCCAAAGCAAAAAAAATAGATCTCAACGTTAGCATCAGTCCAAATACACCAAGTCGCGTTATGATCGACGACCACCGCTTACGACAAGTGCTAATGAACTTTATGTCCAACGCAGTGAAATTTACCACTGAAGGGGCTGTAACCCTGTCCATTGACACCTTAGACGACACTAACTCTGGTAACGAAAATAATAACTCTGTTAATCAAAACACGATCCCAGTCAACCCAAACACTGCCGCACCTGAACAGAGTCACACGATTAAAGTACGATTCTCTGTAAGCGATACCGGTATCGGAATCGATGAGAAACAACAAAAGCAGATATTTGAACCGTTTGCACAAGAAGATGACTCAACCACTCGTCAGTTTGGTGGCACAGGGCTTGGCCTGGCTATCAGCACTCAGCTCGTTGAGTTGATGGGGGGGAAAATCCAGCTCAGCTCTGTAAAGGGAGAAGGAAGCTGCTTCTACTTTGACCTTGTTCTCCCAGTCGATGTGGAAGAATCTAAAGCAAGCACAGCTACTTCGAACATCGTTTTAGTCAGTAGCAACCCATGTCTAACACAGCGTATCAAGCAAGATTTAGAATTCTATTCACTCACCCTATCTAAATCATCTAGCGAAGCTCACGAGATCCCAGACCTGTTAGAGTCTGTGGATAAAACCAAACCAACAACCCTCATCTTCGCTGAAGGTGAGCAGCTTCAAGCCAGTGAACATAAATCGACCTTAGACGCCGCTAGCGCACAAGGTGTGAAGATCTGTCTTGTCCGTTCATTTCTAAGTGACCCCGTCGACTTAGGTTCTAGTATCACAGCTCAAGTATCACAACCTCTGCTTGGTTTAAGGTTAATCAAAGCACTGGAGCATTGCGACAACCAAGGGCAAGCCGAACGCTCCGAGAGTCAAACTTTGAAACAGTGTGCTTCTCAAGTGATATTGATCGTTGAAGACAACAAAATAAACCAAAAAATTGCTGGCTTACACGTTGGCAAAAGCGGTTATACCTTCGAGTTTGCCAACAATGGTCAAGAAGCCGTTGACATGTACACAGCGAACCCCAACTACGCCGCTATTTTGATGGACTGTATGATGCCGGTTATGGATGGATTTGAGGCGACCACCAATATACGCAGGATTGAACAAGAGATTAAGTCTCCACGTCATATACCGATCATCGCACTGACAGCCAGTGTTATAGATGATGATATTCAACGATGTTTCGACGTCGGTATGGACGATTACATTCCGAAGCCATTTAAATTTGAAATGTTAAAAGAGAAAGTCATCTCTGCAATTGAAGAGAGTGCCCCTGTCACACTTACTCAGCAATCGAAACCTGAGACAACCAATAGCGCAACGGTGACCCCAATCATGAGCGCCAAAGATCCCCGTATACAAGAGTCAAAACAAACTGAAACTCAGAAACCAGCGGCTCCAAAATCAACGTTAACATCAACATCAACAGAACAAACAGAAAACATTGTCGCCAAGTCAGAGAAAATCCTTTTAGTGGAAGATAATCGCGTTAACCAGAAGGTAGCGTCGGTGATGCTTAAAAAAGGAGGGTACACTTTTGATATCGCAGACAATGGTCAGATTGCGGTCGACATGTATCGCGAGGACAACAATTACGACGTTATTTTGATGGATTGCATGATGCCAGTGAAAGATGGTTTCACCGCAACTCGTGAGATCCGAGAACATGAGCAAAATTTCGGTCTTAATAAAACGCCAATCATTGCTCTAACGGCAAGCGTCATCGACGACGATATCCAAAAGTGTTACGACTCAGGTATGGATGGTTATATAGCCAAACCCGTTCGAAAAGATAAATTGTTCCATCAAATTGAACGTGCGACGAGCTAGGAGAACCCTATGAACTGGAGAAATACACTGTTTCAATTGCACCTCCGAGCAGTTAAACCTGTGATTCTTGGGTTGTTTGCTTGCTTATTATTGATAAGCCCAGCTCATGCCGTCGGTGAGTACGCTATCTTTTCTCTCGACTCCGAGTTTCAAGAGATAACGATTAACAAAGCAAGAAAGCTCTATAGAGGCAAAACTAAACGCTTAAACGGTAAACGAGTCGAGCTTTCTGATTGGCCGGCTAACACCAATGAAAGGCAAGATTTCTATCAACTACTGTTAGGTAAAAATACCGCACAGATGAATGCACATTGGGCAAGTCTTTCGTTCTCTGGTAAAGCCAGACATCCCAAAGAAATCAATGCTCCAAACCCGGAGAATCTAATCAGCTGGCTGAACGAAAAGCCCAACCGTATCGGTTATGCACCATTAGATTCCATTCCTCAAGATGCCAATGTGCTCTATGTAATTCGCGCGGAGAAATAACGATGAAAAAAATAGTAACGTCAGTATTAGGTTGCGCTCTCGCTTCTCCTGCTTTTGCGGTTATCGAACTCACAGACAGTCTTACTTTGAGTGGCTTTGGCTCTACATCATGGGCAAAGTCGGACAATGACACGCTTTTAATGATCAATCGTGGTTTTAAAGATCAAAACTGCTACGACTGTGATACTACATTCGGTCTTCAACTTGATTACTATCTCAGTGCATTGAGAGCGTCGGTTCAAGTCGTGAAACGACCGCAGGACGATTGGAGTGAGCCAGCATTGGAGTGGGCTTACATCGGCTATGAATACAATAATCTTGAATTCAGTGTTGGTCGCCTTCGTCTTCCGCTATTCCTTGCATCTGAATACTACTACGTCGGTCAAGCCTATATGACAGCGAGACCACCTACAGAAGTTTACAACAGCATTCTTGGAATAACGGCGTTTAACGGTGCCAAGGTCTCTTGGAACTACGATCTAAGCGATGAAGCCACCCTTCAGTTAACCCCATTTTTTGGAATCAATGATGAAAACGATGTTGAGTTTGACAGTACAACCGATATTAAATTTACGACCAATAGGATGCTTGGTATCAACATGGTCATTAGTGGTGATAACTACCGCTGGAACGCTGCATATTTAGATTCTAACTACGACCAACAGTTAACAATTGCAGGTATTGGCACCCAACCTACGGATGACAATCAACACATCCAATTGTTTTCGTTGGGCGCTGAATATGAGGTGGGCAGCGCGGTCGTTGCAGCAGAAGCCCAAACCAATGACTTTTCATCATCTTTCTATACCAGCTTTGGTTATCACTTAGGTTTGTTCACCCCTTACACGGTTTACGGTGCGCAATTTAATGACCATGAACACCTAGTGGGAAATAGCTATACCCTAGGTGTCGATTACGATGTGCTACCTAACGTGTCACTCAATGGCGAAGTTCAGTACTTTGAAGTACGGAGAGGTTCCGGATCCTTTATTGATGCCCCCACTGACGAGGATGCATTGCTTTACACCATCATGCTTAACTTTGTTTTCTAAGATGGTGATGAGCAGTAAAGAGCCAGTGAATTCTCACAGCTTGCAACTATATTGAATTTGCTACTACCTTTAAAAAGTCGGTCAAAATAACCATCCAAGGGGATGCCATGCAATACACGAAACTGTCTGGGCTCGCTCTCGCGCTTGTCTGCTCTTCACCTACGTTTGCTTTAGAAAATAGACCTAACCTGGTGCTCCAAATAACCGTCGACGGGCTTCGTGCAGATCTTCTAGAAAGATATCAGCACAACTTTGGTGACGGTGGCTTTCGCTACTTAATGGAAGACGGTATCTACTTCACTAATGCCCACTATCAACATGGTAATACCGAGACCATTGTGGGTCACGTCTCGTTGGCAACAGGTGCTCCGCCCAGTGTGCATGGCATGGTCGGTAACGTTTGGTACGATCGAAGCCAAGAACGATTGGTCTACAACGTTGAAGACGCAAATTACAACATGCTGACTTCTGGTGCTGGTGTAGACAAAGAGACTGAAATCGACCCAACGCAAAAAGCCGCAGGTGGTGACGGACGCTCACCAGAGCCGATCCTTTCCACGACCTTTAGTGACGAACTCACTGTCTCAAATAGTGGTCAATCTAAGATATTTGCCGTGTCCGTTAAAGACCGCGGTGCCATTTCTCTTGCAGGCCATAGCGGTAAAGCATTTTGGTTTTCCAAAGCACAATCTGAGTTTGTTACCAGTAACTATTATTATGATGAGTATCCCGCTTGGGTTGAGCGTTGGAATGAAAAGGCAATCCCTAGTCGATACTCAAAGCAAAAATGGGAATTGTCGCTCCCAAGAGATGCCTACACTTTAGAAGAGCATAACCCAGATCATAAAGTTGAATTGGCTGGCTTCCAACGTACTTTCCCTCACCCTTATGGACCTGCTAGTTACAAGTATTACAGCACTATGCTTACCGTCAGCCCCGCCGGTGATGAGATCACAGAGGACTTTGCCAGCACCCTTCTTATGCAAGAGAAACTTGGACAAGGGAGTGTGACAGATTATCTGTCAGTGAGTTTTTCTTCGAACGATTATGTTATCCACCTTTACGGTCCAGAAAGCCTAGAAGCTGAAGACAACCTGATTCGATTAGACAAGACACTCGCAAAATTCCTTAAGAACATCGATAATTTTGTAGGATTAGAGAACACCCTTATCGTACTCTCGGCAGATCATGGAGTTCCGGAATCTTCACCAGCTGTGAACGCTCTCGGTTTTACCCAAGCACAGTACTTTAATAAAGACACGCTGCTATCTGCAGGGGTAGAAAAACGGCTGAAAGACGAGTTTGGGTTAGGTAAAGATGCAATTCGTCTCTATGCTCAGCCATACGTGTATCTCAATCACGATCTAATAAAAGAGAAAAAAGTGGATTTATCCGCTGTGCAAGCAGTGATCGCTGATGAGGTATCGAAAATTGAAGGGGTAGCTTATGCCGTCTCGAGCACGGATATCGCGGAGAACCGCGTACCAAATACCCACGTCATGAATCTGATTAAAAACAACTACCACCCCGCACGCTCTGGTGATGTTTACATTGTATTTGCGCCTCGCAGCTACATTAACGATATGGAGGGGTTACAAATCGCGTCTACACACGGCTCACCTTGGCGTTACGATACTCATGTACCCGTAATCTTTGCCGGTTACGATGTGGAAGGTAAAAAAGTCTCGCGTAGTATTACTCCATATGACATTGCCCCGACATTATCAAACAAACTTGGCATTACTCAACCAAGTGGGTCTGTGGGGAACGTTCTGCCGGAAGTCACAGAGTAGACGCGGTTGCGTCTACTTATTTGGCGTAATACCTTAAAAGACGCTATCGTGATTTTCGGTCCAGATCTGGTAGCGCTTTAGGGAAATGTTTTCTCCACCAAGGCTGCGGATTATGGCTGGCGTTAGGGCCATTGTGGTTGTTGGTTTCAATCACCACCTTCCAAACTCGCTGCAAAATGTGAGTCTCTTGGCTGCCTTTTTGAAATGCAGAATTTACGTCTGACCAATCTTCAGTATCAGCGCACTTATTAAGCTCCAGCAGTGACGAATTATCTCTGAGCTCTCGATAAACAAACCCGCGAATCTTCGGCCAGTTGCCCGCTTTTACAACCCGACGGAATGCTAACCATCTTGGTGTTGGATGTGTTTGGTAGTAACGTCTCGCCGTTAGCACAATCATAACTAGAATTGCGAGAAACAAAGCAGCGACGATCATGGCTGTTGAGTACGCTTTAACAAATGACTTCAGGGTGTGTTTAGCACTAAATGAAGCGGATTCCATCACAACCGTTTCTAGCTGTTTGTCTTTAGTATTCCACCACTGGAAGGTCAACTCAGGTAACGTAAAATCTCCACCTTGTTGGATAACATATACCGACTCTTCAATTCGCTCTGAACGGTAATCCCCACGCTCTTGCGTATCATCTAATTTATGCGGTTGAGGGTACGCCTGGTATTGAGTCGTTGATTCATTTTTCAACAAGTTAGGTAGCAGTACCGATAGGCTGTCTTTTGCCTTGATAGTAACGGTTCTCGTGATCGCATCACCAACCTTTAAATTCTCATTAGACTGTTGCCACTGCTGTTCAACATCAACACTGGTCGCACTAAACCAAGGAGTGTCATCGGTGAGTAAACCCGAAGGCAACTGTGTTTTGAATTTGATCGGTTGGGTATAGAGCGTTCCACTCACTTTCTCGCCATCGTCACCGGACACTTGTACACGAACCGGTAGACGCGGTATCACATAATCTCCGCTCTTTTGCGGGTACAAAGTGATTTCCCAACGCTGCCTTGACCACGTTTCACCATTTTTACGTGCCGTATAGTTAGTGGCGAGTGTGTTCCTTTGCTTTGCAATAACATCCGCTACCTCTACGTTACCAATACGAGTACCACCTGTGAACCAACGCGGCGTAGCGACTTCAATCGTCAATACAACCTGTTCATTGACACTGAAGACTGGTAAGTCCTTCTTGAGTTCACTTTTCGTTGATGTAGATGGTTGTTCTCCTACCCATGCAATGAGTTCAACTTTTCCTTCCTTGTACAGGTCATTGAGATCATCAGCCATAACCGAATGAGATAGTGTGCTAACGATAAAAACAGCGGTAACAGCCAACAAGTTGCGACAACAGCACAAGACATGGTTCATTCTTTGAAGTAGAGGTTTACTCATTGTCACTCTCCTGCTCTACGTCGGTTTGTGGTTGTTTTAACTGGAGCTGAAACTTAGCTTTTAGGAAAAACTTCGGATCCGCCTCGACTCTTTTCAACCATTTGTCAGCCAGTTCTGGACTACCAAGTATCTCATTGGCGTTCAGTGTCTCTTTTAGCATCAGTTCTGCAACGGTTTCTTCTTCTGCACCGTCACCGGTCCTTGGTTTATCTTCATCAAGTTCGAACGACTCTTCTGGCCCTTCTGTCGTGCCTGCTTGGCTCTCACTCATGCGATTCACCTCTTCAACTATCCTGTTGAATACCGCAAGATTGTGTTCAACCTTTACGGCAAGTTCACTATCTAGGTCTGGCTTCTCCAACAGATCCTTCAATAAATCACGAGCAGCCAAATATTCTCTTTGACGTGCCAGCGCTGTCGCTGAGTAATAAACACCTAAATCTGTCTTGGTTTGTAAGAATGCACTATGGGCAAGCTTGAATTCACTGGCGTAGTAGTATGCGACACCTTTGTGTAACGGGTCTTGGAAGTGCTTCGCCGCCTCAAGGTACTCTTGCTGGTTAAGTAGACGTTGCCCTTGCTGGTCGGGCGTCAACCATAAATCCCACCACCACTGAGAGGCTTTATCCCACGTTGTGATTTTTTCAATTTGCACTGGCTTTTCCGCCGTTAACTTGACAGGCTCTGCCACCGTCGGGTTGGAGTACAAAGATCCTGTAACCAACACAACGGCTACACACCATTGCACTAGCCAACCCTTGCGGAACCATAACAACATGATGAGTGCGATTGGAAACAGTAACCCATACCCCATGTCTTTCCACGGCATTGCTGATTCACCATTGAGCTGCATGTTGCGTTCAACAGCACGATTGAGCGCTTGAATGTCAGCATCGTCGACAGTGATTTCGATAACTCGCCCGCCCGTCGCACTTGCAAGATCATTCAACACGCTAAAGTCCACTGGGTTATCACTCACAATGTCGCGACTTCCTGCCGCCAAAATCAACAGTTGATAAGGCGTATCGTTAAAAAACGTTTCGTAGGCTTTAATGGTTGCTGGATTAACACCATCGGTCACCAACAGCACAGTCGAGCCCGGTTCTCGGTTCAGTTGTTGGTCAATGAGCGGCAAAGCTGTTTCAGCAACTTTTCCTGCTGCTGGCATAATCTCAGGCGTAATCGCGGCTAAGAAGGGCTCGAATACTTTGCTGTCTTGCGTCACTGGCATCGCAACATGTGCACTGCCTGAGTAAACAACTAACCCTGTGTTACCGCCATTACGTGCAGCTAATAAATCGCGAATCTTCTGCTTTGAGCGCTCCAAGCGACTAGGAGGCAGATCTTTGAGAAGCATAGTTTCGCTGTTATCAAGCACAACCAACATAGAGGCTTTGTCTTCACCAAAAGGTGAAGCTTCTCTTTGCCACGTTGGGCCTGCACAAATCAATATCGCGATGGTGACGATCACCACTAGTAGCTTCAAAGGCAACTGTTTGCGCCAACCTCGCTCTCCGATGGTGAGAGCGTTGCGTAGATGCTCAGGCAACACATCTTTCCAGCTAGGTTTTGTCTCTTCACGCCAACGCAACCAAAGTAAGAAGAACATTGGAATGAAAGCGAGTAGCCACAATGGGCGAATAAAATGAAATTGAGTAAACACTTGTTGCAAAACGAGAGAATCAAACATTCTGTTCTCCTTGCTTTTGCTCTGAGGCCAAAGGTGTTTTGGTACTTCTCAAGAGTTTTCGGCGACGTATTGTCGCAGAGCTGAAAGCAACCAAATACATAACAACAACGATTGCCATTAGGTGATGATGAATGGTCTTTTTGGGACGATAGCTGGTGCTCTCATAGATCTGAGGTTCTAGCTCACCTATTTTAGCGTAAGCTCCTTGAAGTTCATCTCGATTCAACGCTTCAAACGCACTTCCTCCTGACTCTTCGGCGATACGACGAATAGTCTCCATATCCAGTGCTACTTCGCCGACGGTTTGCGGATCGCCCATTGCGATAACATAGATACGTACGCCTTTAGCTTTAGCCACCTTAGCGGCATCAATGGGCTCTACGAAGCTGCCCGTGTCATTGCCATCTGTCAGCACTATCGCTACTTTTTCTCGCTCTTTATCAGGCTCTTGGGCATTCAGAGCATTGCGTTGGTTATGGCTCTGCTCGAAAACTTTAATCGCTAGACCGATCGCATCGCCCAAATGGGTACTCTGCCCCGCCATAGCAACATCCGTCTGGTTAAGCAGTTCTAGCCACACACCTTGGTCTGCAGTAAAGGGCGTTTGAACGAACGCGGCATCACCAAATAAGATCAACCCCAAACGATCGCCCTCACGCGTTTTCGCAAAGTCAGCTAGCACCTCTTTGGTTGCATCAAGACGCGAGATTGTCTCCCCTGCTTTCGAGGTGAAATCGGCTTCAGCCATAGAGCCAGACAAATCGACAACTACCATCACATCACGACCAAACTGTTCGCGAGTTTGCGGTTCTCCGAGAATAGTTGGTTTTGCCAAAGCGCAAACGACCAATATCCAGCTAACAACTAGTGTAGTTCGCTGCCACCAGCTAGCTGTTAATTGACTCGCTCCTTCAGACGGAGTCTCACCAATGGCTTCAATCAAGTCTCGAAAGAAAGGAACTTTAATCGCCACCTGCTTTGTTCGATAGGCGGGAACAGCAAAGTAGACAAGAAACGGTAGCGGAAGTATCACTAACCAAAGTGGATGCTCAAATTCAAAGCTAGGTGAAATTAGATCAAGCACGTGGCGCCTCCTGAGGTTTCTCTGAACCCTGGTATTGATGCGCTGTCACCCAGGTCATCGCTTTCTCAATGACCTCAACACGTTGTTCAAATGTCAGATTGACGCTTGGGTTAATTAAGCTGTCTATCCAGATTTTAGACGCGTTGTCTTGGAACATAGTCGATGAATTATGAGGGAGATAGTCATCAAGCATGACTAATACACCTTCACCATGAATACTCGCACTGCGGGCATTCAGGTAACGAAGGACTGATTTCAGGACTTCAAAAACACGCTTAGCCGAGCCTTTATCTGAAGGATCTAACTGTCCGAGTACGTCTAACGCTTCTTGACGGTAGCGGTTTTGCCAACGATAACAAACGTAACGATAAGCAGCGTATGCAAACGCGATGATGAGCGCAACACCCAGAACCTTCCATCCTATAGTTTGAGGTAGCCAGCTGACGCTCTCGGGTATCGCGACCTCTTGAATATCGCGTAATATGTAGCTACTTGGTGGTGTGTGTTCGACTGACATTAGCGACCTCCCACCAGCTTTTGGAATTGGGACACGTGTTGCCCCGAGGTATCAACTTCGATATATGGCAGATGCTTAATCGCCATTAATTTGGCTAATGACTGTTTCTGAAACGCTGCTTTTTGCGCCAAGCTTTCGCTAGCCGCCGCCACTTTACTTTGGCTGTCGAGGTTAAGCTGGTATCGACCATCACCCACCACCCATTTTGCATCTGCAAGTGTATGGGGAAGAGCTTGTTCTAGAGGATCACTGATCATTATTGCCAGAACGTCATTATGCTGTTGCAGCTGTTTCAAACGATCGAGATGATGCTCTTCACAATCCCGCCAATCACTAATGAAAACAAGAGTAGATTGCTTAAGCCCCATACGTTTAATGCGCTCAATCCAACGACTGAACGTCACATCATTACTATCTTGAGAAGCCACATCTAAACGCTGGTTAGCCTTGGCCAGAAGTTTTAATTGGGAAAGTAAGTCATTTTGAGACCTTTGCGCCTTACTGTGAAATAGAGCTTGATGTGATGCGATAAGATAACCAACGCGGTCGCCATCTTTGAGCACTCGCCAACCACAGATTGCTGCAAGTTCCGCTGCAACCACTGACTTCATCACGGATTGAGAAGCAAAAAACATCGAACTGCGTTGATCTACGCAGATCATCACATTACGGTCTTTCTCTTCGGTATAACTACGAACATGTGGCTTACCGGTACGCATTGTCACTTTCCAATCCAGATTTCGAATGTCGTCGCCTAATTGGTAGTGCCTTAGCTCTTCAAAATTAAGACCGCGCCCACGAAACAAGGAGTTATGACGACCAGACAGCACACTGCCGGCCTTCAAGTGTGGCAATAAGGTAAACGACTCGGCTTGAGCCTGTAACCGAACGAGCTTTGAATAATCGCAGTACAGCCGAGGATCTAACCCTTGTGACTGTGGCGCTTGAGTTGGCTTAGCCATAACGCCTCCCGCTTAACCAATCTCTACTGCGTCAAGCAACTCTTCGATTACTCTTTGGTGGTCGACACCATCTGCCAACGCATCGTAAGAGAGAGAGAAACGATGCCCCAATACGGTTGGAACCATCGCGCGCACATCATCAATTGTGACGTGGTCACGCCCTTGAAGCCATGCATAGGCTCTTGCGCATTTATCAAGAGCAATAGAAGCCCGTGGGCTCGCACCGATTTCTAACCATTTTGGTAGATTCGACTCGCTGTAACGTTCAGGTTTTCGCGTCGCCATAACGAGAGCAACAATATAATCTTCGACGAGTTCGGAGACAGCGATATCAGGTAATTGACGGCGTGCCTCTATCACTAGACCTGGTTCAATATTTTGAGGTGTAACTAGCTCCGTGCTAGTTTCACTCCCTAGCTCTTCACTTCTCACCAATCGAATTATGTCACGCTCAGCGGCATCTTCAGGGTAATCAACCGTGACTTTCATAATGAAACGGTCCATTTGCGCTTCAGGTAACGGGTATGTACCCTCTTGCTCAACTGGGTTTTGGGTTGCCAGCACCATGAAAAGTTCAGGCAATACATGGGTTTGACCACCGACAGTGATCGTTCCCTCTGCCATGGCTTCGAGAAGTGCCGCTTGCACTTTCGCGGGCGCACGATTCACTTCGTCAGCCAAAACAATGCTGTTAAAGATAGGACCAGCTTGAAAATGTAATTGAGGTTTACCTTCCACCTCTTGATAGACCTCTGTACCAGTCACATCAGAAGGCAGGAGGTCGGGAGTGAATTGGATACGACCAAAGCTCGCGTTCAGCAAATTCGAGAGAGACTTCACTGAACGTGTTTTTGCGGTTCCAGGTAAACCTTCCAACAGAACATGCCCGTTGGTGAGTAAGCCAATCACCAAAGCTCTAACTACGTGGCTCTGGCCGATAACACTTTTTTCAGTTTGTTCTATGAGTTGATTTATCGCTTGCTGTGCGTGGTTCATAGGTCATCCTTATCAATTCGATATGCTGTGTACATCCTACTCACAAGCGCCGTAACTATTTCTGTCAGAAGTAATAGTTTCTGGTAGAAGCAATAGTTACTTTTTTATTTTGGTCAAAACGTCTTATACGTTTGCGTGCTTTCATTTGATCACTCTTTTCAGCTGATTGACAGCTTCAGGCGGTGCGATTTTCTCTAGCTGCTTAACACAACGATTGAACTCTGGTTTCACGCCCAATTGCGCTGAATTACGTGCCAGAATTTCACACTGTGCGTAGAGATGCTGTGGGTTACGACTCGCTGTATAAGCGCGCTGTAACGCTTTAGCACTCGCGATTACATCAACCTGCTCTAATGATAGACCATAGACATACCAATACTGCGGATTGGTGTCGGCCATTTCAGCCGCTTGCTTAAGATATAGTCTCGCCTGAACATAATCCTTAGCTCTGAGTGAAGCTAAGCCTGCACTGTATAGCAGTACACTTGATTTAGGTTGCGCTTCAATCCCTTGTTTCAGGGTCACCAACACCTTAGGCTCATCGCCAAGGGCACGGTATAAGTCTGCTAAGTTGGCGTAACTGTTCTCAAAATAAGGCTCTATTTTTATTGCTCCTTGGTAGTATTCAATCGCTCTATCGTACTGACCAAGATCTCGATACACATTGCCTAAATTAGTACGACCAAAACCTCTGTCGGCATTAAACTCTTGAATCTCTATATACTCAGCCAAGGCTGGCTTAATCATATCTTTCTGTAACGGGTTCATTTCTCGCCAATAACGAACTAGAGCACCTGCAGCTTCGCTTCGTACCGAGAGTACAGAATCATTTAATAGAGGCTCGAGTATCTGCCAGCGATCACTGAACTCGTAACCTGACGATCCCGCAACTGCCCCCAAACGAATCATCTCGTTGTCATGCTTCACTGCTCTAGCTAATGAAATCAGCGTGTTTTGACCCGTGTTACCAGCCATACGCTCGAGACTTGAAGCACGAATAATGTCGCTCAGGCTTGAGTCTTGCGCGGAATAAGCCAGAGCATCCACTGCGCCTCGATGTCCTATCGCATCGGCATAAAAAGCCACGGCAAAGTGTTGTTGGTTGCGATACTTGGAATCTGGGAACCACTGACCTATTTGAGCATCAGCCCATTGGTCTGTTTTATCCTCATGACAGCTAGTACATACATTAGGCGTATCAATGTGTTGGCTGATATCAGGGCGTGGCACATGCCAGCTGTGATCTCGTCTTGGATCTACCTGCATGTAGGTTGTTTCTGGCATATGACAGGTTGTACATTTCGACGCCTCAGTACCCACTTGATGGAAAGTGTGTTTTTCCGGGGTGTACTCGGAGGCGACATGACATTGACTACATACCGCTTCTTCAGCGATCTTTAATTGAGCCGTATGAGGATCATGACAATTGGTACAAGTCACGCCTTTCTCAGCCATCGCCGACTGTAAAAACGAGCCATAAACATAGTCTTCATCGTAGATCTGACCATCATGGTAGTAGAGTTCGGGCGAGATCAAACTTAATCGATACTTGTCAAAGAAAGAGCCCTTAACGTGGTCGCCCGTTTCATTGAGTTGTGTGCGGCGGCTGTGGCACTGCGCGCAGGTCTGTACTTGATTGGTATGAATAATATCTTTAGGTTGAAGTGTTGTATTTCCTTCTTGATATACCCACTCTTTAACCGCTTGCGATAGGTCCCGGTCAAAACCGTAATGACTGACAGCATCAAAAGAAACACCGATTGATTGCGCCTCCCCACTTTCTGATTTTTTCGCCATGTCAATATGGTCACTTGCAGGCCCATGACAAGCCTCACATCCGACATTGATTTCTGACCAAGTGGTTTGATAACGATTCAGCTCTGCGTCGTAGTTTTTCTGTAGGTTGGTTGAGTGGCAATCGGCGCACATGAAATTCCAGTTCTGGCCGCTGTTGGTCCAGTAAAATTCATCTGTGTTGGTGGTGTCTGGGTAAAGATGAAACCAGCGTTGGCCGCCCTCTTGACTAGATCGGGAATCCCATGCGAAAGGAATCAGCTGCACTCGACCATCATCAAATTCCACCATATATTGCTGAAGTGGCTCGAAAGCGAAGGTATAGCTGATTTTATAATCGTGAAACTGACCATCAGGCCCTTCGATATTGACCCAGTATTCCTTCCCTTTTTGAAAAAAACGATTCTCTTTTCCCTCATGTATGACACGAGCATCATCAAAGTCACCCAAAACAGACATTTTATCTGCATGTTTCATCGCCATGTCATGATGAGAGCCTTGCCATGCCTCAACTTGATCTGCATGGCAATCAATACAAGCTTCAGAACCCACATAAGTGGCCTTTGAGCTGACGTTTGTCATTTTATGCTCGACGCTAGCAGCCTCATCGCTCATAGGAAGCAACGCTTGTTGATTAGCGTAAACACTGAAACTGAATATGATGAAAATTGCGGACAATACTATAGCGTGCGGCGGCTTCAATCCGTTCGACAGTGAGCACAACAATGTAGGCATAACATTCCTTGTTTTAACCATCCTCATACTCAATAAGATTAGACATAAAAACAACGATTTTACAATTATTTAGTGATTAGAATCTCGAGAAAAACAATTCACGTAGAGGACACGCACTTACTCACAAATACGCACATAAAAAAGAGCTCCTGAGAGCTCTTTTCATGCGTTAGGTTAAAGCCAAACTACTTGTTATGAGGCTGCTGAAGCTTCTCCATAACCTGATCTAAACTAAAACTCGCTGCTTTTTGACGTGGTGGAAATTCTGCGAAGGTTTCTAAGAATTTACCCACGTACGCTTGCGCTGGAACAAACATGTACGCATGATCTATCAGCCAGTCATAATAAGTGTTGGAAGTGATATCAGCGTTTTCGTACGGATCCATTCGTAAGTTAAATAATTTAGGTACACGTAACGTTACAAACGGTTCTGCCCAAATTTGCATCGTTCCTGTCGCACGCTGCTCCATGAACACCGCTTTCCATTGGTTGTAACGAAGTGCTGCTAAGTCACCATCATCAGTAAAGTAGAAAATCTCGTTACGAGGGCTTTTTTCCTCTTTGCCCGTTAAGTAAGGCAGGAAATTATAACCATCTAGGTGAAGCTTAAATGTTTTATCACCGGCGGTGTGCCCTTTTAACAGCTTCTCTTTAATTTTATCGTCACCCGCTGCTGCGAGGAAAGTTGGCATCCAATCCATATGATGCATGATGTCATTAGAAACGGTTCCCGGCTCGATCTTACCCGGCCAACGGACCATGGCTGGAACACGGTATGCACCTTCCCAGTTAGTGTTTTTCTCACCGCGGAATGGCGTCGTACCGGCATCTGGCCACGAGTTCATATGAGGGCCATTATCTGTAGAATAGAACACAATAGTGTTATCTTTAATGCCTAGGTCATCCACTTGTTTCAGCAACTGACCGACATGTCTATCGTGTTCTACCATGCCGTCAGCGTAGTCACTGATGCCAGTCGCACCTTTGCTGTCTGGCTGTACATGCGTTCTAAAGTGCATGCGTGTCGCATTCCACCAAACGAAGAAAGGTTTGTCCGCTTTAACCGCTCTGTCCATAAAGTCGAGTGCCGCGTCTAACGTCTCTTCATCAACCGTCTCCATACGCTTGCGTGTCAGAGGGCCGGTATCTTCAATTTTGCCATCAGCGAACGATTTAATCACCCCACGTGGACCAAACTTCTTACGAAACTCTGGATCTTTGGGGTAATTTTCATTTTCCGGCTCTTCTTCAGCGTTCAGGTGATAGAGGTTACCAAAAAATTCATCAAACCCGTGCGCTGTTGGAAGAAATTCGTCTTTGTCACCGAGATGGTTTTTACCAAATTGGCCAGTCATGTAACCCATCGGCTTGAGTAGCTCTGCAATAGTTGCGTCCTCTGCTTGCAGACCTATCTCCGCGCCCGGCAAGCCTACTTTACTCAGGCCTGTCCGGAGGACACTCTGTCCAGTGATAAAGGTTGAACGTCCAGCGGTACAAGACTGTTCTGCGTAATAATCGGTAAACATCATACCCTCTTTGGCGATGCTATCGATATTGGGAGTTTTGTATCCCATCAGGCCGAATGTGTACGCACTAACATTGGATTGACCGATATCATCCCCCCAGATGACTAATATATTAGGCTTTTCAGCCGCCATAGTAGATGTCGCAGCTAACAATGCAGAACTTAATACCGCTAGCCCGCGTTTCACACCATATTTCGTTGTCATAGAAACCTCTTTATCAGTTGTTGCTTCCTGCCCTCAAACGTATAGTTCAAAAATCAACCAATAGCGAGGTTATTTAAACTATTAATTAATTTATTATTTCGACAGAAGTTGCAGCCAAATAAAGTGCGCCGTTTTACGTACGTGTTCAGTAAAAAGATCACACCACACACTCATTCCGTCTTTATTACAACGTAAATCGCTAAAACCAAAACACACAAAGCTGTTGAAAAAAGTACTGCATTCCTAACAGACCACTTAACACACCTTGCAAGCACACACATATGAAACTAAATTTGTATTTAGACAACCTGATTTATACGTCGAGATAAACCAACAAGATCATCTCAGTTCGACTAATGTAATCGAAAAATCAGTTTCTCTAACATGATTATCGTTTGTTCGACCATTATTAGATGGAACTAATATTATGAAGAACCCTTATCTCGTTGGACTAAGTGTTTGTGTCGCCACCATTTCTGCCACAGTATTAGTTTACGACGCTGTTTTTCGAACAGAGCACATACATTTCTCTGCTCACGGTGATAGTGAAGGTCACAATCAACACCATCAGATAACCACCGAATCTTCCTCTGATTCTGGAGCCAAAACGTTCTTTTCTCAGCAAAAGGTAACTCCCATACCAAGTGATATAGAAATCGATAGAGCGCTCGCTAAGGTGGGATGGTTGCTGTTTAGAGACCCTAACCTATCGTCAAACAAGAATATCAGTTGTGAAAGCTGCCATGATTTACAATCCAATGGTGCAGAGACCAACGCTGTTTCTATCGGGGTGAACGGGGTCGGTACGCGTAATTCGCTGACCGTTTTTAATGCCGCCTACAACTATCGATTTTTTTGGGATGGTCGTGCCAATACTCTTGAATCGCAAATTGATGGTCCAATTCACAACACAGTAGAAATGGACTCAAACTGGCCTTCAATTACCCAATATGTCTCTCAAACACCACAGTATCAGCCATTATTTAGTCAGTTAGACTTAGAAATCAACGAACAATCTATCAAGGCCAGTCTGGTCGAGTTCATGAGAGCCCTCACCACCCCAAACTCTCCATTTGATAGCTATATCCAAGGTAATGAGGAAGCTATCGGAGAAAGTGCCAAGAAAGGGTGGTATGCATTTCAAGAAGAGGGCTGTATACGCTGCCACCAAGGCACCAACATTGGTGGAGGGATGGTAATGCGATTCGGCTATTTTGGATTGACAAAGACAGGGCAAGAGCGCAGTGAAGATCAGGGGCGTTTTATGTCTACCGGAAAAGAAATGGATAAACACTTATTTAGAGTCGCTAGCTTACACAATGTCGCAATCACAGCCCCCTACTTTCATGACGGGCAAACACACTCTTTAGAAGAAGCGATCAAAATCATGGGTGAGAGCCAACTTGGTAAAACATTTGAAGATGATACGGTTAAGCATTTGAAAGCTTTTCTTGAAACCCTCACCGGACAACGCCCATCCATTTTAGAGGCATTCGAGAATGAATAAATTCAAACTCCTATCACTATTTTTTGCTTCAATGTTCGTTGGGCTCGTCAGTTATATCGTTTTGGCGTATACAGAATATAACAAGGTCACTCATTATGGAGAAGTTACGCGCGAGATCGGGCACAAAGTACTAGAAAAAAGAGACATCATAGCCAGCAGCACAATAAATGGGGTTTCCAATCCCTATGAGATTTCCGCCAGTTTAGTACGGATTGAAAGAGACCTTCAACAGTTCTACCGCACCTCCACAAACGCTAAAATTCATTCCATACTGTTTGACGGATTAGAAACAAAAGCATTGTTGGACAGCTTCTACTTTCGAACAGTGGAAACCATTGATCAACTGGATCATATTGTTGGGCATACTGTAGCTCGTCAGTTCATTCTACAATCCCTCACCAATCTATTGACTAATGCATCGACGCAAGATACGAAAAGTCATTTGTTGGAGGCCATGCTCTCTAACATCTCTTCGCTAGAGAAAAACCTTGGTATTAATGAAACGTCAAGTGATTCACAAACGACGGGAGCACCGTCGGATGTCTCGTCCTCTAATGACCAATTGATACTCGCGCAAACCTTCAATGAGATAAATCAGCAACATCAGCAGCTCATCTCCAAAACGTTGTCTCCAGGACACATTGCTTACCTTGATGATATCGAGCATCGCTTCATCAATTTACAAGATCACCTCAACGAGGTGATTGCAAACCTTACGATTGCTCTTGTCGTGCTGCTATTTGCACTGTTCATCAGTATCGTGGTTTGGCGCTACTACGAACTAAAAGCAAACACTCAAGCTTACCAACTCGCCGCCGATAAGGCAGAAAAAGCCAACAATGCTAAATCTTTATTCCTAGCGACGATGAGTCATGAGCTGCGAACACCAATGAACGGTGTATTGGGCATCGCACAAATCATTAAGGACGACTCTCATGAGATTGAGACAAGAAAACAAGCTCAGTTGATCATGGATTCAGGTCAGCACCTTGTCACTATATTAAACGACATTCTCGACTTCTCAAAAGTTGAACAAGGTAAGATGGAGCTTGAAAGTAGTCCATTTACTATTCCCGACCTCATTGTTCACCTTGATAAAACGCTCACCTCCCTTGCTGAAAGTAAGGGCATTCAACTGTGCATCACAAATCGTGTACCGACAAACATTCAGCTTATTGGTGATCAAGCTAGAACTCGCCAAATACTATTTAACCTTGCTGGGAATGCGATCAAATTTACTGAAACAGGTAAAGTCGAACTCGAGTTCGATATTCAAGATACCTCCCCTCGCGCTATTCAAATGCTTGTGACAGATACAGGGATAGGGATTGCAGAAGACAAAATCGACAGTATCTTTTCTGCCTTTGAGCAGGCTGAGCTCTCTACGACACGTAAATTTGGCGGCACAGGGTTAGGTCTATCTATTGTCAAGCAACTGGTTGAGTTAATGGGAGGGAGCATCTCCGTATTTAGTCAGCCGAATGTCGGCACCCAATTTACTGTTACCATACCATTTGAACTAGAGGAAAAAGCGCATCAAGAGGATGCCACAATTAAGGAAGCTCACGGATTAGCACTTAAGGATTTTTCAGTGCTACTTGTAGAAGATAACAAAATTAACGCTATGGTTATCAAGAAGTTTTGCGAGTCGCTAAACCTTGATGTTGAGAACGCATATGACGGGCTTCAAGCGTTAGATAAACTCAAAAATCAATCCTATGATTTGATAATCATGGATAATCACATGCCCAAAATGAACGGTATCGAAGCGATTCAAAACATCCGAAACAAGCTGAAACTTAAAACGGTTATCTTCGCTTGTACCGCCGATGTGTTTAAAGAAGCACACGACGAGTTTATCGAATGTGGTGCAAACTTTGTATTAACCAAGCCCTTACAAAAAAACAGCTTACAAAATGCGATTTATCAGTTTGAAGCGCAATTTCAAGCGAATCGAGATGATAGCGGGCACGATAGTACCTCGTCCCTTCCAGCTAATGTCACACGTCTGGTGCGATATTCTAAAGATAAACTTCCAATGACAGAAGAAGAGCTTTCTCGAAGCCAGCTTTTAACTGACCTCAACCTTGCATACCAAGACAAAATTGATTGTTTGCAGTCACTTGAACATGATCTAGAGATTAAAATCGATGCACTGATAGAGGTATTCACTCACTCAAAGCCAGAAGAACTCGGCCCCATTATTCAAGCCATCAAAGGCATTTCGCTTCAATTTGGAATGTCTGAGATATCGAAACTGATTGAGCAAGTAGAACAAGATCTTGACGCAGAGCAAATGCCTGCAGCAGAAATCCTACAGCAAGTGATAAATCGGCTCATGGTCAATAGCCATCAAGCTAAGCGTTTGATTGATAAATACCAACATCAATCAAAGACAGGTTAAGGAGAGTGCAATGAAGTGGAGTGTTAATTTGACTAGCTCAAACTTGGGCCTATACCTAACCCTGATCGCCGCAACCCTATTTGTCTTCGATCTTCATTTGCCACTTGGTATCGCCATGGCTGTTCCTTATGTCATTGTGATTGTCCTTTCACTCATTCGTAACAACCCAAATTTCACTTTAATTTGGGCTATCGTTTGCACTCTGTTGACCGTCATTGGTTATTACCTTTCTCCACACGGCAATGACGCCTGGTTCGCAGTGTTTAACCGACTTATTACCCTGTGCGCGATCTGGGTAATAGCCCTCATATCTATCCGCATCAGTTCTGCCAAAGAGTCTAACCAGAGGCAAGGTGCCACATCAGATTGCAATGAGTTCGATAATACCGCTAATCAATTTACGACCGATGCGATTATGATCGTCACAAAAGATGGTTCAATATCCTCAATCAATCGCAGATTCAGCGAGCTATTTGGCTATCAAACATCAGAGGTGAAAGGGAGATTGTTTACGCAGCTTCTTCAAGGTCCCAAGACGGATATTAAAGAGGTGAAGCGGATAACCGATGCGATTGATAAACACAAAACAATCGAAGTCCAAGTTTTGCAGTATCATAAAAATGGCTCCTCTTGCTGGGTGGATATTTCGATAATCCCACGCTCTACCAAAGGCGAAACCAGTCATTTCATCTGCTCGTTAAGAGACGTTAGCAAACAAAAACAACTTGAAAGAGCACTAGAGACCAAAATAGAGCAATCTCATCAAGCTACACAAGCCAAAACGCAGCTCATGCACTTAATATCGAATGAGTTAACTAAACCAGCACAAGATTTGGACAAACTAGCGCAAAAAGTTATGTTGAGTGAGCAGCTCAGTGATGCTCAACGCCTAGGAGAACAAATCACACACTCAAGTAGACTTTTACAGGCTTCATTAAACTATGTCATCAAGCTTGCTCACTTAGACAATGACCACATTACTCCTCGCCCCCAACAACTTAATCTCACCTCTTATATGTCTCATAAGAGAGAGTCCATCCAAGCATTAGCGCGCGGCAATGGGTTACTACTGGAACCTACTCTATCTATTCCGAATCAATGTGATGTACTCGTCGATGAGAATTTACTCGATACCATCATCGATTTTTTTGTACTCAGCGCAGTTTCTCAATTACGAGGTGGCACATTATGGTTTGAAAGTGGTTTAGCCATTGACGCCGATGAGCAACAATTATTGGTATGTTTTACATTTGAAGATAATGGACTTATCAGTAAACAGCTGACGTTAAATAAACATCAGACATCGCCACAGGGAACGTTCGACCAAGGCATTAACGCTGGATTCAGGGTGATTGAAAAAGCGTTAATCGCATTATTAGGCCATATGGAACACAGATTATCTAAGAATGGCCATACCCAAATTGACCTACAAATCCCCGTTACACTGCTAGACACCAGACCTAAAGCAAATGATGAACTCACACCCATATCCAGCTCAGACATTTCGATACTCATTGCTGAAGACAACAAGGTCAACTACATCGTATTGGCGAAACTACTCAATAAACTGGGATATGAGAGAATCGATCACGCCACCGATGGTGCTATCGCGGTAACTATGGCCACAGATAAGCAGTATGATTTGATCTTGATGGATCATCACATGCCAAACATGACCGGGCTAGAAGCGACAACCACCTTACTCAATCACTACAAAGTAACAGCCAAGGTTATTGCTTGTACTGCCGACTTATCCCCACAAGTCCGGACTCAGTTCTTCGAAGCAGGAGCGACTAACGTTATCTATAAACCGGTTAAAAAGGATGTTCTTTTAGACGCTTTATCATCGTTGGGTAACCCCATAAAGATCTTTGAAAAGGAAATAAATAACAAAGGCGTCGCTTAAAATGAGTGACTAGGGCGACTAGCCGTTCGGTCACTCATCACTGATTGTTTCAGTTACGTTAAGATTTCGCAAAATATCCTTAATTTCACAGACATTGCTTGAACTCAACACGAGTGCGTGACATTGTAAATTCTTCTTTTCAAACAACTTGCCCGATTATGAAAACGACACAAAAGATTGCCTTAATCACTGCTTTGGTAGTGGCTCCATTCGCTTCAGCAGACATTGAAATCAAAGTCCCTTCGAGTGTGGATATCTTAGCAGTGAACGAAAATAAACCCGATTTAGACGGCGGACTTTTCTCCTCTCATAAAACCATGACACTGCCAGACGGTCAGAACCAAATTGTATTCCAATATCAGGTAGCTTTTGACCAAGGTAACGATCGTGAGTTCATTGACAGCGATACCATCATCGCAACCTTTGATGCGAGTAATACGACACTGACCTTCAATATGCCTAAGTACCGAAATATCAGTGCCGCAAAAGAAGGCATGAAGGATCTTCAATGGAGCCTTGTCGATTCGGACCAGCAAACGGTTAAGGTCAAAGAAGACACATTAGTGAAAAAAGGTATGCAGATTGGGCGAAACTACCCAACAGAGGCAGCCAACTACAATAAAAAAGGCGGTGTCGCAGCACTGGCGAGCACAACTGCTTCAGCAGCAACGATCAGTGCAACTGCGGCAAATACAGCTGTTCAACCTGTAACACTACCAGCGAAAGTAACAGCGTCGGACAATACTGCAGAAGAGATGTTGTATTTCTGGTATGAAAAAGCAGACGATGCAACCAAACAACGCTTCAAAGATTTTGTAAACAAGTAATATTTTGTAGACAAAGAATATGTTGTAGACAAAAGAGTAGTGAGTGCTCGATATGTAAAAGAGCACCGAGAAAAAGCTAAATTTAAATCAATAGTTGTGCCAACAGGAAAGTGGTTAACTGCCAGATCAAGCTGACCTGTCAGCAACAACCATTGATTTAATGAAACAATCACCTGAGTTGTACTAATTCAGCTAGGCTAACTGTTTTTCCATCACAAAATTATTCATGGTTTGCCCACGGACTTCGATAGTCTGTTCATTCACGACAGAGAATCCAAAGTGCTCGTAAAAAGGACGCGCCGTGATGCTTACTTCAGAAAAGACCCTTTTCAATCCCTGTTGTTTAGCCAAGTTCAATACGTGTGACATGAGTTGACTGCCGATACCCCGTCCTTGATATTCATGGTGACAAAAGAAATGGTCTATCAACCCGCTCTCTTGTAAGTCTGTATACCCAACAATGGTTCCTTCCAGTTCAACAACAAAGGGACGGATCTTATCCATCTTGTTTTGCCAAACGTCTATTGAAAACTCAGAAGGTGCCCATGCTTCAACCTGAGACTGGCTATAGTGTTGGATATTGACGTTTCTTATCGTGTTAAAAAACAGAGCCCAAAGCTCTGGTGCATCTGTATTTCGATATTCTCTTATCTTCATCAAGTGATTCCTTTTCAGATACAAAATTCACAATCATTACGGTTTGAGCACTGTCATGCAAGCCGAGCAGCGCTTTTCTCTTTTAGAATCGAAGCGTTCTGTTGAAGATGTGTTGTGCCTTCTAGCCCTGTGAGCATTCTTTCTCTCAAAGAGCAAAGTCCTGATCATACTTAATACGAACCCAGCCGCAACTCAATTCTAACTTCGCTTTCTGTTGTTTTTCTTTCAGTTGAACTAATCCGAAACCTGCAGACTTTACGTATTACAGAGACAACAAAAAGAAAACCTTTCCATTTAGCGCATCTACATAATTGCGCAGTACCCTTTAAAGTTCGCATTTATCAGACCTAAATGCACATAACAACGCGATTGTGCTGCTTGGCAGCTGAGAATTGGCCACTTAGCGATGTATCTTCACACTTCTAAGGAAACCGTGATGAGCTTAATTCAAGAACGATGGAACCCTAAGACATTATTTACCTCTCTGATTGTCGCAACTGCTCTCTTTTTCTCAGCAGACGCTGTGAGCAATGATGAACAATTCGAGATAGGTAAACAGAAAGCCAAGGTGTGTATGACCTGCCATGGCGAAGACGGCATCTCTACCCAAGAGCCCTATCCAAATCTGCGCGGTCAAAAAATGGGGTATCTGATTTCATCGCTCAAAGATTATCAAACTCGCGAGCGTACCAGTGGACTGGCCGTTTTAATGCAGCAACAAGCTGATGCTCTTTCCGACCAAGACATTGAGGATATCTCCTACTTCTACTCACAACTCGGCAACGAAAAGTAACCTTTACAGGAGCTTGTTATGGATAACGTGACAACGCAATACAGTGTGAAGGTGGTTAAGTACTTCATTCTGGCATCTTTCGTCTGGGCCATTTTAGGCATGTTAATCGGGGTCATTCTCGCTGCGCAACTCTACTGGCCCATTCTCAATTTCGACTCTCAGTACTTCCAATTCGGTCGCCTGCGCCCGCTTCACACCTCCGGCGTCATCTACGGATTCGTCGTCAATATCCTTATGGGGACTTCACTCTACATTGCGCAGCGGACCGGACATTGCCAACTCTTCAACAAAAGCTTGGCATGGATGGTGTTCTGGGGATGGCAGCTCATTCTCTTACTTGCATTGATTTCACTCCCTGCGGGTTACACCACTTCTAAAGAGTACGCAGAGCTAGAGTGGCCAATCGACTTGTTAATCGTTTTTGTTTGGGTTCTTTACGCCGTTCTCTTCTTCGGTACGATAGCCAAACGTAAGGTGGGACATATTTTTGTTGCTAACTGGTTTTTCGCGGCATTCATTATCGTTATCGCGATGATCTTTATTATCAACAATCTCGCCATGCCTGTTTCAGCCATGAAGTCCTACTCGGTATTTGCCGGCGCTCAAGACGCCATCGTCCAGTGGTGGTGGGGCCATAATGCAGTTGGCTTCCTGCTTACAGCTGGGATCATCGGCATGAACTACTACTTCATCCCCAAAGCCGCTGACCGTCCGATTTACTCATACCGTCTATCCGTGATCCACTTTTGGGGCTTAGTCGGTTTCTATACGTGGGCAGGAACCCACCATTTGATTTACTCCTCTGTTCCTGTTTGGGTACAAAACATCGGCATTGTGATGTCATTGATTCTTTGGCTTCCTTCGTGGGCGGGTGCGTTCAATAGCGCAATGACACTGCTTCAGAACAAAGAGAAACTCAAAAACGACTACATCCTGTTGTTCTTTTTCTCGGCGATTCTCTACTACTGCTTAGCCACATTCGAAGGCCCACTACTCGCGATTCGCTGGTTTAACATGCTCGCTCACAACACCGAATGGGTTATCGGGCACGTTCACTCAGGTGCACTGGGTTGGGTTGGCATGTCAGGCATTGCGGTCTTCTACTACTTCATTCCGCGACTGTGGAATAAAACCGAACTGTGGTCATCAAGGCTACTTAAATGGCATTTTTGGCTCGCGCATGCTGGGGTTGCTCTTTACGCCATTGCACTGTGGGTCGCAGGTATCGGCGAAGGCTACATGTGGCTAACACAAAACGACAACGGCGAATTAGTTTACAGCTTCGTACAAGCTATGGACTTCAAGGCCCCGTGGTTGTTCTTGCGTTTCTTTGGCGGGGCTCTGTTTGTGTTGGGTCTTCTGTTGATGGCAGTCAATCTCTACAAAACCGTTCGCATGCCGAACGAGTTAGTGGCAAAGGAGGCTTAGGTTATGAGTAAAGACTTCACTCAATCGGTTTGGATTCTGATCCTGACGACTGTCGTCGTCGCCTCCTTCTCACTATTGGTATGGGTTGTCCCTAATATTGTGCGCACCGCAGATATAACCGCAGGAAGCTTGGCTAAGCCTCTCACTGCACTGGAGTTAGCTGGCCGTGATATCTACATCAGCGAAGGGTGCCATGTATGTCATACACAGATGGTTCGACCGCTCGATCCCGAGGTAAAGCGCAACGGTCGCGCGAATCAAGAAGCTGACGACATCTATGAATTCCCGAATCTTTGGGGCTCAAAACGTACTGGGCCAGATCTTACTAACCTAGGTCGAAAATATTCAGACCAGTGGCACATTATCCATCTCATCAACCCTAGACAAGTCGTACCGACTTCAATCATGCCCGCATACCCTTGGTTGTTCGAACAAACGCTTTCAGGTGATGACATTGGAGACAAGATGAAAACGCTGCGAACTCTCGGTGTGCCATACACAGATAGTGAGATCAGCGAAGCGAGGCTGCAAGTGCGCGGCAAAACCAAAGCCGAAGCACTGATTCGTTACTTGCAGAGCCTCGGGCAAGATACAGCACAGGAGGTGTCGCCATGAGTACATTCTGGAACTGGTGGGCGATCATTTGCACCCTAATCTTCTTTGTTTTAATGGTTTCTGTGGTTGTTAAATATTGGCGCAGTAACCATAAAGCCGACCACGATCATACTGTCGGTACTTTTGATAACATTGAAGAGAAAGACGCGCCTCCACCTAAGTTGTTATTTGTTGGCTACGCTATCGCTTTTGTTATTTCTGCTGGTTACCTCGTGCTATACCCCGGTATGGGAGAATGGCGAGGTCTAGTTGATTGGCAACAGAGCGATGACAGATTGAGCTCCCCGTCTACCTCGCTGGACGAACAAATGGCCATGCAGACTCAAACCGATCTCAACACCTTAGCTTTGGTACCTGAGATTGTCGCAAGTGGCCAAATTCTGTTTCAAACCCATTGCGCAGCGTGTCACAGAGACAATGCTCAAGGTCAGAAACACTTCCCTAATCTCATTGATCAAGAGTGGTTATACGGTGGTGACGACAACGCCATTATCCACTCTATCGCCAAAGGTAGAAACGGCGCGATGCCGGGTTGGAGTGAGATACTCAGACCCGATGAGATATCCAAAATGTCCTATTATCTTGCCTCTCTCAATCAGCGCCACACTGATGTGCCAGAGGTCAAAGTCGAACTTGGCAAGAGCCTCTTCTTAAAAAACTGCGCTTCCTGTCATGCTGATGGCACTGTTGCTAACCCTGCTCTTGGTGTACCAGATCTCTCAGACAGTATTTGGCTACACGGAGGCAGTATCGAAGAGATACAGCACACAATCAACTTCGGCCTAAACAACTTGATGCCAGCCTTTGAAGAGCAACTTACAGCAAATGAGATTCTTGCCCTAGGCGCTTACATTCGTCATTCAGAACAGACAGAAGTAGAAAGACTTGCGGCCTTAAAAGCGGACTCGGTTGAACGCGGTGAGTACCTTGCTCATGCCGGAGATTGTGTTGCGTGTCATAGTGCTGAAGGTGGAGAACCTTTCGCTGGCGGCCTACCATTCGTGACTCCTTTTGGTACTGTTTACTCGACCAATATCACTCCTCACGCCAGTGAAGGCATCGGTCGATATGACTTTGATGACTTTAGGGATGCATTGGTCAAGGGTAAAGGCAAAGAGGGCTACCTCTATCCAGCAATGCCCTACACTTCCTATCAATACCTCACTGACCAAGACATGATAGATCTTTGGGAGTATATGCAGTCAATTCCTGCGGTTTCTCGTCGAAATAATGATAACAGCATGATATTTCCATCCAACATCAGACTTGGACTATTAGGCTGGAACATTGTCTTTATGGACACCGACCCAATCGACTATCAAGTACCACAAGAGCTTAAAGAGAGTGTTGACGATGTCGAGAAGTGGCAACGGGGAAAATACTGGGTTGCAGGGCTCGGACACTGCTCGGAGTGTCACACTCCAAGAAATATTGCTCAAGCGTTGATACCTGAACGTATATTTCAAGGCAACTTAATTGATGGTTGGAACGCGCCAGACATTACTGCTAACGAGCTCTATATCGATGGATGGGATGAAAAGACGTTAACGGACTTCTTGCACACTGGTCACTCAGATAAAGGCACTGCATTTGCTGGAATGGCTGACGTAGTAAAAAATAGCTTGAGCTTGATGACGCGGGAAGATGTCGAATCAATGTCGTATTACCTGTTACAAGGCGATACCAATAATATGATTTCACCCGACGCGGTTCCTTTGCAGCCGAAAGGTTTCGATGATGCAGCGTATCAGTCTGATATCTATGCAACCTACCGTCAAACATGTGGGGCTTGCCACGGTGACGATGGTAAAGGCCGAGATCCAATTGCTCCGACTCTGCTTAACAACGGGATTATTATGCACAGTGACCCGTTTAACACCGTTGCAGTAACAGTTCGAGGCCTACAACCAACCTATCTCGACAAGGATAGAAACTTTATGCCAATGGCGAGTTTTGAAGAGGTACTCTCTGACCAGAAGTTGGCTGAACTCATCACTTTTGTACGTAAAAACCTTGGTGATAGGCACGACCCTGTCACACCCGAATACGTTCGAGAAGTGAGAGAGACCTTAGAAGCGGCGGGATACGCTGGCGGGTTGCACACAACCCCTGAAATGTATGACCGTAGAGACAACAATATCCACATCAAATAACGATACCTGTTGGCTTAAAAGGACATGAGCTAGGGCGTGTTGACCTTTCGTGGTTGAATTTTGTTCGGATGGGGACGCCTGGTCAAAAGCGTTTAATCGCGGCGAGGGAGACGTAGCCTAGTCATTCTAAGCAAATCTCCCTCAACAAAGAGTAAAACGCTTTTTGCGGGGGCGCCCAGCTCGAACCCTTCGGGCAGCGTTTGCTGGTCATTTCTACTGCGTTATCGGCTTCTCATGTAGGCTAGCTACACATCAAAGCCTCTGCCTTGTATAAATACCCAGCAACTCGCTGCAAAAACCAGCTCAAAAGATCAACACGCCCTAACAAAAGAGACCTGTTCAAGGTCTCTTTTTTACATTGTTGAGTCATTATTCATTAGAGATCAATCACTAAAGATAACGATTAATTAACACATATTGCGATCGGAATCCCAGAAACAATACTAGACAGAGTGCATAATGCTTTCATTTTTAACAGATGTACAAAGGACAGTTTATGGATAAATCCACTCTCATTTACAACACCCTAGAAGGGCTATCGAATGCAGAGCCGCAAGAATTCGCTCAAATTCGTCAAGATCTTTACAACCAATTAGGTCTGACGTTCGAACAACAAACTGCACTTTATACTCGTGTTTTAGGCCCTGCTGGTGCTGGGAAATTAACTGACATCGACAATGCTGTTCAGTCGGCTTGTCAGTTACTTGGCGAATAATTAATTAAAATTAAGAACAACAAACGCCGACTTTTCCCCACAACGCTTTCCCCCTAACGGAATGAAAAAAACGCTGCTAAATTTAGCAGCGTTTTTTCGTAGTTTGATAAGAAACCTTTAAGCAACTGACAATTAATTAAACAGTGACAAGTTACTTCGGTAGGTTCTCAATTGACTCAACCATTGTCATTAACTTATCTAGAATGCGTTCACCATCTGCTCTGATACCATTGTGCTCGTATTCATTGGTGATCCACGCTTTCGAGTTTGGAATCTTAGCCAGAGTTTCACGGCTGTAATCAAGCTCAACGTACATGTCATCTGCATACACTGCACACGCCATCGGTACTCTGTTTTCGCTAAGCTGTTTCGGTTCATATAAACGAACCCAGTCTGACTTGTCAGCTAATAATTCAGCAGCTTGCTTTAACGGCTTTAGGGTCTCTAATTGGTCAAACATCCACGGGTAAACCATTTCGCCCGTAAACCAAAACGCATCACCTGTTTGGTAGTTAAAGTGCGGATATTCATCGCGAACACGATGCGCTGACCATTGCGACGCCGTACCTTGACAATAGATCGACTCATGCAGAATCGCATAAATAGGATTAGTGAGGTAAGCCTGATCTTGTTGCATCTGATTTAAGAAGCTGTAGCTCAGTTGCTTCTCTCCATCCACATCAACAAAGGCGTTTTCCAATGTGAAGTACATCGGCAGATTCGCTTCCCCGCCACCAAGGTTAATACCAATTAGCTGGAACTGCTCAACCGTAAAGATCTGACCATTCGGCAGACGCACTTCATGAGTCAATAGATGATCGGCAATCTCACGACACAGTGTTTGTGCTTGCGGGAACTGAGCGAAGAAGGCTTTGTTCTTATCTTCCACACGCTTGTAAGTCGCTCGATAGACATCATCTGCTTCACGCTCAATTGATGGAATACCGCCTGTGACATAACAACGCAGTAAGCTTTGAGGAAACAGAGAAAGGTAAGTCAGTGTACAAAAGCCGCCAAAGCTCTGACCGATCGTCGCCCACTGCTTAGCACCAAATTGTTCACGAATCGCCTCAGCGTCACGCACAATGTTGTCAGCTCGGAAGTGTGACAGGTAATCAGCTTGTTGCTCTGGATTCAGGTGAGCCAGTGTTTGATGGCTAATCACCGTGCTATTGCCTGTGCCGCGCTGGTCTAGTAAAAGCACGCGGTACTGCTGGAGAGCACGTTTTACCCAACCCGATTCGCCACTCATTCTTGGCGAGGGGAAGCCCGGGCCGCCTTGAAAGTAAACAAGCCAAGGTAAATCTTGATTGTCTTTCGCAAGGTCCACCAATTCACGTGCAAACACCTGAATTTGTTGACCGTGTGGGTTCTGGTAATCGAGAGGAAGCTGAAAGCTATGTTGACGGTAAAGCCTCGTTCCATCAATGAATTGTGCCTGCACGCAAGTATCCTTTATCTGTAACTGATCTATTTATAATTTCAAGATACTCGCAAGTCACCCTATAGGAAACTGTAAATCGTCAAAACGAACAAAAATATTGGCTTCTATCTCTATTCAATGATTTACCAGCAAAAAAAAGAGCCTAATGCTGAGAGGGGACATTAAGCTCTTTGGTTGAAAATCACACCAACTAGTGACACTGTCACTAAGATTTGCAATTGGTTCCTCTATAGAAACCAATGAAAGCAGATTAAGGTTTTAAATGGTTTCAGGCTCCAACTCACCAGCACCTTGAACAGATCGTTGGCTGTTTTCGACCAGTATCGCTGTAGCCGTTTCTTTCAACATGCCCCACTCTTTTTCATCGACCTCAATACCATTTTGCCAAGCATTGCTCTGACTTTCTGTGAGAGAAGAAGACGTTATGTGTTGCTCAAACCCTTGAGATAACGCATCCACATCGAAATCATGAATCGACAGCTCAATGGTCATATTGTGATAATCATCGGCATGAGGTGAGACTTCGTCTGACAGGAACAGCTCCGGTGCAACACAACCTCGGTTTAGAACATATAAGGTACGCTTCGGATTCGATCCATTTGCCCAACTCGCAGTACAAGCGATACCCTTTGAAGCAAGTTTTACCAGCTCGCTATATGCCAACCATCGATTGTGACAGTTAATCAGTTCGATTTTGAGCGCCTTTTTACCGACCATTTTTTCAATCACATAATCCATGATCACAGGTAGATGGCATGCAACGCTGCTTTTGTGCAGGTCCACCTCTACCGTATTATCACTGGTCACCGAAATAGCCACAGGCGTGTCAGACTCAAGCCCAATGTAGTTGCTCGCGTTGTTGAAGTGACGCACACCGTCTAAACCAACCATCTGCAAATCAGCCACCATGTTGGCAACCACGTCCGCTTCACCGCAGCAGCGACGCATACCAAGAAAGGCTTTGTTCACAGCCGCGACAAGTTCATTATGAGAAACGATCATCATTACTTATCCCCTTCAAAGTCAGTATGGTTAGCGGCGTTAGTATGGTGCGGTATCGACGAAGATGTTTGCTCTGGTAACAGTGGGAATAACCACTCACCCTCATGAATTTCATCCAATAGTGGAGCGCCTTGGAAAAAGGTCACGCGAACCCATCGATCTGAGCGAGGGTCGAATTTAGTCGCACCAAAAATCGCTAACTTACAGCGTAACAGGTGCATCGGCAGTGACGATTTGTGGAGTACGTTCATTTGAATGTCACCCATCGCACTCTGCCCTAATGACCAAACTCGTCTTGAAATCGCTCGGTATTGCGGGTTCTGTACTAAGAACTCAGCCAATGACAACTCCGGCGGGAATTGCAATAAAGCATGGTACAGACGATAGGCTTGACGACCGATATCTAACGGCAATTCACGCTCCTCGCCCGGCTCTTCTCCACGCACGCCCAATCTTGGCTCTTCTTTGTCTTGTGAGCGATACCAGAACCAGTAGTTGTTTTCTGCTTTGGTGAAATCTGTATTAATCGCCCAACGATATTTAGTCTCTAGAAGCACCAAGATATCCTGAACTTTTTTACCGCTTGGGAGTGACAGCATCTCGCTACAGTTCATCTCGTCTTGATGTGCATCCACTAAGTCTGGATAGAGCTCCATCAAACAGGAAATGAGTATTTCTTGGGCTTCGAGACTCATACTTTGAGATTGAGCAACGAGCTGCTGCCATGTTCTGCATTTAGCCAGGCTAACACTCAACGAGGCGTTAAATTCTTTTAGGTCAAGGACGGCCTGTTGGTTTAGCCCTTGTTGGTGATCGTTTATGGTGATCACTTGCTCCAAATGGCAAATCGCCTTGTTTATTAATTGCTCAAGTGGATACAGTTTTTCTTGTGATACCGATTGTGCCAACACATCAGCCAATGCATGTTCACGTGTGGTCATCCATTGATCAACAATGCATGGGTGATTAATCAAATACGGCGCCATACCTAAGCCAGTCGCGTTACCAACACCAAGGTATCTCTGTAAGCCTCGGTCGAGCTCCACCGCCGCATCGCCACCAATTTGCTGAGCAAGGTAATGTACCCAGTCCAAGCTGAACTCACGCAGTAAATACACCGCACAC
This sequence comes from Vibrio sp. KUL70, assembly GCF_059725515.1. Classification (NCBI taxonomy): domain Bacteria; kingdom Pseudomonadati; phylum Pseudomonadota; class Gammaproteobacteria; order Vibrionales; family Vibrionaceae; genus Vibrio; species Vibrio sp. KUL70. The sequence goes on from NZ_AP045835.1 coordinate 185,117, forward strand.
ATTTGAGCGCTAAACGACTGATTAAAATCTGGGTTGTTTTCTAATACTTTGAAATCCGCAATACCGAACTTGCCGTTGCCGTATACGGCTGTGGTTCTCAATATGTAACCGACTTCTGCCAACTCAGCGGGTGTTGGCTGTTTGCCTTGAGCAAGGTGGCTCACAATATGTTCGAACACTCGGACACTCTTATTGGCACGCGCTAGAACCAAAACATTATTCGGGTTGCGGCCTGCTTCCTGCAGTGGCACATTCGCACGAAGGCGTTCAAGGAGTGCTTGGTCGACATCACCAATAACCAGTGCGAACGTCACGTCCCACTTTTCAGCGATCACTCGATCATTCCGCTCTTCATCTGCGATCTCATCACAGAATACAACCAAGTGATAAACATGCGTTGGCGTCGCTAATTTGTAAATCACATGACCAAAGCCTCTCGGACACAGCTGCCAATCGTGCTTAGTGACTTGCCATTGCTGTTGTGCCATTTTTCGAATCAGCGTTCTCACAAAGCTGATGCGAGTTTGGTGCATTGCGCCTAGTCTTTCTGGCGCCATGACACTCTCTGCGTTACGTAGTTCGGATTCAGTGTAGGTTGAACGATGTGCATCCATTTTGCTCACCACCTTTATAGTTATTTAGTATCACTAACCGTTCCCAGCCGAGGGTTAGTTTTCACGTTATTGAATGAATTGGGGCGAGCCTTTCGCCCCTAATTATTATTGTTTTGTTTATAAACCCTGTTCTTTTGCCAGCTTTATTGCGATTTGTGGCGCATTCCAAAGTGATGGTAAAAGAATCAAAGAAACTGGTACTGCAGTAATGACAATGAAAGATTGCAGTGCAGATATTCCACCAGAACCTAACGAGATAAGGATCAAGGCGGTCACACCCATAGCCACACCCCAGAATGTACGAATGATGGCATTTGGCTCCGTCTCACCACTGATCACAACACTGATGGTGTACGTCATAGAGTCACCCGTCGTCACGATGAAGATTGTGGTCAGAATCAAGAACAAGATTGACACTAACATTGGCATTGGTAGCTGTTGCGTTACAGCCAGCAGTGCACCTGGCAAGTTAAATCCTTCGAATGCCTTACTCACGCTACCTGGGTCAGCGATTTCGAACGCTAGACCAGAACCACCTACTATGGTGAACCAGAAACAAGTTACCAATGGCGCTACAACACTAATCGTCATTACAATCTGGCGGATGTTTCTACCGCGTGAAATACGGGCAATAAAGATTGCCATCATTGGTCCATAGCCTAAGAACCAGCCCCAGAAGAATACCGTCCACCAGCTCAACCAGCCTTCATCACCACGGTAGGTCGCCATTGGAATGAAGTTATCCAGCATGCTACCCACGCCTTGGATGTAGCCATTGAAGATAAAGTTAGTTGGACCAAACAGTAGGATGTAGACCATCAGTGCCATTGCAAGAATCACGTTGTAACGACTCAGCAATTGCATACCGCGGTTTAAGCCACTCAGCGCAGATAGCGTATATAGAGCAATAGCAAACAGGATGATGATCAATTGAGTTGTAAAGCCATCAGGTATCTCGAACAAGGCATTCAATGCGTAGCTAACTTGTAGCCCTAAGAAGCCAATGGGACCTATGGTTCCCGCCGCAACCGCAACAATACAACACGCGTCAATCAGTGCCCCTGTATGCCCTTTTAGCGCTCGCTCGCCCAGCACCGGATAAAGTAGGATGCGTGGTTTCAGTGGCAAACCTTTATCATAATGAAGGTGCATCACCACAATCGAGGTTAAACTGCCGACAATTGCCCATGCTAAGAAGCCCCAGTGCATAAAGGATTGAGATAGTGCATTAACCGCGCCTTGCTGTGCACTCTCTTGCGCGCCATACAAAGGCGGTGGGCTTACATAGTGCGCGATGGGCTCTGCTGCAGCCCAGAACACGCCACCACCAGCTAGCAGTGTACAAAAGATGATTGCCATCCAGCGGAAGCCATCCATCTCAGGCTTATCTGTTCCACCAAGAACTACCTTGCCTGTTCGCCCTGCCGCTAAGCCAAGACCAATAAGAAAAGTAAGCAGAAGAAGCAGCTGCCAATATGGGCCAAAGACTTTCACTGACCATGCAAAGCCGCTGTTAACGAGGCTAGATAAAAGCTCTCCATCATAAAGTGCTAGGGCAACAAACAGTGCGATGAACCCGCCGCTGTACCATAGAGCGGGGTTGCTCAATCCCAACTTGTCGTTGTTTACGTCCTTAGTATTGTTCGCAGTATTCGAATCTGACTTCTGTTTGTCTTTCTTCGACGAGGCGTTCATGCTCGCAGCTTCCAGACCATTCGGTTTCACGCTATTGGTTAAATCAGACATACTCTGACTCCAGAGGTTTCTTTGCAGCTCTCATAACAATGATGGCTGCAAGCGGTGTATTTAACACCTGCCCTGTTATTGTTGTCTTGGGCAGGCTAGTCCATGTTTAGGCCTATCTGGTATAAGGTTTCCTTTTGTTTCGTCCTACTCTTTAGCAAGCGGCTCTAAGCCGTCACTTAAGAAGTTAAACCAGTTTTCACCTAGTATTTTTCCGGCCTCGGCTTCACTAAAGCCGTGACTCATCAAACCGTTATAAATGTTTTCCATGCCACTGCTTCCACAGAACCATGGCAGCGCGTCTGGCCAGCCAGAATTGCTAGCAGAGCCCTCTCCGTAATCCATCGCCTTTGACCAGCGACCATTACGCATCCACTCCAACACCGATTGAGGTTGGTTCAAACACAAGTCACTACCAATACCAAGGTGCTCAACGCCCACCATGTCTGCTGTTCTCGCGACCATTTGGCAAAAATCGTCGAGCGTACATTGGCTTCCATTTGGTAGATGGAATGGATAGAGGCTGAAACCAATCAGGCCACCGCTTGCGGTTAACGCTTTGATCACCTCATTGGATTTGTTTCGCAATGCATCGTGAGCAAACGTTGGATTAGCATGGCTAATACAGATTGGACGCGAAGAGAGATCGATCGCTTCAAGCGTTGAGCGTTCGGCGCTGTGTGACATGTCGATGATCATCCCAACACGGTTCATCTCTTCTATCGCCTGCTTACCGAAGCGAGTAACACCGGTATCGTGCTGCTCATAACAACCGGTCGCTAATAGACTCTGGTTGTTGTAAGTCAACTGCATGATTAAAAGCCCTTGCTGACGCATCACTTCAATCAAACCAATTTCATCGTCGATTGGTGAACAGTTCTGCGCACCCATGAAGATGCCAACCTTGCCAAGCTGTTTGGCTTTTTCGACATCCGCCATTGAGTGGATTGGCATGATAAGATCAGCGTTTTGTTCAAACCTTAGGTTCCATTCAGCAAAGCGAGTCAGAGTTTCACGCGCGTTCTCGTGATAGACAATCGTTGCGTGTACTGCAGTAATGCCGCTGGCTTTCAATGTTTGAAAATATTCTCGGTCCCAATTGCAGTACTGTAATCCATCGATAACTATTCGTTGCTGGTACATAACCACTCCTGTTGAATAACTCAAAATCGAACGTTTGACTCAGCCCGAGCCACACTCGGGCTTCGTCCTTGTTCAGTGACAAAGTCGTTAGTAAGGGCGCTGATACGCAGTTTTAACCACGGTGTAGAACTCTTTCGCATACTGACCCTGCTCACGAGGACCAAAGCTAGACTCTTTACGTCCGCCAAATGGCACGTGATAATCCGTTCCGGCTGTTGGTAGGTTCACCATCACACACCCGGTTTGTGCTTGTTCTTTGAACATCGCGCTAGTACGCAGACTTTGTGTAATGATGCCGCCAGTTAAGCCAAAGCGTGTGTCGTTAGTCGTAGCGATCGCTTCTTCTAAATCTGCTACACGAATAACGCTAGCCATCGGAGCAAAGACCTCTTCTTGGTTCACTTCCCAGCTGTTTTGCGTGTTCAAGAACAGCGTTGGCGACATGTAGTAGCCTTCGTGTTCTAGATTTAAGCGCTCTCCACCAAAGGCCAGCTCCGCACCACTTTGACGTGCCTTTTCAATCCACTCGAAGTTCGCTTCCAGCTGTTTTCCATCAACCACAGGGCCCATGAAAATACCATCCTGAAGTGCGTGGCCTACTTTAAGTTCACTCATACGCTTGATTAGCGCTTCAACGTATTGATCGTGAATGCTATCCATCACCACAAGACGAGAAGAAGCCGTGCATTTCTGACCTGCACCTGAGAATGAACCAGCAATGGTTGCTTCAACCGCGGTCTGGATATCAGCATCGTCCGCAATAACCAGCGCATTCTTTGAGCCCATTTCTAGCTGGCAACGTACGAAGTTTGGCGCTGTCGCGGCAGCAACTTTACGGCCGGTATCTACTGAACCTGTAAAGCTCACACCGTTTACATCTTTCGAATGAATCAGCGCGTCACCTACTGTTGAACCGCTGCCCAATACAAGGTTGAACGTACCCGCTGGGATACCTTGACGGTGGATGATCTCAGTTAATGCAACCGCACTCGCTGGCGTTAAATTCGCTGGCTTCCAAATAACGCTGTTACCAAAAGCCAATGCTGGGGCAATTTTCCAAGCTGCAGTCGCAGTCGGAAAATTCCAAGGAGAGATAATGGCGATAACGCCCACGGCTTCACGAGTCACTTCAACGGAGACCCCTGGACGGACGGAAGCTGCGTTATCACCAATTTGACGAAGTACTTCTGCAGCGAAGTACTGGAAGAACTGACCTGCACGATAGATTTCGCCACGGCCTTCAGCGAACGGCTTACCCTCTTCACGAGAAAGCAGCGTCCCAAGTTCATCACAGCGTGCAATCAGCTCATCACCGATCGCCTGTAGAACCGCTTGCTTACGCTCAATTGGCGTTTTTTCCCACTCAGGTTGAGCGTGTTTTGCTGCTGAGATAGCCTGTTGAACTTGTTCCGAGCTTGCTTGTGCGAAATCACCTAGGTTTTCTGAAATATCAGAAGGGTTGATGTTCGAGACAGTACTCACGCCCGCTTGCCATTCACCACCAATATAGAGTGCATTTTCTGCTTGAACATTGTTTAGTTGAGTCATCATTCTATCCTTGTCACGTCTTAGCGACTGTTGAGTCTGGTCGCTCTGTATTGATTCAATAATTAAGTTGTGTTCGGTTTACTTACTCATGACCTATGCTTTACGCCTGCTGCGAAGCTGACGCATACACGACAAATTCCACTAGCATCTCTTCCCTTGCGAGCCCTGCCACAACCATCGCAGCGCGGTTTGGGTATGGCGCTTCAAAATGCTCAGCATAGATAGCGTTAACTGTTTTTAGGTATTCACGGTCGGTTACGTAGATCAGCACCTGCAGCACAGAGTCCAGTGACTCTCCCGCGCACTCCAGAGTGTGTTTTAGATTGTTAAAAGTTTGTCGCGTTTGAGCTTCAATGCCACCTTCAACCACCACTCCCGTGTCATCAATTGGGATTTGAGCGGTATAAAGAGTACCGTTGTTCACAATGGCCCATTCTAGTGGCGCTTTAGAGGCGAAGAGTTCCGTTTTTACTGGCTGTTTTTTTGTTTGTGCGTTCACGTTCCAATCCAACTTTGTAACAACTTTGTTTCAAGATAGTTAAATACTGCACCTTGACGTCTGATAAATCTAACGGTAAATTTCGTGCATTTGATAAATAAAACTTATCACCACGCGTAAAGCATGGTGATACAAGGGATTGAGAGGGATTCAAACGGATGAGTATCAAACTGCAGCAGTTAAAACATTTCGTTTTCGTGGTGGAAGAAGGAGGTTTTAGAGCCGCAGCGAGCCGTGCCAACCGCTCTCAAGCAGCGCTATCAACATCGATTAAAGAGTTAGAGAAGATACTCGGACAACCCCTGTTTGAAACAGGCAACAAATCGACGCTAACGCCGTTTGGCGAAATATGTCTACCTAAAATCATTCAATTCTTAAATGTTTATAAGGCGCTAGACAATGACTTACGTGCAGCCGCCGCGGGTCAACAAGGAAGAGTGAGAATTGCCAGCGTTCCCTCTGTAGCCGCAAAATTAATCCCGAGTGTGCTGGGAGCGTTCTGTGAGCAATACCCAAATGTAGAAGTGAGTTTGATTGATGATAATGCGGCTGGCGTTGAAGCGAGACTTTTATCCGGGGAGGTTGATGTCGCACTTGGCAACAGCTCAAGTCTCGATGAAGATACGATCGATTTTACTCCATTGATCTCAGACCCGATCGGTGTCGTCTGTCTGAAAGACAATCCAATCGCCAGTCAGCCAGAAGGTATAGAGTGGCAAACGTTGCTTCAACAGCCCTTTATCAGAAACGGCACGTGCACGCTGCTCGACCCTACTCCGGCGCGTACGCTCAGTGAACAGGCACTCTATTCAGTAGAGAACATCACATCCCTATTTTCGGTACTTGAGCTTGGGATTGGGGTAACAACGCTGCCAAAACTTGCCTTCCCAACGAACGAGACTCGTCTAACTTGGATTCCATTAATCGATCCGCCGTTAAAGCGCCAGATAGGTATATTCAGATTGTCAGATAGGACGATTTCTCCGCAAGCACAAGCGTTTCATGACTTGTGTGTGCAGTATTTGAAGATAAACCAATAGAAGATTCATGGATTATGATGGCTTTTCGTTTTCTGACTCATGCTCTGCTACGAAGCGTTTAATGAACCGCCTGATCTCACGCGCAGCAGAGGTATCCATGTCATCACACAATGAAATAAAGTTATCTTTTAACTCACTGTTAATTCTGATGATTAACTGGCTGTCTTTAGCGTTCGCTTTGTTCTTCTTAGTGGCCATCACTGCACACCCTAGATACTCGATTTGATTAGTTCGATTCTAAGACACACCAGAGCAGAGAGCCAATGTGAACCGTATATTCGATGTATATACATGATCCGACTCTACAATTCGCTACAAATGACAATTCATTAGGTCGTCACATATCTGTCATAACTCGCCTGTAGATTACCCTGCGAAGTTTAACTAAACCTCTGATTAAGAAAAGATATGTCACAGGAAAAGCACCCTTTAGACAACAAGATCATCGCACTACTACAACAACGCGGCATGATCAAAAGTGAAGCGAAAACACGCCTCAAGAAACAGGTTTATAAGTTGCAGGCTTCAGAAGTGAATCAGATCAACAACTATTCCAATCACTTTGGCTTGACCGCAAAACAGAAATTGATTGATGAGATATTGGATATCAGACGTGAGGCGATGATTTCGAGCCTCACATCTGAAAAAGGTAGGGTTTGAATTAAGATAGCGTCAGCTAAATTTGATTAGAAGAAGTCGATGGAGTTACGACCGCTCTTCTCATCACGTTGTGGCTTTGGTTTTTCGTTTTGAGCTTGAGGTTTATTTTGAGCTTTAGGTTTATTGGCGGACTTGTTCTTCTGCTTACGCGGCTCGGCAGAAGCACTTAAATTTTGGCCTTGATTAGCGCTCTTATTTTTCGGCTTAGAAGAACGTTTCGATTTGTGCTGCTGTTTAGGTTCTTCTTTTTTCTTTGGTTTCTCAGCCACTTCTTGAACAGGCTGATCACAACAAACCACGTAGTACTCTTGGTTGAACTCAAAGAAGTCGCCATCGTACATTTTGCGACGCTTACGAGTTTCTAGCTCACCATTTACCGCAACGTAACCTTCAGAAATCACGTGCTTGGCCTCACCGCCACCGCCAACTAGGTTAGCGATCTTAAAGACTTTATATAGCTCGATAGGTTGTGATGAGACGTCAACACCAATCGCTTCAATCTCTATCTCTTCGCCTTCTTCGCCATACTGATCCACTTCATCGTAATCAGCGTCTTCGTAGTATTCTTGGTCCATGATGAACTTACCTAAAACATGTTCTTTATCGTATGCAGCGCAGTGTAATGGCAAACCAACAAAATAACCATCATCTATTTACCCTTCTACACGAGGGAATGAGAGAGCAAAGCAAGCGCCATCAAGATAGCTCTCTCCGACGGTCACTTGGGCCTGATGACGTTCACACACCTGCTTTACAATCGCGAGGCCAAGTCCATGCCCTGTCTTACCTTTATTCCTAGCAGCATTTGCGCTGTAGAAAGGGTCAAACAAGAATGGCCAGTGCTCTGACTCAACACCTTTACCATCATCATGCACTTCAACCACAACTTCCCCATCGTTGGACCAAATCTCAATAACAATCTTAGAGTCGGCGAACTTAAATGCATTGCGGACGATGTTGTCTACAGCACGATTAAACAGTTTGAGGTCGACATGCAATTGTACGGACTCTTTAAGAGGCACCTTGACCAAATCAAGCGTGGTCTCTTTTTCCCAAATAGCACATCGCTCACCCAGCCAGTTATTTATATCAACCGGCTGCAACTGCAGTTCGGAGCCACCACGCTCTAGTCGCGAGTAGTAAAGCAGCTCATCGACCATGTCTTCCATCTCTTCGGTATCAGCAAGAATGCGCGCGATTGCCTTTGACTGCTTGTCCGTAGGGTCTAAATCACTCAGTAGCTCCGCTTGCCATTGAATACGAAAAATCGGAGTTCTCAGCTCATGAGCAACGGCGTTGGTCAGAGATTTATTGCTGTTAATTAAGTCGCGAATCTTATCCGCCATCACATTAAAGCTGCGATTAAGCGTACCGAGCTTGATACTATTCTTCTCAGAAGCGCGCTGCATCAGCTCGCCGTTAGAAAACGCAACGGTAACCAGTTCTAAGTTATTCAAGCGACGTTTGATTCGCCATACTAAGAACAGGCCACTGAAGGCAAAACCTGTGATGGCAAATACCCAAATGAATCGGTTTTCGGTCTTTATCTTTTTCCTCAGAAAAGACTCTTTGTTGTCCGATAGCTCGTACACATTTTGACTCTCCGGTAAACGCAGCCAAAGAAAATCTTCTTCATGGTAGTACACGTTTACATCTGGGTTATTAAACGCTTTTTGAACCATTTTAGGTGCAGCTTCAAACGCCACGATACGAAGGTTTTGGCGCGTTTTTTCCGCATAGTTTGTCAAAATGGTCTCGGTTTCAACTACTCCCTTCTCAGTCGCAATCGTGCTAATCAGCTCTTGATAAGCTTCTGCCTGATGATCGCGCAGGATGTACTCGTAGTCGGTACCCAACTTATAAACGACAAAAGCGTACGAATAGATACTGATGAGAAAGATTAGCGTCAGACCCACCAAGTATTCAAAATAGATTCTTCTCATTAAGAAAAGTCGCCTTTACCAGCGTTCAGGAACAAATAGATAGCCTTTACCGCGAACCGTAATGATCTTTTTCGGTGGCATAGTGATGTCATTCAGTTTCTTGCGAAGAATTACGATTTTGTTATCGATAAAGCGATCGACACCATCGTATTCAATTCCTCGAATCTCCTGAGTCAAGTAGTTGCGCGACAAGACCTGCTCCGGCGAAGACGCCAATAACCAAAGCAGCTCAAACTCACTCTCGGCAATCGGAATATCTTGACCTGCATGAACACATGATTTGGTCGCTTTATTGAGGGAAAGCTTGCCAAAACTCAGTTCATTGCCGTTACCCGTGGTATTTGGCTGTAAATCTTGAGTCCGACGAAGCAACATACGCACTCTTGCCAGCAACACACGCTGTCGTACAGGTTTGCTGATAAAGTCATCTGCACCCGTTTCCAGCGCCGCAACATGGTCAAAATCATCGTCACTGGCCGTTAAGATCAGAATCTTGCCATTGAATTGGCTGCGTATTTCGCGACAAATGGTCAGTCCATCAACCTCTGGCAACATTAAATCCAGAAGTACAATGTCAGGTTGAGTCGTTAATATTTGCTCACAGGCAGTCGCCCCATCAGATATGGTAACAACATCAAATGATTGGCTCTCGAAATACTCTTGCAGCATTTCTCTTAGGACTGGATCGTCTTCCACGATCACTAATTTAGGGTTGGTCATAAATCCTTCTTACCGTGTCTCTTGCTACCCTTTTGAACCGCTTCCTTGAGTTTGAATTCAGCACATTCTTCTTACATAGCTGTGATTTTTTTAAATTAATTTGGTTTCATGAAAATGATAGAACTATCTGTATAACATATAAATAACAGATAATGCAGCTAAAAATTCACTATAACGGATGAATTTGATGAATAAAAAAGCCGGTTAGACTAGAAAGAATAACCGGCTCAAATTAACGACTTAATTTATTGCTTCCTAATTATTTTGTGTAACGAGGAAACTGTTCGAAGGCACGGCGATATGTCACATACTCGTTCGAACTCCAAAGTCTCAATTCTTCTGGGTCGTAGTTGTACACTTCTTTGTGTAATGCATTGAAAGACCTTTTATTATTCTCCACAATTTGGTCGCCAAAAACCTGTGCCACATCAAACAGCTTGTCCAACTCATCATCCTCAAACTTGCCAATCGCGCGGTTTTGAGCATTTTCTAAGTGAGCTAGAGGATTACACTTGCGTTTCATGTGATCTTCTTCAGATTCACCATCAACCTTAAATCGCAGACATTTACTACCATCTTCTTCATACGCCTCGAACATGTTGTCGTAAATTCTGTATCTTGCAGAACCCGTCGTGTCTCGAAGTGCAATCAAAGCATCTTTGTCGCCTATCGCAATTATACGGGCTTCATTTCGATCACGTGTGTTTTTGAATACAGAGAGCGCGTTTCGAACTGGGTATGGTAATTTGTTTAGCTTCTCAACACGGGCTTTTTGCTCATCTTGATATAAGGCACGTGAAGCGACAGCATTGGCTAACGTGTTACGTGAGTTCAATGAGTAGTTGACCCCTTTCCAAGTGAAGTTAATCCCATCTGGATCAGCTGTCGCACTGTTTGCAAGGTTAATTGTAATCGAATCACTTAGCCCGCCAACAGAGTCGTTCAGGCCATATTCATTAGCACGATTGTACTTGGTTATATTCGCTAACAGCGTAGCGAAATAAGGAACCACAGTGTCTTGTGGCGATCCCTCTGTCCAATATTCGAAGGCATCTTCACCACCTAACACAAAGTAGCGCTTCATTGGCCATAAGTATGAAGGTACCGCTTCAATCGTTTGAGTTAGACTCGGCTGGTAACGAAGTACAGTTTCAACATAATCACCATTACCATCAACGAAGATCGCTTGACGCGCTTCAGGTCGACCCGCTAGGTCGGATAAGTGCGTATATAGCTCACCAATCTTATCGGAAAGGTCGATTAGAGCTAAACTCGAGTTCTCTGTTGCAATATATGGTGAATCACGACGAACCAACATTTGCGCAGCAAGCAGTTTATCTGGCCACACACCCAGAAGGTCGACTGAGTTAGACGCCGTTTGGTACGGGTTGTTAGCCTTTAAACTTGACCAAATATGACCATCACGCGTCTCAGAGCGCATCACAATCTCATTAGCTTGGTTCTTCAGCAGTTGAACAAGCTCTTCATCATAACAGCTCGTTGGAACGTCTCGGTTTGGTGACATACCTGTTTGGTATGTTAACCAAAGGTCAGAAAGTTTTGCAAAACGATAACGGTTCGGCACTCCCTCGACACCGCTAAGCTCTTCAAGCTCACACACTTTGTCCGGTGCTGTGAGTACGTCGAAGAAGAAATTAGCCGCTAGATTTGCTGCGTTGTATGTGTCACAAATCGGACGAAGTCCTGCTGACATATTGTCTAGTGGTACGATATTACCGCGATAATCGACGCAGTTGTTCCCTGCAATCTCTTTAAACACACTACCTTTGTTATTGGTGGTGTCAGCACCAATGTAACGTGCGAAAACAAAATCGATTTCGCCGACGTTTTCTATGATGTCTCGAATTTTCTGGAATTCATACATACGTTGCCAGAAGTATTCGTACTGGTGATACTGGGAGAACCAATCACGACCATTGCGGCGGTTCGCCGTTTCGTAGCTATCGTAATAACGCTGAATACGGAACTCTGTAATCTCGGTGAGTGATGTACCTTCGTCAAAGCGATCACACGTTAGACTTGTCGTTGTGTGTTCATCGGTACAGAAGCGGTAGCTTGCCAACTCAGGGATACCTTCTGTACCTGCATTCGCACGTAAATGAGCAATGACACCGGTAGGATAAGCATTGTAATCCTCGGTCATTTGTCGGTCGTACTCTGCCAATGAGTATGTCTTACGAACTTGAGCACCTGTATTATCACGTACTGAATCGCCGACAAATTCATTGGTTTCGATCTCACGAGCATAAGCAAATTTAAGCGCTGCTTTGTCATATTTACCAAAGACCAACAGTTCATCAAAAATTGATGCGCCGTAGTCCATGATCGAGCTGTATGCTGCAGGTTTGCCGTGGTGACCCAGTTTGCTTTTCGTTAACTCTTCAGTCGTGTAGAAGTTCGTTTTATCGACAGATCCCATGAAGTTGTGGCGCAAGCCTAAGTTATGGCCTAGCTCATGAATCAATGTCGACTTAAACATGTGCTCTGAAATCGCTTCACTCGCCAATTTTTGCTGCTCTAAGCTCAACTCATTCCATTTTTTCATGGTATTTTGTTCAGCATCAGCAAAATAATCACCACCTGCGTAGTCGATACCAGCGATCAACCCCTTCGCATTAGTACTCAACCACATCGCATCTTCACTGTAGACGTTCTGCTCTGAGAAACGTTTCAGCATATCTTGACGCTTGTAAAATGCTTTTAGCGCTGCATCTTGGTTGGTTACATCAAATTGATGGTTTAAATCAGCTTTTGGGAGTTCATTAATGAACTTGCCCTGACCAACAAATTCCATCTCATTTTCGGTTAGTTGTGGAACGAACTGTTCGGGGCCTCGGTCGGTCGAAATCATGTCATTAAAGACATCGACGTCAGTGCGCTCAGCAACCACAGATGCCGTATCACCCTCTGTTTCACCACTGTCTGCTGCACTGTTTTCTTTCGGTACGAATTTAGCGATCTCTTGACGGTTATAGCGCATCGCCAAGTCATCCCAGTAACGACGAGTGGTAGTACGAATAACGCCTAAGTACTGGTTAACATGAGCATGAATGATCTCACCCGTTAGCGGGTTAGTTGCAGACGGACCATAACCCAACAAGCCATTATCTACTGGTTCATCAATCAAATTGAAAACGTTGTAGCGTAAGTCACCCGATTGAATACCCGCTTTTTTATCGGTGTTCACAATCTTAATTGGCGGCACACCCGTGCCTTCAAGAGACTCATTGACCTCCTTCATCGTATCGATGGTCAGTTGACGGTAAACTTCGTTACCTTCATCAAAATAACTGTCGCTTAGGTAGTAATCGATCGATTCAAGATTTGGGTTAAAACGGTTGATGTAAGCGAAGCGCGAACCTTGAACATCACTTTCACCTGTGTGCGTTTTCACCGCTTTGCTGTCATTAAAAAAGCCGTAGTAAGCACTGTCTTGACCTTGATAATAGACGGGCTCGTAGTTTGAGCTCGCTAGCTTATCTAATTTAACCAGAGAGTAGAAAAAGCGAGTCTTGAACGACAAATTTTCTAGACCACCAAATTCATACTGATCTTCCGGGTCCGCTGTGAATGTGCGCTCTAGCTCAACGTTAATTACACCCTCTTCTGGGTTATATTCGTATGAGATAACACGAGGAGCGGCACTCTCTGATACATTGCTCGCGGTGTACCATGTGCTAAGAGTATCCTCTGATAGCGATTCGATGTTTTCATAATCCGGAATGAAGTGTGTCGCTGTTGTCCAGTCGACATTTTCATCATGGTTGACCTCTTCTTTGTTGGTACACTCTCCGTAACCATTTTCAGCACAACGATACTGTCTAAACTCACCTGGAATTTTCAGTACTGGTACGCGGTTAATCTCAGAGTCCCAACGACTCGGAGCTAATGAGTCAACTTTGTCGCGATCTAACGCTTCAACGTATATACCATTAGTCTCGTCAAAACGTAGCTTGACTAATTTGGGGTCGCCTTGAAAGAAACCACGCTGCGTCAACGCATAACGCGGGGCTTCACCTGTTGAAGGCATGTACATCCACAATGATTCTGTATCTAGAGATTGAACGGTCACCTCTTTTGCGGATCTTTCAACGGTGTCATAGGCTCGATCCTCGGCCCCACACCCACTGAGTACAGCTGCGATACTTGCTGCAATTATTGCTTTTCTAAACATAATGTCCCTGTATTTATAGTTATATCGTTTAGTAAATAACGATTGTTTTTATTAATTAGCTCTCGCTAGAACTGATAATTAACCACTGCGTAATAGGTCATCTTTTTTAAATCGATCAGATCATTAAGCGGATTTTGCCCTTTATCTGGGTTGTAATAACCCACACTATTTGTCATACCAACTGACATCGAAATACTTTCTGTCATTTGGTAGCCAATTTCTTCTCCATGTAAAATGGTTGGATCCAGTGAGTTACCGTGATAATTCCAGGACTGCCTTGGCATTAAGAAAATATTGAAGTAAAAGTCGTCTGCAAATGCATAATCCACGGAAAATTGATTGCTCAGTCGGTACTCAATCATTTGATATCCACCAGCGGTTTTGTATTCATGGAAGTTCTTTCTTAGCAGTACCGTATTACTTAAAGTCAGACCTTCTAACCACTCATCAAATGAAGCACTCCAACGCAATTTGACACGTGTTCCAAATTGCAGGTCATTTCTTTTAGAAGACTCTGACGTTGGAAATATCGCTCTAACCTCACCACTTACCGTGGATCCTTCGGTCGGATTAAACAATCCGTTGCGAGCCCATGACAAAGAGGTGTCATTCCAGAACTGGCCTCGTGTACCATATACATCACCATCTTGCTGATGATAGCCAGATACCACGAGTTGTAACCGAGATTGATCAGAAACGGCATAACGCAAAACGCCCGTTGCAGAAGCTGAACGATTCGCTAAGTGGGCACTATCCTCATAACCATTACGCGAGTAATCTGCACTCACATAACCTGACCATGCGCTCTTTTCATCGCCCTCCACCCACTCATCTTGCAAGTTATTTGCGAGCACAAGCGAGGGCGTTGCCAACAATAGAATTGGCAATACTTTTATTTTATTCATACTGTCCTTCTGCTATTTAATCCGTCTCTTTTTTAATAGTTATTCGCCGCCTGAGTTGTTCTGTTTTTTATTCTTTGTGAAGGGTGCGTAATAGGAATCGCGGATAATAACTCCTTGGTATATTCATTCTTTGGCGATGAATAGACCTCTTTTGCAGTTCCCATTTCGACAATTTTCCCTTTTTTCATTACCGCTACGTGGTCTGAAATATGTTTAACCACCGACAAATCGTGTGAGATAAATATGATGGACAAATTCATCTCTTTTTGTATCTTGAGCAGTAAATTCAATATCTGAGCTTGTACTGATACATCCAATGCCGATACTGACTCATCACAGATAAGTAGTTTTGGTTTGAGTGCAATGGCTCTAGCAATGCCAATGCGCTGCCTTTGACCACCGGAAAACTCATGGGGATAACGGTTTACCGCCGTGTGAGGCAAACCTATCTTGTCGAGCAGTTCCAATACCCACTGTTTTCGCTCTGCTGGTGTACCGATACCATGAATCTTATAAGGCTCTTCTAGGATGCCACCAACCGTATGCCTTTGATTCAACGACTCTAATGGATCTTGAAAGACAATCTGCATTTCGCGGCGAAGCGGTCTCATCTGCTTTGAATTCAAAGGCGTGATCTCTTTGCCCTCGAAGAAGATCTTGCCTTCCGTCGGTTCATACAACTTAAGGATGGTACGCCCAAGTGTGCTTTTTCCGCATCCAGACTCACCCACAAGTCCTAAGGTTTGGCCTTGTTCTAAACTGAACGACACGCCATCGACGGCTTTGATCACATAACCTTTTTTCAAGACCCCCTTACCCGTTAGGTAATACTGTTTTAACCCTTCAATTCTTAATATCTCTGCCATTACGATGCCCCTTGGTAATCAGGAAAAAGTGACAGATCAATAGGGTCAATCTGTATTGCTTGCTTTGGCTCTGAATCCAAACCAGGAATCAAGCCAAGTAACCTCTTGGTATAAGGATGTTTCGGGTAATCAAAGAGCTCAAAAACATCTGCGTTTTCAACAATACGCCCGTCATACATCACCGCAACGTCATCACAGATCTCAGCAACCACACCTAAGTCATGCGTAATGAAAATCATCGCCATGCCCGTCTCTTCCTGTAGCTCTTTCATGAGTTTTAGGATCGAGGCTTGTACTGTCACATCCAACGCAGTAGTAGGTTCATCACAGATAAGCACATCCGGCTTACAAGCCAATGCCATTGCGATCATCACTCGCTGCCTCATACCACCAGAAAGGTTGTGTGGGTACTCTTGAAATCTAAGATCAGGCATCGGAATTTTTACTTTTTCTAGCAAGCCGATCGCGTAGTCTACCTTTTCAGCCTTAGACATCTGGCGATGGTGTAGATCAAGTACTTCCACTAGTTGATTACCAACAGTTTGAACCGGATTCAGCGCCGTCATTGGATCTTGGAAGATGATTGAGATGCGATTACCACGCATTTGGTACAAATCCTGTTCCGCCATCTTGGTTAGATCCGTCTCGCGATACCAAATTTCACCCGCCGTGACCTGCCCGTATGGTTTAGGCAACAACCCCATGATCGACATTGATGTCACGCTTTTGCCGCTGCCCGACTCTCCTACTAATCCCAAAGTTCTGCCTGCTTTAACGTCAAACGAGACACCTTTTAGGATCTTGACTGCGCCTTCATCGGTGCTGAATTCCACCTCTAAATCGCGTACTTTTAGTACTGTTTGTTGCTTCATTGAATATTGCGCCCTATAGCCTGTAACGGTCGTCAATCACAGTGACAGGTTCGAACATTTCGCCCTCTTTGTAAGCCAACTGAGTCTGCTGTTTTAATTCGGTATCAATCCAGAAGTTACTGGTGCCTAGAATGTTGAACATCGCAGCGGTTTTCTTCGTCATTGGGTTGTTTGGAAACTTAACCCAACGCCAGTGTGCATCGCGTGTATAAGGCACCATGTAACCCGGCACAATGACGTAGGCGTTTGAGATTGCTTTCTGTATCTCTCTAGAAAGTTGATATTTCTTTCCAGCATCGAATTCAGATTGGAATGCTTCAATCTTGTGGTCTAACTCTGGCGAGCTGTAGTTGGTGTGATTATTGGTCTGAACTCGGTTTGCATTACTAGAGTGGAAATACTCTTTGTATGCCGGAAGCTCACCACCCCCCATATTCAGAAATGCAAGTTGATGCTTTTTCTCTAAGATGTATTTGAATGCCGCCGAGCCATCGACCAAGTTCAAGTTAAGCTCTAAACCTGCTAGCTTGGCTTGCTCTTTGAGATACGCAATACGAGGTGTCCAGATGTTGTAACCGTAAGTGATCTTAAAGCTGAGGCGCACGCCGTTTTTATTGACTCGAATACCATCAGGACCAATGTTGGTAAAACCAGCGGCTTCGAAATAGCCGATAGCCAACTCTGGTTCGAACGCAGGCGCTTTCGCATTGGGCAGATCGTATTCACCGTGACCAAAGCCTAAAGCATGAGGCTTGCGTGAGTAGTCACCGCGAAGTACGTTCTTGATCATGCCGTCGAAGTCGGTGGCGAAAGTGATCCCTTTACGAACGTTGATATCATTCAACAGTGGCATTGAGGTATTCATCCACAAGCCACCCGCACCTTGTGGTGTTTGGTTAAAGCCCCAAAATTTTTGAATATAGCCTTTGGTAAAGGGCTCTGAATCGGTTTTCTCATGCCACATTTGCGGAAGGATCATAGCAAAGGTGTCCAACTTACCTTTCTCAAAGTGTTTACGTGCAATATCTGAATCGCGAATCACCTTGATACGTAATTTGTCGACATTAAAACGGTTCTGATAATACTTATTACTGTATCCCCACCAATCGACACCTACATGTTGAAAGGTAATACTGCGACCTTTGTTGATCTTAGATATGTAGTAAGGCGACGTCGTTGGCTCAGCTTTAAAGTTGTATTTACGAACAAAGTTGTCGTCCATACCATCGCCATTTTGATCATTGATATTGGCAAAATAGTGTTGCGGGCGCGGTTGCAAGCCGTGGCTCGGTGTATTGAGTAGCACCATCAACTCATCATTACTCTTTGGCTCAGAGACAGTGATAGAGATGGTGTAGTCATCGAACTTCTCGACATTTTCGATGCTGTTTCTGAAGAAGTCGTTGTACCAAGGATCGATAATGTCCTTAGAACGGTAGTACGTCAGCATAAACAGATAATCATCTGCCGTTACCGCTTCACCATCAGACCATTTGGCTTTTGGGTTTAACTTAAAGTAAGCCGTTTTGTAGTCATCCGAGAACGCCCATTCATCAGCAAGTTGAGGTATCCACTTACCCGTATTTGGGTGACGTTGCGCAAGCTTTGGCGTGCCATCCATAATGTAAAAGCGAATACCTGAGTTCGCGTCAGGGCCGACAGAGCGAAGAGTTTGTGGGAAGCTCAACATGTAGCTACGCAGAGTTCCGCCACGTTTAGCTTCATCCGACGCAAAAACAGGGTCTTGCCAGTTGCTGTGCCATTGCAGGTCATGTGGTAGTGTGGCTGCCTGAGCCAAACCACTGAGCAGCAGTGAAATAAGTGCAAATCTATACATGATTACTTCCTTGTTTCTATCTATATAGAGTGTATTTTTTCGGGTCAAAGGCGGTACGAATGGCTTCACCAATGAAGGTCACCATGACCAACACAGAAACAATCGCTGTTACCACAGACACAACAATCCAAGGTGAATCCAAGTTCGACTTCCCTTGTTGTAACAGTTCTCCCCAACTCGGTGTTGGCGGAACAAGGCCAAGACCCAGATAATCCAACGCCGTCAGCGCAGTAATGTTCGCTGCAATGGTGAAAGGTGCTAACGTCACTATCATCACCATGGTATTGGGCAAGATATGGTGGAAAATAATCCTTGCAGTGGAAGCACCTAAAGCTTTGGCAGCCAACACGTATTCTCGCGCTGACTCCTTGTATGTCATGGTTCGCATGTACCAAGTAATACCCATCCAACTGAATGCCACGTTGATCAGGACGAACAACATAAAGGTGGGTTGCGCTATGGAAACCAAAATCATAATTACGTAGAGGAATGGCACCATTGACCACGTTTCAATCAGCCTTTGCACCACTAAATCAAACTTCCCACCAAAGAATCCCATTGCACAGCCAACCGTGACACCAATGACGTAGGCGATGCTCATGGTCAGCAAAGCAAAGCCCATCGCGGTTCGAAAGCCGTAAACCAAACGGGCAAGAATGTCGCGACCAATAACGTCGGTGCCTAAATAATGTTGCGATTCAAAATCCGGAGCGTTAGGTGGAAAGTTGCCTGAAAAGTCCTGCTCAAATGCATTCCAAGGAACCAATGGCAATAACACGAAGTCGCCATTGTTCTCATATTCAAAGTTCTGCTGCAGGTCTCGGTAGTTGGTTTCTGCAGCGTAATCTAAACCAAATGTGTTGCCTGAATACACATCTGAAAAAATCGGGAAGAAGTATTCGCCTTGGTAACGTACAACGAGCGCTTTGCTATTGATCAGCACTTCTGCACACAGAGACAAAATCAACAATGTCGACAACAAAATAAGTGACCAGTAGCCACGCTTGATCTCTTTGAAGCGCTTGATCTGTTTTCTGGTTAACGGGTTGATTGTGAATAGATTTAGTCGAGACATGATTACGCTCCAAACTTCACTCGAGGATCGACAAGCGCAACGCACACATCAGATAAAATATTGCCAAATAGCAGCACCAATGCGTTAATCGCAACAATGCCCATGACCACTGGGTAATCCCGCTCTACAATCGACTCATAACCAAGCAGACCGATGCCATTGATATCGAAGATCACTTCAATCAAGAATGAGCCTGTCATGAAAAACAGTAGTGAGTTACCAAAGTGGCTCGCAATCGGAATCAAACTATTGCGAAGTGCATGTTTACGAATGGCTTGTCTAAACGGCAGACCTTTAGCAATCGCGGTTCGAATGTAATCCGATGAAAGGTTCTCCATCAGGTTGTTTTTCATCGTCATGGTCAACGTGGCGAAATCACCAATTAAGTAACAAATCAGAGGCAGCACTGCATGCCAAAGGATGTCGGTTACCTGCTCTAACAGTGTGGTGAAATCGTCAAAGTCATCGTCGACAAACCCACCCATCGGGAAC
Organism: Vibrio sp. KUL70; assembly: GCF_059725515.1. Lineage (NCBI taxonomy): Bacteria > Pseudomonadati > Pseudomonadota > Gammaproteobacteria > Vibrionales > Vibrionaceae > Vibrio > Vibrio sp. KUL70. Next base: position 205,269 of record NZ_AP045835.1, read on the forward strand.
CACTCTAAGTGGTAGCTAAACAAGGTGATAAGCAGAACACCGACTACGTAACCTGGTAGTGCATAACCAACAAAAATCATGATTGACGAGGCGGAGTCAAAAACACTGCCATGCTTCAACGCCTTGTAATAGCCAAGTGGGATCGAAATGAAGTAGCTGATGAAGAACGTGATGCCACCATACATTGCAGACACTGGCAGTCGCTCAAAGATCATCTCCGTAACTGGCTCGTAGTAACGAGTCGATTCACCCAAATCGAATTGAACCAAACGCGACAACCAATCAAGGTAAGCGTCTGTTACGGGTTTATCTAAACCGTAAAACTTATTTAAGTCTGCTAACTGTTCTTCTGAAAGTGCGGAGTTTTGGCCCACCACTGCGCTCGCCGAAGCGCCATCACCTTGCGGCTGCATATTAGCGAGCATGCGCTCCACCGGACCACCCGGCACAAAGCGGGTAATCGCGAAGATGAGTATTGTGATCCCTAGAAACGTCGGTACAACTAACGCGAAACGCTTCAATAAATATGCAACCATTTTATTTAGCCAAACTCCATTTATAACAACTGAGCATCAATATAATTAATGATAAAACGTAGTCAAATGGTTACATTCTTGTACATAAGGTTACAAAAACCGCAAGAAAAATAGGAGTAAAAACACTATATATCAATTAGTTAGGATAGAACAAAAACTCAAACCAAACGTTTGCATCTTGTTTAGCTACAAACAAAGAATTTGAGAATTGAGGAGTCAGCTACAAAACTAGCTTATGTATTCGTCAACTTGGTTAGCTTTGAATGGGTTTACTGGCGAGCTAAGTAATTGAAAGAATTCGAAATGAATAGATGAAAAAGCCCGATATTTTAGGCATCGGGCTCGATAGACAAAAGCGACAAATGAGTAGTGGTTAAGTGCCTACATTGGACAAAGATACCAACTGTTGGGTGTATTCATGTTGAGGGTTAGAAAAAAGCTGTTCTGTTTCGCCCTTCTCAATTACCTCTCCCGCTTTCATCACAATGGTATAGTGGCAAAGTGATTTAACGACGTTCAAATCATGACTGATAAACAGATAGGTCAACTGATACTTTTCCTGTAGCGATTTCAGAAGCTCCAGTACTTGCGCTTGAACCGTTCTATCCAAAGAAGATGTCGGCTCATCCAGTAAAATAAACTCTGGCTTAAGCACTAAGGCTCGCGCAATTGCGATACGCTGCCGCTGCCCACCTGAAAATTCATTCGGGTAGCGATAGCGCGTTTCAGGGTCTAAATCAACTTCCTTCATTACCTCACAAATGCGTTGGTCAAGTTCAGCTTCGTCCAATTCTTGATGAACTCGTAAGCCCTCTCCGATTACTTGCGCGACCGACATACGTGGATTCAGCGCTGAGAACGGATCTTGAAACACTACCTGCATTCGACTGCGATACGGCAACATCTCTTGACGATTCAACCCTTGGATTTGATTGCCATCGTATTGGATTGAGCCTTCACTCTCGACCAGCTTCAAAATCGCCATACCGGTCGTCGACTTGCCCGAGCCACTCTCACCCACCAATCCAATTGAGTGACCTTGCTTGAGGTCAAACTGCATATCGGTGACCGCTTTCACGTGTGAGATGGTGCGTTTAAACAAGCCACCCGTGATTGGAAACCACACTTTGAGTTGTTCAACATTGAGTAGTGAACTTGCACCAGCTGTCACAGGGACAGGCAAACCTTTAGGATCAGAATCAATCAGCTTTTTGGTATACGGATGCTTTGGTGTAGTAAACAGCGAAGCGCACTCACCTTCTTCAACTAACTCACCATCTTTCATCACAGCAACACGGTCGGCAATTTTGCGTACGATACTCAAATCGTGAGTAATAAACAGCATCGCCATACCAAGCTCTTGTTGAAGGTCTTTGAGCAAGTCCAGTATCTGGGCTTGTACAGACACATCTAATGCCGTGGTCGGTTCGTCAGCAATTAACAACTCCGGCTCATTGATCAGAGCCATCGCAATCATGACTCGTTGGCGTTCACCTCCAGACAGTTCATGCGGATAAGCATTGATCTTCTGCTCTGGGTGGCGGATACCGACTTTAGACAGCCATTCAACTGCTAATGCTTGCGCTTTATTGGTTCGCATTCCTCGATGAATCGCTAGTGTCTCTACCAACTGTTTACCCACTTTATGTAGTGGGTTGAGTGACACCATTGGCTCTTGGAAAATCATACCGATTCGCCCTCCGCGAATACCGCGCAGCTCACGCTCGGAACAGCTAAGAATATCGGTACCAGCAAAGTTCACTCGACCAGTAAGATAGTGAGATGAACCTTTTGGCAATAACTTCAACACTGAGTTAGCGGTCACCGATTTTCCAGAACCACTTTCGCCCACCAAGGCTAATGTTTCTCCTTTATTAATCGACAAGGAAACATTGTGAGTGACCTGTTCAATGGCATTTTTACGACCAAAACCAACAGAGAGGTTTTCAATAGTCAGAACAGTATTATTCATTGTCATTATTACCTCTGCTGATGTGGGTCGAATGCGTCACGAACCGCTTCACCAACAAACACTAACAGTGTCAGCATCAGCGATAATACAACAAACGCGGAAATACCAAGCCACGGCGCTTGGAGGTTAGCCTTGCCCTGAGCAAGCAACTCACCCAATGAAGGTGATCCTGCAGGCAGACCAAAACCTAGAAAATCAAGTGACGTCAACGTAGTCACCGACCCAGACAGAATGAATGGCATCATGGTTAAAGATGCCACCATCGCATTGGGTAACATATGACGAAGCATGATTCGCTTATCTTCAACGCCCATGGCTTGTGCCGCTCTCACATAATCGAAATTGCGACAACGTAAGAACTCAGCTCGCACAATCCCAACTAAACTCATCCAGCTAAACAGCACCATAATACCGAGCAACCACCAGAAGTTAGGTTCAATAAAACTAGATAGGATGATCAATAAGAACAGTGTCGGCATCCCCGACCACACTTCAATAAAGCGCTGTCCAAACAGATCAACCCAGCCACCGTAGTAACCTTGTGTGGCACCAACAGCAACACCAATGGCACTCGACACTATAGTCAGTACAAAACCAAACAGCACCGAGATTCTAAAACCGTAGATAATCCGCGCTAATACATCACGCCCTTTATCATCCGTACCCAACCAATTAACTGAATCTGGCTGAGATGGCACCGCCCCAGAGATTTCAAAATTAATGGTGTCGTAGCTAAAGCGAATCACAGGCCAGATCATGTAGCCTTTCTCTTCAATCAGTTCGATGACATAAGGGTCTTTATAATCCGCTTCGGTTTCGAACTCACCACCGAACTCAGTTTCTGCATATTCAGCCGCAACCGGAAAGAACCATTGATTATCGTAGGAGACCAACAGAGGCTTGTCGTTGGCGATAATCTCTGCAAACAGGCTCAACACAAACAGAATGGAGAAGATCCACAGTGAGATAAAACCGCGCTTATTGGCTTTAAACCTTAACCATCTTGCTTCTGCTAAAGGATTTTTAAACTTCATTTAGAATTCACCATTAACGCGCTTCAAAGTCGATTCGAGGATCAACCCAGGTATAGGTAAGATCGGAGATAATGCTGAGAACGAGCCCAAGTAGAGTCATAATATAGAGGGAACTGAACACCACAGGGTAGTCTCGTTGAATCGTAGACTCGAAACCAAGCAGCCCTATCCCCTCTAGAGAAAACATCACCTCTATCAGCATCGAGCCAGTAAAGAAGATACTAATAAACGCACTTGGGAAACCCGCGATAATAATGAGCATCGCATTACGGAAAACATGTCGGTACAAGATGCTGTTTTCATCGAGCCCCTTAGCACGAGCCGTGACAACGTATTGCTTGTTGATTTCATCGAGGAAAGAGTTCTTAGTCAGCATACTTAAGGTCGCGAAGCCGCCAATCACCATCGCGAAGATTGGCAGCGCCAAGTGCCAGAAGTAGTCGATGATTTGCTGATACCAATTGAGCTGGTCAAAATTGCTGGAGACCAATCCACGCAATGGGAACCAACTAAAGTAGTTACCGCTTGCGAAAAGGATGATCAGAATGATCGCAAATAAGAAACCCGGAACCGCATAGCCGACAATCACCACCGCACTCGACCAGATATCGAATCTAGAGCCGTGATGAATCGCTTTCATAATACCCAGTGGAATCGAGATGACGTAAATGATTAAGGTACTCCACAATCCAAGAGATATGGAGACAGGCAGACGCTCGACAATCAAATCGATAACATTGCCTCCTTTAAATAGGCTTTCACCAAAGTTAAAAGTGGCGTAGTTTTTCAGCATATCGAAATAGCGAACATGAATCGGCTTGTCGAAACCAAACTGCTTTTTGATCTCTTCGACCACTTCGGGGTCTAAACCGCGTGAGCCCTTGTAGCCACTCGAAGAAGCTTGTTCTGAATCGCTCAAGTCAACTTCTTGTCCACCACCAGAAAAGCGCTCCATAATGCCAGAGTTGTGACCTTCCAACTGTGCCACCGCCTGTTCTACAGGGCCACCGGGGGCAATCTGGATAATGAAGAAGTTAATGGTGATGATCGCCCACAAAGTGGGGATCACCAGCAGTAAGCGTCTAAATATATACGCAGCCATGAGACTCCCTAACGACGTTTTTCAGGAAGTAGTTTCGCTTTTTCTTGCGAAATCCACCACGTGTCGATACCTAGGTCATATTTTGGCAAGGTATCAGGGCGCTCAAACTTATCCCACATCGCAACACGGTACTTACCCAAGTGCCACTGAGGAATAGTGTAGAAATTCCACTGTAGTACACGGTCAAGCGCACGACCTAACGTAAGCAGTTTTTCAGGATCTTGTTGGCTCTTAGAAATCTGTTCAGTCAAAGAGTCGATAACCGGATCGATAACACCAGCCGTGTTGTAAGTCGAATCAATGTAGTTCGAGTTCCACGCAATCATCAAGTTCGGGCTTGGGTAAGCGTTCGCTGAATATGCCGAAGAGACCATATCAAAGTCACGATCACGTAAGCGCTTGATATATTGTGTCGTATCCACAGTTCGAATCTTCATATCGATACCCATTCGCTTCAGGTTTTTCTGAAGTGGAATAGAAATACGCTCAGTGGTCGGGCTGTAGATCAGCAGCTCAAAAGAGAGCGCCTGCCCTGTTTTCTCGTTGGTCATCACTTTGTTTTTCAGCTCCCAACCCGCCTCTTTAAGAAGCTTAAACGCTGTTCTCATTTGAGCACGAATACGGCCACTGCCATCAGTGACAGGTGGTTGGAACTCTTCAGTGAATACGCGTGGAGGGATTTGGTCTTTAAACTCAGAAAGTACCGCTACTTCTGCATCAGACGGCAAGCCTTTCGCTTCGTACTCCGTGTTTTGGAAGTAGCTTCGCGTACGGTCATATTGGTTGTAGAACATGTTCTTGTTCATCCACTCAAAGTCCATAGCATAAGTTAATGCTTCACGAACCTTCGGATCTTTAAACACCTCTGATTGAGTGTTGAACACAAAACCTTGTGCCGACTCTGGACGCTCATGTGCGATCTCTTCTTTTACGATGTAGCCCTTATCAAAGTTACTGCCCGTGTAAGAGTTTGCCCAAAATTTAGCGGAGTTCTCCATACGGAAATCAAATTCACCCGCTTTGAAAGCTTCTAACATCACCGTATCGTCACGATAGTAATCGTACTGGACACGCTCGAAGTTGTTGCGCCCTACGTTAACCGGTAAATCGGCAGCCCAGTAGTTTTCATCCAACCCGTAAGTGACGCTTTGACCAGACTTATAGTTGATGACTTTGTAAGGACCACTTCCTACAGGCGGTTCACTCAAAGGCTCGGAGAGCTTCTTGTCTTGCCAGTAATGTTTTGGCAACACACGTGTACTTTGCGCAAAACTGAACAGCTTCTCGCGATTTGGCGTTTCCATCTCAATCCGAACCACTAAATCAGAAACTGCGGTGACGGATTTGATGTCTTTATAGTAAACGCGATATTGAGGGACGCCCTCTTTTGAAAACTTATCGAAGGTAAACTCGACATCATGTGCGGTAATTGGCTTTCCATCGTGGAAACGTGCGTTCGGATTGATGTCTATTTCTAGCCATGAGAAATCGCTGGCGTAGCGTACCTTTGAAGCAATAAGCGGGTAATACGCATCTATTTCATCCGCTGGCGAAAACATCAGAGTATCGTACAGCTCGCCACTGTAGCTTGCTGATACACCGCGCGACCCAAAACGGTTAAAGCTGTCGAACGTACCAATGGCTCCATAGGTAATTTTCCCTTGCTTTGGCGCATCAGGATTAACGTAGTCGAAGTGTTTAAAATCAGCGGGATACTTGGCTTCACCAAACCCAACTAATTGAGTCGTTTCGATGACTTGAACGCCATCTTCAGCAGCAAATGAAGAGATAGGTAAGAGCGCCATGATAGGCAGCGCTAGTGCGCGTGAGCGGTGGGTTAAGCGAAAAAATGTTGACCGTTTAATTGGATTAACTCGGCAATCTGTTCCCATTTGACTCTCCCTGCAAATGATTAAATAACCAGTGTGATTGAATACGCCACAAGTTGGACACACGATAATAAAAATAAGTATAGAGAAAAATCTAACGCCATGTAATAACTAATAAAACACTTAGTGCGTCGAAACCGACTTTTCTCGCGTTAAGACTCAAACAAACCTACCCTAATAAAAACGCAGTCTGCACAGGCATTTTCTTTAATCATAGTAAGGGGATTTACACCTCCGAATACTATTCCAATTTTACTGTGCGCAAACGGCCTCATAGGGTGATATTCAGCCTTCACGACTTTGAGTGCTATGGCTAATTAGTCAATCCGATCACCAAACAAGTTCAAAAACTTGCTCGGTAAAATTACCCACCTTTAGCAATACCTTAAAGCGAGATGACGTATACTTAAAAGAGTAATCACGCTTTGTTACAGCGCCCGACTTTTAGGAAGCAGCTTTTGAACACATCGAGTCACCTAACCATTACCACATTCAACCTTTTCAACTATCTTGAACCACCCAACGCTTACTATGACTTTGAGAATATCTATAGCTTTGAGGAGTGGTCTAAGAAACAAGGGTGGATCAAGAACGCCATTAAAGAGGCTGACAGTGACATTATTGGCTTTCAAGAGGTCTTCAGCCCAGATTCGCTTGAAGTGTTAGTGAATGATCTTGGCTACCCTTTCTTTGAGGTGGTCGATGAGCCGAATATCGAAAGTGATTACCTTTTTCGAGATCCTGTCGTCGCTATTGCTTCTCGTTATCCGATCAAATCCACTCAAGCAGTTTCGTTATCTGAACAATTTCAGATGCAGTTCAATACATCGCTTCTAAAGGATTTTAAATTCAATCGCTTACCTGTACACGCCACAATCGATTTGCCTCATCTTGGTTTAACCGATTGTTATGTTGTCCACTTTAAATCTCAGCGTCCTATTCAAGCTGAGAACGCTGATACAGAATCAATAACCCACTCTTCAAAAATGGTGGTGCATAGCGAAACCTTGACTCAATTTCACCAAGAGGGACTTGGGTGGTGGCTTTCAAGCGTGCAGAGAGGACTAGAAGTTCAAGTACTGCACGAATACATCACTCGGCAGCGTCATCAGTCGGAGCGCCCTGTGGTGCTAATGGGCGATTTCAATAAGCCACTTTTCAGCGATGAATTTAGAGGATTGCTCAACGACTCACTCAGCAGAAATGAAGAGAGCCGGCACTGGTTGAAGTACTTTCGCTTGCGCGACAGTTGGGAACTCTATCATCAGCTTCATCAAGAGGACCTGCTGGTTCAGCGTTCACCGACTCACTATTATGGTGCCAAGGGTTCAGTGCTCGACTACATTCTGCTCTCCAATGAGTTCGATTGCCAAAACTCATCCAGCCTAATGGAAATAACAGGTTATCAGGTGCAAGACCAGCATCTCATTAATCCTAGCTTTGAAGAAGACCAATTCAGTACCGATCACGGTATAGTAAGCGTGACCGCTCATATCCGTTCGTTTTAATAGCCAAAACAAACGGTCAAACGCGCAAAGCCGCGATAGGTTTCGTGGCTAGCTTGTTCTACGACTAAGCACCAAAATACTCAATCTCATTCATATAAACTAAACCGATAACTCGCTAGCACTAACCCTACCCCGTACTAATAAAACTATCACTTGCGTGATCCAATTCAATGTTTGGCCCCTCATCGAAACGTTTCGATGATCATTATCACACTCTTTCTGAATGATTCGTGCATTTCACTATTCGAACACTATTATTCTTATCGAAACGTTTCGATGGTGTTTTCTTATCTCTGTTCCGACATCGAAAAAATTGCCCAATAGGTAGTGTTATGAAAAAAAGTACTCTAATAAATTCCGATCTTTCTTATCTTGTGGCGACCCTAGGTCACACAGATGAAATCACTATCTGTGATGCGGGCCTGCCGATCCCCGATCACGTGCGCCGTATCGATTTAGCACTTACACATGGCGTACCAAGCTTTGCACAAACCGTAAAAACTATGCTTGAAGAGTCTCAAATCGAAGGCGTGGTTATTGCCGAAGAATTTGCTCAAGTGAGTCCTGAACATCACGCTGTGTTGATTGACCAACTCAAAACGGAAGAAGCGCGTTGCGGCAAAGCTATCACGATTAACTACGTGAGCCATGAAGAATTCAAACAACGCACCAATGAGAGTCGCGCTGTAATACGTACGGGCGAATGTACGCCATATGCGAATGTCATTTTTCAAGCTGGCGTGACCTTTTAAGCGAGCTAAAAATTTAAGCGAACCAAACAACCTGGCCCCGAGTAAAGGAAACCACATGACTCAAGCCATTTTAGAACTTAACTCAATTGAGAAAGCTTTCCCTGGTGTAAAAGCCTTGGATAAAGCGAGCCTCAACGTTTACCCAGGGCGTGTTATGGCGCTAATGGGCGAAAACGGTGCGGGTAAATCGACCCTAATGAAAGTGTTGACGGGTATCTACCACCTTGATGGCGGCACTATTCACTACCAAGGTCAGCCAGCGGCATTTAAGGGTCCACGCGATTCGCAGCAAGCGGGTATCAGCATTATTCACCAAGAATTAAATCTGATTCCCGAACTGACAATTGCGGAGAACATTTTTCTAGGTCGTGAAATCACTGGAACGATGGGTCGCATCTTGTGGAACGAAATGTATCAAGAAGCCGACAAGCTACTTAAACGCCTTAACGTAAAACACAGTTCTAAAACTCCATTGGGTGAGCTAAGCCTTGGCGAGCAACAGATGGTAGAGATCGCGAAAGCCCTATCGTTTGAATCTAAGGTCATCATTATGGATGAACCAACTGATGCCTTAACTGATACGGAAACCGAATCTCTTTTCAAAGTGATTAACGAATTGCGTGATGAAGGCTGTGGCATTGTTTACATCTCTCACCGACTGAAAGAGATCTTCGAGATTTGTGATGACATTACCGTACTTCGTGATGGCAAATTCATTGGTCAATGTGAAGTGAAAGACACCAACGAAGATGGTCTTATCGAAATGATGGTAGGCCGTAAGCTAGACGAACAGTACCCACGTATCGAACCAACTCACGGTGAGACTTGTTTAGAGGTTGTTGGCTTAACGGGCTCTGGTGTACACGATGTTAGCTTCACTCTAAAACGCGGTGAGATTTTAGGTGTGTCTGGTTTGATGGGTGCAGGTCGTACTGAGCTGATGAAGGTGATCTACGGTGCCCTGCCAAGCGAACGCGGCGTCATTAACCTAGATAACAAGACCATTAATCCAGCGAGTCCAAGAGACGGCTTGGCTAATGGCATCGCCTATATCTCGGAAGACCGTAAAGGTGACGGTCTCGTGCTTGGTCTGTCGGTGAAAGAGAACATGTCTCTTTGCTCTTTAGACATCCTGACCAAAGGCGTGCAAATCCAACACAAAGACGAAGTGATCGCGGTTGATGACTTCATCAAGCTGTTCAACATCAAGACCCCTACTCGCGAGCAGATCATTGGTAACCTATCTGGTGGTAACCAGCAGAAAGTGGCGATTGCTAAAGGCTTGATGACCAAACCAAAAGTTCTGATTCTCGACGAGCCAACCCGTGGTGTCGATGTCGGTGCGAAAAAAGAGATTTACCAGCTTATTAACAAATTCAAGGCTGACGGAATGAGCATCATCCTTGTCTCTTCTGAAATGCCGGAAGTTTTGGGAATGAGTGACCGCATCATGGTGATGCATGAAGGCCGCGTGAGTGGCGAATTTGACGCTAAAGAAGCAAACCAAGAATTATTACTGGCGTGTGCGGTCGGTAAAAAGATCAACGAGGACGCAGCATGAGTACCAATACCATGAGCAAAACAACTGAAACACCAGCAAAGAAGTCTCTACTGAGCAAAGAGTGGCTGATTGAACAAAAATCACTGATCGCTTTGATCTTCTTAATTGTCATTGTTTCTTTCTTGAACCCAAACTTTTTCACGATCGACAACATTCTTAACATCCTACGTCAAACATCGGTAAACGCGATCATCGCTGTCGGTATGACACTGGTTATTCTAACTGCGGGTATCGACCTGAGTGTGGGTTCAGTTTTAGCACTTTGTGGTGCGTTCGCTGCCAGCATGATTGGTATGGAAATCCCTGTAATGGTCGCTGTACCAACCGCTCTATTAGCAGGTGCTGCGCTGGGGGCTATCAGTGGTGTGATCATCGCCAAAGGTAAGGTTCAAGCCTTCATCGCAACCTTAGTAACCATGACGCTTCTACGTGGTGTGACCATGGTTTACACCGACGGTCGTCCAATTTCTACTGGCTTTACTGACACAGCAGACGCATTCGCTTGGTTCGGTACTGGCTACGCAATGGGTATCCCAGTTCCAGTATGGATCATGACGGTAGTATTCGCGGCTGTTTGGTATCTACTTAACCACACTCGTTTTGGTCGCTACGTTTACGCACTTGGCGGCAACGAATCAGCAACTCGCCTATCGGGTATCGATGTAGACAAAGTAAAAATCGGTGTGTACGCCATCTGCGGTCTACTTGCTGCCGTAGCAGGCATCATCGTTGCTTCTCGCCTCTCTTCAGCACAGCCAACCGCAGGTATGGGCTATGAGCTAGACGCTATCGCCGCGGTTGTACTTGGTGGCACAAGCTTAGCTGGCGGTCGTGGTCGCATCATGGGCACATTGATTGGTGCGCTGATTATCGGCTTCCTGAACAACGCACTAAACCTATTAGACGTTTCTTCTTACTACCAGATGATTGCAAAAGCAGTGGTTATTCTTCTGGCGGTATTGGTTGATAACAAAAACAAGTAACACCTTAATAAATCAATAATATAACAACGAGCTAGGACTCACCTTCTAGCTCACCCTACATAAAGGACTTACACCATGAAAAAATTAGCAACTCTAATTTCTGCTGCTCTACTTTCAACAACGGTTTCTGTGTCTGCTCAAGCGCAAGACACAATGGCTATCGTACTGTCGACACTGAACAACCCGTTCTTCGTAACGATGAAAGATGGCGCAGAGGCGAAAGCAGAAGAGCTAGGCTACAAGCTTATCGTTCTTGATTCTCAAAACGACCCAAGCAAAGAGCTGTCGAACATTGAAGATCTGACCATTCGTGGTGTTAAAGCAATCCTGATCAACCCAACAGATTCAGATGCTGTATCTAACGCGATTCGCATGGCTAACCGTTCAAGCATCCCTGTATTGACTCTAGACCGTGGTGCAAGCCGTGGTGATGTCGTGAGCCACATCGCTTCTGATAACGTAATCGGTGGTGAAATGGCGGGTCACTTCATCATGGAAAAAGTGGGCGAGAAAGCGAAGGTTATCCAACTTGAAGGTATCGCTGGTACATCTGCGGCTCGTGAGCGTGGTGAAGGCTTCATGAACGCAGTAAACGGCAGCGGCCTTGAGCTTCTTGCAAGCCAACCTGCTGACTTCGACCGTACTAAAGGTCTGAACGTAATGGAAAATCTACTGGCTGCTAACCCAGACGTAGAAGCCGTATTCGCTCAGAACGATGAAATGGCTCTGGGTGCGCTACGCGCTGTTCAAGCTTCAGGTAAAGACGTAATGATCGTTGGCTTCGACGGTACAGACGATGGTATTGCTGCCGTTAACCGCGGTCTACTGGGTGCGACTGTTGCTCAACAACCGGATCTAATCGGCTCTCTTGGTATCGAAATGGCAGATAAAGTACTGAAAGGCGAGAAAGTTGATGAGTACGTACCAGTACCACTAAAAATCATCGCTAAGTAATCTTTCTTGATTAAGAACAGCGAGGGTTTCCCCTACCCTCGCTTTCTTTCCATCACGACAGTGCATCGCTCTTTCTCATTATACGATATCTCGATAACCAATGAGCAAAGATGAGAAACAGCCATGCATTTTCAAATACGATATATCATAAGGCTCGTATCATGACTCAACTGATTGTTTTAGGTAGCGTAAATGCTGACCATGTACTTCAAGTTCCTTCGTTCCCTCGCCCAGGTGAAACACTGATTGGCGGAAACTATCAGGTCATCCCTGGCGGTAAAGGCGCAAACCAAGCGGTTGCGGCAGCTCGCTTGAATGCAGACATCGGCTTCATCGCCTGTGTAGGTGACGACCCATTTGGTATCAATATTCGCCAAGATTTTGAGAAAGACGGCATCAATATCGATGGTGTGATTGTCGCTGAAAACACCCCAACAGGGATTGCTATGATTCAAGTTTCTGCAACCGGTGAGAACAGCATCTGTCTGTCCGCCGAAGCAAACGACAAATTAGATAGCGTACAGATCGAACCACACCTCGATAAGATTCGTGGCGCAAAATACCTGTTAACGCAACTTGAAACGCCGCTTGAAGGCATCGAGTACGCAGCAAAAGTTGCGAAAGAATCTGGTACTAAAGTGATTCTTAACCCAGCACCCGCTCGCCCTCTATCCAACGAATTACTTGCATGTGTCGACGTGATAACGCCGAATGAGACCGAAGCAGAAGTCTTAACCGGCGTTACCGTAACTGACAGCGCTTCGGCGCATCAGGCATCCTTGGTTCTGCACGGGAAAGGCATTGAAACAGTGATGATTACTCTTGGTGCGAAAGGCGTGTGGGTAAGCCGTCAAGGACAAGACCATGCAGCTGGAGAAGGTGAACTGATCGAAGGCTTCCGTGTTGCAGCGACGGACACCACTGCTGCAGGTGATACATTCAATGGCGCGTTGGTTACGGGTTTACTTGAAGAGATGCCACTAGAGAAGGCGATCAAGTTTGCGCACGCGGCAGCGGCTATCTCAGTGACACGTTTTGGAGCACAAACATCGATACCTTCACGCGAAGAGACCGACGCTTTTCTTGCTGAAAAGCTAGGGTAATTACACACTTCATGACGATAACGGTATCGGCTGGTGCGCAATAAATTCTAAATAATTTATTGCGCACAACTCTCTGTTTTCAGGCAGAATATCGCCCAAAGTGGAACGAACAGCACCACAAGGAATTATTATGGCAACAATGAAAGACATCGCTAAACTTGCCAAGGTTTCGACCTCTACCGTTAGCCATGTAATCAACAAATCTCGATTTGTCAGCGACGAAATTGCCGAACGCGTGAACAAGGCGGCCAAAGAGCTCAACTACGCGCCCTCAGCCCTCGCTCGCAGTCTAAAAATGAAGCAGACAAAAACGATCGGTATGTTGGTGACCACCTCAACGAACCCATTTTTCGGTGAAGTCGTAAAAGGCGTAGAGAGACGTTGTTACGAAAAAGGCTACAATCTTATACTTTGTAATACCGAGGGCGATAGTGAGCGCATGAAATCGTCTATCGACACCCTACTTCAAAAACGTGTCGATGGTTTAATGCTAATGTGCTCAACGCTAGAAGGCGAACATCTAGACGTGTTCGAGCGCTACCCAGAGCTGCCTGTCGTTGTCATGGATTGGGGTCCAATGCTGTTTGCAAGCGATAAGATCCAAGATAACTCCCATCAAGGGGGGTATATGGCTACCCAACATCTTATTGATAACGGCCATACTGAGATTGGTTGTATTACAGGCCCTCTTCATCGTAATCAAGCCTCTTCACGTTACGAAGGCTTTAAACAAGCCATGAGTGAAGCCAACCTCAAAGTGAACGCAGATTGGATTGTCGAATCTAACTTTGAGTGTGATGGTGGCTTTGATGCATTTCAAACGCTAAAAAACCGTGGAAGACTGCCAAGTGCTTTGTTTGTCTGCAACGATATGATGGCGATGGGTGTGATTCACGCTGCTGCACAAGATGGTTTGCGTGTACCACAAGATCTTTCACTGATCGGCTACGATGATATCCACTTATCGAAATACATGACCCCAGCATTAACGACCATCCATCAGCCAAAACATCGACTAGGTAAAGCGGCTGTTGATACTCTGTTGAGTCGTTTGGAGTCCCCAGAAGTGTATCCTCAAGTGGTAGAATTGGAGCCGACTCTAGTAGAAAGAAGCAGTGTTTTGACACTATAAACTGACCAGTTAACACTATTGAGAGCACACTCTTGTGCTCTCTTTTGCGCGAATCATTATCTCTTCACCTCTTTAAAGCAAACAGTTAAGCAGCAAAGTGTCTCGTTTAATTCAAAAATTAACGCCTTACCTATAATCGAACCGAATAACTTGTGTTATCTAAAGTTGGATTTCCAGAAATAGACTGAAACTGCACGATAACCACAATATGCACCGTCACACCTAAACTTTTTGCTTTTCTCTACTACACTAGTTGAATATAGCAACTGGCTTAAGGTACTGTTTTTCATGTATGCAACATGGTTCGATAACATATCCCTGCAAAAGAAACTTTTCGTCAGTTTCTGTATTCCTATTGTGTTCATGCTGCTTGTTTCTCTCTCCGTGTATGAAAACACTCAATCAATGGTAAAAGACAGCCATTGGGTAGTTCATACGCATAAAGCAGTCGCACGAGCCCAAGAGTTACTGAACCTCGTCGTCGATATGGAAACCGGGCAAAGAGGCTACCTTATTACCGGCGATGCCGACTTCCTTGAGCCATACCATCTCGCCTTGGCTGTGTGGAAAGATAAAGTTACGACACTCGCCAAACAAGTCGACGATAATCCCTCTCAAGTTGAGCGCTTGCACAAAATTGACGCCTTACTTGAAAGATGGTTAAAAGAATCTGGCGCGCGAGAAATAGTCCAGCAACAACGTGCTGACCGCAGCGAAACGTCTATGTCGAACGTCACCAAATTTGTGCAAGAGAAAACGAGCAAAACCATTATCGACGAGATACGAAATGAGATGAATCAGTTCATCGCTATTGAAAATGAACTCATTGATATCCGCGTGGTTAAGTCCGATAACAGTGCGACAAGAACAACACATGTTCTGATTGGGGGCGCACTCTTAACCATATTTGTATCACTGGTTGTCGCCGTTGGGTCATCGAGTCGAATCAGAAAACGCATTACATTTCTGCTAGATGCAACACAACAAGTCTCAGAAGGACATTTAAGTAAAGGAGCAAACACACTTAATACAAACATTAACCTACAAGGAAAAGATGAAATTGCGCAGCTCACACATGGCTTTCGGAAAATGACGCACAACTTGGTTAAAAATGAGCAAGACATGCGCTCTTACAATGAAGCATTAATAGAAGAGAGAAAAAAAGCTGAGGCTGCGGTGAAAACCAAGAGTGAGTTTCTCTCAACGATGAGTCATGAGATTCGGACCCCAATGAATGGTGTACTCGGTATATCACAAATTATCGCGTCTCAGACTAAAGAGCCTGCAACCCAAGAGAATATAAATATCATCTTGGACTCTGGGCAACATCTGATGACCATTCTCAATGACATCCTGGATTTTTCGAAGGCAGAAGAGAACAAGCTGGAACTAGAAGTTGCAGCGTTTTGCTTTAATCAAGTGATGCAACCGGTCTGCAGTGCGCTACAACCGATGGCGGATGAAAAAGCGATTCGCTTGTTAACCGAAAACGAGATCCCTCACCATATTGAATTACTTGGTGACTGTGCCCGCTTGCGTCAGATCTTGTTCAACCTTGGAGGCAATGCAACCAAATTCACCAATGACGGTCATGTACTTATCAAAGCAGATTTGGATAAAGCAACGTCGGAACTAATACTGACGGTAACAGACACCGGTATCGGTATTCCAGAAGAGAAGCACGCACATATCTTCAACTCCTTTGAGCAGGCAGATGCATCAACCACAAGGGAGTTTGGTGGAACAGGACTTGGCTTAGCCATTGTCAAAAACCTCGTTGACCTGATGTCAGGTGAAATACACCTCAACAGTGCCCCAGGCTTAGGTACGCGTTTCGAAATCACACTTCCGATTACTTGGCGAGAAAAAGAACTTGCTGATAGCTCAAACACGCCAGATTCATTCACTTCTACAGACATAATGCCATTGAACATTTTGTTGGTCGAAGACAACCGTGTGAATGCTCTCGTTGCTAAAGGCTTCTGCGAGAACTATGGACACCAAGTTTCACTGGCCGAAAATGGTGTTGTTGCAATAAATCTCTTAAAATCAGAGCGTTTTGATCTCGTGTTAATGGATAACCATATGCCTGAAATGAACGGCATAGAAGCGACTCGTTATATCCGTAAATCCCTGGGACTGAACATCCTAATCTTCGCTTACACTGCCGACGTATTTCGTGAAGCACATGATAGCTTCATTGAAGCCGGTGCTGATCACGTCTTAACTAAACCACTTCAGCAAGAGAGTTTCTTAGATGCCCTTCAACATTTCTCCTCTCGATTAGGAAATCAACCAAATGTGGATACAGAGGACAAAGCAGCAGATAACAGAGACAGCAATGTGATTGAGCTCCACCGAGAACCGATCGAGAAGTTAAGACTCACTGAGGAGGAGATCAGCCGATCTGAAATCATTCTGATGTTGCAAGACGACAACGAAGCACTCGCAACACTCATTGACTCTACGATAGCGGAGTTCGAAGAATCCATCGACCACCTCATTGATTTTTACATGGCCAAAGAGTTGCATTCATTACAAAAAACACTCCACTCAATCAAAGGCATGTCTCTCAATTTGGGGCTCAATACGCTGTCAAAACAAGCTTTAGATTTGGAAACTCAGGTCAAACATCAAAAACTTCCAGAGATTGAGCCATTACAAAAACTCATCAACCGACTGCTTGTTAATATCCATCAGGCACAAAGAATGAAAACAGCGCATCCAAGCACAGAGACGAGTCAGATAAAACGCTCGCAATAGTGACCAGCAATTGAGCGGTAAACCGTTAGATAGCTACGGTCAACCTTGGCTCACATTTGTTAGACGAATAAGCTTGAAGATATAAATAACCTCTATTTCTTCACTTAGACGAAGTGCTTTTCCCAGCTTGGAGGAGTGCCGATGATCTCTTGAACAATCTCAATAAAGGCCAACACAAGTGGCGACTGTTTTCGATGAGTATACATTGCGTAGATGTCACCAAAGGATGGAATTCTGCGTTCTGGCAACAACTGAACCAAACCTTGCTCAGCCAAACCTTCACTCAGCATAAACTGACCTATTTGGGCAAACCCAAGTGAGGCTTTGACACTTTCGACAATCAACTCAGGCTCATTCACTCGATAGTTGCCTGTGAGGGCATACGTTTCAAGCTCTCCTGTGTTGTCCTCGGGATAGAACTGCACTTTGTCCGCGACAAAGCCCGAATGTGAGTAAATTATGCTCGGTAGCATCGTCAACTCTTCCGGGCAACGTGGCATACCATGTTTATCAATAAACGCTTCTGAGGCAACTATCGCTGTTTTATTTTCGGCAAGTCTCTTGGCAATCATTGACGAATCTCTCATCGGGCCAATACGAAAAACAATATCAAACCCCTCGCCCACCAGATCAACACGACTATCATCTAATATCAGTTCGATCGATGCTCTTGGGTAACGAGTCAAAAACTCCTCAACCGCCTTTTGCAAAAATCGTCGACCAAACAAAGTCGTGCTAGAGATACGAAGGTTGCCAATAGGTTCCTTGTAAAAACACGCCGCGATCTTTTCTGTCTCTTCAAGTAAGTCACTCACTTTGACCGCTTGTTCAACGATTTGCTTTCCTACGTGAGTCAACGAAAGTGAGCGCGTGGTGCGATTGATCAACCTTACTCCCAAGTGCTCCTCTAGTTGTTTAACCTGCTTTGATAAAACAGAGCGATCAACGTTCAGTCTATCTGCAGCTTTGGCAAAAGAGCCAGCTTTCGAAACCTCGAGAAGCAGTACTAATCGTGTTGCTAAATCCATGTTGTTCCTAACTTTAATGCCTGTGGTTAAAGAACCGAACAGACAGCATATTTAATAAAATTGTTAGTGATACTTGGCACTGTTTTGAGTCAAACAACGATGAGTGATCACACACTTATCTTCAAGACTAACGCAGAAGACGGCGGTTCAAGGTTTTAAGTAATGCAACGAATACAACCACGCGTAAGAGACTCAAGTGTCATAACGCCTCTAGTTGAACACTAAGTAGTGCTAAATTTGCACGGATAGAGCGACACATAAATATTCATTCATGGTGCATTTCGTCTACGAAAATACCAACATACCGCAAACAGCCTTTTTGCGCGCTCTTCAAACAGTGTAACGGACAAATTACAGTATTGACTATCAAAACAACTACTGGTGCATAAAAGGCACTAGTGAAGTGCTAATAAAACCATAATTTCTGCGTATGGATTTTGTAAAATGCGCTCTCCATCACATCTAATTACAATAATATGACTAGGAGTGTGAGCATGGACTTAGCGACTCAACTGGAACTACTGCTTGATGTCTCTGAACACGGCACCTTTGCAAAGGCGGCCGACAGAAACCATATTGACCGTTCCGCATTATCAAAACAGATAAAAAAATTAGAAGACAGCCTAGGATTAAGACTGCTCAACCGCTCTACCCGATCGCTTTCACTCACCAATGCTGGTGAAGAGATGGTCCAACAGGCGAAAAAGGTACGTGAGGTACTGAGTGAGACTAGAAAGCTTGCAGACACTTTTCATGCCGAGCCGCGTGGTCACTTAAAGATCTCGAGCGCTTCGTTCTTTGGTCGGACATACCTAAAAAAGGCGATCAAAAGCTTCATGCGTAAATATCCCCACATTACCGTCGAAGTTTTTCTTTCTGATCATAAAGTTGACGTGATCAGCGAAGGTTACGATGTGGTGTTTCGCATCGGACCTATTCGCGAATCAAACATGATTGTACGTAAGCTCGCGACCAATAAATTGGCCATCATTGCCTCAGAAGATTTCTTAGCAAGACACAGCAATCCACAAACACCAGAAGATCTGATAAAGCTACCCGCCGTGATTTATTCAAGTGAATCTTTCGTGTTAGACAAAATTAGAATTATTGATGACGAGCAGACTGGTGAAATCAAAACTTTCAACATGAATGCCAAGTACAAGGTAAACGAAACTGACTTGATTATGGATGCCGTTCAAGACGGTCTTGGCTACGCTGTCATTGGCCAGTTCATGCTACAGGAAAGCATAGAAAAACAAGGCCTTGTACAGCTTCTACCTGAGTACAAACTCTCAACACACAGCGACATTTTTGCCATGTACTCACATCGTAATCAGCAACCTTTAGCCAAGTTGTTCATCGACACAATACAGAGAGAAATTGGCACTACACCGGTTTGGGAAACCTACTTGTAATAAGACTCTCATTTTGCTCTATCGTTTGACTATTTTCTGGATTTACTCAATGCAATACATCAGCCCAATTTGTGACGAGCGACGCGGCGACCGCATCTTTGATACATTCATTATTTTACATAGCTTCGTACTCACATTAGTCGTCGCTTACATTAGTATTCACTTTGACTCTCACACCAAAGAGAGCTCTGTGCTTGAGATTAGTCAAGTTGCTATCCTTTTAGGCACCGCGCTAATCAGCTACGTCAAAGCTCAAGAACGTCATGAATTTTCATCGATATTGAAAATTCATGCTCTGCTCATGTTACTACTCGTCTCGAGAGAGCTTGATCAAATATTTGAGCTATTCCTATTTCATGGCTTTTGGAAGGTTCCCGCTGGTGCTATCGTGGCAACAATCGTCTATCAAATGTTCTCCCACCGAAAAAGCGTTATTGTTGCAGTAAAACGGTTTACAGCAACAGACAGTTTCCTTGTTTGGATAATCGGGGTTTTTATGTTCCTTATATTTTCACGCATTGCCGGGTACAAAGGTTTCTGGATGGATTTTTTAGGTGATGGTTACAACAGAGATATAAAAACATTGGTTGAAGAGGGACTAGAGTTCTTCGGTTATTCTTTCCTCTTATCTAGCATGATATTACTTAGAGAAAAAAGATAACCTCATTTATTATAACCAAGACGTAGATGGTGAGGATGATATTTTATCGTTAGCACTTCGCTACTTGTTCTAATATCGCATTAATATTCAAGCACACTTATTGTGGGCTTTTTGTTTATATATCAATAGTTTGATGCAATTATTACCACAAAGAATGGAAATTTATTATCGAGACAAAAGTCTACATTTAAATTATCATCCCTCCGTTGACTTTCCCCACTGCCTTTGAAAGTTACTGATTAACTCTGAAATATTCGAGCAGCAATTTATGCTGCTCTTTTTTTACCCAAAACCTCACCAAACCAACAATCAGCATAGACTTTCCAAAAATTACAAATAAATGATTGCAAAACAACCATGAATTTAGATCAATTGCCATAAGGCAATTTCACCATTTTATCGTTCTCATACACACAATAAAATATACCAAAACACACTTTCGACATTAAACCGCAAGCGCAGTTGGGGCGAAACGTAAAAAACCAAGTTTCGATTCGTGTATTTTTGGCATCAGTGAAATGAGTCATGTGATATTTATCACACTTATGATTTACATAATAATAGCGTTGTACCGAGGCAAAGCGCCTCCAGTAAAAAAATTTTTTGAGGATTACATTATGAAACGCATTATTACTCTTGCTGCAACTCTAGCATTCACTTCAGCTTCTTTCGCTTCATCTTCTTGGGTTCAGGTTGACCGTGAAGCCAACTTGGATGTGGGTGTTTTTGCAACTCAAGAACAAGCTCAAAACGCTGCTGAAGAGTTTGCCACTTCGCTAAACACAATGAACAATCAACAACTCAAAGCGACGTTGCCAACGAATCAGCATCACTTTGTACGCAATGTTCGCCTAGGTGATTCAAGTGTGTCAGTAGAACAAATCGAAAATGGTGAATATCAAGCAAGCCTGCACCAAGACTACGCTTTCACTGCATTTGAACGTGATTAACCGAATCTCGAAGCGGGAAGCATCAATCTAAAAATAAACTGCCGCTCTCGTTTCAAAAATTGCCCTGTTATCGAAGATGTCTGCTTTGGACTTCTTCGATGACAGAATTTTTTCCGATTGGCAGCTACAATTTGCCACGCATAATGTACTGTGGACCCGCGGCTCCTCCAAGGTACAACTCTCCGGTCTTTTCGAAGCCAGCCTTCTCATAACAAGCAATCGCACCTGGGTTCTTCAGATTTACGGTTAAGTAGATAAATTCAAATGATGAGGCGTAGTGCTCTTTTAAATACGGAAACAGAGCTTTTACCGCACATGTCCCTACCCCCTTACCTTGCTGACTGTTATCTATTGCGAATGCTCTTAATCCAACTCCAGATTCAGGACAGAACTCATAACTTTCACCATAAGCCGTATCCAGTTTAAAAAAGCCAACGACTTCGTTGTCTAGCTTAATAATATGCAGGTGAGTGGTCTCACTAGCATCTTTTAAGAACTCTTCCGCAGTCCCTGCAAACTTAACTTGTTCTTCAGCTAACTTTACCTTCTTTACCTTCTTTACCGACTCAATTTGCGCTTGCGCTAGTCGCTCGATAGTAACCATATCTATTTGATTCCCCAATTCATAGTGAACATGTTTCTAGGTCGACCTTTTCCATATTGTCTTCTCTATCAACTAAACGTCTCTGCTAGACACAAAATCAACACGCAATAGTAAACAAATCACATTGCCACATGTAACATATGCAACATATAACAATTTTGTGACTATTTATGAATGATTACCGTAGCATATTGGTAACTAAATCAAAGGTTATAACTCATTGAATAACCGGATCTATGTAGAACAGAGGAAACTTAATGCTAAATAATTTAAAACTGCTACTAGTGACGATATGTAGTTTCTACTTAATGGGATGTGTTAGTCCGCTAACCGTTGAAGAGTCAGCTCCGAATGTCAATATCAATCAGAGTGTAGATGCCGTATCTATCGCTGTTCTAGACCAGCGCCCATATGTTTTAGATGGTGACAAAACACCCGATTTTGAAGGCATTATTCGATCTGGCCTAGGCATTCCATATAGCCATACCACGATAACTAAAGAGCCTATGGCAACTTATTTAGGTAACCGCTTAGAGTCGGGAATAAAGCAAAAAGGCATTGATGTTGAACAACATAGAACAGATACGGCTATGCAGTTTTCAAACCTGATGTCCAAACTTAAAGCTGACGGTAAACCGTCTATTATTGTCGTGCTGAAAGAGTGGAAATATGACTTTCACGCCTTTGCAGATTCATCTTGGTATGATGTAAATGTGACTGTCACCGACCGCACTGGCACCCAAACAATCACGAAGAATTACTCCGGCGAAAACGATATTCCCGATAGCGGAGCTATCATGAATGAGATGATGTTAATCTACAAAGCTCGTTTTGAAGAGATATTCTCCGACCCAGAATTACGAACTGTGATTGAAAACTAGAAAAAAGGCGAACTTTCGAGTTCGCTTTTTGTTTGCATGGAAAGCACTCTCACCGTATACGGAATTCACGATCAGTCGAATGAACCGAAAATGAATTCAAAGGAATTGTAAGCCCATTTAAGTGGTTTATTGTATAGACTAACTCCTTTTTGCAATGCTCACTGTATTTCCACGCCCCTTCCGTGACAAATAGATTAGCTTACATTTGATGACACAAAAAAATTTAACTTTTAGTTAATATGTAACTATCTGATTAACTGGGGTTAAACTATGAGTAAAGGGTTTACGCTCATTGAGTTAATAGTCATTATTGTACTAATTGTCGTTCTAAGCGCTGTTTCAGCTACAAGGTTTTTAAATGTAACCACTGATGCAAGAAACGCCGTTTTAAGTGGTATCAAAGGTGACATTGAGTCTCAAATTGCAATTGTATACGGAAAGCTTGCAGTGGTTGGTCTTGAGGGAGAAAACGAGGAGAATGACGCCCTTTTAACTGGTGGCGGCTATTTTGGCGATGAACCTGATTACAACCCATTCAAAGACATTTGTGGCCACGATTGCTACTTTATTTATGGTACGCCAAGTGCAAGCGCAACAACGCTAAGCAGCCTGCTGCCCTCAGTTGGTCAAGATCAAGAAATCGTTTTTTCTGGTTATCACGCAAATGAGTGGCAATCTGATGGAGTTACCGGAACTAATGTTGTAGGCACTTTTTCATTCAAAGATAATGTCATCTTGAATGGAGAACCCGCGTTAAACAAGCTCAAAAAAGAATCCTGCTTTATTTGGTACTCTGGCGCTCGTAAAGAGCGTGACTACAAAATCGGTATTGTGCCATGCGATTAAACATAGCTCTTTGGGGACTATTTTAATGCGGTTAAGTGTCTAGCTAGGGATGCTGGTAACTATATCAGGCTCTCCAAACTCACCACTTACCTCAATAGGCGTTGTTTTTCCTACCTCAAGAAAATTGAAGTCCTCACCGTTAACACAACCAAACAATGTGGTTAGAGTGAGTAATGCAATACTAACCTTTATCTTCATAATTCTTCCTCTCTTTGATTCTAATCATAATAACTGTTTGATTTGTAATGAACGTAACGCTTTGTAAGCATCTAGTTCTTAATGCAACAAATTGAATTAACTTCTGTCTCATTGTTGTATTTGGATAAACGAGATTCTTGAAGTGAAAACAAAATTAGCCTTTTTAATTGGTTTGGCTCTCTCTGGTTGTAATGCGGGATCAAGTGCTAACAACACAATAAAACCTGTAACACCGGACACTACCGAAACCACTCTAACCGACAAGTATGATAGAGAAATGATCAGCCAGATAGCCAAGGCGAGTAAAACTCTTTCTGATGAAAAGATATGGTTTGACTATGGCAACTGGTACAAATCAGCACCGATTTATATGCTTAGAATGGATGATGTAAATAACAAAGATCCATTAAAAGTATTTTTGTTTAACCCTGTTGAACCTGACAAATCATTTCAGAAATTAGGGCAAAACGAATCATCCGGATTAGATACTTATCGCAATGATGTGAACATGCATCTAGCCAATGACAAGATCAATAAACTGAATGGAATGTTTGATTTTGACTACAAATTTGAAAAAGGTGTTTATTACGCGCAAAAGTATCACAAACTGGAAATGAGTCCGAACAACGTTGATCACGGACATAAGACGATAGATAGGAACATTTCACTTAACATTCATGAGAATTTTCACAAGTACCAGATGAAAAACTTCAATCTCCCTAGCTCATTTGTTCAGGTCTTAGATGGCTACCCAGTAAATGCTGAATTAATAGAGTTAAAGCTGTTGACCTTGCAAACTTTCAAAGGACTTCCCAAAAGCATAACTAAGAGCGAGGCGACAAGTTTATTGAAAAAATATGTTGCACTTACAAAAAAGCAGATTGAAATTGATACAAGTGAGAAGAAACTTGTTGAGAATATGGGGCTATGGCAAGAACTGACCGAAGGATCAGCAAAGTATGTTGAAACAGTGGCTATCAGAAAAATGTTTGCTCATGCAAAAGACTCAACATTTGTATACAGCTGGTTTTTAGAGAATGAATATAAAACAGCTAAAGAGGTAAAAGAGCAATTTGGGTTTGGAATTTTTTACGAAACAGGCGCAGCTGCGATCTGGTTGCTTAATCAAGCTGGATATGATTTGAAGAAGCTAGAGAGTGGTGTTTCGCCGTATCAAGCAGCCACTGAATTACTAGGTGATAGTTTTGATTATGATCTCGAACTGCTCAACGTTTACGCCACAACACCGAACGCTAGCGAGATTAAATACAAAGCTAAAGAATTGGCTAGATTATAAAAACCAAGCCCTGATTAACCAGGGCTTAGTATCTTCTGATTTACGATTAAAAAATAACGTCTCTTATGTAGTAGAAAATAAGAACATCTAAGTCTGCCCTATATCAAAGCTAGTACATAAACCTATACTTGTCTTTTTCACAAATATTAGCATATCAACTATCCCAAAAATCTTGGCCCCCTAAGTTATCCATGACTGTTTCGACAATTTAATTGCTAATTCCCGCTAAGTTAAATCTAATCATCAATACTTTTCAAAAAATTAAGCATCAAAAAATATAGCTTTATAGGGGTCTACAGTCGGCAACCTTACCTCAACATAAATTCACTTAATCTATGCTTACAAAGCAAAATTACGCTTACAAATATAGAGTTGTTTACGATGAGAATGTACTTATACTCCCACTCCGCCAATAAGGTGACATTTTTTTGTCATGTCTATTATTTGGCATATTTAATTAACAGAGTATCACAACAAATGAGAAAAACTATTCTATCCCTAGCAATCACATCCATCTCAACATCTTCACTTGCTGCCGTAGACTTCGAAACCAACAAACGAATTGAATATGCAACTAATACAGCTATAGCGGCTCAAACTAAGACACTAGAAAATGACAAGCGTATTAGTGGGGTCAAAAATAACGTAGATCATGTTGGCGGTATCGCGCTGAAAAACAAGAAAGCAATTGCGTCTGTTGTAAGCCAAGTTCACGACCAAAACCAACAGCAAGATCTAAGAATCCACGCGAACTTAAAAGCAACGTCAAGTAACCGCCAAAGCCTTATTGATCTTTCGAAAACAGCTGTGTCAGCCTACAAACGTTCTGACCATGCTATCAATTTAGCAAGTGAGGCAATTATCAAAGCTGATAATAACAACATCATTGCAACTACTGCTGACAGCAAAGCAAATGAGTCCCTATACAAAGCCAACCGAAACACTGAAATTAACACTAACCAGCAAAAACAGATTGATGCAACCAACACAAAACTTAATAAAGTTGGGGAATATGTTTACAAGAACTACGTAAAGAAAGATGAAGTTATTAAATCTGTTGATTTCAAAGTTAACTCAAAGCACGACGCAAAACAGTATCTAGAGATCGGAGATAACCGCCTTGCAGCTGCAAACAACAAAACCAAGCTAAAGAAACACGATCAACGTATCACTAAACTAGAGAGCTACCACAACGATAGTATGGCTGAATTACGTTCTAATGCTTTTAATATTGATACAAAAGTTCAAGCACATAATACTGAGATTCAAAACATTGCCGTATCATCAACAAGAAACACGATTGCTATCACTCAAGTTGAAAGCCAGGTTACAGAGAACCGCGAAGACTTAGATCAAATGTCTCATGCACTAGTGGGTGATAAACAAACCGATGAACAGATTCAAACTAAACTTGCTAAACTATCAAAGGGTAACATTGTTGATTCAGTGAACAATAACCATAACCTAATTAATCAACATTCGGCTTACCACGTTCAAAAGAATCAAACTCAAGATAAGGCAATCGCTAAAAACAGCGCTGATATCGCAGATTTACGTAGTGACTTTGAGCGCCAAGCAACACAAACTAACCAAGCATTTGCTGCAATTGCTGCGATGAACAACATTCCTCTAGTTACTGGTACTGATTTCTCAATGGGTGCTGGCGTTGGTTATTACAATTCAGAGTCCGCTGTTTCAGTTGGTGGCAACTACAACGTGACAGAAAACGTTACTATTAAAGCTTCGATTGCTGGTAATGCTAACAATTGGCAGCCGATTGTAGGTGCAGGTGTGGCGGTAGGTTGGTAATGACATTAGATACTCTTTTAGCGCTTGCACGTTTGCTAGAACTAAATGTAAGTGATTCGAATGTTCGAGCTTGCATTGTCGCAGCTTATTATCATGATGGTGATAACAATGTTGAATATGAACAAGCTCTACTATCCGCTTACAGGTCGCAGAACCTAGTATTACTTAACGCGGTGAAGAATACCCAAAAATACAAAGAGCTGACATCATTGCTTGACGCGAAAAGTTGTAAAAAACGACGCAACAATATGCCAACTCAAATAATGCAATATCACTTCTAGTGATTACGCGTCCCTACTCAACTATTATGCTTTAGACTTACGAGAGGGGCGCACTAACCAATTGAAGAAACCGATAGACTATAAATAATGATTGGACATCATTATCCCTATTTGTTTGTATTACCTAGGTTTTCTTACTATTGGAATCATTTGACAGTGATTGCTCGTTCATTAAAACTATAAATATTATCATGCCTCAATTAAAAAGTTGTTCTCGTTGCGAGAAAGTAACAATATTCAAAAGAATTAGAAGAACTAGACTACAGCGTTTTTTTAACACTGCATCAATACGCTTACAATGTACGGGATGTAATCAAAAAAAGTTATTCAACTTATAATAAAAAGCCCCGGCCATAAGGCTAGGGCTAACATCAATATATTACTGTTCCACCGTTTTAACCAAAAAATGGTCTATAGTTAAATTTTCACTCGGCTCAATCAATCTAAACTCTACTTTCACTAAGTCGCCTTTAGCTTTAAATTGGTTTAAAGTAAGTTTTAAATCTTGATCCGTTGCATCTATATTGTGCGCAACCTGGCGGCCATCGATAAACACATCAAAAGGCTTTTGTCCTCTTTCTATTACTGTTTCAATTGTATAGCTGTCGCCCTCTACAGCATAAAATACACTTTGAATGCTTCCGTCACTTAGCCATTTTGTTTCGTTGAAATCGACGTTGCCAGCGCGCCAGTAAGAATAAAACGCATGTAAGTTATCAATATCGTTTTGTGTTTCCGGCGTCCATTTAACCAAATCAAAATCAATTGGCTCTACATAGCTAAAGCCATGCTCTTTCATTGTCTTGTGAATGAATGGTAGGCGCGCTATCACATCATCAAATGTGTCAGTCCAGCCACCGATTTCACTAGTACCATACTGCAAACCAATCTCACCGATTAAGTATAGTTCACCGTCTCTTTCAATCGTGATACCCGAACCTGAATCACCATGAATTGAAAGCCAATTTAAGTTAGTCTTTTCTAATGTATTGAAATCATATGAATATTCAGCAAGCCAACGGTCCTCATATTCACTGTGCATCACCTGTTTAGTTCCACCGTTTCTGTGGTTGTAATTGCCGTAACCGATTTGATTAACCTCGTAAACTTTCGAGTAATCAAACATCCCCTCTTTAGGCAGCTTTGCTGGCTTAATATCTGTGATTGGCGTATCTAGTCGAACAAGAGCGAAATCACCAAAACCGCGATCATTTTTATATGGGAAATTGTATTCTCCAAATTGACCAGCCGGTTCCGTGCTGGCTACCTTCCGCTTTATCTGCTGATAAACACCATTTTCATCTTTCTCATATGAATAACAAGTAACCGTGTTTTGATATCCATCAGACTTAGAGCCGCTTACATGGCTTGCAGTGACTACCCAAAACGGATCAATTAGCGTTGCTGAACCTGCATTCATGTGGCACGCAAAATCAAACTTTGATTGTAATGCAAATTCTTTGTGCTGTTGAACTGAACGATCAAATCTCGTCAAACCAGCGTTTACAGAAAGTGAGGCTAAGACCGCCGTTGCAATTAAAAGCTTTTTCATTAGTTCACCTCACTTAAGTTGATTGCTTCAAGCGCATGATATGGATCGTCATTTTTCCAGCTAAATTGATCGTTTTTCGCTCTATATGTAATTGTTAACTCGTCTGTTACCGTCTCAGTTGAGAACTCAACGCTGTTCTTTGTCGTTGATATATGTGATGGGTAATAGTTTGTAATTGTCACACAATCATTTTTTAAACATGCGGTGAACTCTGACATAGCAAGCCAGTTATGTGTATATAGATCTAGCTTGAATTTTCCAGTCTTGCCGGGTTTTACGATGAACTCAAAACCACCTCCAGGCTTAACGCTGATTGCATGATTTGATTGGTCCAGAAAATCTCTGTAGCTACCATTGCTCCAAAAATACTCATTTCCGCTAGCAGGCTTTTGATGATGAAATTTAAACTCACCGAACGTTTTAACATCACTGATTAAATTAGAGTTCGGCTTTGAGTGAGAACGGTTTTCACCGTACCAAAAAGCCCAGTCTAGCCCATTTAAATCAACGCTATTCACATATCTAAACTTGCTATTATCATCTAATTTATATCCGTGAAATTTTGATGTTACTAAGATAGTTTCACTTTGTTCTGTAGAAATATTGGAAAGTTCTTCTATTTCTGACGCGATTGTGCAGGTAGAAATCAAAGTAAGTGATAAAATTTTAAGCCTCATTGTCAGTTCCCTTTATAGAAAGCAACTGAATTATATGTGCATGTTATGAAACTAATGTAAGCATTTTGTAAGTCTATATATTCATTGAACCAGAATCAAAAAGAGCGTCATAATACCGTGTTAGGTTTTTGACGCTCTATAGATGTTTTAGTGACTTTTCACTCTAACTAACTGAAATTATTTATAATTTATATTAAATCCTCACGGGAACTAGAGTGTATCTAGCTCCACTACGTGAGATAGAGTCACTATGAATTTTTCAAGTGTTGTCATCATATGAGATTTCTGTTTCTGATCCGATACCGTAAACAGTATTAAACCAATGATCTACGGAGTAACATATTCCTCCAAGAATTAGAAGTGGTAACAATAACCACAGTTTAAGGAACACAAAGGCACAAAGAATAGCGCCACCAAAACCTACAAACTGACCGATGCCACAGAGAAAAACTATTACATGATATCTAGTTTTGATCTTACCTTGATACGGACGAATTAGATCTTTTAACATATAACCCTCAAAAGAAAGACGGCCTACTGAGTTCTACCCTTTTATCGCCTTTCGTTAAATTTACAACAACGATTGCACCATATATTAATTACAAGCACTCATCCATGAGCACTATATTGACCTTAATCTTATTATTTATACTCCAACCCATCAGACATAGATAATGTAAACACATCAAACAAATTTTATTTTAGTCCCAGAATAGCCAACTAGACCTACTATTAGTAGCCTCTACCGAAATTGATTTTTCTGGCAATCCCATAAGTCCAATTTTTCTTTATTGATGTACAAGTTTCTTTTCTATCTTCTAGCTCTCCAAAATTCCAAAACGGCCAGTTAGACTTTTTCTCTGTTTCATTTTTCTTCATTATATTAATATCTCATTATGTTGTGTTGTTAATAATTCACTCATCTACTATGATATTCATAAGAAACTATAGCTTCTTATTTTACAATGTTATTTTTATAGCACGATTTGTTTTAATTTAAAGTTAATGCTTTTGCTATTTAATGTACTCTTTAAGTGAAAGCTTGTATTTTCTTAGTTCTTGGTTGTAATCTTCACCAGTTACGCACTCAGCAAAACGATACCTATGTTTCGCCTGTTCAATTAGAATAAGTTCATCCTTTTTTGTCAACTTACCACTCAATTTTTCAAGCCTATCTATTAGGTCATATTTGTTAATGTCTTGCTGTTCTATTTTTATTAATAGTTTTTCAGTACGCTCAATTAATTGATCGACACTTTCATATTCAAATTTCTTAGACCCACAAAAAGAAACTTGACCACTTTCAACAATTAGATTTTTTTTAACCATTGCATTTAGATAGATTTGGTAAAACTCATCTTTATAAATACTACCAATAACGGCGCTACCACAAAGAGCTACAGAAAATAATAAGGCTATACTTTTCATATTTGATCTTATGTTCGTTTTTATATATTTTATCATCTATACATTTAGGATAATCTATCCAATAAGTAAATAAAGGTAATTGCATGTAAGCACTTGAACTATTGATGTATATTTTAAAATGCAATGTTGTTAGTTATCTTAAGCAGATCTTGCCTTGTGATTAGATAACTTGTAATTAAGAGATACCTTAGAAAAGAGTTATAAATAGTCCTTTATATCTAGCTCTGTTCTAGCGTCAAACTTAACTAACTTGGCTTTAATCCCCTGAATCCTTTCAACTTCAAGCGCAACAGGTGCTAAGTTTTTAACCCAATCTATACTAGTTCCCAACAAAGGATGCTCAACATTGAAACGCCTAATGGATATCACACTTTCATTTCCATCACTGTGTTCATAGACGAAAGCAAATATTTCTTTTACCTCTCCCCTCAAATCATTGCTCATATAGTTCCCTCTACCAAATCATTATACATTTTAATATTACTTTCTTTCCGTTTTTATTTTTATTAATCCGTTATACAATATCTATAATAAATTAAAACTAATGATTAGAGTTTTTATTTATCACCTGGACTTATTTTCAGTATCATACCTCCTTTTCTTGATATTAAATTTTTAAGTGTTGCTTCTTTACCTGAATACTTTTTAATAAGATCTGATTTTCTTACTGAATTTTTAACAACTCTGACTTCGCGATCTATATTCTTATATACTTCTAATTTCTTACACTCATTGCATGAAAAATTTACTCTAAATGAGTTTGGAGTTTTAATAACAATGTGACCATTTATACAAACTAGTTTTACTTGTGTATTTTGGTTCTTGTATTCATATGAATCAGGAAAAGAAAAACCATAATTAACTGCGAAAGTCTCAAATTCTCTCTGCGCTCTAGCACTTCTTAATTTATGCCATTCAAGAGTATTTGAAAACGATTCAAATTCAACGTCTGTCAATTCGTAGAGTGTATTCATAGATTTTTATAATTAAGTAGATAAATGGCTGTAAAAACGATAAGTACTAAAAACTTGAGTTAAAAATGATACAAAATTTTAACTTAATTAGTGTAAGCATTAGTAAGTGCATGTAAATTCAATCTCACTTATCGTAATTTAAACTGCATTTAAAGCTTAATAACATAAATATGAAACAAATAGCTTAAAGCAGTTTTATATATGCACGTTGTTTTACAACATATTTCTTTGAATTTATTAGTTATCTTAGAAACATTGTCGTCTTAAAACCAAATACGCTACTCAATTCAGGATCAAAATGAACGTTTAGTTAAGGGGGGACTAGATGACTCGAAGCAATTAATGCCGCAAGATCACGATTTTTTGGGGGGGTAACGTATGAGTAGAGAAGCCTACTAAGTGAGAAGTCCTAAAAACTCTTTGTACTTCTTCATAGCAGGCTTAACTCTTTAAACGTAAATCAGACTGGTTCTATAACGAGGTTTGCATCTTGACTAGTCGAAGAAAACGCGACTTCAACTCCTTCGCTTGATTCCAGCGTGAATTTAGATATCGGGCTTGTCTCATAATGCCAGAGATTGAACGCGATCTATGACAGATATGATAATCCTCGCATAGGGAAACAAGGCAACCACCTCACTGAAGCCACCTTTCTGTGCAATTAACACTAAGCCCAGCGAGGACGTAAAGAAGTAGAACAGCTGATACAACTTGATGCTTTTATATGCGTACTAGTCGTAATTTCTGAAATTATTGATAACTTTATACGTAATACTGCGGTTGTTTGCTTCTAATACCTCAATAGTGGCGCCTTGATAGCTTATAACGTTGCTTTCATTTAGATCGTACTCAACATCCGTTGTGAAAGGCATTCTTACCGTGTTGCCACTAAATTCACGATAGGTAAAACGTATACGATCACCTATTTTACCCGTATAAATTAAGGTTTGTTGCAAGGCACTGGAATCATAGATCGTTTTATCGTAAATACGCGCTTTCGATGTCACGTTATCAAGGTCACTGCAATCGGTAGCCTCTAGCATCAAACCCATACTTGGTTCATATAGACAAGCAAGTTTTGCTTTCTCATTTACAACTAGCATAGCCTCAGAAAAAGCGCCTGAAAACGCGCTTCCTTTATCTTCTGGCTGAAAAATAGCCCTATCCATCGAATTTCCAACATATCCTGTTTGGATGTATTTATTTGGCATTAATGTAGCCAATGAAACTGAAGCCTCGTTATATACATCGATAGCTCTTACTTCACTACTTAACCCTTGACGTAACAGATGCTCTCCCAAAGAAACAGTGACCTCCCTTTCTAAAGGAGGATAGCTAAATTTTTTAGGTACAGGCTGTTGATACGTGGGAGAACCAGCACAACCAGTCAGTAATGCTGCAATAGAAATAATACAAAAAGGCTTAATCATAAATATCTCAAATATGTATATATTAGAGACACTTATTATAAATATTGCCTTTGTTTACGTAAGGGGTATTAACCAAATCTTACACATAACGTCCACCCCTAAATCATGAGAATTTGGACTTCGTAGCAGCATAATGCATGAGCAGACAAACCCACCAACTTAGAAAACTCTTTAATATTCATTGGACTTCTTCCTAGCAGGCTTAGCTCTTTGAACGTAAATCACACAGGTTAAACGTAAATCACACGGGTTCTATGACGAGGTTTGCATCTTGACTGGACGAAGAAAACACCACTTCAACTCCTTCGCTTGATTCTAGCGTGAATTCAGCACCAGACTCTACATGAAAACTCAATTTAGCTTGGTCCAATTGAACCGTGATTTCGCCTGATTCAGGACTTGCATTCTTAAATGTCTTTTTCACTTCAAACTCCTTGTGAGTAACGGATAAATTATTGACGACTGATTAATAGGTTTGCACCCGACAGCGCCAAAAAGGAAGCACATGCCTTGTTAAATCGTTTGGCCATTTTCGGCTTGGTGAACCACTGTCTCAGGTAAATACCGAATATGGCGTAAAGTGATATTGCGCCTAATTCTAAGACTAGGAATGTAAGCCCAAGAATCAAAAACTGCTCGTTTACATTGGCCGACACATCGACAAACTGTGGAAGAAATGCAGTAAAGATGAGAATCGCTTTCGGGTTACCGGCGGCCAGTAAAAACTCTTGTTTGGCTAAACCTAAATGGCTTTGAACAGTATCGATTTCTGATATAGGGCTTGCTTCAGAACGCCAGAGATTAAACGCTATCCACAACAAGTATGCAGCGCCTGCAACTTTAATTGTGAGAAACAGCGTTTGAGATGCATACAGAACGACTGCTAATCCGGACGCAGCAAGTGCAATCATGACCGCAAACGCCGCAATTCGACCAAGACCAGCAATAAAGGCAGACTTAAAGCCATAACAACGCGCATTATTCATCGACAACAAATTATTCGGGCCAGGCGTCATATTCAGAGCAAAGCACACGGGAATGAAAAGCAGTAACTTCCAGATTTCCATCAGGTTTCCTTCATCAAAATATGAACACGCAATAGGTGAGTTTTGGTTAGGCTATTTGGTTCTGTCTTCAATTTCATCGAACGCTTCCACTGAAACACGTTCAGCAATATCACGCATCTTTTGCATTTTTTCTGGGTTTCGGTTTCCCCAAAACAGCTCCCAATCTGCTCGGCTTCTCCACTTTGCAATGGTTAATACCTTTTCTGGCGTGTCGGATGATTGAAGCATGAAGCTACCGAGCGCACCTTCTGTCGATTCGTGAATTGACTCAGTCGCAGAGCGCCACACACTTTGAAACTCTTCCATTTTATCAAGTGGAACTCGCCACTCGTAGATAACTCTAAACATAAACGATCCTTTTATGTTTACCTTTCACACAAATCGCACGATTTAATCAGATTGACCATTTCATACGACCAGCTATAAGCTTACTGTAATTCCAGATTTGGAGATTGATCATTCATACATTAACAGCAAATGATGCCAAACGTAATTTTGGTGAGCTACTTCTAAGCGCCCAACGTGAGCCTGTGAAGACTAGCAAGAACAGTAAAGATGCCGTAGTTGTAATGTCTACCAAGGACTATGAAGAACTAGAAGCAATGAAAGCCGATTATCTTAGACATTGCTTCGAGTCCGCAAAACAAGACTTAGCACAAGGTGAAGTGGTTGATGGTGAAGACTTTTTAAACGCCTTATAACCCGATATGCAAAAGAACAAATACAAACTGAGTAAATTAGCCCAGACTCATTTACGGAAAATTAAAAGCTACACAGTTAACAATTTCTCTGAGATGCAGTGGCGAAGCTATAAAGATACGTTACTGACTGGTTTTCAGATGCTTGCTGATAATCCAGCGGTTGGTCGCAGTTGTGATGAAATATACCTAAGCGGTATATTTCCCTGTAGGCAAACATACCGCTTACTTTACAAAAGAAGATGGTTTCATTTTAGTTGTAGCCATACTCGGTCGATCACAGCTTCCTGAGAACCACATATAATCAAGGTTTCACCCTGGATTTAGGGTGAAACCTTGATTGGTAAACTAACGAGCCTGTAGGGTTTCTCCCTTACCCGTTCTCAGTTCTGATCCTACCGATATTTCATCATGCTCAAGATTATCTTTTACGTCTATTCTCTTGGCATGTTATCAAATCGACGTAGTGAAAGAGCCTGCATCAACAATATCACCTTCATGTGTCTGTCTGGCGATGTAGACCGCACTTCACCACCATTGCTGCCTTCATCGCAAAAATGAAAAACACCATTGAACCACACCTAACGCATTGTTCTATTATGACTAAATTTGAAGTAGAAGCAAAAATGCCACGCGTTGCGAATCCCTCTTGAACGCCTTATTAGTTGCCCATCTCAAAGCCTAGTGCTAACATTTGTACACACACCAACAAAGGAATACATCATGGACACTAGAATTCAATTTCGTGTTGATGAAGAAACAAAACGCCTAGCTCAACAAATGGCTGAGAGCCAAGGTCGAACTTTAAGTGATGCTTGCCGTGAACTTACTGAACAACTCGCTGAACAACAAAGAAAAACATTATCTCACGATGCATGGCTAACTGAACAAGTAAACCTAGCATTTGAGAAGTTTGACTCAGGAAAATCCGTTTTCGTTGAGCACCAAACGGCTAAGTCTAGAATGGAAGAGCGCAAAGCCAGAATCCGTAATCGAGGTAAGCAATGATTTTATGGGAAGAAGAGTCACTTAATGATCGTGAAAAGATCTTTGAGTTTCTCTATGACTTCAACCCTGATGCTGCAGAAAAAACAGACAACCTCATTGAAGCAAAAGTAGAAAACTTGCTTGAACAACCTTTAATGGGTGTACAACGAGATAGCATCCGCGGACGATTGCTCATCATTCCTGAGATTTCGATGATTGTCTCTTACTGGATTGAGGGTGATATCATCCGAGTTATGCGTGTACTACACCAGAAACAAAAATTCCCTGCGGATTGATTGCTTCCTCTTGGGAACTAACGAGCTTGTAGGATTTCTCTCTTACCCGTCCTCAATTCTGATCCTACCGACATTTCACCATGATATGAACTTGAACGCACTAACTCCTTGTGATCTAATCTTAATTATTCGTCACGAAACACAGTTATGCCTAACTTCAAAACCGATTACTCCAATCAAAACATGTTTGTCCCTGTCATCATTGACGAGCAGCTCATCCCTGGCACCATCGAGTATGCGATATCTCATATCGTCGATAACCACCTAGATCTAGCACTCTTTGATGAACACTATTGCAACGACAAAAACGGGGCAGCTGCATACTCACCTTCCATCATGCTCAAGATTATCTTTTACGCCTATTCTCTTGGCATGCTATCAAGTCGACGTATTGAAAGAGCCTGCATCAACAATGTTACCTTCATGTGTCTGTCTGGCGATGTAAGACCGCACTTCACCACCATTGCTGCCTTCATCGCAAAAATGAAAGACACCATTGAACCACTCTTCACTCAAGTCCTAATGATATGCGATGAACAAGGCCTCATCGGTCGTAACATGTTTGCCATTGATGGATGTAAAATTTCATCCAATGCCAGCAAAGAGTGGAGTGGCACTCACGAGGACTTACGCCGCAAAAAAGAGAAACTGGAACGAGCTAGTAAACGTATTATCGAACGCCATCAAAGCCAAGATACCCTCCCAAACGAGGTTGTTGAGCAAGCTCTAAGGCAAAAGCAAAAACTCGATAACAGCGCGAATAAAATCGGTAAAGTTTTTAGCAAGCACTCAAACCTGCAGTACTCGCTTTAAAGGCACAACTGGACAAGCTTCCAAACTCGGTCGAGCATACAACCAAGTTCACTGCTGACAGCGGTTTTCACAGTAACGCCAATCTCAAGTTTTTAGCTGACACACCCTACGATTGCTACATCGCTGATACCGCTTTCCGTAGTCGCAACCCGCTCTTTCAAAGCAGTGAGACCTATCAAACTGAGCAGGCAAAGAAACGTAAAAAACGTTCTAAAACTGGTAAAACCTGTTATCCCATTTCTATGTTTGAGTTTGACCAAGACGCTATGACTTGCCGTTGTCCTGCTGGGAATATGATGCGCCTCAGCAGCAAAAATGCCGTAATAAGCGGAGAGCGTGGTGCCCAATTTTGCGGTTATCTCAATGACTGTCGAAACTGTGTGCATCAACCTCAGTGCATGAGAAAGCCACCAGGTAAACAGCAAGGCCGACAAGTCTTCTTTATCTACAAAAACACCAAAGACTTTGACCACATGCAAGCCATGAAAGACAAGATTGATAGTCCCGAAGGCAGGCGGCAATATAGTAAGCGACTGGGATGCGTTGAACCCGTTTTCGGCAACATTACCGTAAATAAACAGATGAATCGGTTCACGCTAAGAGGAAGAGAAAAAGTAAACGCCCAATGGGCGATGTTTAGCATGCTCCACAACATAGAAAAGTTACGAAATTACATCCATTAGAGGGGGAACCACCTCTAAATCTCACCAAATTAGCGACCACAGCACCTTTCTCACTGTATATCTTTGACAGCCACCGTAAGCGCCAATATCACTGCACAGTATTTAAGCCAATGTAGACGGGGAAAGTGCTCAAAAAGTCAGGTGGTATTGGCTGAAAAAAGAGAAATTCTACAGCCTCAACGCCCTGTTAAGGGGTGAGCAACGCAATACCGAAGCCGCCGCATACCACCTAAAACACTAAAACCAACGCATAGTGAAAATGCCACGCGTTGCGAATCCCTCTTGAACAGTTTGTTACATGATTGTCACTATTTAATCCCAAAGCCAATCAAACACTTTCTTAACGCCGTACCCAACACCAACAGCAATAGCGACAGGCGCAGCAGCTGAGGCAAGAGACCCAGTAGCAACAGCGGCGACAACACCAGTGGCAGCTGAACCTCCTACTGTACTAGCGGCTGTTACACCAGCTACAGTTCCTGCTGTTGTAGACACAGCTGTCTTCGCAACTGCAGAAGTTAAAGCTACCTCCGCTGTCTTGGTTGCGGTCATTCTAGTTGCTTGCTGTGCCACTACTGAAGCTGTAGTTTCTACAGCTTTTCTTTTCATGTATTCATGTCCTGCTGCCCCAGCTACTGAAACAACATTATTTACTTGCGAGCTAGATTTAAAACCATTAAAACACCAGTTAACAAAATGCTCACAATTATTAAAAACTAAGTTGTAACTATCTTCTCCGAGCTTTTCGTAAGCTCTCTGAACCCTTTCTTCTGCAGTATAAACTGGAACCAAATGAGTTTTAATACTCACATTATGTCCTTGTGAGAATTCGCTAAGCGTCGTGATTTCAATACTACCTTTATCCAAAAACTCTGAAAAACCCGAATAGTGAATAACCATACCGTCTCCGATATATAAGCCATGATGGGTGTAGCCCAACCGGGGTGAAACTAAATGATCGCCTTCATTCATAACTATATCCTTAAGTTTTGTAGCACTCTTTAAACGCTAGCTCAGATATTAAAAAGTATGTAACAGCTCTATTAGACAGAATAATTTTGCCTTTGCAACAATTCTGTCTAGTAATCTGTAGTGTTTGGCTAAGCCTAACTAACCTTTTTAATAACAGTACCTTACCTACTTCTCATTGTTCCTAATGTGACCAAAAGCAGAATTATTCTGTATAGTTCCAAAAAATGCAGAAAACAGCCAAATAGGTTGGTTACTCATCATCTTTTTGGTTGAACTCTTAGCCGCAGTCTGGGCACAGGTCACCTTGGTTATACATGACCACTCCCAAGCGGCGCTGAATTAGCCGGTGTATGAGATAAAGCCGATTTTCTTGCCTTTAATAAGAATGGTTACACCCAACTCATTTGAGCCTGTGATCTGCCAGCCGAGATTATCGCCGACTTTGGTGCGATTCCATGCACGTAGATAAATCCCTTTGGTGTTATCACTTCCCCACGACCAAACGGTGTTGTGAAGCGGAGCCTCCAGCTTTTGTTCAAAAAACTTTGAAATCGCTCATTTAGACATCAACTTACCTCGATCTAGCTTAAAACCAACTCGTGACATGCACGACGAACAAAAGGCACTAACTATATTTTATGGAACGAATTACCAATACCCAAAAAGAAAAACGCCGACAGGATCGTCGGCGTTAATGTGTGGAAGAATTACAGCTAAGTTATTAAGAACGCTCTTGTTTAGCGAGTCTGCTCGCTTTCATTCGTTTGTAGCCATCCAACACTAGCGCGATTAAGGCGAATGAGATTAATAGGTAGGTTGGTACTTCGTGCAGCGCAATGCTATCGCCAATTAACAGCCCGACAACAAAAATAAAGGTTGGCTCTACGTAACCCATTAAACCAAACAGAGATACTGGTAGCTTTGAATAAGCGAATAAATAGAGCAGCATTGGTGTAACCGACACTATCGCAAGGCCAAGGTAATATAGGTAGGACGTGACTGGCAGGTTCATAAAATGATCGGCTGGGTAGAGATAGAACATCGCCAAAACAACCCAAGGGAGCATCATAATATGGTCTACTGCCAAACCAATATCGGTCGGCATTGGGTTAGTTTTACGAAACATAAAGTAGACCGGATAACCCAGCGCTACTACCAATACCACCCAAGACAGACCCGATGCCAACACATAGGTATATATTGTCCCTGCCAAAGCAAAATAACACGCCACTTTTTGTAGCTTAGTAAGGCTATCTTTGTAGTAGAAGCAACCGATCAACACCATCACGATAGGCATGGTGAAGTAGCCTAGTGCGAGGTTCAATGTCTCTCCATTGGCCGGAGCCCAAACGAAAAGCCAGTATTGTGGCGCGACAAGCAAGGCTGAAGTCAGGTATTTTGGCCACTTGCGCCACTGTTTCAATGCATCCCACAGCAACGGCAGTCGCTTGGTGAAAAACAGCAAGATGAAGAACAGCATCGTGCTCCAAATAATACGCTGCACAGCCAACCAGTGACTCTCGCCACCCGAAATTAAACTCGGCCCCATATCCGGTTGGATTTGTACATAGGCAGGAATGCAAGCAAACAGCATTGAACAAAGTATCGATGCCACCACCCCTTTTGATTGATCAGACATCAAGTGGATGTATTTATGAAATAAAGCCTTTAACTGACTCATGAACTCTACCTATCGTAACTGCGCTTACAGGCTACAAGACAACAACAAAAAAGCGCTGTTATGATTCAACAGCGCTTCTCAGTATCCAATAAAAGATCAATTGCGGATAAATCTGATTCTTTAATTGGTTTGGCGCATTGAATATCACTGCTGATTAAAGAATGCAATCATTAGGTATCTGATAGCTTAAGATTTAACAAAGGTTGTTCACAAGATCACGACAAATAAAAGATCCCTCTGCTTTTCTGATCAATAGCGAGTTAACAATCACGACCTGCTGTAGCGCGCTCTCATTAGCCATTGATTCATAAGATAAATATTACTTAATAAAGTTCATTAACTTCATTTACTATTTGGCCAACGTACTTAAAAACTCGGCTTCAAACTCTTCATCAACTTCGCGAGTTAAGCACGCCACCAGCCAGTCGATGCTGTCATGGTCGAGCTTACTATTGACCACAAAAGCCTGCTTCACGCCGAATTGATCCAGCTTGGCAGAGCCATAGTTCTTAAATGATTTATTGCCGTGGTAGTGCAGCGACTTAATCGCATCGGCGTCAGATTCTGGAAGTGCTTCAAGGGTGTTGGCTAGTTGAATCACCAACTCCATTGGGTTCTTAGATGAAGATATGCGATACAAAAAGCCGCCCTCCACTCTTTGCCTTACCCAGTAATCAAACCTGCTGCAATCCATTACCTTGTCACTCACCAGTGCCGCTTCACTGCGATAACCGCATGGCTCCACTATCACTGGAGTGTGCTTGAATTCCGGCTGACCAGATGCGGCATCGGTATGAGGCAGAATCAGATCACACGGCTTGCTGTCTTTCGCTGTTGGGGCGTTCCAGTGAATAGGCATAAACACTTGTTCGCGGCGCATCTCTTTGGTGACGACTAAACGCGCTTGGCACTCCCCTTGTGCGCTGCGTACTCTCACCACTGGGTTGACGGTCGCATGATTGAAAGCATCTAGGCCAAATTCATCGAGGTTTAATTCGGCAACTGTGTCTGGATGCATGGCTACGAACGGTTCAGGTGTATGCTCGCCCAAACCCGCCGCCAAACCAGTGCGGCTCATGGTGTGCCATTGGTCGCGAATACGCCCCGTGTTCATAATGAGTGGAAATTCGACACTGGTATCAGCAATCGGCTTGTCATGTTCCACCGCAATGAACTGCGCTTTGCCCGATTCGGTAAAGAACTCCCCATCGGTAAACATACGCTGCTCTATGATCTCTGGTTGGTATTCAAGCACCGGCCACTGCTGTGGGGTGAGTTCGCCATAGCCCTTCTCATCGAGTTTGGTTAACCCAATCAAACACAAATCACGTGCTTTGCCTGTTTCATTACCAAGTGCAGTCATCTCGCAATACTCTTTGAAGATCTCGCCTTCGTGTCGGTAATCAAACTGTTCTTTGAATCCCATCTTTTGCGCCACTTCTTTTAATATCCACCAATCAGGCTTAGCTTCCCCTGGACTTGGCAATATGCGGCGCTGGCGTGAGATTCTGCGCTCGGAGTTGGTTACTGTACCCGACTTTTCACTCCAACCTTGGGCAGGCAAAACTACATCAGCTAGTCGTGTGGTTTCGGTATCGGCAATGCAGTCCGACACCACAACAAATGGGCACTTCTCTAATGCTGTTTTGATTTTCTCACTATCAGGCAAGCTTACAACTGGGTTGGTCGCCATGATCCACACCGCTTTGATTTTACCTTTGTTCATAGCATCGAATAGGTCAATGGCCTTTAAACCGGCATAGGTTGCTAAGTTGTCGGTCTGCCAAAACTCGCTCACGGTTTGGTGTGATTGCGGGTCTCCAAATTCAAAGTGCGCGGCTAAGGTATTGGCTAAGCCACCTACTTCACGGCCCCCCATCGCGTTCGGTTGGCCTGTCACCGAGAATGGCCCCATACCTGTTTTACCAATTTTACCTGTCGCCAAATGGCAGTTGAGAATGGCGTTAACCTTGTCGCACCCTTGGGTAGATTGGTTTACGCCCTGAGAATAGATGGTGAGCACCTTGTCGTTGGATGCAAACAGAGAGTAGAACTGCTTGAGCTGCGCTTCGGTTAATCCTGTCAGCTCAGAAACGCTTTTGTCACCCCAGCCATTTTCGGTATAGCGATATCGCGTTGCTGCTCGAATCGCTTCAATAAAGCCTTGGGTGTGTTTTTCAATATAGTCTGGGGCGAGCTTGTCGTGATCATCGAGATACGCTAATAAGCCATTAAACAGTGCGACGTCAGAGCCCGATTCTAACGCCAAGTGGATGTCGGCAATTTCGCAAGTGTCGGTATAGCGAGGGTCAATCACGATCACTTTCATTGCTGGGTTGGCTTGCTTTGCCGCACGCAGACGTTGAAACAGAACAGGGTGACACCAAGCGAGATTTGAGCCTGTAATAACCACCACTTCCGCTTGTTCAAGATCTTCGTAACAGACTGGAACGGTATCGGTACCGAATGCGCGTTTATGCCCTACCACACTCGAGGCCATACAAAGGCGTGAATTACTGTCGATGTTGGCGCTACCAATAAAGCCTTTCATCAGTTTATTGGCAACATAATAGTCTTCTGTCAGTAACTGGCCTGATACATAAAAAGCGACCGAATCTGGCCCATGCTCTTTGATCGCTTGGGTGAACTTATCTGCCACCAGCTGCGACGCTTCGCCCCAAGGTAACAGCTGCTGTCCGCTTGCGACTCTTTTCATCGGTTGGGTTAAGCGGCCTATCGGTGTTACGGTATCGCCCAGTGCTGCGCCTTTAGTACATAGCTTGCCATAGTTCGATGGGTGCTCTTTGTCGCCACGCACTTCCAATTTACCTGAAGCCGTTGGCCTTACTTCAATGCCACAACCTACGCCACAGTAAGCACACGTTGATTTGATCCAATCCTTGTTTGAACTCATCACTCTTCCCTCGTGCAATGTTCTTTTTTATCTCTTCCACCAGAGTATTCAGAAAGCCATTTTCAGCTCTCTCTCAGTAGTGAAAATTTCTCTTTTTTAATAAAGCAATTTGCGCACCACTATTTAACCCAACGCAAGACAATAAAAAACCAATTAAATTACAACAACTTAAAATCAATACAATTACAAAGCTTGAGGTTAATTAAATCCAACCGAAGAAATATTGAGATATTTGCACCATGTTGATCAATTTTGCACCACAAAGGCTCATTTTCATAAATCT
Organism: Vibrio sp. KUL70; assembly: GCF_059725515.1. NCBI lineage: Bacteria > Pseudomonadati > Pseudomonadota > Gammaproteobacteria > Vibrionales > Vibrionaceae > Vibrio > Vibrio sp. KUL70. The sequence continues at coordinate 248,983 of NZ_AP045835.1, forward strand.
CTTACTTTTCAAATCTACCACTTTAGGGGTAATTGAGTCGTTTGTTATTTAGTTAAACCATTGAATATATTAATTAATATTATTTTTTATGATCGCCTTTTTTATCTGGCATCCTACTTGCTGCCCTAAAAACCAACAACCCAAAATTCACAGTTTTTAAGTTCATTGGAAGAACAGCAAATTACCCACCATTGAGAGTGGACTGTTTTTAGAAACGCTAGGAAGCCAGCAAAAAAGGAATTTACTATGAGCAAACAGAAAATTGTCGTCGTTGGTAATGGCATGGTTGGCCACAAATTTATCGACAACATCATTCAAGCAAACTCAGACCAATACGAAGTCATCACCTTTAGTGAGGAATCACGTCTTGCCTACGACCGTGTTCAGCTCACTGCTTACTTCAACGGTAAGTCAGCAGACGACTTGGCCCTCACTAGCGAAGCTTACTATCAAGAGAATGGCGTTAAGTACTTGGTGAATGCCAAGGTGACTGAGCTTGATACCGAAAACAAAGCGGTAGTCACCGACAGCGGCCATCGTGAAAGCTACGACAAACTGATTCTTGCTACTGGCTCATTCCCATTCGTTCCACCAATCCCGGGTAACGATCAGGAACACTGTCACGTCTACCGTACGATTGAAGATCTTGATGCGATTGAGCTGTCGAGTAAGCAGAGTAAATCGGGCGTGGTAATCGGCGGTGGCCTGCTTGGTTTAGAAGCGGCTAACGCAGTGAAAAACCTTGGTTTAGAAACCCATGTGGTCGAGTTCGCGCCTCGCTTGATGGCGGTTCAACTCGACGAAGGTGGCGGCGCACTACTACGCCGTAAAATCGAAGACTTAGGCGTACAGGTTCACACCGAGAAAGCGACCTCTGAGATTGTCGCCGGTGAAACGGCTCGCTACCGCATGAACTTTGTAGACGGCACTCATCTTGAGACCGATATGATCGTGTTCTCTGCTGGTATTCGTCCTCAAGACGCATTGGCGCGTAGTTCTGATATCGCGATTGGCGAGCGTGGCGGTATCGTGATTGATGATTACTGCCAAACCAACATCGATGATGTCTACGCGATTGGTGAGTGCGCACTGTGGGACAACAAGATCTTCGGCTTAGTAGCTCCGGGCTACTCTATGGCGAAAGTGGCGGCTAGCCATATCCTTTCAAATGGTGAAGATGAAAGCAGCTTCACCGGTGCAGACATGAGCACCAAACTTAAACTGCTGGGCGTAGATGTAGCCAGTATCGGTGAAGTACACGGCAAAACAGAAGGTGCCCAGTCATACACCTACAACGATGAAATCGAACAGGTTTACAAACGCCTGATCATTTCTGCTGATGGCAAGAAGATCGTTGGTGCGGTGTTGGTGGGTGACGCCGAAGCTTACGGTTCACTGCTGCAAATCAAGCAAAATGACATGCCGCTGCCAGAAAACCCATCGGTTCTGATTCTTCCAAACCTTGCAGACGACTCTGGCAGCGCGATGGGCGTTGAAGCGCTACCAGACAGCGCAGTTATCTGTTCATGTTTCGATGTAACCAAAGGCGATATCAAAGAAGCGGTTTCCGCTGGCTGTACCACGATGGCTGCCCTGAAAGAGTCGACCAATGCTTCAACCGGTTGTGGTGGTTGTTCAGCGCTAGCGAAACAAGTATTAGACAGCGAACTAAGCAACCTAGGTGTTGAGGTTTCTAACGATATCTGTGAGCACTTTGCCTACTCTCGCCAAGAACTAACCGACATTATCCGCGTCAACAAGATCAAGACCTTCGATGAACTACTGGAATCTCACGGGCAAGGCTTAGGTTGTACTGTGTGTAAACCTGCGATTGGCTCTATCCTCGCCTCTTACTGGAACGACTACATCCTTGAGGATGAGCACATCGAGTTGCAAGACACCAACGACATCTACCTTGGCAACATGCAAAAAGATGGCACCTACTCTGTGGTTCCACGAATTGCCGGCGGCGAAATCACCCCAGACAGACTGATTGTGCTCGGTGAAGTAGCAAAAGAGTACAACCTCTACACCAAGATCACTGGCGGCCAACGTGTCGACCTATTTGGCGCGCAACTAAACGAACTGCCCGCTATTTGGAAAAGGTTGATTGATGCAGGCTTTGAAACCGGCCATGCCTACGGTAAATCGGTTCGTACAGTGAAGTCTTGTGTGGGCAGCACTTGGTGTCGTTATGGCGTAAACGACAGTGTCGGCCTCGCAATCAAACTAGAGAACCGCTACAAGGGCCTACGCTCACCTCACAAGATCAAATTCGCTGTATCTGGCTGTACGCGTGAATGTGCCGAAGCGCAATCAAAAGACATTGGCGTTATCGCGACCGACAAAGGCTGGAACCTATACGTGTGTGGTAACGGCGGTATGCGCCCACGTCACGCCGACCTATTCGCAACCGACCTCGATGAACAAACGCTGGTTCAATACATCGACCGCGTACTGATGTTCTACACCCGTACTGCTGATCGCTTACAACGTACCTCTGTTTGGATGGAGAACCTGGAGGGCGGCTTGGACTACCTCAAAGAAGTGGTCATTGAAGACAAACTCAATGTCGCGGCAGAACTGGAAGCGGACATCGCGCTCAACATCGAGAAGTACCAATGTGAGTGGAAGACCACCATCGAGAACCCAGCGAAAATGAAGCGCTTCCAACACTACATCAACAGTGACGAAATGGATAAGAGCTTGTCGTTCATTACCGAACGCGAACAGCGCTTCCCGAAACCAATCATCAACACTGACCACGATGCCGAGCGTACTCAAGCGCTGAATAGCTCTGAACAGATTGAAATTACGGAAGTCTCGTAGCCAGTTTGGTCGTTAGCAGGCCCTTCACTACGCAATACTCTGCTAGCGACCTTCTTTCATTACGACCTTCATTTTTTAGGAAATTGAACAAAATCTAAGACTCAACAAATTGACAAGGAGACTGTCATGGAAAACTGGACCACTGTTTGTTCCCAAGAGGATCTAACGCCCAACGCGGGTGTCTGTGCCAAAGTTGCTGATCATCAAGTCGCGATCTTTTACTGCAAGCGCAGTGACAAGATTTATGGCCTTTCAAATTTCGACCCAATTGGTAAAGCCAATGTCATGTCACGTGGTATTATTGGCTCGTTAAGTGGAGAGCCGTACGTCGCTTCTCCCCTTTACAAGCAGCATTACCATCTAGAGACAGGCGCTTGTTTGGAAGAGCCTGAACACGCTCTGACTCGCTTTGAAGTGCGCAGACAAGGTAACGACATTCAAGTACTGGCACCCGAAGCGTTAGCAAGCTAATCACGGATTAGGTCGTATTTCAGAATCACCCAATACTCATGCCTTAGCCGCCTATAATTAAACACTTAGGCTCGCTACGGAGTTGGCATGTGAACGGCTAGAAAAACTCTAGACACTTTCCATATTTAAAGGATTTAATACATGGATAACTCAAAATTTTCGCTGCTCTCATTCACAGGTAAGATGAAAATCTTACACCTTAGCTGGATCGCCTTTTTCATCACCTTTGTGGTTTGGTTTAACTTTGCGCCACTACTGCAAATGGTAAAAACATCTTTAGGCTTAACCACTGAAGAGATCAAAACTCTCTTAATCTTAAACGTGGCATTGACCATCCCTGCGCGTGTCGCCATCGGTATGTTGACCGACCGCTATGGTCCAAGACTGGTCTATTCTGCCCTACTCGCTATCTGTTCGATTCCGTGTTTCATGTTCGCGCTCGCTGACTCGTTCATGCAAGCAGCTATCGCACGTTTCCTACTCGGCTTCATCGGTGCTGGCTTCGTGGTTGGTATTCGCTTGGTGTCTGAGTGGTTCCCACATAACGAACTGGGTACTGCGGAAGGTATCTACGGTGGTTGGGGTAACTTCGGTTCAGCTGCGGCAGCGTTCACTCTTCCTACTCTGGCACTGGTTTTCGGTGGCGAAGATGGCTGGCGTTATGCCGTTGGTGTGACAGGTGCAATGAGCCTTCTGTTCTCAGTTGTTTTCTACAAAAACGTATCGGATACACCAAAAGGTTCTACTTACTTCAAACCTGCACAAGTTACAGCGATGGAAGTAACGTCTAAGGGTGACTTTTTCTTTCTACTCATCATGAAGATCCCTATGTACGCGGCTCTTGCGCTACTGGCTTGGAAACTGTCTCCATCAGGTATCGGCATGCTGTCAGACTCAGCAGTATACGGTGTGTATGCGCTACTGGCTGCGCTGTATATGTATGAAATATCTCAAGTTTGGAAAGTGAATAAGAACGTCTTCAAGGAAGAAGTGCCAGAGATTCACCAATACAAATTTAAGCAAGTTGCGGTATTGAACGTGCTTTACTTCGCGACATTTGGTTCAGAGCTGGCTGTGGTTTCTATGCTGCCACTGTTCTTCTCTGAAACCTTTGAGCTAACGCCAGTTCTAGCAGGTATGGTGGCGTCGGCATACGCCTTTATGAACCTAATGTCTCGCCCAGGTGGTGGTTGGATTTCAGATAAATTTGGCCGTAAACCAACACTGCTTATCCTAACTGCAGGTCTAGCGGTGGGTTACTTCGCAATGGGTCAAGTCGACAGCACATGGCCTGTATGGTTGGCGGTTGTGGCAGCAATGGCGTGTTCTTTCTTCGTACAAGCAGGTGAAGGGGCAGTATTTGCGACAGTACCACTGATTAAGCGTCGTATGACAGGTCAAATCGCGGGTATGACGGGTGCTTACGGTAATGTGGGTGCGGTGGTTTACCTCACAGTGCTTTCATTTGTGAGCTACCAAACGTTCTTCCTTGTGATTGCAGCAACAGCGGTACTTGGCTTCCTGACTCTGATATTTATGGAAGAGCCAAATGGTCAAATTGCTGAAGTAAATGACGATGGTAGCGTGACGTTAATTAACGTATCGAGCTAACCACTCATTGAATGATATCGGGAGAAGGAACCGGGATTGCGACACTCGGTGACTTCGTTCAAAAGCTCTTGTTTCTGACTAGGGCTTTTGTTCTTTCCCTTCCTTTTCAAACAATGAGCAGATAGGAGCAAGGACGTTATGACTCTCTCATTTAGCCAAAGCCAAACAGCAGCTGATACAAATACAAGCCAAGACGCGGAACAAGGTATTCATCCGCAGGCAAGCAATCAACTCAAGCTCAACTATGGTGGTTACTCACATCAAGGGGTTAGAAACGAAAATCAGGATGCGATTATCGTTAAGCACCCTAAAACCCGTGCCGAACAAGAGTTCAAGGGCAGCGTGGCCTGTATTGCCGATGGTGTGAGTTGCAGTGAACAGGGACAAAAAGCCAGTCACACCAGCGTGATGCAGTTCATTACTGACTACTACGCAACGCCGGAAAGCTGGAGCATTCAACGCTCGGCTCAGAAGGTACTGACTTCACTGAACTCTTGGTTATTTAACGCCTCCTTCTCTGAGCTTGATGACGATAAGCAGCTCGCTCATAACACCATGGTCTCGACCTTCAGCGCGGTGATCATCAAATCTAACACGGCTCATATCTTCCATGTTGGTGACAGCCGCATCTACTTACTGCGTGATGGTAAAATTCAGCAGCTAACCCGCGATCATACTCGTAAGAACTTGGTGAATACCCACTATCTCACTCGTGCGCTCGGTATGGATAGCCAACTGAATGTTGACTATCAAACTCTATCCATACAAGTGAAAGACCGCTTTATTCTGACAACCGACGGCGTGCATGAGTTTATTGACGAAGAAGATCTAGTCGAAGGAACCAATAACCAGCATGACTTTGAACTGGCGACTCAGGCGATCTGTAACAAAGCCCTGGCAATGCACAGCAAAGATAACGTCAGCTGCTTGATGATTGAGGTAACACAACTGCCTAAACCATCATTGATTGAGTTTCATGAAAAGCTCGCGACACGCGTCATTCCTCCGGTATTAAAACTAGGGCAGATGATCGACCAGTTTCAGGTGTTGGAAGTGCTCTACTCTGGCACCCGCAGCCACGTATATCGTGTGATGCAAACCCAGACCCAAACCGAATTCGTGATTAAAGTACCTTCAATGCAATATCACGACGATCCAGCGCAGCTCAAAGCGTTTTACAACGAACAGTGGGCAGGCATGCTACTTAACAACAAACGCATTATGAAGGTCTATCCGACTGACGAGCGTTCGCAGTTTCTTTATCAAGTGTGTGAGATGGTTGAGGGCGTAACCTTAAGGCAGTGGATGTACGACAACCCCAAACCAAGCTTGCCAAAAGTGCGCACGATTCTAGAAAAGATCATTCAGGGCATTCGTGTACTTCAACGTGCTGACATTGTTCATCGCGATCTGAAGCCCGAAAACATCATGTTACTACCGAATGGCGATATTAAGCTGATAGACCTTGGCGCAGTATTGATTCGCGGCATCGAAGAAGGTTTGCCCGTTGAAGAGGATGCGGTTCCGCTTGGTGCCGTAAATTATATCGCTCCGGAAACCATTAAGCAGAATGTTGCGACCACACGCTCTGATCTGTTTTCTGTAGCGGTAATTGGTTATGAAATGCTGACGGGACAGTTGCCTTATCCTGAAATGACGCCCCGATCTTTGGCTCAATCTCGTCATCATCAATGGCACTATCAACCTATTACGCGCCTCCGTTCAGACTTACCCGCTTGGTTTGACCTGGTGTTACAAAAGGCGTGTGCTGAGCAGCCAACTGAGCGTTACTCCGTGCTCGGCGACTTTATCTCTGATCTCTACACACCCAACTCTAAGCTAGTGAAACGTAAAACCCAGCAACCGCTACTCAATAGAAACCCAATCCAGTTTTGGAAGGTACTGGCCCTGTTATTAGGGATTGTTGCACTGGTCGAATTCGGTTTATTGATTCAATAAAAAGGCCTCAGCACTTTAATGGCGCTGAGGCTTGGATAAGAAATTAAAGCTTACGCTAACTGTTTTAGCTACGCTTTACCAGGCTTCGCGGCACCAGTTCAATACCAGGCTGGTAACGTTTTGCTGAAGCGTTCAATGCCAAGGCGAATGCGCTGTCTGCAATCACCTCAAACTGTTGCGGCAGAGAATGTACTTTAAATGGTAGGAAGTCCAACAGGCGGTTATCACCAAAGGTCGCCAATTTGACTTTATTGACCAGCTCTGGCTTTTCGACCATTACATCCAACACGCCCTCTAACAAGGTGTAAGACATGGTGACAATCGCATCCGGAACCGTGCCTTTCGCAATCCACTCTTCAAAAATTTCTCGCCCTGATTCTCGGTCAAAGTGTTCACCATAACCGACAACCGTGGGTTTGTTCTCTTTCAGCCCATTTTGCTGAGTATGCGCTTTATTGGCCGCTTCAAAACCCAATTGACGCTCACGTGAAATATTTAGATCAGGCAAGGCACCAATCAAGCCAATGCTTTGAATATTGTCATCAAGAATAGAGTGCGTCAGTTCAAACGCCGCTTCGAAATCTTCACTGATCACACAGGCAAAGTGCTCATCGTCTAACGGACGGTCAATAGCGATAACTGGCGTTCCTGACTTTTGAAGTTGCAGATAGAACTCGTTAGCGTCTGGCATCGAGCTCGCCACCAGCAAAGCATCAATACGACGGCTCACAAGAGCTTCTGCGACTTTTCGCTCGGTTTCAGCATCGTCGTCTGAACAACCGATTAAGATCTGATAACCCACTTTGCGAGAGTTTTGCTCAATCAACTTAGCTAAACGTGCATAACTGCTGTTCTCCAGATCTGGAATAATCAAACCAAATGAACGGCTGTTACCTGCCCTCAATGACGATGCTGCGTGGTCTGGGCGATAGTTGTGCTCGTTCACCACTGCCATTACCTTCTGCTGCGTTTTCTCGCTGATGCGGTACTTCTGAGCTTTACCATTAATCACATAGCTTGCAGTGGTTTTAGATACACCCGCCAGTTTCGCTATTTCATCAAGTGTCATATCAAGGGCCTGTATTTTGTGCGTAGGATCATAGAACCAAAGTTCGGATCCTCAGAATGGTTGAATTATATGCTGAATCGATTCAGTATTAAAGCTGAAAGGATTCAGCAAAATCCGAAAAGTGACTCGAATCATCTTTTTTTAGCGACTTTGAGATTAATGACTATCATTTAAGACTATCTTTAAAAAGAAACGAAGCACGGTAAGCAGCAATATCAGTTTTATCAAGAGAACTGGGCTTTGCTGAATTTTTTTACTCTTTTTGCTGAACCGATTCAGCTAAACGTTCAGCAAGGTGTTCAGCACTCAATAAGCAGAACTTGAATCGGGATAACAGCAACAATGAAGCGACAAGCTCAAACAAAGCAATAAGCTAAAGAGGCAACATGCTTAAATTAACTAAATCTGACATTTCGCTTGGTCAATCTGCGCAAGATAAGTTCCAAGCTATTCGTAACATCGCTGGCAAACTGACTGAGAAAGGTCTGGTTGATGAAGGTTACGTAGAGGGAATGCTTAACCGTGAAAACCAAAACTCTACTTTCCTTGGTAACGGTATCTCCATCCCTCATGGCACGACAGACACTCGTGGTTTAGTAAAAGAGACTGGCGTTGCCGTACACCACTTCCCTGAAGGCATCGACTGGGCAGACGGTAACCGTGTTTACGTCGCCATCGGTATTGCAGCAAAATCAGACGAACACTTAGGCATTCTAAAGCAGCTAACCAAAGTACTTTCTGCTGACGGCGTTGAGCAAAAGCTGCAACAAGCAAAAACAGAAGACGAAATCATCGCCCTACTTCACGGTGAAGTTCAGCTTGAAGCAGACCTAGACGCTTCTTTAGTTCAACTTAAATTTCCAGCAAGCGACATAGTACAAATGTCTGCCGTTGCGGGCGGCCTACTGAAAAACACGGGTTGTGCTGATAATGCATTCGTTGCTGATCTAGTGACTAAAACACCAACTCACTTGGGCCAAGGCTTGTGGCTTATCGGTAGCGACAAAGGCGTGACTCGCACTGCTGTGTCTTTTGTTTCTACGGCTAATGATTGTGAGTTTGAAGGCACTCAAGTGAAAGCGCTTGTCGCATTCGCAGCGTGTAACAGCGCACACCAAAACATCCTAGCAAACCTAAGTCAGCTGGTTTTTGAAGGTAAGCAAAATGCACTTATCGATTCAGACATTGAAGGTGTGATTGCGCAGCTAAAAGGCGAAGCACCAAGCACTGCTGCTGAAGGCTCAGACAACCAAGCAATCTTTAAGATCAAAAACGCACACGGCCTACACGCTCGCCCTGGCGCGATGCTAGTTGCAGAAGCGAAGAAATTCGATGCAGCAATCCGCGTATCCAACCTAGACGGCGACGGAAAAGAAGTGAACGCGAAGAGCCTAATGAAAGTGATCGCTCTAGGCGTGAAACACGGTCACCAACTTCAGTTCACGGCTGAAGGTGATGATGCAGCGCAAGCTATTGAATCAATTGGTAAAGCCATCGCTTCTGGCCTTGGTGAAGGTTAAGGATTGGCAATGACTGAATTAAAGCAAATCAAAGCCGTTACGGTAACGCTGAACCCAGCATTAGACCTGACTGGCAGCGTTGATACGCTAAACGTAGGTTCAGTGAGCTTGGTAAACCAAGGCTCGCTACACGCTGCGGGCAAAGGCGTAAACGTAGCAAAAGTGCTGTCTGAGCTGGGCGCAAAAGTAACCGTTACGGGTTTCTTGGGTCGCAACAATGAAGAGGCATTTTGCCAACTGTTTGCAGAGATGGGTGCAACCGACCGCTTCATTCGTGTCGACGGCGCAACGCGCATCAACGTGAAGCTAGTGGAAACCTCCGGCCAAGTTAGTGACATTAACTTCCCAGGCGTACCGGTTGATCAAGATGCGATCAACGCATTTGAAAAAACACTGCTAGAACTTGCAGAAGACCACGAATACTTTGTGATTGCCGGTAGCTTACCTCAAGGCGTATCTCCAGAGCTTTGTGCCTCTTGGGTACAACGCCTACGCGACCTAGGTAAGAAGGTATTGTTCGACAGCAGCCGCGATGCACTAAAAGCAGGTATCAATGCTCAGCCTTGGCTTATCAAGCCTAACGACGAAGAGCTGTCTCAACTGTTCAATGCAGAACTTACAACGCCTAAGCAGTGCCAACAGGCAGGCCAAGCGCTGAGCGAGAAAGGCATTGAGAACATTGTTGTTTCTCTAGGAGCAGATGGCGTGATGTGGCTTAACCAAGGTGAATGGTTACACGCTCAACCACCACGAATGCAAGTTGTGAGCACAGTTGGCGCAGGCGACACCTTAGTCGCTGGCCTATGTTGGGGTCACATGCAGCAGATGCCAAAACCAGAACTTATCAAATTCGCAACCGCACTATCTGCCCTAGCCGTTTCGCAGGTAGGTGTGGGTGTAACCAGCCAACAAGAGCTGGATTCAGTACTACAAAATATCCAATTACAGGTGCTTAGTGCTCCAACTAGCCAGTTAGACACAAGCAAATAGGACAAAAGGTTTATTATGAATATTACCATTATCACCGCATGCCCAAGTGGCGTTGCAAACAGCATCATCGCAGCAGGGCTGCTTGAGAAAGCCGCAAAACAGCTAGGTTGGAGTGCCAGTATTGAGTGCCAGTCAAGCGTTCTTCCAAATGAAGCTGTTTCTGAAGAAGCGATTGCACGCAGCGACGCTGTCGTTATTGCAGCAAACACAGACGTAGACACACAGCGCTTTGTTGGCAAGAAGGTTTACCAAGCGCCAATCTCTGAATGTACTGCAGACGCAAAAGCATTTCTTGAAAGTGCAGTAGCAAACGCAACTGTATTGGACGCTTCACAAGTAACGACCGCTGCAACTGAAGTCGCCACAAGCGGTGCTAAGAAGATTGTTGCGATTACAGCTTGCCCGACGGGTGTTGCTCACACTTTCATGGCGGCTGAAGCGCTAGAGAACGAAGGCCAACGTCTTGGTCACCAAATCAAGGTTGAAACTCGTGGCTCTGTAGGTGCGAAGAACCAACTGACGGATCAAGAGATTGCAGAAGCGGATCTTGTTATCATCGCAGCGGACATCGACGTACCACTCGACCGTTTTGATGGTAAGCCACTTTATAAAACAACAACGGGTCCTGCGCTTAAAAAGACAACTCAAGAGTTTGAAAAAGCGTTCGCTGAAGCAAAACCTTACCAACACACTGCATCTTCTTCACAAGCAGCACCTGCTGATGAGAAGAAAGGCGTGTACAAGCATCTAATGACAGGTGTATCTCACATGCTACCTGTTGTTGTAGCGGGTGGTTTGATCATCGCGCTCTCTTTCGTATTCGGTATCGAAGCGTTTAAAGAAGAAGGTACGCTAGCGGCAGCACTGATGACTATCGGTGGTGGTTCAGCATTCGCATTGATGATTCCGGTTCTTGCTGGTTTCATTGCATTCTCAATTGCTGACCGTCCGGGTCTGGCTCCGGGTCTAATCGGCGGTATGCTGGCTAGCTCAACAGGTGCTGGTTTCCTAGGTGGTATCGCGGCTGGTTTCATTGCAGGTTACTCTGCGAAGTTCATTGCTGACAAGGTTCAACTTCCACAATCTATGGAAGCGCTTAAGCCAATTCTTATCATTCCATTTATCGCAAGCTTGTTCACTGGCCTTGTGATGGTTTACATCGTGGGAGGTCCGGTTTCTGGCGTAATGAGCGCAATGACAGACTTCCTAAACAACATGGGTACGTCTAACGCGATTCTGCTAGGCGTGATTCTAGGCGCAATGATGTGTTTCGACCTTGGTGGCCCAGTAAACAAAGCAGCTTACACATTCGGTGTTGGTCTACTGGCTTCACAAACTTACGCACCAATGGCAGCGATCATGGCAGCAGGTATGGTTCCTGCTCTAGGTATGGGCCTTGCGACTTTCCTAGTGAAAGACAAGTTTGAAGCGGGCGAGCGTGAAGCAGGTAAAGCGTCGTTCGTTCTTGGTCTATGTTTCATCTCTGAAGGCGCGATTCCATTCGCAGCGAAAGACCCAATGCGTGTTATCCCAGCGTGTATGGCAGGTGGTGCTCTGACTGGTGCTCTATCAATGCTGTTCGGTGCTCAACTGATGGCTCCACACGGTGGTCTATTCGTACTGCTGATTCCAGGTGCTATCTCTCCGGTGCTTATGTACCTAGTAGCGATTGCAGCAGGTACAGCAGTAACAGGTTTTGGTTACGCAGCGCTTAAGAAAATGAGCGATTCAAAGGTAACTGCAGAAGCTTAACCCCCACTTCATTAAGCTCCTATAAACTGCTCATTAGCAGAACAAAGGCTCCTCATTTGAGGAGCCTTTCAGACTGCTGACAAAGGTCTAGCTTTCAAGCTAGACCTTTGATCTAATAGGGGTATCGAAATATGGATATCTCACTATGCTTCAAGAGCCTTCACCTCAACAATATGAACTCGAAATGGTCACCATGGAACAGCTCGTTCCTCAGAACCATTTAGTTCGTAAGATAGATAAAGCCATCGACTTCGAGTTTATCCGTAATGAAGTCGCTCACCTCTACTGTAAAGACAACGGTCGCCCACCTGTTGACCCTGTACGCCTGTTTAAAATCATCCTGCTTGGTTACCTCTTCGGAATAAAAAGCGAGCGACAACTCGTGAAAGAGATTGAAGTCAATGTCGCTTATCGATGGTTCCTGCGTATGTCACTGACAGAGAAAGTTATCCATGCATCGACACTCAGCCAAAACCGTATTCGCCGCTTTAATGGTACCGATGTGTTTGAGCGTATCTTTATCAATATCGTAGAGCAGGCAATGGCGAAAGGTTTGGTCGCAGGCCAAGAACTATTTACTGACAGCACGCACCTAAAAGCCAATGCCAACAAAAATAAGCACACGAACAAAGTGACTAAGGTTCGCGCCAGTGCTTATCTTGATATGCTCGATGAAGATGTCGCGCTAGACCGAGAGAAAGAGGGTAAGAAACCTCTAAAGTCACGTACCGCTGAGCCTAAAACTAAGAGCACCAAAACGAGTACTACCGACCCGGAAAGTGGCTTCATGACTCGAGATAATAAGCCCCAAGGCTTCTTCTATCTCGACCACCGTACAGTGGATGGACAGCATGGCATTATCTTAGATACCCATGTCACAGCAGGTAATATCAATGACTCTCAACCTTATGTGAAGCGTCTGGACTATACCCTAGAGCAATTTAACCTTAATCCAATCGCCGTTGGACTCGACGCGGGCTACTTCACTGCGCCAGTCGCTGAGTCATTAGAGCGTCGAAATATCTTAGGCGTGTTCGGTTATCGCAGACCATCGAGAACAAAGAATGCGTTCAAGAAAAAGCACTTCATCTACAATGGAGAGCGAGACAGTTACCGCTGCCCTAACGGTCAAGAGCTCATCTATAAAACAACGTCTAGAGATGCGTATCGTGAGTATCACTCCGACCCGAAAGAGTGTGCGTTCTGTCCAATGAGAGATGACTGTACGCAAAGTAAAAATATAAAGAAAGTCATTACAAGACATATCTATACGGACGCGATGGATAGAGCCAACCAAATGCGGCTCTCACCTTATGGAAAAAGACGTATAGGCGAAGAAGTGAGACGGTAGAGCGGAGCTTCGCCGACGCTAAGCAGCACCATGGTCACCGTTATGCCCGCTTCCGCGGGCTCTCGAAAGTGCAAATGCAATGTTGGTTGGCAGCTGCCGCTCAAAACATCAAGAAGATAGCCTTGGTGGTGAGCTATTTACAAAAAATAGGGCTAAATATGTCCCAAATACGTCAAATTATGGCGTCTAGATGCCAATTTAAGTGTTGGGCTCTTCCAAACTTCGCATAATAAAAAAATATCGCGATCGCGGCCTACGGCCGCTCGAAAAAGAGAACCCCACTTCAAAAAGTGGGGTTCGTCAGCAATCTGAAAGGCTCCTCATTTGAGGAGCCTTTTTTGTCTGATGTGCCCCGGAAAGGCCGAAGAACAATATAATAACTTAGCTTGTGTTGATATCGCAGCTTAGCTGGTTAATGTTTCTTCAAAGACACCCAGCTCTCGACCAAGCCAAATAGCACGAACAGTATGATCCAATGTTTCTTCACCGCCAGTCACAGGGTGGATAAGCACTGACATATCACCGCGCTCCTGTTCAAGCCATTCAATAATGCCTGAATCTTTATTGGCAAAATGCATCTCGAACATAGGCATTTTGTGAGGGCCTACAAGACGCTGAACCAAAGGGAAAACTTCAAGAACATCTTTTCGCTCTGCAATGATCTTCTGACGAAGCGCTTCGGCTTGCTCTGCAAATCGCAGAGGGAAATAGATATGACCGTGGTACATAAAACCATCCTTACACAATATGATGGCGGTAGTTTACATAAGTTTGAGTGACTGAACAAAGAAGCTTACCGCTTGATAACTTGACTTTTGATGCGAATACACCACCAACTGTCATCATCAATAAGCTTCTCTGCAATCAAAAAACGGTATTACTCCGGCTTTAGTTTCAATACTTTATCGATATCTTCGGCCGAGTGGCGCTCTGGTAGTTGTTCCCATGCTTCACCCCATGAACGGTTGACAATACGACCGCGCTGGAAGCCTTCACGCACTTCAAGCTGTTTCGCCCAGCGCACAACATTGGTGTATGTCTCCACTTGTAGGAACTCTGCTGCATCATAGAGGTTGCCAAGTACTAGATTGCCGTACCATGGCCAAATCGCCATATCAGCAATCGTCAGTTGGTCACCCGACACAAACTCATTGTTGGCTAACTGCTTATCTAGTACATCCAATTGACGTTTTGCTTCCATCGCAAAGCGGTTAATTGGGTACTCTTGCTTTTCGTCGGCGTAAGCATAGAAGTGACCAAAACCGCCACCTAGGAATGGTGCTGAGCCTTGTGCCCAGAACAACCAGTTGATCGCTTGAGTACGTGCAGCCCCCTCTTTTGGTAAGAAGTGACCAAATTTCTCTGCTAAATGCATCAGAATCGAAGCCGACTCAAAGACATTAACCGCTTCGTCGCCAGACTTATCAACCAATGCTGGGATCTTAGAGTTCGGGTTCACACCCACAAAACCAGAAGAGAATTGATCCGACTCTCCGATGTTGATCAGGTACGCATCGTACTCGGCTTCTTTCACGCCTTGTGCAAGCAACTCTTCAAGCATAATCGTAACTTTTTGACCGTTCGGAGTGCCTAGCGAGTAAAGTTGCAGAGCGTGTTCGCCAACTGGCAGATCGCGTTCGAATCTCGCGCCAGATTCAGGGCTATTGATGTTTGCCCATTTATTTCCGCCGTCGGTATTGTTTACCCAAACTTTCGGTGGAGTGTATTGTTCTGACATAGTATTTCCTTTTTGATATAGGGTCTCACACATTGATATTAGGTCACAGTCTCTCGGTTAAAACCCCCGAATACGATTTATTTTCAAACTGTTAAGCATGGCTTATTCCAGAAAGAAATAACCGTGTTTGTCGGTTCTAAATTAGGCGAGAACTGCACGAGTGAATTTAAAGCACATCGTTGAAAATTGGGACATGATTTGCGATGACTCAACAACGCTTTGAAGACAGCTGTGATAAAATCACGCCAATACAATAACTAGGAATTTAGCAATGTCGTCTGATTACAATGGTTCAAGTGCCGCGTATGCACGAAAAGAGAGTGGCTACCGTGAAAAAGCACTGAAACTCTACCCTTGGGTTTGTGGAAAATGCGCACGAGAGTTTGTGTATTCAAACCTGCGTGAGTTAACTGTCCACCACGTTGATCACGACCACACCAATAACCCGGAAGATGGCAGTAACTGGGAGCTGTTATGCCTGTACTGTCACGATCACGAACATTCTAAGTACACTGACCATGAGCGTTATGGCGTGGATGCGAAAGCAGAGCTCGATAACCACCAGCACGCGACGCACAACCCGTTTGCTGATCTTGCAAAAATGATGAAGAAATAGCGTAATCTTCAGATACCACGGATACACAAATACCCCCAACAGGTTCTCATACCAATCACAGTAAATAGGTGATCAAAAATAGCGCAGGAAAAAGGCTTGAGAACAAGGCAGAATTTTTCGATAAGTAGTTATTCTACAATCAAAAATTCTAACGCAGTTATCGAGCATTTTAACAAGCTAGGGTGAGCAATTATTTACTACGATTGGTATCACCTATTGGGGGTATTTTTCATTTGCTACAGGCGTAAAAAAGCCTTCCGAAGAAGGCTTTTAAGAATCTGTTTTTGAATTATGCCGCTTGCTTGCGAGCCTCTTCAATCTGCTTCTCACGTTTCTTTAGCGTTAGCTTATCGCGGTAAGAGAACCACACGTAAGACACAACCACTAAGAAGAACAAGTAAGACAACGAGAAGATAAACGGGGACTGGATAATGTCGTTCGAAATACCCCAAGAAACACCGATAACCGTAACCGCAATTTTTGCGAAGAAACCACATAGTAGTAGAACTAGAGCCAATTGTGGGAAACGCGTGCTGCGAAACGCCAACCAGTAGCAGCTACCTACAGCCAGAGCTGCAATGTAGAAGCCGAACAAGAAAGAATGAATATGATCAGCAGCTGCAACACCACCCGTAATCGACATCAATAGAATTAAAAATAGTTTCATAATACTCGCCTCATGTAGACTAGAAACGCATCCTTTCAAATTTGGAATCTCAGTTTGCGTACTATTTTCCCACTTTTTCCGCACAAAACAAGCCCAAGAATTGAACAAATTGTAACCGAGACACCCCATCAAAATCATTATTAACATTAACTTAACATTATGGTTTTTAAGAAACTAAGCCCCCACTAGCTTTGTGGCAAATACCGACCAAATTGATTTGTTTTGTTACACAAAATTAACCATCGAAATAATTTAAAATTAATTGCAATGATGTGATGGTCGCACGTTTTGTAGGGGTACTACCGATAAGAGTGAGCTCAAGGCGATAAATAGTGAGGGCGTAATGACCAGCTTGTACAAAAAAGAAAGGTGTTCACAACAACTGCAACACCTAGAAAAAACAGTTCGTTAACAACTTGAGTTTTATTTTGATAAAAAGGCAAAAAGAGATTCCAATCACATTTTTATTGGTTATAATCCGCGCTCTTTTGCGCTATCTGTTGATAAACGCAAACTAATTTTGAATAAACCATCACAATAACCCGTTTTCTGTTGAGTTACCCGCTCAATGGATGACAGAAACGAGAATAAAAATGAGCAAGATTGATAAAGCTACACGTATCCTGCTAGCAGGCTTCTGTATCAACCTTTGTCTTGGCATCCTGTATGCTTGGAGTGTATTTAACAAAGCCCTACAAGGTGAAGGCTGGTCTGCAGCTGAAGCATCTGCACCATACGCGACTGCAACAATCACATTCTCAATCTGTCTTCTTGTTGCTGGTATCCTGCAAGACCGCATGGGTCCACGTAAGATCCTTATCCTTGGTACTGCACTAACTGGTCTTGGTATGATCGCGTCTGGTTTCGCGACATCTCCACTGATGCTAAACATCACGTTCGGTGTTGTAGCAGGTGCTGGTATCGGCTTCGGTTACGCTTGTCTTTCTCCTTCTGCAATGAAGTGGTTCCACCCTTCTAAGAAAGGTATGGTTAACGGCCTAATCGCAGCAGGCTTCGGTCTAGCAGCAATTTACCTTGCTCCAGTAACAGCGGCTCTTATCGAGAGCATGGGCATCCAAACAAGCTTTAAGATTCTTGGTGCTGGTGTACTAGCGATTGCAGTACCGCTAGCAGCAACAATCAACAACCCACCAGCGGGTTACTCTCCAGCTGAACCAAAAGTTAAAGCGGGTCAAGCACCAAAGGTTGTTAAGAAGAGCGAAGACCTGTCTTGGAAAGTAATGCTGAAAACCCCTCAGTTCTACTCTCTATGGATCATGTACGCATTCGCAGCTTCTGTTGGTCTAATGATCATCGGTAACATCACAAGTATCGCAAGCGCGCAAGCTAACCTACCAAACGCGGTTTACCTTGCTTCTATCCTTGCTGTATTTAACTCAGGCGGTCGTGTTGCTGCTGGTATGCTTGCTGACAAAATCGGTGGCGTTCGTACTCTTCTACTTGCATTCATCCTGCAAGGCGCAAACATGGCTCTATTCGCTACGTTTAACACTGAGTTCACGCTAATCATCGGTACAGCGGTTGCAGCGGTTGGTTACGGTACTCTACTTGCAGTATTCCCAACGCTTACTGCAGAGTTCTACGGCCTTAAGAACTACGGTACAAACTACGGTGTGCTTTACACAGCATGGGGTATCGGTGGTGCAATCGGTACAGCGGTTGTTGGTTACTCAATGACTAACGGCGATAGCTACGGCCTTGCTTACACTATCTCTGCAGCAATGATGGCAGTATGTATTGTTCTTGCAATCATCACTAAGCCTATGTCTGAAGCAAAAGTTGCCGAGCTAAAAGCATCTCAAGCTTAATCTGATAAAAGATTGAATTTGAAAAGAAAGAGCTTAACCTTAGGGTTAGGCTCTTTTTGTATCTGCGTCCTATAAACTGGTTGGGTTAGAAGGAAGCCTTTTCAAATAACGGATTGATGAGACAAAGACTTGCTAGACAACACACCTGTACTACCACCAACTTATTACCTCGATAACTTCCAACGCCTTATCGAACACGCCCAACAGTGGTATCTAGATCTACTTACCCCTCAAGAGCAAGAGTGGCTGAGACGTTTCATGGCTTTGCCCTCGCCCGCTCGTTGTGCTCTTGTGAGAATGTTCAGCCGCAAAGGACATTGGTTTCGAAGCGATAAGCTTAACTATCAAGAAATCGACGATTCTCCGCTGCAACTTGAACGCCTTGGCGAACAAGGCTTTATTCGCTCAAGCAAGGGAATGAATGAAGCTCGACCGGTCATCTCCTATTCAGAGTTAGCGCGAGAGCTACTAACGAAGCCAGAGCTGTTTCAGGTATTCCCAGATCTCGTATCAAACCGCGCCGCTCGTAAGGATATCTTGCTACAGCAGTTGCCAGACCAGACATTCACTGGTTTTGATCAGCTTCCGTTTGCCTGCATTGAACTGCTACATCCTGAGTTCATCAACCTATTACTTGTGCTTTTCTTTGGCAATACTCACCAAGATCTAAGCCAATTTGTGTTGAGTGATTTGGGACTAAACACCTTCGAGCCGGTAACTATTACTCTCGAAACTCGATTCTTTCAAAGCCGTGAGCAAGTAGACGAACTGTTAACGCTGCACAAGATTCACAACCAATACTATGAGATCACAACAAAAGACTCCGAATCTCTCACTGATCTGCTGGATAGCATACCAACCAACAGCGATCACACTGCGCTAATTCGACGCCGATCCAAGCTGATCAATTTGATTGCCAGAGATCTTGAGCGATTGGGAGAGTATCAACTCGCCCTACACTATTTTGCTCAATCGCACCTACCCCCAAGTCGTGAACGACAGGCGCGTATTCATGACAAGCTAAACCAAACCCAAGCAATGAGTGACGTTGTCACCGATATGCTCCAGTGTCCGATTGATGTCGCAGAGTTAGAAGTGGCGCACAAGTTAGAACAAAGAGTACAAAGACTTCAAGGTCACAAAGTACCACGAACCAAAAAGCCAACCTGTGAGAATGAACATCTAAAATTGGACCTCAGCACGGTACGCGTCGAGGAGGCCGTGCGCGCACATATGGAAACACAAGGTTGGCATTGTTACTTCAGCGAGAATACCTTTCTCAACGGTTTGTTTGGCTTGGCATTTTGGGACGTGATATTTGCGGAAGTGGATGGCGCCTTTATCAACCAGTATCAATATCGCCCTCTCGACCTATACCACGACGACTTTGTTAGCAAGAGACAAGAGTTGATAGAGCAAACCTTTAGTGCACTCAATGATGAAGGCACACGAATCTTATTGGATACATTTCAAGCCAAACAAGGTATCGCTAACCCTTTTGTGCAGTGGGCCTACTTCTCCAAAGATCTTTTAGAGCGAGCGATCGAACATATTCCGCTACCTGTGCTTTGTGACCTGTTTAGAGTATTACTCAAAGATCTCAAACTGTATCGAACGGGTATGCCTGATCTGATTGCTTTCAATGAGTACGGCTTTCGTTGGGTAGAAGTGAAAGGACCCGGGGATAAGCTCCAAGACAATCAGTGGCGTTGGATTAAAGAGTTCGACAAACTGGGCATACCTTTTTCTGTCTGCTGGATAAATCAGTAACATTCAGAGAGCTAACAGAACCACCGATAGAAATACAAGTAATACTCAAATGAAAACTCGGGGCGCGTCCAATTTGATGCATTTGGTTACAAAGGCATCGCTATGCTCGTTGCATTCACCACACCAATTATTGATAATAGTTTTCATTATCAATAATTGGTGTGCCTTATGTTGTCTTTCGATTACTCTCCTACCCCCTCAAAAGTAAAAGATCCTACGTCAGGTCGGCTCCTTGTTGTCGAGGACGACATAACCCTCAATGAACACCTTAGTGACTTGTTAAGTAATCGTGGCTATCAAGTGTCAAGTACCACTTGTGGCGAAAAAGCGCTAGAGCTTCTTAGGCTAGAAAGCTTCGACCTAATATTACTGGATGTCGACTTACCCAAGGTTGATGGCTTCAGCATTCTTAATTTTGTTCATGAGAGCTCACAAACTCCAGTGATCATGCTAACCGCTTATGGTGCGGAAGAGCATCGTATTCGAGGTTTTAAATCGGGTGCTGATGACTACATCTCTAAGCCATGCAGCTTCACCGAAATCAGCTTGCGAGTTGAAGCTGTCCTTAGACGCAGCAAGCCTGAACCTCTTAACCAAACTCCCTCACACCGCCTTCAGCATCATGAGCTCACCCTCGACAGACTCACCCACAACGTTAGTGTGACTATCGATAATCAACAGCAAACGACTGAACTAACTCCAACTCAATTCAAGCTTCTCTGGGTATTGGTTCAAAATGCAGGTTCGGTTCAAAACAAGCCATTTTTATATCAAGCGGTACTCGAACGAGAGTTTAGTCAATACGATCGCAGCTTAGATATGCACCTCTCCAGAGTCAGAAAAAAGCTACTCTCCTTTGGTATGCCTAACGACCGTATTCAAACCGTGCATGGTAAGGGATACATCGTAAAATGAGTCGATTATTGTTTTGGCGCTTATTTATCGTACTGTCGTGTGGCGTAGTGATCTTTTTTTCTCTATTGCACAGTGCCGCAATACTCTCAAACGAGAAAATGAGTTACATAAAAAAGAATCATCAACAAGAGATCCTCACTTGGGGTCAGACTGCTCAAAACTTCTTAGCCAAGCAGCAGTTTTCAGAGCTTGATATTTGGCTTGATGATCTCGCTGAAGCCGAAAATACTTGGGTAACAGTGGTTCAGTCTAGCATTGATGTCGTCGCAGGTAATGAACTCAATCAGCGCTTCTGGGAGGGTTACGGAATTGGCCGCAATGTTGAGTGGAAAATACACTTAGACTTTCCTGACAATCCAATCATGGAGGTCGCACTCAGTCCTTCTAACTATCATTTCCTGGTTATACTTCCTGATAGAATGCGTCCCGGAACCTACATATCTCATGCATTCTGGCTATTTCGCTTTATCATCCCGTTTTCTACGCTTCTCGCACTGACTGTCTATTTGTATCGTTACGTGATGCGTCCACTACACCAGTTTCATTGTGCAACGCAAGAGTTCAGCAAAGGCAATTACTCAGCGCGCATTCCAACACAACTCACGCGAGGCAACGATGAATTTAGCCAGATTGCATGCACATTCAACGCGATGGCTGAAAAAACTTCGGATGTCATCACCCACAATCGAAACCTAATCTCCGACATGTCCCATGAAATCAGAACACCGATTGCTCGTGTTGAAACTGCGATTGATTGTATCGAGCAAAACATCAAGGCCGACGCCATGATGAAGCGAATCAAAAGCGAAACCAGAAACATGCGTGAGTTGGCTGAAGATACCTTAACTTTGGCTTGGTTAGAGAACGAAAATCCCGACCTTCGACAAGAGTGTTTCGATCTGATTGAGTTGGTTGAAGCGATCGTCGAGGATGCTCGATTTGAATTTTCTAACAAACAGATCCTGCTTAACTCTTCAGATACAATGATGCTTCGCAACTCCAACCAGAGAGCTTTAGCACATGCAATAGAGAATATCTTGCGTAATGGTCTTCGTTACACACCTGAAGGTGAACAACTTTCAATCAATATTGTAAGTGAAAAGTCGACAGTGAAGCTCACTCTCACGGACAGTGGACCGGGTATTGATCCGCAACTTTATAGCAAGATGTTTACCCCGTTCTTTAAAGCACATAACCAAGTTGGCACTCGCAAAGGGTTTGGGGTTGGGCTAGCACTCGCCAAACGTCACATAGAAGCCGTTAGGGGCTCGGTTAGCGCTCGCAACGCACCAGACAAAGGGCTTTGCGTAAGTATCGAGCTGCCGATTTAGTCGAGCACATTCCAATTCACGCTATCGTTGTGAAGTAGCTGTTCTATATGGCAATTTCTGATATGTAACATTTGTAAAATTGATTTACTCAATACCCAAATTACACCAAAATCCAGTTCGATAATAATTCTCATTAACATCGGAGGTTTCGGTGAATTTACCAGCCACTTTTAAATTAAGCCCTATTGCTTTATCTCTGCTTCTCATTTCTAACAGTGCTTTTTCTGCGGACGATACTGAGGTCATCGAAGTGACCGGTCACCAAGTTCATACTGAAGACCTGACCATCACTGCAGATGACTTGGACAAGCGTCAAGCCCAAGATCTCAACGACATTTTTCGTGGTGATGCTGAAGTAAGCGTGGGTGGCTCTTCAGGCATATCTCAAAAGATCTATGTACGTGGCCTTGAAGACACCATGCTGAATATTTCTGTTGATGGTGCTGAGCAGTCGGGCAGCCTATTCCATCACCAAGGTCGACTCTCGATTGAGCCAGAACTGCTCAAACAAGTCGATGTCAGTGCGGGTGCAGGCCGTGCGACAAATGGTCCGGGAGCACTAGGTGGTGCCATCCAATTTAAGACCAAAGACGCTCATGATCTGCTCCATCCAAACGATAGCTTTGGCGCACAGGTCAAAGGTGGTTATTACACCAACAACGATGGTTACAAAGTCTCTACGAGTCTTTACGGTGAAGTTACCGAAGGCTTAGGGTTACTTGCCTCGTTTGGTTACGTTGATGGCCAGAATATCAAAGATGGAAACGGTGATAGCCAGCCTTATACGGCTTTAGAGCAAACTGTGGCGCTCCTTAAACTCTCAGGTCAAGTTACTGAAAGTCAGTACTTATCTTTGAGTTACGACTTCCGCCAAGACGATGGCCGTCGCTTAAATCGACCACACTTTCAGCCAAGTTTCAAAAACGACCCATTAGACCAAGAGGCCGACCGTCATACAATTACTGCGTCTCACAAATACACGGGCAGCGATAGGCTAAATGTTGAGAGTACGCTCTACAACACCAGCAATCGCATCGCGCACAAAAACCACCCAAGATGGGGGACCAGTGACGGTTCAATTGAGACCTATGGTGCAAAAATCAGTAACACCTCGAACTGGACAACAAATACGGCTATCTACGGTGTCGACTACAAAAATGATACTGCAGATTTTGACACGGGTTCCGGTGCTCAAAACAGTAAAGAGAAAGGCAAGGTTTACGGTTTGTTTGTTCAAGACGATTGGCGCATTACCCAAGACTTAACACTCACTGCGGGAGCTCGTTACGACTGGTATAAACTGGAAGACAATAAAGACCAGAAATTTGATTCTAGCGGCTTTAGCCCCAATGCTGGTTTAGATTACAAGATCACGCCTTCTATCAATGTATTTGCTAGCTACGCTGAAGCGTTTCGCGGTCAACAGATCAAAGAGCTGTTCGTCATCGATTACAAAGAGAACGACCCGAATCGCAAACCGGAAAAAGCGCAAAACACAGAGTTCGGCATGGCTTATCAAGCACAAGATCTCGCCATTGGAGCCACCTTTTTCTATAGCGAAATCGAAGATGTTGTCGGTGATAACGGCATCATCACCAATGTCGGTGACCTGAAAAACAAAGGCATTAACGCGTACATCAGCTATCAATTTGACCAACTGCGCACACGCCTAAGTTACAGCCAGTCACGCCCAGAGCTGAACGGTGAGCCACTATCAGACGACAGTATGAACATTGGTACATCAGTTGGTGATACATGGGTTCTCGATTTAGGTTACACAGCAACAGAAAGCTTAGAACTTGGCTGGAACGCTCGTTTTGTAGAACGCTTAACCGATGTTGCAGACCCAAGTGCTCACCCTGAAAAGCCTGGCTACGGCGTTCATGACCTTTACGCACAGTGGATTCCCATGTCGAATGACAAGCTGACATTCACTCTGTCAGTGAAGAACGTGTTTGATAAGTTCTACTTCGATCACGCCTCATACATGGAATACATTGGTAGCCCTGTCGCACAAGGCTATGCAAGTGCAGGCCGCGATTTCCGCTTCAACGCGAGCTACTCATTCTAATCGGTAGACACTACTGGTTCTAATCGGTAGGCGCTTCTGGGTCTATTCAATAGGTACTTCCAGACATACTGTCGAGACCGAATCAAACCTAGCGAGTAGCGTTAATTTTCCCTTTACGCTGCTCGCTTTTCTCACCAAGGCTATTCAACAAATTACTAGAACATGAGCATTTTCAATCATTTTCGATATACTTAAGAAAAATGATAAAACTATAAGTCTCTATGAATTTAAAAAGAATCTTGGTTGTCGTACTGGTCAGCCTCTTCTCTGGTTGTGCAATGTACGCTGGCTTAAACTTCGACGAACTGTTTGGCGAACCCGAAGTTCGCGACCGCCAAGCACCTGTGGTTTCTGCACAAGCACAACATTTCATTAATGAAGTAAAACCGATTATCGATAACCGATGTGTGGTGTGTCACGCCTGTTACGATGCGCCGTGCCAACTAAAAATGTCCTCAGTAGAAGGAATAGACCGCGGTGCAAGCAAAGAGTTGGTTTATGAGGGCACCCGTTTAACCGCATCGGCCCCTACTCGTCTGTTTGAAGATGCGCAGACGACTCAAGAATGGCGCGAGGCAGACTTCCACCCTGTGCTGAACGAGCGTATGCAAAACTCGACCGCAAACTTAGACGCCGGTTTAATAGCTCGTATGCTGATTCAAAAAGAGAACCACCCACTTCCCGATCAAAAACAGTTAGAAGGCTTTGATTTTGCTGTCGATCGCGATCAGCAGTGTCCGACTATTGAAGAGTATGCTCAATACGAGACAGATTACCCAACATGGGGAATGCCTTACGGGATGCCAAATCTTAATAAAGGTGAATATGCGACTTTGATGAGCTGGTTAGAGAACGGCGCAATCATGAACGCTCACATCCCATTGACTGAAGATGAGCAAGCACTGGTTGATACTTATGAGAGCTTCTTAAACAAAAGCGCGCGTAAGAGTCAGCTGTCTGCTCGTTACATCTACGAGCACTTATTCCTTTCTCACCTCTACTTCTCAGAGTTAGAGGGGCCAACGCGCTTCTTCACCTTGGTTCGCTCTGCAACGCCACCAGGTCAACCAGTGCAACGCATTACAACACGTCGACCATATGACGATCCTGAGGTGGCACGCGTTTACTACCGCATCATTCCCGAGCAGGGAACCATTGTCGATAAAACCCATATGCCGTTTGCTCTGAATGAGAAACGCCTGCGAGACTGGACAACTTGGTTCGTCAATACACCATACACAGTGCGAGAGCTACCAAGTTATGATGTCGATGTCGCTGCCAACCCAATGACTGCGTTTGAGGCATTGCCTGTCAACTCACGCTTTAAATTCATGCTCGATAACGCACAAAATACCATCATGGCCTATATCAAAGGCCCGGTATGTCGCGGACAATTGGCATTGAACGTTATTAATGACCGTTTCTGGGTGGTGTTTGTCGACCCGGACAAAGCCGATCTTCCTGAGATCAATGACTTCTACGCTAGCCAAAAAGACAACCTAAAACTGCCCGGGGAACTTGAAAGTAACACGCTACCCGTCACTAACTGGGTAAAATACTCAAAACAACAAGCTCGCTACCTAGACGGTAAGTCCGAGTTCGCTAATAAATGGTTCAAAAACGGTGAGAACCTCACCATGAACGTTATTTGGGACGGTGGCGGTACCAACCCAAATGCAGCGTTAACCGTGTTTAGGCACTTCGACAGTGCTTCTGTGGTGCAAGGTTTGGTGGGGACACAACCAAAGACAGCATGGGTACTTGATTACGCGCTCCTTGAGCGTATCCATTACCTGTTAGTTGCGGGCTTTGATGTGTACGGCAACTTTGGCCACCAGTTGATGACACGCATGTTTATGGATTTCCTGCGTCTAGAAGGCGAGAGTAACTTCTTGACCCTGCTACCTAAAGATGTACGCCATAAAGAGCACTCAAGCTGGTATCAAGACCAGGACACTCAGCTAAGCGATTTCTTGCAGCGCAATATCGCGCCATTCGATCAGCCTTCCAGCGTTGTTTACAAAACTGACGATCCGAAGGCGGAGTTGTTCGACATGTTAAAAGAGAAGCTAAGACCTATCCTCAATGATCGCTATGAAATCGTGAATACTGGATTTGAACCGAAGCACGAGGCTCTACTACAACAAGTCGATGCAATTAAGGGAGCAGGTCTACAACACGTACCTCAACTCGTGATGATGATGATCAAAGCTCACAGCGGTGAGGAGCAGTTATTTACAATGATTCACAACAACTCTCATACCAACATCTCCAGTTTGTTTGATGAAGAGAGCAATCGTGACTACGAGAACGATGATCTTACGTTGGTGAGAGGCGTTGTAGGTAGCTACCCTGCAGCTTTCCTAGAACTAGATGAAACGGAAATCCCTCAACTTATCTCGATGCTACAAGCCATTGAAACTGAAGAGGATTATGTGGCATTACTGGATAAGTTTGCGGTGCGCAGAAGCTCAAGTGACTTTTGGCCTTTCAGCGACCGTGTTCACCAATGGTATCAGCAAAATCAACCTATAGAGTTTGGTCTGCTCGACTACAATCGCTTTGAAAACCGCTAAAGCTTGTAACCCATCCTACATCATTCAAACTAGATTGAGTTAAAACGAAAAATCCTCTGCCTTAACTGCAGAGGATTTTTGTTATTGGAAGCTTAAATGTCATGGCTAAAAATAAGATTTAAGCGCCTTATTCGACGCGCAGACTATCTCTATTAGCGCCTCTGCGGTATTGCCATATTCAGCCAAAGGTTCAGCGGCAGCTTCAATAGCTAAGCAGGCTTGATGTAGTTTGCCTAAACCCAGACTGCCTGCAGAGCCTTTTAACTTATGCGCAAGAGACTTCACTTCTCGTGAGTTCTTCGCTTCGCTAGCCATCTTTAACTCATCGAGAATAACTTGAGAGCTCTCTTCAAACAGCTCCACAATCGACAGCATTTTTTCTTTACCTAGAATCGCCAAGTCGCCCTCGATGACCTTAGGGTCAATGATCAACGCATCCACCTCCTGCTTCTTTTCGACTATATCATCAATGTTGTTTGGCTCATCAATGTTGTTTGGCACACCACTTTCGCCTTTTTGAGCAATGCACATGCGATCCGATGAATCTGGCTGAGGCAGCAACAATCGACGCCCTGTTAACTGAGTACTAATCAGCCTTGCCAACGCCTCTTTCTCTAAAGGTTTTGGTAAGAAGTCATCGAAACCAGAAGCTAAGTACTCTTCCACTTCTTCATTGAAAACATGGGCAGAAACCGCAATCATTGGCGGCTCTGCTCTCTGCGCTTGTGAATGGCTGTTGAGTACCTTTAGGTCATTTCTCAGGTCTCGAATCAGTTCCGTACCATCACAGTCTGGAAGATTAATATCCACTAAGGCAATATCAAAGCCCTGCTCTTTAAACAGCTCTCTAGCTTGTGCACCCGTGGTTGCGATGGTGACTTGATGTCCAAGATTGTTCAAGAAACCCTCTGCAACAATACAGTTAACCGGATTGTCCTCAATCAAGAGTACTTTAGCTTTGACACATGCTTCTACCGCCTGAGCTTGCACTTCTACTTTTTCACCAATCTCAAGCGGAACAGAGAACCAGAACTGACTCCCCTCGCCCTCTTCTGAGTGTACGCCAATATCACCACCCATCGCGGTTAAAATGCTCTTACTGATGGCGAGGCCGAGTCCAGTGCCCCCTTTTTTGTTGCGACCACTCTCTGTTTGGCTAAAGGCATCAAACAAACATTGCTGCTCATCGGCTTTGATGCCTGCGCCGGTGTCCGCCACTTCAAACATCACGCGGTTGGGATCTTCGACATCTAAACTGACGTAGATATCAACAGAGCCGGTGTCGGTAAATTTAATCGCATTCCCCACCAAATTGTTCAAGATTTGACTCAGACGAGTGACATCCCCACGCCAATAAGTCTGCACATCACTTTCGATTTGGAAACTGAAATCAATTTGCTTCTCGGATGCTCTTCCTTCCATGAGTTGGTAGGTGTCTTCAACCATTTGGTGAAGATTAAAAGAAGCAACGCGAATCTCGAGATGACCAGCTTCGATTTTTGAGTAATCCAGAACATCATTGAGTATCGCAAGTAAGTTTTTACCACTGCGGTTGATGATGTCAGCATAGCCCGATTGCAACGGATTTAGCCCTGTATCTTTAAGTAACCTTGCTGTTCCTAAAACACCATTCATTGGCGTTCGAATCTCGTGACTCATCGTGGCAAGAAACGCCGATTTAGCGCGACTGGCTTGCTCTGCTGCACGTCGTGCTTTAGCGTGGTTTAACACTTCTATATTGAGTTTTTCATTGGTTTGTTGCAGCTGATAAGTTCGTTCCGTAATCAACTCTTCAAGGTGCTCTTTGTGCTCCTCGAGCTCACGTTTAGCCTTTGCCTCACCAACCGCCACCACTTGCAGAGCTTGAGCAGTATTTCTAGCTGTGATGATCGCTTGCCCCATATGAGCTAATTCATCGTTACCTTTCACCGATATATCGATATTTAAGCGCCCTTGAGCTATCGACATCAAGGCAACGGAGTACTCAGCAAGCCTTTTGACTACCGACACATACACCACACGCCACACAATAAACGCAGCGATGAATAAACCAATCACTGAGATAACCGATAACGTCCATTGAGCGTAATTCAATGTGGTCGTCAGTTCGTCAACCGCCTCTTTGGTACTGCGGTTCGAATCATCCACCAGCACGTTGACCGTGTTGTTAAGCTGGGAAAACAACGCCAATGTGTTCTGCATTAAGTCTTCTGATTTTTTTGCGTTTTCTTCCTTCTCTAGCGCAATATCGAAAGCCACCTGTCGGCTACGCAGCTCATCTAAAAGCTGCGACATCTGCTCTGAACGGGTTGGGTCTTCCACCGCTTTTACACGACGAGCCATAATTTTCAGGTTAGCTTCAAACTCAGTCTGGATTTGGTGAATACGATCGACATCAGTAACCGTCGGTGTCTCTTCAATCTGATTGAGCATCTTAAACGCTAAAAGATGCAGTTCGTGCAAACGTTCAGAAAGATCCAGATCGACCTCGACTAAAGCATCCAATGCCTTGTATGCGCGATCGGTCTGCTGCTTTTCGAGTAAATCATAAATGTGCGTAACATTAGCCACGGCAATGGTGGCTGTATTCAACACTTGGGTTCGGGTGAGTTGCTCGAGCTCTTCTGCCAACAAGCGCATCTCCTCTACGCGAGAGTGAAGCTCTTTGTTTAGCCATAATTTTCGCTCTACTGATACACCAAGTTCCGCTAAGGTATTAATAACATTCTGAACGTTGTTTTCTAGGTTACTCAACAATTCCGAATCAAAGCTATCTGAGCCAAGTTCTTTGATATGACGCAGTAAAGATTCCAGCAGTTCGAACAGTTCTGAACCAGCTTCTTTGCGCTGCTCTTCATTGCGAGCATTACTGAGAGTTTGTACCGATGCAATAATACGATTGCTTAGTTCAGAGACCTGACGCGCCTCAATCATAGCTGGCAGTGCGGAGTCAACGACGTTTCGTTCTGTTTTTGCCACAAAGCTAAAACCTGACACACCAATCAGAGCTGATAAGACAACCAATAAGGCCATCACTAAAAATGAGGCGAGCAGCTTTCTACCTATACTTGCCGTGGCTAACAACATAAACCCGTAACCTTAAAACATTCTTCTTTACCCATGCAGAATACGCTATATTTTGCAGTGTTTCTTATCCAAAGCCAATAAACTGACAATTCATGCTATCTAAACCTTTAGTTTCAACTCTAGTTTCATGCTCACTGGCTGCAGCCAGTTACTCGGCAGTCGCCAACGACCTCGCAGTGGACAATAAAGCAGCAGCCAAAGACCAGGTTTCTTCTGTCGCGCAAGAAAAAGAGAAGGTGTGCGCCATCTACCCACACCTGAAAGACTCTTACTGGTTGTCAGTCAATTACGGCATGATTTCAGAAGCCAAAAAGCAAAAAATTGAACTACGAGTGCTCGAAGCTGGCGGTTATCCCAACATCGGTAAACAGGCCTCGCAACTTGAGTTGTGCAATCAATGGGGTGCCGATGCGATTATCCTTGGCACCGTATCTCCCGGTGCTTTTTACGACAACCTAACCAAATGGGTCGACTCGACACCTGTTTTTGCCACCGTCAATGAACTCAACCTCAGTCAAGCACAGCAAGATCAAGTGCTCAAAGGTACCGTAGGGGTAGATTGGTGGCAGATGGGTTATGAAGTTGGTAAGTTTCTTAAAGCAAAGCACCCGAAAGGATCAGGAAAAACGGATATTGCGCTGCTACTTGGCCCGCAAGCAAGCGGTGGCACCAAACCTGTCGCTATCGGCTTTTATGATGCGATTAAGTCCAGCGATATTAATATTGCTGTCAGTTACTGGGCAGATAATGACAAAGAGCTACAGAGAAACCTCGTTCAGCAGGTGATTGATTTACCGAATATAAAATACATCGTTGGCAGCGCAGTCGCGATTGAAGCGGCAATCAGTGAGGTAAGAGCGGCGAATAAAGAGAAAGAGATCGGATTGCTTTCAAGTTACTTAAGTCACGGTGTCTACCGTGGATTACTTCGTGACAAAGTGCTGTTTGCACCCACAGATAAGATGGTTGAACAAGGCCGCCTGTCCGTGAAGCAAGCGACACATTATTTAAGAAAGCAACCTTATGAATTTCATCAAGAGCCTAAAATTGAAGCACTAACGCCTTCATCTCTCAAAAAAAAGGTGATTGCCGATTCGTTGTCACCTTCTGAGTTTCGTCCAGTATTCAGTGTCTCACCTTAGTGATATATTGCTAACTAGAAATTAAACAAAATCAAAAAATTTAAGCCAATTACTTAGGAAACATTCATGCAAAAAACAACACGTACGATGCCAGCTCATAAGAACATCGCTTTGGTGGCTCATGATAATTTCAAGCCAGAATTACTGCGTTGGGTGAAAGAGCACAAAGAAAAACTGCAAGGGCACTTTCTATACGCGACAGGCACCACAGGGCATCTACTAAGCAAAGAAACAGGCTTAGCGATTAAAAGCATGATCAGTGGCCCTATGGGTGGCGACCAGCAACTTGGTGCATTGATTTCTGAAGGTAAGATCGACATGATGATCTTCTTCTGGGATCCTCTTAATGCTGTGCCTCACGACCCAGACGTAAAAGCACTGCTGCGCATCGCGAGTGTGTGGAACATCCCTGTGGCAACTAACCGCGCGACAGCAAACTTCCTATTCAACTCTTCAATGCTTGACGAGGAAGTGTCGATTGAGATCCCAGATTACGAAGCTTATTTAGCAAGCCGCACTTAACTAAGCGCCGCAATACAAACACAGCCTGCTTACTTGCAGGCTGTTTTATTTGGTAATGACGAATATTTTGCAACGACGAGACGGAGTGCTCAATTACTTATCGCTCCAAACCGCCATTTCATTACCACTTGGCTCGCAGAAGTGGAAACGTCGACCGCCCGGAAAAGCAAAGATATCTCGCTTAATCATGCCACCCGCTTGCACAATCTCTTGCTCAGTCTGCTCTAACCCTTGGCTATAGAACACCATCAAAGCCCCACCTGTGCTCGCGTCACAAGCCAATTCAGACTGATAAAAACCACCCATCAGACCTTTGGCAGTAAAAGCTGTGTACTCTGGTCCATAATCTTCAAACTGCCACTGGAATACGGATTCAAAGAACGCCTTGGTCTTATCTAAATCTTTTGCTGCAAACTCAATGTAATTAATCGAACCATGCTCCATTTCGGCCTCCTTACCAAAAATGTTGACTAGACTACGGTTTATTTTCTCCGAACAACCGGATAATCCGATTGATGTAACTCTTGTACAAAGCCAGAACCATCACCACTGTGCGTAATCCAGACTTTTTCTTTTGCTCGTGTCATAGCGACGTAGAACAGTCTTCTCTCTTCAGCATAAGGGAATTTATCTGAAGACTCTGTTAACGCGCCATCAATATGAAGCTGTTTCTTCTTCGCTGGGAATTGCCCCTCATCTACACAAAGAATGATCACAAAGTCCGCTTCTTTACCCTTACTTGCGTGGCAGGTCATAAAACTCATGTCTAACGATGTGTAAATCTTCTGCCAATCCGCTAAAAGCTCCGGTTTATGATAGTGGTTGCGCCCAAGCAGCAACACTGACTTTGTCGCATTTCCTTTTACTTGGCGGTTGAGCTGATCGAGGATCTTCTCAACATCTTTACTCGGTGCTGTATACACCGCCTTCTGCTTCTGCTGCTTAAAGCTATTGAGCTCTTTCGGTAGTTGAATCGGGTTCTCTTGCACAAATCGATTCGCCACCGCGCCTAATTGGTTATTAAAACGATAAGTTGTGTCTAAATGATGAATCGTCGAACTTTTGAATCGATCTTTGAAACCCGTGGTTAGATCGACATCCGCACCAGCAAACTGATAGATAGATTGCCAGTCATCACCCACCGCAAAGATAGAGGCTTGATATTGCGCCTTGGTTTGATTACAAAGTGCCTCAACCAACGCCAAGCGATCTGGAGAGATATCTTGGTACTCATCGATCATGATGAACTTCCAAGGCGAAATAAACCGTCCTTTCTCGACATATTGAGTAGCACGACTGATCATCATCGAGAAATCGATTTGATTCTGCTCTTTCAGATTTTTCTGCCAAGCCGTCACACATGGCCAGCAAAGTGCTAACTCACTGTTTAAGCGCGTATAATCGGGGTGATCGATAAGTTGTTGCTGCACCTCTTTTTTGGTTAAGCCTGAACTATTTAACTGCTCTAACTGCTTCTCTAACCACCCGATTAGCTTAAGGTTCGAGACATGGCTGCCAAGCTCTTCATCGCCCTTCAGGTAAGCAATAGGCCATTTAGCGAGGTGTTTTTGCCAACGCTTAAAGTTAGTCGGGGTCATCCAGTGCTTTTTAAGCCAGTCGATACACCACGCTTGACGTTGATTACTGTCCAGTGCCAAAGGAGAGATGGTCACGGGTTCATTTTCAACGTGATTAAGAATTTTTAGCCCCAACTGGTGGAAAGTATTCACCTGCACTTTTTCAGCTGAGAGACCGATTTTGCTATCTAAGCGCTGTTTCATTTCGTCAGCAGCCTCGCGTCCAAACGCGAGCAATAACATCTCTTCTGCCTGAGCCTGA
This sequence comes from Vibrio sp. KUL70, assembly GCF_059725515.1. Taxonomy (NCBI): domain Bacteria; kingdom Pseudomonadati; phylum Pseudomonadota; class Gammaproteobacteria; order Vibrionales; family Vibrionaceae; genus Vibrio; species Vibrio sp. KUL70. The sequence goes on from NZ_AP045835.1 coordinate 282,638, forward strand.
TGGCTCTGTAACAGATAGGCAACACGAGCGGTAAGAACACTGGTTTTTCCTGAACCGGCACCCGCCAAGATCAAGTTGTGATCGTCGTTCATCAACACCGCATATTGCTGAGAAAGATTCAGCGGCGAAGATTCGCATTGCGCAAACAGTACTTCCCAGTTTTGACGTTCCCGATCAAGCCATTGTCGGTTGCGCTCCGCTTGCTGCTCTTCGGTCTCAAGCAACCAAGAAGAGAGGCGCGCAATTCGCTTAGGCATGCGCTGAGCAGCTTCATCCAAAGTCATTGCCATAGACTCTAAGCCTTGATTAACTTTATTGACCCATTGCTCGACTTGAGAGTGCGGTAAAAATGCTGGCAGTTGTTCAAGTCGCGTCAACTCAGTTTCCCATTCAGGGACATGCTCCGCTAACTGCTCACATTGAGTATCGTGCCACTGTTGGTAAGCATTCACTGCACGACGTGCAAATTGGCGGCACTCGCTCCACGGCAAACCTTGCACCAACCAGCTGCGTTGTTTCCCCTCATCAGAGTTGGCAAAGAACTGCAATGAACCCCAAAACAAGCCGCGCTTTATCGCGACTTTACCACTCCATATTGTGAACGGAATGCGCTCCTCACTGCCGACAGACGAGAGGAGTAAACGTGAGCCATCTAGCTCAACTTGATGGTATTCATTTTGGATAAAAAACTGTGCAGTCTTATTTGCGCTTAGCTGCATTGGGCTTGCTCTTAAATGGGAGATTGTGAATTTATATCATGTTGCAATAAGAAATAATAATATCCCATCTCTTATCGCCGTTTTCATGACCACCTAGAGTTAATTATGAATTAGTATCAAATTCTTGTGCTTGATTTCTGTTAGGATTATGTTTTTAGCTTGAATAGCGAGCGACTGTGAACTTCTCTGAAAATTTACGCCTCTACTGGGCGAACAAAACCATAAATTACAGCGTCCTCATTCTAATCACCCTCTTGGGTGTTGTGGTGCCGGCTTGGTACTACGAACAAAATACGTTAATCACCCCGCTCATTCTTGGCGTTATTGCCGCTGCACTGGCAGAAAGTGACGATAGTTTTACCGGAAGGCTTAAAGCACTCACATTAACCTTTATCTGTTTTGCTATTGCCGCTTTTTCTATTGAGCTACTTTTTGATACACCTTGGTTGTTCGCCATTGGGTTGTTCATCTCGACGTTCACTTTCATCATGCTAGGTGCCATTGGCCCGAAATACGCCAGTATCGCTTTTGGCTCCCTTCTTGTGGCTATCTACACCATGCTGGGCGCCCATGAGAGCACCAATTTGTGGTTCCAACCGCTGCTACTGTTAACTGGTGCGGCTTGGTACTACTTTATGTCGATGATTTGGCAGATTGTTTGGCCAATGCAACCTGTACAGCAGAACCTTGCGACCGTTTTTGACCAGATTGGTAACTACATGGAGTCCAAAGCAGAATTATTCTATCCCGTGACCGATCTCGTCCCTCAACCGCACCGCATTATTGAAGCCAAACTCAATGCAAGCACAGTTAATGCCCTCAATATGTGTAAAGCCACGCTGCTGAGTCGATCTAAGCGAGGACACATCGATGGGCCAAGCGACCGCTTTCTAAATACCTATTTCATCGCCCAAGATATTCACGAGCGCGTCAGCTCTACTCACTATCGCTATCAAGAATTGGCGAAACATTTTGAACGATCGGATGTATTGTTCCGCTTTAAATATCTCCTAGAGGCGCAAGCCAAAGCTTGCCGTGAAATTGCGAGTTCTTTAAAAGTCGGTGCGGAGTATCAGCACAGTGACAAGTCGGTACTCGCTTTAGATGAGCTGATGTCTTCTTTAAGTCACCTCCATCAACAAAACCGCCCGGAGTGGAAACCGCTACTTAGTCAGCTCGAATTTCTATTTAAAAACTTAGCGACGGTGGAAAAACAGCTCTCAAACATCAATAACCCAGATGCAGAAAAGCTTGAAGAAGACGTATTGGATGACACCAATCCTCATACCTTAAAGGCTATGTGGCACAGAATACGCGCCAACCTTAACCAAGATTCAATGCTATTTCGTCATGCAATACGCATGGCGGTAACCCTAACGCTAGGCTATGGAATCATTCAAGGCTTAGAGATTGAACGAGGCTACTGGATCCTGCTCACGACGCTGTTCGTGTGTCAGCCAAACTACAGCGCGACTCGTCAAAAGCTCACCGCGCGTGTCATTGGTACAGTGGCAGGCCTGCTGATTGGCGTTCCCCTGCTGACTTTCTTCCCTTCCCAAGAGAGCCAATTGGTTTTTATTGTCATCAGCGGTGTGATGTTCTTTGCCTTCCGTATCAATAACTACGGATTTGCCACTGGGTTCATCACTCTACTGGTCCTGTTCTGTTTCAACCAACTTGGTGAAGGCTATGCCGTGGTTCTGCCTCGACTTGCGGATACCTTTATTGGCTGTGCGTTAGCTGTACTTGCGGTGGTTTACCTATTCCCAGATTGGCAATCGAAGCGTTTGCATAAAGTAATGGCCGATGCGCTAGACGCCAATAAGTCCTACCTGGCACAGATCATTGGGCAATATCGGGTAGGCAAAAAAGATAATCTCAGTTATCGCATCGCCCGCCGCAGTGCACACAACAGTGATGCCAACTTAACCGTGGCGATCAGTAGCATGCTGGTTGAGCCCGGAAAATATCGAACCTCAGTCGATGAAAGTTTCCGTTTTTTGACCCTTAATCACGCTCTACTTAGCTATATTTCAGCGCTAGGGGCGCACAGAACACGTATTGATGATGAGGCGACTCACAAGCTGGTGTTAGATGCGTACCGAGTGATTCACGAGCATCTAGATGCTTTGTACTCTCAACTTCATAGCCACAGTGAGCAATGTGAAATCAAAAATAGTTACGACTCAGAGCTTGATAACCGTTTGAGTGAATGGCGAGAAGAAGACGAAAGTTCTGTCCGAATGGTGCTACAACAACTGCATCTTATCTATCGAATGCTGCCTGAATTGCATACCTTGGCAACTAAGTTTGCGGTGAAAGTAACGCTCGGCAAATAGTTCGATAAATACCGAAAAAGTAATACAAAATCAAACCAATAACAAACAAAAGGATAGCTTAAAAAAACACTCGACTTTAGCTATCCTTTTGTTCTTCACGGCATACTATATAAATCAACAAGTTACGAGAAAAAGCCCACCAACCCCCGCCAGTGCTGACATCTACAAAATTTACACACTTCGAATGTTCTAATTTTGATTGACCAAGTACTAACTTTGCCTGACATTTCTCGGACAAAATCTGCTCAAACGAAACTATAGTTGTCTTATAAATTGGAATAGCGAAATATTTAGCGATTTTCCTACAATTTTACTGGATCTATGCTACTGGGACACTATGATTTTAGTAGCGTAACAGACGACATAAGGCTGTATCATGAACGCACTACAATTCGAAGCTTTAAAACAACAGATTCATCTATTGAGCAATCAACAACTTATCGCTCTTCAAGGTGAAATTGGTGAAACCATCGACAATAAAGCCGACAAAAAGCAACAACCTTTGCTTACGGACGAAGAGATGAAAGCACTGAGCGAACTGTTTAGTTAATATCAACTTTACTAAGCAGTTCCTCATTTCTCCGCAGTTTTAACACAATGCCGCTTTACCACCCCTAGCAACTTATCAATATATCAAGTTATCAATATAGCAATTCACACCTAGTCCGCCACAAATCATGCTGGTTGCTCTCTTATTCACTCGTTTGATGAATGAATTTCATCGGACGTTCCAACGTACACTGAATTTCCTATATTGCTCCCCCTGACAACGACTTAGTCACAATGTATCGGCTCGTAGATCGCACATTGCTCTTGCGTTCATTATTTAGCCAACCTAAACTCAAGTAAAGGATAAATAGAGGTCGATGAATGTCCATTTCAGGTCTACATTCTGGTTACGCAATCATGCAGCAGTCTGCCAACATGGTGGAAGAAGCCGCTGTGGAGATTAATCAGCTTGCTAAGAATGAACCTCAGTTAGAGCAAGAAATGGCACCTATAAGTGATCTCAGCTTTAATCAACTCCCTACCGCAGATCCTCTTCAAAAAGAAGCCGTGAGTGAACCCATGCCTTCTCACAGCGATGCGCTAGTTAAACTCACACAAAGCGCCAGCTACAATCGCGTGGGTGCTTCTGTCGTCGAGCGCCAGAATGAAGCCATAGGAAGCCTTTTAGATATTCACATCTAATATGGCGATTAACAGTGTGCTCATAATCTCTGAACAAAGCTTCGCGTTTCTTTGTCGATTGCTGCACAAACTGTAACTCATTATATCTGACGCTTGTTTCTCCCCCATTACTCGGTAGAATCAGCGCAAAATATCTCTTGCTGTTCCAACTGTACCAATAATAATTATGCCAAAACTCAACCTGCACCGTCGCGACTACGTTTCAATCTTAGGTGGCGATATCACCGCAGAAGAATTAGAACAAAAGCTTCAACCCCATTTCGACAAGCCCAGTAAAAAGCTAACTCCAAGCCCTTACTTGACTGAGAAAAATCTTACCCGCCGTTGGACAGCACTTGATAATGCAGAAAGCCAAGCTGAACTGCTTGACGCCCATACCTTTTCGCAATTTTCTGCCTATGAAAAGAATATCGAACACTTTATTGGCACCGTTAAAGTGCCAGTCGGCATTTCGGGCCCACTGCGTGTAAACGGTCTGTTTGCCGAAGGGGATTATTTAGTGCCATTGGCGACCACAGAAGCAGCTCTCGTCGCTTCGTATAATCGCGGCTCTAAGCTCATTTCGGCTTGTGGTGGTGCAAGCGCAATGCTGCTCAATGAAGGGGTGACTCGTACTCCTGGTTTTGCCTTCGAGAACTTGGCGCAAGCTGGTCAATTCGTCGCATGGGTAGTGACGCAATACGATCACTTTAAGGCGCTTGCAGAATCGACGACATCGCACGGCAAACTCACCGACATCAGTTGCAACATCGAAGGCAATCACGTTTACCTTGTGTTTGAATTTTTGACAGGCGACGCCTCGGGGCAAAACATGGTGACCATTGCGACCAATGCCGTGTTCGAATACATCATTGAGCATACACCTGTAAAGCCTGACCATGCGTTTCTCGACGGCAATCTATCCGGCGACAAAAAAGCCAATACACAGACACTGCGCAGCGTACGCGGCAAAAAAGTAACCGCAGAAGTGAACATTCCTGCGGAGTTGGTCGAGAAGTATCTCCATACAACGCCAGAGAAAATGGTTCAGTTTGGACAAATGACCACTGTTGGCGGCGCACTAAGCGGTACCATTGGTATCAATGCCCATTATGCGAATGCACTGGCTGCGCTCTATATCGCTTGCGGTCAAGATGCAGCTTGCGTAGCTGAATCGGCTATTGGTATGACTCGTATGGAACTCAACAAAGAAGGCGGATTGTACGCTAGCGTCACCCTTCCGAACTTGATGTTAGGTACTGTGGGCGGTGGTACGGGGTTACCAAGCCAGAAAGCGTGTTTGGACTTGTTAGGGCTTCATGGCAACGGTAAATCACAAGCGTTGGCAGAAGTGTGCGCCGCGCTCTGTTTGGCGGGCGAACTTTCTATTGTCGGTGCTTTCTGTGCAGGTCACTTTTCGCGTGCTCATCACAAGCTAGCACGTTAGAATCCAGACTCGTTCTCTGATTCTGGAGTAGAGATGGATTATCTCCACCTATCGCGCGTTAGCCTTAAACACCTTACTGTTCTTCACGTTATGCTCAATACTCATAGCGTGACACAAACTGCGGAACAGTTGTATGTAACGCCCTCCAGTGTCAGTAAAACACTCTCTCAGCTTAGAGTGATTCTCGATGATGAGCTTTTCTACCGCGATGGTACCAAGCTCATCCCTACTCCGTTTGCACATCAAATTGCACCAACCGTACATGCCATACTATCGAGCATGAACGGCCTTCTGCATCAAAAGAGCTTCGTTCCAGAGACTTACCAAGGTAGCTTTACCTTATCGATGCGTGAGAGTACTTTTGAAGTGTTTTCTCCAACCATCAGTCGGATAACCACTCAGTTGGCTCCCAATGCAGCGCTAAAGCTGTATTCAAAGCAGCAGTTCGGTTTTGACTCGCTATTAAGCGGTAAAGTGAATGCCATTTTACTGCCTCACGATATTTCACAGCCTCCGACAGAAAACAAAGAGTTGGTATGGAAGACCATCTTATCTGATGAGATGGTGTGCTTGATGGGAGCTGATCATCCTCTCGCCAAAACAGCGCTGACTATCGAAGACTACCTGAGCTACAAACACATTGGGATCTTTGATAACGAGCTGTCACAACCCTTCTTTGAACAGAATTTGGTGCAGTGTCACAAACCTCGTGACGTCGCTATTTCGGTTGCTGACTTTGGCTCCGCCGCCGTACTTTGTCATCAAACACCCTACTTGTTTACCTGTTCAAAGTTATGGTCGCAGAAAGCCCTACAAGCCAAAGGGCTCATCGCGAAGCCATTGCCTTTCGATTATGGAAAAGTCGCATACAGCTTGGTATGGAATCGTCCAAACATGAATGATCAAGCAATGAAATGGCTATGTGACCAGTTCATCACGCCAGAGAAACCGCTTTAAACGTCGGTGAACCACTAAGATCGAAACTCTATGAAATCCAATTATCCCAAAGCCACCGTGCACTTCATCTATGCGGTAACACTATCCCAAATTGAACAAAGGCTCTGAAATGTGGGAGCAGAAAGTTCTAGGCGCTTATTGACAGTGGGGGTATCAACGCCTTGTTAACGAGCGACAACGCAATGCCACCCAAATTAAAATGTTCGCCCTAAACACTGAAGCTGATTTGTATAAAAGTGGACAAGCGTTAGGGGTCCCTGTTGAACAATTTGTTATATTCGTAGCCTATTGATTAAAAAGCTGTTCTACCGTTTTCATTGGTAAAAACATACGAATACGTCCATTATGTTCGCACAGCACTTCAAAGCCGAACTTCGCATAGAACGCTTGAGCGGAATCTGTCAGACAGTCCACAACAATTGCGTACGCCCTCATATAGCGATTCACTTCCCACAAGTACTTCAGTGCTCGAATTAGACTAACCTTTCCGAGCCCAGAGCCATGAAACCCTTTGTGGACAGCTAACTGAGCCAACACAAAAACAGGGATTGGATACCTAGGAAGTTTCTTTGCTTGTTGTGCTGGTAATGTTTCTCGGCTGATTGAACTCGGTGAAACACTATAAAATGCACAAATAGCGAATTTTTGATTTAACAGTGGTTGAGAACTAGGTAAAACCATTGTTCGGCTAATACCTGCTTGCATGTGCTTTGCAGCTTGAGTTTTGATAAATGTGTTTAGCTCTTGCTCACCACAGTCAAATGAGTTGCGATCATGCTTTGATTTACTAAGCTCTACGAACTCTTTACCCCAACTCACTTAATACCACTTTCATCTGTAAATTTGGCAGCTTCAAGCAAAGCTTGATTCGGTGCTTTTGCTTTATTGCACGCAGCCATAAACTCGTCAAAGACACTGTCTTTAACCATAATACTTTCATGTTCCTCAATAACATGAGTCGCATCTTCGTCCATTAGTCTCACTACATATTCAGTGAGACTTTTTAAACCAAGTAAAGCCGATGCTTTTTCGGCTTTTGCCTTGATCTCTTCATCAAGGCGAATATCTAAACGTGCCGTTGCCATAGCCCCTCCTACGTACGGATCTATTCCGTAATTATAGAGAATATAGTACATCCTTAATGCTCATTCAATTTGTACGGAAAACTTACGGAATATAATAAGAATATGATGCTGTTGCTATTTGAGAAGCTGTTCAGCGACCCTCCACTCGCTTTGTATCCATAAAATCCCTCGAACAAAAAGCCATCAAAATACGTTTAGCGGATGTTCAACAACCGTGGGAATCCATTTAGCCGCGTTTAGTGGTGAACAACGCCAACCACCAAACCTAAACGATTGTGCCGTCAACACTAAAGCGGAATCAAGCCGAGAGTGCCGCGCATTGCGAATCACTCTTAATCAGCTTGTTATACCGCTTAGTCAAGGCTAAAATGACCAACATAAAGACCACTTAAGAGACCGATTATATGACCACTAGAATTTTAGCCGATGTTGCTGCAAGTATTACTGAGTTGAAAGCCAACCCAATGAAAGTCGCATCTAGTGCTTACGGTGAACCTGTTGCTGTACTAAACCGAAATGAGCCAGCATTTTATTGCGTACCTGCCGAAGCCTACGAAATGATGATGGACAAACTCGAAGATCTCGAACTACTCGCTATCGCTAAAGAGCGTGAATCTGAAGAGAGCATTTCGGTAAATATTGATGACCTATAAACTCGACTTTAAAAAGAGTGCCCTCAAAGAGTGGAAAAAGCTTGTTTCTACTCTGCAACAACAATTTAAAAAAAAGCTAGTCGAGCGCTTAGATAACCCACATGTTCCGGCTTCAAAACTATCTGGATCTGACAACATGTATAAAATTAAGCTGCGTCAATCGGGCTATCGCCTTGTCTACAAAGTTGAAGATGATGTCATTGTTGTAACTGTACTGGCAGTAGGAAAACGCGAACGTAGCGGTGTTTACCGTAACGCTATGAAAAGGTTAGATGACTGATTGCGGTATAACTCCCGATTGAGGTGTGAGTCACGCAATACCGAAACTACCGCATACCAAAAATGCCAAGCGTGCTGAATCCCTCTTGAACTGTTTGTTATACCGTTGATTCACGCTGCTGCTCTTTAAATTTATCTATTGAACTTTGAATCGTTTTTTTGACTCAAACTCAGGAATACAAGAGTAGCGCAACCACTTTTGGATAAGGCTAGGCTTCCCTTTGAAGGCAACAAATGAGTGTATTTTTGCATACCGTTGAAGTTGTTTAGAGTCGGTATAGATATGAGTCTGAATAAACGCTCTCTCGTAAGCCAAAAGATAATAAAATACATACACATATGGTAGTAGAGATACCGACAACAACATCGGAACCAAGAAATCCCGTAATGTATCAACACTGACAAATTTACCTGGCTCATTATATATGTTTAAGATTGAGTCGATGAAAATCAAAGTTCCCATTATGGCTAAAATATAGTCAGATACTTTTTGTGCCTGCTTATACTCTGGTTTGCCTTTGGCAAAAGCACTACAACACGCAAATAGTGTAGCTGTCGCTACTAGAAATAATTCAGTTATAAAGCCATAAGAATGAAACGCGACTAGGAACTCGATTAGTACAATCAGCTTAACCTGAGAATTTAACGATGCTTTCAAGTACTCTTTGGGTTCGGTGATCTTAGTCGTATTCATAAGCTGAACAAAGCCAATAAACACAAACCACAGTATGGTATTTTTAAGTTGTCCTATATTCCAAACATCGATGCTATCAAGTAAATACACGACAATTGAAATATATAAAAGCAGAGTCCCCGTAGTTATCAGTATGGCTTTTTGACAAAAGGATTTTAGGACTAACTCTATAGCCGGCAGAACCTCGTTACTTTTGATGGAAGCCCAAATGAAGACAACAATGACCAGAGTAGCTGTAGCTAACTCTCGATTATTAAAAATATCCAAATACCCTCCTGAGCCTAAAAACGGTAGCCGCGTTAAGGCGTGACGTAATGGGTGCCATACTTGAGCGAAGCGAAACTGGCACGCGTTGCAGAATCGCTCTTAAACGCTTTGTATGGATAATAAGCACTCCAATCGGGTAAGGTGAGACCCAGACTTTAGCTGCAACTAAAGTTCTTCTATCTGATAGTTCGATTAAACGATGGCTCCTCTATTGAGAGACCGATAACAAGTACGAACGTCAGATAGAACTCCAAGCACCACACTCGAATAGTCTTCTGGGTCTCGGCCCGCATTTGCAAGCAAGAGTTAGCTTATTATGAATACAAACACACTTCAAAACATTAATGTTGGCGTTGATACTGGTAAGTCTCAATTAGACATCTATATCCGTCCACTCGACATTTACTTCACCGTATCAAACACCGATAAAGGTATCAGCGATGCCATTAAAATCATTAAGAAACACAAACCTCAACGCGTCGTTATCGAGGCTACAGGTCGATTAGAAATGCCCTTCATAGTCGCTTATATGGACTCCCCGTTTCAACAAAAAGAACGATAGATATTCGCGTGCTTATATACGAGCTACTGTTGAGGAGCTACCTCTGCTCAATGATAATTCCGGCTGTCAGGGTACAATGCTTGTTAGTGAGCTGTTCCTCTTTCGACTATTCTGTATCACCTAACTTTTATCTTACGCTTCATTTTGTCAAACTGTCAGAGCATAGATGCTCTATATTCCGTATCAGATTTAAGCATAGCAAAAGCGGTACGGACTGTTTTATTTGCCAATGCTACCGCAGCACATTTTTACCTCTACGTGCTACTAATGCTTGTAGCCACTGTTCTTTCTTTGTTTTAGCGTCGCGTTTTACGACTTGCTGAACCACAGACATTGCGCCGTAATTAATAGACTGCGCAACGTTGAGTTTTTCCGTTTATCAATATGTCCCAACTTCGCTTTACCACCAGAAGAATGTTGGAGTGGTGTTAAGCCAATACAAGCGGAAACATCTTTTCCCTTGTTAAACTGACCAAGTTCTCCTGATGCCAAAGCAATGTACAAATGAATTGCGTTTAATTTCCCTACACCTTCAATCTTCATTAACTTTCGGCATTCTTGGATTGACCTTATCCATTGTTCAAGGGAATGATCATAAGTTTCAATTGCTTCGCACAAAACCAAATATAAGTCGAGTGACACTTTCAGCATGTGCCTAAAATCAGCGGTTAAATTATTGTCCGCGTCTTCCAAAATCAGCTCTATCGACTGAGTAAAGCCTTGATGGTTTCTCGAAACTGGAAGATTAAACTCCCTCATCAATCCTACTAATTGATTTTTTAATGCTGTCCGTTGTTTAACGGCTTGTTCTCGTAATTTCAGCATTGATTGAGCTTGCTGTTGGCTATTGGTCTTACCAGAAACAAAAGTTACTTCAGGTAACTGTGAGGCTTGAATGATCGCTAAAGCGTCATTCTTACTGTTTTTTGATTCTGACGAACCGCTTTGACCAAACGAGAGGAAATTAACTTCGAGGTATGGCCTAAAGATGTGGCAATTTGGTTCCAATAATTAGAGCTTGCACAAGCTTCAAACACCACCAAAGAGGGTGAAAGATTACTGAGATAAGCGCTGAACTGTTTCGGTGTCATTTCTCGATTGGATAGCACCTTTTTGTCTGCGTAAACACAAACTTGGATAACCTTAGCGGCTAGATCAACGCCAATAATGAGATTTTTCATAATCAGACTCCCGTGTTGCTTCCTATTTAAAGATAGGCGGATTGGGGATGGGGAGTCCAATCATCTTGTTAGGTTTTAAATTACCTTAATTTTAGAATCTAGTACTTTAACAAAAGACCAAGCGCCAATCGCGGTGTATATTGCTGGTATAAAGAACTTAAAGAAACCGAATAACCATTTGTACAGTTGGAACTTCGTCACTAAATCCGTGTCGATTGACGAGACAATGCTATACGACCTAGAAAAAACATCATTGAATGAGTTAAAACTAAATGCATTCTCACCATACTTCTCGACAAACCGAGCTATAAAATATGCCTGTTCGTAAGACGTTACACCTGTCAGTGCCTCATTTGCTAACGCAAACGTAAGTGGACCAGCAACAAAAAGCCATGCACCTAAGCACCATAACCCCGATGTAGTTACCTGACCAGATATATATATTGCTACCACAGATACCATGGTAATGACTAAAACAATTAATATTAAAGACGCGTAGAGTTTACTCATTCCTTCGAACATACTTTGAGTGCTATCAATTAACTCGACCGCTTCGGATAATTCCATATTTTCCTTATTCCTATGCTAGAAACCTAGCCGCATTAAGGTGAAGCACGCGACCACTACACCCAATTTGACCACCGTAATCACTGAACTCAACCCAAACCAAAAATGCCAAGCGTGCTGAATCACTCTTAAATTGTTTGTTAAATGCATTTAGACGCACACGTAAATCTACCTTATAATGCACCTTTCTTTTTCTACCCACAAGCATATGAAACCTAACAATATTACTGAAACCATTAACACGATCTCTTCCGATCGTCTCAATAGTTACCGTAGCTACTTTAATCTGAACTCAGATGAAGAGTGCTTAGGGCTGTACTTGTGGAATGACGCTCTCTCTGCCTCCTTTTTCAAATTAATTAGTATCTTTGAAGTAGCTCTTCGCAATACTATTCATAGGGAGCTATCTCACCAATTCAATGCACACCGACAGCAAGGGCATGCATTCGATAATGATTGGTATGAGCACTTGATTGCCCAAGATCAATTAAAGCCTAAGACAGTGAATATGATTCGCAAAGTGACCCATTTGCAATCACGAGGTCGTGGAAGAAGACGCCGAAATCAATTAATAGCAAAAAACCCGGTACCAACACCGGGAAAAGTAATCGCTGCACAAAGTTTTGGTTTCTGGGGATTTTTAATTAATGATACTTCGTCGAACAACTCAATAGACTGGCAAAGCGCATTGTTCAATGGACTTAAAGGGCACTTTGCCCTCCACTCTACTTACTGGTCTCAAAACGCATTAGAAGACTTTTTAATGCGGTTGAGTCAGGTAAATGAACTAAGAAACCGGATTGCTCACCACGAACCTATCTGGAAGTTCACTCAGATTAGACACCACAGCACCAACCAAGAGATTTATCCGGCAGCATCAACGCCAGAAGAAAGTATTCAACGAATGAAAACTTTAAATGAACGATTGTGCCGGATATTAGGCTGGGTATCCGAAGATAGAAAAAACGACTATCTGGACTCTCATTACAAATCACATTTTGATTGGCTTACAAGCATTGAAGCTCTAGATGTATACAAGTCTCTTTCATACAGTAATATACTAACCCCCACGCAAGCGAAAAGACGTTTTAATACTATAGTAAACAGTTCAAACGTATATGAGGTTATCGGTAAGCGAGGCATAGTTACTATACTCCCTGGAGTTGTATAGTTGACACTACAGCAGCTTTGTACCATAATTCAGTCACTAGCTCGTTAGGCTACAGTGTTGGTAATAAAATTCTCGCCAATATCTCTAACTTGAGCATTCTAGAGAGCACCCCGCGGGGTGCTTTTCGCTTTTCTAAGAGCCAAAACCTAAAGGCATTTAGACATAATGACCCCCACGAGGTGCTAGCCTCCAATATCGTGGGTTAGCTAAAAGCCAGAGCCATAATTAGTGCGTCAAACAACTAAATTTGGAGGCTAGCATGAGTAACGATAGCATAATTTTCATTGGCTTAGATACGCATAAGTCATTTATTCAAGTCGCTGTTTTACAAGAACATCGAGGGGCAAACCCACAACAGTTAGGCCGCATTAAATCCGATAAGTCTGCACTAATTAAATTGGCCAAACAACTGCAATCCACGTATCCCAAAGCGACTCTGCACTTTGTCTATGAAGCGGGGCCATGTGGTTACTGGACTTATCGCTTGATTACGAGCCTTGGACACTGCTGTTATGTCGTCGCTCCATCGTTGATACCTAAGAAGCCTGGTGATCGAGTTAAAACTGACAAGCGAGATGCAGTGAAGCTCGCGAAGTTGTTAAAAGCCGAAGAGCTTACACCCATCTATGTACCGGAAGCCGAGGATGAAGCCATTCGAGACCTCTCACGTGCCAGAGAAACGGCCATGAAAGATCTCAAAGACGCAAAGTTCCAACTCAAAGGCTTTCTTCTTCGCAATAATATCCAAGCTACGGTGAATGATAACTGGTCTAAAAAGCATCTACGGTGGCTGACCGACCTCATTCTTCCTCACCATAGTCAACAAATCGTCTTACAAGAGATGATCATCACTATCAATGAACGCATACAACGCCTTCAACGACTCGACAACGAACTGCTCCATCAGGTTAAACTGGCGATATTATCCTGTAGTGAAAGCCATACAAGCTATGCGTGGAGTGAGGTTACTCGTAGCTCTCGGCACAATAGCTGAACTGGGTGACCTACGACGGTTCGACCATCCAAGAAAGCTTATGGCTTACCTTGGACTTGTACCAACAGAAAACTCTAGTGGAGGTAAAACTCGCCGCGGCAGTCTGACAAAGTGTGGTAACAGTCGGGCTAGACGGTTGCTCGTTGAAGGCGCACATACCTATAAACACAAAGCGAACATCTCCGTAGAGCTTCAACTAAGGCAAGAAGGACTACCTAAAGAGATCGTCGATATTGCTTGGCAAGCCCAGCAAAGGTTATGTCGTCGTTACCAACGGCCACTGCAAAAAAGGTAAACACCGAAATGTCGTTGTTGTCGCCATTGCAAGAGAGATGATCGCCTACATCTGGGCGATTGCTCGTGAAGTTGTCATCAGCGACGTAGATCCTAAAACACGAATCGCTCGTTTACCGGCATGAAGAAAGAATTAGTGTTATCGCATTGGATAAAGCATCGGGAGTGGCACAAACACCGACGGCGTTAGGACGGCAATATAGCTTCGGCTATATTGAACCACGAGCATAGACTGAAGACAGGTGCTACGACGGAACAAGTAAGGTAGGCTCTACTCATCAAACGATGAGCAATCCACGTATATCAGCATGAGAACCGGCGACATTACTTGCTTCATCTATGTGATAACACTATCCCCTAAATAACAAGAAAGGCTCTATAAATGCGGGAGCAGAAACTTCTACGCTCTTATTGACAGTGGGGGTCATATCAACGCCTGCTTAAGTGGTGAGCAACGCAATACCAAAGTTTCCGCATACCACCTTAAACACTAAAACCAACGCATAGCAAAAATGTCACGCGTTGCGAATCCCTCTTGAACAGTTTGTTAAGTTTTAATCGATGGCACGAACTTTCGACTGTTCTACTGCTACGAGGATTTTACTTACAAGCGTAGCTTTGTGTTGAGACTCACACTGCTTTACATAGCTACTCAATCTACTAATAGCCTGAATACGCAATGATTCCAGTCGTTCAATGTTACCACCTAGAAAATCAGTAAATATCTGACCTTCAATTGCCTCCAACCAACTATCTAACAGCTCGTCATCAGAGCCAAATATTGTAACTAGCATATCAGGATTGTGTACTAATAAGACTTCAAAAAACTCACTCAACTCTAACCAAACAGCACCATCACGGTTTATCCATGCATCCTTTAGCATTTTCAATGCTAAAGGCGCTTTTTTTACTTCGTTATTTTTAAATATCCGAATAACTTCATCACGATGCAACTCTAACCATTCGTAACTGCTAGATGCACCCACACAGTCGAGTTTAGCTAATAGCTCTCTAGACAAGTTAAGGACTCTTTCAGCCGAATTTTTATCAACAGCATCGAAGGTATGCACAGACTCATTTCGCGTTCTCCTGATTTCATGGAATACTTTGATATCACCTTCACTTAAGAGCTTATGTTTTTTTGAAAGATTGATTAATTCCATCATATTGACAGAATTAATTTCCACACCTCTCGTTTCTAGTAACCTTCTTAAGACAGATTCCACTATTTTAGTAGATTCCAGAACGGACATATCGTAGATCCCTAAGTTAAGGAGTTCTTGTGCACGAGATAAAAGATCGATGTTAATTGTTCTTTCTTGTTCCCTTTCAGCTTCAGAAAATTTAAATTTAATCGATCTTTTTAGGGCATCGAATAAGAAATTAGCAAAAATACCTGTCAATATTGATACAAATATACTGGAGACTATAGGCGGCATTTGATCTACATGCTTCTCTAGAACAATCGTAACCTTAACTAAAACCCCTAGAAAGATATAAACAGGAGGCGTTGCTAGTGCAATTGTGTAACAAGCATCACTTAAAGAATCTATCAGCTTAAAATGCTTCGAAGATGCAAATTGTAATGAAATAAAGTAAACAGCCAACCCCAGGAAAGCAGTAAGAAAAATGTAAGCATGCTCAATCGTTAAATTGAAGTTAAATATTAAAAATCCTAGATCGGCGTTACTGTCAATCAATGGCTTAAACGCAAAAACGGCAGCAAGTAAACCTATAACAAACCCAACTTTTGTCTTAAAAAAATCGTTCATATTCCATCACACTTAAAAACTTAACGAGCTTGTAGGATTTCTCTCTTACCCGTCCTCAATTCTGATCCTACCGACATTTCATCATGATATGAACTTGAACGCACTAACTCCTTGTGATCTAATCTTAATTATTCGTCACGAAACACAGTTATGCCTAACTTCAAAACCGATTACTCCAATCAAAACATGTTTGTCCCTGTCATCATTGACGAGCAGCTCATCCCTGGCACCATCGAGTATGCGATATCTCATATCGTCGATAACCACCTAGATCTATCACTCTTTGATGAACACTATTGCAACGACAAAAACGGGGCAGCTGCATACCCACCTTCCATCATGCTCAAGATTATCTTTTACGCCTATTCTCTTGGCATGCTATCAAGTCGACGTATTGAAAGAGCCTGCATCAACAATGTTACCTTCATGTGTCTGTCTGGCGATGTAAGACCGCACTTCACCACCATTGCTGCCTTCATCGCAAAAATGAAAGACACCATTGAACCACTCTTCACTCAAGTCCTAATGATATGCGATGAACAAGGCCTCATCGGTCGTAACATGTTTGCCATTGATGGATGTAAAATTTCATCCAATGCCAGCAAAGAGTGGAGTGGCACTCACGAGGAGTTACGCCGCAAAAAAGAGAAACTGGAACGAGCTAGTAAACGTATTATCGAACGCCATCAAAGCCAAGATACCCTCCCAAACGAGGTTGTTGAGCAAGCTCTAAGGCAAAAGCAAAAACTCGATAACAGCGCGAATAAAATCGGTAAGTTTTTAGCAAGCACTCAAGATAAGTTAGGCTCCAACAACAAGCCGATAAAAAGTAACATTACCGATAACGACAGTGCAAAAATGACCACCTCAAAAGGCACGATTCAAGGCTATAACGGTATCGCCATCACTGATGACAAAAACCAAATCATTTTGCACAGCCAAGTGTGGGGCAGCGTCGGAGAGCAGCAAACACTCAAACCTGCAGTACTCGCTTTAAAGGCACAACTGGACAAGCTTCCAAACTCGGTCGAGCATACAACCAAGTTCACTGCTGACAGCGGTTTTCACAGTAAAGCCAATCTCAAGTTTTTAGCTGACACACCCTACGATTGCTACATCGCTGATACCGCTTTCCGTAGTCGCAACCCGCTCTTTCAAAGCAGTGAGACCTATCAAACTGAGCAGGCAAAGAAACGTAAAAAACGTTCTAAAACTGGTAAAACCTGTTATCCCATTTCTATGTTTGAGTTTGACCAAGACGCTATGACTTGCCGTTGTCCTGCTGGGAATATGATGCGCCTCAGCAGCAAAAATGCCGTAATAAGCGGAGAGCGTGGTGCCCAATTTTGCGGTTATCTCAATGACTGTCGAAACTGTGTGCATCAACCTCAGTGCATGAGAAAGCCACCAGGTAAACAGCAAGGCCGACAAGTCTTCTTTATCTACAAAAACACCAAAGACTTTGACCACATGCAAGCCATGAAAGACAAGATTGATAGTCCCGAAGGCAGGCGGCAATATAGTAAGCGACTGGGATGCGTTGAACCCGTTTTCGGCAACATTACCGTAAATAAACAGATGAATCGGTTCACGCTAAGAGGAAGAGAAAAAGTAAACGCCCAATGGGCGATGTTTAGCATGCTCCACAACATAGAAAAGTTACGAAATTACATCCATTAGAGGGGGAACCACCTCTAAATCTCACCAAATTAGCGACCACAGCACCTTTCTCACTGTATATCTTTGACAGCCACCGTAAGCGCCAATATCACTGCACAGTATTTAAGCCAATGTAGACGGGGAAAGTGCTCAAAAAGTCAGGTGGTATTGGCTGAAAAAAGAGAAATTCTACAGCCTCAACGCCCAATTAAGGGGTGAGCAACGCGACCACCCACACCTAAAGCATTGTGCCATAAACACTAAATTTGAAGTAGAAGCAAAAATGCCAAGCGTTGTGAATCCCTCTTAAATTGCTTGTTATGACTGTAGCCAAAGAGGGAGATCAATTGGTTTAGGCTTTGAATTGTGGCTAGGTTTATAGGCTTGAATTAAAAGCATTTCGAACAATAACCTACTACTTTCCTCTGACTCTTGAACAAAACGCATTTTCGACCACTGTTCCCACCAACCTTTATCTTTATGAGGGGAAGTTTTGTCGTGTAGCCTCGCTTTCACTCTTCGACCAGTTTGACCCACATACAAACAAGTGCCCTCTGTGTCAAAATACGCATAAACAGCACCAGTCCCATTATCACCCAAGCCATTTCGTTCAAAGAATACCGTTCTGTCAATACCGATTGAATTTTGAATAAACCAATCTTTAGATAGTGATGCTGTGTGTTCAACTGCACCTACAAGTTCTTCAAGTAATGCGCTTTTCATAAATTCCCTTGAAAGTCATAACCACCATATTAGACAGAATAATTCTGCACTTAAATATAGAAATACTCTATCTAGTATCTCAATGAAGTAAACGATACATCTTTTTTACTATAACTAACAATGATTTAAGATCTACAGCTCTCTACCGACATCCCAAAATACAGATTTTTCTGTAAAACATGAAATTGATGCGCCATATATATGCCAGCCTGCTGCACAAATAAGTGTTGGGCAATTTGCCAACAAGCTGTTGCCAAAATAGTTCCCATGATAGCTTCATGTGCTCTCAAAGAGTTTTGGGGAAAATAAGTTTAAATCTTTGTTGCCACTCACATTAAAGAGAAACGCGTTGTTAGAGTGCTGAACCAAGTGGGTTTAGGTATAGACTTGCGGTTTCAGCATTGGTCGCTGAACATAAGCAAATAACTGGTCATGAAATTCATTCATTTGTTGCTTAGTGCATTTTGACCAGTTTAAGGCTTCCCCTATCACACCGTGATGCTGAAACGCATTGAGACGAATCGCAACGCTTTGTGGTAACGATTGAAGATAACGACCTACTTGCTCAACCTCTGTGTCGAGATCGCTCTTACCGGGAATATGCAGTAAACGAACTTCATGCAGCTTTTGATGTTGCGCTAAGAAGTTGATTGAAGAGAGTACACGGTGATTCTCGCGCCCCACTAACCATTGGTGGGTTTCATTTTGCCATGATTTCAGGTCTATCATTGCGCCATCAAGGTACGGGAGAACTTTACTCCAACCTTCCGGTGAGAGTGAACCATTACTATCAATAAAACAGGTTAAATGAGAAAGCTGAGGATCCGTTTTAATTGCTTTAAAGAGTTCGATAATGAACGGCAGCTGCATTGTCGCTTCACCTCCTGAGATGGTAACTCCACTCAAGAAGAACTGATTTTCTCTGACGATTTCAAGAACATCAGAAACTGTCATTAGTGATATTTTCGGGCTCGACTTATGACTGCACACATCAATGCACTTATCACAATGTGTACATTTTTCAGGGTGCCAAGTAACCCTTCCAGAATTGCTATTTAGAGTTAGCGCTTCACTTGGGCATTCAGGAACACAATCGCCACAATGGTTGCAGTGATTGATGGTGTGAGGGTTGTGACAGGTGATGCAATCAAAGTTGCACCCTTGCAGAAACAACACCAAGCGATTTCCCGGCCCGTCAACACAAGAAAAGGTCAGCACACGGCTGACCTTCGCTTGTTTTTCTGCCTTTATATTGTTAGTAACCCTAGCCATGTGAGTCGTTAGATCAGAAAATTTATTGTTCGTAGGTAGGTGACATTTCTAAGCTCGCCACACGTGGTTTGCGCTCCAAAATGCCGGTGTTCTTTGCCGCCTCTGCGCCCAAGAACGTGGTATTAGTACGAGAACCCTCATCGTCATATTTTGCGATATCAGAGAGCTTAATCATGTACCCCGTCACGCGCACCAAATCGTTAGACGCTACGTTTGCGGTAAACTCACGATAACCCGCTTGAATCGCACCTTTACATAGGTTGAACATCGCCTCAGGGTTGGATTTCACGGTCTCATCAATCGTTAAGATGTCACTGATGCCTGATGTGTAGAACTTATGATGACCTGCCGTCGCTCGAACGTAGGAGACTGGGTCTGGCTCAGTTCCGTAAGGAATACGCACACCTGGGGTGACATCTTTATCAAGACTAATACCGCCTTGTGCGTGCAGCAGTGCTTTACCGTTTAATCCATATTGAACCGGTGAGGATTCAACAATCTCTGCAAGCTTTTTAGATATGGTGTGACCAAGCGTGTTAGCCGCTTCGTCGTGCCCGTACTTAGCTTCAACACCCTCTTTCTCCATCAGGGTGTTGACGGCTTCTGCCATGCCGTAGATGCCAAACATAGGTGCGAATCGCGCTTCTTCAATCAAGCCCTCTTTTGTTAAGAAGCCTTCAAAGAAATTCGACTCTTCATGAAGGAAACGACTGCGCGCATCCATCAGATCAACCATAACGTTGGCGTATGTTGGCAGTACTCTCTGTAGAAAATCGGCGCTGCCTTTAGACTTTAGCGCGACCTCTTTTAAGTTCATGCGAACCAAGGTATTTGAACCACCAGCAAGAGGCAGAGAGTTATAGCAACTCACAATGCCAAAGCGCTTATCACCATAAGCACTCGCATGTGCTGGATAGTTCGCGATATGAGGTTTACTGCATTCACAGATGTTGCTCGCCGCTTGACGCAAAAGATCGTCAGGTGTCACTGCAGGATCGTACATAAAGGTTAAGTTAGGCGCGATCTGCTTAAGCTCAGCGTCTACTCGCAAAATAGTACGACAGATGATGTTATCTGCAGGGCCGATATTCACATGCATGAACGCATCTGGAAGCGTGCGGTCCAGCATAATCCAGAACAGTTTTAGCTTTTGATAGATTTGTTCGTCTGTCAGATCGCCAACAAATGGCATTAACACATCGTCCAGTTGACCAAGGTATACAGGGATAGAGGTCACGGATGGCACATGGTGATAGATGATCGTCAACATGTTGAGCGCTTCATCTAAATTGGTCGCCGCGCTAAGTTCTAAATACTCTGAGCCTTGATGTAAGTATTTAGAATAGTCTGGTAAGACGTAGCGCGGCTTAAACGGCGCATGGCCTTCAAACATGTCACACAACACCCCGTCTTTAAGTGCTTGTTCAGCTTCTTGGCTGATTGGCAAATACGGTAGGCTTGCTTCCGCTTCTAGCGCTAAATAGCTCGACTTCTGCTTAGGTGATAAGTTGGCATCCGAAATAATATTGTGGAAACGTTGCTGAAGTTCAGGCATTGGTGATGACGTTGTTTGGTGGCTCATGATAAAACCCTTTATATTTATATGGTCTTATTTTAAAAGAGTAATCATTTTTCCACTATTGAAATTTAATCAATTAAACATTTCCATTATGGAAATACCTATCATCATACCAATCACAGTAAATAAGTGGTCAAAAATAGCGCAGGAAAAAGGCTTGAGAACAAGGCCGCTTTTCTGCAACAGAGAGTTTCGATAAGTAGTTATTCTACAATCAAAAATTCTAACGCCGTTATCGAGCATTTTAACCAGCTAGGGTGAGCAATTATTTACTACGATTGGTATCAATGTAACACCCAAAAGAAAACCCACACTGCAAAACAGCATGGGTTTATTCTATCTATTTAGTATCAATACGTTAGCGGGATTTAGTACGGATGGTAAGACTGCTTACGACCTACACCCATTAGCACTTTCAACTCACCCTGAGGGGTATCAATCGAGAATGGTACTGAAACTTCTACGTTTGAGAAACCTGCCGCCATTAACACATTCTCTGAGCGACTCAGTGTTAAACCAGACGCTTCGTCATCGCTCTCTACACACCAATCCCAATGAACAAACAGTCCATCTTCTTCTAACAGTGTGTAAATCAAACTCACCGTATCTTGCAGATTCGGGATAAAGCCACACACAGACGAAGCGACTACGACATCAAATTGCTTTCGAAATGCAGGGTGTTGAGCTGCTAAACCACGAGAAAGAATATCAACAACGGGCTCTACGTTAGGTAGCTCTTTTTTGTCGAGTTCTTCAATCATGGCTTCAGAGAAATCTAAAGCAATAATCTCTTTTGCAAAAGGGGACACTTTTTGGCTAAGCAGACCTGTGCCACAACCAAAATCAAGGACACGGGTTCCGTCTAGATCAACGAGCTGGCTTAACTGGTCAAATACGGCTTTTGCGAATTCAGCCGTTGCAGGTTCTTTATCCCAGTCTTTTGCGTACTCGTCCCATTGTTTCGCCATCATGGCCTCCATCTTTACTTCTTGTACGTTCGGAACCCTCTCAGATTAAACTAAATTGACCCGTTCGTCATAGAGTTATCATGCAATGATGGACTATTTCTAAGAGAATCAGCACAATATTCACATATAAACCTTACGATCCTCGCTCATTCTGGAAAATCTATGAACTTGTCTCAAATCCAAGCGTTTTGTTCCGTTGCAGACCTAGGCTCAGTATCAGAAGCTGCGCGCCAGCTCGAATGCAACCGAACCAAGCTCAGCATGTCGATCAAAGCTCTTGAGAAAGAACTGGATATCGAGCTATTCGTTCGCAGTGGCAACCATGTTGAGCTGTCAGAAGCGGGAAAAGCGATCTACAAGGATTGTGAAGGCATGTTGGTCACAGCTGCGCGTATAAAGCAGACTTGTTTGCATGTTTCGGGTGAGTTTAACGCCGAGATTTGGATAGCCCGTGATGATTCATTGCCCGATGAGATGTGGCAAGACCTATCGCATAAACTGAACAATCGCTACCCTTCCACCTCATTCAATATTGTTTTAGCGTCTAGTGGCGATTTGGCCAACCTTGTTGAAACCCAGCAGGTTGACTTCGCCTTTGGTGTCGATTACGAGAGTTTTGATGATCCTAGGATCCTCTACAACCCTCTCGGGAAGATTCGGATGATGTCGGTTTGCCAGAAAGGACATGCACTGAGCCAGATGCGTCGAGTCTCTGACGAAGTGCTACGTAACTCGATGCAGGCGACCATGGTTTACCTCAACGAAAAAGACAACCCAGTACTTGATCCGTTCTCACGCCGTTACATTGGCTTTTCAAGCTTCGATTATATGCTCGACACCATCATGCGTGAAGACGCGTGGGGCGTAATGCCGGAGCCTTTGATTCGTCACCTACTTCGCGAGCAAAAGCTTGCCGTGATTAAGCATACTTACGGTTTAACTCAAGAGGACTACTGCATGTTTACAGCTGCAGGTATGGCCGAGCACCCGGGCATGAATTGGTTAGCGGATAAGATCAGTGACTATCTGTTCGATTTTTAGATACTGGATGATACCTCCAGCCCTTTACCTATTGTCTATTTGATGTCGGTGAGCATCTTTCACAGTGAGTGCTCATCACCACCATCAATATGAGCGTTTTAGCTATTTACTACACCTGATATTTAAAGCGCATCTACCTTCACGATTTCTCAAACTCTCTTTATCAATGTCAGTCAGTGTCAAAAAAAATGACAGACAAAACCACTCATAATACATTGATTTAATTGAATAATTAATTAAACCCGCATTTTTCGCCTCAGGCAATGATAGATTGAGTTTGTAAAACTCGTTCAGTATTAGAACAATGGAGGTATCGAAAACACTTGGAAATTATTATGTGTGACAGGACAAACCAAAACGAAAATCGAGTATTAATGTTCTCAGCCCTTCTTGCATCTGGCTTTGCATTGGGAGGCTTAGCACTAGGCTTAATTGTTGGTTCCCTCGTCATCGTGTTCGACGGTGTTTATTCGTTAGTAAGTTTACTGTTAACTTTATTGTCACTAGCAGCATCGAAGTACATTAATCGTCCGTCGGACTCTAACTTCCCATTTGGTCGAGCGATTATTGAACCCATCGTTATCGCGTTTAAAGCCACGGTTATTCTACTCGTCGTCGGTTATTCGCTTTACTCTGCCGTTGGCGCACTCATGACTGGTGGTCGTGAAGTCGACGCTTCAATTGCAACTGTTTTTGGTGCGTTGAATGTACTGGGTTGTGGTTATGCATGGTGGTACATCGCCAATAAAAGTAAATCATTCTCTTCTGGTCTCATTGAAGCAGAATCGAAGCAGTGGCAAATGGATACCTTGTTGAGTGTGGCTGTTACCGCAGGTTTCATTGCAGCTTGGTTAATCACCTTGTCGCCTTACACTGAACTTGCAGTGTACGCGGACCCGATGATGATGGTTCTGATGTCGTTCTACTTCATCAAAGTACCGTTCGATATGCTTAAGCAAGCAATGCGCGAACTGCTGATGATGTCGGCGAACAAAGAGATCTGTGAAAAGGTTGATGAGAACGTCATCGCAGTCGATAAGGAAGCGCAACAAGATCTTGAGTTGAAAGGCGTAACCAAGGTAGGTCAAGAACTGCGTATCAACGTAGATATCCATCCTAACAATCAAGGCATCATTGCGGTCAATGATATTGAAAAGACGCGCCGCTTACTGAAGCGACGCTTATCGAAGATGCCTTATGAGCTAAAACTCAATTTGAGTATTGCTAGTTAGATTGGGAATAGTTCAAAACTAAATTTTCGCTTGCTCGATATCACCACTTTCTGATTCAGCCGACGCTTTGTGTGTCGGCTTTTCTCTTGTGACCCACCAGCACGCCAAGGAGCCGATGGTCACCATGCACACGCCTTGCAAGAAAGTGACCGTAAGCGAAAGGCCAAGTAGCATTGAAGAGAATAGAGTTGAAAAGATTGGCGTAAAATAAGACATAGTTGCAAGAAACACCATGTTGCCACCCAGTATCGCGGTGTTCCACAGCGCATAACCCGCTCCCATTGCCGCACCCGCCAACACAAGATCGATAGCCGCACTTGTTGTCATCACCATCGCGGGTTCGTCACTCAGTGCATATTTAATCCATAGTGTGACAGCCGTTGCAATGAAGAACAGCACGATAGCATTCTGACCTTTAGCCACACGCTGCGTGTAGTTGCAATACACTGCCCAAATAATCGCCCCAAAGAAAGCCATAGAATAAGTCAGTGGGTTAGTCGCAACGTTTGCAGCAATCTGCTGTACCGAAAGCCCTTGATCGCCACTGATACTCCATGCCACACCATAGAAAGCAAGGAGGATACTCGGGTAAACCAATAAGTTAGTCTTCTTTTTGCTGAGTAAAACGGCAAGCAGTACTGTTAGTGCAGGCCATAAGTAGTTGATAACCGCCATTTCGATAGCTTGATGACGGCTATTTGCCATACCAAGTGCAAGCGCTAAAAATATCTCGTAACAGACGAAAAGTGAGCCGCCGATCAGCAAATACGATTTTGAAAAACGCGAGATTTTCGGTAAACCCATAGTAAACACTAACAGGATCGAGCTCACCGTATAGAGGCTGGCGGCGCCTCCAATCGGTCCTAATTGTTCAGAAACACTGCGTGAAAGCGCGATTAAGCAACTCCACAATAGAATGGCCATGACGCCATAACAACTGTAACGATGACTCTTTAACACTTGATTGCCTTTTTAAAAACCAGCTTAAACAATGACCTATTTGGAGAGTAATAGAGCCTTTAATTCACCTAATGATGCGACTTGATAGTGTGGTTCAATACCACTTGGTCGTGGTTTACTGTCAACGTTGAGCCAGCAAGTGTCAATACCAAAATCGATGCCGCCAAGAATGTCTGAGTGAGGGTTATCACCCACCATCAACATACGATCTTTGGCAGGAGCGCCACTAATGCGATGTGCATGGTCAAAAATAGCGAAATCTGGCTTAGCGACGCCAACCTCTTCTGAAATCACCACATGGTCAAAATAGTCCGTCATCCCCGTTCGCTCTAAGCGAATAGATTGCAGCTCAGTAAAGCCGTTGGTGATGATGCCCATTTTAACTTTGCCTTGCAGTGCTTCCATTAACTCTTTCGCTCCTGGCAGCAAAGTACAGATATCGGCCATTGCATTTAGGAACGCAGTATTGAGTGCTGCCGTCGTCGTATCGAGTCGCTTCGCCCACGACTCAAAACGCGTGTGCTTGAGCTGATCTGCCGTGATTTTTCCATCTTGATAATCGACCCATAGCGGTAAATTCACCTCTTGGTACGCTGCGTAATCTTGATCATCAAACTCGACGCCAAATCGAGAGAACATCAGCTTCATTCCTTTAAAAGAGTCAAAGTGAAAGAGCGTTTCATCCGCATCAAAAAATATCCAGTCGTACTTCATTACCTATCCTAGTTGGGTCTAATTGTTCTTAAGAGGCAACGCCTCATCTTACACACTTTCAACATAACTGTGAGCTTGTAGAAAGTTCTGACTTTTTATAGAAGCCACGCATCATCTTATGATGTATCGCAAATTTTGCCACATATTAAACTAATAACATACAAGAAACACATCTCAATACCGGAGGTATTATGAAGCACTTCTTACCATCGTCTGTCATGCTCACACCATTTGTTGTGAAAAACTATGATGCTTTCATTGGTGAAAAATCCACACCAGAAACCGAGCAAGAAATCATAGACAACGAAAAAGCTATTGATGAAACCATCGATAAAGAGAAAACAAAAAGCTAATTATATTAGAACCTTATGTGTAGATTTCACATCAATAATATTCATTCTCATTTAGATGGCGCTCTTTCGACGTCATCTATAACTATTGAAATTATCATTAGAAACTAATTAACCGTTTGCTTGTTGAAGCACGTCACAATCCCTAACCACAAAGTGGTAGTCAAGTACGAAAATTGACCCAGATCAATTATTTCGTTGGTCTTTATCGCCAACATAGAACTCAGCAATAATCATAATTAAACTGGAGCAACTCATGGCTAGCGCATTTTTTATCCCTACAATCAACTTCATGGGCACAGGCTGTTTAAAAGACGCAGCAGACAGCATTCAATCACAAGGTTTTAAAAAAGGTCTGATCGTTACAGACAAGATTTTGAACCAGATCGGTGTTGTTAAACAGGTACAAAACCTACTTGAAGAACGTGGCGTCAACACTGTTGTGTTCGATGGTACTCAACCGAACCCAACAACGGCTAACGTAACAGACGGCCTAGAACTACTAACAAACAACGAATGTGACTTCGTCGTATCTTTAGGTGGTGGTTCTCCACACGATTGTGCGAAAGGTATTGCGCTAGTTGCAGCTAACGGTGGCAAAATTGCAGACTACGAAGGTGTAGACCAATCAGAAAAACCTATGATGCCACTGATCGCTATCAACACAACGGCTGGCACGGCTTCAGAAATGACTCGCTTCTGCATCATCACAGATGAAGCTCGCCACATTAAAATGGCAATCGTAGACAAACACACTACGCCACTTATCTCTGTAAACGATCCTGAGCTAATGCTTGCTAAACCAGCATCGCTAACGGCTGCAACAGGTATGGATGCACTGACTCACGCAATTGAAGCGTACGTATCTATCGCGGCAACGCCAATTACAGATGCAGTAGCAATCAAAGCGATTGAGCTTATCCAAGCGCATCTACGTACTGCAGTTAGCAACGGCGATGATATCGAGGCTCGCGAGCAAATGGCTTACGCTCAGTTCATGGCGGGCATGGCGTTTAACAACGCATCTCTAGGCTATGTACACGCAATGGCGCACCAACTGGGTGGTTTCTACGACCTTCCACACGGTGTATGTAACGCGATTCTTCTTCCACACGTTCAACGCTACAACGCACAAGTATGTCCTGAGCGTCTACGTGACGTGGCTAAAGCGATGGGCGTTAATGTTGAAGGAATGACGGCAGAGCAAGGCGCTGAAGCGGCTATCGCTTCTATCGTGACTTTAGCGGCTGATGTTGGTATTCCTGCAGGTATTGCTCAACTGGGTGCAAAACTGGAAGACATCCCTACCCTGTCAGACAATGCGTTAAAAGATGCGTGTGGTTTCACTAACCCGAAACAAGCAACGCACGAAGAAATTTCGGCCATTTTTGAAGCGGCAATGTAACCCTTCCGTTTTTAGAGCCTTAAACCTTAAATGTTAGTTTGAAAGTGGACTTGCCGTTGGTGGGTCCACTTTTTTATCGAGCAAAGTCACAATAATTTTCAGTAAAGTCGCCAAAATCCTCAGCAAAAACCAGCCTCACAGAGTGAAACAGATCACATATTGAAACAATAGCTCAAATTGTTTTCAGACACCCAAGAAGACATTGCCCATCCTCACACCCGCTCATAGAGCCCGTCATTCTATAAATTACCCGTTATTTGTCTTAGTGTTATTAACAACAGGATCAATAAACACGATAAATACATACCAAACCTTGTTATTCATATGAGAAAACTGAGCATTTTACCTGCCTTGCACAACTGAATTTCATTTCCTAGTTTTCATATGCAACAACTCTATACAACGTCAGTTTAGGATAAACTAATGAAAAAGAACCCACTCACTATTGTGCTCGGGCTGACTGCTAGTATGGGTCTGGTCGGTTGTTTTGACGATTCCGATTCAGACTCCTCTAGCGGTTCCACTTCCAGTACATCTTATAGCGTCACGGCCATTGATGGATATTTAAATGGTGCCCAAGTTTGGCTAGACCTAAATGCAAACTTCCAGTTAGATTCTAATGAACCTTCTGCCACTACGGGAGAAGGAGGCAAAGCTAGCCTAGATATTACTGGTATTGCTAATCCAGAAACTTACCCTCTTGTCGTTAGGTCGATAAAAGGGCAAACCATTGATGAAGATACTGGCAATACCGTCGCATCTGACTATGTGATGTCAGCTCCTGCCGGAGAGCAAGAAGTTACTCCACTCTCCACTTTAGTCCATGTCCAACTTGAATCAGGGCAAGCCTCCAGCAAAGAAGAAGCAATTACAAATGTCGCACAAGAAATGGGGTTAGACGCTGGAGAAGTTCTTGGTGACTACAAAGAAAAAAATAACGAGAAAGCCGCCTTTGGTGCAAGAAGTCTAGTTGCATCAGGTAAATTACCTGAAAGCCCAGAAGAACTCGAAACTGCTGCCAAAGATGATGATGGCAGTAACGATCTTTTAGCGGCCATCAGCATTGTAAACTCCAAAATCAAGGAAATTGTAGAAGACAATGAAGCAGATTTAGACTCCATTGTCTTTAACAAATCGGGGGTAGCAGACAAAGATACCGACAAAGACGGCGTGGCTGATGCGGATGACGCCTTTCCAAATGATGGTACAGAATGGCTAGACAGTGATAACGATAACATTGGTGATAATGCTGATACCGATGACGACGGAGATGGTGTTCCCGATACGGAAGATGAAATGCCATTAGACCCGAGCGAGACCAAAGATTCAGATTCTGACGGCAAAGGTGACAATGCCGATTTAGATGACGATAACGACGGAGTTCCAGACACAGAAGACGCATTCGACTTCGACCCAACAGAGGCACTCGACACTGATAATGACGGTATCGGCAACAATGCTGATGAGGACGACGATGGTGATGATGTCAATGACGAAGAAGACGCATTTCCACTTGACCCATCTGAGAGTGTTGACACCGACACGGATGGAATTGGTAACAACGCTGATACCGATGATGATAATGATGGCGTTTCCGACGAAGAAGATGACTTCCCACTAGATGAATACGAGACTCTCGACACTGACAAAGATGGCATTGGTAATAATGCAGACCCTGATGACGATAATGATGGGGTCGACGATGAAAACGACCTAGATCCAACTGATCCAACGGTGGGGTTGTCCGATACAGCAAAAGCCATCGAGTTTATAAAATCTGAAAGTGCTATTTATTCTCTTTGGGAGGATGATTACAGCAAAATCACCCAACTGTTTATCGACACCTTTACTCCAAATGGTGATGTTGCTCCATTAACCCAAATCCAACGTGTTAAATCTGACGGAACGCTAATAGCAGTGCCTAGTGATTCTGAGTCCGACACACAACTCACTGAACAGGGTTGGACATCTATCCCTGAAGAGTACGTGTTGGATATCGGCGATAGCAAAATCATGGCTTACCCGGTAGATCAACCGACGTTGACTTACCGTGCAACAGCTGTCTATAAAGATCTATCCGGCGTCTCTGTTTCCTCTTACAACCTTGGTTTAGAGTTACTGGAAGACAGTCAAGATAGCTACCCTGACGGTTCAACCGCCATAGTTCTTAACTTCACTCCGGTCAACGACGCGTACTATCTGTGGACAGACTGGACACCGTGGATTTTTGACGGCCACGATGGCAAAGACAATGCGACATTAGACGAGCTAATCGTAGACACGAGCGTTGGTGAAGTCGGTCAGACATCAATGTACTACGGTGTATCAATTGGATGGGATGTGAGTGCCGAACTCGTCTCTGATAATACCGTCAACTTCTATTCTTTAAATTGGAATGATGGAGAAGCGGTAAGGGTATCGTCAGCCACTTGGTCTCGTTCAACGATGAACAATGAAGACATTATTGTGTTTACGGTTCCCGAGGAGGCAATTACTGAGTGGGGCGAAAGCTTTGATCAAGACTCTCCGCATGTCTTATTTAGTGTTGTTGACGGACAACTCCATCAGGGATCACTTGAAAAGGCAGGAGAGCCAGAAGTTGATGAAAGCATCTTCATTAATACCACCACGAGAGATGCCGTCTTGAGTATTGTTGATGTACCTGTTTCCACATGTAGTACTGGCGATGACGAAGACGATACAGCGACAACACAAGAGTTTGAAGCCGCAGTTTCAGCTTGTGGTGGCAAAATCACCATCACGGAGCAGATGATTGTCGACCAAAACTTCCATCGTGTTAAGGGCAACGGTGATACCCGTGACTACTTCTTTAACGCTGATGGGACAGTAGATGTCTCTAAAAATGGTGAATACGGATATACAGACAATTGGGCGATCGACAATGGTCAAGTCGTTGTCACTTATACTGAGGAAGACTATAGCTCATCATGGACTTGGGCATTAGTTGAGCAATCACAATCTGTGTGGTCGTTGAAATTCTATGAATCCGAGGTTCAAGGTGAGCAGTCGAAGCAACTCATTTGGTCTGATACGGTCGAGCTTATACAAGGTAATGTTAGCTGCAGCTTCCCCGAAAACGCCAACGCATCATTGGATAGTTTCAAAAATGACCTGTCAGATTATTTAGCTTGTTCTGGCGAGCCATCAACCTCTGAGCTATCTGGTCTGCAACTTGGTCGAGTGAAAAGTAATGGTGAAACTCGCGGATATCAATTTAGAGACGATGGTACGGCCATAAATTACCGAAACGGAATACCTAGACATCGGGTATGGGAATTTGATACCGATAACAACATGTATGTGGTCTACTATGACGAGGAAAAAACAGAGTTAGCTGAGTACATTACTGTTTTGTACAACAGCGAGGGTTCGGTCAGTCTCGCTTTCTATGAGCCAGACGCATCTGAGTCTTGGGCTTCAACCTACGAAGACATATCGACTAGCAACGGCATTTTCCATTGCGATGTAGGCAATACTGATTTGAATATCGAAGATAACGTACCAAATTATGGTTCTTTCCAAGACTACAAAGACAGTGTGGGGTCTTGTACCGGCCTAAGCGACTCTAACGCAGCGTTTAGTACAGAATACTTCGACAGAACAATCAGCTTCTCAAGCAGTTCAGATGACGATGGAGAGTTCGAAACTTTCGTATTTGAAGTGGATGGCACGGGCTCTTATATCGTTTCGCATGTCACTGAGGGTGACAAAGAAAACTTCACCATGACTTGGACTGTTAGTGATGACACAAACTTGGTGGATGTGGTTATCGATGCAGGAGAAATAACCGCAAGAGATACTCTGGCGATTGTTGACAGCAATAGTGTCGAGTTTTCCATCAAAGGTTTCTCTAGGGCAAGCGATTGGGATGGCGTGGAAGATGACGACGGAGGTGATATTTGGTCCCGAGTTTTCACCGCGGGTCAACCCGATGACTGATTAGCGAAACTCACCGAGTAAATCAATGCCCCCTTAGCTTTATAGAGTCAGTGAGGGGGCATTATAGTTTCAACCTTCATAGTAGCCACTTTGTAGAAGCGTTCTTAATCAAAAAATGATTTTCCTGTTACTTCGGTTAACCAATCACTGACAGCGAGCAGAGGTACAAACACCGAAGGCTGATGATATTCAAAATCGTGCCACCTTACTGTCTCTGGAATGTAGCCATGATTAACACCAACGAGTTCACCAGATTGGTTATACACTCCACCGCCAGACATTCCAACACGAACTCGTCCAGTCGTTGCCGACATTGTGCATCCCTGCCAAGTAGCAATATTAATTTCACCTATGTAGTGGCCCGCGTTGAAGGTCGGCCCACGCGTCATCGGGTAGCCAACGTGAGTAACAGGTTCACCTATAAACACAACACCGAGTTTTGATGTTTTGGTGCCTGGGGCGTTTGATTAACGCGACATCACATTCAGGATGATAAATCACGTCAAGACCCAACTTATCTAATAGGTGTTTATTGTGTTTAGCCGTTAACTCCCATTCCTCATCTAATCTAACCGTACTTGCTTCAGTGGTTTGAATAAACGGGACACCATAAATAATCTTCTGATTTTGTTCAATAAATCCCTCTTGATGGGGAGTGCTAACAGAAGATAAACCATTACTACAGCCAACCGACGCACTACATAAAAACAACATGAGTACGTTCGATTTTGTAGGCATATCGCCCTCCTTCCCTTCGTGCTATCGAAATTCAAGGGTGCAGACCTACTAATGCTAGACGAGTAATAATACGGTAACTAAACAACAAAACACTGATAAACATAAGACACACAAACTGCGCGCATATTGAGAATTCAAGGAGTAATGAGGATTAACTTAGAACAAGTGAAGAGATTTAAAAACCAAAAGAGCATGCTTAATCGCACGCTCTTTTCCAATCAAAACCGAATGAAACTTTAGCCTTTGTAGTTCCTTACACGAGCGGCTTCTGCCTCTCGCTTATCAACGACTGTTTTACCTATAGGCGCTAGGGAGATCACGGCTAATTTGAGATGCTGAATGGCGAATGGAATACCGATAATAGTAACAAAGCACGCCACAGCAGAGAGCACATGTCCAATCGCTAGCCACACACCTGCGAATACGAACCAGATAATGTTGCCCAACATACCCAGTGGACTGGTACCGATATCCCCCTCGTTAGTCAGTTCATCACGTGAGATAGCTTCTTGACCGAATGGAAAAAACGAGAAATTGCCCATTACGAAGCACGCCCTGCCCCAAGGGATACCGACAATAGTGATGAATGCCAGCAGTCCGAAGAACCACCACGCCAATCCCATAAATACGCCGCCGAACAAAAACCAAATGATATTGCCGATTGTTTTCATTAAGTGCACTCCAGAAATATTAGGTACGGCATTACACTGTGTAAGCCGTGGTTAGGGTTATTATTTCAAAACAAAGATGAACCGCCAATGAACCTTTGATATTAAAGATCATTTGATACTCACCACGATTCTCTTACACAAATCCTAGCAAGTGTTAGCTTCTTTGTTACTATAGCGGCAAGTTAGTTAACGAATAGACTGTTCAGGTTTAAAAGCAAGCGCAAAGGTCAAGCTTTATGAGCAACAACGAGCAACCAAAAAAGAAAATGAAAAACTGGGTACCTATCGTTTTTTTCGCCGTACTCAGCACCATTCCAGTATTCATGTTTTTAGTTGACGTTTATATCAACCAATACATGTAGACAAACGGCAACAGTGGAAAAGCAGTGGTCGATAGCCGCTGCTTTTTTGTTTTAAATTCCTATTGAACAACTCTTATCACTCAACAAACGACAAAACTAAAAAACATCCCTGCTAATTTTCCTAACGTTATCTTGAATCAAATCCCAGCTATTTCATTGTTCTTCAATTCCTCTTCTATTATTGTAACGAGTAGATATTGTTCGAAATATATAAAGAGGGCCATATGCCGAAGAATCGAGTTCTGGTGTTGTTTGCGCACCCATCTCAACACCGCTCAGAAGCGAACAAACCACTGTTTAACCAAGCAAAGAAAATTGAAAACGTCACATGTGTCGATCTTTACGCTGAATACCCAACCTTTAATATCAATATTGATCGTGAACAGAAACGCCTTCTTGAGCATGACATTATTATCTTTCAATTCCCTCTCTACTGGTATTCGACCCCAGCTATTCTGAAAGAGTGGCAAGACTTAGTTCTAGAGTACGGTTTTGCTTACGGTGCAGATGGCCATGAACTAGAAGGTAAGAAGTTTCTCTGTAGCATTACTGCAGGCGGCAAAGAAGATGCCTATCAAACCGACGGCTACAACCACTTTACGATACGCGAGCTACTTCATCCTCTTGAGCAAACTGCGTCTTTATGTGGCATGGATTACTTAGCACCATACGCTCTATTTGGCTCACGAACCGCGTTGGAAGAGAATCGTATCGTTGGCCACGTTGAACGCTATAAATTCCTATTGGAATCATTGGTTGCTGGCAACATCGATTATAGGAAAGCGAGAAAAGCCGCCAAGTTAAACCACTACCTCGACGAAATCATCAACAAGGACTAAAGAATGACAGGATATTTTCTACAAGCCTTTATCTACTTAGTCGCCGCCGTGATCGCGGTACCGATTGCCAAACGCCTTGGCTTAGGCTCTGTATTGGGTTACTTAATTGCTGGTGTGGTGATCGGCCCTATTATTGGCCTTGTTGGTGAAGAGACAACCACCATCCAACACTTTGCCGAATTTGGCGTGGTAATGATGTTGTTTTTAGTCGGTTTGGAGCTTGAGCCCAAAATGCTGTGGGCGATGCGCAATCGTCTAATGGGGTTAGGCGGCTTGCAGGTTGGCGGGACAGCAGCGATTGTCATGGGCATCGCACTTGTATTTGAACAGCCTTGGACCATTGCATTAACCATCGGTCTGATCTTTGCGCTCTCTTCTACTGCTATTGTTCTTCAAACCTTTAATGAGAAGAGGCTGTCAAAAACCGAAGGGGGCCAAAATGCCTTTTCGGTGTTGCTATTCCAAGATATCGCCGTTATTCCGATGTTGGCTTTTATCCCACTCTTGGCACTGCCAGAACTGGTTGAAGCGGCGCAAAATGCAGTATCGGCTGCGGCTGGTCACCATGATGAACTCAGTTTAGTCGCAGGGCTGCCGGGCTGGGCATATGGGCTTGTGATTACCACCTCGATCGCACTAGTGGTGGTCGGTGGACACTTCTTGAGTCGCCCGCTTTTCCGCTTCGTTGCAAGCTCTGGATTACGTGAAATTTTTACAGCAACCGCTCTCATGCTGGTTATAGGTATCGCAGCATTAATGAGTCTGGTTGGCCTATCGCCTGCATTAGGTACTTTCCTCGCAGGTGTGGTACTTGCTAACAGTGAATTCCGTCATGAACTGGAGTCCAATATAGACCCGTTTAAAGGGCTACTACTTGGCCTTTTCTTTATTACGGTAGGCGCGGGAATCAACTTCGATGTTCTGTTTAACGATTTCATCCTAGTCATCGGCTTGACTCTGGGCGTCATGCTATTGAAAGCAGCGGTGCTATTTGTCTTAGCACTGATTTTCAAAATTAAGAACAGCGACCGCTGGCTATTTACACTAAGCTTGGCGCAAGCCGGTGAATTTGGTTTTGTACTATTGAGTTTCTCTGCTCAAAACCATGTATTGCCATCAGACATCGTGCAAATCCTGTCTCTGGTTGTCGCGTTATCGATGTTCCTAACTCCAGGCCTCTTTATCTTGTTCGACAAAGTGATCCTTCCTCGTTACGAACAGAAATCTAACGATAGAGAAGAAGATACTATTGAAGAGAAAGGCACAGTGATCATCGCGGGTATTGGTCGTTTCGGTCAGATCGTGAACCGTCTGCTGGTGTCGAATGGCGTAAATACAGTAGTACTAGATCACCAAGCCAACCAAGTGGATGTGCTGCGCTCAATCAACATCAAATCGTACTTCGGTGATGCGACTCGACCAGATTTACTGCACACTGCAGGAATTGAAGATGCGGCGCTCTTTGTGGTAGCTATCGACAATCAAGATGCCAGTGTCGAGCTAGTGAAATATGTCAAACACACCTATCCGAAAGTAAAGATACTGGCGCGCGCCTACGACCGTGGACACGGTTATCGCTTGAGAGAAGTGGGAGCCGATTATATAGAGTCAGAGACGTATCACTCTGCCTTAGAGATGGGTGCCGAGGCACTTCGCTCACTAGGTCACCATCCATTCTTTGTTGAGCAGCAAAAATCGACTTATATGAGAGTGGAGAACCGTAAATCAGAGACGCTATATCAAGCTTGGGCTGCGGCTGAAGATAACCCTCGTTACGACAACAACTATCGTCAAATATTCATTCATCTAGAAGAAGCAATGAAAGAAGATATGAAGAAAGACCGTTCAGACAAGCACACTCGCTCTGAACGTGGTTGGACACCACCACCGAAAGGTTATGCGGACGACTTTGAGGAAGAAGAGACATAAAGTATTCCCGACACAAATCAAAACGCGGCTCAATTAGCCGCGTTTTTCATTTCGATCAGAAGCCATATACCGGAGTTACGAGATACCGCCACAAGTACTTATCAACTCACTATTTCAGGTTCTCAAGCCCAGATGTATCAACACCTTTAACCGCATCACGTGCAACTTGGTCAAAGTCATCTGATTTCCCCTTGGGCGGTGGAGAGGAAAGTATTCCTTTAGAAATGGAATCATTCTGACTTTGCAGTGATTTTCCTTCTTTCTCACCCGCTAACCAACCGCGTTTGTAATCCTCATCGGAGTCGTATCGTGCGTTATCTTTCACGTACGATTCAAAGTCGTTTCCACCTTCGTACAACCCACTATGGCGTCCATCATGGAAGCCTTGAATATACGAATCACTGCGGCCTTGTTGCTGGAGGTCGCGATCTGTCGTACCACAACCAAACAAGATAAAAGGTACCAGTAAAATGAATATTCGTTTGATCATATTGATCACCCTCCTCTAATACTCAACCTAGAGATCATGTCATTACACATGAACTCTCGCCTATTAGTAACCCTAGCACAAAACGACTAATCTAGACTTAGAGGTGAATTTTATTGGCTCTCGGTTACTAAAACATGAACACCTCAAAACAAGGTGTCACCTTTTTCGCAGTAATTTTGAGCCATAATCTAACACCACATTTGCTAACAACTTACTCTTATAGGCGGATAAATAATGAACAAAGGTTTACTTTTGACACTGGCCATCCCTTTGATCCTTACAGGTTGCGGTTCAGATAGTGATTCACCAGAACCAAAACTCACCCAACAACAAAAAGAGAGTCTAAAAAATTCCGTTGAGATTTTAGAAAAGAAGGCAAATCAAGAGCTAGAAGCATCTGATGATCTCTCACCTCAAACTGACTATGCCCAGTTACTTGTAGATGCAGGGTTGCCACCGATGACAGCCAATAGTTTGTGTTTACCTAATGAAGTGGTTGCTGTTCAAGATGACGGGGTAGTGTTAACCATCAACTCAGAATGCTCAGTTGATAGCGATGTGTTACATAGTACCTATGTCGTATCATCAAACAACGACCAAGCTGAAAAAACGCTATTTCAAGCGAATACATCTATCGACCTAAATAGTCACAACGTTGACCTTCTACTTTCAGCCCAAAATAACAACGTTTCTGATGCTTCAACACACGAACTACTTCATCGAAACTTTGGGTTTGGTAGCCCGTCTGATTCAAATGCTGAATCAACTTATCGCCTAGACGTAATGCCTAACGGACTTGTTAACTTAAGCATAGAATTTGAGTTTATGGCCCCTGTCGACCAAGAAAGAGTTGTACAGATCAGTGAATCGGGAGAAGCGACGAGTTTCTATCAAATAATGATGCTCGAACCGAGTGATGAAAATACGAGTGGCAATACTCAATATGATCTACCAACACAAATGGCGATCAACTCGTACTATCCCACTTTCAAATCCATTCTGTCGACTTTCTCAAGCGGCTTGGGCTCTTAAATCATGTTAAAGCGCCAAACCGCGTAAGTCGTTACCGCTCAACCAAAGCACTGAATCAGGCACACCTCCCCTAGTGAACTTTTTCAGTGCTTTTTCTTGAACCTCATATTCAGGTTTTGTTTGTTTTGGTAAATCCACCGTACAAGTCGAGTCGGCGATGGCGTAAGTTAGTGACTGAGCCTTCGGTATTAAGCTGTTTAAGCTTAGTTAAATCAACATCCGCAAAAATGATCATTTCGGTATTGGCGCTGGCTTCTGTCAAGGTTGCATCGTGTGGGAAGTAAATGTCCGAAGGTGAGAACACCGCTGACTGAGCGTATTGAATATCCACGTTATCGACACGCGGGAGGTTGCCCACACTGCCACCAATCGCCACATAACACTCGTTCTCAATGGCCCGCGCTTGAGAACAAATACGCACGCGCTGATATCCATTTTTAGTATCAGTCCAAAACGGCACAAACAGTATTTGCACGCCTTGATCGGCCATCATTCGGCCCAACTCTGGAAACTCACTGTCGTAACAAATGAGTATTCCCACTTTACCCGCATCTGTATCAAATACCTGTACCTTATCGCCACCGTCAATCACCCAATCTTTTTGCTCATGAGGGGTGATATGTACTTTGTATTGAGCATTAATGCTTCCATCACGCTGCAATAGATAAGCGACATTATAAAGCTTACCGTCCTCTTCAATAATCGGCATACTTCCGGCAATGATATTGATGTTGTAAGTCACTGCCAATTGAGAGAAACGAGACTTGATCTCTTCAGTGAAACTTGCCAGAAAACGGATCGCCTCAACCGAGCTTTGTTCCTTTTTTAGTCCCATAAGCGGAGCATTGAAAAATTCAGGGAAAAGCGCAAAATCGGCTTGATAGTTGGCAAGAGAGGAGATAAAAAACTCAGCTTGATCGAGCAAATCTTCTAAATCGTTCATGGCACGCATTTGCCATTGCACCACACCTATGCGAATGAGATTCTTCTCGACATCGTGAACCGATTGTATGTCTTCCTCGTAGAAAAAATTGTCCCATTCCAAGAGTGTGGCATACCCTTTAGAGGCATCATCCTCAGGCAGATAACCGCGCATAATTCGTTTCACATCGAAGTCGTTGGCTAGCTGAAACGACAAAATAGGATCGTGCAATTCGCGGCGTTTTACCTTATCGATGTATTCCGCCACACTCAACTCATCCGCGTACTTATGGTACTCAGGGATTCGCCCGCCCGCTAATATCGCTTTAAAGTTTTTGCTTCGGCACAACTCTTTTCGGGCGTTGTACAAACGACGTCCCAAACGCAACCCTCGATAATCCGGATGCACAAATACATCCAAACCATACATAGCATCACCGTTTGCTTTATTCTGGATCACGTTGTTTTCACTAATGATATCCGTGTAAAGGTGAGGAAGCGAAATGCGGTTGTAGTTGACTTTAATCGTCAAGGCAGCGCCGATGATCTTGCCGTTATCTTCAATGCAAATTTGCCCATCAGGAAACTGATTAATCAGATCCAGGATGGTCATGCGTGGCCACGCCCCCCCTACATCTGGGAAAACGAGGTTCATGAGTGCTGCAAGCTCGGTATAATCCGATGGCTCAATTGTACGTAGAGAAAGCTGATGTGAGTTGGTATCCATATCCGACGGTCCATGTGTCCTTTTTGAACGATAGAAATTAGGATGCCACATTTTGATTCATACATACACCTCACCGATGTAAGGCGATAACGTTATTGTGTTATTTTTCAATATCAGCGAGGGCAAAAACTAAAAAAAGCCACTTTATATACTAAAGTGGCTTAGTTTGATTACTGTGATGGAACAAGGCTAATCTTTGATGATGGAGAAGTTACCTTCTAACACATCAACATGATTGGCTTCTTACAAGAAATCCAACCCTACTCCCAATCAAGGATTACTTTACCCGACATACCAGAGCGCATCATGTCGAAGCCTGCTTGGAAGTCGTCCACTTTGTAGTGGTGAGTAATGATTGGAGATAGATCTAGGCCAGACTGGATTAGTGAAGCCATCTTGTACCAAGTTTCGAACATCTCACGGCCGTAGATACCTTTAATAACCAAGCCTTTAAAGATTACTTGGTTCCAGTCTACTGCCATGTCTGATGGTGGAATACCTAGTAGAGAGATCTTACCGCCGTGGTTCATGTTAGTTAGCATGCTGTTGAACGCAGATGGTACGCCAGACATTTCTAGGCCTACATCGAAGCCTTCTGTCATGCCTAGATCAGCCATTACATCTTCCAGCTTCTCTTCCATTACGTTTACTGCGCGCGTTACACCCATTTTCTTAGCCAGATCTAGGCGGTATTCGTTTACGTCAGTGATAACGACGTGACGAGCACCAACGTGCTTAGCTACAGCTGCAGCCA
This sequence comes from Vibrio sp. KUL70, assembly GCF_059725515.1. Lineage (NCBI taxonomy): Bacteria > Pseudomonadati > Pseudomonadota > Gammaproteobacteria > Vibrionales > Vibrionaceae > Vibrio > Vibrio sp. KUL70. The sequence goes on from NZ_AP045835.1 coordinate 323,115, forward strand.
TGATACCGATTGGACCAGCACCTGTGATTAGCACGTCTTCGCCTACTAGGTCGAAAGAAAGCGCTGTGTGTACTGCGTTACCAAACGGGTCGAAGATAGATGCTAGATCATCAGAGATCTCTGCTGGGATCTTAAACGCGTTGAACGCTGGAATCACAAGGTATTCAGAGAACGCACCCGTGCGGTTAACACCAACACCTGTTGTGTTACGACAAAGGTGAGTACGACCACCACGACAGTTACGACAGTGACCACATGTGATGTGACCTTCGCCAGATACACGGTCGCCGATTTCAAAACCACGAACTTCTTGGCCGATGCCAACAACTTCACCCACGTATTCGTGACCTACAACCATAGGCACTGGAATTGTGTTTTGTGACCACTCATCCCAGTTGTAGATGTGTACGTCTGTACCACAGATTGCGGTTTTCTTAATACGGATAAGAAGATCATTATGACCCATTTCAGGTTTTTCAACCTCGGTCATCCAAATGCCTTCTTCAGGCTTAAGCTTAGAAAGTGCTTTAATTTTCATAATGTTACCTAGTTCATCTCGCCTAACTATAAGGCGAGAATCAAAAAACTTTTTTATCTATATTCTGAGTAAAACCTCAGAATTAGATGATTTCCATCTCTTTACCCACTTCGATGAATGCATCGATAGCGCGATCTAGTTGCTCACGTGAGTGTGCAGCAGACATTTGAGTACGGATACGCGCTTGGCCTTTTGGTACTACAGGGAAAGAGAAACCTACAACGTAGATGCCTTTTTCTAGAGCACGCTCAGCAAACTCAGCCGCTACTTTTGCATCACCTAGCATGATTGGAATGATTGCGTGGTCAGCACCACCCATAGTGAAACCCGCGTCTTCCATACGAGCACGGAAGTGTGCAGCGTTTTCCCATAGACGGTCGCGAAGCTCGCCGCTCTCTTTTAAAAGATCAAGAACACGGATAGACGCGTTAACGATCGCCGGAGCCACTGAGTTAGAGAATAGGTATGGACGAGAACGCTGACGTAGCCAGTCGATCACTTCTTTCTTACCAGATGTGTAACCGCCTGAAGCGCCGCCCATTGCTTTACCTAGCGTACCTGTGATGATGTCGATACGGTCAACAACGTTGTGGAACTCGTGAGTACCAGCGCCGTTTTCGCCCATGAAGCCAACTGCGTGAGAATCATCAACCATAACTAGCGCATCGTACTTGTCTGCTAGGTCACAGATAGCTGGAAGGTTTGCTACTACGCCGTCCATAGAGAATACGCCGTCAGTAACGATTAGCGTGTGGCGAGCACCCGCTTCTTTAGCGGCGATAAGTTGTTGTTCTAGCTCTTCCATGTTGTTGTTCGCGTAACGGAAGCGCATTGCTTTACATAGGCGAACACCATCAATGATTGAAGCGTGGTTTAGAGCATCAGAGATGATTGCATCTTCTTTGCCTAGGATAGTTTCGAAAAGACCTGCGTTCGCATCGAAACAAGATGTGTAAAGAATCGTGTCTTCTTTACCAAGGAATGTAGACAGTTTGTCTTCTAGCTCTTTGTGGATGTCTTGAGTACCACAGATGAAACGTACAGACGCCATACCAAAGCCGTGTTGATCCATACCTGCTTTACCCGCTTCGATAAGCTCAGGGTGGTTAGCTAGACCTAAGTAGTTGTTTGCACAGAAGTTAAGCACTTCTTCGCCTGTTGAAATTTTAACAGCTGCTTGCTGCTGAGAAGTGATTACACGCTCAGACTTGTAAAGACCTTCAGCCTTTACTTCTTCAATTTGTTTTTCAATCTGTTGGTAGAATGCAGAAGACATTGTCTAATTCCTTCCTAGTTATTATTCACAGCGCATTCGCTGCTTATTTATAGGGGAAGTGTAAACGGTGACGGGAGCGCCATTTACACTGTAAAACTAATGCCTATATTCTAGTAGAACATCTCAGTATCGATTATCCCTCTAGTTGGAAAAACATTAATGAATCTGAGGCATCAATAAAATACCTTAACTATGAAGATAATCACAATTCTGTATTTGTGATTTCGGCATCGGTTAACTCTGGGTAACCGGCGCTCTTTCGACACTGTCTTCGGTATGCTCAGCCAGCCAGTACAACCAAATCATCACCAAACATAGGATAAAGCAGAGCACAAATAGCCAGTAAGCACTGAGCATCTCTATCACCACACCGCCAAGCAGCGGTGCAATAGCGAAGCCAAGAGAATAAAGAGCAGCCGCACCGAAGTAAGAACCTCTTAGGTGTGGTGGTGCCATTCTATCGATTTGTACATTAAGGGTTGGGAAAGCAATCACTTCTCCTAGGCTTAATATAAAGCAAGCCATTCCCCAACCTAGAGGCCAATCATTTGGTGTAAAAAGAAAGCCAATTTGAGCAATCGCCATCAAAATCATGCCAATTCGGGTTCTTACGAACAGAGGCACGTGCTCGAGCCATTTAAGCATTGGGAATTGAAACACAATAATCGTCAGCGTATTCACCAACACTAACCCAGCAATAAGTTGCGCGGCATCAGTGATGGAAGAGCGCACGATGACTTGAGGAATTGACGACTCAACCTGCGCGTAAACAAACATCATGATGAAGTTGGCGACCATCAGTTTTACAAAAATATTGTCTTTACGAATCACATTAAGCGTCGCGGCAAAATTAGGCAGTTGAGAGGGATCTGGCTTGGTAAAAGTACCTTTGCGTTCGATTCCTAACAGCAGCCAGAAACCGTAAACGACATAAGTACCACCAGCAACAAAGAACAGGTTCTGTGGCTGAGAAAGAGCCAAAGTGATACCAATCAGTGGGCCAAGTGCGCCACCCAAATTAAGTAAGAAGTAACGAATGTTCAGTGCTAATTCACGATCTTTCAAATCGCTGAGATTATCACCTATGACGGCTTTGGCTGGCGCCTCAATCATTGGGCGCATTAAACCCGTCATCATGATCAGCACATAGAACTGCCATACTTCACTCGCTAATGCGATACCGGTGTAAGATATCGAGGCAATCCAACTGCCTAACACCATTACCCATTTGCGCCCTAGCTTATCCGAAAGGTAGCCCGAGTAGAGCCCTGTTCCCGCCCCAACAACAGCGGACACCGCAAGCATGGTGCCGACTTCAATTGCAGACGCACCGTAATCTTCATAGAGAAAAACAATCAGAAAAGGCCATGCCATAAAGTAGCTTGTTCGGGCAAGTAACGTTCCAGTCAGCACTGTCCATACTGAAAAGTTAAACCGTTTTATGCGCTGCTTTTCAAACAAGCTTTCCGATCTATCCATGAATATCTTTCCTTTAACCAACTGATTTAATTATGACTATTCAGCCAGTATATGTATTTGATTGAATAAATACATAGGCGGGAATTGTTTTTATAAAACACGGAATCTTGTGCTTAATCTTCCATCATTATTTGATACAAGCCACACAAAACACTGCGCTTAATATTGAATGGAGTTTGACGTATGATGCTGATTGTCGATTTCTAGAAATATCAGCCCACTGGCCGAGTACCTAACGTTATGATCAACCCAAAACTGATAGCCCTGCTTCCTGATCTTGCCTCCTTTATTTTGGTGGTTAATGAGGGCAGTTTTACCGCCGCAGCCAAACAACTGGGTGTAACACCATCGGCACTGAGTAAGCTCATCACCCGTTTGGAAAAAGCCCTGTCAGTGAAGCTATTTGAGCGTACTACGCGAAGCCTTATCATTACCCAGGCTGGTCAACTGGTGTACGACCAGAGTGTAGTGATGATTAATGCGGCACAACAAGCGGTCGAACTCTCGACATCTGATCATACTGAGCCCGCAGGTTCTCTGATCGTGGCAGCGCCCGAAGCTTTCTTAAACTCAGTTTTACAGCCCTTTGTTGTCCCTTTCCTAAACCAATACCCAGAGATTCAGCTCAAACTGCGCGCTGCCGATGGTGATATCGACATTCTGCGTCAGGGGATTGATATCGCGTTTCGCCTCACTGATAAACCCGATGAGAGCTTGGTGCTTAAGGAGCTCGGTAAAACTAATCTCGTATTGTGCGCAAGCCCAGACTACCTTGCGAATAAGGGAACGCCGTCACATCCGACCGATCTTAGTCAACATGACTGTCTGTACCTTGCGGAGACCGACAAAGACCATATTTGGGATTTCCTTAAAGATGATGAGTTCCACACGGTGTCGGTCAGTGGACGCTACGCAGTAAACCACTCGCAAATGCGTTTAAAGGGTGTGCAGGAAGGCTTAGGAATCGGGATCTTCCACGACTTCGTGATTCAGGATGCGCTCGCTGAAGGGAGCGTCGTTCAAGTCCTCAATGACTGGACAATCAAAAGTAACTACCACGGCGCAATCGCAATGCAGTTTGCTCAAACGAAATACATGCCAGCGCGACTGCGCGTTTTCATTGATTACGCCATGAAACACTTAAGCGACAAACTGGCAGGAGAAACAAAACAGTGCTGAAAGGAATCCACCATGCGGCAATTATCTGCTCTGATTATCAAGTCTCAAAGCGCTTCTATACCGAGATTCTAAAACTGGAAATTGTTGCCGAGAACTATCGAGAAGCACGCCAATCTTACAAACTCGACTTAGCATTACCGAGTGGTGCACAAATTGAACTGTTCAGCTTTCCCAATGCTCCCGAAAGGCCAAGTTTTCCAGAAGCTCAAGGGTTAAGACATTTAGCTTTTTGTGTCGATGACGTTCAACAAATGAAAGCCTACCTAGAAAGTAAAGGCGTAGAAGTCGAACCGATTCGAGTGGATGAGTTCACCGGTCGAGAGTTTACCTTTTTCGCAGACCCCGACGGATTACCACTGGAGCTTTATCAGGCGTGAAGAACGTTATCACGTGTAGGAACTGACTAAGCAGACAATAGCCGTTTAAATCAATATACCGCCCCTCGATGAGCAGTACGCATTGAGGGGCGGCGTTCCATCTAGCTCAGAGCCATCCTCAATCTTTCAACACGAGAGAATAGCAGCCAGTCAAGTAACATCGCGACGACTATCGTTGCTCCGGCTAACGGGAACAGTACAGAGATAAGAACCACAGTCATCAAGCCTGCTTTCCAAATACCTGCGTCTTCAAACTTAGGCGGCACTCCCAACTTTCCTTTACCCGCGGGACGGCGAACCCACCACATCACCGCGCCAGTGATTGACACTGTGATAAAGGCTAAGCAGAACAGGACGTTCAGAATTTTGTTAACGACGCTGATGTCCCCTTGGTGAAGAGAGATACCAACAGCGAGCGTCTTTGCCATCACGTTGTAATCGTTCCACGTCACCTCTCCGAGAATACGGCCTGAGTACTGGTCTAAGTGAGTGGTTCGGTCTTTTCTCGGGTCGACAATATCGCCACCCATGGTATTAGCGGTGATGGTATACACCCCTGTTTCTGAGCGCGGGAAATTGACGCGATAATAGGTAAAGCCCAATCTAGATGCAGTTTGCATGACCTCCTCAAGTGAGATGCTCTCTGTGGAGACATCATGGTGACTATGCTCGTCTGTCATTGCGGAGTGATCGTGCGATTCCGGGAGTGGCGTTTGCTCTAAATTCCAAGGTAATTCTTCTTCAGAACCATGGTTCAGAGAAGCATGCGTTTTATCCGACAGCGGTACATCATCCCACATTTGCGCAGGAAAACTGCTCCAAGCCTGAACCATTTTACCGCCCCAAAAACCAGCCCAAGCAAGACCGGAGAGAAGGAACAGCAACAGAACCAGAGACAGAGTACCACCAAGGTTCGCGTGTATATCACGCATCAGAATACGAGTTCCAGAAGAGAAACGAATCTTTAAGAATCCAGCTTTAGTTGCATTGTCACGCGGTAGCCATAAATAGATACCTGAGACCAAAAGAAGGATAGAGAGACTCGTTGCCACCTCGATCAAATAGTCTCCCCAATCCCCTACAAGCAAGGTGCCATGTATTTCATTTGCCAACTGATACCAACTCTCGCTGCGCGGGATCTCACCAATGACGTCTCCAGAGTATGGATCAACAGTGGCGAAAACCGAGCGGCCGTCTGACAAGTTGACCGAGAAACGATTTGGTAAGCTTTCAGACTTTGCGGTAATGAACTGAGTGACTGTTCCATCAGGGTATTGTGCTTTAACCGCATTTAACTGGTCGCTAATCGGTATCATCGTATCAGTGGCACTGCTTTGAACGATAAGTGCTTCTGGATAAAGTGCACTTTCAAGCTCGTCATCAAGTAGCATCACCAGTCCGGTTATACTCAGCATCAATATAAATGGGATAACGAACAGGCCTGCGTAGAAGTGCCATCGCCAAGTGAGAAAATAGAGGGTTTTACTTCGAGCCTGAGTGGCAGGTTGAGATTCAATTCTCGACATTGATATTTCCTTTTGCACGCACCAAAACACCTTCTGAGGTCATCAGAAAGTGAGAAAAGGTGTGAGCAGATTAACTTTACTTAATTATATTGTTTTGGTTTTTGTTGTTTGAGTTAGGAAATAGCTTGCGGTGGGCCTCTAGGAGAATGTCTCTTAAAAGCCTCGCTTAGAGCCAAAAAAGCGTAGCTGTCTGAGACAATCAAACTCAGTCGAGTTGTTAGTAGTGCAGTTGGAATTTCATCATGATGGAAACTAGAAAAGTGGCTAAAAGGACACGGCTTACCATTGTGTGTTTGCGGCTCACCTTCTTCAACTTGTACTAGCTCAAACCCATTTACCGTACATAACGTCGCCCACACGCCCGCGCTGTTACCGTGAGCATTGATAACAGGCATCAGTGTAATGAGCGTCCAGCTTAAAGCGGTAGCCCAAAGCATGGAATAATTGAACGACGTTTGACGCATCTAGTACGAATCTATAAATAGGGTTTATAAATTTCTAACATTATGAATCAGCTAACTAGGCGTTTAAACGGATTAATTAACATTATGTTAAAAACCTAAGCTAACGCACATTATTGATATCATTCACATAGTCATTTAGCTCGAAATAAAAACGCCACACCAACAAAAGCCGGTGTGGCGTTCAGAATTTTGTATGACCTAAGGGATACTCTCAAAGCGGAGCATCAAAAGGTTAGCCGAATAGCTTGCTCCAGATGCTTGGGTTACGCTTCTCGTGGTATTGCTCACGTAGGCCATCAATTGTGCGTAGCTCTTGCTTCGCTTCTTCGAATTGGCCTTGTTCTAGTTTCTGCTCAATTGAGTCAATTGATGCTTGGATCTTAGAGAAACCTTCCATAAAGTTTTGCTCTTTCTCCGCTGGGTAAGAACCCGTTTTCAACTCAGCAACCAAAGTATCTAGACGTACCATTGGTTTTTGCATCTCTTCAATGCTTTGAGCTTCTGCAGCTTGTTTGAATGCAAGCTTCATCTCTTGCATGTTTTTCTTGAGGTCTACGCTTGCAAACGCTGATGCCGACATCACCGAGGCCGCAATCAGGCCAGATAAAAGAATTGAGCGAGTTTTCATTGTTTCTCCAGTTGAAGATACACCTTTTTGTTTACGGTGCTTATGACTTTATTTGTGAGCGCTAGTTTATACAAAAATGCCGTACACACAAAAAATGATTGTGACGAAATGCAAACCCGCCAACATTCTCTTAAACAAGATCTGAATATTCTGGGATCTCATTACGGCCACGCAGTGCTAAAAAGCGCAAAAACTGGCTAGGCGAATGCGTAATCACTTGCTCTGACGGCATACCGACTTCATCAAGCAGTTGCGAAACGAGGTCTAGGCCCCCGACATCCGCGCAAAAGTGTGCATCACTACCGGTTGTGATGTATGCCCCTTTTGCCTTGGCAATTTTGGCGATTTCATAACAACGCTCAACACTACCAATACGGCTATTGCCTTTGAGCGTGGTGTTATTGATCTCGATAGCGACATTATGCTCAACCGCACAATCAATCACCGCCTCAAAATCAAAGTCAAAGTTCGGATTACCTAGATGCCCAAGCGCGTCGATACGACCAGACTTTATCACATTGATCAACGCCAAAGTATGAGCCGCTTTATCTGCAGGCGGGAAAACAGGTTCATGAAAGCTTGCAATCGCCCAATCGAGGTTCTTGTCTACACTCGGGTGTACGTCAATCTCACCCTCCGTGTTCATGATGTTCGATTCAACGCCGCGAATAATGGCGACGCCTGCGATAAAACGAGGGAGTATGCGTTGATTACTGAAAAACCAGTAGTGTGGCGCGCCCGGCATAGACTCTGAGTGATCCGTTGTACAAAACATCGCAAGGCCTCGATCACTGGCAGCTTTAGCATTCTCAATCAAGGTGCTGTATGCATGACCACTGGCGTATGTATGAGTGTGGGTATCAACTTGTAATTTCATCTCTGCGCTTTCACTCCGAACTTTTATCTTGATGCTGTAACCAGTCTATCAGCTCAAAGTGACAATTAGCATACCGAAGACGCCTAAGTTCAGTCATTTTTTGCAACCTTTGCGGCTTCATGATCTCCAAACTCGTCGCTTAATTGGTTACTACCAACAAGGTAAAAACATAACACCTAGACTTTTTCTCCCGAACAACACTTTTTAGCTGGAACAGTACTGGCCGCTGATACGCTAGCACATATCGAGAATTTTACGGTCTGCATTCATTCACCGCTTTAGGGTTTTCCGTATCTAACTTAAGAGCAAGCTTGTGTTTTCGGTGAGACAAGAAAGTATTGACCATGCTAGCAAAAATAATCAGCCCAATACCAAGTAGCTTTTGATTCGAAAATGTGTCGTCGAACAACAGAGCTTGCCAAATCGCACTGAACAAGAGTGTGGTGAAAATCAGCGGAGCCAATTGAGAGCCACTGCTTACCAGACGATAGGCTTTGGCGCGACATATTTGTGTGTTGATGGTGAACCCCGCAAACATCGCCAACACCAACCCTACCCAATAATAATTCGATAGCGTAAACCCTTCTCCCACATTGGTAATGAGTGCCTGATCGAGCGATACAATATCCAGCAAGCTATAAATCATGATCGGTGAAGCCAACAGAGCGGCGATCAAGAAGGTCCACGCATTCATCTCTGCAGCTGATAATTCACCCTTAGATGCTCGATACAAACTCACTTGTGAGCCTGAGTTAAAGAATCCTGCCATTAAGCCAATTAAGATCGCGGGTTTAAAGTCGAACTCCGAGAGATTTCCCGCCATCAGTACAACACCGGTAAACGTCATCCCTAAACAAACTAAAGTCCTTGGGTTGAATTTCACGCCAAATATTAATTTTTCTAACACCGGGATAAACAAAGGTCCAGTGCTAAACAAAACGATACTCTCAACCAAAGTTAAGCTCTGCAGTGATGATAAAAAACAGAGCTGACAAGCCGTCATGCACAAAGCTCTAGAGACAATGGGCTTGAGTAACGTGCGACTAGGTTTACGCAATCGCACGAAAACTAAGAAAGACAATAAAATCAGACCAGGAAAGAAGAATCTAGAAAAAACGAGCAAGGTTACTGGCATGATCTCAGCGAGGTATTTCGCTGCAAGCCCGCCAACTGACAGACTAAATGTAGACACCACCATAAACAGGGTGGCCTTGGTAATATCAGACATAATTATCACCTCCTATGCGCTTTATTCTAGAAGGCTGACACAACAAAAAATAGCGAGTAATATTAACCATAACTGTAAGGAAAACTTACTTATGAAGAAACTCGTTCCATTGAAATCAATCTACGCTTTTGTCGCAGTTGCAGAGACAGGTAGCATGACCGAGGCCGCTAAAGCTCTGTTTGTTAGCCACTCTGCAGTGAGCCAAGCGATCAAGTCGTTAGAGCAGCAAGTTAATAAGCCTCTATTCCAGCGTGTTGGACGACGTGTCGTTCTCAACACTGATGGTAAGCGCTACTATCGAAAAGTCGCGCCCGCGCTTGAACAAATTGTCGATGCAACAGATCAGCTAGCCAACACACCTAAAGAGAACAGATTGACCGTCAATATGGTCAACTCCTTGGCGCTACACTGGTGGATACCCCGGGTTCCTATGTTGCAACACAACTCACCGAGCCTAGATATTCGACTCTCCAACCGAATTGGTTATTTCGATCTCGAGCAAGAAGGAGTCGATATTGCCTTGGTACATGGAAAACCGAGAGAGTGGCAAGATTACTACTGTGAAAAACTTGGAGATGATGAGCTGGTGCTAGTAGCCAGCCCTAATTTAGTCAGTGAACAGGGTTCGCAATCGATGGAAGATCTGATCAAAACCTACCCCGTCATTGGCGTGTTTAACCCACGTAGAGAGCACGATTGGCAAGTATGGTGCGATGCACACAGACTGCCCATGCCACTCTTCAGTACTAACCTCTCCTTCGATGTGTCCATTCAGGCGGTACAAGCCGCGACACGCTCTCTTGGTATACTTGTCACTCACCGACTATTTGTGCGTGACGATATAAAGCATGGAGCCTTAGTCGAAATTAGCGCACCCGTTTCAAACCCGCATCAGGACTATTATTTTGTTTGTTCCGATAACAAACTTAAAAATGAAAGTGTGCTAAAACTAAGAGCATGGTTAAGGGAGCAATTTAGCTCTAATCACACAGATTAAACCGATAAGGAAACAGCATTATGATCGTGACAACAACTCAGTCAATTGAAGGAAAACGCATCGTCGCATACAAAGGGGTGATTGCCGGAGAAGCTATCCTCGGTGTTAACGTGTTTAAAGATATGTTTTCAGGCATTCGAGACTTCGTAGGTGGTCGCTCTGGCACTTATGAAAAAGAGCTCGAAAAAGCGCGTTCTTATGCGTTCCAAGAACTAGAACAAAAAGCTCAAGAGCTGGGTGCAAACGCTGTTGTCGGTGTCGACATTGATTACGAAGTGTTAGGTCAAGGCAACGGCATGCTCATGGTTTCAGCCAGTGGTACCGCTGTCGTCGTCGATTAATTCAACAAAGCCCTTTGATAACATCACCAAAGGGCTAGTTTACAGCACTATTGCTCTTCACGTAGCGCTTCAAAACCTTCCAAACCTCGTAACATTTCAAAGTCGGTTTCATCCGAGATAAGATCACGCATTGAGGCACTCGCTTCTATTGAACGTTTTAGATCTTCAATAGCTTGGACTTCAGAACCTAAACGCGCGTATGCACAAGCACGTTGGTATAGCGCGTGCGCGTTTTGGTGGTCCACTTCTAATACTCGGTTACACAAGCTCATTGCCCAATGGAATTCTTGCATCTCCATCGCTGCATCCGCTTTATAAGTCAGAGCTTCTAAGTCACCAGGACGGATCTTAAGAATATCATCATAGATCTCAAGTTTCTGCTCGGGAGTTTGCTGGTTCTGGGCTCTCAACCAAAGGTTGTGTACTTCATTGATGATCTCAATCTCGCGATTGTTTTCAGAGATAATGCGAGTTTTACGTTTTAAGTCTCTCTCGAGTGCGACAAACTTCTTCTCGTACTCTTGAGCAATCTTATCCAACCGTTGATCGGCCATCTCTTTGGTGTTGTGTTTGATTTCTTTGAGCGATTGCCAACCAATCAAAGCGATCAAAGAAGCAACACCCGCGATGATATAGAAGAAATAAGTTACGGTGACGTTTGCATAGTTGAGCGACTTGTCCGCCACCTCTAGCTCACGATCGGTGATTTGAATGGTCATTCTGCGCTCAAGGTCTTGCTGGTCAATTCGCAGAGACTTGAGTTCGTCCAAGATGTAACGTTCCATCAACGGTCTATCTAGGTACTCCTGTTCAGAGTATCGTGTCTCTTCAGACGCAGAACTCATCATAGGCAAAATAGCCATTATCACTAACCAAACCACTCTTAGCATTGCTTATTCCTTTATACATCTTGATATTAGGTCACTCTATATGGAAATGGTGTAATTCGCTAGTCGAGAAGCCAAGTCAATCTAATTTTTAACATACGCCTTAAGCCGCTCAGAAAATCGTCTCTCTCTTAGATTTCAGGTACAAAAAAACCACGACTCCGTGGTTTTCTTTAACTTCAATTCGCTTAAATAGACTTAAAACAGAGTTAAGCGAGTTTGTGTAACCAAGCTTCGCATTTAGCGACAAACTCAGATAAGTAGAGCTCTGGGTTACCTAACTTTTCTCCACACTTGACGTTCGCGCCAGTAGCACGCCAATAATTTCGCGAAATAAGGTTACGATTAAAAACAAAATCACTCACTTCTGCCTTCGTAAGCGGTATTTTGTTGCCAAATACTTGATAATAAAGATCGAGAACTAATGACAAGTCACTACTGCTGCCTTTCAAAAAAGTATCGGCATTAAGTTCAATCGCTTGGCGTTCATGAGCATTGCTATCTGTAGTCACCAATTTAGCAATCACGGTATAAAGTGAGAACTCAACCTTTTGCGCTGCAAGCAGTGCTGCGCCCAATAAGGCATGCTCGTTAGACAGATGTTCAGTTGATGAAGTAGTCGCTGTTGTCACTGTGTTAACCTCAAATAATGATAAAAGTCCTGCTTTGTCGTTCAAAAAGACTTAAGCACTCTTGCTCCAATTGACTGCACCCTCTGACTCGGTACGCGCAGCATCAAACACAATATAATCCGATTCACCTTCTGCTTTCACAATCTCAACTTTACCCTTAAAGCCAACTTGAGAGAGCTTCATAGCTAAGTGCTCAGGAGCGGTATCAAACACCACCTTCATAAACGGCAGCTGCTCAGCATGAACAAAACCATGTTCATTAAACAATTCCATTGCTTGAACTAAATGATCTGAATCGGTCAACTCAATAATTTCTACAACTTCTTCCAACAACATTCTCTATTCCATATTCGCCAGAAAGTGACTGACACAAGCACTCGGCTGTTGCTCGTATACATTTCAGTGTTTTAAAAACACTCCTTTAGTAGTATCGAGAGAATAACATATTTCCCGAAGTAAAATATGTTTATTTCGGCCATCTCCTTGATACAAAACCAGGTATTTTTTCTTGCTTGTTAATGACAGATCTATCGTTTAACGACCATCAACTCAACTATTTAACCATAAGTAATGCTCTGCAATCCTTTAGGTTGATTGCATTTTTATAATGTTGGGGAACTATTACGCTCCAACCACTTGTGGTTCGCTGGTTTCTACGATGGACTCATTGAGTAGCCCTGCATATACACCGTTGTGGTCAACCAATTGTCTGTGATTACCTCGTTCAACGATCTCACCCTTCTCTAACACCAAAATCATGTCGGAGTGACGAACGGTACTCAGGCGGTGTGCAATGGCAATCACTGTCTTCTCTTTGAACAGCTTTTGCATTGCTTTTTGGATCAGATTTTCCGTTATCAAATCAACCGAGCTGGTTGCTTCATCGAGCATCATTACCTGCCCACCTTGCGCTACCGCACGAGCAAATGAGAGCAATTGTGTCTGACCCACAGACAGATTCGAGCCGTTCTTATCAAGATGGAAATCATACCCATCAGGCAACTGCTGAATGAACTGGTCCGCATACACATAACGCGCAGCTTGCTCAACTTGTTCACGCGAAACGTGCTCTTTACCTAGAGCGATATTGAAATGAACACTCTCTTCAAAAAGATGTACGTCTTGCATCATCAATGAAAACAGGTGCGCTGAGTCTTCCATTGAAATATCTGACAACTCGATGCCGTTAAGCAGAATGCTGCCTTCATAATTCTGATAGGTTTTCGAAATCAAACGCATGATCGTCGACTTACCAGAACCTGTCGAACCTACTAACGCAATCTGATAGCCTTTCTCTAAAACGAAAGAGACATCCTTGAGTACATATGGTGCGTCCGGCTTATAACGGAAGCTGACATTCTTAAATTCCAAACTCACAAAGTCACGTAGTTGCTCTTCAACTTGGTGTGACGGCAGTAGTTTTTTCCCCTGCTCCTCTGTCGGCTCAACAAACAGCTCTTCAATGTGGTCAAAAGCTGCAAACGAGCTCTGAATTGAGGCGATTTGCGAGGTAAAGTCACGAATCGGAACAAACACTTTCTCTAAGGTATTGATGAAAGCGATCAATACACCCAGAGTCAAGCTGCCTTGTAGAACTTGCTCTGAGCCAAACCAAATCATCAATGCAATGGTTATCGAGGTGACACCGGAGATCACCGAGAATAGAATCGCATCGTACTTATTGATCTTCTTCTGTGCTCTCAAAAACTCGTCGGTATAGCCTTTGAATCTTTTCTCGACGGCTTCTTCAGCACGATACAGCTGAACGGTTTTCATGCCTAACAAGGCTTCTTGTAGAAAACCAATTCCGCGTGCCAATGTCGAACGGGTAATCAGATGCATCTGACGCAGCTTGTTTCGGACAAACACCGTCAAGTACATCACCGGTGGCATCACCACTAATACAATCAAAGTGAGCTTCCAATCGATGTAAAACATCATCCCAATCAAAGCGAGCGTATTGAGCGTGTCTTTTACTAAACCGACCACAGATTGAATGAAGGTTTCACCAATGGTTTCGAGGTCGCTGGTTAGACGTGACAACGTAATGCCAATCGGTGTGTTATCAAAGTAGCTACGTGGCAATTTGAGAACACGAGCAAACAGCACCGAGCGCATATCTGTGATGGTCAGCTGCCCTGTTTTTCTAAGGTTGTACGAGTATGTCGTATCAACCACATAGCTGACGATAAGTACTACTACCAGGTAGAACACATATTCCAGCAAGCCATCGATATTACCATTACTCAATTGAACGTCGATGACTTGAATGATCAGCCACGGAAACAGCAAACTCGTCATAATGGTGAGCGGCAGCATCGCAATACCGATAAATGCGGTACGCTTGTACTTCTTCGCAAACTGCAGGAAGTGTTTGAGATATTTAATATCAACGCCTTTTAACATGCCGCTGCCTCCGCTTCATTTTGCTGTAATTGCCACGTCTCATAGTAGTAAGGACATGTTTTTAGCAGAGTTGAATGAGCGCCTTTAGCGATCACTTTTCCTTGATTTAAGACGATGATCTCGTCCATGTACTCTAGTGCGTTGACACGATGCGAAACCACCAGCACCGATTGATTCTCTAGGCGTTTAAACAGCCCTTCTAGAATCTTTCTTTCGGTTTCATAATCGACAGCTGAGAGGACGTTATCCATGATGATCAAGTCAGCAGGCTCTAGTAGTGCACGCGCAATACTCAAGCGTTGCTTCTGCCCACCAGATAGCATGATGCCCTTCTCTCCCACCAAGGTTTGGTCGCCCATTTCAAGACGTGCCACATCATTCGCAAGCTGGCTAAGGTTCAACACTTCATCCACTTGCTCTTTGGCAATGTCAGCCTGAGTGCTGCCAAATCGAATGTTCTCTTCTACCGTTGCTGAAAACAGGTATGGGTCTTGAGTCACGGTTTTAACGTAGCGGCGCAAATCGTTACGCGAAAACTCAGTGATGTCTTTGTCGCCCAGAAACACGCTCCCCGCTGTCACATCTAAATGATGATTCAAGCAGTTGACCAATGTCGTTTTACCTGATCCAATACTACCGAGTACCCCTACTTTTTTACCTGCCGGAATATCAAAGCTGATGTCATTCAACACTAAACGCTCTTCACCTTCGTATTGAAAACTGAGGTTTCTTACTGACAGCGTTTGGCCTTTCAGTGCTGCAACTTCATCGGTAGTTAACGTCGTTTCATCCCGTTCAGGCACCTTCGCATTCAAAATGGTTTGTGCACTGGTGATGCCCACAATGCCACGCTGATAAATGGTCGCAATACGCCCTAGCTGCATCAGAGGCATGGCTAACAGTACCGAATAAGTTAAGAAAGCTGTAATCTCACCTAGCGTAAGCTCTTGATTAACGAGCATGTAGCCACCTAAACCAAGAATCAGGATCTTCATTAGGTCATTGGCATAATCTAAAACAGGCATAAAGAACACTTGAATGCGTGTGATCTTGATTCTGCATTGCAACAACATCTGATTAAGCTTTTCAGTTTCTGCTCTCACCCACGGTGACATTTGTTGGCTCTTTATCAAATCGATGCCCGATAGGTAACTCATCAACTGTGCAGACAAGTTCTGTAATCGCTTCATATGCTCCATATGCAGCGATTTCATTCTCACAAAACCCACGCGGAAAATAACAAACGCGATAATAATCGGAATCACTGAATACATCGTAAGTTCGGGAGAAATGCGCCACATCCACAACGGCGTTAAAGACAACGCTAATAACGCGTTGAAAAACTGCAAAAATCCAACACCAAACAACAAACGCACACCTTGCAAGTCATTGTTAATGATTGAGATTAAACGTCCAGAGGCAAACTGAGAGTGGAAACTGTTTGGTAACCGATTGAGCTTTTCTAGCAGTGTGTTTTTGAGAGAAGCTTCGGTTATTCGCCCTGGATTAAGCGCATAGATACGCGACCAAGTCCGCACAATGATCATCGACACCGACATCACCACTATGATCGCAATATACGTTTTCAGCTGATCATGACCTGCCACCGACGCATCATCGATGAGATCAATCGCCAACTGGATGTAGCGAGGGATCTCGACCTGCAGCCAGTTAACGAGAAATATGAAAACAATCGCAAGCAGGTAAGACTTACGATTCAAACGCAGGTAGTGCGCGAAAAACTGAGACTTAGTCATATAGGTCTTTATTTGAGCCTTTGGGGAGCGTTATCAACCAGTGTCGATGAGGGTTAACGTTTACAGTACAAAGGTAACCCAAAAGCAACTAGTTGACAAGGTCAACTATAATTAAAATCCAAAAGTCGGCTATGCATGGTCTTGTTAGTAAGCTTCAAAAGCCACCCAAGTCGGGAGTGAAAACAGTCAGACATCTCTCACAGTGAGTACATCAATTTCAAAAAAATATGTGATCTTATTTACACATAGGACGATCAAGTCTTTTTCTTAACTCAATGATAACTATTATGTATGACAATATTACATAATAAGAGTACCAATAATGAACAAAAGAACCCTAATTGCCGCATCTATCCTACTATCTATGCCTCTAACCTCTATGGCTGAAGTAGTTAACAATGGCGTATCTCATGCTGTTCCTGCCGATAAGTTTGATATGCGAAACTGGAAGATCACAATCCCTTCTGACATCAATGAAGACGGGCGCATCGACGAGATCGAGGGTGTCGCCATGCTAAGCTACTCTCATGAGGACTTTTTCTTCCTAAACAAAGATGGACACCTTGTATTTGAGGTACATAACAAGGCGATCACGACTAAAAATTCGAAGAACGCACGCTCTGAACTACGCCAAATGCCGCGCGGCGCTAACTTTGACAACATCCTTACTGACGGAAAACTCAATCAATGGGCGCTCTCTAGCCATCCTCAAGCAGATCAATACAGCGCCGTTGGCGGAACGCTCGAAGCGACTCTCAAAGTCGATCATGTCTCAGTCAATGCTAAACACCCAGAGAAATACCCGGCACACTCTGTCGTCGTGGGACAGATTCACGCGAAAAAACACGACGAACTCATTAAAGCGAAAACAGGTTATGGACACGGTAACGAACCATTAAAAATCTTCTATAAAAAATTTCCGGGCCATGAATACGGCTCGGTATTCTGGAACTACGAGCGTAACTTAGCGAAGAAAGATCCAAACCGTGAGGATATTGCTTACCCAGTTTGGGGCAACACTTGGGAAAATCAGCAAGAACCAGGCAAGGCAGGCATCAAGTTAGGTGAAGAGTTTAGCTACCGTGTCGAAGTCAAAGAGACCATGATGTATCTAACTTTTGAGACCGCACGTCATGACACGGTGAAATATGAAATTGACCTGAGTAAAGGTATCGACGACAAGGATTTTCCAACCGGTTACGCAGAAGATGACTTCTACTTCAAAGCAGGTGCGTATGGTCAGTGTAGCGTGAACGATTCTCACCCAATTTGGGGGCCGGGTTGTGCGGGTACGGGTGACTTCGCAACGGATAAGAAGAATGGTGACTACAACAGCGTGACATTCTCAGCGTTGAAGTTAAACGGAAAGTAACGCTCTGTTTAATACCATAGGACAAAAATGACCTTCAAGCACAACGGCTTGAAGGTCGTTCTCCATACGATTATATTCGCGAATACTGAAGGCTCTAGTCGATTCTTTCTTGATCGAACAACCCGGTCACAGATTGCATAGAGTAGTAACAAGCTCGCTTTGTACCTTGTTCAGTGACCAACTGTAGATCATCAATGAAGAAGCGACTGGTCATGGTATGTTTACCACCATTGATGAAAATTTCCATCACTGAATTATCAACGTAGACATCAATCACTTGCCTTTTGCTCAACCTTGGTGCTTTTCGCACATCTCCAAATTCATGAGCATAGTTCTGAGACATTTGGCTGCGATCGAGAGCAAACTCATTTTCGTCGGCACTAAAGGTTACCTTGTCGCCACCTTCATTTCTGAACTCTAAAGCAAACTCATCACTTTCGAATTCCAAACGAAGCATGAAACTTGTTTGTTTCAACACGTGTGTTCCAGAGAAAACTTCTCGCTTGCCTTTCAACTCATCGAGTTCACTGAGAGATGATTGAACTAGGTAACCCTCTTTCAAACGCAACTCACGTGGTAGTGAAAGCATACCTGCCCACTGATTCTTAACCGATGGAGTATCAATATCAGGTAAACCAACCCAAGCAATCAAAATACGGCGACCTTGTTCGTCCAAGTAAGTCTGGGGAGCATAGAAATCAAAGCCATAATCAGGTTGAATGATATCTTGGTGGCCCTCAAGCTCCATTGAATCTAGGTTTAATTTGTCGCCAACGATGTAAGCGACCGAGTAGATGTTTTTAAAATCATAGGCATTGGAGGATGACACACCTTGCGGAGAAAACAGCATGATTGATTTATCACCAATTTCAAAAAAATCTGGGCATTCCCACATGTAACCGAAATCTTGGTAACGGGTTTTGATCGGCCCTTTATGCTGCCAAGTTTTTAAATCTAGACTTTGATATAACACCATTGAGCCGCGTTTATCTGGTGTTTGAGCACCCACAACCATGAAATACTGGTCATCTTTTTTCCATACTTTAGGGTCACGAAAATGCTCTGTATAATGGTCATTTTCTATAATAACACCCTGCTTATCAATGCAACCTGTTGTTGTCATAGTTGCAAAACACTGAGTCGACTCTCGAACCCAATTTTGGTCGCGTTTGTTGCCGGTAAAGAAAAGCAATACTTGCTCATTATCAACAAGCGCCCCACCTGAATAGAGCCCGTGAGAGTCGTAATCGTCACCGGGCTTTAGCCCAACTCCATGATCGGTGAAATGTATAAAGTCTTTGGTAGAGACGTGGTACCAGTATTTCATACCATGTACTGGACCCACCGGAGTCCATTGATAGAAGATATGGTGTTCATTATTAAAATAACAGAGTCCATTTGGATCGTTAAGTAACCCAAATTTTGGCGCTATGTGGTAACTAGGAAAACCCGGGTCAGCGATTCGAGCGCTCTTCATTTCAGCCACTTCTTGCGATGTGAGTTGTTCTAAGCGGCGATATCTTTGTTCTAAAGTCCAATTACTATTTACGTTCATGCGTTGCTCTCAATTCTCGTTGACTACGATTGTTCGCAGTGGATGAACTGAATAAGTTCTTCTTGGGTAGGGAGTGCAGTCATGGCACCTTTTTGCGTTGTTGCAAGTGCACCGCAGCCATTTGCCCACTCGATCGCTTTATCGATCGTGGCGAGATTATCCCAATGTTGCTGTTGAGAAAGTCTTGCGAGCAGGCCACCGACGAAGGCGTCACCAGCACCAGTCGTATCAACTGGCTGTACGACTTGACCTGTTACTCGCTTTCCTGAACCTTCAAAGATTCGCCACACTCCCTTGGCACCTTGCGTAACCAAAATGAGCGTGTTGTCAAAATCAGCGATAGCATTTAGACCTTGTTCAACCGATTGAGAACCAGTCAAAAGCACTAATTCCTCTTCAGAGAACTTGACGACATCAGCCAGTGCCACAGCTTTCATTACAGTACTTTTTATTTCAGACGGATTCGCCCATACCTCTTCGCGCAAGTTTGGGTCGAAACTCACATAGCCACCGACGCGTTTGATCCTATCAATTGCTTCAAATGTACTGCTTCTGCTTGGTTCATTAGCCAGAGAAATAGAGCAGACATGTAACCAATCACCTTGTTGAAAGCTTGGAATATCATCGTTGACCATAAACTGATCGGCACTTGGCTTAACCATAAAGGTAAAGCTGCGCTCACCATCATCATCCAAGTCAACCACTACCGTTGATGTTCTGTGTGTTGGATCTTGAACCAGAAAATCGGCATTTACATTTTCTTTGGTCAGTGTCGTCTTCATAAAACGACCAAACGGATCATCTCCGACTCGCCCAAAGAAAGCACTTTTGCCAGACAGACGAGAAACGGCAACCGCGACATTAGCAGGCGCACCACCTGGACATTTCAATAGTGTCGAGTCGGAGTCGGGAATTAAGTCAACAACGGCATCGCCTGTTACCCATACTTGATTCATCATGCTTACCTTGAAACAAACATATTGATAATTGAGCGGCCATGAACAGTTGCTCCTATCAATGAAAAAAATACAAAAAAGGCTAGCCAAAATAACGCTCTTGGCTAGCTCCCCAACAATTTAGGAAAAAGGTGGAATTGGGGGAATCCCACCTTTAAGGAGTTCAAATTTAAGCCGTCACCTTACGCTTTTGCTTTACTTGTTCACGCATACCAAGAACCACTGTCAGTACAAACGCCGTAATAAACGCGATGATCATACCAACGATGTAGTAACCAATATACTCAGGAGAAATTGAGATAATACCTGGTAAGCCCGCTGCACCTAGTGCCTGCGCTTTCACGTTGAACATTGTAATAAAGGCACTCGATAGAGCAGCAGCACACACAGCGGCGATGAACGGGTAACGCAGTTTTAGGTTTACCCCAAACATAGCAGGCTCGGTAATACCTAGTAGGCCAGTAACACCAGATGGAATCGCAATCCCTTTCATCTTTTTGTCTTTGCTCATGACGCCAACCGCAAGCGCTGCTGCACCTTGAGATACGTTTGACATAGCTGCAATTGGGAAGATAAATGTACCACCGGTGATTGCTATATCGGCTAGTAACTGTGTTTCAATCGCGATAAAGCTGTGGTGCATACCCGTAATAACGAACGGCGCGTAAATCAAACCAAATACCGCACCTCCAACAAAGCCAGCCGAGTTGTAAAGCCAGTTTAGTCCATCACCTAATAGGAAGCCGATATCACGCGTGAATGGACCAACAACGGTGAACGTCAGTAGACCCGCAATAAAAATAGCCAATAGCGGCGTTAAAAGGTTATCCAGCACCGAAGGAATCACCTTTCGTAATCCTAATTCGACCTTAGCCAGAATGAACGCTGAAACAAGAACCGGAAGTACTGAGCCTTGATAGCCAACCTTCTGGATTTCAAAACCCATAATGTTCCAAACAGGAATATTTCCGGATACAGCAGCACCGCCGAAACCCCAGCCATTCAGCAGCTCAGGGTGTACCATCAACATACCTAATGCAGCTCCTAGATATGGATTACCACCAAACTTCTTACTTGCCGAGAACGCTAATAGAATAGGTAAATAAACAAAAGGCGCATTAGCGAAAGTATTGATCATATTCGCAAGGTCAGTTAGCCCAGGATTAGCATCAATTAAAGATTGCCCATCAATAAACAAACCTTGCGCTGTCAATAAGTTATAGATACCCATCAACAAACCACCAGCAACAATTGCTGGAATAATCGGAACGAAAATATCAGAGAGTCCTTTTACCGCTCTTTGAACAATATTCTGTTTGTTGGCACCCGCAGATGCGACATCATTGGTCGACATCTCACTCATGCCCGTCAACTTAGCCAGCTCGGCGTAAACTTGGTTAACAATTCCCGAACCGAAAATGATTTGGTATTGACCTGCTACTTTGAACTGACCTTTTACCCCTTCAAGATTATCGATAGCTTGCTCATCGATTTTTGTTTCATCTGCTACAGCTAGGCGTAAACGCGTTGCACAGTGTGCGAGAGCGGTAATATTGCTCTTGCCACCTAGTAAAGTGATTAGCTCTTTTGCTACTGCTGGATAATTCATTTCATACCCCATTGGATTACTAATTTGAGCCTTGTGATACTTTCGGGAACGTTTGCAAAAAGAATTTTTGCTGATTAGTAACAAATGATCAAAGATATCTCCTCAAGAGTGTGAGAAAGATCTTTAAATTATCTCCCCAAATGACTCGGGCAGGGTTAAAATCCCTATTAACCTAAGCAACGAGTCTCATCTCTTTGCAAACAATCCCAAAAAATAGATGAATGGATAGTGTGAATGGCAAGTCTGCACGATGTTGCACTTCTAGCTGGCGTCTCAAAGTCGACAGTTTCACGTGTTATTAATGATGAATATGGCGTAAAAGAAGCGACGAAGATCAAAGTGCGCAAAGCCGTAGAAGAGTGTGGCTATGTTCCGAATCAAGTCGCTAAAGACCTTAAATCTCGCAAAACAAACCTTGTTGGAGTCATTGTTCCACGCGTGTCTTCTCACGCCACATCACAAGGCGTTGACGGCTTAACGGCGGTGCTTGAACAAGCCGGCAAGCATGTTTTGTTGGCCAGTACTCATCAAGCGCATCAAAAAGAGTTGGAGTACATCCATATCTTCAATCAAAAGCGAGTGGAAGGGATCATTCTATACGCCACTCACTTAGATAAAACGCTAGTAAAAGCAATTCAAGGCTCGGCTGTTCCAGTGGTGTTGGTTGGTCAAGATGGTTCAATGTTCAACATACCTAGCATCGTTCATGACGATACTCGTGTTGGCTTTGAAGCTGGAAATAGACTGGTTGATAAAGGGTGTCAAACACTAGGCTTTATTGGCGTTCAAGGCGACGACATCGCCGTTGATAAGCAAAGATCTCAAGGTTTTAAAGATGCCCTCAAACACAATGACCTTGAGTTAAAATTCCATGCCCGAGGCGATTTTACGATTGAGTCAGGTTACGACCTAGCCAAGGAACACCTCAAGAAGTTCCCGAAATTAGACGGACTATTTTGTGCAACTGACCGTATAGCGATTGGTGCCATGAGGGCCATTCAAGAAGCTAAACTTGAGCCTGGGAAAGATATTTTCGTACTTGGTGTTGGTGACGATGAACTCGCGTCAGTCTGTACTCCTACCCTGTCTACATTCAATTATGCTTTTGATAAAGCAGGAGAAAATGGCGCAAAACTGCTGTTAGAGAGAATTTCAAATAAAGGATTCGAGATGAGTAAGATGGTGCTTACCTTTCAAAGTATTGATAGGCAGTCTTGCTAGTAAATTTAACAAAGGTTGAACCCAAAAACGCTATTCTTTTTATTTATAAAAAATGCCAACCTCTACGGTTGGCACTTTTACCTTAATCATTAATCGCTACTATTAGAACCAAGTTTCCATCTGAAGTGCGAACAACACTTCACCGCCATCACCCATCGTTGATGCATCTGGTTCCTGACTGATCGCATAACCATTTAGCTCATCACTCCAGTCAACATAGCTCACAGCAAAACGTAGTTCGGGACGATCAAAAAAGCCAGTACTGGTTGAAAGCTTCAAAGTCGGAGCAATGGTCGCTTTGTAAAACCCACCACTCGCTTGTTCGACAGAATTATCAAGATCCATAAATTGGTATGAACCCTCATACACCATTTCAAAGTTCTCATTAAACTCTTGAGCCAATCTTACGTTGAGTGATGCCCATGTATATTCATCACTTTTCTCTAAGCGATCTTGACTGCGTTCAGCCATAAACGCTGGAGCAACGCGCCAATTATCAGCAAAGCGTGTGACACCATAACTGAATAGGCGTACGGCTTTCGCATCATCTAACAGATCACCATTTGACCCGATGCCCTTCAGCTCAGCACCCAAACCGCTACCAACAATGAAGCCAGTTTTTGAGAAACCTTCGCTCATTCCATAGAAGGTCTCTGCGTGAAAAGCGAGCATTGCGTGCTCACCGTGATCAGCGGCGCCATCAGTACGATCACTGTTGTCTGCCGAGGTCATTGCACTCAACATAAATTGCCACTGCCCAATACGATTGTTCATCGTCGCAATGTAGTTTTCAACATCAGTTGATGGACTATCTATCTCGCCAAAATCACGACCATAAATCGAAAAGTTAGTCTTCCATCTCTCATTCAATTGAACGTCGTAAACACCTGCACCAGTACCCGATAGGAATACGATATCAGAGTCAAAGAAGTGAATATCAAAGTTATCTCTGTCGAATCGCTTACCCGCCCAGAACGTCGCCTCAGAAAATGCCTCTGAGTCAGAGAAGATCGCTAAGTTGTTCAATTCAGAATAGACCTGACGTACGTTCAATTGGCTTTCGGTGGCCGTCCATTCATTATTTGTTTCAGTGCTATCCGCAAGCATGATTCTAAATAACGCACTTGAACCATCCTCAGCAAAGCGCTTGTGAATCAAATTCGCTTCTAAGTAATGATCGTCTTCAACCCCTAAGCGGCCTATTGGTGCACCAATAGCTCCTGCTGCTGTCATGTATGGTCCTGTACCTGTCGCGCCATTTAAATCATCGTTAATTAACAGTCCAGAGCGTGCATAGCCGTGAAACTCAAATGTCGACGCCTTCTCATCGGCTGCCACTGCGACCTGTTCAGTTTGTTCGATTCTTTTCTCTAACTCGTTGATTCGCTGTTCTAATTCAGAGACCTCTGTTGATGCCATCGCTGGTAAAGCTATCAAGCTGATTGCTACAGCCATTGCTAAATTATGTTTTTTCATATCCTTTGTCCCACGTAATAATATTAAGAATAATTGCAAACGTTCCCAATAAAATTTTCAGGCTATTTACGAATAGAAAACGGATGATATTCCGATGGTTTGTTGCATATTAATAATAAAAAACATCAGAATTGTAACCTTGAGACGGATAGTATCTGACATTGTCGGGAACGTTACCGGAAATGTCAGATTCTGTTATACGCATCACGATAAAGATAAGAAAAGAAAATGTGATTGATAGCAAGCGCACAAAAACCTTGGCACAGAAATTTGACCAAAGGAGAAAAGAGGTGCTTTCTAGTCAGCAGCACTGTAGAGCACCAAATCCATATGACCTCCTAGCTATTTCCAACGTAGTTGTAATACTCACCAATAGTTTTGTTCTCTTGGCGATCAATTCACCGCTGAAGTTATTATTGAGTCTGCTGTTCTTGCTTGCGGTGCTCTTGCAGTTTCTTGTGAAACTCTTCAGTAAGTGCTTGAATTTCCGGCATCATTCGCTGTGCCATCTTTTGACTCGTGACCATGGATTCTTGCATGACCACCGGCATCTTGTTGAGAATACTTTGCCCCATTTCAGAGCGATAGAAGTCTAGCATTGCGCTGATCTCTTCCTCAGAAAAGTGTTGGTTATAGATGTCCAACATCATTGGTTCAAACTGCTCCCAACTTAGCTGCTCTTGCATCACTACACCCACTTTTTTGTGATACTCGTCAAACAGTGGTCTCTCTGATTCTTTAATTTCTAACTGTTGGTGCATGTTGTTGATCATGTTCTGAACTTGAATGTGCATTGAATCTAACAACTCGTTCATATTCATGACTTCAATTAACGCATCCACTTTTTCTTGCTTAGAAGACTCACTTGCTGATAAAGGCAATGGTAACAACAACATTAACGCAATAACGACTTTCTTCATTTTGTTCTCTCTCATATGCAATAACGTATAACCCTAACGGTATTAACCAAAACTTCTTTACGAAAACCACCCAATGGTTACCGGATGATTATCACTTAATTCATTGACATAAAAGGCAATGTTGAGAACTTATATCATTTATCGTTATAAGATCGAGCGAATATCGCTAAACATTACAAATATGCGACATGAGGAGTAATAGAACAGAGGTTGAAGAAGTTCAGGAGATAGGTTGGAAGACAATAAGAGGAGTCGGAACGTAAGCTAAAAAGTAGTGATATTTGGGGCAGCACTATAACAGCTACCCCAAGTAAGCTTGTGAATTACAGCATATCTTTAGCAACCAAATGCAGTAGAAAGGTCTCACGCTCAATGCTCATGCCTTTCTTAGGGCTTTCTGCCATGGTTTTTTCGTTATGAGCGATAGCGTCATGGATGTTGATCCAAACCGGCTTCATTCCGTTCTTCACTTCATAATCTTCGTACGCTGTATCACCCAATTCGCTATCAATTTTACAGGTGTAGCAGTAGGAGATCATATGCATGATGTCGGCATCATCTTTATACCAAGGACGAAACTCTTCAAAAATACCAAATGGCTTAATGCCATGAATATTCTGAGCACCTGTCTCTTCTTGCAGCTCACGAACCATGCCCGCGATAACGTCCTCACCTTCATCTAGGCCGCCCCCAGGAATGGTGTAGTCGTGGTAACGCTCTGTATATAGCATCAGAATGTTCTCACCATCCAGCACAATAGCGCGAGCGGCGTTACGCTTGTACACGGTTTGGTCGTCTAAGTGCTCAATGTCAGGATGAATCGTTGTTTTTAGGTGTCTCATTATCGTTATAGCTCTGCAAAATTTGGCGGCATGATATCACAATCAGGTATGGATTGAATTTCGCCCTAATTCATAGGAGTCAGTCCAAAAGAAATAGTTGGTATTTCAAGCTTGATCCAACACTCAAAATAGATCGAAACTTGTCGAATTATCATACCAATTCAATCTGTTGCTTCAAAAATCACGGATTTTTCCTGATTCTAAAATATACTCATTAAAAGAGCTTCCTAACCTTGCTAAGGAGATAGCATGAAAATAATTGGCTTGATGGCAATGTTCACTTTGGTTTTAGGGGGTTGTGCAAGCGAGTACGACCAGTACAGTGAGTCCGAACGTGTTTCAATGGCTAACCCAGCTGCTGTGTATTGTGTTCAGCAAGGGGCTGAGCTTGATAGAGTAACAGAAAATGCTCAGCGCACGACTTACTGTGTCTTTGAAAATGGCGACCGTATTGAACAGTGGGAGTATTACCGCCAACATCATGAGCAAGAAACAGAAAGCTAGCCTCTCTATCTCTAGTGGCCTGAGCGCCACCAGCGAGTATCCAGGTCTTGTTCTGGATCCAAGTAACGATTCAGCAAAGTCAGATTTGTATCCAGCAACGCGAGGTACTCTCTGACTTTTTCTTTGTCTGTCCCTACTGGAGTCTGCCTAATACAGTTTTGCAACAGAGGTAATAGCGAATGCAGCAAGCTAAACTGAGCAGTCGCTGAAAGTTGTACAGCTTTGTCGATCGCTTCTAGCCCTAACTGAGCAGGTGCTTTGCGGGTCTGCTCTTGTTGCCCAACAAAGCGACCTGCGACTATACCTTCAAGATAGACACGGTACGTCGTTAAGCAATCAATTAATAGAAACAGCTGTGCTTGAACTGTCGTATGCGGGTATGCCACCACAACATGCTGTTCAATATTTCGATCAATCTTCAGAGCCACCCCCAATTGACCACAGCGCTCTTCGAGCACTTTAAGTAGCCCTTGTTCATCCATTAACGATTGGATCTCAAAAATCCGCTGCAAGTGATAGTCATTGGACACAAATACCACATTCAGTTGCTGGCTATTTTCCAACAAGCCGCTTTCAATAAGCTCCAACGCCAAATTGTGGATGTTCTCTATCGTATTGGTTGATTTTTTCTCTAATAACCGAGCTTGGATGCTCAAAGGTGATTCAAGCTGACTCTCGAGTTGCAAGAAGTACTCATACATCACTTCGGCTTCAGACAGAGTTTGTCCCGGTGTGACACCACCACAAAACGCGACCGCCACTTTGTCATTTGAGCGACTTGCCAAATAATCGATGGCAGCTTCAACTCTACTCCGCCCTTCTGCAGTCAATTCATTCTTATTTAGCCGTTTACCCAGAATAACTACAAGGTTTTTAATGCTCATTTAATGTACAAGTCTCGTTTTCGCAATTAGATAGAGTGAATTATGTATACAATAGTTGTTAACAAAAGTATTTTTAAATTCTCATGAGTTGCTCGCAATAACGCTCACTATTGATGACAACTTTATAGGTAGTAAATCGTGTGGTCGCATTAAGAACATTTTTCTGAGTATCGCATCCATACGTATTCAATGCCCATGAGTATAAAACAGAACAATGTCATTCATACACTATGCTCAAGAGAAGCGAGGTATGTAAAAACAGTTACACCAGAGTTCGCACCAAGCGAACCCTTCACAGGAAGTTATTATGCTGTCTATTTTTGATATCTACAAAATTGGTGTTGGCCCATCCAGCTCGCACACCAATGGACCAATGATCGCAGGGTTTCAGTTTACTCAAAAAATCGCCTCTAAACTGGAAGAAGTGGCGAGAGTGCAAATTGACCTTTATGGCTCTCTTTCTCTAACGGGTAAGGGGCACCACACCGATCGCGCTACGATTTTGGGACTGCTGGGTAATAAGCCAGATACGATTAAGATCAGCAGTGCCAATCAAGCAATGCAAAAAGCCATTGAAGACAAGAGCCTAGCCCTTAGCGGTCACCATAATGTTCATTTCGACGTTGAGACAGATATGCTGTTTCACAACACCAACTTACCCCTACATGAAAATGGCATGACCATCTCTGCATTCAACGCAGACGGTGCGCTGATCGATATGGAAACCTACTACTCGATTGGTGGTGGCTTCATTGCCACAGAAGACGAGCTCCAAAACGGTAAGAAAGAGCAAGAAACTCATGTCGAATTTCCGTTTAGCTCTGCTGATGAACTGCTTGCCCTAGCCGAACAGAACGGTCTTAGCTTAGGCGGTTTGGTACTGCGTAATGAGACCTCATTCCAAGACATGGAAGCGATCAATCAGCGCACAGAGCAGATTTGGAAAGTGATGTCACTCTGTATGGAGCGTGGTTTTGAAACGGAGGGTATTCTTGACGGTGGCCTTGAGGTGACTCGACGCGCCCCTGCTCTATTGAAAAAACTGGAAGCCAATGCCGCGATTGAAAACGATCCGATGGAGATCATGGATTGGATTAACCTATTTGCTTTCGCGGTCAGCGAAGAGAATGCTGCAGGCGGACAAGTCGTTACCTCACCAACAAACGGCGCTGCTGGTGTTATTCCAGCGGTTCTGATGTACTACCATCGTTTCATCAAAGAGCTCGATACTAAACAGCTCAAAGACTTCCTTGCAGTATCCGGTGCGATTGGCATCTTGTACAAAACCAACGCGTCCATCTCTGGTGCTGAAGTAGGCTGTCAAGGCGAAGTCGGTGTCTCCTCTTCAATGGCGGCGGCAGGTCTTACTGCACTGCGTGGTGGTAGCAACGAGCAAATCTGTATTGCGGCTGAAATCGCGATGGAGCATTCACTAGGTATGACCTGTGACCCAATTGGTGGCTTAGTACAAGTGCCATGTATTGAACGTAATGCAATGGGTGCCATGAAAGCCATCAACGCGTCTCGAATGGCATTGAAGCGCACCAGCAAGTGTTTAATCTCTTTGGACAAGGTAATCGAAACCATGTACCAAACGGGTAAAGATATGAACAAGAAGTATCGTGAAACGTCTTTGGGCGGTCTTGCTGTGATCCATATGGCGCCACCTTGTGAATAAATAGCGTTGATGGTCAGCCTCATTCATTTGAAATGAAGCCACGCCTCATAACGGAAGTTAATACAAAGCCAGCCTCCGCGCTGGTTTTTTTGTGCTTGGTCTACCGAACATAAGCCTTAATGAAAATACAAGGTTATGCTAAAAGTGCATGATGTAAATTCATGTAAATGATAACCATTTCTATTGAGTCATTTGGTGAAGGCTACTATGATAGTTAGCTTATAGAGAAAGAGAGTCCATTATGAGTAAGCCAAGTCCTATCCAAGTTACTGTTACAAGTACCCAAACCATCACACCCAACATGCAGCGCATCACCTTAAGCGGCGACGGGCTAAGTCGCTTTCCTAATGATTGTGAAGGTGGTTACATCAAGTTGATGTTCAATGAGCTGGGGGGAACAGATTTGACAACTCTTGAGCAGGGCAAACGCCCAACCATGCGAACTTACACAATTCGCGAATTCAACCCTGACGTGCCTTCAATTGAAGTCGACTTTGTTCGCCACAACACCGTTGACCTACAGTGTGGCTTTGCCGCTCGCTGGGCGATGAACGTTGAAGAGGGTGAAACCATCACTATTGGTGGTCCGGGCATTATTCAAGGCTTAAATAAGGACGCTGATTGGTTTTTCTTGGCCGCTGATATGACATCACTGCCTGCTCTTTCTGCAAAAGTAAAAAGCCTACCGCGTGACGCAAAAGGTTACGCTGTTATTCAAATCGCCTCAGAGCAGGACAAGCAACCATTGGACGCACCAAGTCAGCTTGAGGTCATCTGGTTGATAGAATCGGAACAAGCGTCATCACTGTCCGATAAAGTTCAAGAGCTCACTTGGCTTGAAGGTACTGCTGCAGTATGGACAGCGTGTGAATTTGAGAACATGCGCGCGCTGCGTCAATACTTTCGTAACGAGAAAGAAGTGGCTAAAGAGAACATCTACATCAGCAGCTATTGGAAACGTGGTGTGAGTGAAGATGGCCATAAAGTGTTAAAGCAAGAAGACGCGAAAGCGCAAGCCGAAGCTTAAAATCCGATTTTAGCAACTGGTAGCCTGAATATGAAAAACACCCTTAACCGAGAACGGTAAGGGCGTTTTTTTTAATGATTAGAATAAGCAGCTAGATACTTTCACCAAGCTCAATCGCATAGCCCAGATCCAACTTAGCCGTCCAATCGGTTCTGCCTTTTAAACGCGAAACAATTTGCTCAGCTGCGACCTTCCCTATCTGCTCCCTCGGGGTTATTACCGTAGCCAAGCGCGGTGTCATGGTCATCGTAATATCGTGGCCGTGGAAACCCGCTATCGCCATCTGCTCAGGCACCTGAATACCACGACGGACACATTCGTAAAAGGCACCGATGGCCAAGTCATCATTGGTACAGAAGATACCGTTTGCCTCAGGGTGCGTTTCTAGCAGCTCACCGAGCAGCTTTGCGCCCAGTGTAAATGAAGATGCCTCTTCGGTTTGAATAGTCAACGGCGTGAGTGCGTGCTCTTCCATTGCATGCTCATAACCCGCCATCTTTAAACGAGTACGTTCATCCATTCGAGCCGCAAGATACGCAATGTTTTGACGGCCTCGGGTGATCATCACTTTGGTCATCTCTCTCGCGGCATCAAAGTTATCAAAACCGACGGCTTGCTCGATGCGCGGTGACACAGAGTCCATAATCTCGATAACGGGAATTGACGCAGTTTGCAGCATCTTACGAGCTCGATCTGTATGAACATTTTCAGAGAGAATGATCGCATCTACATTGTAAGACAATAGCGATGCGATACTCTGCTCTTCAAGTTCTTCGCTATAGCCGTAGTGAGCAATCATGGTTTGATAGCCCGCAGGGGCGGTCACCTGTTCAATCCCTCTAATCACCTCAGCGAAAACTTGGTTGGTCAAAGATGGAACCAGTACGCCGATGGCATTACTTTTTGCATTTGAAAGGATATCTGGGGCGCGATTTGGGATGTAACCCAGCTCTTCTACCGCGGAATTGATTTTGTCTCGTAGTGCTTCAGAAACCTGTGAAGGGTCTCTTAAACAGCGACTTACGGTCATCTTGGTGACGCCAACTAAATTGGCAACATCTTGTAACGTAGGACGTTTTTTCTTATTTGACATAGTAAGTAGTTATTATTGTTATTGATTATGTTACTGGTAACAGTGTATCCAACTGACTTAAGATTTGAAGCCTTATCTAACGAAATATTGATACAGTCCCACAAACAAAAACGTCCCCATAATGAGGACGTTTAAATGATTAGGGCTAAGCTTCGATTTCTAAGCGAGGCGTATCACTCCAAGTTATATGAAACTTATTTTGCTCATCTCTATCAATGCGCGAATAGGTGTGAGATCCAAAGTAGTCACGCTGTGCTTGAAGCAGATTGGCCGGTAGCACTTCACAGCGAAGTGAATCGAAATAGCCCAACGCAGAAGTAATTGCTGGCATTGGAACGCCTGTTAATGCCGAATTTGCAACGACTGCGCGCCAGCCACAAGAACGCTCATGAACCTCTTCAACAAAACGGTTTGCAAACAGCAAGTTGCTCAGATCTGCATCGCTTTGGTATGCCTTAGTGATATCCTGTAAGAACGCAGCTCGAATAATACAGCCTGCACGCCAAATCTTGGCAATATGAGCAAAATCGAGATTCCAGCCCTCTTTGACTGAGGTTGCTTTCATTAAATCAAAGCCTTGCGCATACACCGAGAGCTTAGCGCAATACAGAGCATCATGTAGCTCATCGATGGTCTCTTGTTTGGCCTTGCCGCAGTTTGGTTGGACGTGCGTTCGCAACACCTTCACACCTTGTACTCGTACCGCTTTCTGGCTACTTTGAGCGCGAGCGAATACCGCTTGAGCAATGGTTGGCGCTGGCGCCCCTTCTTGAAGACTATTTACTGCAGTCCAAAGCCCCGTGCCTTTCTGCCCGGCTTTATCAAGCACCACTTCAACAAACGGCTTCTGTGTTGTTGGATCTAACGTCTGTAAAATATCAGCACTGATCTCCATCAGATAGCTGTTGAGTACACCTTGGTTCCACTTAGCAAAGACTTCACCAATCTCTTGCGCTGACATAGCCAACACATCAGACATAAAGTGGTAGACCTCACAAATGAGCTGCATGTCCGCATACTCAATGCCGTTATGCACCATTTTCACATAGTGACCAGCACCGGCAGGGCCTAGATAGGCCGCGCAAGGTTCGCCCTTATCGAATTGACCAACAGGCAAGCCATTGTCGTCAACCTTGGCTGAGATAGCTTCCCACATTGGTTGAACGTAATTCCAAGCCTCTCTATCACCGCTAGCCATCAGTGCAGGGCCTGTACGCGCCCCTACTTCGCCACCGGATACCGCCGTTGAGAAGAATCGTAATTTGCCACGATACTTCAACTCACGCGCTTCTGTATCGGTCCAAAGGCTGTTACCCGTATCAATAACAATATCGTTTTGCTCGAGGCCAACTGCTAGCAGATCGTCAATCACTGCCTCAACAATCCTGCCAGCAGGGACAGACAAGGCAATAACGCGTGGCTTAACCAGAGAATCAAGAACTTGGTCCAGGTCAGCAGCTTTAAAGAAGCTACCTTTATCAGCTTTTTGCGCGAGTGCTTTTGCTTCTGATTCAGCACGCTCACGATGTGCTTCGCTGATATCAAAGCCAGTCACGTCAAAGCCTTGATCAAGTAGGTTCAACGCCAGGCTTTTGCCCATAACACCAAGGCCAATCATCGCAATGTTAGATTGAGACTTACTTGACTGAGAAAGTTCTGAAGTGCTCATTAGTTCCTCTCCTCAAGCTGCTTAATTGCTTTTAGCGCATCAGCGACAACGCCCTGGACATCTTGCGAAATATCGATAAACAACGCCTCATTTTGTTGTGGCTCAACCAACGCCTCAAACTGGCTCTTTAACATCGCTTCGCCATTAAAGTAGTGGTTTTCACGCGACTTATGACGATTCCAAATAGTGTCAAATGAGCCTTGTAAGTAAACGATCACTAACTCTTGATTGTTGTTTCGTAGAATGTCGCGGTACGCTGGTTTTAGCGCTGAACAGGCAATCACTGCTGCTTCATTCTCAACGTAAACCTTGTTTAGAGTTTCCAACCAACCTTGACGGTCATCGTCGTTTAGAGGAATGCCTTCTGCCATCTTGTCCACATTTGATTGTGGGTGGTAATCATCACCATCATGAAAAGGCAGATTTAGAGCGTTGGCAATTTCGCTACCAATCAAGCTTTTACCGCAGCCTGAAACGCCCATTACTAAGATTTTTTTCGCTTTCATTGGGCAATACTATCCTTAGCCTCCAACTCACACTGGAGGCTGTCTATATAATCTGGGGGTTCTTTAGGTCTTTAAAAGAGGTGGATTATTTCCACCACATCGCGAGCTCAGGGAATGCAATCACCATCCCTAAAACCAGAACCTGTAGGCCGATGAATGGCAGTAGTGAACTGAAGATCTCGCCTAAACTGATGTCTTTTGGTGCCACTGATTTCAAGTAGAAGGCTGCTGGACCAAACGGAGGTGATAGGAATGACACCTGCATATTTAGACAGAACACCACACCGAACCATACTGGGTCGTAACCAAGACTTGTGATGATTGGTACAAAAATTGGCATCGTTAGAAGCGCCACACCAACCCAGTCAAGGAACATACCTAGAACCAGTAGGATAACCATCATGATTAGCAGTGTTGCGAGTGGGCTACCACCACTTAGGCTTAGAATCACTTCTTCAACAAAGTCGATACCGCCCATTAGGTTGTAGATACCAACCAGCGCGCTTGCACCGATACCGATCCACATGATCATGCCGCAGGTACGCATGGTTGCGATGGCACTCGCTTTGAGCATATTGAAGTTCAGCTCACCACGAATCGCTGCGGAAATCATGATACCCACAACGCCCAAGGCAGACGCTTCTGTTACCGATGCGATACCTGTATAGATACTGCCCAGAACAGTTGCTACTGATAATAGTGGGAAGAACAGCGCCTTGAAGTAGCTCGGTTGATTTGCCATGTCTTCTTCGATCTCTTCATCACTTGGAATTGGAGCCAAAGAAGGATTTAACTTACAACGAATGAGAACATAACCGATGTAGCAGCCCGCTAGGATAAACGCCGGAAGGAATGACGCTTTAAACAGATCACCAATCGAGACACTCGCCGTCATACCGTAGATGATAAGTACGATAGATGGAGGCAGCATGGTACCTAGCGCACCACCCGCACAAGTTGTACCGATAGCTAACTTGCGGTCATAACCAAGGCGTAGCATTTGTGGCAATGCCAAAATACCCAACAGCACTGTCTCACCACCGATAACACCTGACATTGAAGCAAGCAGTACCGCAACCAAGAGGGTCTGGACGGCAACACCACCACGAACTCTTCGGCCTACCGACTTCATTGCATCAAATAAGTCGCGTGCAATGCCTGAACGGTCAAGCAGCGCGGCCATCAATACAAACATCGGAACCGCGAGGAAAACGTAACCTGACGCAAAACTATAAGTACGGCTAGCAATTAGAGGCAGTGCGTCTGGGCCAAACCAAAACAGCGTGAAAAATATGGCTACGAAGCCTGTTACGAATGCCAGCTGCATACCCGTAAGTAGCAAGCCGATCATCATAACCAGCATAAGGACACTGCCCCATGCGATGCCAATAGAGGATAGATCAAACATCGCCTTTCTTCCCTAGCCCTACAATCTCTTGGATTAGGTGCAATACAAACTGGACAACAAGAACACAAAGACAAACAAAGATGATGCCTTTAAGAAGCGCTGGGTACGGTGCATTCAGTACCGAGCCTGATGTTTCAAGACGAAGATCACCCCAGGGTGTAAACCAAGACTCTTGAACCATGAAATAAGAGGCGTAAGCCAACATACCAGCAAACGCTAAGCCCACTAAGTGGTGCACTAGGTTGAGGTATTTTCGAGTTTGAGAAGAAACTGAATCGTAAATTAGAACAACTCGAACGTGCTTGTTAGCAGCAAAGGCATAAATACCGCCCACGATAAATAGCGAGCCACCAACGAAAGAAGCGGTTTCGTGCACCCAAGTCGTTGGGGCATCAAACGCGTAACGCATCACCACTTCGTAGAAAGAGATAAGTACAGTGAAGATGAACAAACCACTTAGAACATTGCTGACCTTGATGATCGCGCGGTCGAGAATGTTTCTTGGTTGCTCTTCTTGCTCTTGGGGCGCATGAGGCGTTTTATCTGTCATAACGTATTACTCAAAAAAACGGAGGGCAATTGCCCTCCAAAAGAGAAGCTAAAATAGCTATTTAGCCTAGATAATCGTTGTGAATTAAAGTAGGCCGTTTGCCTCTAGGAAGCCAGTTACAGAGTCGTAGACTTTCTGTGCATTTGGAGAGCGTTCAGCAAATACTTTCCATTGACCTTTTGCGATTTCACGGAACTTCTTGCGCTCTTCATCAGACCAGTTATGAATCGTGATTTCTGGGTTTGCTTGCGCTTCTTTCACTGCTGCTTGGTCAGCCATTTTCAGCTGAGTTGTCATGTCGTAAGAGAAGTCACGAACAGACGTTTGTAGAATTGTTTGTAGGTCCGCAGGCATCTTGTCCCACTTCTTCTGAGAGATAGAGATATCGATCAGAGGAAGTGAGTGGAAGCCCGGTTGAACTGGGTGTGTCGCAATGTCATTCATGCCCGCTTTTTGGTTGGTAGAGAATACCGTGTAGTCAGCCGCATCAATAACGCCTTTGCTCAAACCAGTAAATACCTCAGAACCTGGTAAGTTAACGGGTGTCGCACCTGCTGCTGCAAATACTTGCTGTACTAGACCTTCAGGAGCACGCAGTTTAAGACCTTTAAGATCATCAACACCGTCTACTGGTACTTTCGAGATAAACGATTCCACACCCGTAGTTGAAGCACCAACAAACTTAACGCCGTAAGGAGCGTAAAGTTCAGTCATTAGCTCGTTACCACCACCGTAGTTCATGTATTGCAGCAGTTGTGTTGTATCAGACCAAGCACCAACCATGTTACCGATAAGACCAAATGCTGGATCTTTACCAGAGAAGTAACCTGTTGCCGTTACTTGACCATCAAGGATACCCATTTTGATCGCGCCTAGTGTCTCTGTGTGTTTAACCACAGCACCTACTGGTAGAAGATCGATATCGATACGACCATTAGACATTGTCTCAACACGCTCAGCCCAGTTCTGTTGAACTTTGAAGTTCAAGTCACCAGATGGATCTGAAGATTGGATTTTCAGTTTGAAGTCTGCAGCCATTGCAGAAGTCGCGAATAGACCTGTTAGGGAGGCAGCAATCAGCGTTTTAGTCATAGCTTTCATTCGGGGTATCCTTATGGGTTTCACTTAATCCGGTTTGTTATTTTATGTTACCGGTAACGTTGAGTGCGATGTTACCGGTAACTTTACCGAACTGTCTATGAGAGAGATCACATCTTTAACATCAGTAAAACGTTTGCTATCAATAAGGAAATTACGTGTAAAACGTGACACTTCAAGAATAACTGACTATGTAATAATCATTCTAAAACAATGAGATAACTAATCCTGACAGAATAAATAGAACACCTACACCACGAGTTATGTGCCACTTTTCCTTTAAAAAATAGATCCCCATCACAACACCAAAGATGATACTTACCTGCCTTAAAGCCACAACCAAGCTGACATTTTCAGTCATGGTCATTGCGAACAGAACCAACCCATAAGTCGCGGCCATCATGACTCCAGCCGTTGCGGCTTTTTTGCGAATGCGCCATGCGTTTGCAAATTCAATACGCTGATTAGAAAGCAATAACCACATACTGAGCGGCAAAGCTATCGCCCAGAACTGCATACCTAGGTAAAAGACCGATGCATCTCTATTCGTAATATTATTGGATGCTAAGTTACCGAGCAGTAACAAGGCTTCTTTATCGATGATTGAATAGCCCGTTGTGCCAATCGCTGCGATCAGTGCCCAAAGTACCCCAAGATTGAAATAGGCTCGTGGTCTTAGATCGTTAAAACTCTCAAGGGGTACAACTAGACAGCCCAAGGTAATCAGCGTAAATCCAAACCACTGGTTGTACGTCAACGAATATCCCAACAGCAAAGTGCCAAATCCCACCATCAATACAGGCAGAGCACGAGCCATTGGATATATCACACCGATATCAGCTTGCTTATAAGCAACCCCCAACCCCACTAGGTAGATCACCTGGCAGATTCCACTCAGCAGTAACAATTGCCAAAACGGTAGACCGATATTAGAGAAGCCGACCGTGTTGATGTACCAAATCAGGTAAGGGGTGAGCAAGCTGGCAGCAGCAAAGCTCGATGCCAAGAAAAAAGCCGATCCAGAGCTTTGGTTTGATTTGCCCAGCACATTCCAGCCTGCATGAAGTAGAGCTGAAATTATCACTAAGACAATGGCGGACAGTTCCATGTTCGTTCCAATTTTGAGGATAAAAAGGCCTCTAATGTAGAGACCTGATTAGGGGGTTAGCTTAATTAACCGACGTGTACCGATACCTTCTATCAGCTCACCGTCTAGCGTTCTAGATGAGCTACGGATTCGATACTGATGGCATCATGTCGCCAATATTCAATGTCGCAGTCAATTAACTCACCATCTTGGTTATAATTGATCCTCTCAACCACCATCGCCGGTGATCCCGACGTCGCTCGGAGTGCCTGAGCCGTCTCTCCCAGCAGTGAAGTCGTACTCACTCGATAACGGATCGTCTGGTAGACAACACCAAAGTGCTCTCGATAAATATCGGTAAGTGATTTAGAGAGATCATGCTCTAACAAGTTTGGGAACAACTCAGGGCGAATATAGTTGGTCACATACACCACTGGCCTGTCTTCGAGATAACGAACTCGGTCAACTCGGTAAACATCAGAGAAAGGAGCCAACTTTAACAGTCGAGTCGCCTCTTTCGTCGCCAATATGCCTTTAGCTGCAATCAATTCCGTCTTAGGCTGACGATTTTGTGACAACGCCATGTTGGTAAAGTTAAGTGTTTGAGTCGGATCGTAACGCAGTGGCTCCGGTGAAATAAACCAACCTCTGCGATCTTCTCGATAAATGCGTCCTTCCGCTTCTAATGAAGACAAGGCTTCACGCAAGGTAACGCGAGTCGTATCGAAAGACTCCGCCAACTTACGCTCTGCAGGCAGTTTCTGTCTTGGAGAAAGCATCCCAGACTCAATCTGCTCAACAATGACATCTTTAATTTTTACGTACTGCACCCATTTTCCTTTTAATTATTCTATCTGGTAGCCGCTCCATGGCCCCGCATATAAATTCTTATTCGCCAAGCCCGCGAATTATCGCTTACGCCACGCCTGTGTGCGCTTTTCAAACAGCTTATTGATAACCAAGTGCACCACTTTAGCACTCGCTGCCGATAGCATAATCATCACCGCCATCGCCGCAGCCGCTCCAGTCTGTCCAGCATCATCCATGTTGAGAACCGAAACTGAGGCTGGAATGGTATCCGTTGAATATAAGAATACTACCGCAGAAGTCGTAGTTAGTGCATTAATAAACAAGTAAGTCGCGATGTCTAATATAGCGGGCAAGCATACCGGCACAGTTACTTTAAAGAACAGCTTGTATTGAGGAAGGTTGACCGAGGCAGCTGTCGCTTCAATTTCTGTGGGGAGCTGTTTTAATGCCGTAAGAGCTGTCATATGACCGACCGTGTAATAGTGCACTACGGTATTGATCACAAGGAATGTCATCGTGCCATACAGGAAATTCAGCGGATTGTTCAGGTCATTAAAGTAAAAGATATAACCTAAGCCTAGAACCATGCCTGGAACCGCCATTGGAACTACGCTCAGCATCTGCATGACTTGGCGGATTGGTGCAAATGCGCGGCCTTTCTCTATGCCGTATGCACCAAGGAAAATCAGTACGGTACCAATAATCGCCGCCCAAGCGCCCAATGTTAGGGAGTTGAAAAACGGCGTCCAACCATAAGTACTCATTTCAGCGAAGTTGTAGTTGTTAAGCGTCAGTGCTTTGTTCCAAGGCCAAAAAGTCACCATAGAGCCGTAGATCGCCATCCCTAAAACAACCACGACAGCAGCAGAAATCGTCAGACAATAGACAAAGCAGACACTGTCTCGAACCATACTAGGTTGTGGCTGATAGGCTACTGAACGTGTATCGAACAAGCTTTTCTGTTTCTTTTGAACCCAGCGATCCACGCCGAATGCCAAAGCCGCAGGCAGGAGTAACAAGATACTGGTCACCGCACCCATGGAGAAGTTTTGCTGGCCAACCACCTGCTTAAAGATGTCAGTAGAAAGAACGTTGTAGCTGCCACCAATGACTTTCGGCACACCGAAATCACACACCACGAGTGTAAAGACGACGATCAATGTACTGATCAAACCGTATTTGGCTGCGGGCAGAGTCACCACAAAAAAAGTTTTGAGAGGCGAAGTATTAAGCGCTCGTGCGGCTTCGTACAAGCGAGCATCTGACGTGCGCAATGAGGTAGTCAAAATCATTAATGCGTGAGGGAAGGTCCAAAAAATCAAACCTAATGAGATTCCTATCAAGCCATAGACTGAGTGCCCACCAAGCATTTCTTTTGCGATACCCTGATTACCGAACAGAAAGATTAGGCTTATCGCAGGGAGCAATGAAGGCGCTAAAATCGGCGCAGAACCAAGGACTTGGAACAACCCTTTCATCGGCATACAAGATCGCGTTAGAGCATAAGCATAACCAAATGCGAGTACACCTACGACAACCGTCACCAACACCCCAAGAGTAAATGTGTTACCCACCGATTGCCAAAGGCTTGCTGAAGAGAAATACGTCGCGAAGTTTTGCAGGCCAACAAACTCCCCTTCGCCATTCTGAACACTTTTTTTAAGCATCGCCCATAATGGCATCAAGATGAAAAGCACCATCACCACGGACAAAAACGCGAGTAAGCTAAATAAGATAACATTGTCTTTACTTACCCGCGCAAGAAGCGGTGTTACGCTCTGCTGAATTCGTTGTTTAGATTGCATCATTTGTGTCGATTCCATGACAGTTACGCTGCCTCATCTTTAGATATAAGACGCTCATTGCTTGGATACGCGCGCAGCCCATCCTGATCGAGCGCCACATAACGAATGTCTCCACGACGCAGCTTCATGTCACTAAAGGTTTTGACTGGCACATCAACCACAATCTGCTTCGCTCTTGGGTCATGCTGAAGTTCACACTCAACGCGATAAAATGCGCCCAGAAATTCGCTCGACACAATACGAACAGGAAGAGATTCACTAAAACGATCGACAAAGTGGAGCTGCTCTGGTCGTACGGCAATATCAAATCGCTCACCAACCTTGGTATCCAGATTATCTAACTTTGGCAAGGTTAGAATGGACTCTGCAATACGCATCTTAGAATCTGCAATCACTGAAGTTTCAATGAAATTCATGCAGCCAACAAACTCAGCGACAAATCGAGTCGCGGGCTTTTGGTAGATCTCTTGTGGCGCGCCAACTTGCTCAATAACACCATGATTCATCACCACAATGCGATCAGCCATAGTTAACGCTTCATCTTGGTCGTGCGTCACCATGATAGTGGTAATACCGAGTTTTCTTTGTAACTGGCAAATCTCGTCTCGTAGGTGTGTTCTTACTTTGGCATCCAACGCCGAAAGTGGCTCATCAAGCAGCAGAAGCCCCGGAGAGAGCGCTAACGCACGAGCAAGCGCCACACGCTGTTGCTGGCCACCAGATAATTGGTTTGGGTATTTCTGCCCAGATCCAGGCAAACCAATGGTCTCTAGCCAGCTCTCAACCGCTTCCAACGCCTCTTTGTTCGACATACCTTGATTTTTTAAGCCAATCGCAATGTTCTCTTCAACGGTCAGATTAGGAAAAAGCGCATAAGACTGAAATACAATGCCGAAATCACGTTTCTCAGGTGGAAGAAAGGTCGTATCAACTTGGTTCTGCTCAATACGCCCAGAGGTTGGAAGATCTAAGCCCGCAATGGCACGTAAAAGGGTCGTTTTTCCACAACCAGACGGTCCCAAGAAGCAGACAAACTCCCCTTTTTCGATCGACAAGGAGATATTTTTCAACGCCGTAAATTGACCAAACTGTTTTACAACGTTTTCTATATTCAGATAGGTTGAATTGCTCATTTTCTGCAGCACTCTTTAAATGGTATATACCAAATCTAAACTCTGAATATTTCAGTTGAGTGACAAATTTATAGAAGCTAAATGACAGTTATATTGCGTTTGTATAACGGTTCGGTTTCGTGTTCGAAAAGCATTGGAGGTTTACGAAAAACACTTCCCGTGACAGATACCAAAGGTTACTTCTACTGTGTACATACAGACTCAACGCCTTAGAACAATTCAGATGGATTAACTAAATAGAAATCACATAGCTAGCCAATACTTCCACATTTTTACCTATTGACAGCAATACAAACCAAACATTAATGATAATTAATATCATTAATGTTTGTGTAATTGATAAATATTCATATAATCCTTACTCCAAGAAACTACTATAAGTCATTGTTATGAGTATTTACTCTAGCCCCATTTTTAAGTTAAGCCTGCTCTCAATTGCTGTCTTTCAATCGTTTAACGCAGTTTCGTCTGAAGCCACAGATGAGTCTGTTGAAGTGATTGGTGTTCAATATGCCAAACCCATTACCGTATCGGAACCAGGACAAACCACCATCGACTGGCAAGAAGTAGAAGAACAGCAATATTCTAACTTTGCGTCTCTTGTCGACTCTGTGCCCGGTGCACACCTCGACGGAGGTGCACGTTCCGGTGGTGAGCGTATCAATATCCGTGGTTTTTCTGACCCAAGCGATATAGCCGTATTCGTTGATGGCGCACCGATCGGTTTTCAACAATACCGCTACGGCACATTTTTCTTCGACCCATTTTTGATTGGCGAAGCGGAAATTATTAAAGGTGCACATGACTATCGAGCACTCAACGGTAAGTTTGGTGGCACTATTCACATCAAAACCAAAACGGTTGATGACTTGCTAACACCGGGAGAAAACTTCGGCTTCCGTGCCAATCAGAGATACAACACCAACGGCGACTCGATGGCATACAACCTGAGCGTCTATGGTAAAAGCGACACTGGGTTTTACTATATCGCTAATGGCTCGG
This sequence comes from Vibrio sp. KUL70, assembly GCF_059725515.1. Classification (NCBI taxonomy): domain Bacteria; kingdom Pseudomonadati; phylum Pseudomonadota; class Gammaproteobacteria; order Vibrionales; family Vibrionaceae; genus Vibrio; species Vibrio sp. KUL70. The sequence continues at coordinate 365,912 of NZ_AP045835.1, forward strand.
TGACAGACTCTGACGATATCCATGTCGGTGGCTCAGATAGTGGCTTGGATTATTCTGGGTATGAGCAAGAAAACATGTTGTTAAAGTTCGGGTACGAAAACAACAACCATCAATTTGAACTAAGCCACACTCGCTATAAAGACGAAGGGCGTAAACCGTGGGCTAACCGACGCGGCGAGATGCCAACGATTAATCAAAGAGCCATAGAAAAATATGGTTCACTAGAGGCGGCAAAATACGCATATACAGTCTACAACGAATACACCGACAACACGACGACAGCTTCATATCATTACTCACCATCTAGCCCTTACATTGATTTCAACATTAAGGCTGCAAGGTCTGAGAATGATCGTCATTGGGTACGTCCAGATATTGCCTTTGAGAAGATGTGGGTATCCGTTGCAAGTTACGGGCACGAATCTTGGCTTAGCTACAAGCGAGATTTTGTCGATATCTATAACACCGCGATTCTTGGTAACCACACTTTAGTCACGGGTCTCCAGTATCAAAAAACGGAACGTGATTCATTGGTTTTCAATGCGTCAAATGACCATAAACCAGGAAAAAACTATGGTTGGTACACACCGTATTATGAACCTTCTGGTACGCAAAAAACCTATGCGGTCTATATTGCAGACCACTTCCAAGCGACACCTAACTTTACCATCACTCCGTCTTTAAGATATGAGTATATCGTCAGTGAAGGTAAAGGTAATGCGGCACCAGATTACAACGATCCAGCTGCAGGGCACGACTACAGTGAAACAACACATGAAGGTTTCAGCCCTCGTATCGACCTTGACTACGAAGCAACAGATAGCACGCGTTTAAATTTCTCATACGCTTATGCTCTAAAAGCGCCAACAATAGACAACTTGTATTCGGTACAATTTGCTCGTGCAAAAGCACCATCGACATCTCGCAACCTTGCGGTATCACGAATCCATGCTTACCAAGCCAGTGTAATCAACATCACTGACGGGCTATTAAACGATAATGATTCTATCGGCACTGAATTCACGATTTTCTACAATGATGTGAGTGATCACGTACACAACCGAGTGGGCGCTAATTTAGATAGGGAAACGGATGAAAATCAAAGTTGGTTTACTAACCTAGATGGCTACCGTAATCACGGCTTCGAACTCATCAGCCAATATCGAATTGCTGATTTCTTTAGCGACTTTTCAGTGGCTTACGTTCGTGGGAAATACAAAGGAAGTTTATCTGATTCGACAGGCAGTGATGAAGATTTCCCAAGTACACCGCCACTCAACATAAACCTTGGTTTAGGCTATGAATGGAGTGAAGGCTTAACGACTGGTTGGAAGGTTCGTTGGTACGACGCTCAAACGAAAACGGGCGAGACCAAAACCTACAGCTACCCAGCGAGCCAGCAATATACACTTCAAGACATTTATGCGACTTGGGAAGTTCAACAAGTCAAAGGGCTCTCGTTCGGTGCAATTGTGACTAACTTGACGGATCGCTACTACGAAGCTTATCTATCTAAAGGGATACCTTCGCCGGGTCGAGAAATCAAGTTAAGTGCCGCTTACCAGTTCTAAGCAAGCATTTAGTTCATTTGAGACGACGCTCATTTACTGAATGTCGGCCAATATCTGGTGCTAGCCAAAGGTAACCAACAGAGCGTTTGGTTACCTTTAGCTGGGTCAATTTTGGTGTTTATTAACCCGAAATTTTATCCGCTTTGCCAGCAGCACCAGCCAACTTGGAAAGTTGCTTGTCTACCCACATCGGCTTTTGGCCTGCATCTTCAGCGTTCTCTTTGCGACGCACCGCATCACGCACCATCATCGCTCCAAGCCAACGAAATGGCTCTGGTGGAAAATGACCGAGCGGGCCTTTTGTCATGCCGCTTCTTGTCCATTCATTGTCCAATCCCAAAACCATCGACGAAAGAATCTTACCTCCCATACGAGTTTGAGCAACACCGTTACCTGAGTAACCGAGCCCATAAAAGATGTTCGATTGATTTTCAATGTTGCCGAAGAAAGGTAATCCGGTAACGGAACGATCAGACCCGCCAGACCAACTGTAAGCAAAGTCTTGCTGCTCAAGCTTTGGAAATAGGTTATTAAATGACTCTTTCAGCAGTGGCAGATACTGCGTCTTCTGGTTGAACATGTTATCAACCTGATTGGCAAACGAGAACTTGTTGCCTCCTTTACCAAGCATCAGCCGGCCATCTCGAGTATCTCGGTAATAGTGAACAAAGATTCTCGAATCAACCACTGCTGCACCTTGCTCTGGGCCATACACTGCAAGCTTTTCTGGGATTGAATCAGTAATAACCATGTCCGAAGAGACAACCACAATGCTTCTTTTGAAGGCTTTGAAGTGATCAAGCATCCATGCATTTAACGCCAGCACCACTTTTTTGGCCGTAATGGTTGCCGCAGGTGTGACGACCTTAGCTGGCTCCCCGTACTTCAATTCAAGCATCGGGGAATTTTCGTACACTTCAACACCTAATTTAATAGCAACGCGGCGAAGACCTCGTGCTAATAGCGCGGGTTGAACACTACCAGCCGCTTCAGAGTAGTAACCTTCAATGTGACGCTCAGATCCAGCTTGACGACTTAGATTATCGCCACACTCCTGCCAGCTATTAATTCCTTGCTTTTTTAGCTCATTGACGACGGGCGCCATACCGCCTTTTTGAGCTTGGTTGGTCGCTGTGTAATAAGTGCCACTGCGATAGAGGTGGGCGTCAATATCATGCTCTTGGCAAAACGCTTCAATCTCAAAAATGACCTTTTCTGATTGCTCCACCAGCCATGTCGCGTGTTGCTCTCCATAAAGTCGTTTGAGTGTTGGGTACTTAGTCGACCAAGTGAGCATACACCCACCATTGGCACCCGACGCGCCACTGCCGCACAAACCTTTATCAATAACCACGACACGCTTTTGTGGCTGCTGCTGTTTGATCAAAATGGCGGTCCATAAGCCTGTGTAGCCTCCACCAACGATAGCAATGTCTGTTTCAAGATCTTGGGTCAATGTTTTCCCTGCATCAGTCGGTGGAAAGTCTTGACCAAACTCCTGCTGCAGCGCCTGTTTGAACCAGTATGAGTAGTGTTTTGACATAAAAGAGTTACCTAGCGAAATCGACACCAAAATGCACGGTGTGATTAATATTGAGAGTTATTAGAGAGCGAGCATTAAAGGGCTGCTCTGATTGATCAAAAAAGGAAGACCTAAGCCTTCCTTTGATTGAGAGGGGTAAGACTAAGATTTAGGTTCAGACTTTGCGTCAAACTTATCAGACCAAGTTTTCAATACGTCTGCACGCTCACTACCCATACGAGCAAAGTCCATCTTCGCCATATTCTTTTCAACATTTGGGAAGTTTTTCACTGTCGCCGTTACGTCTTTATGACCAACGACTGGATACATCTCAATGTAGAGTTCATTTGCTGCTTTAGAAATCGACCAGTCAACAACGCGTTTTGCCGCTTCTGATGATTTAACAAGACCAACCGCTTCAGATTCCCAGCCGATGCCTGCAGGGGTGATTACGGCCAATGGAGCACCTTGCGTTTTCAACTTAGCGCCACGGCTTGCCATAGAAATACCGATAGCGACTTCGCCCATACCCGCCTGCACACATGGCTTAGAGCCAGAATGCGTGTAGTGTGCAATGTTCTTATCCAACTTTTGCATATAATTCCAGGCTTGGTCTTCGCCCATGTTCTGTAGCCATGCTGAAACTTGCATGTAACCCGTACCAGAAGATGCAGGGTTTGGCATTGCAATGTGACCTTTGTAGATAGGCTTGATGAGATCTTCCCAAGATTGAGGAGCAGGCAAGTTCAACTGTTTTGCAACAGCTTCATTAAAACAAACCGCGTTGAAAAATGCGTCGTTACCGTACCAAGCTTGAGAAGATTGAGGATCATTCAGATTTGAGCGAAGTGCATCAACACCTTGAGGCGTATAGGGTTGAAGAATGCCCTCTTCTTTCAACAGTGCCATTGATGAACCCGCAAGCCCCCATACAACTTCTGCTCTTGGGTTGTTTTTCTCAGCCAATAGCTTAGCCGTCATAATACCCGTTGAGTCACGTACCCATTTGATGCGAACGTCTGGGTTTTCGCTCTCAAATGCATTCTTGTACTTCGCCAAAATATCTGTTTCAAACGCTGTATAAACCGTCACTTCCTCGGCCGCAAATGCGTTGGTAGCCAGCAGTGACACAAGTGCAGCAAGTGATCCTTTCATAAAACGGTTTTTCATCATGTTCTCCAGTTGAACTGTCTAGCAAGAGTGGATGCAGCCAAATCGACTTACTCTCTCTCATTTCCATTAGTGAGCACAAACCAATTTGGTATGTACCAGATGACAAATATTAACCTATTCGAGTTTTATGACGATTAAATGAACAAAAAATGGCATTTTTAAGATCTCTGTTCATGAAGCGCTCACCATGAATTTTGAATATGAAGCTTTTGTGAATCTGGCGTTTTTGCTCTTTACCTCCATCAGATTCGATTGCTAGAGTAATTGCAAATATTGGTATAGTCCAAATGGAAATAAAGATGAAAAACGAATACTTGCTCTTAACCCCAGGTCCTCTTTCCACTTCTGAATCAGTTCGCCAAGCGATGCTAAAAGATTGGTGTACATGGGACGATGAATACAACAAAGAGATCGTACAGGTCATCCGCCACAAGCTGGTTCAGCTTGCAACGCCACAAACAGGCTATACAAGTGTATTAATGCAAGGCAGTGGCACTGCTTCTGTTGAAGCGACGATTGGCAGTGTAATCGGCACAGGAGGCAAATTACTGGTAGTCGATAACGGTGCTTATGGCGCTCGCATCGCACAAATAGCGCAGTATTTACATATTCCATGCCATGTCGTTTCACCAGGCGAAACATCACAACCTGACTTGAACGAAATAGAAACGGCATTGGCATTGGATCCGACAATTACCCATGTTGCAATTGTCCATTGCGAGACCACAACAGGGATGTTGAACCCAGTTAAAGAGATTGCTCAACTGGCTAAGCAACATGGCAAAGTCGTAATTCTCGACGCCATGTCGAGCTTCGGTGGTATCCCAATGGATATCGCTGACCTGGGTATCGACTTTATGATCAGCTCAGCGAATAAGTGTATTCAAGGTGTGCCAGGGTTTGGTTTTGTGATCGCTAAACAAGACGAGCTTGAGAAGTGTAAAGGACAGGCTCGTTCGTTGAGCTTAGACCTATATGACCAATGGCACTGCATGGAAGTGAACCATGGAAAGTGGCGATTTACTTCACCAACACACACCGTGCGCGCTTTTTATCAAGCGCTCATCGAGCTTGAACAAGAAGGCGGTATTGCCGCGCGATTCCAACGCTATTCAACCAACCAGAAGACACTGGTGGCAGGAATGCGCTCTCTGGGATTCGAACCGTTACTCAGCGATGATCTCCACTCTCCGATCATCACCTCTTTCTATTCTCCTACTCATAGCGATTACCAATTCAAAGAGTTCTATGAGCGCCTTAAAGAGCAAGGCTTCGTTATCTATCCGGGTAAGGTGTCCAACGCTGACTGTTTCCGCATTGGCAACATTGGTGAGGTTTACCCCGCTGACATTGAGCGTCTAATCGGCGCGATCAGCAAAGCAATGTATTGGGAAGTGTACGCATGATGCAGTGTGAATCAAAAGAGTCCCTCTCACACACTCACTTTCGCAGTGAAGGAGATGTCAATACCACGCCAGCGCGACGGGAGTGGAACGCATCTCTAAACGATAAAGCCACTCAAGCGCTTTTGAAGAGAGATTCAGAGGTGTTTCTTCACCAAGCTATGTCTACGCCGTGCTTAGACACCTTGCAACATGCAGAAGGTATCTACATAGAAGATGTAACAGGTAAAAAGTATATGGACTTTCATGGGAACAATGTCCATATACTGGGATACGGTCACCCTGAAGTCGTCAAGAAAGTAACCGAACAAATGGCGTCACTACCATTTTCGCCACGACGCTTTACCAACGAGACCGCCATCGAGTGCGCAGAAAAGCTAACGCAAATCTGTGGTGGCGATCTTAATCGAGTGTTGTTCGCACCCGGTGGCACCTCTGTGATCGGAATGGCACTGAAGCTAGCAAGGCACGTAACCAACAACTTTAAAGTTGTTTCATTATGGGACTCTTTTCATGGAGCCTCTCTTGACGCCATCTCTGTTGGTGGAGAAGCATGCTTCCGTGAAGGTATGGGGCCGCTTATGGCTGGCGTCGAGCGCATTCCACCAGCGGTGTCGTACCGCGGAGCTTTCCCAATGCGTGATGGCGACCAAAACTCAGATGTCCATTATGCCGACTACCTTGAGTATGTGATTGAGAAAGAGGGAGGCATTGGCGCATTCATTGCTGAAGCGGTTCGAAATACCGATGTACAAGTGCCAAGCAGAGCTTATTGGAAACGAATCAGAGAGATCTGCGATAAGCACAACGTGCTACTGATCATTGATGATATTCCTAACGGTATGGGACGCAGTGGCGAATGGTTCACCCACCAAGCTTATGACATCGAGCCAGATATTCTCTGTATTGGCAAAGGCTTTGGCGGCGGTTTGGTTCCTATTGCAGCAATGGTAACCAAAGACAAGTACAACACAGCAGCTCAAGTCTCGCTTGGACATTACACTCACGAAAAAAGCCCAATCGGGTGCGCTGCTGCACTGGCAACCATGCAGGTCATCGAACAGCACAACCTTTTACAAAAAGTGAAAGACGACAGTGAATTCGTAAAACAGCGACTGCTTAATATGAAAGCACGTTACCCCATGATCGGTGATGTACGCGGAATTGGCCTTTTGTGGGGAGTCGAACTTGTTACTGATCCACTCACCAAGACTCGTGCATATGACGAAGCTGAAGCGCTGCTCTATCAATGTTTAAACCAAGGTCTGAGCTTTAAAGTTTCACAAGGCAACGTCGCACAACTTAGTCCTCCATTGATCATCGGACGCAGCGACCTCAATGCCGCTCTCGATATCTTTGAAGCGGCTATCGATCAAGTATGCCGAGACTTCGGATACCCAATTTAACCTCATTGAACATTAATCATCATCTTAGCAATAGCCTTAAACGTTAATAACAAGGCTCATTAAGGACAGACTATCATGACCAAACCATCCGTAATCCAAGCAGTAATTTTTGACTGGGCTGGCACTATCGTAGACTTCGGCTCATTCGCTCCAACCAGCATTTTTGTAGAAGCGTTCAAACAAGGCTTTGATTTTCATATTTCGCTTGAGGAAGCTCGTGAACCTATGGGACTCGGTAAATGGGACCACATTCAAGCTGTGGGTCAATTACCTTCTGTGAAGGCTCGCTGGAATGAACAGTTCGGTAGAGAGATGAGCTCAGAAGATATTGATGCTATATATGCGGCATTCATGCCGTTACAGAAAGCGAAAGTTGCCGACCACGCCGAGCCGATCTTAAATGCCATCGAAGTGGTTAATAACTTGAAATCGCGAGGCGTGAAAATTGGCTCATGTTCTGGTTACCCGCGCCAAGTGATGGACGTCCTTATCCCAGTAGCAGCCGATTATGGCTATCATCCGGACTGTGTGGTTGCCACTGATGACCTTCCACAAGGTGGGCGCCCTGCACCATTCATGGCACTCAAAAATGTGATTGACCTTGGTGTGACCAATGTTGCCGCGTGTATCAAAGTCGATGATGCCGCCCCGGGGATAGACGAGGGCCACAATGCAGGCATGTGGACTATTGGCCTTCTTTTATCCGGAAATGAAGCAGGCCTAACCTTTGAAGAGTACCAACAAGCAGATGAAGCAACGCTTGATGCTGCTCGTAGTAAAGCAAAACTAAAACTCGGCAAGTCTAGACCACATTATCTCATTGACACGATTGCCGATCTTCCGAACGTTATCGAACATATTGAAGCTCGAATCTTACGTGGAGAGCGCCCTTAGTTCTGTCTTGCGAAAACCATCCGTTGCATATTCGCCAACACATTCCCGAAGTCAATTTTTTGGCTTCGGGAATGTTCATTTTATAAGCATGAAGTGGCGCAAGCTTTTGAACTCTTTTTGAGAATAAAATTTGTAAAATCAAAACCTTGAGCTATATCTTTATGAGTAACGAACTATTTATTATCGATACCTTAACAATTACAAATTAGTTAAATGCATAATTTTTAACAATTTTGTTGACTCTCATGTGCAATAAGATTAACAATAGATTTACCGCTCATATAGATAGATTCCAACTGGATCAGCGCCTCCAGTTTTCGTCTGCAAGCAGTGTGTCACAAACAGTCGATGACGATTTAATGGCAGATTCAGGTAAGAATAAAAATCAATCACAAGGATAATATTATGAAAAGACTGTCAAAAATTATGTGTGCACTTATCGCAACCTCTGGTCTTGCGGCAGCACCGTCAGTATTGGCGAACACGACATATGTGGGCGCTAAGATTGGTTCTGGTTGGCTAAACAATGCATGTGTCTCAGGCGCACAATGTGATGATAGTGTTGTTGGCTGGGGTATCTACTCTGGTTACAAATTTTCTGAGAAATGGGGTGTTGAACTAGACTCCAACATGATCGGCGATTTTAAAACAAGCTTCGCAGGACCTGGCTCTACAGCCGTAGAATTTAGTGACCCGATGATCGCCATTGCGCTGTCGCCAACCTACCGCATCCCAGTTGAACAATCGTTTGATATCTTTGCGAAAGTTGGTCCAGCTTACATCTCACACGGTGGTGAAACTGATTTCGTCCTTTCAGCAGGTATCGGTATTGAGAAAGAGTTCGTTAACGACCTTGCAATTCGCCTCGAATATCAATACTTCGATGGCTTCGATGACAAATATATCCAAGACGTCAACGCTAACCTGTTAACCGTGGGCCTAAGCTATAACTTTGGCACAGGCAATACCACTGCAGCAGGTCTACCTGTTGTGGCTGCCGCTGTAACGCAAGCGCCTTCTGAGCCAATCGTTGAAGAAGTGGTAGTAGAAGAGAAGACAACTGTTGTTGTAACAAAAGAGCAAACAGAGAGCTTCTCTCAAGAGATGTTCGCGACTAACAGCACTGAGCTATCAGCAGACGGTAAAGCGGCGCTTGGTCCTCTAATTGCAGTACTGCAAGCTCACCCAGAATCTAATGTCGAAATTGTTGGTCACACTGACTCAACAGGCGCAGCAGAGTACAACATGATGGTATCGAAGAAACGTGCCGCATCAGTTGCCGCGTACTTCGAAGAGCAAGGCATTGACGCTAGCCGTATCACAGCGACAGGTGAAGGTGAAGAAAACCCTGTAGCATCAAACGACACTGCGGAAGGTCGTGCCATGAACCGACGTGTAGAAGCGACTATCCCTGCCTTTGAATACACTGAAGAAGTTCAGGTTGAAGAAGTAATTGTTGAAGAAGCAGCTCAATAGTTTTTCGCTATACAGCTTAACGTCACTGACGTAATCACTCTTTAAATCGAAGGCCATGTATCTCAGATACATGGCCTTTCTTTTTATTGTTAGACGATTTCCCAGCTGTGGGTCATTTCAACGCCCGCACCCAACATCAAACAAACTGAGCAGTATTTTTCTAATGAATCTGCACATACTTTAGCAACAAGCTCTTCATCTAAGTTGTCACCAGACACTTCAAAGTGAATGTTGATTGCAGTAAAGATCTTTGGCGCGGTTTCACGACGCTCTGTCGAAAGCTTTGCGTTGCAGCCTGTAATCGCTTGTCCTGCTTCTTTAAGGCCATCGACTACGTCAACAGAGCTACACCCCCCAGCCGCCATTAATACCATTTCCATTGGGCTAGGCGCCGTTGCACCCCCGCTTCCATCCATAACAATCGAATGCCCTGATTGAGATTGACCTAAAAACTTAAAGCCTTCTACCCATTTAACTTCTGCGTTCATGTTTTTCCTTAAGCGAGCGACAAGCACTCATCATGGTTATAAAACTATATAGGCGTCACCCTACTACTGGTCGTTTCGAAGAGCAAGTTGCGCTGTACCAACATGACCAACTTAACCTTCGAAGTATTTTTTTAATCAATAATGTAATTTTTTTCATCAAAGTCCTGTCTCTATACGTACATTCAGCAACGAATGAACAAACGTCAAGATGAGGTATCTATGAAGAAATTATCTAAAATATTGGTTTCACTCGTGGTCGCACTGCCACTGATTTCGTTACTTGTTAGCCAAACAGGCACAGCCAATACAATGGATAAATCGGCACACTCAGGTAAAACCGAAGTGGCGACTTTAGCTGGGGGGTGCTTTTGGTGTACTGAGTCTGATCTTGAAAAGCTTGATGGCGTGATCGATGTTGTCTCGGGTTATTCAGGTGGTAAGCTAGAAAACCCAACATACAAGCAAGTCGCGTCAGGAAAGACTAAACACATCGAGGTTATCAAAGTCGTTTATGACCCGAGTGTGGTTAACTACGAGCAAGTGCTCGATCAGTTTTTTCGTCATATCGACCCAACCGACGACAAAGGCTCGTTTGTAGACCGAGGTCCCCAATACCGTCCAGCCGTGTTCTATCATAACGCTAAGCAGAAAGAGATCGCCCAAAACTTCATGAATGAAATAGAAGAAGCAAACCTCTTTGGTGCTCCTCTAAAAACTGAGTTAATTGAGTTTAAGAAGTTCTGGCCGGCGGAAGATTATCATCAAGATTACTATAAGAAGAGCAAGGTTCGTTACAACTACTATCGCTATGCCTCTGGTCGTGATCAGTACTTAGACAAAATCTTTGGTGATGATCGCCAAGAAAGTCCGCAGACAATTCGTCAACTCTTAGATGGTAAAAAGCAAGCTGCAAACGTGAAAGTTTACACTAAGCCTTCACAATCCGAGATCAAACAGAAGCTGACTTCACTTCAATACAACGTGACTCAAAAAGATGCAACGGAGCGCCCTTTCGATAACGAATATTGGGATAACAAAGAAGCAGGTATCTACGTTGATATCGTGACTGGTGAGCCGCTTTTCTCATCGAAAGACAAATATAAGTCAGGGACAGGTTGGCCTAGTTTTACACAACCGATCAATGATAACTACATTGTGACAACAACCGATTACAAACTGATTTATCCACGTACTGAAGTGCGCAGCCGTTTTGGTGATTCCCACCTTGGTCATGTGTTTAAAGATGGTCCAAAACCAACAGGGTTGCGTTACTGTATGAATTCTGCAGCTATGCGATTCATTCCAGTCGAGAAACTGGTTGAAGAGGGATACGAGGATTATCTAGAGTTGTTTGAAGGCTAAACGCGAAAGTCAGACCAAAGCCAGCTTAGGTTACCATCAAGCTGGCTTTATCATTTCTATCTAACTAGCCCGTCAATACTGTATCTTCTGGATATTTTACCAACGAAGGTTCTGGTCTCGCCAACATGTAAGCCAGAGTTAAAGGCCCTATTCTGCCAATAATCATGACGACCACCATGATGTATTTACCCGGTTCTGATAAGTTCGCTGTTAGCCCTGCGGTTAGACCAACAGTCGCAAAGGCTGAAATCACTTCAAACACGACACGGTCAAATGGGGCTTTCTCCGTCAGCATCAACAAAAACATCGCGGTTGTTAACATGGCTCCACTGACCACTATGATGGCTAGAGATTTTGTGACCGCTTGCCACGACACGGTTCGTTTAAACATTACGACATGCTTTTTCTGGCGTAAAAAACTCCACGTAGCCACAAAAGCCACTGCGAATGTTGAGACCTTAATCCCTCCCCCTGTTGAGGTTGAACCGGCACCGATTAGCATTAAAACGATCATAACGAGCAAAGCGGGATGCGTATAATGTGTAAGATCAACACTATTAAACCCTGCAGTACGAGCACTAGCTGATTGAAAAAACGCGGCTAACCATTGACCATTTGTAGTGAGTCCTTGCATCGTTTCACTGTTGTTTCGCTCTAACAACCAGAACAATAGAGTTCCAACTAAAAGCAGTGTCGGCGTTGCTGTTAACATGATTTTGGTATGTAGGTGCAAGTGATTGAAACCGCGACGCCAATTTGTCGCTAAATCACCGACCACAGTAAATCCCAACCCTCCAAAAATAAACAACCCTGCCAGAGTGAAAATTACCAACGGATCATCAACGAACGTCATCATGCTATCTGAAAAGAGCGCAAAGCCGGCGTTATTAAAAGCCGAGATTGCATGAAACAAAGCGTAAAAACTCCCAGTCTCCCACCCGTATTCAGGAACCCACCGAAAACAGAGCAGAGTAAAACCGATAAATTCAGCGATTAACGCAAACGCAATGATCTTTTTAACCAAGTCTCTCAGGTTAACTCGCCTGTCTTGCCCTAATGCCTCTTTCGCGAGCGCTTGCTGCTTCAAACTCAGCCGCACTCCAAACATATATAGGAGTACCGCAGATAAGGTCATTTGCCCAAGGCCACCTACCTGCATTAGAAACATTAATAGGACTTTACCCGCCAAGGTAAAGTGGGTCCCAGTATCCACAACCCCCAAACCGGTTACGCTTATGGCAGAGGTCGCAGTAAATAGGGCATCAGTGAAAGAAAGACCCGTAACCGAAAATACGGGCAAAGTGAGAAGAATCGCAGAAGGAACAAGAACTCCAAGAAAACTGGTGAGGATGATCTTTGGTTCAGATCCTTTCTTTGGCTTGTTGTCTGGCTTTAAGGTGTAGAATAGCCCCTTTCTTTGAACTGAGTACATAGGTCGCCTTATGAGAGTGATTTAATTCGATTCGCCAATAACTCTTTAGGACCAGCAATAATCACTACATCACCAATCTCCAAACTGATGTCCAACTCTGGCGCTTTAACCAAGTTGGGACCACGTTTGAAGCCCAGTACATGCACATCACTCTGCTGACACAGTTTAAGATCAGAAAGGGGTCGCCCAAGAAGATTATGCCCTATCACAATTTCAGTCAGTGCAAGTTCACTGCCTAAGTCGATAAACTCTAACACGCGTCTATCAAGCATCTTTCTCGCGACTCGGATACCCATATCGCGCTCGGGAAGAATGATATGATCCGCTCCGATCTTGGATAGAATTTTAGCGTGAAACTTATCGTTCGCCTTCACCCATACCGCTTTAGAACCGGCCTCTTTGACAACCAATGTGGTAAGAATGCTCGCATTCACATCAGAACCGATTGAAACCATGACCATATCGTACTCATCTAATCGTAGCTCCTTAACGGTCTGTTCACTGGTGCAGTTCGCGACAATGCCTTGAGATACAAAGCAGGCTGCTTCTTTAACCCGCTCTTCGTTAATATCCACCGCTAACACCTGCGCCCCAGAACTTTGAAGTTCTTTGCATACCGAGAGTCCAAAACGACCCAATCCAATCACAGCAAACTGTCTATCTGTCATAATTTCCTCTATCCTCACAGCCTGAGGCTAAGTAACAACTCTTCAATAGTCTCGTGAATAACTAAAAATATTCATCATTCCGCTTAGAAGTTTCCTAATCTCTTGATTTTAAAGGTAGAGAACAAATTCAATTTCTGCTAATTTCAGGCCCATTATTTTTCTGTCATAGCACACAATTGCATAAAGCTCCCCAAACGTAGTTATTTCATATCTTTTAGGGACAACACTTGCTATGACGTCAGCGTTATCATCGAGTGAATTCAAAACATGAACGAATTAATTCAACAAGTTCAGACCTACGTAAATGCAAACCATCATGAATGGAGTAGCAGTGTCTTATTTATCACTATTGCTAGCTTTTTTGCATGGGCTGCCTGGCGAATCCTTCACGGTCGATTGGAAGTATTAACCAAGAAAACCTCTTTCTACTGGGATGATTTATTGCTTGATGCATTGAAAACACCAGTCAGTACCTTGCTTTGGTGCTGGCCGGGCACGGTTTCTCTTGGGCTGATTCTCCAAGGAGAGTTCGGTGGTGAGATCAACTGGCTTAGAACCCTCAAGCACATATTACTTATCTGTACCTTCGTTTGGTTCACGCTCCGAATGATCACTAACAGTGAGGATTACATCCTCGCTCAGAATAAACGTGACGAGACAACCGTTCAGGCTGTAGCCAAAGTATTCCGGCTTTTCTTTATGGTGATGGGAGCACTCACCATCATGCAGAGCTTTGGTCTAAGCCTTTCTGGTCTGCTTACTTTTGGTGGTGTGGGTGGCTTAATCGTCGGTTTGGCTGCCAAAGATCTACTTTCAAACTTCTTTGGTGGCATGATGATCTACTTCGACCGCCCATTCAAAGTGGGTGATTGGATTCGCTCTCCAGACCGTAAAATCGAAGGAACAGTAGAGCGTATTGGTTGGCGTATGACCATCATCAGAACCTTCAGTAAACGACCAATCTATGTTCCAAACTCAGTATTCAGTAATATTGTGGTAGAAAACCCATCGCGAATGCTCAATCGTCGTATCAATGAAACGATCGGACTGCGTTATGAAGATGCGGATAAAATGCAGTCGATTGTAGATGAAGTGAAAACAATGCTAGAGAACCATCCAGATATTGATTCGAATCAGACGCTGATCGTTAACTTCGATAAGTTTGGTGCTTCATCCCTTAATTTCTTTATTTATACCTTCACAAAAACGGTCAACTGGATTCGTTTCCATGAGGTAAAACAGGATGTGTTACTGAAAGTGCTTGAGATAGTGCACGCTCATCAAGCTGATGTCGCGTTCCCAACACAAACCATTCATCTTCAGCAAGGTAATTCGTTACTACCAGAGCAAGCGGCCTCAATCACACCAGAGGGCAGCCTTTAAAAATCACGAGAGCCATACATGATGTATGGCTCAACACTATCTGAATCTCTTTACAACTTCTGAACGCTAAATGTCAGATACGTTTTAGTGATTCGCTCTCCATAAGAAAAGAGTCGCTCGAACTCTTCTCTTCGAAACAAAAAAACCTTGCTGCAGAACAACAAGGTTTTTATTCATCAGTTACGCTAAATTACTGGTTGCGACGACTTTCGACAGCATCCGCCAACTGACGTAGAACCGTTTCAGTGTCTTCCCAACCGATACATGCATCAGTGATTGATTGACCGTAAGTCTCAACCTTACCATCAACAAGATCTTGACGCCCTTCAACTAAGTGTGACTCAATCATTACACCGAAGACAGCTTTATCACCACCAGCGATTTGTGCACTCACGTCGTCTGAAACGTTCAATTGACGTTTAAACTGTTTAGAACTGTTTGCGTGGCTAAAATCAATCATTACTTTTTGTGGCAAGCCTGATGCTTCAAGCTCTTGTTTGATCTTAGCAACGTGCTCTGCACTGTAGTTTGGCTCTTTACCGCCACGCAAAATAATATGACAGTCTGGGTTACCAGCCGTTTCTACGATCGCAGAGTGGCCGTACTTAGTTACTGACAAGAAGTGGTGAGACGAGCTCGCCGAGCGAATTGCATCCGTTGCAATTTTAATGTTGCCATCCGTACCATTCTTAAAACCCACTGGGCAAGAAAGACCTGAAGCCAGCTCACGGTGTACCTGAGATTCCGTAGTACGAGCGCCAATAGCACCCCAGCTGATCAAATCCGCAACGTATTGTGGGGTGATCATATCTAAGAACTCACTAGCCGTTGGCATACCCATGTCGGTTAGATCGAGCAGTAGTTTGCGCCCCATACGTAAGCCATCGTTTAGCTTGAATGTATCATCCATGTACGGGTCGTTGATTAGACCTTTCCAACCTACAGTAGTACGTGGCTTCTCAAAGTAAACACGCATTACGATTTCTAGACGATCGCCTAGTTCATCACGCAGCACTTTCAAACGCTTACCATACTCAAGTGCAGCTTCTGGATCGTGAATAGAACACGGACCGACGATCACCAGCAGGCGGTCATCTTTGTCTTCCAAAATATTGTGAATCGCTTTACGGCTTTCAAAAGTTGTAGAAGAAGCAACTTCTGTCGCAGGGAACTTCTCTAGTACTGCAACAGGGGGTAATAACTCTTTTACTCTATTAATTCGTACATCATCTGTTTGAAACATTGCTTACTTCTTCCTATTTCTATCCTTGAGCTGAGAGTGCTTATTGTTTGTACAATTTTCACTTCAGCGCTTATCGTCTTGTTCCCTGTAACTTATCTAGGAAAAACGAGAGTTTCAATCACTAATTTAAAATAAACGCAATTTTTTTTGTGTTTTACATAAAAAACACTTCGTAAAATAAAATTTACATCAAATAAAATCATCAAATTTACAAACAGTTAGGGTCATATTGGCTTTATTTTTTCGCGTTTCAAATAAAAAAACAGCTGACATTTTGCCTGCTGTTTTACGCTTTACATTCTGTTCCGAAGCTTACAACACAGCCCCGCCCCTTAATTTTCAATGACAAACAGAGCTCCAATAGGTCTTTAAGTACCTCATTTGAGACGTGAGGCGCAGTACACAGAATACGTCTCACGCCTTTAGCTCACTTTTGGAACGTTCCAAATTAGCGAACCTTACTAGAGCGTTGAAGCTGTACGTTTACGGTATTCGCTTGGAGTCATTCCCACGACTCTTGAAAACTCGCGATTAAAGTTAGATTTGGTCTGAAAACCTGAGTTCATAAATATTTGTGTAATAGTATCTTGTGATGTATCCAAGGAGAGCTTGGCATGCTCTATGCGATACTCATTTATGATCTTAGAAATGTTCTTTTCATGTACCTGATTAACGGCAATTGAGATTTGTTTTGCTGGTATACCTAACTTTCGTGTTAGTTTTGAAAGGGTTAGATCCGGGTCTAAGTAAAGTTTGTCTTCTCGGATTTTGGAGTCTAGTAGAGAAGTGATCTCTTGCGCCCTCTCACTGGTCATTACTTGAGAACTATTTGTCTCGTCATTAGAGCTGATTTGTTTAGATTTTGACTCTTCTGGAACGGGTGTATTAATACCCACGACAACCACAGCTATCGATAACACGGGTAGAAGAATCAAATGTGCCGCAGTAAGGATATACAGTGAAAATCCACCTTGATTAAAAGTAAAATCCAACGACATAAGCGTGTCCACACACGCTGAAAATATCAGCATCCATCCCGCAATATTCTCTGCTTTCTTTACTCCTTCCCAGTTCCCTAGCGAGACATTAATCAGTGCTGTTTCTTTTAACGAAAAGCGAATTAGTGCAACTCCATAGAAAGCGTAAATTAGAGTAAGTAGAGCATCTAGTGGAAGTACCAACCAAGATTGGGATACAGCGCTAATAACAACGAACAATGGCGCGACAAAATGCTTAATAGGCAAAATACCTAAATCACGATTGGCATGTGCGAACGCATACCACGCTGCAACAGGAATTATAGAGGCCAGAATAGGTTGCGCGACGGCGAAAATGCCGAGTCCAAACGTCCAACGTAAACCAACCATTGAGGTTGTCAAAGCGCATAGTCCTAAAAAAATGCTAGCGACTTTGGCCTGCTGAGAAAGCTGGCTATAGAGTGATATCGCGAGTAATCCAAGTAACATGGAAACAACAAACGGTACGGGGATAGCAAGCATAGCAAGTCCTAGATTGATAAATGAGTTCTCACCTTTAGTAAGATCAAGGATAACTCGATGAAATGTAATTGAAAATGCAACATAGACCAAAATAGGTTTAAGAACGACCTAAAACCTGTTTTGAGACGAATACACCACTTGTTCCGAGGCAAAATATCATCGTCAATCAAACATTGAGGTGATATTTATGAATTACTACTTTTTAGCTTGGAAGCGAAGTTTAGACTTTTCTGGTTGTTCGTCGCGCAAAGAATGTTGGATGTTTCTTTTAATACACACATTGGTATCGATAGGATGCATTGCGGCAGATATAGCTTTGAATATGACAACATGGTTCGACACGATTTATAGCGTTATAAGCTTCATCCCTATGCTTTCAGTCATTATTCGCAGGCTGCACGACATCAACAAACCCGGTTATTGGGTTCTGGTCTTTTTCATACCGATAATAGGACCGTTTTGGTTAATATATTTATTAACTCAAACGACCAATACTTTCGTCGACGGGGAGAATTTGGCATGAAGAACGGAATCATTCTACCTATTCTTTTATCGGTTTTTGTTTCTACATATAGCTGGGCCGAAACTCTATCTCCCACAGGCGGTTTGGGGACTCTGTCGGTCGATAAAATGACTCAAGGACAACTCCTTTGGCTTAAGGGTCGAGTTGGAGACGCAATCTACTCATTTACTCGTCAGGATGGAAAGGCTTGTACTTTAAAGGTACCAATTGCTGTGGGTCGTATCTCTGAGTCAAATTTTGGTATCAGTGAAACTGAAGGTCTAAACATCGTTGTTATGAGCCAACGCCTTAATAACGCTCTTCTTCAGGGAAAGCGAATAAGTAGTGAAGAGTGGCATTTCACCACTAAAGCGTATAGTGAAGACATCGATGGATTCATTGTCAATGGAATCAGCTCAGAAGAGGGGTTCGTTTTAAACTCCAAGCGAAGGTGGATTTCTTGGTTTCTAGGAGACAGCCAAAACCTTGATTGTCACTCATCTAGCTCGAGTCACTAAAAGAAATGGGGGCAGATTTAGCGCTCTGACAAACGGCTTTGTCATCTTGCTGGCTGCCTTTAGTTGGTTGATGAAGGTAACACCCTTAATGGCCCATCTTCGACCAGTTGATGGTGTTTTAGGGCTTAACAACATTGTCTAGCCCCTCAATTTTAGTGCCAGTCAGAGCTTCAACTGGCCTCCAAGCTCCCCGCTCGGGAAGCTTTATTTGTCGAAAAAAAACAATACAGCTGGATTCGGGAAGTACGGCATAATTCACACATGAGTCTAATTTCTTTGGCTTAATTTTGGACATAAACGCGCTAGATTAATGATCTCTAGAGTGCTTATCAGAGATTAGATAAAGTATCTTGAAACCTTAAACACTTGTATGAATAAGACGCTTACAACTCACATGTTAATATATGATAGTGGGCGCTCAGGACGCTGTGATGACTTACCACAAAGCTTACACTTAAAGACTTCTTCATATTTTATATAGCCAACAGATAACATTATCTGGGGTGGGAATGCAGCCTTTCCAATCACAGTTCAATTAGCAATCAATACGTTAATGAGAGGTATTGGACATTAGATTGCAAAATAACGCATAGTTTTTTAACAGCTTACTCCGACACTCCCTCGGATAACTACAGGTAAGGCAAACGTACAATCACAGATTGTGAGTGAATTTTCGCGCTGAGAAGGAATGGCGCATTTTCGTGTTTCATGCCCCGTCAGCGAGACGTTGGAAGATTAACCGACTTATCTTAAGCCCTAAACGCTCGTAGGCCATCATGCCAGCGATAACCCGCCATCAACGACCAAGGTGTGACCGACGATGTAACTGGCTTTATCTGATAATAGAAACTCAATGGCATTGACGATTTCTTCAACGTCCCCAAATCGATTGATTGGTACTAATTCAGAAACATCCGCACGGATGTTAGCGTTTTCGAGTTGCTTTTCTTCCCATCGGGGAGTCCACGTCACACCGGGAGCAACCGCATTGATTCGAATTCCAGACTTGATGCTCTCTAGGGCTACAGATCTCGTTAACCCTTCAAGTGCATGTTTCGCAGCACTGTACATTGACGCATTAGGTGTTGGTCTAAGACCGTTGACAGAACTTACATTTACGATGGATGCTCCTGCTTCCATTAGTTTCAGTTCAGACCTTAAACACAAAGCTTGGCATAAAAAGTCCACATGAAGTGTTTCTTTGAGAAGTTGAACATCGACTTGAGGTAGGAAACCCCTAGAGACAAGAGCTGGTGAAGCGTTATTGACTGCTACATCTAACTTTCCGTATTGAGCTTCAATGTAGGCAAATAAATCATTTAATTGTTGCTCATCTGCAATATCAACCGACTGGTAATCAACTGAATCTAGCTCCGGATGCTTTTGCACGACATCAAGCCAAACATCCTTAGAGCGCGAACACGTGATAACTTTGTATCCCTGCTCCACCAGTCGAATGACTGAATACAAACCGATACCTTTTGAGCCTCCGGTGACCAGTGCAATTTTCATTTTAGGACTCCTTTCCTATTTAGGTGCGTTGACGCTGTGCCGCAAACATTTATGCGAATTAAAACCAGAAGTTCAAGTAATAGCGACGTCGCTTCTTTGTGGCGACCCACATTGCATTGTTAAGAGACATCGCATAGAGATACGAAGCACAAGTCGCTCCGTAATAGTGATTTCGATTAACGCCCAGTCTTCTTCGCAAGTTGTTGCATTGCCTCGGCAAACGTTGTTGTTCTGCCTTTTGCTTGAACCTGCACTACCTTAAATCCCATTTTTTCTAAGGCTCGGCGCTCTGACAAAACGGCTTTGTCATCTTGTTGGCTACCTTTAGCCGGTTGATGAAGGTAACACCCTTCTAGTGGGCCATCTTCAACCAGTTGATGGTGTTTTAGCGCTTCAATATCTAGATTCATAGTCAATCTTTCATATATCAATGATGAGTTTGCGCAACAGGTTACATGCGCTTTAAGGGCTTAACAACACTGTCTAGCCCCTCAATTTTGAGTGCCAGACAGAGCTTCAACAGGTCTCCAAGCTCCCCATTCGGGAAGCCTTTTTTGTCGAACCACAACAAATACTCTTCAGGTAAATCAATGAGTACACGTCCTGCGTACTTCCCAAATGGCATCTGTACCCGCGCCAGTTTCACCAGGTTCTCTTTGTCTAACATGCTTTCTCTTGTTTAGGGTTGATTCTTATTCTGCAGAGTAACACCTAAACGTTCCACTCAGTAGCAAATGGTGCCACCAAGGGAGTCAATTAATATCGATTACGCTTGTCACGAATTTACAATCCGTGTCTAAGTTAACTTGGCTTTACGGTATGTGCATATTCTACAACGACTTGATTCCCTTCTATGTAAGCGTTTTGGATCTCACCATCAACACTCATTCGGCTTTGTAAGTAGATGATTTTAGGCCCGTCACTGCCCTCTTTGAGTGATGGCAAAATATTCTTAGGTTCAAGGTGCAACAAACGACAAAACTGGCTTACAAAAGACATCGTTAGTGGGGTTTCACCTCTTAGGACTCGTGAGAAAGCGAGTTGATTCATGCCCAGCTTTTTTGAAAACTCCATTTGGGTAAGACGCATACGCGACTTCTGTGACATCCAAGTTTGATAAAGCGCGTCTCTATCTAGGTCGGTAAATTCCATTAGGTTCCCTTTGTATAATTCAGACCTATTAATTGTGCGATTTTCTATAAAAATAATGTCAACGTAAGGTTAGTGAAAACCAAAGGTTTGGTTGTGTTATGAACCCAATTTTGTACTAATTTGGGTAGGTAATAGAACCATAACCTCAATTCAAAGGTTACGTAGACACCCACTGTGTATTCACACCGGATGTATCAGTGTTATTGGTAAACATTAAGCGTTGAAGCAATGTTGTTTAACCATTGGCACTTACAACAAATAGTGGTCAAGCAGTAACGCGGCAAACAACACCATTAGGTGATAGATAGAGAATTTGAAGGTTTGCATCGCGCTCGCGGCATTGCTGCGATACTTCAGAACCCAAGCGTGGTAAACAAAACCGCCATTGAGCACTAAAGATGCACTGAGGTATATCCAACTACTCATGCCCACCAACACAGGGAGAATACACACCACGCTAAGTAAAAGCGTGTAGAGAAGGATTGATGTCTTGGTGTACTCAATGCCATGAGTAACCGGCAACATCGGGATATTTACCTTAGCGTACTCATCTCTACGGTGAATCGCCAACGCCCAAAAGTGAGGCGGTGTCCAAATAAAGATAATCATCACCAACAGCCAAGCATGAGAGTGCAGCTCGTTAGTGACAGCCGTCCAACCGAGCAAAGGTGGCATAGCTCCAGCAATACCAGCGATAACAATATTTTGAGGCGTCGCGCGCTTGAGATACATAGTGTAAACCACCGCGTAACCTAACAAGCTTGCAAAGGTTAACCATGCTGTGAGTGCGTTCACCCACACAGCTAAAGCAACAAAGCCAATAACACCGATCGACGCTGCAAACATAAATACACGAGCACTGCTTAGCTCTCCTGAAGGTAGTGGTCTTCGACTTGTCCGGCTCATCTGCCCATCAATTCTTCGGTCGATCAAATGATTGAATGCCGCAGCGGACCCAGCCATTAACCCGATGCCGAGCATCCCGACCACAGTTTGTTGAAACGGTAGGCCGTTGGGTACAGCAAGGCACATCCCAACTAACGCCGTAAGTAGCATCAATGCGACAACCTTAGGCTTAGTCAAAGTAAGATAGACTCTCCATGCTGCTTTTTCTCGTGTAGCTGTGTTAGACGATGGTACAAATTGATTATGAGTATCCGTTCTACTAGCCATGCTTGCCTCCGCCTAATGCGCTTCCCTTCAATAAAAAGTCTCTTGTCTGGCGCTGCCAAACCAAAAAGTTGGTCACGACCAATGTAACCAGCAATAGCGCCGCGACCAGATTGTGCATTACTGCCACTGAGATAGGTAAATGGAACCAGACGTTACTGATACCGAGCCCCACCTGACATAACAGTACAAATGCTAAAATAACGCCGAGCTTTCTTTGTCCATGCCCCGCTTGAGACCAGAGCTGATAAACCGTAATTAACACCACTAATACCGCGGCCATAGCGCCAAATCGGTGCATGACATGTATGGTCAAGCGAGCTGGGTATTCCAATACACCAAACTCGTAGTTGTCGTGCCCGCTTTGCCAAAGGTCAAACGCCTTATCAAAGTCTAAATAAGCCAGCCAGTTACCTTCACAAATTGGCAGTTGCGTACACACTAATGCTGCGTAGTTTGATGAAGTCCAGCCTCCTAGTAAGATCTGTCCGACCACAACCACAAGGCTGATGCTCGCCCAAAACCTCAACCACAATGATTTAAATGGTGCGAACCCCTGCCCTATGTTGTTTAAACGGCAATACAACAAGCTGAGCAAAGATAAAAGCGTGAAGCCTCCCATCAAATGCGCCATTACGACGACTGGCATTAGCTTTAGTGTCACCGTCCACATCCCAAGCAGAGCTTGAAAGATAACGGTAGCGGCAATAAGCAACGGCAATCCTATCGGGGTTAAGCGCTTAGAGACACTCCAAGCAACGATTGCAAAAATAAACAGCCCAAGCGTTCCGGCAAAGTAACGATGTACCATCTCAATCCATGCTTTATCCGCTTCTAAAGCTCGTTCTGGGTAGGACAAATTAGCATTCGCGACCGCCGACTCACCCGATGGAACGACAAGCTTGCCATAACAACCCGGCCAATCTGGGCAACCTAGTCCTGCATCAGACAAACGGGTATATGCGCCCAACACAATCACGATGAGCGTTAGAATCAGGCTCACTTTAACCAGTAACAGCAATGATCTAGGGGTTGAATTCATCATCAATACCGATCTCCCTGTCCGTTGTGAAACAACTCGCTACTCTTATAGAAACTCACCCGACCCGAGACAGCTTCAGTAGCTTTCTCAAATCATGAATTAGGCCTTTTGACTGAGGTACTAGCTCTTCTGACTGAGCAACACTCTCATACACCATGACGAGCTGCCCCAGAGGGTCGATGACAACAATAGAAGCTTCACCAAGCCTATTAGTAAGCTGTTGATTGCTAATCACTTGTGTGAAAGCCTCTTGGTCAACCGTATTGTTGCCTTCATAACTCATAGCGAAGATCACTGGCGTCACACGTTCACGATTTTTACCCAAGGCTAAATAGCTCTGTTTAATGTAATGAAGCTGCTGCTCGCATAGTTGGTTGCAATTTTGAGGGGCGACATAGCCAATCAGCCAGCCCTGATTTGGATCTTCAAAATCTATAGAGAAATCACTGAGCGTCACTCTAGGTTCAATAAGTAAACCAGTGTTGGTTGCCCCTTCGTTGTACCAGTGTTGGTCTAAAACGGTTTTCGCAATAATGGCTGGCAAAGCAAAAATAATCACAAGCCCGACAAGTAGCCATCGTCCTTTGCGACGTCTTTTCTCAAATGCCATTTGCTCATCACTGTTCATCGTGATTCTCCCTTTTGTCGCGCTTGCTAAAAAAACGGTAACCTATGAGCAACATCAATCCCGACAATACAACCGCCATAGCAAACCACTGCACTGAATAACCAAAGTGTTTTTCCGACTTCATCGCTGTTGGCCGCCAAAGCAGTTCATAAGGCCAAGTTTCCTCCTGAAACGGTTGAAACAAAACAGGCAGAATATCTGTAGCGGTATAATCGGATATCGCTGTGATATTCAAGTTTTGAATACGCTTCGGCTTGGTCTCTTCTAAAGCCAAATCAGAACTTAGTGGGTTAGTAGAACGAACATACAAACGACCTGAAACTTGTTGAGGCATCGAAGGCAGTTCAATCACCGGAAGCTCACTACGCTTTTTGCCAGCTTTGACAAACCCTAAATCTACTAACATGTGCTTTGGCTCAGCGAACCCAACGACAGGCATTAACTGATACAAGATGTATCCAACACTGCCTTGATGCGTTTGATTATCCAGTAAGAACATCAACCCGTGATCTTCAGCAAAGTTCACCGTTACTTTGGTACCATTCAGCATTTTTAAGTATTCACTGCCTTCAGCTTTACTGCTTAAAGCCGTTGTAGAAGCAGCATCACGCTCAATACTACTTGCCCAACCTTCCCAGTCCATTAACACAGAAACCAGTGGCTTACTTGGCTGAGTTGCTCTCATTGCCAAGTGTTGTTCCAGCTGCTGCTTCTCCAACCCACGCTCTCTTTGCCATAACCCCAACTTGATTAATAAGCTGACAGAAACCAAAGTTAAAAGAGCAACCACCCACACGCCGATATTTCGACGTTGATTGTTTTGATGATTTGCTTCGTTAGGGGTTAACACCATGGTTTCATCGACATCCGTAATCTTGTTTAAAGTCCTTCTGGTCGCCCTTCTGTTTGTTATTGCTTTCAACCTGATGAAAGCGTTATTTCAGTTTTCATCGAGCAAACACAATGGCAAACAGCTGAGTCATTTCCTTGGGCGACGTGTGTTTTTTTCTGCCATTGTGGTGGTCCTATTACTACTCGCGATGGCGACTGGCTTTATTACGCCTAATCCGCGCCCTTACTAATTGCTCCAATGCCATTTTTAGAGCAATCACAACACGTAAACGAAGATAAATAGACCTAACCAAACCACATCTACAAAGTGCCAATACCAACTTCCCGCTTGGAAGGCAAAGTGGTCTTTAGGCGTAAAATGATCTTTGGCTACACGCCCTAATAACACGATCAAAAAGATGGTTCCTAAACAGACATGCAATCCATGAAAACCAGTTAGTAAAAAGAAAGTGTTACCGTAGATGCCTGATTGCAAAGTCAAATTCATCTCTTGGTAGGCGTGGATATATTCTTCTGCTTGAAAGAAAAGAAAGAAGCCTGCGAGCACTATCGTAATTTCCAACCAAACCGTTAGCGCCATACGTTGGTTCTTTTCAAGGCTGAGATGCGCCATGTGCAGTGTCACGGACGAGAGCAATAAGATGACGGTATTTTTCAGTGGTAACCCCTGCCAAGACATCGCTTGCGTAGTGACACCATCTGGCGTTGTAGTTAGTGGCCACATCGATTGGAACATCGGCCACAACACCTCATGTGTCATTTCATTATTCCCAGCACCACCTAGCCAAGGGACAGAGATCATTCGTGCATAGAAAAGTGCGCCAAAGAAGGCACCGAAAAACATAACTTCAGAAAAAATAAACCAGCTCATACCTTGTCGGAAAGAACGGGAAATTTGCTCGGAATAGAGGCCGCTTAACGACTCGGTAATCACATTACTGAACCACCCTGCCAACATGTATAGCAGCACCGCAAAGCCAAGTACCAAAATCACTTTGCCAAATACTCCACCCACTGCGTCAGTTCCCATATTTTGCACCGTTAAGCCTGAGCCCAACGCAACAAGAAACAGAGCGACAGCGCCAACTAACGGCCAGTGACTCTGATGCGGAACAAAGTAGATTTCCTTTTTAGAACTCATTGCTCAACTCCTTTTGTTGATACAGGTTCTTGCGACGGCTCAGTTTTTCGCGACTACATCCTGCTCTGATGACGTCCCATTAGTAATGTTAAATAAGGTATAAGAGAGTGTGAGTGTGTGAATAGAATCTGGGATATTAGGCTCGATATAGAATATCAGCCCCATCTCGGTACTCTGCTTAGCGTTCAGCGGTTGCTGATTAAAGCAAAAACACTCCATTTTATTAAAATAAGTTGCACCATTGCCCGGAGACACCGACGGCACCGCTTGACCAACCAAATTCAGCCCAGACATATTGGTGGCGATGTAGTTAGTCTGAATGACTTCGCCAGGGTGAACATCAAGCACTCGCTTCTCTGGCTCAAATTGCCACGGCATATCCGGCTTTATGTGCGACATAAACTCTACCCTTACAGTGCGACTGTAATCGGGCTGCATACCTTGAGGCTGAACTGCAGACACAGTATTAGTCTTGCCATTGATACCCAAAGCTTCACACATCACGTCGTACAGAGGCACCAAAGCAAACCCAAAGCCAAACATACCAATCACACTCAATACCAAATAGGCCGTCAGTTTCTTGGTTGACCGCTTGGTAGTGTTATTTTGAGCTTGTGTATGTTCGTTTCGCGATTGTTTGTTCATACTCACCTCAATCCACTTTCGGTGGGTGTGTAAAGGTATGATGCGGTGCCGGACTTGGGACAGTCCACTCTAACCCTTCCGCTCTCTCCCAAGGTTTGCTCTCTGCTGGTTCTCCACCTTTGATGCATTTGATGACCAGCCATAGGAAAATCAATTGCGATAAACCGAAAGCAAAACCACCAATCGATACCACCTGATTCACATCAGCAAACTGAATCGCATAGTCAGGAATACGACGTGGCATCCCTGCTAAACCAAGGAAATGCATTGGGAAGAACAGAACATTCACGGAAATAACCGACGTCCAGAAGTGCCACAAACTCAATTTGTGGTCATACATGTTGCCCGTCCATTTGGGCAGCCAATAGTACGCTGCCGCCATGATGGAGAACACCGCGCCAGTCACCAGAACATAATGAAAGTGCGCGACCACAAAGTAGGTATCGTGATATTGGAAGTCTGCCGGAACAATCGCCAGCATCAATCCAGAGAAGCCACCGATGGTGAAGAGCACTATAAAAGCGATAGCAAACAGCATCGGGGTTTCAAAGGTCAGCGCCCCTCGCCACATGGTCGCTACCCAGTTAAAGACCTTCACACCTGTGGGCACCGCAATCAGCATAGTGCAATACATAAAGAACAGCTCGGCGAAGACTGGCATCCCGGTAGTGAACATATGGTGCGCCCATACCAAGAAAGACAAGATTGCAATACTGCACGTTGCATAAACCATTGAGTGGTAGCCAAATAAACGCTTACCACTGAAAGCCGGAATAATCGCTGAAACGATACCAAACGATGGCAAGATCATGATGTACACCTCTGGGTGCCCAAAGAACCAGAAGATGTGTTGGAACATCACAGGGTCTCCCCCACCAGCCGCATCAAAGAAGCTCGTCCCGAAGTACTTATCGGTTAGCACCATAGTTACTGCGCCTGCAAGTACCGGCATCACCGCTATTAACAAAAACGCAGTAATCAACCATGTCCAAACGAACATTGGCAGCTTGAACCATGTCATACCCGGCGCTCGCATATTGACGATGGTAACAATGACGTTGATAGCGCCCATGATCGAGCTGATACCCATGATATGGACGGAGAAAACAAACAGCGCCGTACTATCAGGCCCATAAGTTGTCGATAGAGGCGCATAGAAAGTCCAACCAAAGCTTGGGCCACCACCTTCAGTAAACAATGATCCAATTAAAATGAGGAAAGCAAAAGGAAGGATCCAAAAACTGAGATTGTTCATACGAGGCAGAGCCATATCTGGCGCACCGATCATCATCGGGATCATCCAGTTAGCAAGACCAGTAAATGCGGGCATAACAGCACCAAACACCATGATCAACCCATGTACGGTTGTCATCTGATTGAAAAAATCAGGCTCGACCAGCTGCAGCCCAGGCTGAAACAGTTCGGCCCGGATGACCATGGCCATCGCGCCCCCCGTCAGGAACATCGCAAAACTGAACCATAGATAGAGTGTGCCTATGTCTTTGTGGTTAGTAGAATAGAGCCAGCGAGCCCAGCCCTTAGGCGCTTCGTGATGGTCATGCTCAGGCACGTCGATTAGGTCATCAGCAGTATGACTGGCCGCTAAATCTTCAGCCGGAGCAGACTTCACCGGCTTGTTAATTGGTGAACTCATATCGCCTCCTTGCTATTCGGCGTTGCATTCGAGTTGGTGGCTGCATCCTCACCCCCACCTTCAACTTGCTGCTTGTAAGTGTTGATGTCTGATGCTTGAACAACATCACCCGTATCGTTACCCCATGCATTTCTTTGGTAGGTAATCACAGCGGCGATCTCTTTTTCTGTGAGTTGGTTGTCAAAAGCCTGCATCGCGGTTCCAGAACGGCCATAGACGATAACATCGATGTGTTCCGATACATCTCCAAGTGCCACTGAACTGCCCTTAATCGCAGGGAACGCACCCGGAATCCCCTCGCCATTTGCTTGGTGACAAACAGCGCAGCGAGATGCATAAACTTTCTCACCAATCGCATTCAATTCTTCTAAAGAAAGTGACGCATCTAATGCTTCCTTCGCAGCTTGAGCCTCAGCAATCGCAAGCGCTTTCTGATCAGCCAGCCACACATCGAATTCATCTTCTTCCATGGCTTGAACTACAATCGGCATAAAGCCGTGAGCACGACCACATAACTCGGCACATTGACCACGATAAACACCGGGCTCATCTATTTTTGTCCAAGCTTCGTTGATAAAGCCCGGAATGGTGTCTTTTTTCACTGCAAATGCTGGCACCCACCAGGAGTGAATCACATCGTCCGAGGTCATTAAGAATCGGACTTTACGATTGATCGGCAGCACGAGTGGTTTGTCTACCTCGAGCAAATAGTGCGCACCTTTCGTTTCAATACCTTCTATCTCTTTGTCACTGGTCGCCAGTAAGCTGAAATACTCGACATCTTCCCCGAAATAGCTGTAGTGCCACTTCCACTGCGAACCCGTAATCTTGACTGTGAGATCCGATTGAGAGGTATCTTCCATCGCAATCAAGGTTTTAGTGGCAGGGATCGCCATTGCGATAAGGATAATGATAGGAATGATGGTCCAGATGATTTCGACTTTGGTGCTCTCGTGAAAATGCGCGGCAACGGCTCCCTTCGATTTCCTATGCCTCAATATCGAATAAAACATGACACCAAACACAACAAAAGCGATCGCACAACATATGTAGAAGATCAGCATGTGCAGCTCGTAGACTTTGCCACTGATCTCCGTTACCCCTTGCGTCATGTTGTACTCGCTCGTTGCTTGAGCAAGCGGGACCATTAGCAGTGACGCACCACTGACCATTAGCAGTACATACCTCAGAAATAATCGTTTCAAAAGATCTCTCCTCTATCCATCCGTATTGGATATGTGCGAGCTATCAAACGGCAACCGCCGCCTAAAAAATGAAAGACTTGGAAAAAACCGACAAACAACCTTTACAAGCTGGTTGCTAACACCTTTCTACGACCCGTTAACAGCCCCGAGAAAACTCGATAAAAGGTTCAAAAACAGCGAAGCTGTTACTTTTTGTTATATTTATGTAAAAGGCTAGTTATCGATACTCAAATATTCAAGGTCATATGAGTTACAAAATGCTCAATTATTTAATTTGTGCCTTAACAAATAATCGAACCTTTATCACTGTTTGCACAAGTTTTACGATTGCCTTCAAGGTAATGCGAATGAATATCAATTAGATTGATTGCAACGCCGATTTAAAACGAGAAGGTTAATGAATATGCAAGATGCCATGAACTGGTTGGCGCGAGACCCAGAGCCAAGAACTCGCGAAGAACTTCAACAACTGATTGACGAGAAGAATCACGATGAAATTGATGATCGATTCAGTCAAAGACTGGAGTTTGGTACAGCGGGGTTACGCGGCAAAGTGGGTTGCGGCCCTAACAGAATGAATCGTTTGGTGATTCAAGAAACAGCAACAGGTTTAGGCCACTACTTAGCTGACCATGTCCCGCAAGCGCTGCAGCGTGGCGTTGTTATTGGTTATGATGGACGACTGGATTCAAAGCAGTTTGCTGCCGATACTGCATCTGTTTTGTGCGCGCTTGGCTTTAAGGTTTACCTGACGAGTAAAGTAGCAGCAACGCCTATCGTCGCCTTTGGTATTGAACGTTTTGGGGCGGCAGCGGGTATCGTTGTTACCGCAAGTCACAATCCACCGGAGTACAATGGCTTCAAAGTGTACTGGGAGAATGGTGCACAAATCATCCCACCGCACGACAGTGGTATTGCTGCAGAGATCGATATCGCAGCAACCAAACCCATCCCGCTAATGAGCTTGAGTGATGCAGAGAAAGAAGAGAGGCTGGTTTGGCTAACAGAAGAGTACTACCAAGCTTATCGACAAGCTGTAAATCAAGCGTCTTTCGTCAACAAACAAGGTTCCGATCTAGAAACAGTTATCGCCTACACCGCGATGCACGGCGTCGGTGCACAAATGGCAGAAGACCTGCTCCACGACAATGGGTTCCATAGGGTCTTCAGTGTTGCTGAACAACGTGAACCGGATGGGCATTTCCCAACAGTTAACTTCCCTAACCCAGAAGAGAAAGGGGCTATGGATCTGGTTGTCCAATTAGCAGAAAGTGTCGACGCAGACATCGCTTGCGCTAACGACCCAGATGCAGACAGATTTGCCGTGGCGGTTAAGCTTCCTGACGGTGGCTACAAGATGCTGACAGGCGACCAAGTTGGTGTACTCTTCGCACACTATTTGTCAGCCAAAGCACACACGAAAACGCAACTGATTGGGAACAGTATCGTCTCTTCAACCCTGCTAGAAAAAGTCGCAAACTCGAACGGAGCAAAATACTTCCAAACCTTAACAGGCTTCAAATGGCTGACTAACGTCGGTATGCAGTTAGAAGATGAAAACAATGAATTTCTGTTTGCCTATGAAGAGGCACTTGGCTACACCATGGGGACTTTAGTCCGCGATAAGGATGGCTTGTCCGCTCTGGTAGTATTTGCTCAACTCGTTGAGGAGCTCAAATCACAAGGCAAAACCGTGTGGGATCTGCTGGCTGAGATCTACATGCAACACGGCCTTTATACTAATGCTCAGCGCAGCATTGCGCTTGACCCAACCGCCCCTTCGATTGGCTCTAAATTGAGAAGCCAGCAGCCAACCTCCATCAATGGGATTGCGATAAGAGTTATTGAAGATCTTCAATCATCTTTACGTGTTACGGTTGGTGGCGCTACGGAAGCGATCAACCTCCCTGCAAGTGATGTCCTTATTTATCACCTTGAAGATGGTTCCCGTATTATTGTTCGACCTTCAGGCACAGAACCTAAAGTGAAGGTGTACTATGAAACGGTCACTGCTTATGAGCAGGGTGAAAGCTACTCTGAAGCGATTCAACGTGGTGAGGCATATATGAGCCAGCTTATCGAACAGCATCAGAGCGAACTCAACCAATAGTGCTTTGAAGCCCGCGTTTAAAGAGAAATGCGACTCTCGGTCACTGCTATTTCGATACAAAAATGGACGCTTGAGCGTCCATTTTTATTCCATTGAGTTGGGTTTCGCTTAACCAAAAAATGAGGACAGCATCCACAGTGACAAGATCACAAACACACCACCCATCACTTTTTGCTGATACGTTCTAAACTTCGTATTTTCCAGCAATGGTTTACCCAAAGTTCCTGCCAACGCAACCAGCAAGAAATTAAAGGTTAAGCCTAATAAGTTAAGCAGCAAGCCTAACACCAGCATTTGTTCACCCGATGTCGCTTCAATGTTAGTTGAAACGAACTGAGGGAGAAACATCACAAAAAACACCAATGCTTTTGGATTGAGCAAATTACTGATCAACGCTCTTTGGTAGTACGCTTTAGCTGCCGAATTATCACTCAGCGCAGGAGCATCACCTTGATCAGAGCGAAGACAGTCCCATCCCATTTTGAGCAGATAAGCTCCGCCTAACAGATGCAATGCTTTTAGAGCAAGCGGGCTCATTGCTATCAACGCCGATACGCCCATCGCCGCTAAAACAGTAAGAATGATCCCTGAAGTCGCGTTACCTAAACTCGCAAACAAGCCTACTTTACGCCCATAGCTCATACTAGAGCTGGCGATCAGTAACATGTCAGGACCAGGAAGAAGAAGCAGTGCAACAACGGCAGTTAAGTAAACAGGAAGTATGGCTAAATCGATCATTAAATTGTGCGTTGATATAAAAAAGACGGCGAATTTTATACCAACCAGACACTTTACACTAGATGCAATTTACTGAAACCTTGCTAATTTGACGAATAAAAAACCACTACAAAGCAATTAATCAACCTAACCCTCTAGTCTAGCTCCGGTAACTGGAAAGACATTCGTTTTCGGCAACCCTAAATTCAGAGTCACTGATTCATTCGATATCTTACTTAGCTGCTTTGTTGCTGAACCATTTTCGTTACTTAGCCACCCACTCTATCTCGACCAAAGTCTGCTCACCACATTTCAAGCGCCCCAAAAATAGGTCACCCTGATGAACCTCACCCACACCTTTTGGCGTGCCGGTCATAACCACATCACCATCAAGCAGCGTGGTGTACGAACTCAGCTCCTCAAGGATAGTTTGCGGTGGATAAAGCATCTGTGAAACGTGCCCTTTCTGAACTCGAACGCAGTTAATAAAGAGTTCTAAGTGAAGGTCCGATAAATTCAGTCCGTCTGTCGAGACAAAACGGCTGAGCACAGCAGAACCATCGAATGCTTTAGCTCGCTCCCAAGGCAAACCCTTCCCTTTGAGGTAGCTCTGCAACTCTCGCTTAGTCAAGTCCAAACCTAAACCGACAGCAATATATCGCCCTTGCTCGACAATAAAACAGATCTCCGCTTCATAGTGAAGCGCTTCTTGATGGAAAGAGGTTAAGGTCGAGGTCACACAGGTACTTGGCTTATTGAAGACCACCATATGTTCGGGAATGGCGTTGTTCAACTCTTCAATGTGATCAACATAGTTACGACCTACGCAAAGAACTTTGCTTGGTGCTGCGGTAATTTTGGAGTCCTGCCACTGCGGTTCTACGTGAGTGTTGCTCATTGTCTTTCCTTGACCATTAATCGAGCAAAGAGTTTAACTGATCAATGATTGAGAATCTTTGACAACCTAACACCTTGTTTCAAATATCTGATCTTTAGCGCAGTCTAGATAGGATGGATAGAAGAGAAGTTTTTGGAATACAAAATAAAGCAGCCCCTTCAAACCTTTCGGTTAAAAGGGGCCTAGCCAGTGTTTAGGACAGTATCCTAAGAGGGGAAATACTCTTGGGAGTAAACACTATGCTAAATTATGGTTTGGCTTATAGGTAGTAACGAGCACCGATAGTCCATGCATCGTTAGACGTATGTGCAGATTCGCTGTTTAGGTCGAACTGATAAGCGACGTAACCAACAACGTTGCTAGTGAAGTTGTATTCAGCTTGCAGTGCTAGCTCTTCACGAGCAGTCTCAGTCGCCGCGCCTTTCATCAACTCACCTTCAACCACTTCGTAGTTCACACTTAGGTTTAGGCTGTTTGAAAGACCGTAAGCAGCCAATAGCTCGTATGCTGTGCTCTCTTCTAAAATAGTACCTTTTGCTAGACCAGCGTTCATATTCTCGTTCAACGCGTAGATACCCGCAAGGTAAAGACCAGTACCGTATGTACCGTATGCAGCAGAAACTAGGTGAGATTCAGCTGTGTTTGATTTGCCAGAATCGGTGTAATCACCAGTGTTGAATGCGTAGCCTAGCTTAACACCTGCAATTGAGTAACCTAGAGTTGCTTGTACACGGTCGCCGTAATTAACTTTTACACGAGAATGAACGATGTCTGATGGATCAGTATCATCATAAACGTCTGTAGTTACAGTGTTGTCACCTTGCCAACCTAGACCGAAGCTAAACTCGCCAGCATCGCCAAATTGAAATGCGTTACGGTAGCTCACCATTTTGTCCGCACGACCCGTACCTAAAGCACCGTGGTTGTCGTACAAGAAGTCATTCGCGTATGCGATTGGCATATCTGTTACGTTAGCTACGTCGTAGTATGGTGCCCATTGTGTACCAACAACTACGCGCCCGAACTCGTCATGTGTTAGACCAACATAACCAAGACGAGTAGTAAATGTGTCGTCCGCGCCTTCAAGCATGTTAATTGCCCACTCACCTTTAGCGTCTACTGTGAAGCCATTGCCAAGATCTTGAGTAGCGTTAAAGTTGATACGTGGAGAGTTTGAACCTACAGAAGCATCTTCTTTCTCAGAACCATTTACGTTTACAGAAACGTGGCCACCAATATCAAATGTTGTGCCATCTTCGTTGTAAAGTTCTACTGCAACTGCCTGTGTACCAAATACAGCGCCAGAAACAGCAAGCGCTAAAAGTTTCTTATTCATTGTCATGTCCATTTGTAACTTAAGGGTGTTTACTCACTAACAACCTCTAGATAAAACCGAAGTTGTTACCTTCATTTAACAAGTGAGGCAACCGTAAGCGATGAATGACAAAAAAGTTGCATTAAAATATATAAAATAAAAAAAAGAGAACTATAGAAAACAAAAAATTCATTAAAAACAACACATTAAGAAAGAATAACCACCCAGAAAGCTAGAAAATATATATAGTTATAAAAATACATGTATGACTTTAAATTCACTAAAGGCAAATAGAAAGTCACATTGAATTTTTCACTGTCAACCTCACTTTCCACCCAGAAATACTTAGTAACATTATGTAACATGCCGAATTTTTTAGCGGCACGTAATTTATTGGCTCACTATATCAATCAAAAGTGACTACCATGTTTGAATATCAACCAGCAGCAATACAACGTGGATAAAAAAAGCAACCTCTGGTAAAGGTTGCTTTCTCGCTCTTAATCCAACTTACTGTCTATCGATTATTTAAAGCAGGTCTCTGCCCAACGCGCTAACCCTGCAGTCACAGAACCAAAGTAGTTACCACTTACAATGGGTACATTCGGCACGGCTTGTTCTACGGCTTGACGAAGAATCGGAGAGCGTGCAGAACCACCTGTCATGTAGATAACGTCTGGCCTTTTCTGTCCTTGTTGTATCGCTTCCTTAACCAATTCAATCATCTTGGCTTTTGGTGCATCAATTGCTTCAACCATTTGTTGAACTGAGATATCCACTTCAACCAATTCAGACGCGACCTGAATTGCAGTTCGATACTCACTACTGTCCGCAAGGGCAATCTTTGCTTCTTCGGCACGTCTTACAATGCTGTAGCCTAAGGTGTCGTGATATACGCGCATTAATCTATCAAGCTTTGCTGGCTCAGCCGCCTCTTTGCGCAACAATTTCAAAGCAGAAAGATTTTCTCGAGAATAGAAGTTCTTCTGAGCCTCAACATTGTTGATAGCAATTGGGTTCCAGAACTGCGTTAATGGCATATCGATCCCTGAGATACTTTTACCCGTCATCCCAAAAGGGTGCATCAAACGTTTAAAGGCAAGATAGATATCTAAATCATTCCCCCCTACTCGTTGACCGCTATGAGCCAACAAACTTCCACTTCGATCCGCGTTTCCAGCCCATGTCGGCCCCATTTCAAGCAATGAACAGTCGGTAGTACCGCCACCAATATCGACCACAAGAACGGTTTGGTTCTGAGTGAGCGTACTTTCGTATTCAAGCCCTGCCGCCACGGGTTCAAACTGAAAGGCGATATCTGAGAAACCCGCACGCGTAGCCGCTCGAGTTAGAATGCGCTCAGCTTGTTGGTTCGCCTCTTCACCACCACGGCCATGAAAGTTGATTGGACGGCCGATAACCGCTTGTTCAATCGCACACTGCGTAGAGCGTTCAGCTTGTTGTTTAATGTTCGCCATCATGGCGCACACCAAATCCTCAAAGAAACTTACTTGAACGTCATGTAAACCGCTCGCGCCCAAAAACGACTTGGGGGACTTTACGTAGTAGACATCTCGAGGGTCTTCAAGATACAAGTCCAGCGCCGCCTGCCCAAACGCCACATCTTCCGGCACCAAGTCAATACTCTCCTCGCGGTTAGCCGCAATCGCACGACGCAGTACCTGCTCGCCAATCGCATCACTTGGTTTGATGTTTAGGTGACGGAACAAATGTTCAGAGACACTCTCGCGTGTTGGGGCGAAAACCGTCGAGGGAATATAATGGTTGTCACCTTCAAGAGGCAATAGGCGAGGTGCCCCCTCGATCATTGCAGCAACTGAGCAGTTTGCCGTTCCATAGTCAAATCCGATGAACATCAATCATATCCCCCAAGCTAGAAAAGGGGCGAGATGCTACCTGAAATGCCTTTCGATCGCTAGGTTAAACAGAACTATTCTTAACTTCTATGCTCAGTATGTTACATTGCCACGCAAATGGCTCAGGAATTAAAAAATGAAAACACCTTGTATCGCAGCTTGTAAGAATAATGGCGGTATTTGCGGCGGCTGCCATCGCACCATAAATGAGATCATCGGCTGGAAAAACCTTTCCGATGAACAAAGAGAGCAAGTGATGCAGAACCTTTCGGCTGAAGGGGCAACACACCAATGTCCTCAGTGTAACGAAACAGCGCAATGCGATATCAGCGCGGGTAAAGAGACATGTTGGTGTTTTGAACTAGAGAAGAGAGATACAAGCAGTGTGGCCAAGCAAGGCTTATGTATGTGTCGCAAATGTCTCTCTGCATTACCTATCGAGTGACATCAAGCATGACTTATCTATATGACAAGAGGGCCCAATGCGCCCTCTTGTTTTTTGTCTCAATCGAATAGTAAATTACTATTTTTTAGCCAATGCTGGTGCGGAAAAACGAATACCCTGCCAACCATGTTTAATAAAATTACGAATGTTTTGGTGATCATCGTTTTCTGGAAACTCAAGAACATCATGACGGTAGTACTGACCAAAGCAGGTCAAGGTTTGCTGCTCAGATAGCCCTTCCAATTGACCAAACGCAAAGATTTTACACGAGCCGTTGTTCTGCCCGGCTGCATTCACCACATCTCCGTTGGCGAATTCACGTTCTGTGAACAAGTAGCCATTTTCAATAACTTGCATTGTATCTTCAAACTGAACGCTTTCTGGCTCGTTATCTAGTTTAGCCAAAAAAGTTGATAGTTCCATTGCTCTTTTCTCCATTTAGATCATTCTTTGGCAGTGTACCGAGTTTGATTGCAGCTGCAAGATGGCAGCGTCCAGTTGAGCATAAAATAAACACAGTTTTCTGAACTTGCTGACTTACGCGTAAAACCATATGACCTAATTTTCGGTATCTAAATATCATCAATTAATATAATGAAACTAATGACATAAAACGATCAGAGCGTTATATTGCTTCAATAATTGTTTAACACTGCTTATATGGAAATATGCCAAAAGATACCAACCAAGAACTGTTTAGATATCTGAAATCAGGCACACGTACGGCAGGTGTCCTTGAATTTGGCCCACAAGATTCTATCCAAGTAAGTACTCTTTATATCGGTCACAAGGAAGATCAATACTTGGTGCTTGAGTTGTCTCAAAAATCGACCGAAGCTTTAACCCTCAGAAAACTAAATAATGTTGATATTATTATTAGAGCAATTACTGACACTGAGTTAGGCCATATTGTGGCCTTTAAGACCAGTATTATCTCCCATATCACTCAGCCAGCTCATCTGATTTTTCTGAGACCACCTTCCAACTTCGCAACGAAACCAATTCGCGAACATGAGCGCTATAAGATAAACCTTAGCTGTGAAGTCTCCCTCGATACACTAAATCTTGATGCTACGCTTATCGATTTTTCTATTTCCGGATGTGGCGTGTACGTATCGCAGCAATCCGACATCAATATTGATATGAAGATTAAAATATCCTCAATATTAGATGAACACCTACCAGAGAGCTTGGTGTATAAAGTAGTGAGTAAAAAGCGGCATGGTCAAGGTTGGCTTCTTGGCATTAAATTCCCAGATCATCTTGATCTCGACGAAGAGCTAAAAAAGCTTTTACTAGAGTTGGCGTTCAATGCAGGCAACCTCTAACGTAATTTGTGATAAAAAAGGCGCATAATGCGCCTTTCTTCTTGTTCACTGAGCTTATACATTACTAGCAACACGTCGATCTGGCAGGTAATGCTCCTTGAAATGGAGGAAAGCTCGATGCAGTGACTCTTCTTTGATTGGTTTCACAATCACATAGTTCGCCCCAGCTTCCATAAATCGATCTCGCGTAGAAATTTGCGCATCCGCCGTACAAGCATAGATTGGGGTTTGCAAATTCAACTCCTCTCTGAACTTAATCGTAGTCTCTACTCCACCCAAATTGGGAAGTTGGTTGTCCATTAAGATCAGGTCATAGGGTTGAAGTTCAGCATACGCCACAGCCTCTAAACCATCTTTGGCCCACGTCACCGACATCCCATATTTTTTGCAAAAGGCTTGTGCAATGAAAGCGTTGGTATGATTATCTTCGACCAACAGTACCTTTAATGCTGTGTCAAAGAGATCCCTTGGTGCTACAGACTCACCCTGTAAAGGGCCTGCGATGGGTTCAGTTCGGTAAGTCACTGGGATATCAATAACAAACTCAGATCCAGCATTTTTACGACTTCTGACTTTGATATCACCTTCGAGCATGTCCACTAAGTTCTTAACAATCGCCAAGCCAAGTCCAGTACCGCCATATTCACGTGTAGTGGTTTCCTCCGCTTGAACAAAAGGTTCAAACACCTCATCTAGCTTCTCTGGTTCAATACCGATTCCACTGTCTTTTACAGTCACAACCAGCCCGGCTTGATTGGTGTTAATGGTGGTTTCTAAATCAAATAACACCGATATCCCACCAGAGTGCGTGAATTTCAGAGCATTACTTAGTAGATTAAACATGATCTGATTCAGGCGAACCTGATCCGTGTAGATCTCAAGCCCTTCTGGAAGTCGACTTTCGATATCAAAACTGATTGATTTCTCGACGCAGAGCGGTCTGTATATGCTATCTAACGTATTGATGAGCTCTGAGAGGCGGAACTCTTTCTTCTGGATATTGAATTGACCTTGTTCGATCTTCGAAAAATCTAGAATGTCATTAAGTACAGCAAGTAGATGTTCCGCACTGTTACATAAAACATCGACTTTTTCTCTGTTGCCTTCGCCAGTCATCGAGCGCTTTAAGAGTTGCGACACACCCAAAATACCGTTAAGTGGTGTTCTAATTTCGTGGCTCATTTTAGCAAGAAAATCCGCGCGAACATTAGCGAGGTGCTCAGCTTCTTCACGTGCGCGATCGGCTTGACGCTCAGCCTCTACCAGTTTAGTGATGTCTTGCCCCTGAACAACCACGCCGGTAATGCCATGCTCTACACGTATCGCTGACATGTTCCAACGGAATACCTTGTCACCAATAGGCACATTAATACCGGTTAGCTTCGCGCCCTGAAGAACCATCAGTACATTGGGCTTTATATTTCTCTCGAACTCCTTGGCGAGCTCGCCTTTAAAATCGTCATCTGCGAACATCGCCATACGAGCAGCAGGATTCATCTGAATTAGAGTGCCCGTTTCAGACCAAACCAAAATGGGCGAGTGCGCAAAATTGAACAAGTCTTGGAATTTTTGACTCTGCTCTGCGAGCCGCTCAAAGGTGTCTTCTAAGGTGCAACCAATATGATGAAATTCATAAATATTTGAGCCATCGAATCTATTTCTCTCGTGGTTGTCACTCGCTGAACGAGTAAATTCCATCAGTTTATTCAGCTCTTTAGACACGCGTTTGTGGATCCACCCTCTTGCAAAAAATGACATTGCAATCAAAACAATCACCACTGCCGCGATAGCACGCTCATAATTTTTTTCTAGCGCAACAAAATTACTGTTCTTCTGCACAGCACGAATCGTAAGGGGTGTATCAACGGAATTGATCTTGATGCGTGCAACAGTCACGAAGTGCGCTGGTATCTGTTCGTGAAAACCGTCATAGATAACATCGCTAAGGGAGTAAGGTTCATCACCCCTGAATGTCGATGTGACAGGGTCGCCATGAGCTTCAATGACGATATTCTCGCAGTTGCTTCCCTGTTGAATAGACTCGGCTAAGGAAAAATTATTGTCCAATACAATGGTGATATAGAGTTGCCCAAGTACCTCACCGGTTTTGTTATCGACAATAGGGTTTCTTCGCGCTAACAGATGTCGTTTGCCAATATCGGTATCTAAATCCAGGAAGTGCCAGTTACTACTAAACGCAACCTGAGAGGATATGTACTCTAAACTGCTATCGTCAAAACCATAAAACTGACCATTGCCGTCTTCCCAAGCCACACCATCATGCGTAGTAACAAAACGCATATCTGGTGCGTGGTTGGGCTCTCGTTGGTCAATACCAAAGAAAAAATAGCTTAGCTCTTCTTTATTACCGCTCTCGAAGTACTCTTTAAGCGTGGCACTGTGAGAGCTACTATCTTGGTGGATTTGAAGGACTGACAAGCGGTAATCAAACATGTTCTGTATCAAGCTCGATGTTTGCTGAACCGTTCGTTTAGTTTCTTGCTTTACAATACTACTACTGGTTTCATAGTTATGAATCAGCACACCAATTGCCATAACACCGATCACCAGAATAATAATTCGAGTGATGAGTTTCGCGAGTGTATTACGTGGCGTGTTGGCGTAGCTTTTCTTCATTATTTTCCTGAGTATCTAAAAGCACGCTGTTTAAGCGACTCTATATGTTCTTGGCTATCTTCTTTGGTCACAACCTCAAAGTCTCCAGAGTAGACGGTAGGTACAGCAAAGCCCTCTAAATCCCACTTAATCGCTTCTGCCATCGCGATACCAGTGTCGTCATTCATTCGCATCACAGTAACATCTAGATCACCACGAGCCAACGCTTCCAATTCTGCAGAGCCGCCGCCCCAGCCATTGAGTTTAATATCCAAACCAGACTCACGAATGGCTTTAGCGGCACCTAATGCGACATCGGTAGCACATGCATAGATAAAATCGAGATCCTGATTGCGCTCAATGCTGATCTTGGCCGCTTTATAGCCGCTCTCCATATCAGATTTGGTATAAAAGGAGGATTTGAGTTTGAAGTCTGTCTCTTCGCTGATTTCGTGTATAAATGTATCACCACGAGCATCGCTGATGTAGCCTTCTGAACGATAGAGGACCGAATATTCACTCTCATCTCTAGAGTGAGTTTTAAAATAGTCCGCCAACTTTAGGCTACCCGTAGCATGATCGAACCCGACATACATAAACGGCTGTCGCTCTTGCCAAGCTCGAACTGGTGTTGTGATATTTTGCAAAATCAGCTTGGTGTTGGTTGAGCTCAAAACATGCTCAATAAATTTACGATGGCGAGTTGTATCAAGTGTGAAAATCAGATAATCGGTCTTATTCTCTATCGCTTCTTGAAGAGAAATACTTTGCTGCGTCAAATCTGCATTGACACGCGTAAATACTTGGTTGATTTGGTAGTTGATTCTAAGCTTATCCAAACGCTTTTCGAACGCTTGAATATTTCTTACCCAGTAATCTGAGATCTGTTGACCAGGATAGACAACCGATATGGTGATAGGATCAAGCTGTTTAGCCTGCAAAGGAACAGGCGGACTCAACACAGCTTGGTTCATCTGTTCAGTGAGTGCTTTTTGTGCTGGAAACTTATCCAAAAATTCTTGGTATTCCCAATAACCGTTGAGCACGTGAGTGCCGTGAGAAAAGGCTGGCCCTGACAATAGCGAAGCCCCTAGCAACATAAGTGAACGTTTCATTATTTTCTCATTTTTTATGAGCTACTTTGGCTCATTTGTACCTAGCTTGACATCATATCGCCGTATGACTTTCAATACATTATGTAGGACAACCGTGAAAAATGATAGGTTCAAACAATAGTTAGAACACCATTCCCATCAACAAAATATGAACTTAATTTTGAAATGATAAAGCGGTTCCAGGGTCAACCAGAAACACATTCAAGCAAGTAATAAAGAGAAAATAAAGCCTCCATCGACGAAATCAACTAAGATTTGAACGACGGTTCAAAATAAACAACTTTCTCATCCTTAATGTCGACGAATAACCGCTGTTTAACCAAAGACTCTTTGCGCAGCTTAGAGAGTTGCTTAATAGCGTATTCAATTCGAAGCGCTGAACTTTTTGAATCGACGATATGAGTCCATTCCAGAGACAAAGGACCTTTGCCTTTGAGAGCTTTCGCGCCTTTACCTTGCTGATGCTGGTCAAAACGACGAGTCAGATTGTTAGTGATACCACAATAGAGGGCGTCATAACGAGTGCGGATCAGATAAACAACCCAATCCGCATCGGAATTTTTATCTGTCA
The DNA here is from genome assembly GCF_059725515.1 of Vibrio sp. KUL70. NCBI lineage: Bacteria > Pseudomonadati > Pseudomonadota > Gammaproteobacteria > Vibrionales > Vibrionaceae > Vibrio > Vibrio sp. KUL70. The sequence continues at coordinate 408,445 of NZ_AP045835.1, forward strand.
TCTAAATCAGAGATTCAACCAGAGCCTTTAACTCGGCTAGCTCTTTTTTCAAATTCTCCACCTCGGCCTCTAGCGCTTCAACGCGTTCGTTACTAGAACCCGATACCATCGCTGGCGCAGCGGATGCCAATGCTTCTACATCAACTTCACCGCTCAGCAAGTGTTGATAACGAGACTCACGTTTGCCAGCTTCACGAGGCAGCTTAACCACAAGAGCGCCCTCTTCACGAGCAGCTAACTTGTCTAAAACCGCTTCTACCTCTTTTACGTCCGTGAAATTCGCCAAACGACCAGTGCGCGTTCTTAGCTCGCCAGGGGTCTGAGCACCGCGTAATAACATGCAGCAGATAATTGCGCGTTCTTGATCTGTAAATTGCAGATCACCAAACTCGGTATTACAAAAACGATGTTGGTACTTACTCACACGGCTATTAAAGCCACTTTCATCACTCACCAAACGGCGTGAAATGAGCCCATCAACAGCGTCAAGTACATCCGATTCAGACAAAGAGAGAACAGGCTCACGATTGCTCTTTTGGTTGCACGCGGTTGTTAAACTATTGAGAGTAAGAGGATAGTGATCAGGGGTCGTCACCTCTTTTTCAATCAAACAACCAATAATACGAGCTTCTATTGCGGAAAGTTGTGTGTTCATTATTTTTCCTTTTTATTATTTTCAACTCCGTCTGTACACATTCAAAGCTAACCTAACCGGCTAGTGCTCAGACAGAATCGGGACTCTTCGTTTTCGGCCTTGTTCATCAATCACCATGATCTTAGAACGATTTAATTCAATTTCCACCACCTCTAGGTTGGTACGCTCTTTTACATAGGCGGTTCGAAGCTTGTCTTGGTCACTACAAACTTCTTGAGAAATCACTTTCGACTCCTCACTATTGGGTTCTGATTGGTTCATCTCACATTTCATATAATGCTTACGTCTAAGCAAGATACTATCGTGAACTGTCAGAGAAAAACAATCAGCTGAGCAGCAGAGTGCTGAATTATTAAACAACCTTACTTTTGCTTTGATCTAAAGACTGTTACAACCGCATTCGATGTGCTTTAATCAGAATCAGACAACGTATATGACGATTAGGAAAAGGAATCTATGAGTAGCGTATTTGAAATTGTTAACCAGGCACGTCGTAAGAACAAACTTAAGCGTGAACTTCTAGACAACGAAAAGAAAGTTCGTGATAACCGCAAACGTGTAGATCTTCTAGACAACCTACTAGACTACATCAAGCCAGAAATGTCTCACGATGAAATCTTAGGTATCATCAAAAACATGAAAGCGGACTACGAAGATCGTGTTGATGACCACATCATCAAGAGTGCTGAAATCTCTAAAGCTCGTCGCGACATCAGCCGCCGCATCCGTGAACTCACGGAAGAAGACAAGCAGACTCAAGGCAAAAAATAGTCCCTTGTTGTCCAACGAATGATAGTAACCCACTTTAATAAGTGGGTTTTTTTAACTCTAAATTGAATGGCGATGTACAAATAACCGTTGCCCTATATCCATGAATAGCACAGTACGTACAGGGACGATTGTCATTAAACGATTCCCAAGCTATCGAAAAGTTCATACAGCTGGTGAGATTTGTAAGGCTTGGGAAGATAAGCATTCATGCCTGCTTCAAAGCAGTCTTTAATATCTTCATCGAGCACGCTCGCCGTTAGTGCGATAATAGGTAGTGATGAGATCCCCTGCTCTTTCTCCCAAGCTCGAATTGCCTTAGTGGCAGTGATGCCATCCATTACTGGCATCATACAATCCATAAGTACTGCATCAAACTGTGCACCTTGAGTAACCACGTCCACGGCTTCTTGACCGTTACTTGTGATCGTATATTCATAGCCTGCTTTTTCTAGAAAGAAACTCGCTATTTTTTGATTCATTAAGTTATCTTCTACAATCAATATCCGACGATTGAGTTGGTGGACATCCTCTGATTTCGTTGGCTTTTCGCTCACTTGATTTGCTCCAGTATCGAGCGCCAAGAGACTATTCGAAAAACGCTTACCTAAGAAAGGAACAGTATGTGTCGAATGAACAGGTTCTGTGATTTGATTGGTTTTAAACAGATGATGCTGACAAACAATCACTTTAGATAGTGGGTAGCGCTGCTTCAAAGACGCGAGATCTTGTTCCATCGATTTATGTAACGTATGACAATAGAGCAAGACGTCACAGTCAAGCTGAGCATTGGATATATCGTCAATAGACGGAACGACTTCAGGCTGAATGCCAAAACGTTCGCACTCTTTGCTCAACTGAGCCACGTAGTTGAACCCATTGGAAACAATTACAGCATTCTTCAAGTTATCAAATGTTTTGGGTTTACTCTCTACGATATCGACGTAAAAACTGAAGCTAAAAATTGACCCTTCACCCTTTACAGAGTGTGCCGTGATACGTCCGTCCATCAAATCAACTAGTTGTCGACAAATTGCTAAGCCGAGCCCGGTGCCCCCAAACTGACGCGTGATGCTACCGTCTTCCTGTGTGAAAGGTTCAAATATTGAATCAATTTGACTCTCTTCAATGCCTATCCCGGTATCGGCAACATGACACTCGATCATGCCTCGGCTCATTGAACCCGGTGTGAAGGTTACTGTCGTACTTATCGCGCCAGAATCAGTAAACTTGATCGCATTCGACAGCAAATTAGTCAGAACTTGGCGCAATCTATGTTCATCAAACAACAGCTGATGTGGGGTATTCGCATCAATGTTAATATCGAGTTCAACATTCTTACTGATCGCTTTGGATAATATGACGCTAACAGAGTCGTAAACCACTTCACGTAGGTCTGCCGCCTGAGGTGAAAGTAACAAGTTACCTGATTCAATCTTAGACAAATCGAGAATGTCATTAAGTAACACGAGCAGGGTATGAGAAGAGGACTCAATATCTGAAAGTACTTCTTGTTGATTTGCATTCAATTGGCTTTGTGAAAGGATTTCAGCCATACCGATAATGCCATTGAGGGGCGTTCTTATTTCATGAGACATATTCGCCAAAAAAGCACTCTTAGCTCGATTAGCTGAAATAGCGTCCTCTTTAGCTTCAACCAAATCTCGGTAGTGTTGTTGATTGTCACTCATGATCTCATTGACCTTTTCTGCAAATTGCGTCAATTCATCATGCCCTTCTGTCTCAATAGGCTTATGCTCCCCAGTCCCGCGATTTTGATCAGACATTCCATCTAGGATATAGGAGAGGTTTCGATTGAGACGCAGTGACGTGGTCGATGTCAGCCAAAAAACCAAGGTCGCAAGTGTAATAACCAACATCGTTGTCAGCGTGGTACTAATCTTCTGTGCTTCAATGCGCGAAGCCAGCTCTGCTTGCAGCTCAGCGGTATAACTATCCACCACTTGTAAAGTCACGATATGGCGCTGCTCTAACCCAGAGACATACTGTTTGACCTCTTGCGAGTTGAACTGCCGTTTGAAGATTCGCTCGCGAAAATCAACGCTATCTTGATAGTCTTGGCTCGTAAACACATCCAGTAACTGCCCCAACCGAGTCGATGAATCACTCCTTCTCAACAGGGCATTTAAATACAGTGATTGACGGTGAATGGTACTCAAATAAAGGTCGAGGTTGCCGTCTCTTAGGTCGGGATAGAGATAAAGTTTATAACCCACCCACGCTTCTTTCTGTGTCCAAAACACAAAATTGTTGAGGTCGCTGAAAATCTTACCTGCCGTATTGATACTGTCATCGGCAATAAAGATATCCACATCGTTCAGCTCGACCAATATTTCTTGTAATACGTCAAAAGCCCAGATGCCAAGAGACGGTTTTTGCTCAATGGAGGGATTCGATAGTTGTTGTAAGATCTGGTCGAGATCATCGAGCTCGTCAATAATGTCCCACTGTGCTGATAACTCTTCGAGTTGCTTATTATACTGGAGAATGCTCCCAAACTGCTTGGCAGCTGACGCGTATGCACTTTTTCTGATGGGAGAAGAATTGGGCAGGCGCAATAGACGATAAATATCTCCAGACAGCGCACTAAAGGACTGTAGCGCCTCGATCTTCACTCGAGTCGCCTCCAAGTTCGTCACCTGCTCTCTGTTGTTCAAGGCTTCGTTAATCGTAAAACCGAACATAAAGAGAATCGAAATAGATGACAGAAGAATCAATCGCCACCTAATTGATATATTTATCATTTTAAATCCAGTTACTCCCTTTCATGCAACCCATTAGGTGCTTTGTTTAATAATAGGACACTCACGGAATTTAATTTATCAAATATGCAACTTGTACTCGCTGATTCCTTAGCTGTCATTTATAAATCATGTCAAATTTATAGATTTCGTCGCAATTGATCACCTTTTAGGTTGCTAATATGAATATTGTTAGTATCGAAATTGAGAACGGTAAGGCGTCAGAAGCCGATTCATATAGGAAAATAGTCGAATGTTTTTCTTTCAGAATATACAAAATTCATTCGAAATAGGTTGATAGAGAAAGGTAATAGACATAGGTGGATACATTTCCACCGAGATGTTAACTCATTTCATTTATACACATAGTTAGATCACACTTTACACACCAACAAAGCAACCGTTTGCATCTTGTTTTTGATCTGAGTATTTTTTGACGAAAAATAAGTGCTACAAATCGACAAAGTCAATAGTGTTGCATATCACAAAACTCGACGTTATAACCAAAAATTCTAGGTATATCAGCCAATATAGCTGGATTTAATTTTACTAGCAGAATAACAGACCGTACCTTACAATCCCGCCACATAAAAATCACAACTTAAATACAAGCCCATACGTGCCATTAAAAGTGACAATTTAAGATCACAGCACAACGGTTTATCCCCCAAGCAGGTAAGCACCCTACACTCGCCAAGCCTGCAAAACTTAACGTGAAAGGTCCCAAGTAAAGATGAGCCCTGAAAAGCACCTCCTAGACTGGCAAACTAGTCAAACTATTGCTGAATCTATCGCCCCAACTCTTGGTCAGCTATATCGTCAAAAAGGCGTTGAAGTCATTCTTTTCGGAAAGACGTTAGTTAACGCAACAACCATTGACATCATCAAAGCTCACCGACTTTCAAAACACTACACAGGCTCCCCGCTTACCCCTTCACAGACACAACCAATCATTCAACACCTACTATCAATGCGCCTGTCTCCTTGCCGCGTTGATGTTGGCCGCCTAGCGTATGAATACTGGGAAAACCACGATGATGTAACGGCACTGGATGACTTCCTTCAAACGGCTCTTATTGAGTCTCTAGAAGGCGAAGCGATGACTAAGCCTCGCGATGTTGTGTTGTACGGTTTTGGTCGTATCGGTCGACTACTGACTCGTATTCTTGTTGAAAAAAGTGGTCCAGGTTACCCTCTTCGTTTACGTGCTATCGTGGTTCGTGGCGGTAAAGATGGTGACTTAGAGAAGCGTGCAAGCCTACTGCGTCGTGACTCAGTACACGGTCAATTCAACGGCAGCATCGTTGTTGATAGCGAGCGCAAAGCGATCATTGTTAACGGTAACTTTATTCAAGTAATTTACGCGAACAAGCCAGAAGATGTCGATTACACAGCTTACGGTATCAACAACGCACTGGTTGTTGATAACACAGGTGTATGGCGTGACGCTGAAGGTCTTGGTAAGCACGTAGCTTGTAACGGTGCAAGCAAAGTACTGCTTACAGCGCCAGGTAAAGGCGACATCAAAAATGTTGTATTTGGTGTTAACGAAGACGTTATCAAGCCAGAAGATACGATTATCTCTGCAGCAAGCTGTACGACTAACGCAATCACTCCTGTACTTAAAGCCGTACACGATAAGTTTGGCGTAACATCAGGTCACATTGAGACTGTTCACTCATTCACAAACGACCAAAACCTGATTGATAACTTCCACTCAGGCGATCGTCGTGGCCGTGCTGCTTCACTAAACATGGTTCTAACGTCAACAGGGGCTGCGAAAGCTGTAGCGAAAGCGATGCCAGAGATGGCTGGTAAGCTAACAGGCAACGCAATTCGCGTACCGACACCAAACGTATCCATGGCGGTAGCAAACCTAAACCTTGAAACAGGTACAACAAAAGAAGAGCTAAACACATACCTACGTGAAATGGCACTTTCTTCTCCGCTTTCAGCTCAGATCGACTACACAGACTCAACGGAAATTGTTTCTACTGACTTAGTCGGCTCTCGTCACCCAGGCGTTGTTGACGGCGTTGCTACAATTGCACAAGACAACCGCGCAGTTCTATACATCTGGTACGATAATGAGTTCGGTTACAGCTGCCAAGTCGTTCACTGTATGGAACAGATGATGGGCGTACGCTACAAAACTTACCCAGCGGTTTAATCCTCTAGGTATAACAAGCTCCACAACATAATAATCATATAAGCGAAGTTCTTATGAGCTTCGCTCCCCCCTTTCCTCGAGAACTTTACGGTCAATTCTAGGAAAGTTGCCACTTGGTTCTGCTCTCTCTAACTGAACTAAGTGGCCTTTTTCATTCTAGTAATTCGTCTCATTGAATGCGCAGAGCAGATCAAACAGAGAATTACCCAAGTTCGACTTCCAGTTCGCTATCAATAGTGCTTGAACATGCCAACACATAGCCTTGCTCTATCTCCTCTGATGTCAGAGTTTCTTGGCTACTGGAACTGACACTGCCTTTGGTCACTTTGCATTTACATGATCCGCAAATACCACTGCGACATGCAATGATGATTGGAACGCCCGCTTTCTCTAGTGAGTCGGCTAACGGAGTTCCTAATTCTGCTTCAACCTTGGCACCAAACGCCGGCACAAATACTTCAACAGGTCCGCTCGTTTCATCGACTTCTACTTGATTTGCTGTCTCCAGCTTTGAGGTTGGTGTGAAGCTCTCTTGATAAAAGTTCGCCATGTTAAATTCAAGTTCAGTTAGGTAACGTTCTACGTCTTCCATGAATCCAACTGGCCCGCATAAGTAGACGGTTCTTTCTAGAATGTCAGGAGATAGGCGAACCAGCCAACTCTTATCTAAACGCCCTTGAGGTGCCGTGGTTCCTTGATTATCTTTTAGCAGTAGCTTGAGGTTGAAATTCTCATGCATTTCATCCAACCGATTAAGCTCTTCAAAATAGATGGTTTCTTGCTTGCTGCGTGCCATGTGGATGAAATCAATGTCAATCGCAGGATCATGTTTTAACCAGTACTTCACCATCGAGATAACTGGTGTAATACCGCAGCCTGCGCTCACCAAAGTAACCTTCTTAGTCGTGCTAGGCTTGCAATCAATGCAGTTAAACTCACCCGCAGGCTTCAGTACCGTGACTTCATCACCTTCGTCCAGTTCATCCACAATAAAGTTTGACACTAACCCGCCATCGACACGTTTTACTGTCAGTTTCAAACGGTTGTCATCCGTATCTGAGGCAATCGAATAAGCTCGATAGTCCATTTTCTGTGGCATGTTCAAGCCTAGAGTGATGAATTGACCCGGCTTGAAGTTGAAATGGAGATCTTGCGGAATTGAGCCCAGCTCAAAGCTAACCGTATCTGGTGTTTCATGCCATTTTTTAAGACAAACCAAAGAGATTGAATCGCTATCAGACCAAGCGTACATAGTTATACTCACTTATTATAATTTGGGATGAACGACAAAAGCCTCGAACCCTTTTAGACTCAGTCTATTAGGCACGAGGCTTAGTTAGCGAGATTAAGCCGCTAAGATTGTTTTAAGATCTTGTTCAGGTGTAGAGATAGCGCGCATGTCGAACTCGTCTTGAATGATCTTCAACAGGTTCTCGGTTAGGAACGCAGGTGCGGTTGGACCTGTGTAAATACCTTTCACACCCAGTGCAAACAGAGTAAGCAAGATCACAATTGCTTTTTGCTCAAACCAAGAAAGGACCAGAGTCAATGGAAGCTCATTGATCCCACAATCAAACTCTTGAGACAGAGCTAAAGCAAGCTGAATTGCAGAGTATGCGTCATTACATTGGCCAACATCGAGAAGACGTGGAATACCGTTAATGTCGCCAAATTGGTTCTTGTTGAAACGGAACTTACCACAAGCCAAAGTCAGAATAACCGAATCGTCAGGAGCTTGAGCAGTAAAGTCTGTGTAATAGCTACGTTCCGCTTTATCACCATCACAACCACCCACTAGGAAGAAGTGTTTGATGTTGCCCTCTTTAACTTGCTCAACCACCGCTGGAGCCGCTTCCATAAGTGCATTGCGACCAAAGCCTACAGTGATCATCTGTTCGATCTCGTCGTGCTTGAAGCCCTCTTGTGCTAATGCACAATCGATAACGGCGCTGAAGTCATCACCTTCAAGATGCGCGACACCCGGCCACCCCACGATACTACGGGTAAATAAGCGATCGGCATAAGCACCTACATCTGGGTTAAGCAGACAGTTAGACGTCATCACGATCGCACCTGGGAAATTAGCGAACTCTTTTTGCTGGTTTTGCCATGCACTACCGTAGTTACCTGCTAAATGCGGGTATTTGCTGAGTTCAGGGTAACCGTGAGCAGGAAGCATTTCGCCGTTAGTGTAGACATTAATGCCCTTACCTTCTGTCTGTTGCAGGATCTTTTCTAGGTCGTGTAGATCATGACCAGAAACAAGAATGCAATGACCTTTCTTCGTTTTAACATTAACGGCTGTTGGCTGTGGGTGACCAAAAGTCTCCGTCTCGCCTTTGTCCAACATCTCCATGACTTTGTAGTTCATCAAGCCGATCTGCATTGATGTATCAAGCAGCTGTTTCAGATCCGTAGGATCTGTACCCAAGAACGCCATGATTTGGTGGTATTCAGCATGAATGTCTTGGTTTGTTTGACCAAGAACACGTGCGTGTTCCATGTATGCTGCCGCACCTTTCAAGCCGTATAGACAAAGTAAACGCAAGCCAATCACGTCCTCATGTTGGGAATCATGACCACGGTTAACCGCAGCTTGTGGTGCAAGTGCAAGCAACTGACTGCTATCTGTTGGAAGATCAAATTGAGCGGCTGGTGACAGTGCTGGAATTTCAAAACCAACCACCAGCGCAGCAGCACGAACTTGTTGCTCTAAACGCTGCTTATATTCGTGTGACTGTTGAGCAAATTCAATGATTCGCTCAGGGTCAAAGTTCACGTTAGTTAATGTCGCGAAAAACGCTTTTGGTGCCCACTCATCGATTTCCGTATCTATGATGTTGCAAGCGCGGCCTAAATTGGCCCAAAAAGAAACCCCTTGCAGTGAGTACACCAACACATCTTGCAGATCAGAAACTTCAGAAGTTTTACCACACATACCTTGTGCGAATGAGCAGCCTTTAACGGTTGGCGTTTGAATAGTTTGTTCACATTGAATACAGAACATATTGGGCTCCAGTCATAGTCGTTTGTTGTAAGTTCTTGGCTCACAATGATTTATTTTTCCTACTCCCTAGAGCACCTTCCATGCCAACTTTTAACTTACTGTTTTATATAACAAAAAACACAAAGCCATATTTTAAGTGCGTATTTATGACTACAAGATTCTACTGAAAATAAACACACTCAGGTCAATATGACTTCCAAAGATTTTTTTGAACACCGTTCATGTTTCGTTCAGAAAAGCTTTGTTAGAGTGACAACATAGAAAAAGAGGAAATGAATTATGAAAAATATCTTAGTTACTGTTGCAGCGCTCTTCACTGGTCTTATTGCACTATTCACCAGCTTGCTACTTGCTATCCCTCTAACGATTGCAGCTCTAATCACAGGGAAAAAAATTCAGAAGCAAATGAACCAACAAGGCTTTACATCACGTATGAATAACCACTTCTCTCCGAATCGAGATGCTGGTGTTATCGAAGGCGAGTATGAAGACTTGTCGAACAAACGATAAGCGCAAGATTCGTTAGCATGAGCACAACACAGTGGGCTTAATGAAGTGATGGCGTCTGGCAGTGTTATGGCAAACTCAAAGTAGTTTTATAGCCAGTTATCCTAGTCAATAGTAAAAAGGCTCACCACAAAACACGGTGAGCCTTTTTGGTTTCTACAACGTGTTTGCTAGATTGTCCACACCACACGTGCCGCCAATAGGATCAATACCACACCCGATAGCCTATCTATCAACTGGGCTTGAGAACGGATGCGGTCAACAATCAGCGGGCTCGATAATACCAGTGTAATGAAGGTATACCATAGGCCGTCCACAATCAACGGTGTCGACACAATGATGACCTTGTTCATCAGCTCATTACCTAAAGCGACAAACTGGCTGAACAGAGCGATAAAGAACAACGCGATCTTTGGGCTAAGAATTGAGATAAGAAAGGCCTCACGAGCAGACTGCATGTAAGTGACTGGCTCCCCACCTTCTAATTTTGCCGCAACACCCCCTTTCGAGCGCAGTGCATTAACTCCAAGATATGCCAGGTAAGCGGCACCGGCTAAGCTAATGCCTTTAAACAGCATTGGCGACTGTTCTAACACGACCGCCAAACCGATAATAGTGGCAAACGCATAGATACCTATCCCTGCTGCATGTGCCCAAGCCGCGATCAGACCATTCATTCGTCCACCAGCTAAGCTGTGTTTTGCAATCATTGCCAAACTTGGTCCCGGAGACATCGCACCCAATAAGCAGATAGCTAATAAAGAAAACCAAATCGTTATTGTCATTATTCCATTCCTACACTCAATTACAGCGAGCAGACTATCCTCGCTGACTATGTTGTCACCTTAATTTGAACAAGCCATAAATTGAAATCAAAGATAATCATCATTGTTATAATTTGAAATCATACTGATATTGTAACTGGATTTCTGCATAGCAAGATACGCCTTCTCACGTACCCACTTATGAGCAGAATCATTATCAAATTTAGGGTGCCACATCAGCCAATAGGTATGGCTATCGGTCTCAAAAGGTAAGGAGCGGTAAGTCAATGGTTGATGACGAGCTAAGTTATAAGCAATATGCTCTGGCACAATCATCAGATAGTCATCTTGGTTTAGTACGTTACACGCGGCTGAGAAAAACGGTACTTTCAAAGCCACTCTTCGAGTACGCCCTAGCTGCTTTAAAGCGATATCAGCTTGAGTGTCTTTGTCTCCACCTCCCGTCACTTTAATATGTGCAAAGTTAACAAGATCATCGATACTCAATTTTTCTTGCTGCGCCAGTGGGTGTGAGCTTCTCATCAGACATACCGATTTGTCTTCACCAAGCTTCATGCTTGAAACATGCTCAGGTTTTTTTGGAAACATGCTAGATGCCAAATGAATGCCCATGTCATGAAGGCGTTCAAGGTAACTCGGGTCCCACAACCGGTAAGCGAGATTGATATGCGGCGCAACTTCAGAAACATCGGCAACAATATTAGGCAGTATGTACTGAGCAACATAATCACTCGACGCCAGAACTAACTCCCCTTTCCACTCTTTAGGATCAAAAGGCTGATCATCAAGAAGGTGGTCAAATTCACCTAGCAACGCATCCAATTTATATTTGAGCAACAAAGCGCGTGAAGTCGGAATGAGTTTATTGCCATCTCTGACCAATAAGGGATCATTACACAGCTCTCTCAATTGTGAGAGCTGACGGCTAACCGCTGATTGAGTGATATGGAGTCGCTCCGCAGCTCGACTAACATGGCACTCTTCAAGCAAAACATGCAGTGAACGCAGCAGATTAAGATTAATATTGCCTAGCATGCGAGCCTTACTGAGCTGCGCCCATCATTGTTTAGAATATCGACGATTTGACGATCAAACTTATCCATTATGCTTACGACTTCCATTGCTATCGTTATTTCAGCGTTCTAATTTGACACAAATTTCGACGTTAGAACAGCCGACACTTTCACCTCTAAGATACAAAACACCGTTAAAATGACGCCAAGTTAAGACGTTTCTCTAGCTGCATTCTCAGTAATGAAAGGGTATGCTTTTGCAGTAAAACATAGCGGTAGCGAATCCCAATAAGCACGTTAGCGATAAAAAGAACTTCAAGGACGACGCATGACACAACTCAAGCAAGAAATTACCCTGCTTTCCGGTATCGGGCAGCTTTCCACTACCCTACTCGGAACTGGGTTGTTTATGATCCCTGCAATAGCAGCAGGTATCGCAGGACAACTATCGCTACTGGCTTGGTTACTGCTATTTATTGCCATTTGCCCAATTGCCCTCACTTTCGCCGCACTTGGAAAACGCTACCCCAATGCCGGGGGGACTGCCTATTTTGTGCGTCAAGCGTTTGGGCAACGTATGGAGACGGCAGTCGCTTGGTTATTTGTAAGTGTCATTCCTGTGGGCATCCCTGCGGCGATCGCTTTGGCCGGAGGTTTTGCTCAGCAACTACTTCCCGCACCGCTAAACGCACCACTCAGTGCCCAGTTTTTGACTGTCGTATTGCTGATCATTGTCAACCTTTTAGGCAGCAAGTCTTCAGGTCGGCTGCAAACTGTCATTGCACTCTCTATTCTTGCGCTCGTTGGTGCTTTTATTTGGAAAGCAGATATCGGTATGGCTGACGTCGCGATTCCAAGTGTCGATTCAAATTCAATGTGGGCTATCGGGTCTGCCTTGGCCGTGATGTTTTGGTGTTTTGTCGGCATTGAAGCATTTGCGCATATGGGAGAAGAGTTTAAGAATCCGCAACGCGACTTTCCCCTAGCCATTATCGCAGGTTGCTTTGTCGCAGGTTTGGTTTACTGGGCATGTTCAGTGGTGATTTTAAAATTGGGCGCATATGGTTCCGCTGAATTTGATGCGACGGCGATTCCTTGGGTCACAGAGCAACTGTTTGGTAATGGACTCAAAACTGTGATCAGCATTCTCGGCTTCTTTGCCTGTTTTGCCAGCCTCAATCTGTATACGCAGAGTCTATCACGCATGATTTGGGCGCAAGCTCGTCAACACAATCCACTTGGTAAAATGGCTCAACTCAATACTCGCGGCGCTCCACTTTATCCAACCATTGTTATCGGTGTTGTCGCACTGCTGTCCTGCGTGATTGGTGAGCTATCTTCGTTAGATCTTGAGTTTTTCCTCAAACTTGCCAACGGGATCTTTGTGTTGGTTTACCTATTGGCAATGCTCGCAGCCTGTCGCTTGCTGTCAGGTTCGGGCCAATACATCGCAATCTTATCGCTGCTATTGTGTACCTTAGTTTTCATCTGCCTAAGTTGGTCAATGCTCTATGCATGCTTCGTGTTTGCTGCACTGTTGTTACCTTGGCGTCGTTGGCTAGGTCGACCTCGCGTGTCGTTAGAGTAATCACCGACTCGTAGCCAGAGATATTTTCTGCGCCATTACTCACGATAAAAAATTTGAGCAATGGCGCGCATTTTCTGAGGTATTCGCTCCAAAGGAACGTTTCCAAAGCCCAAAACTACAGCGCGCCAGTCACGGTCACTGTTTTTCGTGTATTCGTAAAAGCTAAACGGACGCACGACAATGTTTTCTTTCTCCGCCCTTTCACTCCAATCTCGTTCCGAAATCCGGCCATACCACTTAACCGTCACATGCAGACCAGCCGCTTGGCTTATCACTTCAAGATCTTGACCAAATTCATTCTCCAACGCTGCTAACGTCGCTTCATGCTTCTGTTTGTAAAGGCGTCGCATTTTTCTAATGTGTCTTAATAGATCACCTTCATTGATAAAGTCTGCCAACGCTTCCTGTGTATGCGTGGGTGAGTCGCCAGTAATAGCATCTTTAATTTCTAAACAACGAGGGACCAACTGTTTGGGTACTACCATGTAGCCAATTCTCAAACCGTTGAACATCACTTTGCTGAGCGAACCCACGTAAATCACCCGTTCGTCTTGCTCTAGCTTGCCTGCTAAGCCTTGCATACTGGTGTAAGGACGGTGTGCAAACTGAAATTCACTATCGTAGTCATCTTCAATGATCCAAGCCCGATTCTGTTTTGCCCAATCAATGATCTTCAGTCTTTGTTCTGTGGTAAGCGTAGTACCCATTGGGTACTGATTACTTGGTGTGACATAGAGTGCTTGAGCTTTACTCGCCAGTACTTTGTCCAAACACAACCCCTGCTTCTCACGCACCGGAACAGGCTGTATCCTGAGTTGTAAAAGGTCGATTATTTTATGTACTTGACGGTATCCAGGCTCCTCCATCAAGACTTCATCCTCGGCTTCAAGCGTCGCCATTAGAGCGATTGATAGTGCCTGTTGTGCACCAACCGTAATAATGATTCGACTGGAATCACAATGAACAGATCGGCTACTCGCCAAGTAATGACTCAAGGCTTCTCGAAGCGCAATCGATCCTTGAACCTGTTGATTTCCCGCAAGGTTTAATCGCGTCACATGCCTCTGCAATAAGCGCTGCCATTTAGCGAATGGAAAAGCTTGAAGATCGGGAACGCCGGGAGCAAAGCCCTGATTCACATCAAAAGCCGGCTTTCCATTCACGTCATGTGATTCTTTGCTTACCGTTTCCGATGCAGCATCTAACGCCCCTAGATAGTATTCGGGCTGTTCTATCGAAACAAAATAGCCTGCTCCTTTTCGGCTCTCTATATAACCTTCACTCATTAATTGCTCGTAAGCAAAAATCACTGTGTTACGGCTGACATCAATCTCCAGAGCTAACTTGCGAGTAGAGGGAAGTTTATTCCCTTTGCTCCAAAAACCACGCACGATCTTTTCCCGGATAGCATGAAATAAGGCGTTCTGACGTGTTGTTGTACTGAGATCTAATGACAGGTCTCCGATATCTATTGGCTGCATAACTGGATCTAAACACTCTTTAAAAGTGGCTCTATTTATGTATCCAGTTAACCGTTAGATTGAATAAAAAGCAATCATGGAGATGTCATTATGTTATCGAGAACCAACAGAACAACGATTAAGAAAGGAACTCACAAAGCAGAGTTCGAACAGCAAAAGCTATACGAAATCATTGATGAAAGCCTCATTGCCCACATCGCCTTAGACGGAGATCAAGGCCCGGTAGTGATCCCTATGTTGGCGTGGCGTGTTGACAACCATGTCTACATCCACGGCGCAAAAAACAGCCGTCTACTAAAAGGGCTAAAAACAGGGGCTCAGACTTGCCTAACCTTCACCCTGTTTGACGGCTGGGTATTAGCACGTTCGGCTTTTCATCACAGTGCTCACTATCGTTCTGCGGTGGTATTTGGATCATTTGAAATCATTGACGACGCCGACGAGAAAGACAGACTACTCAATCATTTCATTGAACAGATAGCGCCAGGTCGAACAAAAGAAGTGCGTCTGAGTAGCCCGAGAGAACTTGCGGCCACAGAGCTACTCGCTATTCCGTTGACAGAGGCCTCGGTTAAAATTGGTAAGCACGGCGTTAACGACGATGAAGCTGACCTCGACATTCCCGTTTGGGCAGGAGTACTGCCTTATAGAACCGTCGTGGGTCCACTCGAAACCGTACCTGAACTAGAAGGTAAGATAGATCTGCCGGACTATTCAGCAGCCTACGGCTCTCGTTGGAGTAATGCGCCGAACAGCAGTAACAGCAAGTAGCACTGAAGCCACTTAGAAATGAGCTCGAAAACGATCGCGATACTGCCTAGGTGTTAAGCCTCTATGTTTTTTAAACATGCGGTTAAAGCTCGCTGTATTGGTGTAGCCGAGGCGTGTCGCGATCTCATTGATGGGTGTGGAATACCGCAATAGTTCAACCGCCACGTTACTCAACACATAACCGGTAATGGTTGAGAACGTGACGCCTAGACGATGTAATCGTCTCTGAAATTGCTGCTCAGATAACCCAAGCAAGGAAGAAACCTTGGCAAGCGTTGGTAAACCAAAATGCCGACTGTAATTGATCATTTCGTAAATCACCTTATGCTCATCTTCAGCATCAGGCATATTTAGGTAATTATCCAAATCATGGTAATTCATGGCTAAGTTAGCACGCCCGGTAGAGCGAACTTGATTGACAGATAACCTCAGATTACTAGGCAACCACACTTCGGTTCTCGGTTGTCCCCATTGAATTGGGCAATCGAAGTAAGCTTGATAAACCTCGACATTTTTACGATGGCCAGCAATACACACTGCCGCAGGCTTGAAATCGTGACCAAGATACATGCGCAATATCTTCGTCATGAAAATAGCGACTCGAATGGAGTCGTGAACCTTACCCTTATCACTGTATGCCGGGTTCTCGTAACACCATTTAATCAGAGGTCCTACTTCCGCTCCATAGAGATACGCACCAGACTGTAAACAATGAAGGCTTAGATTTATTCTGCGAATAGTCGAAGCCAAATCATGCCCAGAGAAGAACCAATTCGCCAGTGGTCCCGCCTTCTCAATATCAACCTTTTGTCCTATTTGTAAAATGATGTCTGGGTTTTGTGTCCGTTGCTCTAAGTTGTGATACCACTCATCCACTTCTCTCACTGGTATCAGGTTCATCGGATTATCAAACACCGATCTAGGAATACCTAAGCTCTCAATGTCTTCTACCTCATTTGCCGCGACTTGCTGATAAATACTGAATATACCCAGAGCACGCAAAAAGTTAACGTTATGCACTAAACCACCAACCCATCAGAGAAACGAAACAATTTTAATATCATAAATTACAGATCACATCAAAAGAACGCACATAGGGAAATAATCTGTATCTTTACAACCGTATCATCTGACATAGCTCACAATTGCGTCTCTTAGTTAACATAGGGTTTATCAATGAGTCTTCTTAGTGTCCCGTTTGTTGGAACCAGTGCCGATACAGCACTTCACGTTGTAGCCGGAATTGTGCTTGTCGCGACGATTGCTGCTGCAGGTTACGGTTTCTGGCGAGTTCATGAACTGCCAATTAATAAAGCACACAGTAAAGAGCATCACCAACTGGGGCTGATCACTGCGCTCACCTGGATCGGGTTTATCTGGCATTGGGTATGGGTGCTGGCTGTGATTCTCGCATTTGTCGACATGGAAAAAGCAATCATCAATTTGCGGGATACTTGGCGAGCACCCTCGCCAGAGAAAACGGCAGATCAAGAGAATGAGAATAACAAGGAGACACCAGCATGTTAGAAGGTTTAGCTATTTGGGCTCTTTTCATTTATCTGCTTAGATTAGTCGGCATGCCTTGGAACAAGGGAACCAAAGCGTTCGCTTACTTAGGGGGGACATCGTGGTTGCTGTTTGTATGGGTTGGATTGATTAACTATACCCCGATGGATCTGTCGGGCGGCTCAGTGGTTCAATCACCACATATTCAATTGCGACCAGATTCGACTGCAGTGTCTGGTAAAACAACTAAGGTTCATATCACGCCAAACCAAGATGTAAAAGAAGGTCAGCTAATCTATGAAATTGATGACACCAAATATGTTATCGCTCGTGACAAGGCAAAGATCCAACTTGAATCTGCGCAGGTTGCTCTAGAAACTGCGCATCAAGAAGTCGATATCGCGAAGATTTCGTATCAGTCGTCACTTGAAGATATCCATTCAACTGAAGCAAAAATTGAATCTGCGAAAACCGACCTTGTATTGCAAGAAAAGACTCTTAAGCGTTATTTACGCCAGAACAGCGTGGTAGAGCATACGATTACGGAATCGGACATCGATCAACAAACCGCTACTGTCGATTTGGCCAAACACAGCCTAACCACATTGAAGTCTGAACTTAGTAAGAAAAAGGTCGATGCCGAAAACGCTAAACTCAATATTCAAAAAGCAGAAACCAATGTCACTAAAAAGCAGACTGATGTGGACACAGCTAGCTCTACATTAGCTCAAGCGGAATGGGATCTAAAAAGCACTAAGGTGACCGCCCCAACAGACGGCTTTGTTACCAACTTTATTCTTCGCGAAGGTCAACGTGTTTCGATGATGCCACGTATTCAGATGTACACCGAAGAGAAGTACGTACTGATGCGAGTGAATCACCAAGCGATTCGCAACATTAAAGTGGGTCAGCCTGCGGAGTTTGCGACAGCGGTATTCCCAGGTAAGATCTTTTCGGCAACCGTTGAAGGCATTGTCGAGGCGACTGGCGAAGCGCAAGCAACGCTATTAGGTATAGACGAATCGGTTAGAACAACGACAGGCAAGAACCTACAGAACAAGCATCATTTCGTTCGTTTGAAGATTGAGGAAACGGAAGGCTATGACATCCCCGTCGGATCAGTTGGCCTTGCATGGGTAAGTGGCGAGAAACCCATTAGTTTTATGGCATTCTTAGACGCCATACGTGGCATCATTATTCGAATGAAATCTCAGCTGTACTTCTTCTACTCGATATAACGGACCAGTACTTCCAAACTAAAGAGTAACAAGGTCAATATTTGACAGGCATTTTCCTACTCAACACATTGCATTTGTAAGCTATTTGCAATTTGGAGTTGCAAATTGCAAAATCCAAGGTCAACTACGCATCAAATTGATATAAAACAGCCGAAAATGGGCCTGTAAAAGTTGGCACACTATCTGCATTTCATATAGTGACCCTTTTTAAGCCGAGGGTCACCTAGCCAACTGACGTTGTTAGTGAACCTTTATTGTTCACACTATATATAAGCCAATTGCCATTTTGCAGTTGGCTATTTTTTTATCTAAAACCTTGCAACAATTTACAGACATCCGTTCATTCCAATAACAAGTTATTTTTATAACCAAGCCTCTCCAAAAGAAACACAACTCTTATTAGAAAACGTTTTCGCTATAAATAATTCAAAAAAACAAGAACCACTAACTAATTGTTTGTATTGAAAATAAAAACACCACACTGATTTTTAAACAACTTAATGATAAAAACATCATTGACTCTGTGGTTTATATCACCATAATGCGCACGTTTGTCTGAAATATGACGGGCGTAATTAATTTAATTGATCAATTGCGGAGGTAAAATATGGCTGCGGATCACAACTACAGTCTAGGGTCGGTTCCAACATCGGCTAGGAAAGGAGTCGCTTCATTAACAATGGTAATGTTAGGTTTGACTTTCTTCTCCGCAAGTATGTGGACAGGCGGTTCACTCGGTACTGGTCTCACCTTCAATGATTTCTTCCTCGCCGTTCTCATTGGCAATCTAACCCTTGGTATTTACACTTCTTTTCTTGGCTACATCGGCTCTTCTACTGGCCTCTCAACTCACCTTCTCGCTCGATTCTCTTTTGGTACTAAAGGCTCTTGGCTTCCTTCTGCTCTCCTTGGCGGCACACAAGTAGGCTGGTTCGGCGTTGGCGTGGCGATGTTCGCAATCCCCGTACAAAAAGCGACAGGCATCGATACCAACACCCTAATTATCGTTTCTGGTTTATTGATGACGGCGACAGTGTATTTTGGTATCAAAGCATTGATGGTCTTATCGGCAGTTGCTGTTCCTGCAATTGCAATCTTAGGTGGCTACTCAGTGATGACGGCTGTAGATAGCGTTGGCGGCTTGGAACAACTTCAGCTTATCAAACCAGAAACACCAATGGACTTCTCAATGGCGCTCGCTATGGTTGTAGGCTCTTTCGTTAGTGCAGGTACGCTCACTGCCGATTTCGTGCGCTTTGGTAAAAAACCTGCAAGCGCAGTGCTGGTTACTATGATCGCTTTCTTCATCGGTAACTCGCTAATGTTCATCTTTGGCGCAGCGGGTGCGGCGGCAACAGGCCAGTCAGACATCTCTGATGTGATGATCGCTCAAGGTCTACTGCTTCCTGCTATTATCGTGTTAGGTCTGAACATTTGGACAACCAATGAAAACGCGCTGTATGCATCGGGTCTAGGTTTCTCAAACATCACAGGTCGCTCTAGTACACTAATGTCGATCATTAACGGCATCATCGGTACGATTTTCGCACTGTGGTTATACAACAACTTTGTAGGTTGGCTAACGTTCCTATCGTTAGCGATACCACCGATTGGTGGTGTAATCATCTCCGATTTCTTTGCTAACCGTAAACGCTACAAAGATTTTGCAAAAGCAGAGTTCCAAACCGTGAATTGGGCTGGCATTATCGCGGTTGCAATTGGTGTTGCTGCAGGTCACTTCCTACCAGGTGTTGTTCCTATCAACGCTGTATTAGGTGGTGCTATTAGCTACCTAGTGCTCAACCCTCTTATCAACAAAAACGCTATGAAATCTCAGACGGCTTAAGGAAAAACTATGACTACCTTATTGATCAAGAACGCGAAGCTTCAAGACCAAGATGGCTTGAAACAAATTCTGATTGAAAATGGTCAATTCAGTCGCATTCTAGACAATGATGATCAGATTGCTCATCAAGGCGACACTCTAGACGCTCAAGGTGGCATTGCGGTTACTCCTTTTTGTGAACCACACATCCACCTTGATACGACTCAGACAGCCGGTGAACCAAACTGGAATATCTCAGGTACGCTTTTTGAAGGTATCGAACGCTGGGCGGAACGCAAAGAGTTACTGTCAATCGAAGACGTAAAAGCGCGCGCGAAACAAACACTGAAATGGCAAATTGCTAACGGTGTGCAACACGTTCGAACTCACGTCGATGTTTCAGACCCGACACTTATCGCGCTTAAAGCGATGATTGACGTTCGTGAAGAGATGAAAGAGTGGGTTGACATCCAAATCGTTGCATTCCCTCAAGAAGGCATTCTTTCTTACCCGAACGGCAAAGAGCTGCTTGAAGAGGCGGTTCAGCTCGGTGCCGATGTCATCGGTGCGATTCCTCATTTCGAATTCACTCGTGAATACGGCGTTGAGTCTCTCCATTATGTATTTGAACTTGCACGTAAATATGACCGCCTAATTGACGTTCACTGTGACGAAATCGATGACGAACAGTCTCGCTTCGTTGAAACCTTAGCCGCTCTTGCACATAAGTTTGACATGGGTGACAAAGTTACGGCGAGCCACACGACCGCAATGGGTTCTTACAATGGTGCTTACGCCTCTCGCCTATTCCGCCTCCTACGTATGTCAGGGATCAACTTCGTAGCAAACCCATTAGTGAACATTCACTTACAAGGCCGATTCGATGATTACCCGAAACGCCGAGGTGTAACACGAGTAAAAGAGATGCTCGCTTCAAACATCAACGTCTGTTTTGGTCACGACGATGTTTTTGATCCGTGGTATCCACTGGGTACAGCGAACATGCTGCAAGTACTGCATATGGGTCTGCACGTAACGCAGGTGATGGGTTACGATCAAATAAATCAATCATTAGATTTGATCAGCAAGAACTCTGCTCGCACACTGAATATCCAAGAGCAGTTCGGCATTGAAGTGGGTAAACCTGGCAGCCTGTTGATTCTTCCTGCTGAAAATGGTTTTGATGCTGTGCGTCGCCAAGTACCAGTTCAGTACTCTGTGCGACATGGTAAGGTGGTCGCAGAAACACAGCTTGCGCAAACCAAAATCAACCTAGATAAATCAGAAGCAATTAACTTTAAACGTTAGTATCGTCTACACTGATAGGAAAGGAGCGAGTGCGCTTCCTTTTTGTTTGTCGATTAGAGTGAAAAAGTAACCGCTGAAAATGCAGCAAGCCCTTATTTTTTCTGCCCTAAGAGGCAAAAAAGTCGCCAAATTCGTAATGAATGTGTGTACAAAGATGCAGACTGTGTTACCATGCTCTTGCTCTGTTAGCCGGAGTTATTTAAGTTAGAACCAAAGTAAAATTGACAAGTAAAATCGTTACCCGTTTTTGTAAGTAGTTTTTCCTTATTTCTTAGCAATATTAAATAATTCAATTATCAGCGCATTGCATTAATGCAATCAACAATTTAGTAATTTTTTGAATAAGGGACAAATTATGTCTAACACAAATACTGGTACTGTAAAATGGTTTAACGAAGAGAAAGGTTTCGGCTTCATTTCTCAAGATAACGGCGGTGCTGACGTATTCGTTCACTTCCGTGCTATCGTTTCTGAAGGTTTCAAAACTCTGAAAGAAGGCCAAAAGGTTTCTTTCGAAGTTGAAAACGGTCAAAAAGGCCTACAAGCAGCTAACGTTGTTGCTCAATAATAGCTTTTAGCTAAAAAGATTTTAAAGCGCTGGTTTCTACCGGCGCTTTTTTGTTTCCGCTCGCCCCCTTTATCACTTTCGCCAAGACCTACTTGTTGCGCCAACATCTCAAAGCCTCGTTTGGTGATGCTTTACTCAACAAATACTTAAAAACATAAAAGCCTCAAAAAAATAGGGTAATTTATATAACCCGCATCCATTAATTGCATAATTTTTAAAGCAAATAGAGTGAAAATCCGCTAGTCTTGAATCCACGTTAGATTTAGCTGGTTTACATATCTGCAAGTAAGATAATGAAAAAAGACGAATTTCAGAAATCCACCGCAAATTTAAAGAAAGCGGTGCCACTTATGATGAAAAATAGAGTGTCCACCACACCTGCGAACTACGCCCTGTGGTACACCTATGTCGACAACGCCATCCCACAACTCAACAAAGATATGGACGGCGTACTAGAACATTATGGTATCTGTCCACCGGCACTTGGTGAACAACTCTACAACGAATATGTTGCGAGTAAGTCCGAAACTACCATCAATGATTTGCGCGCCAATCTAGAGCTGTTGGTTTCTGAAGTATCGAGTTCAATGAACGACACACTGACCGATACATCCGCATTCTCTGAAATGATCGACAAGAGCTTCGAAGACTTATCCCAAGTCGAGAACAACAGCATGTCGATAGATGAGGTTATGTCTCTTGTTCGTCAGTTAGTTTCTGAGTCGCAAAATATCCGTCACTCAACCCAATTTCTTAATTCTCAGTTAAATGCCGCAACTTCCGAGATCAGTAAACTAAAAAGTCAGCTAATTGAGGTTCAAAAAGACGCACTTTTCGACAGTCTAACCACACTTTATAACCGTCGCTCCTTCAATAAAGATCTGCAGATGTTGTGCGAATCCGATCAGGCACTGAGCTTAGTACTGCTGGATATTGACCACTTTAAAACCTTTAACGATACCTATGGTCACCTGTTTGGTGATACGGTTTTAAAGGGTATTGCTCGTAAACTAAAAGTCGCCTGTCGCGACGGCATCTCAGCCTATCGCTTTGGTGGTGAAGAATTCGCAATGATCATTCCTAATAAATCACTGCGCATTGCTCGTCAAATTGCTGATACCAGTCGCCGTTCATTAGAGAAGCTTTCGATTAAAGATCGTCGCAGTGGTGAGCAGGTAGGTAATATCACCGCGTCATTCGGTGTGGCGGAGCTACAGCCCAACGAGACGGCTGACTCATTAATCGAGCGTGCGGATAAGCTTCTATACGAGGCCAAATCTCTGGGTCGAAATCGAGTGATGCCACTGTAAGTCATCAGTATCACTCGAGAAGCCATCACTATCGCTCAAGCACTTTTTATAAGACGACACTGTATGAGCTTGCCTCAGTATTAGACAAAGCCCCGCTGCGTTAAACGGGGCTTTGATATTCTTGTCGTTGCATTCTACACATCAGTCAGTTGATATCATCTCGTTGTGAGCATCTAACACACTTATATGTTGTAGCAGTAATTTAGGCAGTAATCCTCGCCACTTTTTGCACGAAACTCTTTGTCTTCACTGCTTGCTTTGGGTTTACCCTTCTCATCTCCTTGAACCAAACTGATCCAGTGACGTAATGCTGACATCTCACACTGTTCATCTTGAGCCGCTTCCATTGGTGATTGACCGAAAGTCGTACAAGTTTCTAACTGAATATCATCAATATCGACCAGCTCAATACGCCCTGTCCCTTTGTGGCAACCAAGCATGACTTCAAGGTGGCTGCCACTTCCATCGCGGAACAAAATTGAATCTGGGTCGCATTTCTCACCCATGTAAGCAACAAACTGCTTGGGATGTTTAAGCCCACTATGTCGGCCGTCTTTGAAATATGCCATGATATGATTGTAATCGATTACATAGCTGGTTACATCCTGATGGGAACCATTCTCCAATGGAAATAGACGATCCAAAAGCTGTTTCGCTTTGATCTGTTTTTCCGTTTGCTGGTTTGCACTGATCGTCTCTACGGCAAAGACAGCTTCAGCGATAAATGGCTTGGATTGTTTTTGGATTTCAGTTTTATCGAATGTCAGCATATTCATAGTCTTTCCCTCTTGACCAGTCCGATGAAAAATCATCGATTTTCATAGCAAATGTGTGTCCTAGAGCAATTATTCCAAACAAACGTTTAATTTCTTCGTCATTTTGTGAATTGCTTAGTTTGTAGACTAGCGCTTTTTTACCTACAATTTCACAACAAAAATTTTACAATGTGAATTTTACAAATATGGCCTTGTCAAAAAGTTTAGTTCGTCAATCTCACTTCCTAGGCACGAAGATACGTAACCTACGGAAACGCAACCATTTAACGATGGAAGATCTCTCTGCGCGTTGCATTAGAGTGAACCCTGAGTACGCCCCTTCGGTCTCTTATCTCTCGATGATTGAGCGAGGAAAGCGCGTCCCGAGTATCGATATGCTCGAAGTGATCGCAGAAGTGTTTCAGAAAAATCCCACTTGGTTTTTGGACGATGAACCAGAGCAACAAGCGATAACGCCAGACAAAGGAAATCGCGGCGGAATAAACGGAATGGCTTTAGAGCCTAGCTTTTTGTTCTCTAACGACATTCTTCAGATTGCCATTCCAGAAATGCTCTCACAAACGGGCATTTCTGGACGGCAATTTGCCCACCTACTCATTCGAGCGCATCAAGAAAGCAACCAAAACCACTTTCCAGACTTGGAACGCGCAGCCGAAGAGGTTGGGCTAAAACGTCTTAATTTGAGTGTTGAAGACCTAATCGATATTGCTCGCAGCTTGGGGATACAGATTCGCTGGGTAACGCGCACCCCGCAGGATGTAGTGGACGAGCTAGGGATAAACGCAAAACAGTTGGTCACATCATTTTTCGAGCCTCCAGGCACCATTTACCTCAATGAGATCCTCAAGGAGTACCCAACCCGTCTCAAGTACGATCTTGCTGTTTATATTGGACACTGCATTTTGCATAGCAAAGAAGGGCTCAAGAGCGTGCTTTCTGTAGGCAATAACAACACTTGGGACGATGCCCAAAACAAAACCTCTTCCCAGCTTAACTCACAAGATATTCTGCAAGCATGGCGAGACTTCGAATCAAGCTTCTTTGCGGGTGCCCTGCTTTGTCCAAAAGTTCCCTTTCGACAACTCCTGGACAGAACTGGCTACGAGATCGATGTACATAAAAGAGCGGGGGTTTCCCCCTCTGTTGCGATGCGAAGAATGACGGTAGTATCACCTTACCCTCATTGGCACTACTTTGATGCTTATGGACCGGGCAAGCTCAAGGCAGTATATCGTGGAAACGGAATCCCGCTTCCGTGGGGCAATATGCGAACGGTCGCAGACCCATGTCAGCACTGGGCAGTGTTTCGTCGATTGTCAGAGCCTAGAGATGGCAGTTCAGCTCAAATTTCAATTTTAAATGTGGGTGACGAACCAAGAATCTATTGTTGTGAATCCATCAATATGACCGACCCAGCGGGCAACAACCGTGTATTGTGTGCAGGTATCGACCTAAACCCAGCTATTGATGCGCAAGGCGGTAATTCGCGAGAAATAGCAGAGCAGCTTAAAGCATCCTGTGTTAACAATGGCGGGTCAGTTGCTATTCCACGTAACATCAAGAAAGACCTTACGACTATAGCTAAGATTCTTAACATTAACTGGATTGAACGTGGGATTGAAGCAGAAGCGAGACTTATTTGTTCGCGAGGTGGAGAGTGTCCACGTCAGCCAAGCTGTTATTCGAAATGCGGGGAACGTTAATTATAACCAAAGCATTAACATAAAAACTGCAGGCAAAAAAAAACCAACCACAATAAACGTGATTGGCTATATATTTTATGTGAACAATAAAGGTTCACTAACAACGTCAGTTGGCTAGGTGACCCTCGGCTTAAGAAGGGTCACAATAAGTAATGCACTATGTGTGCCAACTTTTCAAAGCCCCATTTTACTACGCATCCGCACACTTATTAGTCGTTTATAGCTTAGTAATTTGCAATATGAAATTGCATTTTGCAAATTACACTAATTACGCTAGTGATTATGTTATTATTACTAAGAATCAATAGCCCCTCTTGATAAACAACTTTTCAACGACCTCTCACCTAAAATAGATACAGCTTACGTAATATATTGAAAACAAAAGCCTATTTCTTAAGACCAAAAAAACGCAAACATGATTAAATCAGTTTGCGTTCTTGTTTCTTAGGCTAGCACCGCGCCGTCTGAGAGCTTATTACTTGTTGTGCGTTCCAGGTCTTGGCTTGCTGCGACTACCGGTGTTCGATTTATTCGTAGATCCCTTAGGACCATAGCTTGAGCCATAGCCAGACTTACCCTGACCAGATTGGTTAGCTTTGCCACCGCTGCGTTTCGCTGGAGACGGCTTTTTTCCGACTGATGCAGGCTTAGCATTTGCTTCTTCACCAGTCGCTGGTTTTCTCCCTTTTCCGCGCTTAAAATTGCTCCCATTATTCTTAATAGAGTCATCACCACCACCTTGCGCCTTTTGAGCGGCAGCCGGCTTGCGCTTAGGCGCTGGGCCCGTACCAGGCGCATGGCGTTTGTTTTTACCTACTGGCTTATGACCACGTGCGTTGTCTGATGAGCGTTGTCCGTCCGCATGCTCTGTCTTTGGCTTCTTAGGCTTTTTCGGTTTCTTCGCCTTAATCGGACGCGTATCTAACTTAGATTCTGGCAATGTGTTTACCGGGCTGAAGCCTTCTAACTCACGACGTTCTAAGACTTGCTGAATAAGTCGCTCAATACCAAATAGCTCTGAAGCTTCATCTGCACACACTAAAGAGATCGCCTTGCCCACTTCACCCGCACGACCTGTACGTCCAATACGGTGTACATAGTCTTCAGAGACATGAGGAAGATCGAAGTTAACCACTTGAGGAAGCTGCGGAATATCGATACCACGCGCCGCAATATCCGTTGCAACCAAGACTCTCACCTGACCCGTTTTAAAGTTATCCAACGCTTTGGTACGAGCGCCTTGGCTCTTATTGCCGTGGATTGGCGCAGCTGTAATACCTTGGTCGCCAAGAAAACGAGCCAGTTTATTTGCACCGTGTTTTGTTTTGCTAAACACCAACACCTGCTGCCAATCATTATCTTTAATAAGCTTAGCCAGCATTGGCGCTTTCTTTTTCTTGTCGGCAGGGTAAATGCTCTGCTCTACCGTTTTCGCCGTCGAATTCGCAGGATTAACTGAGATCTCGACAGGGTTATTTACGAGCCCTTTCGCTAAACTGCGAATGTCATCTGAGAATGTTGCTGAGAACAGTAAGTTTTGACGCTTTTTAGGCAGAAAAGCTAAGATCTTACGAATATCGCGAATAAAGCCCATATCTAGCATTCGATCAGCCTCGTCTAAGACTAAGATTTCTAGCTGATCAAAGCGCACTGCATTTTGATTATATAGATCAAGCAAGCGTCCCGGAGTCGCGACTAGCACGTCGCTACCTTTACGAAGCTTCTGCATTTGGGGGTTAATCTTCACTCCACCAAATACCACCGATGAGTTCAAAGGCAAGTTGATGCCATATTTAACAACGCTTCCGTTAACTTGTGCAGCGAGTTCGCGAGTCGGGGTTAGAACTAGGGCGCGAACTTGATTCGCTCGTACACGTGGACCTTTAGAAAGAAGCTCAAGAATAGGCAGCGTGAAGCCAGCTGTTTTACCTGTACCAGTCTGAGCGGCGGCCATGACATCCTTTCCTTTCAAAACGGCTGGGATCGCCTTTTCTTGGATAGGTGATGGCTTATCATAACCTTGTGCTTCAATCGCTTTTAAAATAGGAGCAGAAAGGCCTAGGGAGGTAAAACTCATAGAATAATGTCTCAGTTAACGAAAAGGTAAGCTCAGTACGGAGTTCGCATGGGCTGTGTAACGCTAAATCGTGATCAACATGGCGCTACAAAGCGCGGTATTCTGAGGCTTTTAACCCAATTCAGCAACTAAATTCTAATTCGACTTGTATTAACTTGCGCGCTTTCTCTGATACATTTTTTTATCTGCGGCTTTTAGTAGCTCATCGACATCGTTAAACGTCTCTGTGTACGCTGCCCATCCGATACTGGCATTCAGAGCAATATTTTGCCCATCAAACTCCACCGGGCGCAGACAGATATCTTGTTCTAACTTACTGCGGATTGATAGTAGGTTCTGGCCATCATGCACTCGCGGAAGTAGAATCAGGAACTCATCGCCCCCCATACGTGCCACGATATCAGAGCTTCGAAGTACTGCGCGAATACGTTTCGAAACCTCAACCAACACCTTATCGCCCGCAGCATGGCCATAGGTATCATTGATTGATTTAAAGCCATCAAGATCAATATTCATCACCGCAAAACGTTCTGAGCCACTATGCTTAGCATCTTTGAAAGCCAGGTTGAGGCTGTACATGAAATAACGTCGGTTTGGCAACATCGTCAGGTCGTCGTGCATTGCGCGACCGTGAGCGACGGTATAAAGCCGATAGATAGTAAAAAAGGCTAACGAAGCCAAAAGAAGTGCAGAATAGCCGATAATACGCATAATATTTACGCGCCCCCATGACACATCCGCCAGTGCCTTTTCTTCACCTGACAGAGCTAAAAACCAGCCACCATATGGGAAACTTGCCATTTCTGTAGCGAATGCGGATTCAAAAACGGCCTCGTCACCGTAGAAAACGTCGCCATCTTTACCTGCACTGTTAGAGCCTCGGATGGCGAAGTGATAGCGCTCCTCTAATTGCTCTGCGCCTGCATCTTTTAACAAGGAATCCAAATCTATAACTGCGCTGGATACCCCCCAATACTCATGATTAAACGGAGGGTCCATAAAGATTGGAGTTCGGGTAATCAATGCCCATCCTCCTTGAAAGAGTTCAAAAGGCCCTGAGATAAAGGTTCTTTCCAACTGACGGGCTAAGGCGACCGAACGCCATTGGTCTGGGTGGTCTCGGTAGTCGATACCCAAAATGCTTTCATTCCCTTCTTTTGGGTAAACAAAGCTCAGTACATCGTTTTTTGCTAACCCAATCAATTGAATATGAGAACCATCTCGAATGATACTTTCGGCGATCTTGTTCCACTCATCGACATCAGCTCGCGGAGCAATAGCAACCTGAGTCGACATACCATTGAGAAGGTACATATCGGTAACGATCACCGCCTCAATGCGTGATCGTACGATCGCCAACTGTTTTTGAGCCTCTGCAAAGGCTTCATTTTTTAAGAAGGTTACCTGCTTTCTGTGAAAAAACTCAACGGCACTGATGGTCGTAATCAAAAATAAACAAGATAACATCCTAGCAGACCACTGCTTACCTGAACGATTCGTCATAACTCGTTCTCTCCTGCTCTGTCTATTTTTGTAATTTTACTGCCGTAAAATGAGGCTCAATTAACATCAATCACTACTTTTAGCTCTAGTTTGCTTTAAGTATGCATTTACTAGATTAAAAATCCATAACTTGTAAACAGCACATGTGAATATTGAGCTTTTCATCAACAATAAACCTTGATCAAATTTATCACATTGCCTTAATTGACACTTCCAAGCTATAAAAGATAACAACAAGTTGACTAAACACTTACATTCACTATTTAGCTCAGTGCTATTTTTGAACTATCCTCCTTTGCTCGGTAACTTTGATATGAAGCTAAAAACGATAACACTGTGTATTTTGCTATCGATCTCCACTATTGCTTGTGCCTATGCTCACTCTAATGCACTCGTTAAGGATGCAACACAAGAAAGTGCTCTCCAGAGCAAGCTCATAGGATCACAAAAACAAAGCTTCAAAGCCTCAGCAGATCTCATTAAACACACATACGAAAGCCAACTTTACACGCTGCCTGCATTTAAAGAGGGACATTACGGCGTTCGTATGTTTCGTCAAACGCAAGATGAAAAATACACGGCAGCTGTTTGGAGTGACATGGCACGTGTTGCCAGCAAACTGAGTCGACTTTCTAACGATGTTTACACCCAAGAGCAAATTGTTCTCTACTCTGAGAAGCGCATCGCATCGTATGTTGATGATGAAGATGAGCGCAGTGTTCGACGTTACAACATCACTAAGCACATGCCAGAATATCTATTCTTAGGGGTTGATCTACTTGGGTCAATGGCTCGCGCTAACGAGTACGGGTTAGAGCATAAAAATGACGCCAAGCTGCGAGAAATTATCCGTCGCTATGACTTCTCTAAATACGTGACCAACGAAGAGATGATCAAAGCTTGGGCTGCACAACTCGCAAATCAAGTGTATTGGTTACGTCAGTTAGGTGAACAAGATGTCGTTGACGAGTTTGTTAAAACATTCAAGTCCACTTACCCTGACAGCCAGGACAAGAAACTCTCGACTCAGCAGTACGGTAATAAGATCTACGGAATGACGCACATCATTTTCGGAGATTCAGAGTATTACCAACATCAAGTCAGCGAAAAAGAACATCAATGGATTTATGATTACTTCCGACAAAACATCGACACAATACTTCTGCGTGCCAAAGAAGATGTGATTGCTGAAGTAGGTATAACCTTCTTACTGGCAGGCTTAGAAAATGATCCCGTAGTAGAAAAAACACGCCTTGCCATTCAAGCCTCTATCGATAAAGAACAAGGCATGATTCCATCTATAACGGGGGATTTTGATTTAGAGTATGGTGAGCATCGGAACGTTCTCGCTATCATGCTGCTCGACTGGCAACAGGTGAATGAAGCGCCAACCTTCCAAAAGCATCCGGAAGTATTCAAAAGTCTGCCTTATGGTTTAGTGGAGAACAAGCCAAACTAAGGACTCGACTTACAGTTGCTCAGCACTCAACTCTATACAACAAACCCAAGCTTTCTCTGCTTGGGTTTATTTCATTGGGTGATTGTTTTTACGTTACTTCCGCTTGCGGTTCACTTCGCTTTGTTCATTACAATCGTAAAGTCACCATCGCAATAGCCTTCTACTAGCCTGACATCTTCACACAGTGTTTTACAGAATCGATAAACCCCTTGTGGATGATAGCTGACAAGCAACTGCCGAGTTGGATAATAATCTTTGTCTAGCAGGTTAAACACCAGCGTTTTATTCGCCAACGCATACATTCTTATGATCATCGAGGTAAGATAGTGTTCATTTCTTGAGGCATAATTCAATGAACCACTCGCCACAACCACATCATAGGGTTTCAAGGAAATCGTACTGATGTCACCGCGCTTAAAGGCACAGGTGGCGTTTTGATATCGTGCTTTGGCCTGCTGATAAAACGCCGAATGCTGTTCCACCCCAAGATAAGACCGAATTGCATATTGCGCCGTCAAGAACGGATACAAGTCGCCATACCCGCAACCTAGATCAAGTACGGTCTGCCCATCAAACTCGACATGATTAGCTATAACGGAAAAACGAGCATATTGAGAAGCTCTATCAGTCCAACCAAGAGAACGAGCGCCATTTTCAGGCCAGCATTTGGATTGCTTTCTGTGATACCAATATATTCGGAGTCGATCTAACCAGTGCATTACTTCGTGTCGCTACAGGTTGGTAAATAACTGCCAACCTTGTAGCCAATGGCATAGCCCACCACAGCTACCGTGATAAAAACCATCGCAGAAAAAACGTAAGCGACACTTGCCATTACACCGCCACCCCAGACCACGCTAAATACCAAACCTAGATACGCTTCTTTAGGCCACTGCGTCACTGGAAAATGGCTATCACCCGCCAACAAAAAAATCAGAGCTGATATTAATGAAGTAGCAAACAGCAAGCCAATACATACTCTTGTTTTCATAAAAAGCCTTTCTTAAATAGCAGGATAAAACAGCGCTTCTAAGGTTAAGCACCTTCGAAGTATATACGAGATAGATTGACCTCACTATTCCCCTTATGAGCGATACTGATTTTTCCATAGTGAACAACGCAAAAACAAAAAAACGGGCACTTGGGGGGAGAACCCAAGTGCCCGCTAACGCTAAATAGATATATGGTTCTACTCTGCTGCTCTCGCATCGTCATAAAGACGGCAACTGAGAGAAAGAGTAACCGCAGGTTATAGCAAGATAAAGATACCCGCCAAGCATGCGCTCATTAGGTTAGCCAATGTACCTGCTGCAACCGCTTTAAGACCAAGGTTTGCCACCTCAGCACGACGCTCAGGAGCGATAACACCGATAGAACCTAATTGAATCGCAATAGAACCGATGTTCGCAAAGCCACACAATGCAAACGTGATGATCACTTGGCTGTGCTCTGAAAGTAACGCTTTGTTCTCAACGAAATCGATGAAAGCAACAAACTCATTCATAATGATCTTTTGACCAATGTAAGAGCCTGCCATTAGCACTTCATCACTTGGAATGCCGATAACCCACGCCAATGGTGAGAATAGGTAACCAAATACCGCTTGTAGAGTGATACCAGTAAAGCCAACCGCTTCACCTAAGCTCTCAAGACCTGTGTTCACCATCGCGATAACACTAACGAAAGCAATCAGCATAGTACCAACCGCAACTGCCACTTTCATACCGTTCATTGCGCCACTTGCTAACGCGTCGATCACGTTACTTTGGTCAGCTTTGTCTAGTTCAATATTGTCGTAACTACTTGGTGTATCAAGTTCAGGCACAATAATTTTAGCCATTAGTAGACTACCCGGCGCGGCCATAAAGCTTGCTGCAATAAGATACTTAAGTTCAACACCTAGACCAGCATAACCCCCTAGCACGCTGCCCGCGACCGATGCCATACCACCAGCCATCACTGCGAATAGCTCTGAACGAGTCATTGATTTTAGGAAAGGGCGAATAAGAAGTGGCGACTCGCCTTGAGAAAGGAAAATATTACCAGTAGCAACCAAAGACTCTGCTTTACTCGTACCCAACAATTTCTGAACAGCACCACCTAGAACTTGGATTACTTTCTGCATCACACCCAGATAGTAAAGTGCAGAAATCAGTGCGCTAAAGAAGATGATAATAGGAAGTACACGCACTGCGAAGATAAACCCTTCAGTAGCAAGGCCACCAAAAAGAAATGAGATACCCGCATCTGCAAAGCCAAGTAAGCTTGATACGCCGCTACTTAAGCTTGTTAACGCCATTTGTCCCCAAGGAAAATATAGCACTAAAGCAGCAAAACTAATTTGAAGTAGAAAGGCACGAATTACCGTTTTCCAGTTGATCGCCGAGCGGCTTTCAGATAGCAAATACGCGCAAGCGATTAGTGCAAAAACACCAACAAAACCAAATAAAATATTCATAAAATTGTCCTAATAATCCTTAAAGTGTGAGCATGAGCCAAGCGAATGACATCAAAGGAAAAGGACAAAGAATCGCAAGCAATACGCTGCGCGAAGAGGGTGTTAACAACGTTAACGAATGTAACAACGAATTGTTCATGTAAGATC
This sequence comes from Vibrio sp. KUL70, assembly GCF_059725515.1. Lineage (NCBI taxonomy): Bacteria > Pseudomonadati > Pseudomonadota > Gammaproteobacteria > Vibrionales > Vibrionaceae > Vibrio > Vibrio sp. KUL70. The sequence continues at coordinate 441,830 of NZ_AP045835.1, forward strand.
ACCTTATACAAGCAGTGGAACGCAGCTGGTCCGGTCCGTGGGGTCATTCACATATCCATGTGACGGCTTGTATTGGCTAAGCACCGGCTTAAAACCGGAAGAGAAGTATAAACAACTCAATGAGACTTTCATCACATTTTTTAACGCAAACGATCGCGCGATTAAAATTGCATCAATTCGTTCAAATTTGATGGGAATTATAAAAAAACATCGTTAAAAAGTTGCGCTAGCCTGTACATCACGACACTTGTCAGTTGACAATTCAAAGCAGTATTGCGCGTGTTTTTTTAAGCAGTTGAAAACTTCTGCATCGAGTTTGTGGTTTTGCACATGATCCTCCAATATCGCCAACGTTTGCTCTAAGCTCATTCCTGGGCGATAAGGACGAGATTGTGTTAACGCTTGAAATACATCAACAACCGCCACAATCCGACTTGGCCTATCAAGCTGCTCGGCAGTTTTGCCCATCGGATAGCCCGAGCCGTCAAGACGCTCGTGGTGGTTGGACGCCCACTCACAAATTTGCGGCGAACTAAATAACTCATGCAGAGCAAAGCGCGAGTCTGTCGCATGTCGCTTAATACAACAGTATTCTTCTGGAGTAAGAGGGCCCGGCTTATGTAAGATCTCTCGTGGCGTTTGCAGCTTACCAATATCGTGCACGAGTCCAGCCAGATATAGTTTTCTCTGCGTTGTATAGGAGTAACCTAACTGTTTCCCTAGGTACTCTGACAACTGCCCTACTTTCAACGAGTGCTTAAACGTAAAAGAGCTCTTAGCGTCGACCACGTTGGCAATGAACTCTGCGAAAGCGACCGTCTCATCTAGTGACATTTGCTGAGAAAAGAACGGGACTGGCTCAAACCTGTCGCTCATGATCTGAATGTAGGACACATCCATAGAGAACCAGAAATCATCAGTATCGACCAACTCACACATGTGCTGAACCAGGTTGGTCTCAAACAAAAGGTCTGCCTGTTCAGTTAAGCGCTCAATAATGTAAGTCTTGCCAGCAGGCGTTAGGTTACCAAAACGGTCTGCAGACGCGACACCGCATAGGTAATCGACCCGATCCGCTAGCATCACAACGGCTGCTAGCTCTTTCTCTAGTTGACTAATTGGTAAATCTTTCAGTTCATTCCACGGAGTATGGTGATATAGCACAGGTTTAGCAAAGATAGAGAGTACCGGACACTCTTTGAGTATCTGATAGCCCTTCTTACAGTGGTGATGCGTAGAGTCTGGTATAAATTCAGCGATGAGGCTGAGCTGTTCATCTATCTGAGACACTCCACAGTCGTGGATAAGCCCAAGCGAAAAGGCAAGTTGGGCTTGCTCTTCTTCCCAACCTACACTCAGTGCACATCGATACGCGATGTACCCAACTCTTTGTCCGTGATGTTTACTCTCAAAACCGACATTATCCAAAGCCTTAGCAATACCAAATAGCGCTTTACGCAAATCTACCGTCACGTTCTGGCAGTACAAATTCATAAATTAAGCCTAGTTTTTATCATTTTTATATTTATTGGAGGCAATACTAATCGATTACTTGAATGCATAGTCACAAATTATGTAAGGTTTATTGAGTTTCGTGACATGAATAACGTATAACGAACTTTTCGTGCCACAGATTGCATAAAAATTAGACAGGTAAGGGTATAAAGAGCAAACTAGTACCAAAGTATAATGATACCAATCGTAGTAATTAATTGCTCACCCTAGCTTGTTAAAACGCTCGATAACTGCGTTAGAATTTTTGATTGTAGAATAACTACTTATCGAAACTCTCTGTTGCAGAAAAGCTGCCTTGTTCTCAAGCCTTTTTCCTGCGCTATTTTTGATCACTTACTTACTGTGATTGGTATAACCTTAACTCTGTTAATGAGGACACGATGTTTCAAATAAAAATCAACGACGATATTTCTATTGCGCTAATACAGGAAAGCTTTGCTTCTCATTATGCAGAGCTGGTATCAACACAGTCTGATTATTTAGGGCAATGGCTTGCTTGGCCACCTCATTGCAAAACCGAACAAGACTTTCGTATATTTATACAGCGCTCGCTCCACGACTATGCAGAAGGAAAAAGCATGACCTGCGCGATTGTTTACCAAAATAACATCGTTGGTAATTGTAGCTTTAATACCATCAGTCACGATCTGAAAAAAGTCACTGTCGGTTATTGGTTGTCTGAGCATCAACAAGGTAAAGGTATTGTCACGCAGGTCGTTCGCAAACTCATTCAGATAGCGTTTGAAGAGCTAGGGATGGAGAAAGTAGAGATCTCGGCAGCCGTCGAGAACAGCGCAAGTCGAGCGGTTTGTGAACGACTTGGATGTAAACTTGAAGGAATCATTACTCGAAGCGAAAATTTAAATGGTCGAGTTGTCGACCATGCTATTTACGGATTAACACGCGAATAATAATCTGCTTTGAATAATTGAAGCTTAGGAGGGGTAAATATTCCCCTCCTGTTTTACTATCGAAATCGAAATATTAATTCCGATCACGAAAACTTATACTTACACGAATGAAATAAATTCAAAGAAAGACTGAACAGCACTTTATTTGTACATTAACTCTAAATCAGGAATTACTGTCGGCCTTACGTTTAGGAACAATAATAATGAACTTTGCTCCACCGTGAACACTGTCCTCTAATTTAAGCTGCCACCTCATCTTTTTCACTGCAGCATTTGCGATAGCTAACCCTAGACCAAACCCACCTGTTTTAGCTGTTCGACTTTGATCAAGACGCGCAAAAGGCAATAGAACTTCATCACGCTTGTCTTCAGGAATTCCATCACCGTTATCTTCGATTTGTATCAGCCAACTTTCGGAGTTTTCGTCCAGCGTTACCCAAACTTTATCGCGCGTATAATTTCCTGCATTTTTTAGGATGTTGTCCAGCACCAATCGAGCCATAGTACAGTCGCACTTAGTGGCAAAACTATTGATAACGAACGACTCAAACTCAACATTTTCAATCTCTGAGTAACGAATGCGATCCAAACAGTGGTCAACTAAATTACAACTCGTCGTGATTAAATCGAAATACTCGTTGTCGATAACGTTCAACTTAGAGAGCATGATAATTTCAGACGTAAGCTGATCAATATCACCAATATAACCATCAATATCATCGAACAAAAGTTGCTGTTCAGCCGGCGCCCCTCTGCGCAAAAGATCAGTCGCAAGTTGAATCCGACTCAAAGGCGTTCGCACTTCATGAGGAATAGCTTGAGCAAATATATGATTCTGCTTGACCTTACTCTCGATCTCCTCAGCCATCAGATTAAAACTGTTGGCTAATTCTGATATAGGGTGAATATCATCTATATCAGAACGGGTACTCAGTCTACCTCGACCAAATTGCTGCTGTTTTTCTACCAAAAGCTCTATCCGCTCTTGAAAACGGCGAACAGGTATATAGATACTTGCCCCAATAGCGATAATGACAGCAATAAGCAATGCGATCAGAAAGTTTCTTTCTGAATCTTCATACCACTCTATGGCGGGAGAAAAAAAGTCACCGACCTCACTAAACACAAAGCTGTGCTTTGAATTAGGAAGCTGAAATACCGCAGAGTAGAGATTCCGATCGCTTAGGTAAATTGGCACACCATTCAGTGTCGTGAAATGAGTGCAGCTCAAACATGGATCTTGGCCATCCCAATTTTCAATAAGACGAAGATTAAAAATGTAGAATTGCTGATAGCCGGTTTTGTCTAGCTCTCTGTATAGTGACGTAGGATGATTATGTTGATGAATATACTGCTCAACAAAATAGGATCCGTCATTAAGAAACGTTTCAATCTCTGTCCGGCGCATATGTCCTTCACCTAAACTGAGAAACAGGTAGATCGTTGCAATAATCCCTGTCACGATCCCAATATAGAGCCTAGCGAACATCGAAACATTTCCTAGCTTGCGGACAACACCTCTACGAAACAAGCATGTACCCCTTGTTTCTTACTGTTCTAATCAGTTGTTTGTCTTTAGCATGATTACGCAATTTACGTCGTAGACCAGAGATTCTCATATCAATCGAGCGATCGTTGAACGCATAATCAATCCCACGAAACAGCTGACAACATTGATCTCGTGTGACAACTTGACCAAAATTATTCACTAACAAGTTTAAGATTTCGAACTCAGCGGAAGTGAGCTGTAAATCCTGACCATACAAGGTTGCACTTTGAATTGTCGGATTAACGACGATATCGCACCTCTTCTCAGCATTACTCTCCAGTTGAGAGCTAGATGAAGCTCGGCGCAATAATGCTTCAATGCGCGCCAACAAAGCATGACCTCGAATCGGCTTTGTTACGTAATCATCGGCACCAAACTTAAACAAGCTAACTTCACTCATCTCGTCAGCAGATGCTGTCAGTACGAGAATAATACCGTTATAAAACTCACGAGCTTGTCGACAAACCTGTGCACCACTTAGTCCAGGTAGCATCAAGTCTAAAAGCACTAAATCTGGCTCTACGTCTCGAATCACTTGTACTGCCAAGTTACCTTCATTAACCACCTCAACCAGATAACCTTCAGCTTCAAGATATAGAGTTGTTAAACGTGCGATCTCTTGGTCGTCTTCGACTATGAGCACTTTTGCTTTAGACATTTCCATCACCAGTGTTTATTAATGCGCGGGCAGTATATAGAATGGAAATACATCATCAATACTGTAACCCAACTCACCATTTTACAGTATGCAAAACAATTTATTCATTGATGTACAGCTATTTTTACGGTTTAACGTCCCTGCTCCCCCTTGTTGCACCTTCATCAATACCCTTTAAAAGTTAGTTTTAAAATTGACAACATAGTAACGTGCTCGTCTTACATCTCCTTTATTTTCTTACCCTCTCTTACATAACTATCATTTACAACAACCCAGAAGTTTATTCAGTCAAACAATCCTATCGATACAACACATACACCCACAAAAATAAGATAAATAAGCACAAAACACTACCAGGCAAGCGCAAAAATGTAACAAAAGCGGAAATCTTGAGTAACAGGTAGTGAAATCAACCTAACATCGAGATTCACCCTATATTTTTAATCTCACCGATTGAGTAGCATTGACTCAAGTTGTCTATTTAAGATCATGTTACCTATGAAAAGAATGCTCTCTACTAAGCTGCGTGTCACTGACTCCTCCTTTCTGAGTTCAGCGATCGCTGCGCAAACAGATAAGACAGCTCATCCATTTGAGAAATTGTGTAGTCATCCGTTGCGATTGCTACAGCCTTTTTACTCCACACATTAAGCCTTGATTATGCAGAGTTATTTACCATTTGAGCATCTAAAATGTCCTATTTGGGTGTACGACATCGACAACAAATTGATCATTTGGGCGAATAGCAGCGCACTACCACTCTGGGAGACAGATTCGATTCAAGAGCTCACTTCGCGCGATCTTGGAAAAGAGATGTCTAAGGCTATTGAGGCAACACTCGAAGAGTACCAACGACAATTCCACCTAAACCAGACCATTAAAACCTGGTGGAACTTCACTCCTAAGCACATAGCCAAAAGGGCATTGTGCCAATTTTCAGGCATCCCTCTACCAGACGGTCGGATAGGTATGTTGGTGCAGGTTGTTGCTGAAGAAAATAGTTTGAAGCACGACTTGGCTTGTTCAGACGGATCTAACCTTTCTTTGCTTTTCGATAAAACTGGTCAGATATTAAGTGTCAATACGGCTTTTTATCAAAGCTATGGGAAACCATTTACTCAGTTGATCGATTTTCTCGGCGACGATGAAACCGTTGACCTGTGGCTATTTTCAGCTATGCGCGGGCAAGAGATCCTAGAAGAAGTGAGTTGTCAAATTGGCGATAAAACCCATTACTTTGATGTACAAGGCAAGTGGTTGTTCGACAAAAATCAGTTGTTGCTTAATCTGACATGCACCACTCAACAAAAAGAGCGTCTTCTACTCGCCAAATACAATGCAGAACATGATTGCCTAACCGAACTGCATAATCGCAGAGGAATCACAAACCTATTGCAAACGAGCATTGAGTACCGCTCCCCATTTGAACTGATGTTTGTCGATCTCGACGGCTTTAAGTTAGTTAACGACACCTATGGGCACAATGTTGGCGACCAACTCCTTAAACAAGTAGGTATAAGACTTAAAGAGCTGGTTGATGATACTTGTATGATTGGCCGGTTTGGTGGTGACGAATTCATAATCATTGCTCACACCTGTCGAAATCACAACATCCCTCTATTATGCTCTCGCATCATCAACGCGCTTAACAAGAGCTTTGACCTCGCTGGTATCGGCGCCCTATCGGTAGGGTGCAGTATCGGAACGGCACACTTTCCAGACAACGCTATGGATCAAGAGTCGTTGCTTAAGCAAGCCGGAATGGCAATGCATATGGCAAAGACAAATGGAAGAAACCGATACCAAACCTTCACTCCAGATCTTGCCAAAGCACTGCATCGAAAGGTCAATATTCGACATCGACTTGCACGTGCAATAGAGAACGATGATTTAAAGCTGCATTATCAGCCCATCATTCATAATGATCATAATCGAATCAAAGGCTTTGAAGCATTACTGCGTTGGAAAGATCATGAACTGGGTGACATTGCACCGCGAGAATTTATCAATCTAGCCGAAGAGACTGGTCAAATCGTACCGCTTGGGCGTTGGGTGTTGAATGCTGCGCTCAAACAGCTCGCGAAATGGCACAAAAAATACGGCCCAGAGCTGACTCTGAGTATCAACATCTCTGGAAAACAGATCCATTCAGCATTTGCCGACCAACTGTCTGCGATGCTCAAATTTTATCAACTACCAGCAAACAAGGTCGCACTTGAGATCACGGAGTCTTCAATGATCTTCAAACATGGGGAAGTTGAACAGGCGCTTTACGACATAGCGGATCTTGGAGTTGAGCTCCACCTCGATGACTTTGGAACGGGTTATTCATCTCTATCTATGTTGCATGACTTGCCCATCAGCACAGTAAAACTGGATAAGAGTTTTGTTCACGGTTCACATCAGGGAAGTAAAGCCATCGTAAAAGCAACACACGCCATTTGTGAAAAACTAGAGCTCAAAGTAGTAGCCGAAGGTGTAGAAACCGAAAGCCAAAAGCAATTCCTCATAAATTGCGGCTACCAATATTTTCAAGGGTTCTTATTCAGCAAGCCAATCCACCCTGATGAAATTGAAGAGTATTTTTTAGGCCCGACTTATCACTAAAATATAACTAATAATATCAGTAAGTTAATAGAATAAGTTTGCTTACATGGGCTTACATTACATACACCTAAGGTATGGTGTTATAAAATGTTGTTTTTATTGAGGTTTTTCATGGAAACATGCTATTACCAAAGAAATCACTTAATCAGGTATCTATTTTGTCCATGCCGCTTAGTTTAATCTCCAAACTGACAAGGCTTCTAGTCCATCAAAGCCAATTCTGCGAAAACTTGATCCAGAGATATTATGCCTAAAAAATCCGGTTTCACTGTCCTCGAACTCATTGTCTGCTTGATCATTATCTCCGTCGTGGCAACCACAGCTATGATGAGGTTTATGGAGATTCAAGCGGATGCTCGTGCGAGTAAAATTCGAGAAGTCGCGGCTAACCTTCGATACGGGATAGACGTTATCCATACTAAATCTATACTTGCTGGTGTCGAAAAAGAGTGTGACTACACAATAAAAACAGAAGTAGAGTCATACTTTGTATGTTTCGGATATCCCATTGCTTATATCGACTCAATTCGAAGGTTAATGAATATGCCGAAAAGTCGAAATGAGGACCCTAGTTACCGCCTGGATGTTAAGAACATAGACATCCATAAAAAACACCCTAGTACAACTAACCCAAATGAGTTGGTTGCTGCTATTCATTTTGTCAACCAGAGTTATACGTTCTTTCCAGAGGATGGGTATTGCCAAGTCCTCTATCAACCTGAAAGAGAACCTCAAATCATAGTTTTAGATAGTGCTTGTTAGGGTTAGGTTCGATAATAGACGCCTTGAAAGGTGACACATCATCATAATATAGGTTTATTTGATCTTGTGTCATCGACTCTCAAACGTTATTCGTGTCTCTCCGAACCACACGAATCCTCCATTTAGATATAGTACCCCTGCAAATACTTCAGCTAGCATCGAAAGCAAACCATACTGTTCAATTGGTTTACATCAATAAAACCCAAAATCCATCATCACTAAAAAATAGACACCACGACAAAAAAACAGTTGATTATTTTTGTAACAGGTTTAGTGTTATACCTATGTATAACACCATACAGATGAGCGATATGACAGATTGGAAAGATGACCAACCCATCTTCCGACAACTGGCTAGCAAAATCACAGAACAGATCATTCAAGGGGTCTGGAGAGAGCAACAACCACTACCTTCGGTGAGAACAATTGCAGCTGATCTCAAAATCAACCACCTCACTGTGATGAAAAGCTATCAGTTATTGGTCGACGACGGATTAGTCGAAAAAAGACGCGGGCAAGGAATGTTTGTCGCACAAGGTGCAGAAGCAAAGCTGAAACAGAACGCCTACAGCGACTTTGTCACCAACAGAGTGCCTGAGATTGCAAATACACTTAAGAATCTAGACATGAGCATCGATGAGCTCGTCTCTTTGTTAGAACAACACACAAAGGAAAAGTTATGAAGACATTACTTTCCGCTAAGAACGTCACCAAACGCTATGCCAATAACACTGGGATAGAAGAAATCAGTTTTGAGCTCAAAGCCGGACAAGTCTTAGGACTGTTAGGCCACAATGGTGCTGGCAAATCAACTTTAATCAAATCGCTGCTCGGTGGACACCGCTTCCAAGGAGAGATTGAGATAAATGGTTGTCACCCTATCGAACAGCACGCCGAACTGATGCAGCACCTCTCTTACATCTCTGATGTCAACGTGCTCCCAGAATGGATGAGCGTCAAACAGTTACTTAAATACACTGCTGGCGTCCACCCAAGTTTCGACCGCTCACACGCCGAGCGCCTGCTTAGCGGCACAGACATCAAACTTACCTCTAAAATCAAACAGCTTTCTAAAGGAATGAAGGTACAACTTCACCTTTCTATCATTATCGCCACCGACACTAAGGTGCTGATCCTAGATGAGCCAACCCTAGGGCTTGATCTTATCTATCGAGAAACCTTTTATCGCCACCTATTAGAGTGGTTCCACGATGGTGAGCGAGCCTTGATTATCGCTAGCCACGAAGTGTCTGAGATCGAACACCTACTTACCGATATATTGATCATCAAACAGGGCAAATCTGTTCTGTACAAAAGTATGGAACAAGTTGAGAGCGACTACTTCATTCTTGATGCGTCAAATGAGCACAGCTCAACCATTGCACAACTCAAGCCTCTCAGCTCTCAAGCTGGCCTTGGTAGTACCAAATGGCTTCTTGAGAGTCAATACAAGCCGCAAACTGAGGGATTTGGCCAAAGATTCAATGTCGGGCTATCGGACCTTTTCCTTGCCACACAGAAGGAGGCTATCTAAATGCACTCTAGCGTTTACATGATTGAAAAAGAGCTCATCGAACATAAGGTGATCATTCGTCTTCCTTTATTCATTGCTCTGTTTGGCTTAGTAGTTGGCGTCGGCTTAATGTTTAACGTCCAAGCTCAACATGATTTCTTCTTTCAAATGGAGGTCAACGGTGACATCAGCGAAATCCATCAAGAGATTGCACGTGACCTTAACTCTCTGATTTTCGCCATTGCGGGAACAGTGTCACTGATCTTATCGACACTATTTATACCTAAAACACTACGAAAAGAGCGTCAAGAAGGTAGCTCTATGTTTTGGCGTAGTATGCCTGTATCAAACCACCTGACTCATGCAGTAAAACTCGCTGTAGGTTTGGTCATTATCCCGCTGATCTGCGCTCTACTGGTGTTGTTTACTGATGTGATGTTATGGATGCTTCAAACATTCAGTGATAACCCGTTGGCCCTCCTAGTTGAACAACAATCACTCTTTTATGTGTTCACTAACTGGCTCGTTTTCCTCGCGAAAATGCTGTTGGTGTCTATTGTTCTGTTGCCTCTATCCTTGGTCGCGTTGGCGATCTCACAAATTGTAAGCTCACCTTTACTGGTTATGTTTATCGGCGGTTACGTAATAAAATGGCTGTCACTGACCCTACTAGCTAGCGATGGGATCAGCCAGTTCTTAGCTCACGTTGTCTCCCTACCCATTGATGTGCTGTTTGAACCAAATCCATTCCGAGCGATTGTAGAAGCACCAGCACTATCGTTAATGGTTTATGCTGCCATCGGGGTTCTCGCTTACCTCACCAGCGTTAGGCTGAACCGAACTGAAGATGTGACGTGGAGAAACCTCTTTCAACGCTAGATCGTCTTTAACCGATAACGTAGAGCCTCTGAAATTCAGGGGCTTTTTATTGCTTAAGATTAAACTAATGGATTCGGTTGAATAGACCTTTAGGGTGAGTAAAAAAAGATAATCGTTAAGGGGAATAATCGAGCTGGCATTATTGAATCTTTGTATAGATTTACCAGCTCTGGGTTGGTTATGTGCTTAGGTCACGAGTCGCCTATCTGCGCACAAGGGGAAATGCCAATATGGCTAATTTAAGCTGTCATTGACAAGCTTATTTTTTTGACGCTTCTTTCGCTGTGTCTTTCCAGTATTGAATACGAACGCGATGAAGCTGTGCTCTTCTCATTTTTTTCATAAGGGTTATATCCTTTCCGTTTGACTGCTCTTCATGAGCTTTTCTTATTTGCCAACTATTCGAATCTAACGGTGTTTCATGGTCAGTTCAACGATACACATCACAAAATAATAAGACTTGATCGTACCTGTTGCATCAAAACATGACACTGTTATCAACTATAGCTCCGTTCAATCCATTGAGCTAAGTTTCATATCTAACACTAAATTCGCTGCGTGACAAATATATTTCAAACGCACTACGATTTAATGAAACCAGAATTGATCTTGATCTCTTTTTAGCTCCCAATTCGCAAAGCCAGTCGCATAAGTCAGCTATATCATTGCGAAATATAAAATTTACCCGCCTAATCAAGCATTAACATCAAATTATGTAAGCCTCCTAAGTTTGGATTATCCTAGGGTCTGCCAATGAAGAAACCTTTATTGTTAGCTTTTACCGCCGGTTTTATTCTGTTTGTCGTCGCCGGGCAGAAAATGGGTTGGTTCAAATCCGGTAATTCAGAGTCCTTCCCCAAATTCCCAGAGACCCCAGGTTACAGCGTCACTAAAAGCTTCGACGGAGAATGGGTCGGCAGACGAATAAACACCACTAACAACAACCTTTGTGAGCACACTACCATCACTGGCCGTATCGAGAATGGCAAAGCCACATTGCGCCTCACCTACAATGGCACTTCACTTAAAGGCTGGGTGGCCGAAGACACCCACATACTCACCTTATATGCTAATCACAGGCAGTGGGACTACCGCTTTTCAGGAAAAGTCTCTGCTGATAAGGTGACAGGTGATTGGTATCTCACCAACGGCCCGTGTCGAGGCCATTGGTATTTAGAACGCGTAACAGGGAAGAGTTAAGTGAATTATGTCTAAGATTGTTTTAACAGGGTACATTGAGGTTCCAACGGAAGACCTTGAAGCCGTGCTCACTGCACTACCAATTCATAAAGCCCTGACGAACCAAGAACCAGGCTGCTTGATCTTCGAGGTCACTCAAGATCAACATATCCCAAATAAATTCAGTGTTTACGAAGAGTTTGTTGATCAACAAGCTTTTGACACACACCAACAACGTGTTAAAAGCTCTGAATGGGGAAAAATCACTCACCAGGTTGAACGCCACTATCAAATCATTGGTAGCAGCTCATCGTGAGTGAGGTTGAGGTAAGTACTTTTTGATATTTAAGCTAGCTTAACACGATAAAGCGGATTAGGCGCTTTGTTAACGAAATACTCCCAGATATGGTCATAGACAGCATGCTGATTTGGGAACGGCGCTAACTGTTTCGCTTCTTCCAGCGAGCACCAACGAAACTCTGTATGCTCTTCATTCAACTGCACATTTTGATTGGGTGGGCACACTACCGCGAATACTGGAATCAACTGTATAACGTTAACATGATGCTCATAGAACTGCTCCAAGAACTGCGCGTTATACAAGGCTGTCACATCAATTTCTGTCTCTTCTTTGAATTCACGAACAATCGCTTGCCAGCCCTTCTCACCGCTCTCAATAGAGCCCGCCACATGACACCAAAAGCCCCCCTTCACACGCTTCATCAATAGCATTTTCATCTGGCCATCGATTTCAGAAAGAGCCACACCGGAAACGATCGAAGTATTTAGCGGAATCATAAGCTTACCTGTTCATATAAAACACGAAAGCATATCACGTTCATTCCAACTTGTTACTACTTTAACAGTCCATGCAACAAAAATAACAGTGTTCTCATTGAACAGATTTGAGGCGTGTTCCGATAAGGAGTAGAATCGGCCGCCTAACATCGAACTCCTTGCGATTTCATCCATTAGATAAAAAGACACACTATGCACTCATCGACTTCTTTGCACGCTTCAGAATTTCTACACACACCTGAAAACTGCTTTACCCGATTCAACCAATCGATTGAGTCATACACGCTTCCAGAACGCTTTACGTTTCCTTTTTACTACGAGCCCCACCCTCTTTGTGAACTGGCCTCAGAGCAGCTTCAGGCTCACCTGGAAACTCAGACCGATTGGCACCACGATTTCGGCCTAGAGTCAGAAGAGGGCCGTGGCAAAATGTTTGGGGTGCTTATCGTTCGCAGCCCACAAGGTGAAATTGGCTACTTTTCTGCATTCTCTGGCAAGATCGCAGACCAAAACCTGTTGCCGCACTTCGTTCCACCCGTGTTTGATATGTTAAACAGTGAGAGCTTCTTTCATCAAGATACAGCCGACATGATGGCGGTAAATGCAAAATACAAGGCTCTGAAATCAGATGAGACTTACCTAGCACTGTGTGAGCAAATGGCGCAAAACAAAGCGCAAGCGGAACGGGAGAACGAAGCCCAGCGCCAACAGGTCATCGAAGGCCGTAAGCTTCGTAAACAGCAGCGTGAACAAGGTAAGCTAGAACTTGATGAAGCCGCGTTTGAACAGCTAAGTATTGAGCTTGGTAAAGCCAGCGTTGCAGATAAAAACCAGCAAAAGCACCTTAAGCTCGCTTGGGAAAAACGTCTGGCTGAATTGCAATCTAAAATTGATGTCTACACCGAGCAACTGGATCAACTAAAAGAGCAACGCGCAACTCTCTCTCATCAGTTGCAACATAAGCTTTTCGCTCAATACGCGTTTCTAAATGCTGAAGGAAAAACGGAAGATCTAAACCATATCTTCGCACCATTGACGAACCCAGTACCACCAGCGGGCTCTGGGGAGTGTGCTGCGCCTAAGATGCTGCAATACGCCTACCTACATGGTTATACACCATTGGCTATGGCCGAGTTTTGGTGGGGGCGCTCACCAAAATCAGAGGTGCGTAAACACAAGAAATACTACGCGTCTTGTCAAAGTAAATGTGTGCCGATCTTAGGGCACATGATGAGAGGGTTAGAAGTCGATCGAAACCCATTGCTAGAGAACCCAGCAGAGGGGAAAGAGCTAGATATTTTATTTCAAGATGAGCACATCGTTGTGGTGCACAAACCATCTGGATTCTTGTCAGTACCTGGAAAAACCATTAAGGACTCAGCGTACACTCGCGTTCAGGAAATGCATCCCGATGCTGAAGGACCTTTCGTTATTCATCGCTTGGATATGGCAACCTCGGGGATACTGGTTTTCGCACTCACTCGCCGAGCAAACAAGAGCCTACAGAAGCAGTTCATCACTCGCGAAGTTGAGAAGCGTTATGTCGCTCTGATCGAAGGTAATCTAGAACAAGAAGAGGGTTACATTCGTTTGCCGTTGCGCGGAGACCTGTATGATCGCCCACGTCAGATCGTCTGCTATGAGCATGGTAAGCCTGCAGAAACTAAATGGGAAGTGATTGAGCGTCGTGATGGCAAAACCAAGGTTTATCTCCATCCGAAAACAGGTCGTACTCATCAATTAAGAGTGCACTGTTCTCATGAGGAAGGTCTGAATATGCCGATCGTCGGTGATGTTCTTTATGGGCATAAAGCGGACAGGCTTCACCTCCATGCTGAGAAGCTGTGCTTGAGTCACCCAATTACCAATGAATGGATGACGTTCCAATTCGAGGCTGAGTTTTGAAAACCAAAAAGCCCGACCTAACATCTGCAATGTTAAATCTAATTGAAGACGTAAAACATGAATTACCACTATACGAGTCAGACACTTTTGTATGCGGTCCAAAAGGTGACTGTCTTGGTTGTCCGAAAAAATTGTTAGAGATGGTTGATGGGGAGCTGATATATTGGGAGCACCAGATCAAAGTGGGACGTGTACCTAATTTTGAAGAACTGCGCCGTTTCGGCAAGATGTGCAGCAGTGTAAGGCGTGGCCTAGAGCGCAATGGACTGGTAGAAAAACAGGTTCGCTCTCGATAGACAACATCTCTTACAAGCGCACTTAAATCGACAAGTTAATCCCATTAAAAAAGGCTGATGCGAGCCTTTTTTGTTATCTATCAGAGCATTATCCATTGTCTGCTGTATCAAGTTTAGCGGTTCGGGTTGGATGCTTAATAAACACAGCAATCACCGCCACGATAGCCAATGCGAAACAGTAATACGAATTAGATACGATCTCTAACGGCGATAGCTTAAAAACAGAGCCTAGCAGTAACACCTGAGCGCCGTATGGCAGAACACCTTGAACCACACATGAGAAAATATCCAACAAACTCGCCGCACGACGAGGTGAAACGTCATTCTCTTCGGCTAGTTGGCGAGCGACACTGCCCGACACAATGATCGCAACGGTATTGTTTGCAGTACATGCATTGACCATTGAAACCAGACCTGCGATACCTAGCTCACTGGCACGTCCATTGGCTTGCTTCGAGTGTTTCGAGCCAAAGGCACGAATCACACTGCTCACTAGGTTAGTTAGGTAAACAAGACCACCCTGACGGCGCATCAACTCACTCAGACCACCAATCAGCATCGACAATAAGAAGATCTCTTGCATGTTACCAAAGCCTGAATAGATATCTTGTGCGTAGTCAGTCAAGCTGTAGCTATCGACACCCACTAAGCTCACACAACCCGCCAACAAGATACCCATGGTCAGCACCACGAACACATTCATCCCAGAGACAGCGAACACCAAAATTGCCATATAAGGGAGCACTTTAAGCCACTCGATATCGCCAGTTTCCGGCACTTGTGTTGGCGTACTGTTCATCGCAAAAATAACGATAGCAATAAAAGCCGCTGGTAAAGCAATGCGGATGTTTTCCTTGAACTTGTCACGCATTTCACAGCCTTGAGAACGTGTCGCTGCGATGGTGGTATCAGAGATAATCGATAAATTATCACCGAACATTGCACCACTAAGTACCACGCCAGCAGTCAACGACAAACTCATTCCAGAAGAATCTGCAATCCCGAGAGCAACTGGCGCAACAGCAGCAATTGTACCCATAGACGTACCCATCGCGGTTGCGATAAATGCTGAGATCAAAAAGATCCCCGGTAGAATCATGCTTGTTGGAATAGCAGACAAACCAAGGTTTACCGTCGCGTCTACTCCACCAGATGCTTTAGCCACCGCTGCGAATGCGCCCGCTAATAGGTAGATCATACACATAGCAACGATATCTGGGTGTCCGACACCACGCATAAAGTGCTCAATGGCTCGGTTGATCTTCTCTTTACTGATCAACAAAGCAACCATAATCGCTGGCAGTGTCGCAATAGGCGCCGGCAGCTGATAGAAGGCAAAGTCAACGCCTTGGTAAGATAGGTAACTGCCTACTCCGATAAACAGAGCAAGAAAGATAATGAGCGGGATCAGAGCAACCGCACTCGGAGCGATTTGTGCATTTGAGTGTTTAGAATTAGACATTGAACAAACTAGTATAGAAAAGAGGACAGCAGACTAATCTGACTATAAAGACTTGTCAACGTCTAGACGTCTAAATGTCCAACAATATAGCATTCAGTGGCTTAACTCAGTCGGTTGCTTTCTCATTGAGTTTCGGGCGGCTCAGGGTCTAGTTTTTCTCAAAGAAGGTGACCTGATACTCACCTAAACCCGCATACGTGATAGTTGTCGGTAGATCGAACTCAACTTCAACGACTCCGCAATATGAGCCCGTAATGATCGCCTCACCCGCTTCAAAATCGACACCACGACGCGTCATGTAATTAATCAACCAGTAAATTGGAGTTTGCGGCAGACCATTTGGGTGTTTACCGTCGAACTGCTGAATATTTTCGTTCTGAGTCACAGATACATTCACCGTCGAGGCCTTGTACGCCTCTTCACGCTCAAGCTGCGGGCCGAGGTACAGTCCCTGATTCACTAGACAATCTGCTAGATTCTCATAGAACTCAGCACCACTGTCATCAGAATAACGAGACTGTATGAGCTCTAACGCCATATGACAAGAACCGATCGCGTCATCAATTTGCTCTTCAGTGTAACCGTCGGAACTTGCTGGTAAGTTGCTTTTTAGTACAAAAGCGATTTCCGGCTCAATACGCACAACACCATTGTCTGCATAGAGCTCACAAGATGCACCCTGCTGAACAGTGTCAGAGAAGATAGGTGCAACAACAAACTTATCTTCAGCAAGAGGCAGCAAGCATTTCCAGCCAGCAACCTTATCTGAACGTAGGTCGATAATCGACGACTGTACTTGAAGAGCATCCTCAAGATTTAACGGGCGTAGAGTTTCATCTAGGCGAGGCGCTTTAGTGCCTGGTGCTCTGCGGTTCAACAGCTCTTGTGCTACTTGATTAAATATAATTGTCATACAATATCACCTTTGTGTTTTTGGGGAGCATAATATCTAAGTTTTATTTCTTTGAATAGCGATAAAAGCACAATAAAAACAGCAGATCACAAAGGCTTGGGCACGAGCTTGCGAACCGCGACCGGAATAGTGTTGAGTCGGAGTAAACCACATCGATACCACTATGATTGCAAGCTCTTACCTGTTCAGAACAACGCTTTTCTCTTGAGCCATACTTAGTTGCTAATCGACCGACCACACATCCTTAAACTCAGGCCATCCCCAGTTAGTAATCGCTACATTCTTGAGAATACCTTGAAACCTCACCGTTTGAAGGTGGTGGAACAGCGGTAATAGCCAATAGTCCGTGACGAGGCTAGTCGCAATCGGCTCAAGTTGTTCTAGGTAGTCCTCTAGCTTGACCGATGCTTTGTGTTGATCAAGCTGCAACTTAAGCCACTCACTGCGATCTTGTCCAAGCGCAGAATGCAAAACGGGATCATTCATCAGCCATGAAAAAAGAGAAGATGGCGCGTTGTCATCGAGATTCAGGTTACACAGAATCAGGTCTTCACTAAGCTGATTGGTTTGCGAACGCAGAGTCAAATCACGGAAGCTATAAGTATTGACCTCCACTTCAACACCTTGGAACCTCAACAAATCAGCAATGCTTACAGCGCAGCGATACAGAGCATAGTAATCATAAACTGCGATAGTGAGTTTACGTGGCAACGCACAAGATGGATTTGGCATGCGATACACTGGGTTCCAGCTAGGTAAGATATTCTTTGCATACTGCAAGCCAAACATACCGCGGTTCGACTCTAACTGCTCATGGACAAGACTCGGCTTAAAGCAATCGGCGAGAAATTTTCTCTGCTCTATGGTCAATTCTTGCTGCAGTGCATTGTGGTTATACAACACGAACAGGCAGCCATCTTCAACACGGCTGTGCTGCTCATCGGTTTCATTAGCAGTGACTTCTCGGCCCAACTGATGAAAACAAGAGACGTCCTCTTCAGGTGCGACGTGAATTTCACTCTGGTCAAAATTGGTGACTTTGGCAAGCTCTTCTTCAAATTGCCAAATCGTAACTTCATCCGTGAGTGAACGTGTACTAAAAAAGTGCTCAAACGCTTTCAGCTTGATCCGCTCTGCATCATGTTCAGCAATCATAAATGGCCCGCTTCCGACAATGTTTTGGGCAATCAATCCTTGTAGCTGTGCTGGAGGTTGAATCGAATACTTCACTCCCGCCAACAGACCCGCGAACCCGGTATCTGCTTTTGAAAGCTTAAAACAAAGATGAAGTGGCTGTTCGCTGTAGACCTGTTCAACATGCTCTAGCTCCGATTGATAAAACGAGTGCGTTTTCAACTGTTCAAACAACTGTACTAACTGTTTACCATCAATAAGCTGACCGTTATGAAAAGTTAAACCAGGTCGAAGATAGAAAGTCCAAGTTTGCGTCTCACCGTTATAGTCCCAGTGATGTGCCAACTCGGGTTTGAGTACACCTCCACTGCTGCAACTGACTAAACAGCTGAAAACTTGCCGGAGCAGAAAGCGTTCGCTACTACGGTGAACGTGATGAGGAAAAAGCGCTTCAAATCGACGCTTGTACGTCAGTTGAACATGCAGTAAACCTTGGCGTAAGGTTGCACCGGATGTCTCTTGCAGCAAAGAGCCAAAGACTGTGCGGTCATCATCAAGTACCGCCAACGCTTTTTCATATTTACCTTCGGCGATCAATTTACTGGCAATATGTCGATGAAGCCCTTGTACATCGTAGCGCAGGGTTAGATTAGAACGCTGGTTTCTGCCTGCTTTAGGCTCCCACACTACCCATTGTGCCTGATGCATTCGCCCCAGCAAGGTTCGAGCATGTCTAACACTGGTAAACATCAAATCGGCCAATTCAGCTAAGGTGACAGCATGTGGGGTGTTAGCATCAAATGATGTCAGCCTTGCGTAATAACGCATCATATTTACATCAGACAAAATTAGAACCTTTGTTTTATTCGTTTTCCTATTAAATCCCAATTATATCGATTTTAAACAATAAATCTGCCACTCAAGCCAAAAACAGGAACACTCATAAAATAGCCCATCTGTTTATTAGTTCCTTATTATCGACAACAATAGCATTGCGCAATTAAATAGTGCTGTACTAGATACCCACTAATCTGTGGCGATGATATGCATGCAAAAAGGCGATTTATCTCAGTGTTAACTACAGCAATCTAGCTCGAAAATGGCGCACTCCGTACACTCATACAGCTATCTTAATCCATTAAAAAGTACATATTCTTTTACCAAATTACGCGAGTCGAATGCCACTTAAACAGCTCCTACCCCCAATCAGAGTTTGGTTTCGGCTCGCTTTCTCCGCTCAAACAAGACCTGCACCCCTTACGTACCAATAACTCGAACCATTAATAAAATTCTATTGTCGACTCGACAAATTTAATTCGTTTTCCTAGTCATCCTAAAAGCCTTAAGGTTCGCCCCTAAGCAAACAAGGACCCACTACAAATCGACCGGGTTCTTAAAACAACTTAATAATTTGCACATACCAATCAGGTATTTACTAAGGAAACGCCATGCGTATCGCAATTCTTTCTCGCAACGAAAATCTATACTCTACCGCTCGTTTAAAGCAGGCTGGAGAAGCTCGTGGTCACCAGGTCGATGTTATTGACACGCTGCACTGTGATATAGATATTGCGAGTAACAATCCGAAGATTCGCTACATGGGTGAAGAGCTACCACAATACGACGCAGTGATCCCACGTATTGGCGCTTCCATTACCTTCTACGGTACGGCGGTTGTTCGTCAATTCGAGATGATGGGTACTTTTTGTATCAATGAATCCGTAGCGATCAGCCGCTCTCGCGACAAACTACGCTCGCTGCAGCTTTTATCTCGTAAAGGTGTCGGTCTGCCAAAAACGGGCTTCGCTAGCCGTCCTGATAAGATCCAAGATCTGATCAAAAATGTAGGTGGCGCTCCTTTGGTTATCAAACTGCTTGAAGGCACCCAAGGTATCGGGGTGGTGTTGGCAGAAACCAACAAAGCAGCAGAAAGCGTAATTGAAGCATTCATGGGCCTTAAAGCGAACATTTTAGTTCAAGAGTTCATTGAAGAAGCAAAAGGCGCAGACATCCGTTGCTTTGTGGTCGGTAACAAAGTGATTGCCGCAATGAAACGCCAAGCAGGTGAAGGCGAATTCCGCTCTAACCTACACCGTGGCGGTACTGCTCAGTTGGTTAAACTCACCAAAGAAGAGCGTGCAACAGCAATCAACGCTGCAAAAATCATGGGGTTAAACCTATGTGGTGTCGATATCCTACAATCTAAGAATGGTCCTGTGGTGATGGAAGTCAACTCTTCTCCAGGTCTAGAAGGTATCGAGAAAGCGACGGGTAAAGATGTTGCTGACATGATTTTCGAATTTATCGAAAAAAATGCAAAACCAAACGCGAACCGTACTCGCGGTAAAGGTTAATGTTAAAAAATCAAAACGGTTAAGATAACCATGTAAGCCGTTAACTAATGATTGGAATAATTATGAACAATAAAATGATCATAGGGAACACTGAAGCACTCTGCTTACCTGAGTTAGGGATAACAGGATTGCACACGCGCGTAGATACCGGAGCTAAAATCTCCTCTTTGCACGTAGACAACCTAATTTGCTTTAAAGAAGACGGGCAACGTTACGTCGAATTTGACCTACACCCTGATGTGTACCACCTAGAAGAGACGGTACGTTGCACTGCGAAGTTAAAAGCGAGAAAGAAGATCAAGTCTTCGAATGGTGAAGTAGAGACTCGTTGCGTGATTGAAACCCTACTTCGTATAGGGAGTCAGGAGTGGAAAATCGACCTAACGCTAAGCAACCGTCAAGATATGACTTACATGATGCTTCTAGGGCGTCAAGGCATGAGTAACAAAGTGATTGTTGACCCAAGTAAATCTTTCTTACTGAATTAATCGTATTAAGCACAAGATAACCCAGTAACGCAGACAAGCAAGCACACTAATTTGCCAAACACGCTTGTACAATTCACTACTCGCTCAATTCAGAGGCCAGTCACTACGACTTGGCCTTTGTCATTTAGGGCTTCTTTTTATCCCGCCAAATTGATTTCAGCAGACTCTTACATTTAATTTTGGTCACACGCCAATGAGTCACCGGCCTTTGCGGTGCTCTCATCAACAGATGTTCGAAAGCAGACTGATCGAAGGCCACCTGCCCTCCATGTGCCACCAGCAGAGTATCTAACTGGAGATCGTAAATACGCTCTACCGAATGACGATACTGATTAGGGTGGAAGATAGGAAATGGCGGTATTAACTTCTGTTTCACTTCCACCATCAGATCTGCCACATACGCTAAACGTTCAGATGGGCAATAGACGGACAAATCTCTGTCTGTATGACCTGGTGTTTCCAATACCACCCAATCATCAAAACCTGGAATGGCCTCGCCATCCGATAGCTTGTAGTCTGGCTTTAACTTTCGGGAATACCAAAGATTGGCTTTTGGTCGCCCCAAACGGTTTGCCATCCAACGAGCCAGTGCCAAATCCGTCAAGTGCATCAGCATTCCGTCCCAGCGTGCGTACCAATCAAAATCCCGGTCCGCCGACACCAACTTACAGCCCGTTAAGGCTCGCAGCTTATGTGCAGCCCCAGCATGATCTGGGTGCATGTGCGTGACCACAACAGTATGTAAGTCACTAAAATCGCGGCCAAGATCTCGTTCGATAAACGACTTTAAATGTGGGATGTCTGCTCGGCATGCGCCATCAAGCAATAACAAACGATCAGGGTACTCCACCAAATACATGTCTTGGATATACCCCTTTATAGTGTGCAGTTGCAAAACGACTCCTTGTTTATTGCTAACTGGTCAGACCTATACAATAGCAAAACCACCCCTAAATGTGATCATTTTGTTAAATTAATAGTGCCGCACTCGAAGTCAACAACTAATGAGCTGAACCCTACTATGAAACCCAAGCCCACTCAAAAACCGAGCTCTAAGTAACGCTGTCATTTACCACGATCTCAATCCATAAAGCCGAGGTTATCGTAACGACAAACAACCTGATTTGTTAGCTAGAGTTATTACGACTATATAAATGCCCTTTATTTATATATCCGAGTGCTTTACATGAACCAACTGATCGATGCGTTATCTGCCCAAGGCTATTTTGTTTGGGACGACTTTCTCACTCATGACGAAGTTACGGCATTGAGAGACTGCATTCCTGACAATTGGAAAAAGGCGAGGATTGGCCGCAATGACGAAGTGATGCGTGAATCGCGCATTCGCAGTGACAAGATCCAATGGTTGAGCCGCGACATGGGGCAGCCCACTTCGCAATTTTTAGATAAAATGGAACAGATCCGTCTGGCCGCAAATCAAGCTTTTTTTCTTGGCTTATTTGAGTACGAAGCGCACTTTGCAAAATACTTCAAAGGGGACTTCTATCAAAAACATCTCGATTGCTTTAAAGGCAATGAAAACCGCCGACTCACCACCGTATTCTATATGAACGACGAATGGTCAGAACAAGATGCGGGAGAGCTAGTCGTGTATGATCTAGAAGACAATCACGTCACCACTATCGCTCCAAAAGCAGGGCGTCTTTGTGTGTTCTTCTCCGAGCAATTTCCACACGAAGTGCTTCCAACCAATACCGAACGGTTTAGCATTGCAGGCTGGTTCCGTATTAACGGAGTAAGAGATAATCAACTGGATATTGCGCGCTAGCCAACAACGTTACTCCCAAGAAGCGACTCAATTGATAAGCTTCAACCTGCTCTTACTATGAACGTCAAAGCCCGTGACACTATAACGCCACGTAATAAACTCAATATGTGTATCAAGATAACGACGATAACTCGTTTATCCTTTAGACTTGATTTAAGCATGAATAACAATGTGTTGAAAAAGGAAACACTATGCCTCCTATGATTGTTGGTCACCGTGGTGTTGCAGGTACTCACCCTGAAAACACCAAAGCAAGTATTGAACAGGCAGCAAAACTTGGCCTGAAATGGATTGAAGTCGACATTCAGCCTACATTGGACGATCAATTAGTGGTGTGTCACGACCATACGCTCGAGCGCTGTAGTGACGGACTCGGTCGCGTTGACGAGCATACCTTGGCAGAGCTAAAGCAGTTCGATTTTGGCTCGTGGAAGTCATCAGAGTTTGAAGGTGAGAAAATTCTGACTCTCACAGAGCTGTTGGCTTTGGTTGAAGAGCTCGATCTGAGCGTTAATTTAGAGGTAAAAGTCGATACCCGCCACCAGCCCGCGCACGTTGTTGAGCTGCTTCACGACGAGTTAATCCGTTGTTCGATGGATACCGACCGCATCCTGATTTCTAGCTTCAGTCATCGAGTGGTTGAAGAGGTGAAAAAGCACCTTCCTCAATACCGAGTCGGCATGATCACCGAGCAGTTAGAGCAGCAAGATAAAACCACGATAGAGAACAGTGATGCCTTCAGCTGTCATTTGAATTACGCCAACCTGACTCAATCTGACATTGATTATCTAAAACAAACAGGGCGAAAAATTTGGTGCTACACCGTTAACCACAGTTCAGAATTTGACTATATCAACCAGGTCGACGCTATTTTTACAGACTTTCCAACACGATTCTTAGCACCTTAACGACACGGGCTAGGCATATCATACTGGGCACGACTACCATTCAATATGAATAGGCGTGCCCATTCTAACTAGGTCAATAAATTCATCCATCTCTTGATTGGTGATAGCGATACAGCCATCTGTCCAATCAAAACTCTGAACATAACCAGAAGAACGATGCTCTCCGTTCTTTAGACCGTGTATTTTGATATTACCACCCGGATCAATGTCGTATTTCTCTGCCCACTTGCGATCCGATGGCGCCGGATAGCTAATATGTACAGAACGATAGAACTCTGACTCTTCAAGTACATAGTCTAGATAGTAACGACCTTCAGGGGTTCGGTTGTCACCCTCAAAACGTTTGTGTCCCTTAGGCTGTTTGCCTAATGCGATTCGATATTCGCGTACTAATGTGTCTCCACTCATTAAGTACATACGTCTTGCAGACTTATCAACCTTCACCATGGTGACAGCTAACTGAGAATACAACGGGTTAGATGTTGGAAAGCTCTCAACAACGACAGGGGTTCCAGCCCAACTTAACGTGAGAAACGAGCAGGTGAAACACATTAATGCAGCAATGAAACGACTCATACATCCTCTAACGACATAGACATGATTCGCGATTGGGTCACCATTCCCAAAGACTCATAGAAACGTTGTGCATCCTGATTAAATTCCATTACCTCCAAGCGCAGCTCTGTAGCACCATTGGCGTGCGCCCATTGATTGAACGTGCGCATCAACTTTTTGCCTACTCCCTGGCCTTGAACATCGTCCCCGACCACAATGGTGTTTACTCGAGCAACCTTATGGTCTTGAATAAAACTCACGCCGTTATTCTGCGTAATTTTTCCAGCCAGAAAAGCGACGACCTGTTCATCTTCTTCAGCAACTAAAAAGTGCCCTTCCGGATCTAACATTAAGCCTAACCAATACGCTTCAGAGCCGCTATCTGCTTTTTCAGGGGAACTAAAAACCGAAGGAGCACCTTGATGATGTTGGCGATTGATCTGGTGAGAGAGCTTTAATATGAATTGAATATCGGACACTTTGACCGCGCGTATACGCATAATAACTACCTTGTTTGCAATTAGTTCTACCTTAGCAAAATCCGCCATTCACTGCACAAGCCACAACAGGTAAGCATGGCCTGAGTAACATTAATTATATTAGGCTCTCTGCAACAAAAATTTGTTCCGCAATTAAGGTCCTTTTCGTTTTAGCCCAGTGCTACTATCTCAACACACCAACAAGAAGGACGGAAAAACCGATATGATTAAGTTTGCTGTAATTGGCACCAATTGGATTACTCAAAAATTTGTACAGGCTGCACATGAAGTTAACGCCATGCAATTAACCGCCGTCTATTCTCGAAATCTAGAGAGCGCAGTTGAGTTCGGCAAAGAGTTTGGCGTGGAGACTCACTACACAGATATAGACGAGCTTGCAAACGATCCAGCCATTGATGCAGTTTACATTGCCTCACCGAATTCGTTCCATTGTCAGCAAGCGATCATGTTGATGGAACACAACAAGCACGTGATCTGCGAGAAACCTATTGCTTCGAACATTCGCGAAGCAACCAAGATGTTTGAGGTCGCTAAAAACAACAATGTTGTTCTCTTCGAAGCATACAAATCTCAATATCTACCTAACTTTCAAGCCGTTCAACAAGCGCTTCCTAAGATAGGCAAAATCCACAAAGCGCACATCAGCTACTGTCAGTACTCGTCTCGATATCAACGATACCTAGATGGAGAAAACCCAAACACTTTCAACCCGGTTTTCTCAAATGGGTCTTTGGTGGACATTGGTTTCTATTCTGTGGCCGCAGCGGTCGCCCTATTTGGTAAACCTCAAAGCGTTCAAGCATCCGCTCACCTTCTAGAGTCTGGGGTTGACGGTCATGGCAGCGCCATCTTCTACTACCCTGAATTCGACGTTACGTTAGCACACTCAAAAGTCAGTGACTCTTACGCATACAGCGAGATTCAAGGCGAGCTCGGCGCGATTTTAATTGATCATATTGCTGAGTGTACGCACGTTAAGATTCAATACCGAAATGGCGATGTAGAAGAGTTGAATCAGCCGCAACGCGAAAATTCAATGTGCTACGAAGCCGAGATGTTCGCACAAGTGCTGAAAGGCAATAGAGAAGCGCAATCACAGGCGCAACAGCGTGCGATCACAGTTTCAGAACTCATAACAGAAATGCGTCATCAGGTTGGTGTGCATTATCCGGCGGACGAAATCTAAACCGTTTCTCTCGCTTTATGATTGAGCAATTTCGACTTACCTTAAATAACCGTTGCTTGTCTTAACGACAAATTACCTGATTAGTCGATCTCTGAATCATCTGATTAAATCCGCCTTCGAAAAGCAAAGTTAATTTTAATTTATTGAAGGTGTTTAAGATGTTTTCAATCGAAGATCGTGTTGTCGCAACAAAAGGTGTCGAAGTAGGTGAAATGGTAGTAGCTGGTCTAAGCGCAGGCGGTTTCTATGTTCACGTTACAACTACCGAGGGTGGTCTGACACTGACATACCCTATGCAAGATCTTAAAAAAGCATAATTCGACGTTTTTAGCTCGCGATAATACGCAGTTAAACACATCACCCAATTAGGGCCTTGGTCAATACACTCTTCTGCATTGGAGTGAATTGCTAGGGCCTTATCTCTTTCTGCGCCCCAAAACAACTTATCCTCTACTCTGCTCCTTGCAGGTTATAAAATTTCTATTACATTTCAATACAAGTACTTATGGTCTTAAATAAGTTCTGGTACATTAGCGTTATCTTATGCTTGGGTAACTTATACATTTAAGGGGAAGCCATGAAGCTTTATATCTATGATCACTGTCCATTCTGTGCTCGTGTCGCTTTTGTTGCACGCTCGCTAGGCCTCTCTCTGGATCTGGTCTCTGTGGACTACCACGATGCCCAGACCTTGGTTGATCTTATTGGTAAAAAAATGGTGCCTGTTCTTGAAAAAGATGACGGCTCTATCATGGCGGAAAGCCTCGATATCATTGCCTATTTTATGGATATTGCGAACAGCGATGAACCTCGAGAGCCTGCAAATCCAGTGACTCAGTTCCAAACTCGCGCTTTCCCGCTCACTCAGCGTATTGGTCGCCCACGTTGGTGGAAACTAGACCTACCTGAATATCGTAGCGAGGAGAGCAAAGTAGCTTGGCGCGAGAGTAAAGAGACAGAAGAGTTCAACTTTGAAAAACTGATTGAGCAAACTCCTCAATTCGTACAGTTGATCAACCCATTGTTAAAAGACGCAGAGCTATTGCTTGACTTTGACAAGGGCGAATCCACTCTGCCGCTTATCGACCAAGCGGTTTATTTCTCAATGCTTCGCGGTTTCTACGTAGAGCCAAGTATCGAATGGCCACCAGAACTCGACCGTTGGATGGAACGCAAAAGCAAAGAGCTTGGTGTTGGGCTCCTTGAATAGACTGATAACCGAAGCCTAGTGCTTCGGTTTAAATAGGAGCCAATGGTTCAGTTTAGCTGGCGCTTTTCGTTTTGAATTGACCGACGATACTCTTTGAGCTTCTCTGGTAGATCGTCTAAATCAACAAAAGATCACAAAAGTCGGCGTCTCAGTCCTGTGCGCTCTAGAATCCGTGTTGAGATCTCTTCGACCGACAATGAAGAGGTATTGATGTATGGGATCGCTTCACGTCGGAACAGTCCTTCTACCGTTTGCAACTCGTAGACACACTGCGAATCACTTGCGTATTCACTTCCCGCTAAACGGTTTTCACGAATCTCAGTTAAACGCTCTGCATCGATCGTCAAACCAAATAGCTTATGACGGTGGATCTCAAACTCAGGCAGCAGTCTCAGCCTCGCAATGTCGTCGTGAATGAATGGGTAGTTAGCCACACGCAATCCAAATTGCATTGCCATGTAAAGGCTGGTTGGGGTCTTACCGCTACGCGATACTCCAAGTAGAATAATATCGGCCTCTTCCAATCCTCTCAATGTAATCCCATCATCATGCGCTAGCGTGTACTCAATCGCCGCAATACGATCGAAGTACTTGTCTGAATCCTTATTCACGCTACGAGAACGCTGCAGCTTGGGTTTGGGGGCCATTTGAGTGTCGTCTTGCACTTTCTGCACAATACTCTCCAACACGTCGTAACAATGTGCAGGAGCGGCTAACAGTTTCTGTTTGATATCAGGAATGACAATCGAAAAGAACACCAATGGTTCGTTGCCTGTTTCTCGGTAGGAAATCTCGATCTCTTTTAACAAATCACTCAATTTGTCTTCGCTTTCCACAAACGGAAAGGTTTTTTCGTTAGCTTTGAAGGGAAATTGACCTAGAACAACGTGCCCTAAAGTCTCACATGTTATGGCCGTTCCATCAGAAACATAGAATACATCACGACTTTGAATATCAATTTGCATTTTTTATTTAATGTTTAAAATTATTTTGAGTAGGATGGTCACCATAATATATATAACAAAAGCCTGCTGACTATTACGTACCCCACAGGTTTGAAAAATTTTTAACATTTTTTTCAACTCTGACGTAATCGTTTGCCTTTAAATCCCTACAAAACTTGCTATGTTTCTGGAGAAATAAATGCAAAATAATACCCTATGGTTCAATGGCCTATCCATGGAAGATGTCGACAAGGTCGGCGGTAAGAACGCCTCACTTGGCGAGATGGTTTCTAACCTATCCAATGCTGGTGTTTCTGTACCAAATGGTTTTGCTACCACTTCTTATGCGTTTAACGAGTTCCTAGACTACAAAGGTCTTGATGAGCGCATTCACCAACTACTTGATGAACTTGATGTCGAAGACGTTGAAGCGCTGCGTAAGACAGGTGCGACGATTCGCCAATGGGTTCTTGAAGCCCCTTTCCCAGAATCCCTAGAGCAAGATATCCGCGATAACTACCGTGAGCTAATCGAAGGCAATGATGAGTTGTCTGTAGCGGTTCGTTCATCGGCAACGGCGGAAGACCTTCCTGATGCTTCATTTGCTGGTCAACAAGAGACCTTCCTAAACGTAAAAGGTATCGATGCTGTTCTAGAAGCAACAAAACACGTATACGCGTCTCTGTTTAACGATCGCGCTATCTCTTACCGTGTACACCAAGGCTTTGACCACCGCGGTATCTCGCTTTCTGCGGGCATCCAACGCATGGTTCGTTCAGACAAAGCCTCTTCAGGTGTCATGTTCACCCTTGATACAGAATCAGGCTTCGATCAAGTGGTATTCATCACTTCATCTTGGGGTCTTGGTGAAATGGTCGTTCAAGGTGCGGTGAACCCAGACGAGTTCTACGTTCACAAGCCGATGCTTGAAGCGGGTCAGTACCCTATCGTTAAGAAAACGTTCGGTTCTAAGCTGATCAAGATGATCTACTCAACTAACCAAGAGATCGGTAAGCAAGTTGATATCATCGACACAGACACTCAAGAGCGTAACGAGTTCTCACTGAACGATGAAGAGATCAAAGAGCTAGCAAAACAAGCGATGATCATCGAGAAGCACTACCAACGTCCAATGGATATTGAGTGGGCGAAAGATGGCATCGACGGTAAGCTTTATATTGTTCAAGCGCGTCCAGAGACTGTATGTTCTCAAAGCGAGCAAAACGTCATTGAGCGTTACGAACTCAGCAACAAAGCAGACGTAGCGGTTGAAGGCCGTGCTATCGGTCAACGTATCGGCTCTGGCCCTGTACGTCTGGTTGATTCATTGGATCAAATGTCTTTGGTTCAAGAAGGTGACGTTCTAGTCACTGACATGACTGACCCAGACTGGGAACCCGTGATGAAAAAAGCTTCTGCGATTGTCACCAACCGTGGCGGTCGTACTTGTCACGCAGCGATCATCGCTCGTGAACTTGGCATCCCAGCGATTGTTGGTTGTGGTGACGCAACAAGCCGCCTAGAAGATGGTTCTACAGTGACGGTATCTTGTGCAGAAGGTGAAACAGGTTACGTTTACCAAGGCGAGCTGGATTTCGAAATCAAGCGCTCTGCTGTTGACGAACTACCCCTGCTTCCAACCAAAGTGATGATGAACGTCGGTAACCCTGATCGTGCATTCGACTTCGCTCAAATCCCGAACGAAGGTGTTGGTCTGGCTCGTCTAGAGTTCATCATCAACAAGATGATCGGTATTCACCCGAAAGCGCTACTGAACTTTGATGCGCAGAGCGATGAGCTTAAAGCGGAAATCACTGAGCGTATCCGTGGTTACAAAGATCCTATCGATTTCTACGTAAGCAAGCTAACAGAGGGCATCGCGACTATCGCTTCTGCGTTCTGGCCTAAGCGTGTGATCGTACGTATGTCTGACTTTAAGTCTAACGAATACAGCAACCTAGTGGGCGGTAAAGAGTTTGAACCGCATGAAGAGAACCCAATGCTGGGCTTCCGTGGTGCTTCTCGTTACATCTCTCCAGTATTCGAAGATTGCTTTGAGCTAGAAACTCAAGCGATCAAACGCGTACGCAACGAGATGGGCCTTAAGAACGTTGAAATCATGATTCCTTTCGTGCGAACTCCAAGCGAAGCGGCATCGGTTATCGACTTATTGGCTAAATTCAACCTACGTCGTGGCGACCAAGGTCTGAAAGTGATCATGATGTGTGAGCTGCCATCTAACGCAGTATTGGCTGAAGAGTTCTTGAAGTACTTCGATGGCTTCTCTATCGGCTCTAACGACATGACTCAGCTAACGCTTGGCCTTGACCGTGACTCTGGTGATGTTGCTCATCTATTTGACGAGCGCAACCCAGCAGTGAAAGCGATGCTGAAGATGGCAATTGATGCAGCAACCAAAGCAGGTAAGTACGTAGGTATCTGTGGTCAAGGTCCATCGGACCACGATGACCTAGCAGAGTGGCTAATGGAGCAAGGCATCAGCTCTGTATCTCTAAACCCAGATACGGTTATCGATACATGGTTGAAGCTAGGCAATGTTGCTAACAAATAACCTTCTCTAATCGAGAAACGAATATAGCCAGTCATTATGAACTGACCCCCAATAGTTGGACACCAATTATTGGGGGTCTTTTTATCTCCAAATATCACTGCACCACAGTATTGTCGCAATTAGCGCAACACTGAATAGACAACACCGTCTATTGGTATCTGCTAGACATTACGCTATCCTTTAGCCGTATCCATATTAAACGGTTAACCGCCGTCCCCTCAATAATGCTAAGACCAATATGACTTCAACAACTGGAACGCCCTCTCCTTCCCTAAGTAAGCAACTTTTTACTATGACGTGGCCGATGCTGTTCGGCGTACTCTCGCTGATGAGCTTTCAGCTGGTCGACAGTGCTTTTATCGGTCAACTTGGTGTTTTACCCCTTGCTGCTCAAGGCTTTACACTTCCAATACAGATGATCATCATTGGTATTCAAGTTGGGCTTGGCATTGCAACCACGGCAGTGATCGCACGAGCGATAGGAGCCCAAAAGACTCACTATGCAAAACAATTAGGGGGGTTAGTGGTTGTAATGGGAGGTGTAGGTGTCGCACTATTCTCGATGGTCATTTACCTACTCCGCACCCCTATTTTACAACTCTTAGATGCTCCGGAATCGGTCTTCCCAATCATTGATGCTTACTGGGTTTACTGGTTGGTTAGCTCGTGGACAGGTGCAGTGCTCTATTTCTTCTACAGCGTCTGTCGTGCCAATGGCAATACCATGCTTCCTGGCACCATGATGATCGCTACTAGTTTGATTAACCTCGCACTCGATCCTATCTTCATTTTCACTCTCGACTTAGGCATCAATGGTGCAGCTATTGCGACGATCATCGCCTTTGGGATAGGTATTTTGATCGTGGCACCTAAGGTTACCAAAAAACACTGGCTCACTTTCGACTGGCAAGACCTAGACATAAGCAAAAGTGTTCGTTCTATTGGGCGCATTATGGGCCCTGCGATGATCAGTCAATTACTGCCACCCGTCTCTTCGATGCTGGCAACCAAGCTACTAGCAAGCTACGGTACAGCGGCTGTTGCAGCGTGGGCATTGGGCTCTCGCTTTGAGTTTTTCGCCATTGTTTCAGTACTTGCTCTGACCATGTCTATGCCGCCGATGATTGGTCGTATGCTAGGTGAAAAGAACTTGATTGACATTCGCAGTTTAATCAAGATTGCCGCTACCTTTGTGCTCGGTTTTCAAGTTGTGATTGCGCTCGTTACTTGGCTGTTTTCAAATGGCTTGGCGGGATTGATGACCAGCGACAGTGATGTGACCACCATCCTAAATTATCATCTAATGATCGTGCCAATCAGCCTTGGCCCTTTAGGTATTTGTATGTTGATGGTGTCGGTATCAAACGCTCTGGGTAAGTCATACACCGCACTAACGATTTCGGCACTGCGCTTGTTTGCTTTCTTCTTGCCATGTCTATGGATTGGGTCTCAAGTAGCGGGTATCGAAGGTCTGTTCTGGGGAGCGATGCTAGGTAATATATTTGCAGGAACTTGTGCTTGGGTACTGTCTCAGCGCGCTCTGAAGCAAATCGAGCACAAGTTAGCCATCTAACTATTGGTTTACCATATTTTCGTAATCAAAAAAGTAGCTTTATAGGCTGCTTTTTTGTTCTATAGCCTTAAGAAAATGGGGGTGGTTCTGTTATGTCACAATCCTACTTAGTGCGATATTTGATCGAACTTTAAAAGCTTACTAACCACAAGTGATATATAATTGATAGAAACATATAAAATCAAAACCCTTATACGTCTTAGGCTCGGTAAATAACTATTCAATATGGATGCTATTCGCAAGGTTTATCAATACGCTGAACCCAACCTGACCCTTGTAGGGTGGATGGGCTTTGTAGGCTTCCCAGTCTATTACATTGTCTGGGATTTAATGTTTCCTCAACCCTATGAAAACCTACCACTGCGTGTGTTCTGTTCCACGCTGTTTTTCGGCATCATATATCGACATCGCTTTCCACTGCGTTGGAAAAAATACCTCCCAGCTTACTATCAGATCGTGACAACATTATGTTTGCCAAGCTTCTTCTTTTACATGTTGCTGATGAACAGTTGGTCTAATGTCTGGGTAATGTCTTTTATGGCAGCGATATTCCTGCATATCCTGCTCGTTCACATCACAAAAATAATGTTTGCTCAAACCTTCGCTGGGATTGGGTTAGCGAGCTTATGTGCTTGGGTTGCTCAAGGTTTTCACCTCGATATAACAATGGACTGGACACACGTTCCAATTTTCTTGTTTATCTATCTATTTGGTAATCTATTCTACATACGTAACCAAGTCGAGCATGAAGCTAGAGTGTCCCTCGCTAAATCATTCGGTGCGGGTATTGCTCACGAAATGCGTAACCCTTTAAGTGGTTTGCTCTATTCGATTGATCTTATCCAATCGATACTTCCTGACCCCAAAAAAGCGCCTCTGGGAGAGTACACTTTAACTCATGATGATGCCGTACAACTAAAAAAAGTCAGTGATGATGCAATGGACATCATTCGTATCGGCAACGAGACAATTGATCTGCTTTTAACTTCGATTGACGAGAACCGTATATCCCGCTCAACATTCAAGAAACACTCAGCGAAAAACGTTGTAACCGAAGCTATCGATAGCTTTAGCTATAAACGTTCAACTGACAAGGATGCCATCTCACTGGATATTCAAGATGATTTTGAATTTCTCGGTAGTGACACTCTACTCAAGTATGTCATGTATAACTTGTTTAAAAATGCTTTCCATCATCGTAATACTGAACATTTTCACATTCATATCACTATGTCTAAGGAAGGAAACAATAATAGTATCTCAGTGACAGATAACGGCTCTGGTATCTCAAATGAAACCATGCGTAATATCTTCCTAGATTTCTATACCACAGGTAAATCGGGTAGCTATGGGTTGGGATTACCTTTTTGTCGGAAAGTTATGCACGCCTTCGGAGGGGATATTCAGTGCAAATCTGAACTGGGTGAGTGGTCTCAGTTCACACTATCATTCCCATTGATGAGTTCAAATACTGTGACTGAAATACTGAGTGAGTTGACCAAACTGAAATCTGTATTAATGGTTTGCGAGCAAAACGTGCTCACAAAAAAAATGACAGAAATCAGCCGCCTTATGGGGTTCGACCTAACGATCATTGACATATCAACAGCACTCAATCGCGAAGAGTACGAATTTGAGTTCAACTCTATCTTTGTAGATATAGAAGCGTTTTTTGAACGACCAGAAAAACTGACAGCGATTGAGTCACTGTTGTCATTTACGGAAGCGAACATTGCGTATCTATATGAGAATTCCACAGCTAAACAAATCCCATCGGTAATTTCCAATGCCAGGTGGATTGAGACTCAGGCTTGGCTTCTTAATACCAAAGTGATTATTGAAGACCTATTCTTCGATATCGGCAATGTGGCTCACTCTTCTAAATTGCGTCCCCTTGGAACATCTAAAAAAGGAACAATCATGGTGGTTGACGACAACGAATCACTGCGACGATTTACTGCAATGCTGATTGCTAAGCAAGGATTTGAAGTCATTGAAAAAGCAGACGGCCAGCAAGCAATAGATGCTCTAGATAGAAACAATATCGACTTAATTCTAATGGATCTTGAAATGCCTGTAATGGGAGGTGTTGAAGCTTCTCGTCGTATTCGAAGTTCCAACAAAAGATACTCTTCTATCCCTATTATCGCGCATACGGGAGATAGCTCTCCTATCACGCTTGAACAGATTGGTGCTTCTGGTATGTCTGACTTCATCGTTAAACCGGCTGACAAAAACCGCCTTTTCGATAAGATTGCCAATTGGATATAGTGACTTTCAACAAGATCTCAGAGCAAGACTAACGATCTGTCATTCACCTTCTAACGTCACCTAAAACCAATCCGCTATATACCCCTTTAGCTAGAGTAAACTCTTGCTCTAAGGGCTGATACGTTTGTTAAAAGAGGGCACAACACGTTTAGTAGCTCCTAAGCTTGTTAATTGACTGACTTTCTATGGCAAAGCCGTTAATTCTATGTGCGACAAAAAGAGATAATGTAGTTTAAGCCAATAACAGTAGTGCGAATGACACCAAGAAATAGCACAAGAGAAGGCTTGAAAGCGAGGCAGTTATACCAATCGTAGTAAATAATTACTCACCCTAGCTTGTTAAAATGCTCGATAACTGCGTTAGAATTTTTGATTGTAGAATAACTACTTATCGAAACTCTCTGTTGTAGAAAAGCTGCCTTGTTCTCAAGCCTTTTTCCTGCGCTATTTTTGATCACTTATTTACTGTGATTGGTATTATTTTCAACAAAGAGTTTCGACACAACAGAAATGAAAAAAGCCCGCTGATTTCTCAGCGGGCTTTTCAATGGTGGTGGAGGGATAGGGATTTGAACCCTAGAACCGCTATTAACGGTTGCCGGTTTTCAAGACCGGTGCTTTCGACCACTCAGCCATCCCTCCAACAAATTGTCATCAACAGATTAGTACACTGTTGAAGTTGTTATTTGCACATAGCAAATAACGAAGCTTTTTGTCTTCACTTTTAAAAAGTGAAAATAAATTTGAAGCCTGGCGATGTCCTACTCTCACATGGGGAAGCCCCACACTACCATCGGCGCTATTGCGTTTCACTTCTGAGTTCGGCATGGAATCAGGTGGATCCACAACGCTATGGTCGCCAAGCAAATTCTTTCTTCTCTGATTTTCTTTCAGAAAAGTAATCTGGAAAGCTGTTTCTGTTCTCTTCAAACTCATTCAAGCGTTTGTATCTCTTGAGTCCATCAAAACCCCTTGGGTGTTGTATGGTTAAGCCTCACGGGCAATTAGTACAGGTTAGCTCAACGCCTCACAGCGCTTACACACCCTGCCTATCAACGTTCTAGTCTTGAACAACCCTTTAGGACACTTAAAGTGCCAGGGAAGACTCATCTCAGGGCTCGCTTCCCGCTTAGATGCTTTCAGCGGTTATCGATTCCGAACTTAGCTACCGGGCAATGCCATTGGCATGACAACCCGAACACCAGAGGTTCGTCCACTCCGGTCCTCTCGTACTAGGAGCAGCCCCCTTCAATCTTCCAACGCCCACGGCAGATAGGGACCGAACTGTCTCACGACGTTCTAAACCCAGCTCGCGTACCACTTTAAATGGCGAACAGCCATACCCCTTGGGACCGACTTCAGCCCCAGGATGTGATGAGCCGACATCGAGGTGCCAAACACCGCCGTCGATATGAACTCTTGGGCGGTATCAGCCTGTTATCCCCGGAGTACCTTTTATCCGTTGAGCGATGGCCCTTCCATTCAGAACCACCGGATCACTATGACCTGCTTTCGCACCTGCTCGAATTGTCATTCTCGCAGTCAAGCGGGCTTATGCCATTGCACTAACCTCACGATGTCCAACCGTGATTAGCCCACCTTCGTGCTCCTCCGTTACTCTTTGGGAGGAGACCGCCCCAGTCAAACTACCCACCAGGCACTGTCCGTAATCCCGATTCAGGGACCAACGTTAGAACATCAACACTACAAGGGTGGTATTTCAAGGACGACTCCACCACATCTAGCGACGCGGTTTCAAAGTCTCCCACCTATCCTACACATGTAGGGTCAATGTTCAGTGCCAAGCTGTAGTAAAGGTTCACGGGGTCTTTCCGTCTAGCCGCGGGTACACTGCATCTTCACAGCGATTTCAATTTCACTGAGTCTCGGGTGGAGACAGCGTGGCCATCATTACGCCATTCGTGCAGGTCGGAACTTACCCGACAAGGAATTTCGCTACCTTAGGACCGTTATAGTTACGGCCGCCGTTTACCGGGGCTTCGATCAAGAGCTTCGACCGAAGTCTAACCCCATCAATTAACCTTCCGGCACCGGGCAGGCGTCACACCGTATACGTCATCTTACGATTTTGCACAGTGCTGTGTTTTTAATAAACAGTTGCAGCCACCTGGTATCTGCGACTCTCGTCAGCTCCATCCGCGAGGGACTTCACCGATAAGAGCGTACCTTCTCCCGAAGTTACGGTACCATTTTGCCTAGTTCCTTCACCCGAGTTCTCTCAAGCGCCTTGGTATTCTCTACCCGACCACCTGTGTCGGTTTGGGGTACGATTCCTTACAATCTGAAGCTTAGAGGCTTTTCCTGGAAGCATGGCATCAATGACTTCACCACCGTAGTGGCTCGACATCGTATCTCAGCGTTAATGAAGAGCCGGATTTACCTAACTCTCCCGCCTACGTACTTGAACCTGGACAACCGTCGCCAGGCCCACCTAGCCTTCTCCGTCCCCCCATCGCAATTGTAAGAAGTACGGGAATATTAACCCGTTTCCCATCGACTACGCCTTTCGGCCTCGCCTTAGGGGTCGACTTACCCTGCCCCGATTAACGTTGGACAGGAACCCTTGGTCTTCCGGCGAGGGAGTTTTTCACTCCCTTTATCGTTACTCATGTCAGCATTCGCACTTCTGATACCTCCAGCAGCCCTTACAGACCACCTTCAACGGCTTACAGAACGCTCCCCTACCCCGCACACTAAAGTGTGCAGCCGCAGCTTCGGTGTATAGCTTAGCCCCGTTACATCTTCCGCGCAGGCCGACTCGACCAGTGAGCTATTACGCTTTCTTTAAATGATGGCTGCTTCTAAGCCAACATCCTGGCTGTCTGAGCCTTCCCACATCGTTTCCCACTTAGCTATACTTTGGGACCTTAGCTGGCGGTCTGGGTTGTTTCCCTCTCCACGACGGACGTTAGCACCCGCCGTGTGTCTCCCGGATAGTACTTACTGGTATTCGGAGTTTGCAAAGGGTTGGTAAGTCGGGATGACCCCCCTAGCCTTAACAGTGCTCTACCCCCAGTAGTATTCGTCCGAGGCGCTACCTAAATAGCTTTCGGGGAGAACCAGCTATCTCCAGGTTTGATTGGCCTTTCACCCCTAGCCACAAGTCATCCGCTAATTTTTCAACATTAGTCGGTTCGGTCCTCCAGTTGATGTTACTCAACCTTCAACCTGCCCATGGCTAGATCACCTGGTTTCGGGTCTATATCCAGAGACTGAACGCCCAGTTAAGACTCGGTTTCCCTACGGCTCCCCTAAACGGTTAACCTTGCCACTGAATATAAGTCGCTGACCCATTATACAAAAGGTACGCAGTCACACCACGAAGGTGCTCCTACTGCTTGTACGTACACGGTTTCAGGTTCTATTTCACTCCCCTCACAGGGGTTCTTTTCGCCTTTCCCTCACGGTACTGGTTCACTATCGGTCAGTCAGTAGTATTTAGCCTTGGAGGATGGTCCCCCCATATTCAGACAGGATATCACGTGTCCCGCCCTACTCGTTTTCACTGATTATGATGTGTCGGTTACGGGGCTATCACCCTTTATTGCGGCACTTTCCAGAGCCTTCACCTGCATCATTAAAAGCTTAAGGGCTAATCCAATTTCGCTCGCCGCTACTTTCGGAATCTCGGTTGATTTCTCTTCCTCGGGGTACTTAGATGTTTCAGTTCCCCCGGTTTGCCTCTTGTTGCTATGTATTCACAACAAGATACTTACTTATGTAAGTGGGTTTCCCCATTCGGAAATCCCAGACTCAAAAGGTTTTTACTACCTAATCTGGGCTTATCGCAAGTTAATACGTCCTTCGTCGCCTCTGACTGCCAAGGCATCCACCGTGTACGCTTAGTCACTTAACCATACAACCCGAAAGGGTCTTAATGTATGACTGTTTGCTTTCACTTGCTTATTTGATTTCACTTTAAAAAGTGAAGACAAATGGCAGTAAAGACGAACTAGCAACCAAGGTTTTTGGTTGTAATAAGAAGGGTTAGTTCTTATTACGTGTTTGCCGGACTCAATGGTGAATCAATGTAAACATTGATTCGAATACAAGACACTTGAATGTGTTTGTGTTGTGTTTATCTAATGAAAGATAAACATTGAGAACTTTTAATTTGATTAACTTAATCACAGCCTTGAGCTGTTTGATTTCACTTTTTAAAGTGAAAACCAATTAAGTAATCAGTCAGCTTTCCAAATTGTTAAAGAGCAAGTTTCTTTCGCTAATGACTAGCTAATGAAAACCATTTTTAAAAGCACTATCGCTAATGCGCTTAAAGATGGTGGGCGATACCGGGCTCGAACCAGTGACCCCCTGCTTGTAAGGCAGGTGCTCTCCCAACTGAGCTAATCGCCCACATTAATTTTAATTCCTCGTGGAGAAGAATTCCTCAAGAATGGTGGAGCTAAGCAGGATCGAACTGCTGACCTCCTGCGTGCAAGGCAGGCGCTCTCCCAGCTGAGCTATAGCCCCATCTTGAGAGTCATTTCTAAAAGAAGAAATGGTGGGTCGTGCAGGATTCGAACCTGCGACCAATTGATTAAAAGTCAACTGCTCTACCAACTGAGCTAACGACCCAATGGTATCCCGTAGGGGAGTCGAACCCCTGTTACCGCCGTGAAAGGGCGGTGTCCTAGGCCTCTAGACGAACGGGACACTAACTTTGCTTCCACTTTAAAAAGCAGAACCAAATTGCTTGAAGATATTGGGATATCTTCGTCTCTTTTACTTTCTAAACCGTATCAATCTGTGTGGACACTTATCGTGAATATCTTCGTATAAGGAGGTGATCCAGCCCCAGGTTCCCCTAGGGCTACCTTGTTACGACTTCACCCCAGTCATGAACCACACCGTGGTGATCGTCCTCCCCTAATCTCGAAAGAAAAGGGGTTAAACTAACCACTTCTGGTGCAGCCCACTCCCATGGTGTGACGGGCGGTGTGTACAAGGCCCGGGAACGTATTCACCGTAGCATTCTGATCTACGATTACTAGCGATTCCGACTTCATGGAGTCGAGTTGCAGACTCCAATCCGGACTACGACGCACTTTTTGGGATTCGCTCACTCTCGCGAGTTGGCCGCCCTCTGTATGCGCCATTGTAGCACGTGTGTAGCCCTACTCGTAAGGGCCATGATGACTTGACGTCGTCCCCACCTTCCTCCGGTTTATCACCGGCAGTCTCCCTGGAGTTCCCGACATTACTCGCTGGCAAACAAGGATAAGGGTTGCGCTCGTTGCGGGACTTAACCCAACATTTCACAACACGAGCTGACGACAGCCATGCAGCACCTGTCTCAGAGTTCCCGAAGGCACCAAAGCATCTCTGCTAAGTTCTCTGGATGTCAAGAGTAGGTAAGGTTCTTCGCGTTGCATCGAATTAAACCACATGCTCCACCGCTTGTGCGGGCCCCCGTCAATTCATTTGAGTTTTAATCTTGCGACCGTACTCCCCAGGCGGTCTACTTAACGCGTTAGCTCCGAAAGCCACGGCTCAAGGCCACAACCTCCAAGTAGACATCGTTTACGGCGTGGACTACCAGGGTATCTAATCCTGTTTGCTCCCCACGCTTTCGCATCTGAGTGTCAGTATCTGTCCAGGGGGCCGCCTTCGCCACTGGTATTCCTTCAGATCTCTACGCATTTCACCGCTACACCTGAAATTCTACCCCCCTCTACAGTACTCTAGTTTGCCAGTTTCAAATGCAGTTCCGAGGTTGAGCCCCGGGCTTTCACATCTGACTTAACAAACCACCTGCATGCGCTTTACGCCCAGTAATTCCGATTAACGCTCGCACCCTCCGTATTACCGCGGCTGCTGGCACGGAGTTAGCCGGTGCTTCTTCTGCAGCTAACGTCAAGAAATGCCGCTATTAACGACACCCCCTTCCTCACTGCTGAAAGTACTTTTACAACCCGAAGGCCTTCTTCATACACGCGGCATGGCTGCATCAGGCTTGCGCCCATTGTGCAATATTCCCCACTGCTGCCTCCCGTAGGAGTCTGGACCGTGTCTCAGTTCCAGTGTGGCTGATCATCCTCTCAGACCAGCTAGGGATCGTCGCCTTGGTGAGCCATTACCTCACCAACTAGCTAATCCCACCTAGGCATATCTTGACGCGAGAGGCCCGAAGGTCCCCCTCTTTGGCCCGTAGGCATTATGCGGTATTAGCCATCGTTTCCAATGGTTATCCCCCACATCAAGGCAATTTCCTAGGCATTACTCACCCGTCCGCCGCTCGACGCCGTTATCGTTCCCCGAAGGTTCAGATAACTCGTTTCCGCTCGACTTGCATGTGTTAGGCCTGCCGCCAGCGTTCAATCTGAGCCATGATCAAACTCTTCAATTTAAGATTTTGTCGACTCAACGAATACTGATTACATTCCCCATTCGTTTTAGCAAAAAGCTTACGAATAGTGACTGTGAATTGACTGTGCTAAGACCGAAGTCTTAATTGGTCACTCAGTTCATTGAAATCAAGTTGAAACCGAAGTTTCGTGTTTGCCTTTGCTTTTAAAAGCGAAAACAAACTTAGTGATATTCATCAACGAGTGCC
Organism: Vibrio sp. KUL70; assembly: GCF_059725515.1. Taxonomy (NCBI): domain Bacteria; kingdom Pseudomonadati; phylum Pseudomonadota; class Gammaproteobacteria; order Vibrionales; family Vibrionaceae; genus Vibrio; species Vibrio sp. KUL70. The sequence continues at coordinate 482,838 of NZ_AP045835.1, forward strand.
CACACAGATTGATAGGTTTAAATTGTTAAAGAGCTTTTGCTTATCGAAACTTTCTTTTTACAAAGAAACCTCTCAAAGCGGACGTGCATTCTAGCGATTTAATCTTCAGTGTCAAACACTTTTTGAAAATTAATTTCTTTCGAATTTTCGTCTTACTGATTACTGCTGAAGCCTTGTGGCGTCTGCCGTGTCAGTGAGGCGGCATTATAGAGATCATCTAAAACTTGGCAACCCCTTTATTAATAAAAAATCGAAAAAAGTGCTTAGATGGCTACTTTTGATTCAAAACAGGCTTAAATTGTCTATTCGACAAGCAAAATGGGCGTTTACGATTAAAATTCAGCAATCATTTCTTTGGCAAAATCATTCAAAGACAGTTCAATACCCCAATGGTCAGCCTCTTTCTCCAAATTTTCTAACGCACTTTTAACAGAACTTATCGTTAGTGTGTTGTTATCTAAGTCGTATACCTGTTTCTGTGTCGTGTAATAGAAGAAAAGAATCGTTAGTGCATTTCGATTCCCTGATTCCGATGCCGCTTTTATCTTCTTTAACTTTCGATAGATCTGATTGTGTATCTGTTTTAAGTTCCAAACGTACACGGCTTCATTAAGGTAAGGATGGGTTTTGATCTTCGATGCAATGAAGGCATTTAACGCAATCGCCAGAACGACCCCAAACAGGTTTAAGTGAAAGTTACCTGTCGATTCGCCAGCAATACTCTCCTTCACACCAAACAGCTCAATCAAAAGTGTGCCGAACCCAATCGCACTAATCGCAAGAGACGCTACTAATCCAATTAGCAGTACGTTCATCTTCTTTCTATATTCTTCTTTATTGATTTTCTGCAGTTCCATTGATAACTCCTTGATATCAGATGATGGCCATTCTCTATTTCTCCTAACACGTTCTCAACTGGTTAGATGTTTAAATGTGTTAGTCATCTATTTACTACGTATAAAAACAATAAAGGTACTTAAAACTGCTCTGGTTAATTGACTTAACTTAGAGAAAGGAGTTACATACCGCGACAAGTTAGTTAATCATTGATACGGGCTTAGAGAACTCGATTCGTTCCGTATAACTAGAAAGGTACATTTCATGCGTTCATTCGTATTGCGTGCTCGTGCAGCACCAACTGAAAGCAAGTTGATTTTAGAAGGCGTTGGTCAAGAAGCCCATACTGAAATATTGGCTCATACGTTGATGAACACCATCTTCGTAGCTCAATCTCATCGTGAAGATGTTACCGTTCATCTTGTGTTGGAGAGTACCAAAGACTTTTCTCGTACTATTACCGTAGATTCAAACGCCATCACGAATATTGGTGGTTTCCACGAGAGCGCACTCTTAGCCGCGGTTGTTCGTGCTGTTGATGCATCTCAAGGCATGGGTAAAGAAGAGACTCGTCAGGTTGAGCCGGGGATTACCGTTCGAACTATCAGTTTCGAGAAGCTAATAAAAGAATTGGCCGAAGACCACCAGCTTTACATGATGGATAAGAAAGGCGAATTTATCCGCGATGCAGAGATTGCGGAAAATCCTTGCTTCTTATTGACTGACCACATCCCAATGCCAAAGAAGAGTTACAACAGCTTAAAACGCTTAGGGACAGAGAAAATCAGTCTAGGCCCAAACATGCTGTTTGCTTCCCAATGTGTTGTGTTGATCAATAACGAGTTGGATATCCGCGGTTTTTAATTCCACTGAATTTATCAAGAGCGCAGCCCAGGACAACATAGCCCTTAGTTGAGCTGAATTGGGACTCCAGAGCAATGACGTAGTCAACACTGCATGTAGTGGTTTGATATGAAGTTTCATTTCGATTAGTATCGAATTAAATTTTAAGGAGCCAGCATGGACTTGGAAACTGTAGCGAAAGCACTGAAAGAGCTAGGCCACCCTATTCGGCTATCTATCTACAAAACCGTTGTAAAAGCGGGTCATCACGGTATCGCTGTCGGTGGCTTACAAGAAGAGCTCGGTATCCCGGGCTCCACTCTTTCTCACCATATCTCTAGCCTTGCATCCGCTGGACTAATCAGCCAAAGACGTGAGGGACGCACACTTTTCTGTGTCGCAGAGTATGAATGCCTTGATGGTGTTATCGACTTCTTAAAAGATGAATGTTGTGTCAATGAGCAGTGCGAGTCCGCTCAAAGTAGTTAACTTCAAGCAGATACACCTAAAAGAAAGGCACAGAAAACGAAAAAAGCCAGCGATTGGGGTAGCTCACTCCAATCGCTGGCTTTTTCTTGTCTACGGCGTTCAGTTTAATTACTGTTTGCAGGCTGTGGCGCCACTGGTTGGTAGCGACCCGGCTTATGGTTCATAGCCAAAATCAGATTGGTTACCACCGCACCTACAACCGACAGAAGAATCAGAGAAATGTCGACGATAAACAATGACAGGATAACAATAGTACAGTCCAAGCCCATTTGCACCTTACCTGCGCGAACACCAAAACGTTCTTGAAGGTATAAAGCCAAGATGTTGAAGCCGCCTAAGCTCATCTTGTGTCTGAATATCACTAGCATGCCTGTACCGATGAGTCCGCCACCAAGCATTGCTGCGTACACCTTGTTGATCTCTGCAATCTGAATAACGTGATACAGATGATCAACCGCGAACGAAACGATAGAGACAGCAATAAAGGTATTGATCGTGAAGCGCCAGCCCATACGGGTAACAGATAAAATATAAAAAGGTAAGTTAAGCGCGAAAAAAACCTGACCAAAGCTAAGCTCTGTGATCTTGGTAATGAAGATAGCTAACCCTGCAGTACCACCAGTCAGCAACCCTACTTGATTGAAAAAGATAACACCGAGCGACACCAATGCACTACCTAAGGTTAATGCAAGTAGGTTCTCTCTGAGGTTATGATCTTTGTCCATTTGGATGACTCTCCCTTAAATTCCGAAACTTTTCTCGCTCATCCTGAAGCGATTTCGGCATTAGGGTCACGATTTTTAAGGAATATGTCGAGTTTATAGAGTGTGATCAATGTAACTCAAATCGTACTGTTTTGTTTACAACCCAATAAATAGTCATTGATTACAATGCGTTATGTATTTCTCTATGTAACAAGCTGGCAGGCTTAAGGGCTCGATTTCACTAAGCAAGTTTAACGCTCTCTTATCTATGCATGAAACGCATAGATTGAATCACAAATCGTCATTTGTCTCATACTAATACTCTCTTTAAGATGCGCGCCTTCTTACAACATTGAGCGCATGTAAAACCCTTATGTTTTCACAATCTCTTTTTGCCCAACTCGCCAGAATGACTCTGTTTTTGGTCATCAGTTTAGTGGTGGTTCATCATAGCCAACCATTGATTGATCTTTTGGCTCAGCACGCTGTAAGTAGTGGGTGCCACCAGCAGTCTGCGCATGAGCATTCTGGGCACGAACACCATCACGGCATGGGTGAACATGACATGTCTGCACATCACTCACATCATCATTAATTTAAGAGTATTAGAATGAGTATTTTCCGCTTTCCCTTACTGGTATGGCTTGGGATCGGCACATTAATCATCAGTCTAGGGATCAGACAATCGTTCGGCATTTTCATGATGCCTATTTCCGAGCACTTCAACACGGGTCGTGAGTTCTTTAGCTTTGCTATCGCACTTCAAAACCTTTTGTTTGGTGTTTTTCAGCCGTTTGTTGGTATGGCTGCCGACAAATGGGGCGCGCGACGCATTATCATCGCGGGCGCATGTGCTTATGGGTTAGGTTTGCTTCTTACTTCCATCTCTACCGAATCTAGTATGCTATACATCTCTCTCGGCGCGCTGATCGGTTTAGGTTTGAGTGCTACAAGTTATGTGATTGTGCTTGGTGCTGTCGCAAAGGTCGTCCCAGCGGAACACGCTGCAAAAGCCTTTGGTTTAACAACCGCTGCAGGTTCATTTGGTATGTTCGCGGTAATTCCCGGCGCGCAGTACATGCTTAACGAGTTTGATTGGCAGTCGGCAATGCAAGTATTCGCATTACTATGCTGCTTGATGATTTCGTTTGCTCTGTTCATGCGAGCTCCTAAGTCGAAAAACGCCGCAAAAACACAAACTGCTAATGCAGAAGATTCACAGACACTGAAACAAGCATTGTCTGAAGCCTTTGCGCACAAAGGATATTGGCTTATCCACGCAGGCTTCTTTGTTTGTGGTTTCCACGTGATGTTTATTGCAACTCACTTACCAAGTTACTTGGCGGACAAAGATCTACCCGCTAGTAGCGCAGCAATGGCTCTTGCGTATGTCGGTATCTTTAACATCTTCGGCTCATACTTTTGGGGCGTAATGGGTGACAAGTTCAGCAAGCGTCATGTGATGTCGGCTCTTTATCTGGTGCGAACTGTGGTTATCGGCGCATTTGTAACTCTACCAGTGACAGAATCTACAGCAGCTATCTTTGGTGCTGCGATTGGTTTCTGTTGGTTGGGTACAGTGCCACTTACCTCAGGTCTAGTAAGACAGATCTTCGGTGCGCGTTACCTATCTACCCTGTATGGCTTGGTTTTCTTTACTCACCAAGTAGGTAGCTTCTTAGGGGCTTGGGTTGGCGGTCGAATCTACGATTACTACGGTTCTTACGAACCAATTTGGTGGTCGACGGTTGTACTGGCTTTTGCTGCTGCCCTTATCCATTTACCAATTAATGACAAGCCAATTGAGCGTCTTAAGATGGCAATGGCTTAATGAAAGAAAACGGCTACTCTTAGTGAGTGGCCGTTTTTCTATTCGTCTCGACAAGCTACTCTTTTAACAGAAATTTTGCCTACTTAATGGGGCAGGCAAGGCTAATTTAATTTATAGTATTTATCTTCTTACCCAATTCGCAGATTGATAGCACATGGAACTGTTCGATCAGACAGTCATTATCGCAATGGCACTCATTTTTGTTGGCTCTTTCGTTCAAACCGCTATCGGTTTTGGCTTAGCTATTGTCGCGGCTCCGTTACTATTTCTTGTTTCACCAGATTATGTCCCTGCCCCAATCTGTTTAGTCGGTTTGTTTATCTCTATCTTCAATGCCATGAAGCACCGCAGCAATATTTCGATTGGTGGTCTCAAGGTGGCGCTGCTAGGTCGAATTCCGGGTTCACTCGCAGGCGGTGCACTGTTGGTGATGGTATCAACCAGTGTCTTATCTTTATGGCTAGGCCTGCTGGTTGTGTTTGCCGTCATCGTGAGTCTACTTCCATTCAGATTAGAGCCGACACCAGCGAAAATGGGCATTGCAGGATTCTTCTCTGGCTTCTTTGGTACCAGTTCAGGCATTGGTGGTCCGCCAATGGCACTATTACTGCAACACCAAGATGCTAATCAACTGCGCGGTAATCTGTCTGCCTTCTTCGTATTCAGCTCAATTATCTCGCTGGTTGTTCAGATCCCAATTGGCTTTTTTACGTTGCATCATTTGGTTATTACCTTGCCACTGCTCCCAGCTGCTTGGTTAGGCTATAAACTTGCGTTGATGACGACACAAACTCTGCCTAAAGAACAAATTCGAATAGGAGCACTTTTGCTCTGCTCAATTAGTGGTGTCACAGCAATATGGCAAGGGTTAGCGAGTTGACTTGTCGAGAGGTAAAGCACGTCACTTAGCCCAAACTCGGAACACTTATGTTGCGAAAACGGGTAATTAATCAGCAAACCGTTTGCTAATTGCGTAAAGTTTGCGGGCTATCCTTTTCATATGCCCATGAAAGGATTACCATTCCCGTGCTTTTGAAACCAACCTCAAAAGCCAATCAAATTTATTTTTTATTCTCAGGGCGGGGCGAAATTCCCCACCGGCGGTATGTCCTTAGTAACACTATGTAATTAGCAAAACTATAGATAAGCCCGCGAGCGCTCGATTCGTCGAGGTCAGCAGATCTGGTGAGATGCCAGAGCCGACGGTTATAGTCCGGATGAGAGAGAATGGAAACACACCACTCATACTATTGAGTTGGTGTATTTCGTTTTGGATAAAGCCATGCGAACGACGAGCTGTCTTATACCAATCACAGTAAGTAAGTGATCAAAAATAGCGCAGGAAAAAGGCTTGAGAACAAGGCAGCATTTTTCGATAAGTAGTTATTCTACAATCAAAAAATTCTAACGCAGTTATCGAGCATTTTAACAAGCTAGGGTGAGCAATTATTTACTACGATTGGTATTAGTGATAGGTCGCGCCGTCGTTTGGTTGTCATCCCTCATACAAGCCCTGATTCTGGTGATATTTTAGGAGTTAAACCATGAATCAGTCTTCAATTTTGGCCGAATTTGGCGAACCAATCGAGCGTGTTGAAAACGCACTACAAGCACTACGCGAAGGCCGCGGCGTTCTTCTACTAGACGATGAAGATCGTGAAAACGAAGGCGACATCATCTACTCAGTAGAACACCTAACTAATGAGCAGATGGCGCTGATGATCCGCGAATGTAGTGGTATAGTTTGCTTGTGCCTAACTGATGAACAAGCAAACCAACTTGACCTACCGCCAATGGTTGTTGATAACAACAGTGCTAACCAAACCGCTTTCACAGTGACTATCGAAGCGAAAGTGGGTGTAACAACTGGCGTTTCTGCAGCTGACCGCGTAACCACGATCAAAACTGCCGCTAACCCAAGTGCAAAACCAAGTGACTTAGCGCGCCCAGGTCACGTATTCCCACTGCGCGCTCGTAAAGGTGGTGTTTTGGCTCGTCGTGGTCACACTGAAGGTACCGTTGACCTGATGCAAATGGCTGGTCTGCCTTCTGCAGGCGTACTATGTGAAGTGACTAACCCAGACGGCACAATGGCGAAAACGCCAGAGATCGTTGCTTTTGGTAAACTGCACAACATGCCTGTATTGACTATCGAAGACATGGTTGCTTACCGTAATCAATTCGACCTAAAACTGGCATAAACAAAACAACACGTTTAAAGATCAATTCAAGTCCTGCTCTGTGAGCGGGGCTTTTTCGTTTATAACGACCACCTATTTCATTGATATCCAAATATATCTCATCAAGCTCTCCCTATTTTAGGGCTAAATTGCACCAAGTTAGACAGCCTCGCATACACATAAAAACCTAACCAACTGAATATTAATAACTTTTCATTCTGGCACGTTTAGCGCATACCACTAAGGAGGTATTCACATGCAAGGAGTGCGTTATGTTTATGCTTATTTCAACTATCGTGGTTTTGGCTTCAGTCTATGCTCTGTTTCACTATTCACAGAAACGTCAAAAGTCTAACGACCAAAAATTTGAAACCTTAGTCTTGCTTCGAGAGCTGTTGCAGCTCTCGAGAAAACACCGCGCGGCGACTCACTATGCGCTGACCTGTAAGCTGTCGACTGAATCGGTACAACGTGTGAACACGCTGTATCAATCCATGATGACCGCATCTAACAGGCTTATTCAAAAGAGCCCATTTGATGGACGCCCGATGTACCGTATTTATCAGCTCAAAATCAAGGCAATGCATAACGATTGGCAAACGCGAAGCTTGGTAAGAAACCAGTTCATTCATGGTAAAACCATTCGTCACAATATGTTGTTAATGGATGAATTGATGATCACTTGGTTGACGGATTCAGAGCAGACTGAGCTAGTCGATGATTACCACATGGAGTGGCTACAAGTTTTAGATGCTATGGAGACACTGACTAAGCTAAGGATGTGTATCCCAGATATGGACAAACAAGATGAATTTCTACGCGCTAAGTTCTATGCCGACCAAATTCGTAGACATTTAAACCGACTAGCATTGATCTGTCCTTTGAGTATAGGCTCTCCGACGGGAGCGCGTGCTTTGCAAACACTTGCCGACATTCATGACAGTGAACAACGTGCGATTACAGCCACAGCGATGTACGAGTTGACTAGCGATATCTCCACCATTATCGCTCAAGTGTATGACCAGATACTGTCTCGAATGACTGAGACGCTTTATCTACCCCTTCCAGAGATTTCATTGAGGCTGGCAGACGACCATTAAGGTGTACACGTTTCCGTGTAAAGGCAGCACATTCAAAGTCGTCGTCCTGTAGAACTCCCCACATTGAGTTCGTATCCGATATCACTTTTGGTATCGGATTTTTGTTTTTGGCGAATAATAAATACGCAGAGCAACTAACGAGCATGGCGACAAACTAACTCGGTCGAACAATATCCTGCGACCAAGTGTCGGCCAAAAAATCAATGAACTGACGCACAACTGGCAGTTACTAAACCCGCGCTAGCCCTAACTCACCGACATCTCTTCAAAACGAGTCTTAACAAAGTCTATAAAGGTGCGGATTCGGCTCGGCTGATAGCGATCGCGATGATAAATCGCAGAAAAATCCACGCTCGGTACAACCCATTCATCAAACACTTGAACTAGCTGCTGGTTATTCAGCTCTTCCAAACAGTAAATAGTAGGCACACGAATAATACCGTTGCCCGCCATCGCCCCTTGAACTAACACTCTGCCATTCTTGCACTGCAAACGCCCATTCACATGAACATCGACGGTTTTCTTACTGTCTTCCAAAGCTTGGAAGCTCCATCTACGAACCGATCCCGTTAAACAATCATGCTGCGTGAGCTCTTTTGGGTGAACCGGTTTGCCTTTGCGCTCAAAATACCCTGGGCTGGCAAGTGTACCCATTTCGATATCGAGTAGCTTACGGGCGATAAAGCCTGCATCTTCCAAACTCCCCATGCGAAAGGCGATGTCAAAAGCGTCTTCAATAAGATCCACACGGTGGCTACTGAAATCTAAACTGATACTGATATCTGGATAAAGCTGCATGAACTCATTCACAAGGTCAGCAATGATCACCTCACCAAGATACCCACCAACGCAGTTCACTTTGATATCACCACGCACTTCTTCAACATCATCAACAGCAGCAATCAAGGCTTGGTCTATATTATCTAAGGCTTGCTCGCAGCGTTGGTAAAGCTCTTCACCAGCATGGGTTAGGCGCAGAGTTCGAGTAGTACGAATGAATAAGGTCACGCCCATCTGCTTTTCTAGACTGCTTACTTGACGAGAGACATGAGAACGAGAGACATCTAACTCTTCTGCCGCTTTAGTGAAATTGCCTAAGCGCGCAATGAGAACAAATGAACGAATATCAGACAGGTTAATTTGATTGAGCATAGTCGTCATTAAGTCAGAACAAAGATGCTTTTATTGTTGCAGTATGACAACAGTGTTTCAAGTAAAGCGCTATATATCAACAATGCAGTTTTCCTTAATATACCTCCATCGCAACGAAACACGTTAATAACGCCTTGTTTCAAATGCACTTAGACAATACGTCGTGACACGACGACATAAAGGTACAGAGGAAATAAACATGAAAAAACTAATCGTAATCACAGGTGCTAGTTCAGGTATTGGTGAAGCAATCGCTCGTCGTCTAAGCGATGAAGGTCACCCTCTGCTGCTTTTGGCTCGTCGTATTGACCGTCTTGAAGCGCTAAACCTACCAAACTCTCTAGCAGTAAAAGTAGACGTAACTGACCAAGCATCATTCGAAGCTGCGATTGCACAAGGTGAAGAGAAGTTCGGCCCTGTTGACGCACTAATCAACAACGCTGGCGCAATGCTTCTAGGCCAAATCGATACTCAAGACGCATCTGAGTGGAAACGTATGTTCGATGTGAACGTGCTTGGCCTTCTAAACGGCATGCAAGCTGTTCTTGCACCAATGAAAGAGCGTAACAGCGGCACAATCATCAACATCAGCTCAATTGCGGGTAAGAAAACGTTCCCTAACCACGCCGCTTACTGTGGTACTAAGTTCGCTGTACACGCTATCTCTGAAAACGTACGTGAAGAAGTGGCTGCAGCAAACGTTCGTGTAACAACAATTGCACCAGGCGCTGTAGAAACTGAACTTCTTTCTCACACAACATCTCAAGAGATCAAAGATGGTTACGGGGAGTGGAAAGAGCAAATGGGTGGCGTACTAGCAGCTGACGACATTGCTCGCGCAGTATCATTCGCTTACCAGCAACCACAAAACGTATGTATCCGTGAAATCGCTCTAGCACCAACTAAGCAAGAGCCATAAGCTTCACGCGACAACAAACATCACGTCATAATTGACGTTGAATAAAGAAGGGGCCTGTAATTAGGAATAGATTACAGGTCCCTTTTTATTTGCGGTTTGTTTGCTGAAAACACGTTTTTGTATCCCCATCAAAACTGCTCTCTATCCTGTCTCTACCATTGCGTTTCGCTTGGTACAGACAGTCGTCTGCTTCATGAATCACATCACGTAGCCGGGTACCGCCATCTGGGGTGCTTGTAGTTATGCCAATACTGACGCTTAGGTACGGCATATCTATGTCGACATCTTCGAATAACTTCATGTTACGAAGATTAAAGATGATCCACTCAGCGACTTCTCTTGCACCTTGCTGCGAGGTATTCCCCAAGAACACAATGAACTCCTCACCGCCATACCTCGCACACAAATCGGTTGGTCGTCGGCACGCCTGTTCCAACACATTCGCGACTTTAACTAAGCATTGATCACCGAATGTATGACCACAGCTGTCGTTAATCTTTTTGAAGAAATCGATATCAATCATGATGATCGACACTAGAGAGGACTCTCTTAGATTAATCATCCAATGCTCGTTAGCAAACAAATCGAACTTTCTGCGATTCGCAATACCGGTTAACGGATCTTTCTCTGACGCTAACGTCACCATGATTTCAGCTTGTTTTCTATCGGTAATGTTTTGATGGGTAATTACGAAGTAAGGAAGGTGGCTTTTGGTTAAAGGAGTGACTCTCATTAAGAACCATCGCTGCGTATCTGGGCTATGACAAGGGTATTCGTGCAAGAAGTTGGGAGTCTTTCCAGAGATCACATTTTCGATCCCCGTTTTTACTGACGGTTCACCATCTTCGCTTGATGAGCTACAGCAAGCGAGATAATTGGTGCCTTCCCAAACAATCTCTTTATCGCCGTCGTTCTCTGCACCAAAGTCTTTCCAACTCTGATTAACAAACACAATGCGTCCTGAGCCATCAATAATCGCGATTTGCTCAAGAAGTGAATTTAAGACCGATTCAAAGAAGTCATTGGGTAGAGAGATGTCCATTTTCTCCGTCATACGTATCCTTCGTATTATCAAGAAAATAATAGCCCAAAATCAAAGAGTAGAGAAATCTGGAATTACAACAAAAAAAGAGATCTGAACATTCAGATCTCTTTCTCGTATTTATATAGAGCTAAGACAGGTTAGGCTTGTTGAACGAATTATGCGTTTACGGACACTCGCTTGGAGTATGCAGTATTTGAAGGCTTATCTTTATCTGTCAATTTACTTTCAATGATCACGTCATAAGGCAAATTCAAGTTAAGTAAGTGTTCATAACGTTGTTCAATTTGGTCCCTTTTGAGTTTCAGCGTAGGTGTTAGCAAACCATTCTCAATACTCCATGGCTGTTCTACAACAATCAGGTGATCGAGTCTTTCATGGGCTTCTAATTCTCTGTTTACTTTCTTTAAGGTAGCTTTCAGTTCTTTTCGAACATGGGCTGCGGTACTAGGTGTGCCTTCACCTAAAACAACTAATGCAATCGGCTGTTTTCGACCAATCCCCATGACGCATACTTGCTCAATATCTGGATTCCTACCTAAGCTGCTTTCAATGGGAACAGGTGAAACGTACTTTCCTTTACTCGTCTTAAACTGTTCTTTTACTCGTCCAATAATTCGCCATGAGCCATCAGCATTAAGCTCAGCTTTATCGCCCGTCTTAAACCAACCCTCTTCAAAAGCGGCTTTGGTGGCTTCATCATTTGCGTAATATCCCGAAAAGACAGCATCCCCTTTGATCAGAACTTCACCTTCTTCAGACAATTTCATTTCTACACACGGTTGAGGCGTTCCAATTGTTCCAAGGTGCTCGAAATCAAAAGGGACATTGCTGCACGATAGGCCTGACGTTTCTGTCATCCCCCAACCTTCGCCGATACTAATACCGATCTTGTGGAACCACAGGAGCACTTCTGGGGAAATAGGTGCACTACCAGATCCAAATAAAACCGTGTCTTGAAGTCCTAGGTTTTCACGTATTTTACGCGCGACAATTTGGCCAATAAACGGGATTTTTAGTAGCAGCTGTAAACGGTTATTAGGCATCTTAGCTAAGATCTTAGACTGGAACTTGGTCCATAGTCTTGGTACGGAAAGGAAAGCCGTTGGACGAGCATATTTAACATCTTCAATGAAGGTATCAATTGATTCAGTAAAGAATACTTCAGCGGGATTATAAATCGATGGAAGCTCTACCACACAACGCTCAGTGATATGAGCTAATGGCAGGTAAGACATAACGCGAGTTTCCCCTGGTTGAAAAAATATCTCACTGCCAGATGTTGCCGACGACGCAACGTTTAAATAGCTAAGTTCAACTCCCTTTGCCAAACCAGTGCTTCCAGAGGTGTAGATGATCGAAAAAGTATCGTTAAGGCTAGGGGAGTTAATATTTTCAAGTGGCGTTAACATCGACAACCAAGCATGCCAATCAAGCTTACAGTCGACTTTAGCGCTAGGCATTGCTATGGTAACTAACGATTCAGGTATAGCTTTACTAAGCTCTATGGAATCATCAAGCTTGCCAATAAACATCGCTTTAGCGCCACTATGTTCCAATACGTACTTTATGTTGTCTGAACTTGCTGTAGGGTAAATCGGGACACTAACTAAGCCAGCCATCATTATCGCTAAGTCACATATGTACCACTCTGCCGAATTTTTAGCGATGATCGAGACTTTGTCCCCTTCGATGAGCCCACAATCGAGCAAACCTTTTGCGACTTTCCGAGCTGTAATATCTGCCTCAAGCCACGTATAGGTATGCCACTCTCGTTCAACAGGTTGGTGCAGCCACACTTTGTCGGGGTGCTTTTTAACATTAATTTTCAACTGATCTAACGGCGTACGATAAGTTGTCATAATTAAACTTTCCTTAGTTATTAAAAGGTGTCTGATCTTAAATTCAACAAGAACGCAGCACTGCGATAAATTTAAGCTCTCCAAAATCAGATGGATATTTAACCACCACTTGGTCTGACCACATTAATTTTGAACAACATTTGATCAACAAATATTTAACATTCAACAATCAACCTGAGATATGCAACAGCAACATTCCGCTAAAGAAATGACAGTTTTATAAATTACTTGGCTTACCTATAAAACTAATGGGAAAACTCGGGGTACATTTGTTGCCTGAAAATAGTCACAATTAATGAAGAAGCAGTTTTCTCTAAATCAGATAATTAACTGGGGTAAAACAAGACGATGGTTCTTGTGCGATTCCGAAAAAACAAAAAGGGATCTGACATTCAGATCCCTTTCTCATATTTATATAACTTCAAGACAGGTTAGGCTTGTTGAGCAACCTCACGGCTGCGCCATTGAATCACTATTAGGCCGATGATAATGACGATACCCAGAGGACCTAAACCGAATGGATTGAGGAGTAACAACGGGATAGCGAGCAATGCCACCAAACGCTCTACCATGTTCAGTGAGCGAATCAGATAACCTTCAATCGCAATAGCGATGGCGACAATGATCGTCAGCGTTTGAACGATAGAGAATAGTAGCGCTGGCATGCCATCGTTCGGGTTCACGATATTAGTGTATGCCATCATGATTGGAATGATGAACAGGCCACCAGCAAGCTTAAATGCCTCTACCGATGACTTCATTGGATTCGCGTTTGCAACACCTGCACCAGCAAAGGCAGCAAGTGCTATCGGTGGTGTTACGTTAGAAGTCTGTGACAACCAGAATACGATGAGGTGAGCCGTTAACAGAGGCAAACCAAAGTCTGTCAGCATTGGTACCGCCATAACTGCAAGTACGATGTATGCCGCCGTAACTGGGAGACCCATTCCGAGCACCAACGCCACCAAGCTGATTAAGCCCAGCGCGATAAGCATATAACCGCCAGAAAAGTCCATCACAAACTGGGTGAACTGAAGACCGATACCTGTCTGCCCTACTACGCCAACAATAATGCCAGCAGCACCACAAGCAGCAGAAATTGGTAACGCCATTAACGCACCATTCTTCATACCTTCAATGAACTTCTTCAAACCGATACGGCTGTGCTTACGAAGTGCCGCCGTCATTAGAATCGCACTACAACCCGCAACACCCACCAAAAGCGGTGAATACGCCATCATAAGCAGCGCTGTAATAAGAATAAGCGGAATCAGGTGATGCGCACCATCTTTCATTACTGCAATTACCGCTTCGGTCTTGCTTACCGCTTGCAGGTTCAGTTTGCACGCCATTAGGTGAACGTAGAGCAGAGTACAGAAGAAGTAGAGAATCGCTGGCGCAATAGAGGCGATCATGATTTCGCTGTAAGGCACACCGGTAAACTGCGCCATCACGAACGCCCCCGCGCCCATAATAGGTGGCATGATCTGCCCACCAGTTGAGGCAGCAGCTTCAATACCTGCGGCTTGCTCTGGTTTATAGCCAAGCTTCTTCATCATCGGAATGGTGATAGAGCCTGTCGTCACTGTGTTTGCAATCGCAGATCCTGAAATAGAACCTAAGCCCGCCGAGGCCAATACTGCCGCTTTAGCTGGACCACCACGGTATTTACCTGCAATCGAGAATGCGAGATCGATAAAGAACTTGCCCGCACCTGTGACTTCAAGAAACGCACCAAACAATACGAAGATGAATACCGTTGTCGCTGCAATACCGAGTGCCGAGCCAAATACGCCATTCGCAGAATAAATCTGGAACTGGATCAGCTCTTGTAAGCTATATGCCTTAATCGCAAAACCACTTGGCAGCATGTCGCCCAATGCACTGTATGCAAGAAACAGAGCCGCAATGAACACCATCACCCAACCTACGGTGCGTCGACACCCTTCCAATAACAGTGCTAATAAAGTACAACCTGCAAACATGTCGGCAAACTGAAGGCCGTAGAATAGATGGTTAATGTCATTGTAATCGAAGATCCACAAGCGGTATCCTGCAAAGACCACCACACCACACAAGATCACATCGATCAGCTTACCGACCACAAAGAATTTGTTCTCCCGATTGGCGATCAATGGATAGTGAAGAAAGATCAATACCAACACCCAACATAAGTGGATAGGTCTGAAATAGGTCGCGGAAATGGTTGAGCTAACACCCTGCCAAATTTGAAAAACAGACAATGCCACCGCAACAACCAGTGTCAGGTAGCCCGTAGCATTGACCAATTTTTCATACGGAAGCGGTTGTGAAGAAGGGTGTTGATTATCAGGGGTAATATCCATATTAATGCCTGCTGGATAAGAACGAATTGATAAAAAAGGGTAAGTGAGAGATCACTTACCCTGAGGTAGATCGGTTACTTACTAACAGAATCTAGGTACTTTTGAGCACCAGCGTGTAGTGGTACACCTTGTAGTCGAGATGCATTCTCTGGTGTTGTCATTTCTGCCATTTTCACCACTTTACGAATGTCGCCAATGTTCTCAAAGGCAGCCTTAGTTAGGTTGTACGCCATGTCATCGCTCATGTTCGCGTTAACCACCAACACGTTCCACACGCTTAGCGTTGATACAGGATCAACCTTATTGTAAACGCCCGCTGGGATGTCATATGCACTGTAAGCTGGGTACTGCTTCATGAAGTTTGCGCTCTCTTCCTCAGAGATAGATAGCACTTTAATATCATGAGTAAGAGCGATCTGAGTCACCGCACCTACGCCTTGACCACCAACAATAAAACCAACGTCAATTTGACCATTCGCCAGTGCGTTGGTGGTTTCTGAGTAGTTTAGGTAAACCGCATCGATGTCTTTTTTAACGTCAATGCCCATTGACTCTAGCAGCGCTGCCGACGTTACCGCCGTGCCACTTGCAGGAGCACCTAGAGAAACACGCTTACCTTTTAGTTGTGATAGAGAGTCAATACCCGAATCTTTAAGAGTGATGGTGTGCACTAGGTTTGGATATAGAGCAAACAGTGTTTTCACTGGCATTTTTTTCGGGAACTTACCTTCGCCGTTGTATGCGTCTAGAACAACGTTACCCATAGCGATACCTGCGATCATATCGCCACGCACTACCTTAATGGTGTTCTCGACCGAAGCCGCGGTGACTTCTGCTTTGGCATTCACATCTGGCACATTTTCAGACCAAACCTTAGCCAGGGCACCACCGAATGGATAGTAGATACCACTTTGACCACCGGTACCGATTGAGTAGTTTTCGGCACTTGCCATTGCAGGCAGAATCGCGAATAAAGCCACTAATAAATTACGTTTAAGCACAATCATCTCCTTGATTATTAAACCGTAATTAGATCTAAACCTAGCTACAGGTTTTATTAACTTTTCGTTTATTGAACCGTTTAAAACATTACTCTTCGACCAAATTTTGTGCAATAAAATACAGTGCAAATGTGAAGCAAGTGTTAAATTGATCACTTATCAAATAAAAGAACAGATATTAAATTCGATGAGTTTGACAGGCGCCTTTCCGTGTACTTTCCATGAATTAGAGTGGCAACTACTAACGACTTGCATGATAGAGCGCCGTAGAAAGGTTAAATTGATAGCTCTGTGAACTAGATATTCAGTAGCGCCCAAACAAAAAAACGCCCAAGCTGGCTGGTGCTTGAGCGCTTAAAATTAAAGCGATGGACTAATTAGAACGACTTAAAAGAGCGTCAAATTAGAAATTGTAACCACCACCGATCATAAATACCCATGGGTCGATATCTACGTCCGTAGAGTAATTTGTACCACCTAAGTTGTATTTCGCAGTCGTATCAATATCTGCGTACCATACAGAAGCGTTTAGGAACCAGTCATCGTTGATCATGTAGTCCATACCAACGTTCGCGGCAAGACCCCAAGAGTCATCTAGAGATACATCGCTTAGGCCAGCAATTTTAGAACCTTCATCGAAGAATACTGTGTAGTTGATACCCGCACCCACGTAAGGGCGGAAATCGCTCTCTGCAGTACCGAAGTAGTATTGAACCATGAATGTTGGTGGAAGGTGCTTAGTATCTGCAATTTCACCAAGACCAGTCGCAGAAATATTGTGGGAGAACGGTGTAGCTGCTAGAACTTCAAAGCTGATGTTATCAGTAAACATGTAACCAAGCGTTAGACCAAGCTGAGTATCCGAATCAACACCAAACTCGATGTTTGAGCTGCCAGCTACAGCACCACTGCTCTCGTTTGGAGATACCGTTGCCGCTCCAACACGAACGATGAAATCGCCTTCGC
This sequence comes from Vibrio sp. KUL70, assembly GCF_059725515.1. Taxonomy (NCBI): domain Bacteria; kingdom Pseudomonadati; phylum Pseudomonadota; class Gammaproteobacteria; order Vibrionales; family Vibrionaceae; genus Vibrio; species Vibrio sp. KUL70. The sequence continues at coordinate 500,109 of NZ_AP045835.1, forward strand.
TGTGAGCAAGAACGTTAGCAGACATAAGGGCTGAAAGTACTGCAATACCACATACTGTTTTTTTCATTATTATTTCCTTTTGTAGGGCTTACTAATTGATGAGTAAGTAATCATTTCTTATTTTGCGTGCAAGGTATCACACAATAACCCTACGTTATTGATGGAAATCAATTTGTGAAAAGTTGTGATTATTTATATAAATTTATTTAACCCCGATCACTCTATTCACTCAATTTATTGACACTTTTGTAATGCAACTTTTCCGTGCATCACTTTGTTAATCAAACCTGCCAGATAAGGCAATGCACAATACTGGTGCAAAAATATGCCTTATCACCATCACCTGTTTCGTATTGGTGCACTCAGCCTTAGAAAGTCATATTCACCACTATAATTCAAAGACTTAAGTATGGCTCAATGCTTGCAACGGTTTTGGCATAATCATAAATACATTGAGGTTCTGACATGCAAGACACTCTAACTATCGTCCTCGCAGGCGGCGTAGGTTCTAGGCTTTCCCCACTAACAGATAATCGCGCAAAGCCCGCAGTCCCGTTCGGCGGCAAATATCGAATTATCGACTTCACGTTAGCAAACTGTTTACATTCTGGTTTGCGACAAATACTGGTGTTGACGCAGTACAAATCGCACTCTCTACAAAAACACCTACGTGATGGCTGGTCGGTACTCAACCCAGAGCTTGGCGAGTTCATCACCAATGTTCCTCCTCAAATGCGCACTGGAGACAGTTGGTACAGTGGTACGGCAGATGCCATATATCAGAACTTGTATCTACTCTCCCGCAGTGAAGCAAAACACGTTGTGGTGCTATCTGGTGATCACATTTACCGCATGGACTATGCACCGATGTTAAAACAGCACAAGCAGACCGAGGCCGATCTCACGGTAGCGTGTATGGAAGTGTCGATTGACGAAGCGAAAGAGTTTGGGGTGATGGAGATTGACGAATCTCATCAGATCCAGAACTTTACCGAAAAACCAAGGTATCCAGCCTGTGTACCGGGTAGGCCGACGAGAAGCATGGCGTCAATGGGGATCTACATCTTTGATAAAGAGGTACTCACGCGCGCTCTATTAGATGACGCTGAAGATCCAAACTCTAGCCATGACTTTGGTAAGGATATCATCCCGAAATTGGTGAACAACCAAAGTGTTTATGCGTATAAATTTGGCAGCGAAGAGGGTCGAGTCACACAAGACGCTTACTGGAGAGATGTCGGTACCATTGACTCCTACTATCAATCCAACATGGATCTACTTAAACCTGTCTCCCCTATCGACCTTTATCAACCTGATTGGGCGATTCGAACCTATGATCAGCAACTTCCCCCAGCTCGAACCATTGCTTCCGTCGAGGGTAATCAAGGTATCTTTATTAACTCAATGATTGCGAATGGTGTGGTGATAGAGGGCGGGTCAGCTCAAAACTCTATTTTCTTCCCAAAGGTAAAAGTCGAGAATGCCGCCATTGTTATCGATAGCATCCTGTTTGAAAATGTGAAGATTGGAAAAAACTGTCACATCCAGAACTGCATTATAGACAAGCATGTCAAGGTGCCCGCCGGAACCGTGATTGGTGTCGATAGCAAAGCCGATGCTGAGCGGTTTCATATATCAAAAGAGGGCGTGATTGTGGTTCCTTCCTCATACCGATTTGACTGATTTAATGCTGTAAACGGAACTTAAATAAGCAAAAATGGCAGCCATGACGCTGCCTTTTATTTGTCAAATCAAAACCATTAGAGTAAAGCGCTAAACTAAAGGGCACATCAACAGATGTGAGGTTGATTAGCAGTTTCCGAACCCAAAGCAAGATCTCAGTACGCATTTGTACAAAAAGTGGCTAATGTTGGAGAGGGTTGTCTGAAGGGAACAATTTACTGCGAATCAGAGGCAGCATAGAGTAATTCGTCATACATGGTGCGAAATTAAACATGTATCAAAATCACGAGACATAATATGCGCACTGTTTTGGTGAGTTTCAAGAGCCAAACAGCAGATTATTTGATAACACTGAACTCAATCACACATGTGTATTTCCGCTGTTGGTTAATCTAACGGATGTTTGCTACGTTTAAATGACACAGTCATTGGAAAGGTATGATTTATGAAAGTAAACGTTCAAACACATCACGTATCAATTAACGACGACTCACGCAAAGACATCGAAGGCAAGTTCGATAAGATTGCTAACCACTTTCCATCACTGATCAGCTGCGACATCATCATCACAAAAGAGCACAACCAACATCAAGTTGAGGTGTTCACAAATTACGAAGGTGTACGTGTAACAGCCAAAGCGACAGACGATATTATGTATCCTGCCGTAGCAGCAGCAATCAAGAAACTAGAAGCAGGTCTGAGTAACAGAAAAGGGCAACTGAAAGCTGACCTTCACGCTAAACCGACCAGCACCAAGCCAGAAATCGCATCTGACATCATTCAAGAGATGAAGCTAGTTTAACTCGTACCCTTCTATCTTATAAGGTGGATTGGTAAGAAAAACAGAATACTACGAGCCAGCCAACGCGCTGGCTTTTTTGATCGGGAACGAAAGTAACCCTATATCTTTATACCAATCGTAGTAAATAATTGCTCACCCTAGCTTGTTAAAATGCTCGATAACTGCGTTAGAATTTTTGATTGTAGAATAACTACTTATCGAAACTCTCTGTTGCAGAAAAGCTGCCTTGTTCTCAAGCCTTTTTCCTACGCTATTTTTGTTCACCTATTTACTGTGATTGGTATTAAATCATACAAAGTATTGGGTGAGTCATGAATTGCAAGTAGTATGAAATCCACTATCGTTATGGAGCAATGCAATAAAGGATGTTTATGATGAAAAAAATCGCACTTGTACTTTTCTTAGCAAGCCAACTGATGGCCTGTACAGAGGTCGGCAGTGAAGCTTGGTGTACCGATATGAAAGAGAAACCAAAAGGCGACTGGACCGCAAACGAAGCCGGAGACTTTGCTAAGCACTGCGTATTCTAGTCCATACAACCAAGATAACCGCTTATAGGAAAGCTTATCGCGCTCGATTAAATCCATCTGTGCTAAACTGATGCGCTGAGAATGAATCTAAAAAAACGACCCTAGGTAGACCGAGACTCCTAGGGTCGTTTGAGCTTCAAAAAAACTAGACAAAGCTCTCAATCATCACACAGTTTTACTTGGGGGAATATGTGATTAAATCAGTTTGTTACGAATATGAATCACGACTGCTTCCGCGATGATCACGACCGCAAAAATGCTCACCAGTACCATTGATACCTTCTGCCACTCAAATAAGTTTTGAGCATCATTCAGTACCACACCGATACCACCGGCACCAACTAAGCCAAGTACGGCGGATTCACGAACGTTAATATCCCAACGGAACAGAACAATCGAGTAGAAAGCGGGCATGATTTGTGGCCAATAACCTTTTAGTAAAACACTCATCCAAGACGCGCCAGTTGCACGTAAGGCTTCAATTGGCCCCATGTTCACTTCGGCAATGGCTTCCGCTAACAGCTTCCCTACAAAGCCTACACTGCGGACGGCAATTGCCATAATGCCTGCAAGAACACCGGGGCCAAACAGGGCGATGAATAGCAGAGCCCAAACCAGTGAGTTCACTGAGCGTGAAGACACTAGAAAGAACTGAGCAATCCAATTCAAGCTTTTGTTTGGCGTAATATTTGGCGCATTCAACAGCGCTAAAGGTATCGCAAAGATCAGAGTAAACAGCGTACCGAGCGTTGCGATGTGCAGCGTCTCGATCATCGCGTCATGAATGGTGGTTGGATAAAACCCATAATCCATCGGCAGCATGCGTTGAAACATATCCGCGAACTGCGCAGGCGCGTCATACAAAAACTCAGGAATCACTTCCACTGTTTGCCAAGACCACACAATCGCGCTCACCAAACTCAGATAAATGGCAAATCGAGCGATGCGTTCATTAGGAGTAAATCGCTGCCACTCTCTATCAATAGATGCTGTTGTCATCAGAAAATTCTCCTAACAATGTTGGAAAGAAACTCACCTACAAGAATCAAAGCGATAATGGTGATCAAAATAGCCGCTACAAAGTCGTAATCGAAGCGCTGGAATGCCGAGAACAGTGTGCCACCCAGACCACCCGCACCAACGATACCAACCATGGTCGAGTTACGTAGGTTCGAGTCGAGCTGGTAGCTAGCGAAGCCGATAAAGCGAGTGAACACTTGCGGCATTACCGCATACAGAATCACACTCACAAAGCTTGCCCCAGTCGCTTTAATGGCTTCGACTGGTTTGAAAGAGATCTCTTCAATCGCTTCTGCGAACAACTTGGCAATGAAGCCAATGGAAGCGAAGACGAGAGTCAGGATCCCCGCCAATGCGCCGAAACCCACGGCTTTTACGAATAGAATCGCAATGATGACTGGGTGGAAAGAGCGACATAGCGCGATAAAGCCGCGAATTGGCGTTGATACAATCGATGGCATCATGTTTCTCGCAGCTAACAAGCCCAAGAATAGAGAAATAACGATGCCGAAGAAGCTCGAAATAATCGCTATCTGCAAGCTCTCTGCCAACCCACTTAACAGTAAGTTAGTGCGTGAAAAATCGGGCGGAAACATGCGCGATAGTAAACGCTCACTCTCGCCAAAACCGATAATTAGTCGGTCAAAGGTCAAACCCAAGGTCGAAAAGCTATAGAAAAGATAAGCGACGATCGCCACGACAATCGCACGGTTTGTCCACGATGCCTTAAACGGATTCTGATATTGAGTCTGCGATGTCGATGAGTTTGTCGTTAATCCAGCCATGACTCACCTCCGTAGATGATCTTAAGGTCATCTTCTGAGATACCTTCAGGGCTGCCATCGTAATGCACCTTGCCGTTACACATACCGATGATGCGTTTCGCATAACGCTTCGCTAGGCTCACATCGTGAATGTTAACCAGTACAGGGATATTTTTCTGCTGTGCGAAGGTTTCCATCAATTCCATGATTTCTACCGCTGTTTTAGGGTCAAGAGATGACGTTGGTTCATCAGCCAATAAGATGTATGGGTCTTGCATAACAGCACGAGCGATACCCACACGCTGTCTTTGACCACCAGATAAGCTGTCTGCACGCTGATTAGCGAAATCTTGAAGGCCAACAAATTCTAGTAGTTCGAAGGCTTTTGCAAGATCCTGTGAAGAGTAGTTACGACGCCACGCATTCCAAGCCGTCATATAACCTAAGCGGCCACTCAATACGTTCTCAATAACAGTCAATCGCTCTACTAAGTTGTACTCTTGAAAAACCATACCGATGTGACGACGCTGTTTACGCAACGCTTGTCCCTGCAGTTTTGTCAGGTCAGAACCATCAAAGATAATCTCACCTTTACTTGGATCATTTAGACGGTTGATGCAACGAAGCAGTGTACTTTTACCCGTACCTGATGGGCCAATGATGGCGATGATCCCAGGTTCATCGATATCGATGTTAATTCCTTTAAGGATCGGCTTTCCTGCTACGTATTCGTGATACAGGTCGTTGATCTTAATTCCGTCATAGCTAGCTACGGCCATACTGCGTTTCCTTGTGCAAATTTAAAATGAGCGATGCCCTACCCGTGAGGGCATCGACTTAAAACAACTTATTCAGCGAATAAGTGAAAAGGGTATTAGAGAGGAGTTACTGACTGTTTGCTTGTTTCGCGAGCTCAGCTGCTTTTTTCTTCGCGCGTTTCGCCGCATCTTTTTCCGCAAGCTTTTTCAGACCCGCTTTGGTGTAAGCAGTACCGGTTGCATGAGCAATGTCACGAATCACGCCCCACTCTTCTTTGTAAGAGATAGGAGAGAAACGATCAGCGCCTTTGAATGCTGCGCTCATTTCCGGTGTAAAACGATAGCTAAAGAAAGCTTCGTTAATCTTGTCAACAAGCTCTGGTTTCAGGTTGTAAGCGTAGCCAAATGCTGATGTTGGGAAACGTGGGCTGCGGTAGATAATTTTAAGCTCAGACGCATCCACACGCCCTGCTGCAACCATGCGGTCGTAAACATCCGATGCGACAGGTGCTGCATCGTAGTCTCCGTTGTATACACCCAAAATAGATTGGTCATGCTTGCCCGAGTAAAGCACCTTGTAGTCTTGGTCTGGTACTAAGCCTTTTGCAGGGAAAAGTGCACGTGGTGCAAGGTTGCCAGAGTTTGATGACGCAGAAGTATGCGCAACCTTTTTGCCTTTCAGATCAGCCATCGTCTTGATGCCACTATCTTTACGCACGATAGTGATTAGGTTGTAACCTTGGAAGCCTGACTCATCGCCCTTCACTGCGATTGGTACATAACCCGCTAAGTTAACCGCGTAGCCCGTAGGACCTGTTGAGAAACCCGCAACGTGAAGACGACCAGAACGCATAGCTTCCACTTGTGCAGAGTTTGAGTGCACTGTGTAGTAAATTACGCGCTTGCCTGTGATCTTACTTAGGTGCGCTTGGAAATCAGCAAATGCATCTTTATACAAAGCTGGGTCTTCTACGGGAGTGTAGGTAAACACGAGCGTACTCGGGTCGTTCCACTCATCTGGATTTTTAGGCGAGTCAGCCACTAAATCTTGGTTTTCATCACAGTATCGATCGTCTAGCACACCACGGTTAGAGCAGTCGTTTGCCATAGCCATTGAAGGAAGTAGTAGGGAACTAGCGATTAACAGTCCTTTAACACTGATTTTCATATTCAAACCTTACTTTTACTTTTTGTTGAGGGTCGAACCTCTTATTGCACCCTTTGTGCCAATTATTATTTTATTTATTTTCAATAACTTAAAACAAATCTCATTTTAAGTGATTAGATTTGAGTCATTTGTGTCCAAGCTATTAATATGAATTTGGGTCACTTTTGTCCCACACTTATCAAGCCAAAAAAAGAGCCTGAAGGCTCTTAATAAACAGATTGAGATTGTCCAATCATAGAGACAGGCAGCTCACTTCATACCGCCCATCTCACCAGCTCACTTAGGCTTTTGGTGCCATGCAGTTAGCGTAGTACGTTGTTGTCGCAGGCCAGTCACTGAATACACCCAACACTTCAACGTCTTGCGCTAGTACGTCTAGCATCTTCATCATATCGCCATCGTTGTTGATGCCTTGCTTGACGCTTTGGTAATACCAACCACCACCTTGTGTCAGTGGACCTGAACGCTCAAGTGTCCAAGCAATGATGTCTAAGTCAGCTTGCTTCGCCAGTTTAGCGTAGTCAGACGCAACGATTTGGTTGTCTTTATCAAGCTCAACTAGAGCAAACAACGGCGGTGCGATGATGTTTACACCCGCTTTTTGTAGCTCTTTCATGTTCTCAATCGAAGCGACAAAGTCCGCTTGCTCATACACTCGGTCGTCCAGATACACCGCTTGTTCACCAAACTTAGGGTTTTCTTTGATCCAGTATTTAACGTCATCCAAGTTGAATGATTGTAGGTACGCTTCAGACGCATCAAATCCAGCCGCTTTAACTTCATCCACCAACTTTTGAGCATACATCTCTTGGCTAAAGCCATTGAATGGCATCTCTACCGCTGCGGATTTCAGCTCTGGTGTCACCTTCACGCCATGTTGCTTGAACAGCGCTGCACTCTCAGCATGAGTCATCAAGGTACCGCTTTGGCTATAAAGATCAGTTCTCCAGCCAGGCGTGCCATTCATGTACTCTTCAACCGTGGTTGCTTTAGGGTTCGCACCGTCCATTTTCCCTTTAAGAGTCTTAAACTCCGCCAAGGTAAAGTCCGTTGTGCGACACTCCACCTGAGCGTCTTCACCCGTGGCAGGGTTAGCTGGTTTAAATGGGACCGTACATTTCTTCGCAAGCTCTGGGTGAGCCAACACGTCCGTCGTGGTGTGCAAATCGTTTTGTGAGTGACGGCAGACAAGCTCTTTGTCTTTGGTAAAGGTCACATCACATTCCAAGATGCCAGCACCCATTTGAATCGCAGCGAGATAAGACTCTTTAGTATGTTCAGGGAACTGCATTGGTGCACCACGGTGACCAATAGAGAAGTCACTGCGCTGGAAAGGCCCTTCACTACAACTCAATAGCTTAGTTTTCAGCGGTCCTTCGTCCATATTGTTGATTAAAAAGAGGGGACGAGGTCCAAGGTTGGCAGACTCTTGTGCTGCCCATGCTGTCATCGAACTCACGCCGAGTATTAAAGCAATTGAACCTTTCAGAATTTGCTTCATGTTTGTATCTCCTTGCAACAAGCAATTATTTTTTCTTTCCTTAATTTGGCCATTCAGCCTCCACTTTTCACGCTCCCGCTCATTCATAAAAGATACGGATGCAATACAGAGACTGATAACCTGCCTGCGGCTTAAACCATAATGCTGATACGCAGCACTGGCTTTAAGCCGCAATGGTTTAGTGCAGGCATTGTGCCAAATGCTAAAATCCTTGCATTACAAACACTTGAAGTAGATATTAATTTATAGATTCATTAAATGGGTCATTGCTGTCTTATCAGTTTTATCCCATTTCACACTGACTATATTTGGAACGAACTACATTTTAAAACTCTCTTTATCAAGCTGATGCTTTTTCATTTTTCGATACAAGGTTTTACGGGGTAAGTTAAGCTTGTTCGACACATCATTAATGTTGCCAGCGCTCTCTATCAAAGCTTCTGTCAACACATTGCGTTCGTACTGCTCCATCTGCTTTTCAAAGGCAAACTCACCACCGGTCGATTCACAGCTTGGTGATTGCAAATCGAAACCATCACCCACAATACCGAGTACGAAACGGTCCGCGACGTTGCGCAGCTCGCGTACGTTGCCCGGCCACTCATGTCGACACAACTGCTGGATCTGCTCAGGATAAATTGTCGAGGGACGAGTCTTATATTTGTGGCTAGCTTGAACAACAAAGTGTCGAAACAGAACTTGAATGTCCTCTTTACGATGTCGTAGAGCGGGCAGATTCAGACTGGCGATATTCAAGCGATAGAAAAGATCGGCTCTAAACTCACCCGACTCACTCAGGCTAGCGAGATCGGCTTTGCTTGCCGCAACCACAACAATATCAACAGGGATCAATTCATTGCCGCCGACACGCTCAATGGTTCGCTCCTGAATCACTCGCAGCAATTTGATTTGCACCGCGATAGGCATACTTTCGATTTCATCAAGGAATAGGGTTCCACCACTCGCCTGCTCTATTTTGCCAATGCGTTTTTTATTGGCACTGGTGAACGACCCTGCCTCGTGGCCAAACAACTCACTCTCAATGATGCTCTCTGTCATACCGCCACAGTTAATCGCTACAAACGGTTTGGCTTTTCGTCGGCTAAATTGATGAAGCGCCCTTGCTATCACCTCTTTACCAGTACCCGTTTCACCATTAATTATGGTATCCACACCTGTGTGTGCTAAAGCGAGAACCTGTTTGCGAATACTCTCCATGCCCTTTGATTGACCGATAACGACAGACTCGATTGGTAGGTCACTCTCTTCACTCTCACCAAAGGTTTGAGAGCTGCTGCTCTGACATTGCGCTAGTGCGAGATTGAGCTTCTCTACCAACTCACTGGTATCTAGTGGTTTTTCTAAGAAATCAAACGCACCCAGCTTCATCGCTTCAATCGCCATAGGTATGTCACCGTGACCACTCATCAATAACACTTGTACGTTCGGTGCTCGGTGTTGAATCGCGCTAACCAAACTCAACCCATCGATTTTCGGCATTCGAACATCACTCAACACCACAGACTGGCTGCTTCCCTTCAACGACTTGAGTGCCAGGTTAGGGTCGGTATAACTGGTGACGTTGAACCCTTCGAGCTCAAGCATTTCACTCACCGCTTCGACAACGTCCAGTTCGTCATCAATCAAAATAATGTGGTTGTCTTGGGTCATGAGTGTGTGCCTTTTGGTAGAGTGACGATGAAAGTTGTACCTTGGTGTTCTTGAGATTCCACGTGAATCGAACCACCAAAGTCTTTTATGATGTTGTAAGCAATGGACAAACCAAGTCCGAGCCCTTTTCCAGAACTTTTTCGTGAATAAAATGGGTCAAACAAGTGCGGGAGATCCTCTTGAGGAATACCTAAACCGTTGTCTTTGACTGATACTTCAATGGTCTCTGAGTGCTCAGAGGTAGAAATGATCAACTTAGGTTGTTCTTTGTGCTCGATAGCATCTAACGCATTGCTAATTAGATTCACCAAGACTTGTTCTAAACGGATACTATTGGCTCGAACCAACAAAGACCGATGCGGTGAATACTCAATGTTGGCTCCGCTTTGGCGAGTCTCAAACAAGTCAATCGCATCGCTAATCACATCGTTCAGTACAACACTAGTTAGCTTACCGTCGCTTTTACGAGAAAACGCTTTTAGGTGACGAGTAATCGCTGCGACTTTCTCTAGTAGTGTCTCGATCTTCTGCAGGTTGTTCACGGCCTTATCTGGGCGCTCTTTTTCCAGCCACAACTGTGCACTGCGAACATGGCTGTTTACTGCAGTCAGAGGTTGATTGATTTCATGTGTAATGCCGACACTCAACTGCCCCAAAGCCGCAAGCTTACCTGCTTGAATCAGCTCATCTTGGGTCACGCGCAATTTCTCTTCAGCAATAGTGCGCTCGATAACCTCAGCTTCGAGCTTACGATTGGTCTGTTTCACAACCTTAGCGGTGGTTTGGAACACTCTTAAATATTTAGCCATTTGCGTCACTTCATCGCGACCGCGAATCGCGACTTCGGTATCTAGATGCCCAGTAGAGATAGCGAACATGTTGTCTTTTAGTTGCAAGAGGCGCTCTAAAACACTCTTTCGCACATAGAACCAAGATATCGCCGCTGCGGCTAATACGCTAAACAGGGAGAGAAACAGAGACAGTCGCTGATTTGAAAGCAGAGACTGTTGAGCTTGTTGAATGGATTGATCGATATTGCCATTCACCTTGCTGGTGTGGCTTTCAATCTGAACCGTGAGCTGGTTAAGGTGCTCTCGGCTATTTTGTAGAAAGTACATCTCTTGATAACGGTGATCGAGCGCCTTATTTTTTAGCTCGTACAGAGTGCTTGTATTAGAGGCCAAGCTGTAGATCACCATCAATTGCTCATCCAGCTCAGGAAATTCACTCCGTAGATCGCCACTCGCCCAAATGCCCCACCACTCTTCACCGACCTGCTCTAGACGGTATCCAGTGTAGTCGAGTTCATTGAAGCTAGAATCGTTGTAGAGCTTCTCGACCAAACCCAGTTGATAGTAGAGCAGTGCCTTTAGTTGGGCGAAATCTATCTGCTGCTTACTCGATTGAGGGAGATCATCGAGTGCGTCACTGGCTTGTTGGAGCAATGGATAGAAACCTTCTAGCAGGTTACGTAACTCTTTGTTGAGCTGCTGCGACTCTATTTCACTCTGATAGAGCAAGCTCAAGCTATTGTGAACTTGTGAGATAAGATCCTTGAAGTAAGAATGGTAGTCGGGAAATTGAACCATGATGCCTTTCATCTCCGAAATGGCCTGTTCAATTCGCAGCATCGCTTGTTGGCGCTCTAGGTTGGATTCAGCACCACTGAGTTGGGAAGAGGTTGTGATGACTTCTCTGACTCTGTCGTTCAGGCGAGCCGCATTATCTAGCGCAGGGATCTCTTGCTCTTTCAGCTCAACAAGGCGCTGATTGAGAATATCAAAAGTGAAACTAGAAAAGACCGAAAGAAAGATAGTCGTCATCGACAGCATCGCTAGAGCCAACACCAAACGCAGTTCAATACCTTTCCAATTGAACCACCTTCGACGTGAAAACTTCGCCCGCAACGTGGGTTGAAAGCGAAATTCATCGTCTACAAATTGGGAAGAATCACTACTCACATTCTTTACTCTTTCTTATCGAACAATTCACAGTAAGCGTCAATGATTCAAAGAGTTAGGATGTTATATAAGCCATGCCAACCAAGCGTATTGTTTTAGAGAAACAATGAAATCGCCTACAATCATTAACATTTCACATAAAACACCATAACAATTCTTTTATAAAGTGCTGACTGTGCATTTTGCGATAACAGAAAGTGACCTCGTAGACAGAACCAAAATTGTGTTAGGCCGAGGGTTGTTTAAAGAGCGATCAAGCGGACGATTTCACTCCGGGGCGAGTTGTTGCTACTTTTCTTTCACCAGAAGGTGATTGCGGTTATCACGGCTCTTTTTAATAAGCTCGTTGCTTTCGTCCATATCATCAGACTTAGCCAATCTATCGTACAGAAGGACATTCACCGTTGCCGCTAAGTTCATACAACCAACCGTCGGTACATACACCACATGGTCAGCGCGATCTGCAACCTCTTGAGAAATCGAACCGTCTTCTGGACCAAAGATGTAGATAGCGTTCTCTGGGTGTTGGAACCTTGGTAGAGGCGTCGCGCCTTCTGCTAGTTCAACACACACAATCTTTGTCTCTGGGTCAAGGTCATCGAGAAATGAATCCACCCCGACCAGTGGAATATTGCGAGTTGCACTCTTGGTATCGGTATGAAACTTGGCCGCCTTTTCATAACGTTGCCCCGTGTACTTAACCTCATCCACTTGATAACACCCCGCTGCACGCATCACAGCGCCCACATTGGTTGGGCTTTTGGGGTTAGTTAAACCAATCGTTACCTGGCCTTTCTTCATGAATGTACTCACTTAAATCAATAACAACGTGACTGGATTGTCACAGAGCGCCGCATTCTAGCAAAGCATTCAAGCTATCAAAAGTTCTGACACACTCCTCTTCGTTCTCCTGCTCTCAATTATGTTGAGTCGATTACTCACTTATTCAGCTAAAAGTTAACCGCTGTCAAATTTATCGAACAAAACTATGCGAACGTAACGTTTAGACGAATGGCGCATTTACATTTTTTAAACAGGCAAATAATGTAAATCAACATGTGGCATTTTTTGAGCAGCATGCCGAAAATTTCATCTGTTCAACCGGTCCTGTGACCCAATAAAAATAATATCTCTGCAGTAGGAAGTCTTTATGAGTCTAACCATCAGAAACCGCCTCTATATTTTGTCTTTTATCCCTCTCCTGTTTATGACGCTCGGAATGATCTATGTAAGCTATCTAAAGACAACCGAACTTACCGCTGAACAGGTCAACTCGACTCGTACCAACATGATGGAGATGAAACAGAAAGAACTGAAGTCTTATCTACAAATGGCGAAGTCGTCAATTACACCATTCCTAGAGCGAGGTGCCACACTAGAAGAAGCCCTACCTACTTTGCGTCAGCTAGAGTATGGAGAGTCAGGCTACATCTTCGGTTACGACTCCAAAGGCGTGCGTGTGGTGGTTGGTCAAAGTACCGATGGTATCGGGAAAAGTTACTTCAACCTGCAAGACAAAAAAGGCAACTACCTGATTCAGGATCTGATCAAGAATTCGAAGGTCGGCAAATTCACTACTTACTACTTTCCTAAGTTAGGTGAGACCGAAGCGCTACCAAAACTGAGTTACTCGATCTTCATTCCGCAGTGGGATTTAATGCTAGGTACGGGGTTTTATACCGATGACATTGATGCGGTTATCGCTGAGATGGAAGCAAGTTCAAACCAAGCATTGCAGAGCACGATCACTGCGATCAGCCTGTTCTGTGGCCTGATCGCACTGATCGTTGCTGTTTTCGCCGTCGGTATAAATCGCACCATTATGAAGCCAATCGAGCAGCTGGATCGTTCAATTAGCTCGTTTGCAAGCGGTGAGGCTGATCTGACAGCTCGTATGGAATCGTTTCGTGCACCAGAATTTGCCCGCCTTAGCGACAACTTCAATGCGTTTGTTGCGAGCCTTCAAACCATTATTCGTAGCGTGAGTGATGTTGGCCAGCAAGTGGTGAACGAGACCAATAGCATGTCAGCTCGTGCCGCTCAAGTCGATGAACTGGCAAACGGTCAACGTGAAGAGACTGAACAAGTTGCTACCGCGATGACAGAAATGACAACCACGGCTCAAGAGATCTCAAGTAACGCGAGCCAAGCGGCGAATTCCGCGAAGCAGGCAGAAAACAACGCACGTGAAGCGCAAGAGATTGTGAATGCCGCGGCGGAGTCTGTGGCAGGCTTAGCCTCTGAGGTATCAGAAGCGAACACTGTCGTATCTCAACTTGAGGGGGATGTACAAAACATCTCATCTTCTCTAGCGGTTATCCAAGACATTGCGGAACAAACTAACCTACTGGCATTGAACGCGGCTATCGAGGCGGCGCGAGCAGGTGAACAAGGGCGCGGCTTTGCGGTGGTTGCCGACGAAGTTCGTAAACTCGCAAGCAGAACTCAAGAGAGCACTGGTGAAATCCACACCATGATCGAACAATTAAAAGCGGCCTCTGATGCGGCTGTCAAAGCAATGGATTCTAGTCAAAATCGCAGCGCTCAAACAGTAGAAGAAGCGAACGCAGCCGCTGAAGCGCTGGCGCGTATTCAGGAGTCAATTGATACCATCATGGACATGAACTCTCTTATCGCCACTGCAACCGAAGAGCAAAATATAGTCGGCCAAGAAATATCACAACGCGTAGTGGTTATCTCTGATTCAAGCTCTCAGTCAGCAACATTAGCCAATGAAAACCGCACGGGTAGCCAAAACTTGAACGATCGTGCGAACGAGCTGTACCACCTAGTCGACCGATTTACTGTTTAGTCTGCTATTTAAATGCGCCCTTATTCAGCTGGATAAGGGCCTTCACCCTCGCGGCACCATCACTCAAACCAGCCGTACATTCAAACCAAACGTCTTTTTTCAAGGCACGGAAACCCGTGTCGAATTAATCTAGGTTATCAGCGAGAAAGTCCACCAGCAGGCGAACTTTAGAAGAGAGATTACGGTTTTGAGGATAGAGCGCCCAGATCCCCTCTTTGTCATCTCGGAAATCCGACAACACTTCCACCAGCTCTCCCGACTCTAGATCATCGCTGACATAGTATTCAGGTAGCTGCACTAAACCAATGCTCTGTTTCGCGGCATCAAGAAGTGCTAAACCGCTGTTGCATTTAATTCGCCCATTAACTCGTACCGATCTCGGTTGACCATTTTCTTTAAATCGCCAGTGCTCAAACCCACCAACCAAACACTGGTGATTGGCAAGCTCTGACAAAGTATGTGGTTCACCATAACGTTCAATGTACTTCAGACTTGCACAGACATAGAGCTGTCTCTGAGACAGGCGCTTTGCAACTAGACTCGAATCTTCCAGTCGACCTAAACGAATCGCCACATCTACCCCCGAATCGATAAGATCTAACTTTTGATTGGTGAGCATTAACTCGAGCTCAACTTGAGGGTACTGAGTCAGAAACTGATGCAGCAAAGGCGCAAGCTGGCGCTCACCATAAGTGACAGGAGCCGTAACTTTCAGCAGACCTTTGGGTGTCGATTGCATCTGGGTTACTGCAAGCTCTGCTAGCTCCAGTCCCTCTACCAACTGCTTGCATTGTTGATAGTAGAGCTGCCCTGCTTCGGTAAGAGACACTTTACGTGTCGTGCGATTCAATAATTTAACGGCTAGTCGCTCTTCCAAGCTGGCGACACGACGGCTAATTTGTGCAACAGAGGTCGATAGTTTATTAGCAGCACCGGTAAAGCTTTCTCGCTCGGCCACCGCGACAAATTCACTGACTCCTTCCCAATTCGCCATACCACACCTGTCTATTTAAAATAATCTGTTTACTAAGGTCTGTTTAGTCTATTGAATTACCCCATTTAAGTCATCTTGATTCATGTATCGCCACGATTGAAACCCCACTATTAAGTCGTCTATGTATTGCTTAGACACTACTCTGACATTCACTAACAAGCCTTACTTTTATCTTACAAATACAGCAATTTCCCTGACACTTCTTACGTCACTTCATTGTTATCTTGGTTGTGCACCGAAACATTGATGTTCATAAACAAAGTAAGGTATTCCTATGAAGAAATTAATCGTACTTGCATCAACACTTGTTCTAAGCACAACAGCGTTTGCAGCAACTAAAACAGCAGTTCTAGAGACAACGCTCAAGTCAGATACATTTGTTACTGAAGCGGAAGCATACGATGCAGGAGCTACCCTTATGGAAGAGTTAAGCACTAAGAGTTCTTTTGAACTTTCAAGAGAGCTGCCTCAGTTTAGAAACACGACTAAATACGATTCGTTTAAGATTGATGATGCCAATATGGAAGTGAAGAAGATCACCAATATGAGTGGTGATGTGCATTATCAAGCGGCGATCACCGTCGACTATCGTTACACCTACAAAGACGGTCGCAGCAGTTAATCTTGCTTGAGGCCAAACAGAAAAGCCCGCATTTACTGAAAAAGTAAGTGCGGGCTTTTGGCTTTAGACCTTCATAACAGATCGCTTAGTCTGTTATCGGTTTAATCTTAACAGCTAAACTTCAAACTGAGACACTAGTCGATCGAGTGATTCACACTGCTCTGCCAGTGCCATACATGCATTTTCTGCACTGCTTGCCATCTCAACCATCTGACCGGTACTCTCGGCAATGCGTTGAACATTCTGGTTGACCTCTTCGGAGACGTGGGATTGCTGCGAAGCTGCGGTCGCAATCTGTGTATTCATCTCATTCATCATGCCAATTGAGCTGCTGATTTCAGCCAAAGATGTCGCTGCTGTTTCTGCTTGAGCAATGGTTCTCTCACCGCTCTCTTTGCTCTCGTCCATCACACTAACCGCTTGCTTTGCACCTTGCTCAAGACGCTCAATCATAGATTCGATCTCACCGGTGCTGTCTTGCGTTTTACTTGCCAGTGCACGTACTTCGTCTGCAACTACAGCGAAACCGCGCCCTTGCTCACCGGCACGTGCCGCTTCAATCGCCGCATTCAGAGCCAATAGGTTAGTTTGTTCAGCGATGCCTTTGATCACACTTAAAATCGAAGCGATGCTCTTCACATCAGTATCAAGGTTGTGTACCACACCGCTCGCGTTCTCAATATCACTCGCCAAGCGCTCGATTGAACCCACAGTCAAGGCCAAGGTCTTGTTGGTTGATTCCACTTCGCGCGTCGCCGTATTACTCGCTGTTGCAGCATCAAGAGCATTACCACTCACCACCGAGCTAGTGGCCTGCATTTCATGTACTGCAGCAGCAACCACTTCGCTCTCTTGCTGCTGACTAGCCGAGAATTCCACTACGCTTTGAGTCAACGACTTAATGTTTTCCATCTCTGAACGCACGGCATTTGACGCAAAAATCACTTGCTCAACCGTCACATGGATTTTGCCAACAAACTCGTTGAACGCGGCACTCAGACGTGCGATTTCATCACTGCCTTCAACTTTAATACGTTGTGAAAGATCGCCATTGCCTGAAGCGATTTCGCTCATCGCTTTCTCTACATCTTGGATAGGCTTAACGATGAAACGGTTTGATAGCCATAGTGCAAAGCACGCAGCGAGAATCGCGACACCCATACCAACTTCGATAACAATCTTGCTAGATTCAATCGAATCATCAGTTTGTTGACGTAGTTTTTCCTGTTTCTTCTCAATCAGAGAGCGGATAGACCTAAGCTGGTTACGGATCGTTTCAAACTCTGCATCCAGCACTGGTGAGAATTCACGATTGTAAGCGTGAGCATTTGCTGGATCAGCAAACATAGGCTCATGAAGTTCAACCCAACGGCTCATTGAAGACACTAACTTAGTCAGCTCATTGCGAGATGAGCGATCAAGAACGCCAGCGTCATACAGTTTCTGTACACTCTCAAAACGCGGTACAGCTTTGTAGGCATTGTCTTTGAACTCAAAAATTTGGTAATCGATCGATGCCTGATCCTTCGCTAACAGAAGCCCTTGCGCCGCAGAGATGACTTGGTAGATATCGCGATAACCGTCTTCTAAATTCTCTAACACAGGTTGCACAACATTATTCAACTCGTGATTGATCGCAGCCTGTTGATTCGACTTAATTACATTCACAATGGTCACTGCAGAGAAAACTGCAACGATCACCAGCAGCGGAATCGCGATCTTACTGCGGATGGAAAGGTTGTTGATACTCATTTGTCCTCTTAACCGTACATTATTTAGTGATATTCGTATAATATATCGCATACGGATTAATGGACGCTATGAATTTGTGAGGTCTATCTCATGGCAAACGTTACCCTAAAACTGTTTGATTATAATTCAACCAGATATGAATAATTGCCCGAAATAACACCGCCTAATTCCTGCAATAAGCTGGTGATATTATGCGAATCAACCCATAATGTACGACTGATAAATCGATAGGTAAAAACATGAAAATTTGTGGCGTTGAAATCAAAGGTAATGATGCGATCATTTGTCTACTTTCTCTTTCAGATGGTGTATTCAACATCCCTGATTGCCGCGTTTCTAAAGTCGCGATTAGCGATGCAAATGACACGCAAAAAATGAAAGATTTCCAGTTCTCTTTCGCCAAACTGATGGAAGATTACCAAGTTGAGAAGGTGGTAATTCGCCAACGTCAAACTAAAGGCAAATTCGCCGGAGGCGGTCACGGCTTCAAACTAGAAGCCGCTATCCAACTGATTGATGGCTTAGATGTAGAAGTTGTAGCACCAGCAACAATCAAAGAGAGCCTAAAGCACAACCCACTGATGATGAAGTTCAAAGAGACTGGACTAAAACAGTACCAAGAAGCGCCATTCACAACCGCTTACGCTTGCTTAATGAACAAAGCGTAACGCAGGCCTCTTAGAGATTTTCCATTGAAACTAAAAGAGCCCTTCGAGGGCTCTTTTGTTTGAGAAATACTATCCACTCTTTTCTGGTGACTTTCTCTAAAGTCTAACTTGTACTTTTCTCTTAAAGCCCAACGAGAGATTTGGCTTTTTCACCACTAAATAAACCGCGATAGCTGCCAGCGCAAAGCCTAACGCACCATAAAAATCAAAAGACTCACCAAACATCAACCAAGCTTGAATGGCCGTTGTAGGAGGTACAAGGTAAAACACAGAAGCAACACTCGATGCTGCCCCGTGTTCCACCATGTAGAGCAACAGCAAAATCGCCACACAAGACAACACGACGACTAGCCAAACCAAGGTTAATGACAATTCTATTGTCCAGTCGACCTGCATACTCTCAAAACTCATCGCATAGGGCACAAACAAAATAGCCGCTGCGAAATACTGCACCATCGCACTGCCCACCATATCCACCCCTTGGCAGAAACGTTTCTGGTATAGAGTACCGAAAGTAATCCCTATCAAAGCAAGAATACACAATAATACTGCTTCCATTTTGTGCGCATCTGACTGCCATTCGATGTTCCCCATCAGCACCAAACTAATACCAGAGAAGCCGAGTGCTAACCCTACCCATTGAGCCCAATTAAAACGCTCCACAGTGAAAGTTACAATCATGATGGCGGTGAGTATTGGCTGTAAACCAACCAAAAGTGCGCTCAAACCAGCGGGCATGCCCATATCAATCGCCAAATAAGTCCCACCAAGATAGAAGCCATGTATGAGTATGCCAACCACACAACTATGAAAAAAGGCACTACCTCGAGGCACTTTACGTTTGAGTGTCGCTATCAGAAGCACGAACAAGAGGACATTAGCGATCATACGCAGAGACAACAAGGTCGCAGGTTCCGCATATTGCAAACCAAACCGTGCACCGACGAAACCTGACGACCATAAAACGACGAAAACAAAGGGAATAAATTTAATCAACATGATAAAACCCTGGTCAACTATTCAACAATACTGTTACCTTAGTTGGGTACAGATGTAGATAAAAGATACAGTTTTAATGTTTTAGATGGTTACAGATTTTGCGCTCAGGGGGCAATAGGTGGGTATCAACAAATACTTGGCAGTGGAACAACACATTAAGAATCAGATCGAAGGGGGGATTTTACATGTTCATGATCGCCTCCCTTCCATTCGACAGCTGAGTACACAACTCAATATGAGCAAAAACACGGTCATTCGAGCCTACCAAGAGCTTGAAGCCACGGGGCTCATCTACTCTGTACCAAAATCTGGTTATCGAGTGCAGGAGATCGCACTCTCTGCCTCCGAAAAAAGTAGCCGCCCACAAAAGGTGGATCTGTTATCAGTCACTCGATCCGTGCTGTCACGCCCAGATGGAAAACTTAAACTCCTCACGGGCTCAGCACACCCGAATATCAATAACTCGGCAATACGAAGCCTGTATGCCGAAATAGGCCGACATAGTCGTATTCAAGCTCAGTTACCCGGTTATTACCAGCTCCCTCCAGGCGATGATCAGTTGGTGAAACAGCTCCTCAAGATCACTCAAGACATTGGAGTACCAGCCAGTGCCAATGAAATAGCCATCACGCATGGTGCTCAACAAGCGATCAGCCTCGCACTGAGAGCATTAACCGAACCCGGTGATATCGTAGCACTCGAGTCTCCCTGTTATTTTGGCAACCTACTGCTGCTGGAGTCATTAGGGCTCAAGGCGCTGGAGATCCCAAGCAGCGTTCATTCAGGGGTTGATATCAATGCCCTGCAAGATGCGGTCGAGAAATGGCCGGTTAAAGCGGTATTAGTAACGCCTAATTTCACCAACCCAACGGGCTCTCGAATGCCTTTGAACAATAGAAAGGCACTGCTAGAAGTCACGAAACAACTGCCCATCATTGAAGACGATGTGTTTGGCAGCCTAGCCTATGATTCACCACTGCCAAGTCTAAAAGAACTCGATCAAGAGGGGCGCGTTATCTACGTAAATTCACTATCGAAAACGCTCGATTCGAGATTGCGTATCGGTTGGTTGCTCTCAGGGAGATATCAGCCACAGATCGAAAAGTTTCTTCTGTGTGACAACATGGGCAGCTCAAACCTGATGCAATCTGCGGTTGGGCAGTTCTTAACCTCAGGCCGATATCGCAGCCATATTGCGAAAATGAAGCGCCTTTATCAAACCAATCATAAACAGTTTCACACAGCGCTCAGTGAATCATTAAACCAATACCCACAAGTAAAAGAACGCTATCACTTATCCCGTGCGGAAGGGTCGTTTCTGGTTTGGCTCACCCTGCCCGATTCCTTCGACAGTTATACGCTCTATTTAGACTGCTTGGAGCACAAGCTAGGCATTCTACCGGGAACAGTATTCGGTACACATGAGCAATATAAACATTGTGTTCGATTCAGTGTTGCCAACCTAGAAGAGACCAAAGAGTGGAGAGAAGGCATTGAGATATTGGCGAGATTGATAGCCAAACAGCTTACGTTATCGCGCTAAGGCTAATGGCGGTTATCAATTATAACGCTACTTTGATACTAGAATGCAGGCCCGCGAGACTTAACGAATCGCGGGCCTTTTCTTTATCCATATATACTATTGTTTCTTGCAACACCTATCGTTTAAACACGTTAGACAACGTCTTAAGCGTAGACGCTAATTGTGCTTGTTCACGAGCCGTAACTGCTATCTGTGTTGCCCCTGTGGTTGATTCTGTCGATTTCTGTTCCACAGAGATAACATTTTTCGCGATGTCCTGCGTGACGACCGCTTGCTCTTCAGTAGCCGTTGCGATCTGCTCGGCCATACTGAAGATTTCACCGACTGAATCGGAGATGCTTTGCAGGCTTTGCTCTACATCACGCGAATCTTCTACGGCTTTTTGCGACATCTTTTGACTGTTATCAATAACATCAAATGCGCTTTGAACATCGGTTTGCAGGGCCGTTACGAAGCCTTCGATCTCAGCTGTCGACTCTTGAGTGCGCTGCGCTAGTGTTCTTACTTCATCCGCTACGACTGCAAAACCACGCCCTTGCTCACCTGCACGAGCCGCCTCTATCGCCGCATTCAGTGCTAATAGGTTAGTTTGCTCAGCCACCGATTTGATCACATCAATGACGCTGTTGATGTTACTGCTGCTCTCATTAAGATGTGCGATCTTGTCGGCTAAGCCATTAATCTCATTCGCTAGATGCTCGATGGAATGATATGAGTGTTGAACCGTCTCTAATCCAATCTTAGTTTGCTGGTCAGCCATTTGCGCTGAAGTCGCTGTTTGCTGAGTTTTGTCTGCCACTTCATTTACTGTTGCTGACAACTCTTCCGTTGCTGTGGCGATTAGACCAATTTGATCTTGTTGCTCGACCAATGCATGAGAATTGTAATCACAAGTCTGCGATGTCTCTTCTGCCGCAGAAGCCAACGACATGCTTGAGTGAGACAACTGATCCATCACATCTTTAAACTTCTCTAAAGTCGAATTCAAAGACGCGGCAATTTGGCCAAGCTCACTGCTTCCTTCATATTGAGCGCGCACTGTTAGATCGTTGCTATCGCGAACACTTGCCATCACCGACGTTAAATTAGTGACTCGCGTTGTTAGGTCTCTCACCACTTTGATACCAACAAACAGTGCAACTATAGATACAACGACAAACAGCGCAATACTAAATAGCATCTGTGTTTGTGCTTGTTGTGTTTTATTCGCTGTAAGATTGATTAACGAATCAGCAAGATGGTTTTCTGTCTGTTTGAGTTTAACGATACGACCTGTGGACTGAGCAAACCAATACACCGGGTCCGTATTGAAGCCGCTCATGGTCGATTTCGCCACTTCTCTCAAGCGTGTTACTTCATCCACTGCTTTATCATTAAGCTGCTGTTCGAAGAAAGCCACATTTGCGGGTGTGCTGAGCTCTCTAAAGTTGGAGAAATAAGTATCTTGCTGCGTCACTAGTGAGATGAACTTCACCAACATGCCTTCACCAAACTCATCTTTCGAAAAAGTATTGCTCAATACGGCGCGCTCGATACCGGCTCGCTCTTTCCCTTGAAGGAAGTTGTAGTAAGCGATGGTCTCACGAGTAATGACCGAATCACTACTTAACTCAGCGATCAAAGAAGACACACTCAATAACTTAGCGTTAAGCTGAGTGTAGTAAGCAAGCGCCTGCCCTAAAGGGATTGTTTGAGCATCAACCTGACGACGAATATCTGTAATCTGGTTGAGTCCTTGAGAGATCGTTTGATTGAGTTGCGTGATCTCTGGCAACTCCACGTCTTGCGCTTGCCAAAAGTCGTTGCGAGCAGAGCGTTTTTGATTGGTTAAATTACGTTGATCGCTCAACTCTTTGCCAAACTTAGTCCCTTTTGCTCCCAAAAAGCCAGCAGTCATACCACGCTCTTTCTGAAGCTCGTGTACCAGTTCACTGTACACAACCGAAAGGCGAGTCAGTTGGTTAAGGGTCTGCATCTCTTGGGATGTATGAATGCTTTGCGATATGGCTGTAGCACTGAGCCACAAAAACCCGAGTATGGGTAAAATAAGTAGGGCAAATATTTTTTGCTTGAACGACATGTCCGTTAGTTTCATAAACCTTTCCTAGCAGCTGACAAATCTCTATATCCCGACTGTGGCACACTTCTTACTTGGTACACCTTTACCGAGATCATCTAATTGTCAAATTAAACAATAAATATGCCATCCTGAGATAACAGTGTTCAAAATAACATCTAAGCACATAAAATATAGGGCTTTATTACGTTTCTAGAAGCTAGACACTACCCAATAAGTCTAGAAGTGACATAGAACATAATCAGTATATGCCCAAATAGACAACAAGTTGCACCTTGCCAGTGCATATTGCGGTAAAAAGCCGTATGGGTATAATGCGCCGCTGAAAAAATTGATGAACTAAAAGTGAGGCAAGCATATGAACTGTCCTTCTTGTGAAGAGCATGTGGGTTGGGATTGGATTGAAGATGAAGCCATTGAGCCTAATGAAGAGTTCGAGTGCCCGGAGTGCAGCGAAACCTTGATGTACACCATAGATGAAGGCACCTACTACGGTGCAGAACACAAAACGGTTGAAGTGGTGGATAGCTAACAGCCACTGCTCCAGCTCGTGAGGTCCTTTACTCTCACGCCGACCATGCTTAAAATGTTGAACACGTGTTCAAAGTCTTTAAGGTTACCCAATGGCAAATACAGCGAAATTCGATAGACAAGAAGTGATCGACAAAGCCACCAATCTCTATTGGGAAAAAGGCTTTCACGCCACATCAATGCGTAACCTGCAAGATGTGATCGACATGCGACCAGGCAGTATCTACGCTACCTTCGGTAGTAAAGAGGGTCTGTTTAAAGAGACACTGGCCCGCTATACCGAATTGGGTAAAAAGAACCTAGCGCGTGCTCGTGAAGAAAACAGCTCCCCGCTTAAAGCACTAGAGAGCTTTGTACGACGGGTTGTCGTCGAATCAAAACAGAGTGCTCCTAATGGCATGTGTATGCTTGCCAAAACTGTCGCAGAGCTGACCAAAGAACACCAAGAGTTACTGGATGAAGCAAAGAAGTGCCTAGTGATCATGGAAGGTGAGTTTGCCAAACTGGTTGTAGAAGCGCAGCAACTTGGCGAAGTAGAGCAAAGCCGCGATGCCAAACAGCTTGCTCGCCATGTACAGGTACAAATTGCAGGCTTGCGTACTTACGCAAAAACGTGCGATGACTTAGATCTGCTCAATAGCATGGTGGAAGATATTTTTAAGCATCACCCATTCAAATAAAGTCGTTATAGATTGGCTCTACAAGGTCAGATTCTGTTTCAGAGATGATACTTTCTTTTAGCTGTTTAGACGGCATAGGATAACCAAGATAATAACCTTGGGCTTGTTCGCAGTTTAACGTTTTTAAAATTGACAACTGTTGGGCATTCTCAACCCCTTCTGCCACCACATGAATGCCAAACCCACGAGCTATATCAATGATCCCAGATGTAATGGTTCGTGAACGATAATCATCTTCTAGCCCATTGATATAGCTGCGATCAATTTTAATCTCATCAACTTCTAACTTGCTGAATATACCAAAAGAGGTGTAACCAACACCAAAGTCATCTATCGAAAATGATACCCCATGTTTTTTCAATTTTTGAACTGCGGTTGCACACTGATCGATGTCTTTTAGAATCGCGGTTTCAGTGATTTCAAGACAAAGTAGGCGAGCAAACTCGGCATCCTTGCGTAGATAATTATCCAGATAGTCCATGTCATCTACGCTATTTAATTCAACCGCTGAAATATTGACCGAAATACTCTTCAGAACATTCCCAAGCAAACCACAAGCTCTGAGTTGTTCCGCCGTTTTCTCTAGAACTAACGTCGTTAAATCTCGACAAAAATTATTCTCTTCTGCTAACGCGATAAAAATGTCTGGTGAAACGACACCATAACGTTCATGCGTCCAACGGGATAGCACTTCCACACCTACGACAAGCCTACTTTCAATGTGATATTTCGGCTGAAACACAATATCAATCGCTTTTTCATCAATCGCTTTACGTAGCTCTTGCACCATTTCTTGACGTTGGCGTTCAAGCTCTGTGAGTTGAGGATTATGAAACTCAATTGAATTTTTGCTTTTTTTTGCTTGAGTTAAGGCGTGAGTCGCTGATGCCATTAGTTGTTTTGCATTATGTCCATCCGAAGGAAATAGAGCAGCGCCGATACAGCAAGTTGCGTTGCTACTATAACGATAGGCGCATTGATTGAATCTACGATGTACGAGAGCAATGTAGGATTCAATGTCTTCTTTGTTATTGAGTTTGACTAAACACGCAAAACCATCGGAGTGTACGCGAGACGAAAGCGGCAGATGCTCTACAGGAAGCTCAATGGACCGTGCGATATCTTTTAAAAACAAATTGGTATTTTCAAAACCAATCTGATCTGCGACAGATTTGAAGTTATCAATGTCGAGTAAGAAGAGGACATAGTGGTCAGTGGCCTGGGAAGTTTTCAGCCTTTTGTTTAGATATCGATAAAAAACTGATGGGCTGTGCAGTCCAGTTACACTATCAAGGTCATTGGCTCTCTCTATATCACGATTATTTTTCCGCACCATTATCCACAATAAAGTAGACGTCAGAATGATAAAGATAAGACCTTTAATTGTCTGTGCTAAGGCATGTTCTTGTAAGTCATCTGATAGTAACTCAACTGCAAGATCAGAAAAAAAGACCCATAATGATGACAGTATTAAGTAACTGAACACTATATTTGTAGGATATCGTTTTATTTTATTCATCGTTAGTTGCTGTTAATCAATCTAATATATTACGACTCATTTTTGTAAATTATCCATCACGAAACACTATTACAAATCAAAATCTACACAATGCCAGGCTCCACTGAACTGACTTTTCGCCTAGTTACTTAGCGCTTCTGTTGGTATCGAGTGATTGCTATCTGGCTGTTCAATCACAATTGTATTTCGTCCTTTTAGCTTTGCTTGATAAAGAGCTCTATCCGCACGAGCGACGCAGTCTTTCCACTTTTCATTTTCTAATAGTAAGCTGATGCCAAAACTTGACGTAATTTTCAGAGATGGTTGGTGCTCGAATTTAATCATCTGAATCTCCGAGCGTAACTTTTCTGAAAGCGCAGCGGATCGTTCTAAGTTCGAATTCGGCAGCCAGATTAGAATTTCATCTCCTCCAAGCCGGAAGACCGTATTGGGTAAATCAACTAACCTCAATACCGTTGTCGCTAGAGCTTTGATCGCATCGTCACCTACAAGATGTCCAAACTGATCATTCACTTGTTTGAAGTTATCGATATCTAGTAAGACAATACAACCCGGCTTATAAATCACTTCTGCTTGATGTTTCCTTACTTCCTGCTCCAGAGCTCGACGATTCTTTAATCCCGTCAGTGGGTCTTGTTGTGAAAGGCATTGAAGTGAATGTACGAGCCTCGCATTTATCATCCAAAGCATTGAGAAGGACATAGACACAATAAGAATTATACTAAAAACATACGTATATTCATTTAAGTAGTTCGCACTAATAAGGTTATTCGTCTCGTTCAGTGAAAAATACGTTTTCATAGCTCGAAAAGTCATAAAAACGCTATAAACAGCAAAAGGCAACGCCATCATATTGACTGCCAACGAAAGATCATTCTTTTTACCATTCAGTATCACCATCGCTGAGCTTGCGGTTACGAATGCTAAATAGAGACTCAGAATAATAATACGATTTTGAATAGACGGTTCATAATAAGTAAATTGAACAAAACCGACTAAAACGAAAAACAGTGCAATGCGGCTATATTGAACAATCTGACTTGAATGGCGGCGAAAAACAGTCAGACTACGTAATATCAAATGAAAACCATAAACGATGGTTAAGTTTGCAACAATAATACTCATAAAATCCGAGATAAAACCTCTCAGGCTTAAAAGTATAGTGCCGATGCCAATCACAAACATGGATGATGAAAAAAGGGCAAGCCCACGGACTTGTTTCTGAGCTGACTGGAATAATAACAAACCAATACTGAAGGTAAGTGAGAATATAATGAAAATTATACTTAGAGTTCTTATGTCTAACGGGAAATTATCCATACTTTTCCTTAAATAGGATAGAGAGCCATATCATACCGCCCTTATTAAACATGATATGTTGTTTGCTATCTTCCTTCTCTCGCGTCCATTTTTCATTAAACCAATAAAAATGCACTAAACCGCACATCATCACAACAATATCAGCGAAATAGCATAGCAGTTTTTAATATAAATCACATCTCTGGACCATTTTTCTCCCCCTACAAAAAATCCCCATTCGCTTTGTTAACGAATAGGGATTTGTTTCTCTTCACGATTTGGTGACTTTAGCTCTGTAGCATTGGTTTATTCAGCATTGAGAAACGAGGGTCTGTTCGGTCTCTAAATCAAACAGGTGACACTGCGAGGTATTAAAATGAAGCATTGTCTCTTGTCCACTTTCCGCCGTTCGGTCGGCATCAAAAGGCACTCTTGCCACCATTTTATCGTGACCAAGTTGGAAGTAGAGATACAGCTCGTTACCCATAGACTCCACCACACCTAGGCAATGGTTTTGAGTATTTACCTCAGACAGCGGCGCGTCGTGATTCGCAAGGCTGATGTGTTCAGGACGAACACCAAACCAAACCCACTCACCCAGTTTGGCACGCGCAACGGCTTGTTTATCTTGAGGTAGTTCCCAACGAACACCGCTCTCCGACAATACATTTATCACGCCATCTATCTCATCAATACGAGCTTTGATGATGTTCATCGCTGGCGAGCCAATGAAACCCGCCACAAACTTGTTTGCAGGGTGATGATAAAGATTCATTGGCGTATCAACCTGCATGATCTCGCCTTGATTAAGAACGCAGATGCGATCGCCCAAAGTCATCGCTTCCACTTGATCGTGCGTCACGTAGATCATGGTGGCGTTTTGCCCTTCCTGCTTTAGGTTGTCGTGCAGCTGAGCAATGCTCACTCGCGTTGAAACTCGCAGCTTCGCATCCAAGTTAGAGAGTGGTTCGTCGAACAAGAACACATCCGGCTTACGCACCATGGCACGACCCAACGCCACACGTTGTCGCTGACCACCCGACATCTCACCCGGCTTGTTATTCAATAGGTGCTCAATATCCAGCGTTTTTGCCGCCTCTGAAATACGCTCGTCGATCTCGTGCTTTGGCAACTTTTGCTGCTTTAATCCAAAAGCCATGTTTTCGTAGACCGACATGTGCGGATAAAGCGCGTAATTCTGGAATACCATCGAGATACCACGATCTTTAGGGGGAAGATCATTCACGCGCTTATCCCCGATATAAACATCGCCTTCTGAGATATCTTCTAGCCCAGCGATCATGCGCAGTGTGGTGGACTTGGCACAGCCAGACGGCCCGACAAACACCATAAACTCGCCTTCTTGAATATTGAGATCGACACCATGTACCGCTTTAAAGCCGTTTGGGTAGGTCTTCTCAACGCCTCTTAAGGTTACTTCTGCCATAACCAGTCCTTAAATCAATTCGTTAAATTCTAGAGGGTCGAAGTTGGCAACCGAATGAATCACCAAGTCAGCCATTGGCTCTAATTCGGCGTGATTTGCCGTACCAGTGAGTACTCCCACGTTCTTAGCACCAGCATTTCGACCAAATTCCATGTCCGATACCGTGTCACCAAACATGATCACTTCATGCGGCTCAATACCACACTGCTCGCAGAACGCATTCAACAATGCAGGCGCTGGCTTAGGCTCAATATCACCATCAGAATAGCCAACATAATCAAACAGTTCGCTCAAGCCCGATTGCTGTAACGTATAAACAGTCGAGTCTTTGGTGTCAGCCGTTGCTACGCCCAAATACATGCCTTGCTGCTTAAGCGAGGTCAGCTTTTCCGTTACCCCCGGTAGTGCTTCAACCCACTCTGGGTTCTCTTCCACTTGGTTATTGAAAGCCGCCTTGGTGACTTGAGTAAACTCAGTCAGAGATACCAAAGGTTCTAGCATTTTGAACCATGCAATCGCGGTATCTTCAACTGGGTTAGAAGCTAATAGTCCATAGTTATCAACCACATCGCCCTCAACTCCGATAGCCAAGAGTAACTCAGTAACCGTGACAGTTTGATTACCTTGATGGTTATCACTGAAGGCTTTTACTTGCTCACTTGCACCACGAGAAACGTTGAGCCACATCTTGTGGAATTCCAATAGGGTGCCGTCTTTATCAAACAATAGTGCTTTAAACTTCATCACTATTTACTCGCTCCATAAGTTCACCCCAAGTGTCGACAAGAGGTTGGTTAAATTGTGGTTGAGTGCCATCAAAGACGGCATTAATGCAGCCTTCAAACTCACCGTTTTGTTGCGATGCTGAGTCGTATTGAGAAGATGAACCGCGTCGAATATCAATACGACACCAGTGATAGCCCGCTTCAACGCAAAGACTTTGCTTTTCATCCGTGAGGTCGATTCTTTCGATCACTTGTCCATCGACTACGCACTCTGCGTAGTAGTCATGTTCCGTATCGCGAACAGATAATCGATAGGTCAGAGCTTGACCTTTGCTGTCTTCACCAGGCAGCAGATCGCCAAGGTTAATATCGAATTTCAGACCGCAACGGCGCTCTAGATACACTTGTCCGTTACGCAGACCTGCCAAGATCCCTTCTCCACTCAAGCCGTGGCTATACACGAAGGTTGAAGGGTCACCGTAAATGGAAGGCTCGGTCGCTTTTGGGTTGCGTTCGTGAGGTTCTAGGTGTGAATCACTGCCACCAATCGCGGTAATGCGCTGACCGCAGTTCCACATCTCACTAAGTACCATTAAGGCATCTTCGGTCGCTTTCGGTGACGTTGACCAAGTTGGGTCACAACACACTTCAAAGGTTGAGACTTGGCTCAGCAGTACTTCATCGTAGTGCCAATGCCACGGCCTCATCATCGGGTGATTAATGCCAATGGAACTGTGTCCACTTTTGGCAAGCTGTAGCCCCGCCTCCATAGTGGCTTGACTCGTATGTTCAACCTCTGTTAGATCCAGAGAATGACTTGGACCATGAACATTGAAATGCCCAAGATCGGTTGTAACTTCTAATGCGGGCAGAAACAGGCACTGCTTTGAAAGTGGCAGTTTCGGCTGACATATGTTGTGTTCGGTAATAAAGAAAAAATCCAAGCCTTGCGACTCAACAATCTCTTTCGCGGCACTTAGCGTGTTGTGTCCATCGGAAAGCTGAGTGTGAGCATGAAGATCGCCACGATACCAACGCGACTCTGCACTCAGCATCTGGCTGTAATCAAATTCGATCTGGTGTGACAGTGTCACCACCGGTTGAAGATCTAGTTCTTCAACATTCGATGATTCAGGAAAGGCGATATCGACGTGATATTGCATCGCTCGCTCACGACGAAACTCACCTTCAAGATTGTACAGCTCGACAAACCACTCACCGGATTCTAGTGGGCCGTCAATCGCGCCTAAACCTGATGCCTGTCGTTGAATCACTAGAGACTTATGGTCTTTTTCAAACAGGACCTTGCCACGAAAGTTTTGATTGGCATCGTAAGCGGCAGCGTACAAGAAGCCTTTGGTTACCGTCGTTCCGGTAATCTTAACGGCATCAACGTCCGCAGGGACATGAAAGGGAATTCGCACTCTGCCAAAAGAGAGTTCACCTTGAAATTGGTTCATTGCTTTCACCAAGTTGCTCTACATTAAACATCACAAAGAGCGATGAGATGATAGCCCACCACATTGATGGGCTACTGTTTTAGATACGGGATGTCTTAAGCCCGACGTTATGAACGATTCGCTCTATCCAATGCACGTTGCGCTTTTTTCGCCGCTTGTTTTAACGCTTTTTCTGCTGGCACGTTCTGAATTTGAATTTGATCCGCCGCGACTTTCAGAGCATCCATGATCTTTCCGTTGGTTGGGTCAAGGAAATCTTTAGTCGCCGTGTTCGCCTGCTTCAAAGGAATCAGAGCTTGTGGGTTGTCTTGAGTGAATGCTTGGTACTCTGGCACCTCAGATACGCTGTTACGTACTGGGATGTAACCTGTGAACATTGACCAAGCTGCTGTATTCTTGGCATTGGTGTAGAACTCAACAAACTCAAACGCACCCTGTGCCGCTTTGTCATCTGTGCCCTTTGGCATCACGTAAACCAGCGCACCCGCTTGTGGCGCTGATGGGTGATTGCCCCAACCTGGTTGAGTGGTCGCTGCAAGCTTAGTGAAGTCCAAGTCACCTTGGTCACCAGAAGAGCCAGTGTAGCCAAGCGCGTTGTCTTTCATCACGTCATCGATAGTCTTGTACCAGTATTCCCAGCCCTGACCGCCGTAGTGAATACGCATGATCTGATCATCGTGAATCCATTGACGGAAGCTGTCCCATACCTCAACCCACTCAGGAGAGTCGATCAGCACTTTCTTACCGTCATCACTGATGATCTTGGCGCCATTAGAGAATGCCGCATCGATCATGTTGTCTTGACCCCACATCGGCTCCCAACCATAAAAAGTAGTGTTGCCTTTGTCGTCACGCTGCGTCACTTTCTCAGCGACTTTTGCTACACCTTGCCAAGTCGCTAGGTCTTGCTCAGTAAAGCCGTGCTCAGCCAGCACTTGCTTGTTGTAGTAGAACACCTGAGTGGTACCGTAAGCCGGCAAACCAATCACAGTGCCATCGTCTGCTGTCACTTGATCTTTGAATGCACCGATGAAGTCAGAGAAGTTAAACTCTTCATCCATGAATGGCGTTAGGTCACGGCTCAATCCACGTCCGTGCATCGCTTCTGCACGACCAGAATCAAGAAGAACCAGTTCAGGAGCCGTTCGAGACGCCAAACCTGCTTGCAGCTTTTGGTAGGTTTCCGTGTAGTTACCCTGTAGAGCTGGCTTAACAACATACTCATCTTGGCTCGCGTTGAACTCTTCAATAAGCTTAGTCATCATTTGTTGAGGCTTAGTACCACCGGAATACCAGAAGTTAACCTCTGTTGCTGCAAGAACACTGCTAGAGAACATAGAAGCGCTTGCTGCGCCAGCACACACTAGTGCGAGAGTTTTTAGTTTCATTTCCGTTTACTCTTTTACGCCGTTATCGGCGATACCTGAAAGAATCGTCTTTTGACAGATGACGAATAGAATCAACAAAGGCATTACAGCAATGGTGCTCGCCGCCATGATCTGCGACCAGTTCAAACCGTAGTTACCTTCAGCGATAAAGTAGTGACGAATCCCGGTCGCAATCAGGTTTAACTCCTGAGTAGTGATAACCAGACTCGGCCACATGTAACTGTTGTAGTTAGTGATAAAGGTGATAAGAAATAGTGTTGCCACTGCCGCTCGACACTGCGGTAGCACTATCGCCCAAAGAATTTTTAGCTCGCCTGCGCCATCAATACGCGCCGCTTCAACCAGCGATGGATGCACTTTGATAAACACTTGGCGCAGGTAGAACACACCAAATACCGAGGCTGCGTTAGACGCAATTAAGCCCATGTGAGAATCCAAAAGCCCTAGCTTGGCCAACGTGATGTAAGAAGGAATGTAGGTCACGGCACCCGGCAGCATGTAACACCCCATCACCACAAAGTAGAGCAAGGTTTTAGAGCGAAATTTCAACTGAGTCAGGGCGTAAGCAAACATCGCCGAGTTGATGATCACCAATAGCGTAGTGAACAGAGCCACACTGAAGCTATTGAAGATATACAAGCCAAAGGGCGCGCTCTGGAAAGTCTCAATGAATGTCTCCCAACGGAACTGCGAAGGGATAAGATCTAATGGGTTCGCAAAGATCTCATCATTGCTTTTCAGCGAGCCCGATAGCATCCACAAGAATGGGAATACCATGATGGTGCCGCACATCATCAAGAACAGGTGCTTACTCAATGCAGCCAGAGACTGCACATTAACTCGAGTTGCCGATGCTGTGCTCGATGGTTGTTTTTCTGTTTTCACCGCCACTGAAGAACGCTGCGCTCTCGCACTGCTGCCTTTTAGTGGTCTGGTTGTGCGAATCACCGGATTCGCATCTAATGTTTGCGTGTTCATGATGTTGTCCTTTTCAAATCCGGTTTAGTAATACACCCAGCGTTTGCCCATATAGGTATTAAGCAGTGCGAGCAGGCCAGTGATGAGGAAGATCACCAAGGAAGTCGCTGCAGCTGGTCCCATCTCATAGCGCTCAAACGCTTGCTGATAGAAGAGGTAAAGCAAGGTGCGTGTCTCTCCGCCCGGCCCGCCTTGGGTTAGGATCTGGAACTGATCGAACGCCTGCATTGCCGTGATAATATTGACCACCACTAAGAAGAACGTGGTTGGCGAGATAAGCGGTAAGGTAATTTTTAGAAAACGCGTTAGGCTGCTACAACCATCAATCAAAGACGCCTCATAAAGCGATTCAGGGATCTTGTTGAGCGCGCTAATGTAGAACAGCATCGTCCAGCCGATTGCCTGCCATACCGTGACAATAATCACCGCAACTAGCGCAGTATTTCCGCTCTCTAACCAAGGGATCGCGTTAAAGCCCATCGCCTGTAACAGGTGGTTCGCTAGGCCAGATTTAGTCTCAAATACCCAAGACCAAACTATCGACACCGCGACCGTAGGCGTGATCCAAGGAGAAAAAATTACTGCGCGGTAAAACTGGCTGCCTTTAAAGTTTTTGTGCAGTAACATGGCAAACACAAGACCTAATAGAATGGTTGGCACGACGACACCAAGTGAGAACCAGAAGGTGTTCATCGCCGCTTGCAGAAACTCAAAGTCTTCTACCATGTATTGGTAATTTTCGAGCCCGACAAAGTCGTAATCTGGCGAAATGTAATCCCAGTCGGTGAAGCTGATATAAATGGAGTAGCCAAACGGCACTAACCAAAAAGTAAACAGTGGAACTAACAGTGGCGCGGTAAACAGCAGCACTTTCAGTCGATTTGTCATGTGTTGTGAGAAAGCACTCATGGTGACCTCATCCTTGTTTGTATGTGCTTAAACTAAGCGTTTTATGTGACAGGTTAGTAAGAGCGCCCCTCATTTTTTTTATGGCCACTCATAAGAAAACCTTTACTCAGGCTCTGCACTTTCAATTTGGTGATAGAGCCAATCACAGAAGAAATTCACCTTGGCACTTCGACTATGTTTGGTAATCAGGTAGTGGGCAGATTCAGCAGGCATAAAGGCGTCACTCGCGAGCACCACCTCCCCTTTCTTAAGCAGTTCAGTCACCGCCAACGACCTCACCAGCAGCACACCAACGCCCTGCTTAACCGCCTCTAACGCATGCAGTGAGTTACTAATTTCTAGCTGAACTTGCGGCAGTGACATCTCAAACTGATTATGGCTAAGCCACTGCAACCAGTTCTCTCGATAGCCTTTCACTTGCACTGTTGGCAATGAAGCAAAGTCACGAGCATCGAGCTGCTCTTGGTATCGCTCTTTAAACTCGGGGCTGCAAACCAATTGCCAATGCTCTTGGAAAAGTCGTTCAAAATGAGTGTCTTCGCTCTCGACTTTGCCGTTGGTCAGTTCGATATCTACATTTTGACAAGGCGTGGTCGATGGCCAGTCCACCAGCTGAATATCCAAACGAATAAAGGGGTACTTTTGATAGAAAGAGGCGAGCCGTGGCAGTAACCAGTTATGGCAGAAGGTGTGATTAACGCGCAGGCTCAACACGTCTGTCTCTTTCTCACCAAATAGGATTTGTGTTTGCAGCTTTAGGTGAGCAAGTGATCCCGAAACAATCGGTTGATACTGTTGCGCAGCCGAGGTTAAACGTACGCCCTTTGAGCTGCGTTCAAACAGTGTGGTATCGAAAAAGGTCTCTAGACTTTTGAGCTGTTGGCTTACCGCCGCTTGGGTAACACACAGCTCGCGCGCCGCCGCACCAATTGAACCAAGGCGGGCAACGGCTTCGAATGCTACAAGGGCGCGTAGAGGGGGTAACATGGCTTCACCTAATTGAAATAAAAGTGAAAATTACTTCAATCAGGTTTCAGTTTTTTGCAGTTCGCGTTACAGATTAATGACTAAACAAAATATCGACTATTTCGGCAATCTCCAAGTCTCTATATGGTGGGTAGATTGAATATAGTTTGACCACCCTCACGTTTAGACAGAATGTTAATCGCTTGGAAAAATAACATCACTATCTCGTTACATTTAGTTGCACTTACCATTTTTGACTTCGTCATTGAAAACGTGTTTTTGTGTATTATGTATTATTTAATTAACATAAGGGACTAGACATGTTGGGTTTTGTGTTTATTTTGGCCTCGGTGACATTGCAGGCATTCGCTTTGTCTCGTGTTAGTTTTCAGTTTAGTAGTGGAGAGATCATGATTTTCTCTGCGACATCCTTTTTCTTGTGCTCGATATTTTTTCTGTTCAAACTTATGGTTACGAGAAACCTGAATCTCAATAAAGAAAAAGTAGTCTCATTGACGAAGATGAATGTATATACCTTGCTAGCATTCTTCTCCTTTCATTTGGCTTTGATCTATATTCCAGCTTCCAGTGCCGCTTTATTTGAGTCGGCAGTGGCCGTTGTCGCAGTATCTGTGTTTACTCGTGAGAGTTTAGGTAGGTTAGCGCAAGCTTCCACAATAGTGTTACTCACTCTGCTGTTTGCCCTTAAGGCCAATGTGATGAATGTAGCGTTGTTAGTGGGGTTAGTTTTGGCTGCATTTGCTGGAATCGGTGCCGCACTAATTTCATTAAAATCGAACGCTAAGTTTATGGGTGACCTGTCTATTGATGAGATCTTAGCATTTCGCTTTCTATTATCTGGTATTGTCGCGCTGGGCGTTGTCTTATCAACGGGCGATAGCCTTAGTGGAGAAGTGAGCATACTCGAGGTGCTTGGGCTTTCTGTATTTGGATTTGTACTTCCATTTTTCTTACTTCAGAAAGGAATGGAGGTCACTAAGCCTGTACTGACGGTCTGTATGCTCTCAGTAATTCCAGCGATCTCTTACTTATTTGAATCAGTGCTATATTCGAAACCTTCGGCTCAAGAGGTGATGTTAATAAGCTGTTCAGTGGCCTTGATAATTTGGTTTTCGATATCAGACATTATTAAAACTCGAACCCAATCGGTAGTGTCTGTTAGCGAACCTAATAAGCCATAATGTTTGAGGCATCGATAACGTAACCAATCTCGACATCTTGGTTACCATCCGATAGCGCGACAGACGCGGATACGCCTCCTGTCTTAATATCTCCTGCAACCCAGACTGGCGTATAAAGACTTTGCATCTGATACCCTTCTGGGAAATTAACCAAGATGGTTTGGTTAGCAGGGGGTGGAGGTGTATGGATACATGCGCCCGCCGTCGGTACCAAAATAAATTGTGTACCAACCAAACCTTTCATCTCTAATGGCACTAAAAAGCCACCTAGCTTCATGTCGTTCACTTCCAAGTCTGGAATAATAGCATTGGCGTAACGCTTACCACTTACCAGCTCATCGAGTGCCTGCCTGACGTTTAAGCCTCTTTTCTCTGCCAGTTCAATGCGCTTGATGTAACCATCGTGCTCCATTGGGCTGAGTCTGCGGCTTTGCTGAGCCACCTCATACACATAAATTTCTGTAACCAATGCTTTATCACTTGGCGATAAGCTTTGTTGTTGCGTGTTCTGCGGGCGAAGAGAATCCCATGACAAATTTTCTGCTGCATCAACCCAGGGTGCGAGTAGCACCAACATCAGTAATATGTTTTTCATTCGTTTGTGCCCCAAATTAGATAGAGTATCTCAGTCACACCAAGTAGATTCGATGACCGCAGCGCGTGGCGCCACGGTCATTGCAGTTGCGATTAAAGGTTTTCTAAGTTATCCATCAACTTGTAGAAGAATCCGATTGAGCGACCATACTCGTCAACCAGAATACGCTCGTTCACGCCATGAAAGCCTTCAAATTCTTTCACACTTTCCAACTGTAGCGCAGTAATGGTGTACACATCCGGCGCAAAATCACGCGCTTGGAAGTGCTTAGAGTCTGAGCCACCGATAACAAAGAATGGCGATACAATCAGATCATTACCCCAAGTTTGGCGAATGGTTTTCTCAAGCATTTTGTACCCTTCACCGTTTGGATCAGCCACATTGGTTGCAGGTGTTGATGCTGAAATATCTCTTACTGTTATACGCTCATCGCCGATGGCTTTTTTCACATGTTCAATAATTACTTCAGGTGTATCACCTGGCATAGGTCGGAAGTTAACCACCGCGGTTGCTGCTGGTGGCAGTACATTGTCTTTAATACCAGCGTTGAACATGGTAACCGCAGTCGTTGTGTGCAGCATGGCGCGAGTCACTTGGTTTTGCGACATCACATCAATAAACTTCTGCTCTAAATCGCTGATTGAATCGTTCTTTCCATAAGCCACCGCTTTGTACATTGGCTGTTGATCTTCAGGTAGCTCTGGTCCCATAAAGCGGTATTGGTAGCGAACCGCATCGTGAATCTTGTATGGGAACTGAGCCGCTTCCACTTTTTCTACTGCTTTTGCTAACGCAACAATGTTCGACTCACCGGCAGGTTGTGAAGAGTGACCGCCAATACCATTAATTGCGATCTCTAAGCTCACGAACCCTTTTTGGGCTATTCCAATCAACGCGGTATTTTCGCGGATACCAGGGAATATACCGGGTACTAATGGCGCAGACTCATCAATCACAAAGGCAATTTTGTCGTAACGCTGCTCGACAATATCCGCTGCGTGTTTTGCACCTTCTGGACCGCCAACTTCTTCATCGTGACCAAACACAAATAAAATTGTACGCTCCGGTTGGAAGCCTTCTTTTATTTTCATTTCAGTGGCTTCTAAGATGGCGTGAATTTGATTTTTGTCATCTAGAGAACCACGCCCCCAGATATAGCCATCCTTAATCTCACCAGAAAACGGCTCGACTTCCCATTGATCTCGCGACTCTTCGGCAATTGGTACCACATCTTGGTGAGCCATAAACACAGCAGGAGCCAGTGATGGATCTTTACCTTCCCATGTGTAAATCAAGCTATAAGGGCGCGGGTCACCCACCAGTTCACGCTTTAGTGTTTTATGTACCAGAGGGTAGGATTCAACTAAGAAGTCGTGATAGTTTTTAAATGCTTCTTCATCAAAATCACTGCGGTCTTGATTTGAAATCGTCGGGAACTGAACCGCTTGAGATAGTCGTTGTGCTGCGCCCTCTAAATCCACTTTCACTTCAACTTGTTCAACACCTTGCATTTGCATTGAACTAAAATCTTGGTCTTCCAAAGCCCAAGCAGACACGCTGGCTGTAAGCGCAAGTGCTGAGGCGATACTTGTAAAAAGTTTGGTTTGCTTAGTCATAACAAACTCCCTTTATTCGCTAGAAAATAATTTGAATCAGTTTCGTGTTGATGAGCAAAGTATTGACGTTTTCTTTACCAAAAGCCAATCGCAGATGCAGGATCAAATCCTGCAAATTCAAATCATCATCGTTGTAAGCGATAAAAGTAGAATCACCGCAGAAGACGGCCAGCCGTCATGACTCAGCAGGAAGTGAGAGTGACTCAAACGGCACAGGCTTGCTGTATAAGTAGCCTTGATGAATAGCGACACCTCGAGAGACAAGATAGTCTGCTTGACTTTGTTCTTCTACTCCCTCAGCAACTAATTTCAAATCAAGGCCCTTTGCCATTGAGATAATGGCATCCAAGACGGGTGCTGTAACACTTTGGGAACCAATGCTATCAACAAAGCATTTATCAATTTTAAGGTAATCAATCGGAGTCGTTTCAAGCATTGCAAGAGAGGTTTGTCCTGTTCCGAAATCGTCTATCAGTATCTCTAAGCCATGCTGTCGTAAATACTC
This sequence comes from Vibrio sp. KUL70, assembly GCF_059725515.1. Taxonomy (NCBI): domain Bacteria; kingdom Pseudomonadati; phylum Pseudomonadota; class Gammaproteobacteria; order Vibrionales; family Vibrionaceae; genus Vibrio; species Vibrio sp. KUL70. Next base: position 539,254 of record NZ_AP045835.1, read on the forward strand.
GATAGCGAATTTTGCTCGGTTATCGATTAGCTGGCGCTCCGTGATTTCTAAACCCAAGTGAATCTCACGAGCTCTCAATAAATCAGCTTGTTCAATGAGGAACTTCTGCTTATCTGAAGAAGCAAAGTAACCAGGTGGGAAGTTAATTCCTAAATGAAAGGCATGAGGAAAAGAATAAGGTGAGAAGTCGCTGATAGCTCTTTCGACAACAAGATCCGTCAGTTGATTGATCAAGTTAAACTCTTCTAAAGCAGGAATAAAGACATCTGGGAAGATCAGACCACGTTCAGGATGCCTCCAACGAACTAACGCTTCAACACCTGATAACTCACCTGTTTTACAATCAATTTGAGGTTGGTAGTGCAATATAAACTCTTTACGGCGAATCGCTTGTTTCACTTCATTGTCAAAACCCTGGTTCCGAATAAAATGCCGGCGAATAAAGTAGAAAGCAATATACACGACCAAAGTTCCAGGAATCGCAGCTAAAAAGTAGAACCAAGTTTTGTTTAATATCAGAACGTCGCTAGCAACTACTTGGATTTGATGTTGAGGGATGCCCGTTTCAGCAGTATAAGTAAACCACCCAGAGGCACGTGGGATGTCTGAAGGCGCTGAGTCTTTGCCTATAAAGAGCGCTGCTGAACTGATTCTGTCGTCGGTTCGATAGCCTAAGCTCGCACGCATGAAATCTAAATCTATGAGAGATACTGCGTAATACTCTTGCTCGTTTAGAACTCTCCTGTTTATTACTGCAACTGATAAATCCTTTTTCGATCTTGGCAACGATGCAAGCTGAAACACCTGAGGGGTCTGGCTAAGCGATTCAATATCGACAATTTCTCTGGTTCCCACTTCCCCCAAAGATGAGCAAACAATCTGATTATTAGAGACAATTTGCATCTCTAATATCTCCCGCTCATAACGAAGAACTTGCTGTAAAAAACCACACTGCTGTGGCGCAACTAGAGCAGATTTATTCTCTATTGAGACATTCAACACGATCCGGTGATAGTTTTCAGCATAGCCATCGCCCAATGAACGTAACGTATCTTTAACGCTCAAAAATGTAAGTATCACAACGGTACACATCACCAACACAATTGGGGCAAAGTAAACCAACCGAAGAGAACTCGTTGACTGTCTGATATTCAGTTTCATTTAGGGCTCAACCATTATTGAAGTGTGACAGGATAGGCACATCACTTGCGCAAGAAAATACCTCTAACACTCACTTGCTAGAGTATATTCTCCTCGGCAAAAGCCCCAATTAGGGTCGAGGCTAACGCTGCTGATTTATTAATAACTCATTAAAGTTATATTACTTGTTTGCAAAGTATTTTGCGATTTCTCTGTCATAGATTTCTTATTGGTTCTTACCCGTGTGAACAGAAAAAAACGTCACAACGAGATCTTAGTTCATGAAATATAAATATCGACCACCTTAGAACGCTGAGATCGAGAAAACTGCCCTCCTATCGAGTTTTTCTCCGCTATTTTCGGTCACTTACCAACCTAGAATGGGTTACACCCCATGAGCCCTCTAATGACTCACCGAACTAGAAAACAAGTTGATGATCACGACACCTGTCAGAATCAAAGCGATGCCGATGACTGCGTAGATATCGAGTTTTTGCCCATAAACCAGCCAAGATAGGGCTGCGACGAGTACGATGCCTGCGCCACACCAAATTGCGTATGCGACGCCAAGTGACATAGTTTGAACAGTAAGTGATAGAAGATAGAAAGCACAACCGTAACCAACCAGCACAGCGATTGAAGTTGGTATTGAGGTGAATTGATTGGTTTTAGGCAGCAGCGAGGTAGCAATAACTTCAAGGACGATGGCGAATGAAAGCATAACAGCGGGAGGAAGAGATAACAGCATAATTGGATCCACAACATAAAATACGGCGCTCAGAATATTTTAGTTTTATTTCCGATTCATGCGATTTTCAGTAAGCATTTATTATGACGTGCCTTAATAAATCTTAAGCCCTGACTTTAACCGCAAAGTGATTAAGAGTTCTTAAGCAATAGACGTATCTCCATTCTTTCTTCTTAAACCCAATCACAACTCTCAAGTTCTATTCTTGGTCTTCAACTTAATGCTGTCCAAAATACACATTATTACCTATTTGTAATAATCATTTTCAATTTAGTGGGATTATCAAACCAAGATGCCACACATATACTAGCCCCAACAAAACGAGAGAGCGGAAATAAACATGCTCAACTACGCTTAATACGTTGAGCATATTGAGATCAAACGTCCGCCTTAATGACACATATAGGAAGCATCCAATGACTATCGAAATCAAACCTGGTCAAACTCATATTCAATCTAAAGCTATGGTCGCTTGGAAAGCGGGTGAACCGCTAAAACGCGAAACTGTTGATGTTGAACTGCCAAAGGCAGGCGAAGTTCTTGTTCGTATTGTCGCGACTGGTGTTTGTCACACTGACGCATTCACACTATCAGGTGACGATCCAGAAGGTATCTTCCCATCTATTCTTGGTCACGAAGGTGGCGGTATCGTTGAAATGGTTGGCGAAGGTGTAACAAGCGTTGAAGTTGGCGACCACGTTATTCCACTTTACACTGCAGAATGTGGCGAGTGTAAATTCTGTAAGTCTGGTAAAACTAACCTTTGCCAAGCGGTTCGTGAAACTCAAGGTAAAGGCCTAATGCCAGATGGCACAAGCCGTTTCTCAATCAACGGTGAGACTATCTACCACTACATGGGTTGTTCAACTTTCTCTGAGTACACGGTTCTTCCTGAAATCTCACTGGCGAAAGTAAACAAAGAAGCGCCACTTGAAGAAGTCTGTCTTCTAGGTTGTGGTGTAACCACAGGTATGGGAGCGGTACTCAACACTGCGAAAGTTGAAAAAGGCGACAACGTTGCTGTATTTGGCCTGGGTGGTATCGGCCTTTCTGCAATCATCGGTGCTCGCATGGCTGGTGCTAACCGCATCATCGGTGTTGATATCAATGAGAGCAAATTCGAGCTAGCTAAACAGCTTGGCGCGACAGACTGCATCAATCCAATGAACTTCGACAAGCCAATCCAAGACGTTATCGTAGAGATGACAGATGGTGGCGTTGAGTACTCATTCGAGTGTATCGGTAACGTAAACGTGATGCGTCAAGCACTTGAGTGTTGTCACAAAGGTTGGGGCGAATCTGTAATCATCGGTGTTGCTGGCGCAGGCCAAGAGATCTCTACTCGTCCATTCCAACTAGTAACAGGTCGTGTATGGCGTGGTTCTGCTTTCGGTGGCGTTAAAGGTCGCTCTGAGCTTCCAGAAATCGTAAACCGTTACATGGCGGGTGAGTTTGGTCTTCAAGAGTTCATCACTCACACAATGAGCCTTGACGAAGTAAACGACGCATTCGACCTAATGCACAAAGGTGAGTCTATCCGTACTGTTCTACACATGGATAGATAATACCTAGCTTGGCTCTCACTTGGGAGCTAGCACATTGCCTTCACCACTTTTCGCCCGGGAAGTGGTGAACTCCCTTTGTTAAGAGTCGATTTAATCGACGAACTTACGATTTAAGACGTCCTTTAGCAAAGAGCAGAATTTTAGCTTTATCTTAATGATTCTCCAGACCAACAACCGAACGGAGCACAACTTAATGACTATCGAAAATATTAGCCAAGCCAAGGTTGCTGGTGGTTGGCACAAGCAATACACACACTTCTCGGCAACGCTAAACTGCAATATGCGTTTCGCTATTTTCCTACCACCAAACGCAAGCAAAGAGAACCCAGTGCCTGTTCTATACTGGCTTTCGGGTCTGACTTGTACTGATGAAAACTTCATGCAGAAAGCAGGGGCATTTAAAGCGGCAGCAGAGCAAGGTATCGCAATCGTAGCGCCAGATACTAGCCCTCGTGGAGAAGATGTTGCTGATGACGAAGCGTACGACATGGGTCAAGGTGCCGGCTTCTACCTGAACGCAACAAACGCTCCGTGGGACGCACACTACCACATGTACGATTATGTGGTGACTGAGCTTCCAGCGCTTATCGAGTCTTTCTTCCCTGTCACTCCGATTAAATCTATCTCAGGTCACAGCATGGGAGGGCATGGAGCCTTAACCATTGGCATTAAAAACCAAGAAAACTACCGCTCTATCTCTGCATTTAGCCCGATTAGCAACCCAATGCAATGCCCTTGGGGACAAAAGGCATTTAGCCAGTACTTAGGACTAGACATTGAAGAGTGGCGCCAGTACGACGCATCTGAACTTCTAAAAACCAAGGGCACTGTTTTACCTATGTTGGTTGACCAAGGCGAAGCCGATAACTTCTTGGTTGAGCAGCTTAAGCCAGAACAGCTAATTGAAGCAGCGAAAGTGACAAACTCGGATTTGGATCTTCGCATGCAGCCTGGTTACGACCACAGCTACTACTTCATCTCAAGCTTCATTGATGAGCATATTGAGTTCCATGCCGCTTATCTAAAACAGTAGTCACGCGTAAGTCTCCAAACCAGCACTGTAGGCTATCTACCAATGCCAGTCATATCTCGACTGGCATTTTTGATTCTTGATTACCTTAACCCACTGCGATCGCCAAGCTTGAGCTTCCATCGGATCTGGCCAGAACTCTTTCTGATGAGCAATAAGCCCGCGCTCTACCGTATGGAAAGTAACAGCGCGCGCCTTTTGTACTCCGTCCGTAATTGAAACATCTGTAACCACAGTATTTTGCTCTACAACAATCGAATGAATCTCAAACTGCCACTCTCCATGAGCGGGATAGTAGCTGTTGATGGCAACAAAGTTATCTCGACCTAAGGTTAGCTCGCCAGACTGCGGCCAATAGCCCTCAAAATCTTCACTCAGAAACTCACTGGCTTTAGCAAAATCATTCGATTTCATTGCTTCCCAGAATGAAACCACTACCTCTTTCGCATTCATGCTTCGACTCCCTTTTATTCTCAACCAGTGATGTAACAACTAAGCAAACAGCAGTAAAAATAACATTAGATTAGAATGGATTGCTGAATCGTTCTACTTGGCTTACGATGCAAATATCCCGTGACTATACAAGAGTGGCTTATGATAACTTGGCCTGCGTTTATCAAATTAGAAGGCGATCACGAACTGTTTTACATCGCGTCTCTCGAACAGCTGCAATCAGAAAGTCACGACCTCATCGTCGGTGAACAAGATTGTATTATCGATGCCAAAGGGCATGCTTATTCCCTCCTCACCTACACCACAACTGAACTTCTAGAGCGCCAACAAGGTACATACTCTTTAGAAGATGTAACCCAACTGATTCGTGCCCATGAGTTTCACAAGGTTCAAGTGTGCTTGACCAAAATACATTTTGTTACCATCGAAGAGGCGATTGAGTCGCTCGCGTTTGAGCTAGGTTAAGCAACGGGTCGATACGCTGTTTCAAGGCTTGCATCTTCAGCACTGCGGGCTACCATAGCCCACTTATATCCACCCTATTTTTGAAGGTTGCTATGAAAGCAATTAAAACCCTTTTCTTTTTGATGGTGCTGCTCAGCGGTCTCTTCACCGCTTGGCTATTTATTCCAATTCCAGCCACCATTGATAAGCAAACGCTCGACCTTCCACTGACAGAGCCGTTTAAGTTGGTCGCCTATCGCAGTAACCCGAATGACGCGACCAAGCCATTTACCTATCACTACTATGTGGTTTCAGACATCAGCGACGTCGACGACATGGACCCGTTCCTAATCACAACCGATCAGTTTGTGAAGCTTGGCGACTTCGACGAGAACACATTCAAGCTAACGGTAAACGGCAAGATAGAGAGCTACACCAACGATTTGTGGATTGAAAAATCTAACGGTAAGTTTCAGCACTGGTATGTCAGCGTTGATGCGAACTACGTTCGTTAAACACGAGCTCAAATAACCAAGACTTTAAAACTGCGCTCTGGCTCGCAAGCACTAACACCTTCCACGCACTAACACACCGTCAACCAAAGACCGAAATACAGAAATGCCCAAGTCACGTGACTTGGGCATTTTAAATTGACTATTAAGTCTTTTTTACGCAACTTTAGAAGAAGCCCAGCGGATTAGTATCGTAGCTGATCAGCAAGTTCTTGGTGTTTTGGTAGTGATCGAGCATCATCTTATGCGTCTCACGGCCGATGCCTGATTTCTTGTATCCACCAAACGCTGCATGCGCTGGATAAGCATGGTAACAGTTCACCCAAATACGGCCCGCTTCGATGTTACGACCCATGCGGTAAGCAAGGTTGGCATCACGAGTCCATACACCAGCACCCAAGCCATAATCTGTATCATTGGCGATCGCCAGTGCCTCTGCTTCATCTTTAAAAGTCGTTACCGCAATAACAGGGCCAAAGATCTCCTCTTGGAAAACACGCATCTTGTTGTGACCCGCCAGCATGGTTGGCTGGATGTAATAGCCGTTACCAAGATCATCTGGCTGTTGCGCGATTTCACCACCAGTGAGAACTTTCGCACCCTCTTGGCGGCCAATCTCTAGATAGCTAAGAATCTTATCGAACTGCTCTTGAGAGGCTTGTGCGCCTACCTGAGTGTCGGTATCGAGCGGGTTTCCTTGCTTGATGGTTTGAGCGCGCTCAACCACTTTCGCAATGAACTTGTCGTATACCGATTCGTGGATCAGCACACGTGAAGGACAGGTACACACCTCACCTTGGTTAAAGAATGCCAGCAACATACCTTCAACACACTTATCTAAATACTCATCTTCATGATCAAAGATATCCGGGAAGTAAATGTTTGGAGACTTACCGCCCAGCTCTACCGTTGATGGGATCAAGCTTTCAGCCGCACATTTTAGAATATGATGACCAACCTCAGTCGAGCCTGTAAATGCTAGCTTAGCAATGCGATCGCTCGTCGCTAGGGCTTGCCCCGCTTCACTACCGAAACCATTAACAATGTTAACCACGCCAGCAGGTAGAAGATCTGCAATCTTTTCCATCAATACTAAGATTGAAGTCGGCGTTTGCTCTGCAGGTTTCATCACCACACAACAACCTGCCGCGAGTGCTGGAGCCAGTTTCCAAGCCGCCATTAAGATTGGGAAGTTCCAAGGAATGATCTGACCGACTACGCCAATTGGCTCTGGGAAGTGGTAGCTAGCGGTGTTTGAATCAAGCTCCGCTGCACTGCCTTCTTGCGCTCGAATACAACCCGCAAAGTAACGGAAGTGATCCACAACTAACGGGATGTCTGCCGCCAGAGTTTCACGAACTGGTTTGCCGTTTTCCCATGTCTCAGCAACCGCGATCTCTTCTAGGTTCGCTTCAATTCGGTCCGCAATTTTAAGTAAGATATTCGAGCGTTCAGCAACACTGGTCGCCGCCCAACTTGCACGCGCTGCATGTGCTGCGTCTAGTGCTAACGAGATGTCCGCTTCTGTCGAGCGCGCTACTTGGCAATAAACTTGTCCATTGACCGGTGAGCGATTATCAAAATATTCGCCAGACGTAGGTTTGACCCACTCCCCTCCAATAAAGTTATCGTACTGAGCCTTAAAATTGACGACTGCATTGTCACTGCCAGGCTGTGCGTAAATCATAGTGAGATCCTTCTGTGATTGTCTAAGTATTTGAAAATTCGCCATGTCATGTTCATGGTTTCTGTTTAAAACACTGTCATTTCGTGTTTTGTTCACATACCAAACAACGCAAGTCACACGCCAACATCGAAAACCTTGTTGTTAACAACTTGTAAAACTATGATTACCAAACGTTTACAACCAATGGTGAGTTGGAATTGAATCGTCGTACGGAGATTGCTCCAGTGTTCAACTGTTCCAAATTGGTACACCTTTACTGTAACAACATGGAACAGTTATGCAGATTCAACATACAAATCCTACAGAGTGGCTAACTTCATCTTGGCATCGCAGCAGTGAGGCGGGATTAAAACCCAGAAAACTGCCCGACGACATTCGACTGCCAAATGCGATGCTCAAAGAGCGTCGTTTTCACTCATCGCAGCTCATTGAAACTGTGCAACGCATGGCCCTGCCGCTGTTTAACCAGACTTTTGCCCGTAGTGACAGTCGACTCATATTGACCGATACCGACGGGGTGATACTGGCGAGTTGGGGACAGAAGCGCTTTGAAGAGAAGCTCACCAGTATTGCATTGAGCTCAGGAGCGTGTTGGAAGGAACAACTCAAGGGCACCAATGCCATTGGCACCGCGCTAATTGAAGCCAAACCTGTGACGATTATTGGTGAACAACACTTCATTCATCAGCACCGTTTTATCAGTTGTTCAGCGAACCCTATTTTTGATCATCAAGGGCAGATGGTCGGCATTTTAGATATCACCAGTGAGCAGCAGCAACACGACAGTTCAGTACAGTTGTTGGTGCAGAATATGGTCCAGTTGGTAGAGAACCAATTGCTCAACCACATTCCGCAAGGCTCCACTCGCATCGACCTCGCATGTGAAAAGTCACTGCTGCACAGCGGTTGGCAAGGCATTGTCATTGCTAATGAAGCGGGAGAGGTATTGGCACACAATCAAGTTGCATCACAGCTGTTGCAACAGGGCTCAATACTCGGTGAAAGTATTGACCAGCTCTTCAATCGATCTGAATCGTCTTTTGTGTTTGAGAAAAAGAGCCTCAACACACCCTCACCAAAACGCAGCCGCGCAATCACTGCCTCATGTGAGTTACACCATGGCGATCAACAGATAGAACAAGCGTGGCAACAAGCCAGTAAAGTCATAGATAAAGACATCAGCCTTCTGATACTTGGAGAAACAGGTGTTGGTAAAGGCGAGTTTGTCAAAGCACTGCATAAGCAGAGTCAACGCAACAACAGTCCTTTGGTGGCCGTAAATTGTGGTGCCCTACCGAAAGATTTGATTGAGTCTGAGCTGTTTGGTTATGCGCCGGGGGCTTTTACTGGCGCAAACAAACAAGGTTTTCAAGGCAAGATCCGTCAAGCTGACAAAGGGATCTTATTTTTGGATGAGATTGCTGATATGCCGTTAGAAGCTCAGTGTCGTTTACTTCATGTCTTGCAGGACAAATCGGTAGTGCCAGTTGGTTCTAACCAAAGCTATCAAGTCGATTGCCAGATCATAGCAGCGACCCACAAAGACTTGACCCAGCTCGTCGAAACAGGTCAATTCAGACAAGATCTTTACTATCGTCTCAATGGTTTGATATTCACCCTACCAAGCCTCAGTCAAAGACAAGATAAACAGGAATTGATTGAAGCCATCTATCGCAAATACGCAGAGTCAGAACAAACTATCTGTTCGCACCTGATGTCTCTGTTTTGCTCCTATCCGTGGCCAGGCAACATTCGTGAACTGGATAATCTACTCAAAGTATCCGCTTTAATGTCGAGCGGTGAGCCGCAACTAAAACTAGAGCATGTTCCTTTACAGCTAGCCGAGCAACTGGCGAATCAAAGCCCTATCACTTGCACTCAAGCGCCATGTAATAACGATCTGCAAAGCACAGTGGAAGAGACCTTAGTTCAAACCTATCAAGCGAACCAAGGCAACATCAGTAAAACGTCGAGGGTGCTTGGTATTAGTCGTAACACCATTTATCGCAAGCTTAAGCGACTGGGTATTTTGCAATAGACGCTTATGTAGAATTGAGAACTCTGATAGCCTTAATGAGAGAGGTTGAGATCGCCCAGTCGATTTAAAAGATCTTTGTCTAACAGAGGGTGATGTTGAGTACCCAATATCAGAGCTATCTCTACAGCGGGGAGTGAGGGCATGTTTTCGAGGATCTTAAGCTCCGGCGGTACGCTCAATTTACCCATCGCCCCAACAGCTAAGCCAGCTCTCACAATGGCGCTCTGAGCCGATGCTGTATTGCTACAAGCCAGTAATCGATAGGCGGTGCCTTGCTTGGTTAACCCGTTCACTGCGGCTGCGTGGTACTTACAATCGGTTTGAAACAGCGCCAACGGCAGCGATTCATGAGTATCGAAATCAAAGTCTTGGCTCGCTATCCACACCCCAACATCATTGGCCAGCCAGTAACCCTCTTCACTATCAGGCGCACGCGTAACAATCGCTGCATCAAGTCGGCCATCATCGAGCCATTCACGTAGCGTAATACTTGGTTGGCTGAATACCTGAATCGAACAAGTGGGTTCAGCTTCCATCAACACCTCAATAAACTTAGGCAACAAAGTGTCGTTGTAGTCTTCAGGACAACCCAGTCTCAGCGGCTGTTTGTTCTCGTAACATTTGACCTGTTTCAGCGCCGTATTGTGTAACGCCACGAGTTGTTCAGCATGAGAACGCAGTGCTAAACCAGCTTCGGTTAGCACAAGGTTGCGCCCCTCTTTTTGGAACAGGGTGACGTTGAGCTCTTCCTCTAACTTGCGCATCTGAGCGCTAAATGCAGACTGAGTGCGGTTTATCTGTTTGGCAGCTCGGGTGAAACTGCTGGTTTCGACAAAGGCGAGAAAGCCCCTTAGCGCATCAATATCCATATCGATTTGGTACCCATCGTTTTTATTAATGTATTACATCAAAATTATCCGTTAGTGGCGCGCAATACAATCTCTTAAGCTGATAGTCAGACAAACTTAACGCAAGGAAGCCTCTATGAAACTCTTCATCGCTAATCAAAATTACTCTAGCTGGTCACTTCGTGCTTGGTTGATTTTAGCTCAGCACAACCTCGACGCCGAGATCACCAAACTGACACTATTCACACCAGAATTCTATGAAACGCTTTCTGAGATCACTCCAACAGCAAAAGTGCCAACACTGGTCGATGACAACATCACAGTGTGGGACTCGTTTGCGATTTTAGAATACATCAACGAAGTACACCTCGGTGGTGCCGCATGGCCGGAGTCTGCGTCAGAGCGTGCTCACGCTCGAGCGATATCAGCAGAGATGCACTCTGGCTTTTTTGCTCTAAGAGAAGAGCTCCCGATGAACTGCCGAGCGCGTAGAAAAGTGATATTAAGTGAGGCGGCTAAGAAAGATATTGAGCGAGTGGATACCCTATGGTCCGAACAAGGTGAAAAGTACTCTGATGGTTGGCTCTTCGGCGAGTGGTCTATCGCTGATGCCATGTATGCGCCTCTTGCTCTAAGGTTCAGAACCTATGGCATCGAACTTTCAGAAGCTGCGACTCGCTATCAAGAGCGTGTACTTAATAGCCCTGCCATTGTTAGATGGTTAGAAGAAGCAAGCCTAGAGACAGATATTGTCGAAGAGGATGAAGCTGGCGAGCCGGTTTAGGATTTGAAAAGATTGAATTTAATGAGGCTCGGTGTGAGCCTCATTGGTTTGGTCGCAACCTGCCGACGCTGCAAGTTTTCAATATTGCATCGAGATACCTTTGAGACTTTCAGAAAATATTGAGCCCAAAAACACCCTTCACATCAAACAGAACTTTGGCTGTTTTTTCTCTCGAACGCTGGCTGCCAATAGATAAGATTTCCAATAGCTGAGCCTTATCATCAAGGTACTCGGCCCTACGTGCTCTGATTGGGCGAAGCATCTCTTGCAGACACTCTTCCAAGACTTTCTTGGTCGTGCCATCACCTAACCCACCACGTCGATAGTGCTCTTTAAGCTGCTCAACGTAATTCCTATCTGAGTGGAACGCATCAAGGTAAGTGAACACCACATTTCCTTCTACAGTGCCAGGGTCTTCAACTCGCAGGTGGTTTGGGTCGGTGTACATAGATTTTACAGCTGTAGAGATCTCTTTTTCACTCGCGCCCAAATTGATGGCATTGCCCATAGACTTCGACATCTTGTTCTTACCGTCAGTACTGGGTAAACGCGGAGCATTACTGAGCAGAGGTCGGCTCTCATTCAAAATGGTACGTCCAGCTAAACCATTTACCTTTCTCACGATCTCATTGGTTTGCTCTAACATTGGTAACTGGTCGTCCCCAACAGGCACTAATGTAGCGTTAAAGCCCGTAATGTCGGCGGCTTGAGAGATAGGATAAGTTAAGAAGCCTGCCGGAATAGATCGCTCAAAGCCCTTGTTTTGAATCTCACTTTTCACTGTAGGATTGCGTTCTAATCGACTGATAGAGACAAGGTTGCTGTAGTACATGGTCAGCTCTGCAAGCGCAGGAACTTGTGACTGAAGGCAGATCGTGGTTTGAGAAGGGTCAATGCCAACAGCTAAATAATCAGCCACCACGTTTAAGATGTTGGAAGAGACTTTACTTGGGTTGTGCGCGTTATCCGTTAAGCCTTGCATGTCCGCGACCAGAATCGTCTGCTCATGTTGTGATTGCAAAGCCACACGCTGCTTGAGTGAACCCACGTAATGGCCCAAGTGCAGAGGACCTGTGGCTCTGTCACCAGTAAGGATAATTTCTTTTGGATCAGTGTGTTGATTGGTTTTCATAATGGTATCTCCTAGTAAAAATAAACCGCTACTGGAGATACAAAAGAGATGACATTCTTAGCTACCTACCAGCAGCTTAAGAATGTAAGAATCCCGCGCCGCTCTAATTAGAGCGCCACCAGATAATGAATGATGAAAGTGTAGGATTCGTTTGCATTCATTCAATTTAACAACAACATCTTATAAATTCAACCATCAAACAAATACAAAAACAGCGCCTTAATCAGCGCTGTTTTTATTACTAACTCATTGATATTTATATCAGCCTATAAACACCTTAGCTAACACGTAGCCTAAGCAACATGCACCCACCACACCAATCAAACCGACAGACATGAATGAGTGATTGAAGTACCACTTACCAATCTTAGTGGTGCCTGAAACATCGAAGTTCACTGTTGCGATGTCTGATGGGTAGTTAGGAATAAAGAAGTAGCCGTAAACTGCTGGCATCAAGCCGATAAGCAGTGCTGGGTCTAACCCTAGACCAAGACCTACCGGCAGCATCATACGTGCGGTTGCTGCTTGAGAGTTCACCACTACAGATACAATGAATAACGCCAGTGCGAACGTCCATGGGTAGTGAGTTACCATCTCAACGATGCCCGACTTAAACTGAGGCATGGCGTATTGGAAATAAGTATCCGACATCCAAGCGATACCGAAGATTGCGATCGCCGCCACCATGCCTGATTTGAATACCACACCATTTGGCACGTCACGCGGATCGGTTTTAGTCGCCAGCAAAATGATACCGCCGAAACAGAGCATCATCATTTGGATGATCACCGACATCTTGATTGGTTTTTCACCGTCTACTATGGTTCTGATCTCTGGCACCATCGCCACAATAACGATCACCACAATTGAAAGTAGAAAGATCAATACAGCATTACGAGCCGACGTTGGTAGCACTTCATCTAAAGAAGTCGCAGTGGTGCTTTCAATGCGCTTTTTCCACTCTGGGTCTTTTAGTCTCGCTTGGTAGTCAGGATCGTCATTTAGCTCTTTACCGCGCTTCAAGCTGTACAGAGACAATAACAACGTACCAAACAGCGTTGCAGGTACAGTTACAAGCAAGATAGACAATAAAGTAATCGAGTGCTGAATATCAGACAGCTGCGCCAAGTAGTAAACCACGGCTGCTGAGATTGGAGACGCGGTAATAGCCAATTGTGAAGCCACTGAAGCGGCTGCCATTGGACGTTCTGGACGGATACCATTTTTAAGCGCAACATCGCCGATGATAGGCATGATTGAGTAAACTGCATGGCCTGTGCCTAAAAGGAATGTCATCGAGTAAGTCACAAACGGCGCTATCAAAGTCACGCGTTTCGGGTTCTTTCTTAACACCCTCTCCGCCACTTGCAGCATGTATTTCAAACCACCAGCGGCTTCTAAGATGGAAGCACAGGTCACAACCGCAAGAATAATCAGCATTACCGTGACTGGTGGTGAGGTTGGTGGCATCTTAAAAATGAAGACCTCAATCACCAAACCAATACCAGAAACAACACCCAAACCTATACCGCCATATCGAGAACCGATATAGAGGACAACTAACAAAAATAGAAACTCAAAATACAACATAAGCTACCCTACCTAAAACATGGAATAGGGATATTTTCTCTATATGGTCAACGATTTACTTATTGCTAGGTCACACTCTAATTGACCATTCTAATAGATTGTTTTTTATAAGATTATGGTCACGGTAACAGAGCAAAAAGTATCTAGATTGTGATCATTTACCTTCATAACGACGCCGATTTGTTATGCACACTAATATTCATTGTTTCTGTTAGAACGCGGAAATCTATAAAACAAACCCATCAGATCCAATCGTTATTAAGGCAATGATATGCATATGATTTTTCTCAGACATCAAGGGAGTATTGAAGACGAATCAACATATTATTGAACGTTTATTCACGGAGCTTTAACTCGCCTAAGTTATTCGGGTGTGTCAAAATAGCCACTTTCCGTTAAGACGATGGTACAAGAACCGCAACTATGAAATTCCAAGCAGCAATTTTTGATATGGATGGGCTACTTCTGGATACCGAGCGCCTGTGTATGCAGATTTTTGAAGAAGCATGTCACGCACAAGGGGTCCCTTTTCTAAAAGATGTTTACCTCGGCATCATCGGCTGCAATGCTAAAACCATCGAACAAATTTTCCGCAACGGTTACGGCGAAGATCTCGACTATCCGGCCCTCAATAATGAGTGGCGCACTCGCTACAGTGCAATCGTAAAGAACCAGGCTATTCCCGTAAAAGAGGGCGTGATTGAGCTCTTAGAGTGGTTGAAATCAAACAACATTCCAGCGGCAGTTGCGACTTCGACCCAACTGGATATCGCCAAGAAGAAACTTGAGTTAGCAGGGTTAGATTCTTACTTCACATCTCTAAGCACTGGCTGTGAGGTAACGAATGGTAAGCCACATCCAGAGATCTACCTATTAGCGGCAGAACGTCTTGGCGTTGCTCCGGAATCATGCCTTGCCTTTGAAGACTCCAACAACGGTATCCGCGCTTCTATGGCCGCCAACATGATAAGCTTCCAAATCCCCGACTTGGTCGAGCCATGTGAAGAGGTGAAAGCACTCGGCCACACCATTAGCCCATCACTACACGATGTGCTGGCTCAACTACAAAAAGAAGCCGCCTAAAAACTCGAAGTAATTTGGAACCCGTCATGACCCAAGAAAAATTTGAAACCATTTATCAAAGAGCAGCTCACCGTAAGGGTGGCGAAGCTGAACTTGAGAAGATCGTTCGCAAGCCACTGACCCACGATGAACTGATGCAGATCAGTGATGATCGCTGGCTCGCTGCCTTTACCGAAAAAGTATTTCAGTGTGGTATTTCTTGGAGTGTAGTGAGGAAGAAATGGCCTCAATTTGAAGAGGTATTCTTTGAGTTCGATGTTGAGAAGATGTTGATGCTACCGAACGAGATGTGGGAGCAAAAAGCGCAAGACCCTCGCATTATTCGCCACCTAACCAAAGTCATGACGATCCCGGCGAACGCGATGATGATCCGCAACGCTCAGCGTGAATACGGCAGCTTCGCTCAAATGGTTGCAGAGTGGCCATCAGAACGCATTACCGAACTTTGGGATCACCTTAAAAAGCACGGTAAACGGCTCGGTGGTAACACTGGTGCCTACACCCTACGTCAAATGGGTAAAGATACGTTTATCTTGTCGACAGACGTCGAAGCACACCTGCGCACAACGGGTGTTATCGACAGCGGACGCAACACCAAACGTGCTCAACAAGCGGCAAGTAACGCGTTTAACGAGTGGCAGCAACAGTCAGGAAGAAGCTTGAGTGAGATAAGCCAAATTGTTGCCTACAGTGGCGGCGATAACCGCGTTTAACACAGCGAAGAGTCACCACTTCGACAAATCATATTGGAAAGATCTCATACTCAGCGGCACAGTTTTCGGGCAAGATGAAACTGTGTCTCAATTGTTATCAGATATGCGCAAACTCTCTAACCTATTGGTCTCTAGCAGTAGCATTGTATGGATAAGTGTATACAATATAGAGTAATACCAGTGCAATATGCTCAACAATCCCTACTCGACTAAACAAGGGCATTTATCTCTATGACAGCTCTCAAAAACTCTGTCTCAAAAGGTGTAAAAACAAAAGTAACGGGGCAAACCCAAGATGACGTTGTTTACTGCCATATCTTCGATGCGATACTAGAACAAAGGCTGCCACCAGCCACCAAGCTGAGCGAAGAAGCATTAGCAGAAATCTTTGGCGTAAGCCGCACCATCATCCGTCGTGCCTTACTGCGTCTATCGTTAGAACAAGTTGTGGTTATTCGACCAAATCGAGGCGCCGTGATTGCCGCACCAACGGTTGATGAAGCAAAACAGATTTTCAAAGCACGTGAAGTGATGGAGTTGGCCATCACTGAACTTGCGGTTAATAACGCCACCAAAGCTCAAATTCAAGAATGCAGAAAACTGGTTGCGAAAGAGAACTGCGCCTTTGAACAAGGCGATTACGGATCGGGCCTGCGACTGTCTGGCGAGTTCCACATCAAACTTGCTGAAATGGCAGAAAACGCACCACTATTGGCTTTCCAACGTAGCTTAGTTTCACAAACTTCTCTTTTAATCGCCCAGTACGAAACAGGTACTCATTCAAACTGTTCTCAGGACGAGCATGAGCAGCTACTTGATGCCATTGAGTCAGGTGACGAAGAGCAAGCGGTTGATTTAATGCGTGAACACTTGAACCATATTCGCTCTAAGCTCAATCTAGACAGCAGCACCGCATCTAGCGATCTGCATGTGGTTTTCTCTGATCTTCTCAAGAGCAAGTCCTAGTTCGAACACTTTCTGAACAAGTTAATCCCTCTCTAAAAGCGAGTTCTGAACTCGCTTTTTTCATGCCTGGTACCAAAAGTCATACTCTCTCACAACTCATTTTCTGTGCTTTTTGTTCGCTTTACTATCGAATTTTGCCCCACAGCCACGACCGAATACTCACCAAAACCCTCCAATTATCCAAACATTATTTGTATACATAGAAGTAAATTAATTCTCCCTATTAAATCCTCAATTTCCAAATTTACTCAATTAAAAACAACAAATTAAAACCAAAAAATTATTGTATACAATCTTAACCAAAACCTCTTTGTTGCATTTTTGTAAATAAATAGTTGACCACAGGGTCAGGATGAATAATTATTGACCAAGAAGTCAAAAAAATTACACATGGAATATGTCGATATACAAGGAGGTCTCTTGATTACTTTTTTGCTCAATCAGGAAATAAGACACGAAGACAATCTGTCGCCGAATATGACCGTACTTAACTACCTTCGTACCAACGTCAAGAAGACAGGTACCAAAGAGGGTTGCGGTTCAGGCGATTGCGGTGCGTGTACTGTGGTGTTAGGTGAAGTGGTAGACGGGCAATTACAGTATCGCTCAGTAAACTCATGCTTAACGTTCGTTTCTGCTCTGCACGGCAAGCAACTGATTACCGTCGAAGATCTACAGAACCGAGATCGCTCTCTGCACCCTGTACAACAAGCGGTTGTGGATTTTCATGGCTCACAGTGTGGCTACTGTACACCGGGATTCATCATGTCGATGTTCGCGCTTGGCAAGAACAAACCTAACGCTAGCAAAGAAGATGTGATGGAGTCTCTGGCAGGCAATTTATGTCGCTGTACGGGTTACCGACCAATTGTTGATGCTGCGATGTCTTTGTCTACAGACCAACCTCTTATCGACCAATTCGCTGAACTTGAACGCAAAACCATTGAAAAGTTAGAGAGCATTCAAGGCACTGAAGCAAACCTTCGTTTAGGTCACCTCACGGCATTCTCTCCTAAAAGTATTGATGAACTAGCAAAACTGTACATCGCTCACCCGAAAGCTAAGCTGGTTGCAGGCGGCACCGACCTAGCACTGGAAGTCACGCAGTTTCACCGTGAGATTGAAACCCTTATCAGCGTCAACCTTGTCGAAGACATGAAGCTGTGTAAAGAGACAGACACTGACCTTATCATCGGTGCTAACCTTCCAATCAGTGACGCTTACTCACTACTGAAAAAACACTACCCAGACTTTGGCGAACTGCTTCACCGCTTTGCGTCACTGCAAGTACGTAACCAAGGCACTATTGGCGGCAACGTAGCCAATGCTTCCCCTATCGGTGATACGCCTCCGCTACTGATTGCGTTAGATGCCAAGATCAAACTGCGCTGTGGTAATGAGTCGCGCACCATGCCGATCGAAGATTACTTTATCAGCTATAAAATCACCGCTCAGAAAGAGAGTGAGTTTATTGAGCAGATCATTATTCCTAAACCAAGTAGCGATAGCTTCCGCGCTTACAAGCTCTCCAAACGTCTAGATGATGACATTTCTGCCGTGTGTGGCGCCTTCGACATTCAGGTGGAAGAAGGCAAAGTAACGCACGCTCGTATCGCCTTTGGTGGTATGGCTGCAACGCCTAAGCGCGCAGCTCGTTGTGAAAATACGTTATTAGGCAGCCCTTGGACAGAGGCTACAATTAAAGAAGCGATGCAAGAACTGTATCAAGACTTCGAGCCACTCTCTGATTTTCGAGCAAGCCAAGAGTATCGCTCATTGTCGGCAGCCAATATGTTGCGCCGTTACTTCATTGAACAGCAGAACAAGCACAATCAAATCGAAACAAGGGTAACGTCTTATGTCTAACAAAAACAAACAGGCGATGACCCATGAAGAGATGGTAACCATCGCAAAACAAGATCTTAAAACTGGCGTGGGTAAAAGCGTTAAACACGACAGCGCAGCAAAGCAAGTAACGGGCGAAGCGGTCTACATCGATGACCGTTTAGAGTTCCCAAACCAACTGCACGTCTACGCGCGCCTTAGTACTCAAGCACATGCAAAAATCACCAAAATTGACGTATCGCCGTGTTACGAATTTGAAGGCGTAGCTATCGCAATTCAAGCTAAAGACGTACCGGGCGAACTGGATATCGGTGCCATCCTTCCTGGCGATCCGCTACTCGCAGACGGCAAAGTCGAATTCTACGGCCAGCCAGTGATTGCTGTGGCGGCCAACGATTTAGAAACGGCACGCAAAGCAGCGCACGCCGCCATCATTGAATACGAAGAACTGCCAGCGATTCTCGATGTAAAAGAAGCTTTAGCTAAAGAGCACTTCGTGACAGAGAGCCACACACAACAACGTGGTGATTCAAAAGCGGCACTAGCCAAAGCCAAACATGTGATATCTGGTGATCTCGAGATCGGCGGTCAAGAACACTTCTACCTTGAAACTCAAGTCAGTAGTGTAATGCCGACTGAAGACGGTGGGATGATTGTTTACACCTCGACACAAAACCCGACTGAAGTACAAAAATTGGTTGCAGAAGTGCTTGGGGTGCCAATGCACAAAGTCGTGATTGATATGCGCCGCATGGGTGGTGGCTTTGGTGGTAAAGAAACTCAAGCAGCATCTCCTGCGTGTATCGCTGCAGTCGTCGCCAGTCTAACCGGTCGACCAACTAAAATGCGCCTACTGCGTAACGAAGATATGCAGCAGACGGGCAAACGTCATCCATTCTACAACCAATACACGGTCGGTTTTGATGACAACGGCGTAATTCAAGGTGCCGATATTACCGTAGCAGGTAACTGTGGCTACTCGCCTGACCTTTCAAGCTCGATTGTTGACCGCGCGATGTTCCACTCAGACAACGCTTACTACCTTGGCGATGCAACCGTGGTAGGACACCGCTGCAAAACCAACACCGCATCTAACACCGCTTACCGTGGTTTCGGCGGTCCTCAAGGCATGATGACAATTGAACACATCATGGATGAGATCGCTCGTTACCTGAAAAAAGATCCATTGGAAATACGTAAGGCGAACTATTACGGCGAAGAAGGCCGTAACGTGACCCATTACTACCAAACCGTTGAAGACAACTTTCTTCCTGAGATAACCGAACAGCTTGAACGCAGCAGTGACTACCACGCTCGCCGTAAAGAAATTGATGAGTTCAACAAGCAGAGCCCTATCTTGAAAAAAGGCTTGGCAATCACTCCGGTGAAATTCGGCATCTCGTTTACCGCAACTTTCTTGAACCAAGCTGGTGCGCTTATCCATATCTACACCGATGGCAGTATTCATTTGAATCACGGCGGTACGGAAATGGGCCAAGGCTTGAACATCAAAGTGGCGCAAATCGTTGCAGAGGAGTTCCAAGTCGATGTCGAACGTATCCAGATCACCGCTACAAACACAGACAAAGTTCCGAACACATCACCAACCGCGGCCTCATCGGGCGCCGACCTCAATGGTAAGGCCGCGCAGAACGCCGCAATAACGATTAAACAACGACTGATCGACTTTGCAGCCTCGCACTTCAAAGTCTCGCAAGAAGAAGTGGTATTCAAGAACGGTATGGTACAGATCCGCGACGAGATCATGACCTTCAACGCGTTTGTCGAACTGGCTTGGTTTAACCAAATCTCGCTCTCCAGCACTGGCTTCTACCGCACTCCGAAGATCTATTACGATCACGAGAAAGCGCGCGGCCGTCCGTTCTACTACTACGCTTACGGCGCGTCATGTTCTGAAGTGATCATCGATACACTAACAGGTGAGAACAAAATTCTGCGCGTCGATATCTTGCACGATGTAGGGGCTTCATTGAACCCTGCTATCGATATCGGTCAAGTAGAAGGGGGCTTCGTTCAGGGCGCTGGCTGGCTCACCACCGAAGAGTTGGTATGGAATGAGCAAGGCCGCCTAATGACCAATGGCCCTGCAAGTTACAAGATCCCAGCGATTGCCGATATGCCGATAGATTTTAGAACGCATCTATTGGAGAACCGCAGTAACCCAGAAGACACCGTCTTCAACTCGAAAGCGGTTGGTGAACCACCGTTTATGTTGGGGATGTCTGTGTGGAGTGCACTCAAAGATGCCATTAACTCAGTCGCCGTCGATGGGGCAATTCCGAAGCTAAATACACCCGCGACACCAGAGCGCATTCTGATGGCCGTTCAAGCCGTTTCAGAGCCCGCTAAGGTATCGGTCGACAGTGAGCAAGAGACGGCGTAGTGATTAGGGCGTGTTGATCTTTCGAGCTGGTTTTTGCAGCGAGTTGCTGGGTATTTATACAAGGCAGAGGCTTTGATGTGTAGTTAGCCTACATGAGAAGCCGATAACGCAGTAGAAATGACCAGCAAACGCTGCCCGAAGGGTTCGGCTAAAAGCGTTTTACTCTTTGTTGAGGGAGATTTGCTTAGAATGACTAGGCTACTTCTCCCTCGCCGCGATTAAAACGCTTTTATCTCGAACAAAATTTAACCACGAAAGGTCAACACGCCCTAACATCATCAAGCTGTGACGAACAGGTAACAAGGACACTCGCTAGTCCGCAGTATTGAGCAAGGAGCTCTATAGACTGGCGTAAGAAGCATCAAGCTGGAGCTTTTGGAGGAAGTATGTTTAAGGATAATTGGATTCACGAACTGGCAAAACTGGAAGAGAACTACGAGCCGTGTGTCATGGTGACGGTTCTTGAAGATCGAGGTTCTGTGCCTCGTGATGCCGGAACAAAAATGCTGGTCACTCGCGATCGCATCATTGCGACCATTGGCGGCGGCCACCTTGAACATGTTGCGACTAAAATGGCGCGCGAGATGCTGATCGCCAGCGAAAAGTCCCTCAAAGTCGAACGCTTCAACCTTGGTGCTCGCCTTGGCCAATGTTGTGGCGGGATGGCTACTCTGAGCTTCGAGCCGATTGGTACTCAACAGAACCATCTGGTGCTATTTGGTGCAGGCCATGTGGCTAAGGCGCTATTGCACATTGTCGCCACTCTGCCTTTCCGCGTAACGTGGATTGATGAACGCGAAGAAGTGTTCCCAGAAACCTTACCTCAAGGCGTTAAAAAGCTTGTCACTGACGACCCAGTCGGTGAAGTGAAACAGATGCCACCAAACAGTTACTACCTAGTGATGACCCACAACCACCAGCTCGATTTCGACCTTGCTAAAGCCATCATTGATCGTGAAGACAGTCGTTACTTCGGCATGATTGGCTCACTAACAAAACGCAAGAAGTTTGACTTCCGCTTGGAACAACGCGGCTATAGCCGAGAGCAGATCAACACCATGATTTGTCCGATTGGTATTAGCTCTGTGAATGGAAAACATCCTGCAGAAATCGCGGTATCGGTTGCCGGTGAACTAATCGCACACTATCAGGGACAAGCGCTTGAACAGAAGCGCCCGACCCAACATTATCAAACTGAGGATCGTAACGATCCCAAGCAAACAAGCGATGTAGACGAACACCCTCTGGAAGAGAAAATCGCCTAACACAAATCGCAGACTCCAGTCGCCACAACCTGACTGGAGGGCATTAAAAGGAAGTAAACATGACAACGCAACGCAAAGCTTATCGCGCCAGTATTCTTCATAGCGTGGCCGACCCAAAGGATGTCGGTTTAGAAGAATCGTATGAGTATTTTGAAGACGGTATTTTAGTGGTTGAGAATGGCCATGTGGTTGATTTGGGCAGTGCCGATGATGTGCTTGCTCGTCAGCCAAAAAACCTCGATATCAAAGAGTACAAAGATAAGCTGATCACCTCAGGGTTTATCGATACTCATATCCACTACCCACAAACCGGTATGATTGCATCGTATGGCGAACAGTTGCTTGACTGGCTTGAGAACTACACCTTCCCAGAAGAGAAACGCTTTAAAAACCCAGTCTACGCGCACAAAGTGGCGAAGCTATTTCTGGATGAATTGGCAAGCAACGGTACAACCACAGCCCTAGTGTTCGGTACCGTTCATAAAGAGTCGGTCAACGTATTCTTTGAAGAAGCGGAAAGACGTAACCTACGCATGATCGCAGGCAAGGTGCTGATGGATCGCAACGCACCAGATTACCTAACCGATACACCAGAATCAGGCTATGTTGATTCAAAAGAGCTGATCGAAAAATGGCACAATCGTGGTCGCTTGCTGTATGCAGTGACTCCTCGTTTTGCGCCAACGAGCACCCCGGAGCAGCTGGCAACCGTAGGTAAACTGTTAGAAGAGTATCCAGATGTGTACATGCACACTCACCTTTCAGAGAACGAGAAAGAGATTGAGTGGGTGAAGGCTCTGTTCCCAGAACGCGACAGTTACCTAGATGTATACGACCACTATGGCTTGCTGCACAAACGTTCGGTTTTCGCACACGGCATTCACTTGTCTGATTGCGAGTGTAAGCGTTTAGCCGATACTGAATCTGCTATCGCTTTCTGCCCAACCTCAAACCTATTCTTGGGTTCAGGTCTGTTCAGACTGCCTGAAATGGAAGAGCACGGGATCCGTGTTGGTATGGGTACCGATGTGGGCGCTGGTACAAGTTTCTCTATCCTACAGACCATGAGCGAAGCGTATAAGATCATGCAGCTTCAACATAAGAAACTACACCCAGCTAAGTCGCTGTTTTTGGCCACGTTAGGTGGTGCACGATCTCTTCATCTAGAGGACAAAATCGGTAACCTGGAAGTGGGCAAAGAGGCAGATTTCGTGGTTCTCGACATGCACGCGACTCAACTAATGCGCTTTAGAATGGAGCAAGCAACTAAGCTTGAAGAGAAACTGTTTGTATTGATGAGTCTTGGAGATGACAGAACCGTCAGCGAAACATACGTCTACGGTGAAAAGGCGTACGACGCTAATTTCAAAGAGTACAAAAAACTCGTCAGTTAGGCTTAAAAACGAGTAACACCCGCTAGGTAACAACGACAATCGTTGTCAATAATCCGTCCAGATTCGCCTAGCTTTCTATTCACCTCGCCTTCTAAGACCAGTCGCCCCCCTGCCTCTGGTCTTTTTTGCATCCTAATCAAATAAACATAATTAAATTATCACTGTGTGCTAAATGCCCACGACGTAACCGATTTATGTTGGTAACTTAAGAGAATTATGCAAGTTGCTCAACCTTCCGAATCTATGTTGAGCATACCCCTATTTATCCGTTACTTAGAAAAGGAATTCTATGTTCGAGCAGGTTGTTGGCATTCTGTTTCCCGTTTTTGCGCTCGCTGCTGCTGGCTTTGCCGTGGGTCGTTGGCTCAAGCCCGACTTTAAGCCTATCAACCGCATCAATATGGACGTGTGTATCCCTGCCTTAGTGTTTGCCTCACTCGCAACCATGCCGCTAGATACTGAGCAAGTACCACTAATTACCGCCTCGTTGGTCGCAGTATTAGTACCTGCCGTATTAATGATTCCAATCTGCAAGATCTTTAAGCTCAACTTCAAAGCTTGGGCACCTCCGCACATGTTTCGCAACAGCGGTAACCTTGCGATCCCACTATTCACCTATACCTTTGGTGAGACGGCTTTAGCGCCAGCAGTACTATTGTTCGTGGTTTCTGCTTGCATCCATATCAGTTTGGGGTTGGTGTTGTTAAGTGAAGGGAACCCGCTAAAGCAGATCGTCAAGATGCCGATTTTCCTTGCTGCAGCCGTGGCAATGACGCTCAATTTATCTGGTGTCGCGGTGTGGAATCCGCTTTACGAAGCCACATCGCTACTGGGACAAGCAGCCGTGCCAATCATGCTGCTATCCCTTGGCTCACAAATGGTCAACCTAAGACTCAGCGGCCTCAAGGTCGGTTTACTATGCACGGTTCAGTCTCTGTTCACCGGAGCCGTCGCTTTCGGCATCATTTACTTCTTTATTCCACTACCAACTCTACAGCTTCAAATGATGGTTCTGTTCACCATGCTGCCACCAGCGGTAATGAACTACTTGTTTGCTGAACGCTTCAACGTTGAGCCACCTAAGGTTGCCTCTATGGTGCTGTTTGGCAACTTCTTAAGTATCGTGACCTTACCGATACTGCTGACGTTTGCTCTATCGTTTGAGTAAGGCTACTTTTGCTGTTGGCAATAATGACGAGCACAAAAAGCAAAAAGCCCCGGTATAGGAACCGGGGAAACAGGGTGGGACGAGTTTGGCGCGTGCCCGTATAACCAAACTCTCCCCAAGCCTCACCTAAGACTCACGCTCTTAGGTAAAGGATGCTGCTATTGAAGTTTGGCTCCTTGTGCTGCCCAATCACCGATAAGCGTACGTTCGTCATCTGTCATTTGGGTGAGGTTTCCAAGTGGCATGACTTTCGTTGTTACGGTTTGAGCGATAATTCTTGGTACATTGGCTTTGATCTCTTCAGGTGTATCCAAGATGACCCCGGCTGGTGCGGCAGCAAAGGCAGCATGAGTCGGTGAAGCTGAATGACACACCGAACAGCGCTCTTGAATGACTTGGTTGATGGTCTCAAAGCGAATGCCTGCGTCCGAAGATGCTGGCGCATTAGTGGCTGCTGTTTGCTGAACTTGAGCACCATTGTCAGATTCCACAGCTCCTGCCGCAATTTTTTCCACGACTGGTGTCGCTTCTACACTGCTTTGCACCTGCTCAACCACTGGCGCTTTCGCGACTGGAGTCGGTGTCATCTGCTTTTTCGCGTAAGGTGAGGTCACGAACGCAAGCGTAATCATACCGAGTGCAGCCACTGGCACTGTCCAAGCAAACTTCTGACTGCCATGTCGGGTATTAAAGTAGTGACGAACCAAGATACTGAATACCGCCAAACCAGCTAGAATCAACCAGTTGTACTTCGAACCATACGTACTCGGGAAGTGGTTACTGATCATGATGAACAACACTGGTAGCGTCATGTAGTTATTGTGACGAGAACGCAGTAAGCCTTTCGCTGGAAGTGCTGGATCAGGTTCGCGCTTCTCTTCAATCGCTTTCACTAGGTTACGCTGCGCTGGCATGATGACGCGGAATACGTTACCCACCATGATGGTACCGATGATCGCACCAACATGAATGTAAGCACCACGGCCACTAAACACTTGAGTCAAGCCGTAAGTCGCGGCCACCAGCATTACGAACAACACAATACCAAGCAGTACCGGCGTCTTACCTAATGGAGAGTCACATAACAGGTCGTAAATAAACCAACCAGCGACAAAAGAACCAATACCAATCGCGATTGCAGTCGTCGAATCAAGGCCTGAGCCCGGTGCGATCAGGTAAATCTCGGCATTCAGGTAATAGACAACTCCAAGTAGACACACACCTGTTATCCAAGTGAAGTAAGCTTCCCACTTAAACCAGTGAAGGTGTTCTGGCATCTCTGGTGGCGCAAGCTTGTACTTTTCAAGGTGATAGATACCACCACCGTGAATCGCCCATAAATCACCAGATAGGCCTGTTTTGGGGTTTACTCTGTTTAGGTTATTTTCAAGCCAAACAAAGTAAAATGATGCGCCGATCCATGCGACACCAACGATCATGTGAATCCAGCGAATCGCCAAATTCAACCATTCTGTAATATGCGGATCCATAATAAACTCCTGTATCACAGCGCATTTTCAACGCGCTGCTCTTCCTTATTGTTGTCCGTCGGCAGATCTTCCAAGTGCAGTGCCACAAGGTCGCTATCAAAATAAACCTCATCACAGTTATGGCCTTCACCGCCTCTATCCACAATCAAGAATTGGTCTTGATCGGTAAGCGCGAGAACGGGATGGTGCCACACACCTTTGTGATAGTTCACTCCTTGGCGGCCATTGCTGAGAAAAGCTCGGCAGCTGGCTAATGTCGGATTTTCGCCCTTTGGCGCGACAACAATTAAATAGGGTTGACCAAGTAATGGAACGAATGCCTGAGAGCCAAGTGGGTGACGCTCTAACATCTCGATAGTCAATGGGTACTTCAGCGGAGTGGCTTGGAAGATGCTGATGATGGCTTCTCCGCCTTGGTCTTGCACATCCGTTGCCGCAAGCTTGTGGTAGCGACGGGTTGACCCATTGTTGATCATAAAAAAATCACTGTTATCAGACTCGATAACATCGCCAAACTCAGCAAACGCTTGTTTGGTTAACGGTTCGATCACTAAACGACGTATTCCATTACTCATACTCATTTCCTTACCTATTTCGCTTTAGTACCAAATAGACGTAAACGACTGATACCGCCATCTGGGAAGATGTTGGCACGTACGTGTGTCACCGCACCAAGATCGTTCACCTCGGAAATGAATTCGTGAATATTGTGGGCAGACAGCTTTTGTGCCGGTAGAAGCTCGCGCCAGAATAGACTTTGCGTCTCGACTTGGTCGTCGGTACCACCTTTCACATACGCCGCTTGAATTGAACAACTGTCTGGAAAGTTACCTTTAAAGTGCGCAGTATCAACAACGATACGTTCGATGTTTCCCGGGTGGCCTAACGCAACAATCACCCAATCGTTACCCGGTGTACGACGACGTGCTGTTTCCCAGCCATCGCCCATGTTTTCACCGCGGCCAGGGCCAAGAATGTTTGCTTTATTACCGTAGTGCTCATCACTACACGCCAGTGCGCGTCCGCCATGTTCAACCGCTGCAAGGTCAATTTGCTGTTGTGCATCGATCGCATCCCAATCGACACTAGGACGACCGAAAACGCGCAGACGTGCAACACCGCCATCTGGATAAATGTTTAGACGCAGGTGCGTAAATACTTGTTCACTTTCAATCTCTTCAAGATGATGATGATCGCCTTGCAGAGCAATAGAAGGAAGGATCTCTTGCCACTCAGTAGAGTCTGTTGGCTCGCCTTGTGGTGAATAGCATGCATCAATCGATGCAGAAGGCGGGAAGTTACCTGTGAAGAATGAAGTATCGATATCAACGCCCGCAATCGTGCCTGCTAGACCAAGGCGAATCACACAGTAGTCATAACCTTCGCCACGCTTACGGCGACTTTCCCAACCGTCCATCCATTTACCGTTGTCATCGTATAGGTCATCTTTCCATACTGGTGCTGCGTGGCTGAGTAGGCGGCTTTTGTCAGCAAAGAAATCGTCCGTGGCGAAGATCGCTTCCGCACCGAGTTTTTCGTCTGCTAGGTTTATGTACTGTTCAAATTTATGGGTCATGTCCGTGTAATCCTATGAAATTAATAAAGTAATAATAAAATGAGAACTTAATGATTCAGTGGCTGACTGCTCAGCGCCTGGCGGATTAAGTTGGTTCTGAAATAGCTGCTAACTCCGTTAACCTACATATCCCAGAGACGAAACATTGCGATCTTGTTGATCTCTTGTATCGCCGTAGCAAACTCAGTTTCACTATCATTTCCTAATCGCATCTCGAACGACTCAAGAATTTGGTAACGATTGGCTCCCTTTACCGCCATGATAAAAGGGAAGTTGAAGCGACTTTTGTAGCTGTTGTTATAAGAAGTGAATTTTTCAAATTCTTCGGCGCTGCATTTATCGATGCCCGCCCCCGCTTGTTCCTTAGTAGACGACTCTGTGAGTTCGCCATTTACTGCTGCTCGACCGGCTAAGTCTGGGTGAGCATTGATCAAAGCCAACTGCTTGCCGTGGTCGGCTTGCAAAAGCGTGGATGCCATCTTCAAGTGAAGATTCTCGATATGATCATCTTCTGCATTTAAGCCTTGGTCATACACTGCTTCTGCCACCCAAGGGCTGTGCTCGTACACATCGGCAAAATGGGCGACAAATTCATCGCGATCCATTTTTGTGGGTTGGCATGATCGAAATACTGTCACTGTTAGCCTCCTTGCTATTGCTCTCTTTGCTTGTGTTGTTTTTATCGTTGTGAGTTGTTACTGCTTTCCTAGTCCACTATCCCGTTTTATACGGATGGTGTTCATGCCAGTGATTGGCAATATCGATACGGCGACATAGCCACACGTTGTCGTGTTGTTTTACGTAATCTAGAAAACGTCTCAGTGCCATGATTCGCCCCGGACGCCCAACCAATCGGCAGTGAAGCCCAACCGACATCATTTTCGGTGCGGTTTCACCTTCCATATAAAGAGCGTCAAAGGTGTCTTTTAGGTATTGGAAAAACTGTTCACCAGAGTTGAAGCCCTGCGCTGTCGAAAAGCGCATATCGTTCACATCTAGGGTGTAAGGGATCACCAGTTGAGGACGCCCAGTCTCGGTATGCCAGTATGGTAGATCGTCATCGTAGGCATCAGAGTCGTACAAAAAGCCCCCCTCTTCTGCGACAAGTCGGCGCGTATTTGGACCCGTTCGACCTGTGTACCAGCCGAGTGGACGTTGGCCTGTCACTTGCTGGATGATCTCTATCGCTTTCACCATATGGTCGCGCTCTTCAGACTCATCAATGTATTGATAGTCAATCCAGCGGTAGCCGTGGCTACAAATCTCATGGCCCGCTTCCATCATCGCTTTGGCGACATCTGGGTGACGTTCGATAGCCATAGCCACAGCAAAGACGGTTAGAGGGATTTCATATTCATCAAATAGGCGAAGTACGCGCCACACTCCAGCTCGACTGCCATATTCGTAAATCGATTCCATACTGATGTGACGTTCACCCTTGATCGGTTGTGCTGATGGGATCTCTGAGAGAAATGCTTCTGACTCATCATCACCATGCAATAGACAACGTTCGCCGCCTTCTTCGTAGTTCAATACAAAGGAGACCGCGACACGCGCATTACCCGGCCATTGAGGATTTGGAGGGGTAGCGCCATACCCGATCAAATCTCTTGAATAATCCTTATTCATCCAAGTACTCCTAACATTAGTGTTTGGTTTAGTCGCTCACCCACAGTTTTCCTCTTTGAGTTAGAAACCACGAGCAACCTCACCCCATACACTCATTGTATACAATAATTTATCTTAATGTAAAGATTTCGTTATTAAAGTTAAATTAAGCAACACAAATCATTTAATAACAACAACTTAAGTAATTATGGTGCAAGTTTTTATTGATTACGCACAGACTTGGTGCATCAAAAAATCGATTTAAAGTTAACATTTTTGCTACAATTGACTTTACTAATTGTATACAGTTCGTTCATAGTTAGTGCTGACAAAGTGAACAGGCTTTCAGTTTGTCAGGCAAAAAAACCGCAGATGAAACACAGCATAAGGACAGGACGCGACAACGCGCCGTGAAGGATTATGGGAAGATTAACAACACACGTTTTAGATACCACCCACGGCCTACCTGGAGCAGAGATCAAGGTAGAGCTTTACAAGGTGAATGAAGACTCAACTGAAAAATTGGCAACGGTTATGACCAACTCCGACGGCAGGACAGATGCACCGATTCTTGCTGGTAACAACTTCCTCCCAGGCAAGTATCAGTTGGTGTTTTATGTAGCAGATTATTACAAAAGCAAAGGCATCGAACTTGATGGCGTGCCTTTCTTAGACGATGTCGTGATTCGCTTCGGCCTCGATGATCCGAATGCGCATTATCACGTCCCTCTTTTAGTATCCCCTTACAGCTTCTCGACATATCGCGGAAGTTAACCTCAAAAAACCGCGTATAAAGGAATTTTAGCCGCACTTAATTTTTGCTGGGCCGTCGCTGACCACTACTGTCAGCGAGCTTGGTCAGGCTTGTTCGTGCCCAAAAAAAGAGAAATCATCTTAAACATATGAAACCTTAATATTGAAATCTCGCTGTATTCAATACATGGATCACAACATAAAAGGACTTGCTGACATGAGTGAGAGTAAAACTGAAATACTCAACCAAGATGCGAATAACGGAATTTTAGAGAAGTTTTTTAAAATTAAGGCCCACGGAAGCAGTGTAAAAAATGAATTGGTTGGTGGCGTGACCACTTTCGCAACCATGGCTTACATTATCTTCGTTAACCCACAGATCATGGCGGCATCTGGCATGGATTCTGGCGCTGTGTTCGTTGCAACCTGTATTGGTGCAGCGATTGGCTGTCTGTTAATGGGACTGTTTGCTAACTGGCCGGTTGGCCTTGCTCCGGGTATGGGCCTCAACGCCTTCTTCTCGTTCACAGTGGTGAGTGAAATGGGCTACAGCTGGGAGGTAGCGCTTGGGGCGGTATTTATCTCTGGTGTGCTATTTGTCGGGATGAGCTTCTACAAGGTTCGTCAATGGATTATAGAGAGCATTCCAGAGAGTTTACGTTACTCCATGACCGCTGGTGTTGGTCTATTCTTGGGTCTGATCGGTCTTAAAACAGCAGGTATTGTCGTCGAAAACCCAGCAACTTTGGTTTCGCTTGGTGATTTCACTAAGCCAGAAGCACTGCTCGCGGCTATCGCATTCCTTATCATCGCGGTGCTGAGTGAGCGTAAAGTCTTTGGTGCAGTACTAATTGGTATTTTGAGTGTAACGCTTATCGGCATGATGTTAGGTCTAGTGCAATACAACGGCTTCTTCGCAGCGCCGCCAAGCTTAGCACCAACCTTTATGGCAATGGACATCGCAGGCGCACTGAATGTCTCTATGATCAGCGTTATCTTAGCCTTCCTCTTTGTAAACATGTTCGACACCGCGGGTACTTTAATGGGTGTTGCAGAACGTGCACATCTAACCAACCCTGAAACGGGCAAGATTGAAGGTCTGAGCAAAGCGCTAAAAGCCGACAGTATTTCGAGTGTTGCCGGGGCTTGTGTGGGTTGTCCACCAGTAACCAGTTACGTCGAGAGTGCTGCAGGTGTGGCAGCAGGTGCTCGTACTGGCCTTTCTGCCATTGTGGTGGGCGCGCTGTTCCTAGCTGCGATCTTCCTATCGCCACTTGCTGGTATGATCCCGGCTTACGCAACGTCTGGCGCACTGATCTACGTAGCATTTGTGATGATGAGCAGCATGCAGCACGTTGATTGGAAAGATTTCACTAACGCTGCACCAGCGGCAATCACTGCGTTAATGATGCCACTCACATTTTCAATCGCAAATGGGATTGCGCTTGGCTTTATCACTTACACGGTATTAAAACTGGCAACCGGCAAAACCAAAGATGTCTCTATCTCGATGTACTTCTTAGCGGTTATCTTCATCGCTAAATTGGTGTTCATTGGCTAATTTTCGGTGCCTTAGTTAACTACCATTGAGTCACGCACTTTGAACGCTTGGTTTAATAATCAAGCCAAGCGTTCTAATCAAATGTTAAGAAAGCTAACTGTACGGAACCCACGACGTATTTAAACGCGTTATACCTCGTACACCTTTTTTATGACCCTACGCAGTTTGTAGAAGTCATTATTTGACTGTCATTCGCTTGTGAACATAAAAACAAGCAGAGGAATATCAAATGAAACTTCTGTATACCCTAAATGAAAGACCCCCTCACGGGCTCACCCTGCTACTTGCTCTGCAACATATGCTAGCCTCCATTGGCGGCATCGTTGCAGTACCACTGATTGTTGGCGCGTCCATTGGTTTGCCCAGCACTGAAATCGTCTCGCTCATTAACGCGGCTTTGCTGGCATCGGGGATCGTCACCGTCGCCCAATGTCTTGGTTTTGGCCCAATTGGTATCCGTTTACCCGTAGTGATGGGCTCCAGCTTCGCCTTTCTCGGCGTCGCGATCTCTATTGGTAATGAAGGTGGCGTGAGTGCAATTATGGGCTCAGCCCTGATCGGCTCCTTCGTGGTGATTGCAGCCAGCTTTTACATGGATAAGGTAAGGAAACTGTTCCCTACCGTGGTAAGTGGTGTAGTGGTTACTCTTATCGGGCTAACCATTTTACCGGTTGCCATGAATTGGGTCGGAGATTCGCCTGCCAACAGTGAACAATTCGCCACACTGCCGAAACTCTTTTTAGCTCTGGTCTCTTTAGGCATTGTGGTTTGCGTTTCCGTTTACTGCAAAGGCGCAGTCGCTGCCTCCGCGATCGTGATCGGCCTTGCGGGCGGTTACATCGTGGCACTATCACTTGGCATGGTAAACCTAGACCAAATTAGCTCTGCTGCTTGGATTGGTGGTCCTGAACCTTTCAAATATGGCTTCACATTCTCAATGAGCGCCATCATTAGTATGAGCTTGGTGTACATCGTGGTTATTGCTGAAGCAACAGGTGACTTTATGGCGCTTGGCAACAACTGCCAAACCCAAGTCAGCGGTAAAGACCTAAAACGCGGTCTGCTGGGCGATGGACTTGGTAGTACGCTTTCTTCGATTCTCACCGCTATGCCGCTCGCTTCGTTCAGCCAGAATGTAGGCATCGTCGGTATCACTGGGGTTGCCAGTCGCTATGTAGTTGCTGCAACAGGTGGTTTGCTGATCCTCGGTGGTCTGTTTCCGAAACTCGCCGCCATTGCCGTCACTATCCCTAAGCCAGTATTAGGGGGCGTGGGTTTTGTTATGTTCGGTATGATTGCCTACGCGGGTATTCGTATGTTGATAAAAGCTGCGGACACTAAACGAAACGCGCTAGTGATCTGTGTCGGTCTGGCTTCTGGGCTTGCGGTAACCTTCGAACCACGACTGCTACAGCACTTACCTCATGATTTAGCGAACTTCCTACACTCTGGCATTACGACGGGGACAATCATGACGGTTTTGCTGAATCTTATTCTACCTAAATCTTCACGAGCTGAAGAGCAAGAAGCACTCGCCGAAAGCCAAGCTCAAGTTGAGCTAGAGATGCAAGAGCAAGCTGAAATGCTAGAACAGGCAGAACTTGAAGAGAACGCAGAACTACAGCAAAAAGAACAAACTGAAACAACAGAAGTTAAGGCAAACTAAACGCCTTAGATTGGCTAGTGGTTTCAGGCTTAACTGATTTGAGTTCATGAGAAATCCGAGCACTTAGAGCAGTTAAAGAAGCATACAGCAGTGGGTTGAGAAACGCGCTGCTCCATAAACCCTTATCGTTAACAATACAAAACCAAAGACCCTCTTCCCTGAAAAGGCTGAGATGGCTAAGGACTATTATGAATGGAAACCATCTGGATTAAGAATCCACTCGCAATTTACACTGGCACAAGTACCGATGCACAAGGCGGACTCGTCGTCAGAGGTAATACCATTGTCGAGTTAGTAGGCAAACATCAAGAACCAACTATCCCTGTCGACTACAGTGTTGATGCCTCGCGTCATGTTGTCACACCAGGGCTGATTAACGCCCACCATCACTTCTATCAAACTCTTACTCGTGCCTACCCTGGCGCGCTCAACAAAGAGCTTTTTCATTGGCTGAAAAGTTTGTACCCAGTTTGGGCAAACCTCGATGCCGAAATGATGAGTCTCGCCACTGAGCTGGCCTTGGTCGAACTGATGATGTCTGGTTGCACCACGGCTTCCGACCACCATTACCTACTTCCTAACGGGCTTGAACACGCCATTGACTTGCAAGTCGAAGCTGCCGAAAAGCTCGGTGTTAGGGCTATCTTTACTCGCGGCTCAATGAGTTTAGGAGAAGATGAAGGTGGGCTACCTCCAAGGCACACCATCCAGACTGAGCAAACCATCATCGATGATAGCCAGCGCTTGATCCGAGACTACCATCAGCGAGATGAAGGTGCGATGATTCAAATTGCCCTTGCGCCGTGCTCACCATTCTCGGTCACCACAGATTTGATGAAAGAGACAGCTCGAATTAGCGAGCGTGAAAACGTGATGATGCACACTCACCTATGCGAGACCCTTGATGAAGAGGATTTCTGTATTGAAAAATTTGGGTTGCGTCCGGTCGATTATCTCGAAGATGTGGGTTGGCTCAATGACCGAACTTGGTTAGCTCACGGTATCCACTTCAATCCGGAAGAGATAAAACGTTTAGGGGCGGCAGGCGTTGGTATCAGCCATTGTCCAACATCGAACATGATGCTTGCTTCAGGCATATGTAAGAACAACGACCTTGAAGCCGCTGGCGTGAAAGTCGGTCTCGGTGTTGATGGTTCGGCCTCGAATGATGGTTCGAATATGATTGCCGAAGTGCGAATGGCAATGTATCTACAAAGGCTACAGTACGGCTCTGCCAATGTCTCGCACTTTGATGCACTTCGCTGGGCAACATCGGGGTCTGCACGTGCAATGGGCCGTACCGATATCGGTACTCTTGAGGTTGGCAAACAAGCCGATATCGCTATGTTCAAGCTTGATGATATTCGTTTCTCTGGCAGTCACGATCCGCTCGCCGCACTGCTTTTGTGTGGTGCCCAACAAGCAGACAAAGTGATGATAGCCGGACAGTGGCGTGTCAACGATGGCGCAGTGATAGGTGTCGATATGGAACATCTCATGCACCGCCACCACGCCGCCGCAATGAGGCTTGGTAAGCTGGCAATGAGTGCCTAACCAAGTGTCGCTGCTATTACAAATTTGAGGCCTGCAATTGCAGGCCTTGTTTTTGAATTGAAATAGATTAGCTTTTTACGCCACACCCTTTTATCACCAACTGTGTGATGAATTTAGCGGCGTCTTCATAGTCTTGGTCATCGAGTTGGTCTTTTTTCATCACACTGCAAATCTGCCAGCCGAAATCAGCATAGGTTTGAGTCGCGGCCCAGATAGTGAACATTAGGTGATGTGCAGGCACGTTGTCCATCAGCCCTTGTGCAGACCAAGTAGCAAACTTGTCGATGATCATCTGGGATTGTTTATAAAGCTCATCACCAATCTCTTTTGGTAATACTTTGGCACCCGACATCACTTCATTGGCAAACACTTTGGAGGCGTGTGGGTGATCACGAGAGATAATTAACTTGGTTTGGATGTATTGAGACAGTGCCTCAACAGGATCATCGAGCTCTTCAATTGGACGAGAGGCTTCCAACAAGGGTTGCGTCACCGACTCCAATACCGCGTTGTAGAGCTTGTCTTTTGAACTGAAGTAATAGAATACGTTAGGCTTTGGAATATCAGCAGCTTTGGCAATATCAACCATTTTGGTCGCAGCATAACCGTGCATCGCGAACTGCTCACACGCCACTTGAATGATTAAGTCTTGGTTCTTCTGCCTGATCTTAGACATATCATATCCCTACAACCGATTGATTTAGCTTTAGTGTCCTACGATACAAATAACTTTGACCGCCCCTTTATTGTGCATGAGACGGCCAATCGATTGGTTCATATATTTTAATAAATGAGAGGGAGGTTAACTTTAAAGTATCAAAATCGCTCGAAAGTCGTTTACATTGGTCAGTGTCGGCCCCGTTGTTAGTAGCACATCAACCTTGTCAAAGAAGTCATAACTATTATTAGCATCTAAATAAGTTTCCGCTTTCAAAGACAGTGCCTCACTCTGTTGCCACGTATTCGGCGTGATCCAAGCCCCTGCGTTATCTTCAACCCCATCAATACCGTCGGTGTCCGCCGCCAGTGCGTAGATGTTGTCATGCCCTTTGAGTTCATTGAATAAACTTAACAAAAATTCACAGTTACGCCCGCCTCTACCATTGCCCTTAACGGTTACCGTCGTTTCTCCACCTGAAAGTAATACGCAAGGCGTCTTAAAAGGGTGCTGTCGGCTAGCCACTTGTTTCGCCAGCGCAGCATGCACCTTAGCGACCTCCCTCGCTTCGCCCTCAATGCAATCACTTAAAATATACGCAGGAACTCCTAACCCTTCAGCTTCCGCAGCGGCAGACTCTAACGCTGACATCGGGGTCGCGATAATATGGTGTTCAGCGCTCTTCCAACATGAGTCGTCAGGTTTGATGGTCTCCGATTCTGGATTATTGAGCCACTCAAATACTGACGTTGGCATATCAATTCGATAACGCTCTAAGATGGCGAGTGCATCAAAGCGAGTCGTAGTATCTGGAACGGTTGGACCCGATGCAATCACACTGATGTCATCACCGGGTACATCTGAGATAGCCAATGAAACTACTCTTGCAGGATAGGCCGCTTTAGCAAGACGCCCGCCTTTGATCAGCGATAGGTGTTTACGTACACAGTTCATCTCATCAATTGCAGCGCCAGACTTAAGCAGAGCTTTGTTGATCTGTTGCTTCTCAGCAAGAGTGATATTACCACCGGGCAGACTCAGCAGTGCCGAACCTCCGCCTGACAATAAGCAGATCACTGTGTCATCTCCACTTAAGTTCTTCACCAATTTCAGCATTCGCTGGCTCACTTCTAGCCCCATTTCATCGGGTACTGGGTGCGCCGCTTCGATGACTTCAATGTGCTCGCAGGGTGCGGTATGTTCGTAACGAGTAACCACTAGACCTTCGAGTTCTCGAAGTGCGAGGTCGTGCTTTTTCTTATCGCGCCATACAGCTTCTAACTCTGCTGCCATCGACGCAGCCGCTTTACCCGCACCGATCACCACCGTACGTCCAGCCTGATTGGAGGAGCGATAAAAAATAGATTCAGAAAGAAAAGGTTCGATGTGGTTTCGAGGTAGCGCTTCATTAACTGCGCTAGAGAAAAGGGTATGTAAAAACTGTTTAGCATCGATGTCCATCAGCCACTCCTTAGTCGACGGAATAAAAAAAGAACCCTAATACAAGAACATAGGTGCCTGCTAAGAAATAAGTTGGAAAGGAACAACTTCAACCTCTGCCTTATATTAGGAACGCGCATAAAAGGAGACGAAACTACGCGATTTATAAACAAACTGCTTGAGCCTGTGAGGTCGGCCACCCACCCTGGAGAAGTGGCAGCCTAAGTTCGTTACTCTGGTTTCATGAAACATGCATTCAATACCAGAGTAACGAATAGATTTACCCTAAATCGGGTACTATCGGATTGAGTGATCCGAGCGTTTTTCAATGGCTTGAATGAGTGCTGAGTGATCCCAACCTTCACCGCCCATATCAGCACACTCACCAAACAGTTGTTGAGCCGTCGCCGTATTCGGCAGTGAGACACCTAATTCTTCGGCACCAGTCAGTGCAAGGTTAAGGTCTTTCTGATGCAGCGAGATTCTAAAGCCCGGGTCAAAGGTTCCCTCTACCATGCGCTCACCATGCACTTCCAAGATCTTAGAGTTAGCAAAACCACCCAACAGCGCCTGACGCACGCGAGCAGGATCGGCCCCCGCTTTAGAGGCAAACACCAATGCCTCAGAGACAGCTTCAATGTTTAACGCTACGATAATTTGGTTAGCGACTTTACACGTTTGGCCTGCGCCATTATCACCCACCAAGGTAATGTTCTTGCCCATCACTTCAAATAGAGGTCGCGCCTTATCAAAAGCAGCCTGTTCACCGCCAACCATGATGGTCAGTGTTGCATTGATAGCACCCACTTCGCCCCCTGATACTGGAGCATCAAGATAGGACGCGCCGCCCTCGTTAATACGAGCAGCGATAGCTTTGGTGGCGATAGGCGAGATCGAGCTCATATCAATCACCAGCTTTCCAGCCGCACCACCTGCAGTAAGGCCTTGCTCTACGCCGTTGTCACCAAACAGAACATCTTCAACTTGAGGTGTGTTTGGCACCATTAGAATGATCACATCGGCCTGCTCTGCCACTTCCGCAGGTGAGTGGTAAACCGTTGCACCAGCAGCGACAAGATCAGCAGGTGCCGGGTTGTAGTGGTCTGAAAGAAGGATTTCGTGGCCAGCTTTTTGAAGGTTGCTTGCCATTGGTTTGCCCATGATACCTGTACCAATAAATGCAATTTTAGACATGTTGTTCTCCTTAACGTTTTAAGATAACCAGACGCAATTAACGGTACTGGTGTAGCCAACCAAGGCCTTCTGTAGTGGTCGTTTTCGGTTTGTACTCACAGCCAACCCAACCTTGATAGCCCAGTTCATCTAGATAGTTGAGCACAAATGGGTAGTTGATCTCCCCCGTTCCCGGCTCATGACGACCCGGGTTGTCAGCCAATTGGACGTGAGCTATCTGACCAATGTTCTGCTGCATAGTTGGCGTAAGATCACCTTCCATGATCTGCATGTGGTAGATGTCGTATTGAATC
The DNA here is from genome assembly GCF_059725515.1 of Vibrio sp. KUL70. Lineage (NCBI taxonomy): Bacteria > Pseudomonadati > Pseudomonadota > Gammaproteobacteria > Vibrionales > Vibrionaceae > Vibrio > Vibrio sp. KUL70. The sequence goes on from NZ_AP045835.1 coordinate 577,856, forward strand.
GAGAGGTTGTCGCTCCCGACTTCTTTAATGATCGCTTTCGCCTGTTCCGTGGTGTTGAGGAAGAAGCCCGGAATGTCGCGCGTGTTGATCGCTTCAATCACTAAACTGATTCCTTCAGCCGCCAGTGCGTTTGCCGCGTAGTGAAGGTTAATCACGAACGCAGAGTGCGCCTCTTGCGGAGTCACCCCTTGTGGCACGATTCCCGCTAAGCAGTTCACCTGTTTGCAACCTAGCGCTTTGGCGTATTCTATTGCTTTCGGCACTCCCGCTTGGAACTCTTCAACTCTTGCAGGGTCAACCGCAATACCTCGGTCACCCGCCTCCCAATCACCAGCCGGCAAGTTAAACAGCACCTGTTCTAGGTTGTACTCAACCAACTTCTGTTTGATCGCTTGCGCGTCAAAAGCATATGGGAATAGATATTCGACGCCTTGAAACCCTGCGTCGGCAGCCGCTTCAAAACGATCCATAAAATCCACTTCCGTGAATAACATTGACAAATTAGCCGCAAATTTCGCCATGACTCTGTCCTTCTTATCTGTATTCTTTGGGCACTAAGCCTGTGCCTATTGACGTTCCGTTAAGCGACTATCGGCTTAACGGAAACACATTATTTGTGCGCAAGCGCGGTCGGCGCGTCTTCGCGAGTCTCCGCTAGCGGCTCAAACTCGTTGATGGCATTGATCTCAACACCCATCGAAATGTTGGTCACTCGCTCAAGAATCAATTCCACAACGACTGGCACTTTATGTTTGTTCATAAGCGCTTTAGCTTGTTCAAACGCCGGCGCAATTTGCTCTGGTTCGCGAACTCGAATCGCCTTACAGCCCAAGCCTTCTACAACGGCAACATGGTCTACGCCGTAACCTTCAAGCTCTGGCGCATTCTGGTTATCAAATGCCAACTGTACACAGTAATCGATATCAAACTGACGTTGAGCTTGACGAATCAGACCTAGGTAAGAGTTGTTCACCAACACATGGATATAAGGCAGATTAAACTGTGCACCTACCGCCAACTCTTCAATCATGAATTGGAAATCGTAGTCACCGGAGATAGCCACGATGTCACGATTTGGATCAGCAGCTCGAACACCTAACGCAGCAGGGGTTGTCCAACCTAATGGACCAGCCTGACCACAGTTGATCCAGTGGCGCGGTTTGTACACATGAAGGAACTGAGCCGCAGCAATCTGCGACAGACCTATCGTACTCACGTAACAGGTATCACGGCCAAAAGCTTTGTTCATCTCTTCATAAACACGCATTGGCTTCATCGGTGCTTCTTCGAAATTGGTTTTGCGTAGCATGGTCGCCTTGCGCTGCTGACACTCCCCCGCCCAATCGCTTCGATTTGGCAGTTTGCCTGCATCACGCCACTCTCGAGCGACTTCTACCATCAGCTCTAGGGCGGACTTAGCGTCAGAAACAATGCCTAGATCTGGGCAGAACACTCGACCAATTTGAGTTGGTTCAATATCAACATGCACGAATTTTCGACCTTCGGTGTACACATCCACAGAGCCGGTATGACGGTTTGCCCAGCGGTTACCAACACCGAATACAAAATCCGAGTTAAGCATGGTTTCGTTACCGTAACGGTGGGAGGTTTGTAGCCCTACCATGCCGGCCATCAATTCATGGTCGTCTGGAATCGAACCCCAACCCATCAGCGTTGGAATAACAGGAACACCTGTGATCTCTGCAAACTGCTGAAGAAGTTCAGAGGCACCCGCATTGATCACACCGCCACCAGAAACAATCAATGGCTTCTCCGCCTCCGCCATCATGGCAAGTGCTTTCTCGACTTGTTGTCTGGTTGCCGTTGGCTTGTATGGCTCTAGCGGTTCATAAGAGTCAATATCGAACTCAATTTCCGCCAACTGAACATCTAACGGCAAATCAATAAGAACTGGACCCGGTCGGCCGGAGCGCATCAAATGAAAGGCTTTTTGAAACGCGCGAGGCACTTGTGCTGGTTCGAGTACCGTCGTCGCCCACTTAGTGACAGGCTGAGCGATCGATTCAATATCTACCGCTTGAAAGTCCTCTTTGTGCAACCTAGCTCGCGGGGCCTGACCTGTAATACATAAGATAGGAATAGAGTCAGCCGAGGCTGAATATAGACCGGTAATCATATCCGTTCCCGCAGGGCCAGAAGTACCGATACAGACACCAATATTATCCTGATTGGTGCGAGTATATCCTTCTGCCATATGCGAAGCGCCTTCTACATGACGAGCTAGAACGTGATCAATACCACCAAGCTTTTTCATCGCCGCATACATAGGGTTAATTGCTGCGCCCGGAACACCAAATGCGATGTCTACTCCTTCACGTTTAAGCACTTCAACCGCTGCTTCAATCGCTTTCATAATTGCCATTCGAACCTCCAGTTCAGATTGTATACAATTAAATAAACTTTTGTGTACTATGAGCCATTCTCAGCATTTATCAAGTCCGATCTGAAACATTTTTGTTACATCAAACGCGCGTTTTAAGTGAGCACTAACCACGAAAAGCTTACAATTCATTGCTTTACATAAAATATCTTCACATAAAAATAAATTGCAAATATCTCTAATGATAATTAAATGTTAAATAGGCTTTGATTGTTTACAGTTTTTGCCATATAAATAAACTTAAAAATAGAACTTTGTATACAAAATTACATCATATTGTTCAAAGGAGACAGACAATGATGAATGACGTAAAAGAGAGAGAAGAGGCTTTGTGTATGCAGGTACTTGGCAATATGGACAACGCTGAGTACAAAAAGATCCTGTCTAAAGATGCTTTGATCTTCTTAGAAGCACTGGTGAAAAAGTTTGGAGAGCGCCGTCAAAACCTGCTAACTGACCGCGAAGCTAAACAAGCCCAATTCGATGCGGGTGCATTGCCTGATTTCAGAGACGATACGGCAGCGATTCGTGACGACAAAACGTGGAAGGTCGCGACACCGCCACCAGAACTATTAGACCGCCGCGTTGAGATCACCGGTCCTATTGAACGTAAGATGGTCATCAATGCGCTTAACTCCGGCGCTAAAGTTTTCATGTGTTGCTTTGAAGACGCTTCATCTCCGACTTGGGAGAATATGGTCGACGGTCAAATCAACCTTAGAGATGCCAACCTTGGCACCATCAGTTACTACGATGAAAAGAAACAGAAGAACTACCAACTGGTGAATAACCCTGCGCTGTTGATCGCGCGCCCACGTGGTATTCACCTTCCAGAGCAGTCTATCCAGTTTAACAACCAACCGATAGCTGGCTGTTTAATGGATTTCGCTCTCTACTTTTTCCATAACTATCAATCACGTGCAGAGCAAGGCTTAGGTGTTTATTACTACATTCCAAAGCTTGAAAGCATGGAAGAAGCGCAATGGTGGGACGATATCTTCAGCTTCACCGAGCAATATTTCAAAGTACCAAAAGGCACGATTCGAGCAACGGTATTGATAGAGACACTTCCAGCTGTATTCCAGATGGATGAAATTCTTTATGCGATGCGTGACCACATTGTTGCAATGAACTGCGGCCGTTGGGACTACATTTTCAGCTACATCAAAACATTAAAGAACCACCAAGATCGTATTCTGCCAGATCGTCACGGTATCGGTATGGATCAAGAGTTTCTTAATGCCTACAGCCAACTGCTAGTGAGAACCTGTCATGCTCGTGGCGCGCTGGCGATGGGCGGCATGTCGGCATTTATCCCAGCGAAAGATCCTGCCGAGATGGAGCGCGTTACCGCCAAGGTTATTGAAGACAAGCAGCGAGAATCTAAAAACGGTCATGACGGGACTTGGGTCGCGCACCCAGCACTGGTTGACCTTGCGATGTCTGAGTTCAACAAACATCTAGATGGTAAGGTCAACCAAATCGACTTCCAAAGCCCACAACATGAGATCAGTGCAGAGCTTCTGCTGAAGCCTTGTGAGGGAACCCGCGACGAAGCAGGCGTGCGTAAGAACATTCGTATCGCTCTCTACTACATCGAAGCATGGATTCAAGGCCATGGTTGTGTGCCAATTTATGGACTGATGGAAGACGCCGCTACGGCTGAGATCTCTAGAGCCAATATTTGGCAATGGATTCACCACGGCGTCACGTTAGACGATGGCCAAACCTTTACTAAAGAACTCTTCCACTCTTGGCTATACCAAGAGCTAGACACCATTAAACAAGAAGTCGGAGAAGCTCGCTATGCTGCAGGTCGATTCGAAGAGACAGCCGATCTCTTCTATCAACTGTCTACAGCAGAAGCGTTCGCCGCCTTCCTAACTTTACCCAGCTATGGGCTACTACAAGCGTCTTGACCTGACGCTTGGCCAACTTGAACTTGTGTCGCTTTAATCCTTAAACGAATCGGGAACAAGTTGGTTTAAGCCCCTGAAAAACAGGAGATAACATGGGAAGTTTGACTCTACAACAAGCGTTAACCATCATAGATGGAACCTTTAAAGCAGGCAGAAAGATCCATACTGAGCCGCTAACCGTTGCGGTTTTAGACAGCGGCGGCAAGCTCATCTCTCTGCAACGTCAGGATGGCTCTAGCATGATGCGACCAGACATCGCCATTGCTAAAGCTTGGGGAGCGCTCGCACTCGGCTGCTCTTCTAGAAAACTCGCCCAAGATGCTGATAACAGACCAGCATTTATCTCCGCAGTCAACGTACTCGCACACGGGAATATGGTGCCTGTACCTGGGGGGCTACTCATCAGAGATAAAGATAGAACCGTACTCGGTGCTATTGGTGTCAGTGGTGATGTCTCGGATATCGACGAAAGCTGCGCGATTAATGGAATTGGCTGTGCAGATCTTTACAGCGATGAGATGCTGCAAGCCTAATGGAATACCGACTTACTGAGTTACCTTTAAACGGGTATCTACTATCAACAAAAAAACCGAAGCACTGAGCTTCGGTTTTTCGTTTTAACTTGGCGGCACTTATTAAACACCAATAGCTAAACGGTTATAAATAGTTAAACGGCCATCAACAGTGAAGTGCCAGAGAACTTATTCGTAAGCACTTAGCCATGCTTTCAGCAGTTGATTGGTATTCTTCTTCTGACTTGCAGAGAGAGTTTTCACCAACTTCTTCTGCATCTCAACATGTTCCGTCATCATCTCATCAATCAGGGTCAGGCCATTTCTTGTAAGCTTAACACTCACACTACGACGGTCTTCTTTGCTGTGCTCACGGCTAATAAGCCCCTTGGCTTCTAGCTTATCTAATCGATTCGTCATGGCACCAGAAGTCAACATCATCGAGCCAATAAGCTCTGACGGGGTGAGTCGATAAGGCTTACCAGAGCGTCGTAACGTCGCCAATACATCAAACTCGCCCAGCTTCATATCATACTGTTTATGAAGATCGGCAACTTGTGTCTCCATGTATTTGGCGATACGCATTACTCGGCCCATAATCGCCATCGGCTCTGTCTCTAGGCCGGGCTTTTCCTTTGCCCATTGTTCTACCACGCGGTCAATAGCATCCATTTGCAATCACGCTCCGTTATTAGTCTTAGTTGCTTCAAACTAGTTTAACATAAAGATACTTTACAACCACTAGTTATGGGTATACTCTTCACACCAAGAGTTATCTTAACGTAAAGATATTTTATATGAATATATTATTAGCAATGATCCCCGCCTTCTTCTGGGGTACAACTTATGCAGTGACGCAGTTTACGCTACAGGAGTGGCCACCATTACTACTTGGTGCTCTGCGTGCTTTGCCTGCAGGGTTATTATTGCTTGCCGTGAAACCTACTCTACCTAAAAAAGGCGAGTGGCAGATCATTTTCACACTAGGTTTAATCAATATTGCGACCTTCTTCGGTCTGATTTTTGTTATGGCTCTCACCTTGCCTTCTGCCATTTCAGGCGTAGGTATGATCTCAGTGCCCGTATTCGCAATGATTTTCCATTGGGTTGTTAAAAAGCAGCGCCCTAACCTGATTCAAGCTATGTCGGGTGTCGGTCTAATTTCACTGGCGTGGATGCTGTTCAATCCAAGTCAGATCTCGCTCAACCCTGTCGGGTTAGGTGCTATGTTTGCCGCTATCATGTGTATCATTGTCGGCAGCAGCATTACTAAATCGCTCGGCGATCGCATGCATTGGTGGAAAGTACTGACTTGGCAATTGATTCTTGGTGGTGTGATCTTGTCGGTGGCTTCGGCGACTCACGCTTTCATCGACCCGCAACCTTACGTCAACGCGGTAACGCACTTCGATTCGCGTAACTTTATGGGTCTGCTATGGGTAATTGGTTTGAATACGGCACTGGGTTACGGCATGTACGTTTGGCTTCTGCAGCGTATGTCAGTGGTCGACTTTACCTTTGGTGGTATTGCTAACCCAGTCGCTGGTATCGTAATGGGTATGTTGTTGATGGGTGAATCATTCACTGCTACTCAGTACTCGCTAATGACAGGTATGATCGTGATGTCACTACTCCCTCAAGTCATCCTTGCGATTCGACAACCTAAAACGGTACCCACGCCGAACAAGCCGCTAAAAGCAAGATAACCGGTGCAAGCTGAAATAAAGCTACGCCATTACTAACTCCATTCAGATACAAAAAAGCTCCAATGGCGACGTTGGAGCTTTTGTTTTATTCAAACTTTATCAAAGCAATCTAATACCAATCGTAGTAAATAATTGCTCACCCTAGCTTGCTAAAATGCTCGATAACTGCGTTAGAATTTTTGATTGTAGAATAACTACTTATCGAAAAATTCTGCCTTGTTCTCAAGCCTTTTTCCTGCGCTATTTTTGATCACCTATTTACTGTGATTGGTATAATGCTAACGCCAGCTAAAGTAGCGAACTTCGTTGCCATCTTCTGGAATCTTGGGAATATTCAGAGACAGTAGCAAAGAGACACCCGCCATCGCAGCACCAATAAAAAATACCGTTGCTGGCGATGCCAACCAGATAACACCAAACACCACAGGGATTACAACCGCTGCGATATGGTTGATGGTGAAAGAAACCCCTGCCGTTGAAGCCATGTCTGCGGGATCTGCGATCTTCTGGAAGTAGGTTTTAATCGCCAATGCTAGTGCAAAGAACAGATGATCAATCACGTACAGCGCGGCAGCCCACTCAGCACTCTGCACTAAACCGTAGCCAACGAATACACCAATTAGACCGACGTATTCAAACATCAAGGCTCTGCGCTCACCAACGACTCCGATGAACTTACCGATACGTTTTGCAAACAAGAAGTTGAATAGATAGTTAATCAAGAACAATAGCGTCACATCGGCTGCAGAATAACCAAACTTCTCTACCATTAAGAATCCCGCAAACACGGTAAAGATCTGTCGACGAGCACCACTCATAAAGGTCAATGCGTAGTAGAGCCAGTAACGCTTACGCAGCACCAATTTCTTATTCTGCGGGGTCTCGGTTTTGAACTCTGGAAAACCAAAAGTCATCACCAAAACGAGCAAAAAGCCTATCCCACCGGTAATACCGTAAACCCATGCAAAGTCGAGCTTCAGTTGCTCCAACATCACCCAAATCGAACCGTAAGTGATCAAAGACGCCAATGCTCCTACAGAGATCATCTTACCCAGCATTTCCGGCGCTTCTTCTTTACTCAACCATTGCAGCGACAGAGATTGTTTTAGGGTTTCAAAGTAGTGAAAGCCTGTCGACATTAAAATCGTTGTAAGAAGAAGCCCTGTCAATGTTGGAAACAGCCCCGTGATAGCCGTACCCACAGTCAGCATTGCTAGTGAAACCAACATGAATCGCTGCTCGCGAATAAAGGCCAACACAAACACAACCGTAAATGCCAGAAAGCCTGGGATTTCACGCACACTCTGAAGTAACCCGATATCAGCACCGTCAAAGTTAGCTCGCTCAACAACAAAGTTGTTTAACAGTGCCATCCAGCTAGAAAACGCGATCGGGACAATGATCGAAATCAGCAACAAAAAGTTCTGCGGCGTCTTCCAACTTGCAGTTTTATCGAACATCAACAAGCTCCTGTTCGTTCATCTCACTGAGTGCTTTTTTCGTTAGCTGCTCAGTGTATGGATTAATCTTCCAATGATTTGGGCTCCAACCCTTAACAAAGCGTTGAAAATCGGCCCATGCAGTTGCAAACATTGGGCGCCAAGCCGCTTCTACCTGTTCTGCCGTCAGATGTGGTTGATAAAGTGCCAAGGCGTGAGTAAGCTGCTCAAAATAGACATTTAACACCTCATTCTCTAGCTCTGCACAATCTCTTGGCCTAATAGCACTGCTCATAAACAGCGCCACATCCTTCATGGCACAGCCAAGCCCTACGTATTGAAAGTCGACTGCGGCCGCATTTTTATTTTCAACATCAAAACAGAAGTTGGCTAGCTTGGCGTCACCGTGAACGAGTGTCGGATAAGGACAATCCTTCAACTTTTTATCAATTTTCTGTGCGTTTCTCTTCAGATATAGGTCATCCAGCACGTTCAGTTCATCAGGGCGCGTTGCCAAATGCCAATAGGTACCAGTTTCCCACAAACTCGATACATCACTCGGGTTTATGTTGATATGTTTCGCGTGGAAATGCGCAAGCCAGCGTAAACAAGCATTACGTTGCTGCACCTCTTCAAGACTATAACCCTCAACTTCACTCGCTAGCACATCAAAGTTGGATATGTTTGAGAAACCGATCGTCTTCAAGTCTTGCATGACGATCAGCCACTCACCTTCCGTTTGTTGACATTGCAGGCCAACGGGAACAGGACAATGTGGATCATACTCTTGAGTAAATCCTTGATACCAAGAGGTTTCAACCTGGTAGGACCTTACTTTTCTCTGGTGTGAAAGCTGGGTATTCCACCCCTTTGGATGTTCGGTTTTATCCGGAAGGGCGACATGTTTAACGATAACACTGGTCACGCCCTGTGCTTCTGGGAAGTGCAAGCGAACTAGCTCTCCGTACCCTCCCCATAAGCGCTGAATCACTTCGACTTGGTGGCGCTCAGAACCATGAATAGAGTAGGCAATAGCATTGTACAATCGTGTTGTAGAATCTGTGGTTGAACAAGACATACTTTTGTCGTTATGCCTCATCCGCGAGTAGATGAGACCACTGTTTTTGCCTTGCCATGTAGTGCACAACATAGCTACAGACAGGGACAATTTTAAAGCCCGCCTTTTCGATCTCTGGAAGTACCGCTTCCATCATCACTTTGCCCATGCCCTTCCCTTGTAGCTCATCCGGAACGCGAGTTGAAGTAATGTGAAGCACCTGTCCTTGTTGCTGGTATTTCACCACAGCATACTGTTCGGGAGCTAGTTCTACCGTTATTGTTTGGACTTCCTGATCCCATTTTACTGCCTGCATTCTCAACTCCTTTAAATATTCGACATGCTAAACGATAAACATTTGAAGTATTGGATTGATATTAATAGACTAATGTTCGCACATATAGATGAAACGGTGCAGTGGGAATTACAAATAGACCTAAAATGGACACGACCACAACAGATTCAGTATCCAATCACTTCATATACTTAAATCTAGCACGTAAGAACCATCTATTGTCAGATAACACATGTTGGCACATGGAGAAAATACAATGAACGCACCACTAAAGAAATCTGTGGAGCCTAATCAGTCACTACAAGACCCACGCAATCGCACCGTATCAACCATCAATAGCACGGACGCATTGGCAATGATTGAGCATGGCAGTGAACTGACGCTCAACATTACCACCCCAGTTGGCAGCAAGTTCCTAGCCACCACCAAATTTATTGGCACTCACAGTGAAAACTGTATCTTGATTGAAGTTCCTGAAGTCTCATCAGACGATCTCGACTTTTTCTTCCAAGAAGGCTTTTGGATGACTGTTCGCGCATACTCCCTTCGAGGTGAGGGCGCATTGATCCACTTTAGAAGTCAGATTCACCACAATATCGGTGAACCATTCCCACTGTTGATCTTGTCAACACCTAGCACCATGCAGGTAACACAGCTGCGTAAAGAGACTCGTTATGAGGTTAATTTGGCTGGCAAGATCAACATCAATGATCAGCGCACCGATTGCGAAATCCGCGACCTTTCAAAGAGTGGTTGTCGATTTGTCACTTCACCGACCTCAAGAAACCTTCAGGTGGCTGACCGCGTTTCGATTGAGATCTCGCAAGATAACTACAATGGCCCTTTATTGCCGCCGTTGCGAGGTGTGATCTGCAATCTTCAAAAATCAACCCACTACGCCAGATATGGCGTCGAGTTTGACGAAGTTGGACGAACGAATGCACGCAACCTGCTGAGCAAATTGAAATTTGATGGAACGAAATTGCGCCTAAGACAAGGTTAAAAGGCAACAAATGTTTATCCACCAAATACCTGTTTACCAAACGACTAACTAGTAAAAACAGCCATCGAATTTGATGGCTGTTTTCGTTAAGAACGATGACACAAGCTAGGCTGTTTCTTGTGTCTATCTGACTATTTTCTCAACGCATTGAGTTTCGCTTGAGCAATACCAAAGATGGTATCAATCGGATAACTGCCCTCATCACTTGGTTCACCCGCAGGTTTCCCCGTAAATAGCTCGATCGCTTCAGTCACATGCTCAATAGCCCAAATGTTAAACTCACCTTTCTCTACCGCCTTCACGATATCGCTACGTAGCATCAGGTTATGAACGTTTGAACGCGGAATAATGACACCTTGAGTATTGCTGCGCCCTTTGATTTCGCACACATCGAAAAAGCCTTCGATTTTCTCGTTCACACCACCGATCGGCTGCGACTCGCCAAACTGGTTCATAGAACCCGTAATCGCGATGTCTTGACGGTTAGGCTGTTTTGAGAAAGCAGACACAACGGCACAGAACTCCGCCATACTCGCACTGTCTCCATCGACTCCACCATACGACTGTTCGAAGGTGATGTTGGTGGTCAACGGCACTTTGGCGGTCTTACCAAACACAGAAGAGAGATAAGCGGACAAGATCATCACACCTTTCGAGTGGATGCTGCCACCAAGATCAACGTTTCGCTCAATATCGATCACCTCACCATCACCGTAAGCAGTAGTCGCTGTAATACGGTTCGGCGCACCGAACATATGGTCAGTCGTGCTCAGCACTGACAACGCATTCACCTGCCCAATAGCTTCCCCCTCAACACGCATCAGAGTTGTGCCGTTAGTGAAAGTTTCCATTACGCTATCTTGCAATCGACCAACACGCAGTAATTGATTGGCCAGTGCTTGTTCAACGTGACCTACACGGATCAGATTCGAATTCGAACTTTTGGCTACATAGTTCGACTCACGCAACAGATTAGCGGTATGCGCCGAGTGTAGAGACAGCTTGCTCTGATCACCTGCCTGACGTGAACTGTGCTCAATGATGCGAGCAATCGCCTTGCGGTCACAATGCAGCATACCGTTGTCATGAACGATGCTCGAAATGAAGCGCGCATAATGCAGTTCAGAATCCGCAGTTCGTTTCATCTCATCTTCAAAGTCAGCGGTCACGCGGAATAGCTCACCAAATTCCGCATCGTAATGTTGAAGCAGTTGGTAAGTACGATAATCACCAAACAGAATGATTTTAACATCGAGTGGAATAGGCTCAGGATCAAGCGAAACCGCACCGGTTAAGGTAACCTCTTTCTCAAGTGAAGTTAGACTTAACTGACGTGAGCGAAGTGCACGCTTAAGGCCATCCCAAACATAAGGCTGCTCTAGCACCTTTACTGCATCCATCAGCAACACACCACCATTCGCGCGGTGTAAGCTACCCGCACGAATCAAAGAGAAGTCAGTAAATACCGTGCCCTTAAACGTCGCCGTTTCCACATAACCAAACAGTGAGTGATAGTTCGGATTGTCTTCTACAACAATTGGCAACTGCTGTTCTTTCTGGCTAACCAATACATTGACTTTGTAGCGACGAGGCAGCTTTTTATCCAACGAAGCTGTAGCGATTTCCGCCTGTTCGCTGCTCTCTTCTAGAAAGATTTCGGCATTCTCGACAATGTCTTTTCGCAGTGCAGTGAGGTACTTTTTGATCTCAGGGTACTTGCTGTAATCCTGCTTCAACTGTTTGATGAAGTGAGTGATTACATCGCGTGTGGTGTCATCATTGAGCTTCTGAATCTTCTCTGTATAGGTCTCTTCCAGTTCAGTGAGCTCTCTAGAGATGGTTCGCAACCCGACTTCGAGTGCATCAATGCTCTTGTCGAACTGTTCTTGCTCCTCAACAGAGAGTTGGTCGAAGGTCTCCTCCGTGTGCAGCTCTTCACCGTTCATCGCCACAAACTGATAGTCACCTTTCGAGGTGATGGTCAGGTTAATGCCCTTCTCTTTCGCCTCTTGACTGATCGCCTCAAGTGCCACCTGCTGTTTGCTTGCAAGTTGGTTCTTTAGTGTATCTGCGCGGCCAAAATACATCTCGTTGTCGAACGCCAACGGCATCGCTTTTAGAAGCTTACGCATCAGCTTTTCGATGTCTTGTTTTAAGCTAATACCCACACCACTTGGTAACTTGAGCACCTTTGGGGTACGAATATCGTCGAAGTTCGCGACATAACACCAGTCAAACAGTTGGTCCGGCTCTTGTGGGTGACGATTAAGGTAACGCAAAATCATGGTTCGCTTACCAAGACCATTACGGCCAATCGCATAAATGTTGTAACCCTTTTCCTTGATCGACATAGCGAACTCGACGGCTTTTTGCGCGCGTTCTTGTCCAACTATTTCATCAATGGGAGCCAGTTCTTTGGTCGACTTGCAGGGCAACTTTTCAAGTTCAGCTACCTGATACAGTTGCTCTGAATTGAGTCTTTGAATCGCCATCGCCGCCTCCTTAATCCTTTATTTATGGGTATAGTTAAAACAAGTGTAGATGTAATTTCTTCTAAATTTAGTGACTTACGCTACACCACAGTTCAACTGAGCAAATAACGAACGATTTCACTGCAAAACAATGAAACTAACAGCAATCAATGACGCTGAAATGAACAAACACTCAAAATATCAAATGGTTTTTGTTTGCATTTGATAATAAATATCATTAACATTCTTTGGTCTTATAATTTAGAGGCTGAGAAGATGGATTTAGAACGATGCTGGATGCACTACCTTAAAGCGGAACAACTCATGGATCAGGGTCACTGGCCAGAAGCTCAACGTCTGTACGGCGATGTTCTGAGTTCGCTTCCCCACCATATTCAAAATGCCGCTTTCCAAAACGACATCAAACCTTGTCAGTTCGCTTGCTTACTGACAGGGTTGCGCGACGCCAGTATTTCTCAAGCAGAGATCCTCAATAAACTGGGTCAGCAGCAAGATGCCTTTGACACATTGAATCAAACCTACGCCTTGATGCAGTTCATCTCATTGGAAGACAACTCTCTCATCAAGCGTACTCATTCGCTGCTAGAGCAGCAGAGTGAAGAACTTCTCAGACATTTGATCGCTTTTTGTAGCGCACAACGCAATGCTCACTGGATGTTAGAGCTAGAGCAGCTTCAACGAGCGCATCACTACTTTGGACAATTGAAGTCGACACACGACACCTACCCATCACCTAATGTCTTAAACTGAATAAGGACGTATCATGTCAGACAAAGCCATCCTTAAGGTCAATAACCTTTCCGTGAGTTTTAAAACCAATGATGGAATCATTGATGCGGTAAAGGGCATTAACTTCACGCTCAACCAAAGCGAAACCCTAGCGATTGTGGGTGAGTCCGGTTCTGGTAAATCGGTATCTTCCAACGCTCTCATGAGTCTGTTGCCAGATAACGCCATCATCCATCCAGAGTCGTACATCGAGTTTGAAGGCGAATCGATTCTCGATAAATCTGAGCGTGAGATGCAAGCGGTACGTGGTGATCGTATCGGCATGATTTTCCAAGAGCCGATGACGTCGCTAAACCCTTACCTACGTGTCGGTATTCAAGTAGCTGAAGCCATCATGTGTCACCACAACGTATCAAAAGCGCAAGCCAAAGAGCGTGTTTTGGAGCTATTTGATCTGGTGCACCTGCCGAATCCAAACCAAGCTTATACGAAATACCCGCACGAATTTTCTGGCGGTCAGCTGCAACGCATCATGATCGCTATGGCGTTGATTAATGAGCCAGACATTCTTATCGCTGATGAACCTACAACAGCACTAGATGTAACGGTACAGGCCGAAGTGCTGTCTCTGATCAAAGAGATCCAAGCCAAAATGGGCATGGCGATCCTATTCATTACCCACGATTTAGGTGTAGTTAAACACTTCGCTGATCGCGTATTGGTAATGTGTAAAGGTGAATTGGTTGAAGAGGGCGAGACTGTGCCGCTGTTTGAAGCACCAAGACACGAATACACTCGCATGCTGATCAACTCAGTGCCAAAAGGTTCAAAAACACCGATTGAAGAGTCAGCGCCACAACTATTGGAAGCAGACGACATTCGCGTGAAGTTCCTCGTTAAGCCACACTTTATTAAAAGCCGTTGCCAATACTTTGAGGCAGTGAAAGGCATCTCGCTTAAGCTTAAGCAGGGTGAAACCTTGGGTATTGTTGGTGAGTCGGGTTCAGGCAAGTCGACCTTGGGCCGTGCTCTAATCGGTCTTCTGCCATCTACCGGCCGCATTGTTTACAAAGGCCAAGATGTGAGTCTGTTAACGGATAAAGAGCGCCATAACCTTAAGAAAGATGTGCAGATGGTGTTTCAAGACCCATACGGCTCGTTGTCACCACGTATGACGGTCGGTGAGATCATCACTGAGGGGTTAACCGTCCACCAGCCTCATCTGACTAAGAAAGAGCGTTTGGAACGTGCACGTAAAGCACTGGTTGAAGTTCGCTTAGAACCGAATTCAATCAACCGCTATCCGCATGAGTTTTCGGGCGGACAACGTCAACGTATCGCGATTGCACGAGCACTTATCCTTGAGCCATCGTTCATCTTACTTGATGAACCAACGTCGGCACTTGACCGTTCAGTACAACTAACCGTGATTGACCTTCTGAAAGACATTCAAGCCAAACACAACATCGGCTTCTTGTTCATCAGTCATGATTTGTCGGTAGTAAAAGCCCTATCCGATCGCGTATTAGTGATGCAGAAGGGTGAAGTAATGGAGCAAGGTACAGCAGAAGATATCTTCCAAAACCCACAACATGAATACACGCAGAAACTCATCGATGCATCATTCGATCTTGATGAAAAACCAAAAAAAGATGCTGCGTAATTGGAACTAATTCACATTAACAACGTCATATAAATACATTCTGAAAATTTGCATTAATGGATTGCTACAGAGTGGATATAGCAAAAATTGGTTTGGCCGCCAAAAGTGAAAAAAGTCGCACGGATGCGACTTTTTTGTACCTCTTTTTTACACTTAAAGAATGAGCGATAGCTAAACGCTCAACTCCTTAATTCCCATATTCCAAAGAGTAAAGGCGTAAGTATCCGACGATAGATCAATCGCTTTGTTGAGCGGCATACCTGCTCCGTGGCCCGCATTCACATCAATACGAATCATCACGGGTTGCTTACCTTGGTGTTTAAGCTGTAGCTCAGAGATAAACTTGTATGAGTGCGCAGGGACAACACGATCATCGTGGTCCGCCGTTGTCACCAATGTCGCGGGATAAGATTGACCCTCTTTAACATTATGAACCGGTGAATAACCCAGTAGGTACTCGAACATCTCTTTGCTTTGCGTAGACGTGCCGTAGTCATAAGCCCAACCCTCACCAGAGGTAAAGGTGTGGTAGCGCAGCATATCCAGTACACCAACCGCAGGCAGAGCCACTTGGAACAGCTCAGGGCGCTGGGTCATACAAGCTCCAACTAACAAGCCACCGTTAGAGCCGCCTCGAATCGCTAATTTGCTGGAGCTCGTATAGTTGTTCTCTATCAAGAACTCAGCCGCAGCAATGAAGTCATCAAACACGTTCTGCTTCTGCTGCTGTGTACCGGCGTTATGCCACGCTTTACCATATTCGCCACCACCACGCAGGTTAGGCACTGCATAGATACCACCAAGCTTTAGCCAGCTCGCGACATTGCCAGAGAACGAAGGAGGCAGGCTGACATTGAAGCCGCCATAGCCATACAAAATCGTTGGCGCAGAGCCATCGAGCTTAGTCCCTTTTTTGTAAGAGATAAGCATCGGCACTCGTGTACCGTCTTTTGAGCTGTAGAACACTTGCTCTGACTGGTACTGTTCACTTTCAAACGGCGCTTGTGATTTTTCAAACACTTTGGACTCGCCCGTCTCAACATCAAACGAGAAGATGGTTGGCGGCGTCACGTAGTTGGTAAAGGTGTAGTAAAGCTGTGTCTGCTCGCGCTCACCACCGAGCCCACTTGCCGCTCCTTGAGCTGGCAATTCAATATCACGCACCTTGTTACCTTGGTAATCAAACTGCTCATACTTTGACAGCACATCCACCATGTAGTGTGCCAATAGATAGCCACCACCGGTTGTGATATCCAGCGGCTGCTCTCGCTCAGGAATAATATCATTCCATTGCTGAGTCTCAGTATCTAGGCTCACCACACGACCGTTTGGCGCATCAAGGTTGGTGTACAGAATGAATTGGCTACCCTGGTTATCAATCAAATGGGTATCACTGTCGACGTGATCGACCACTGTGTGGATGGGTTGTGACTCATTGCTTAGGTCGATGTAGAACATACGATTACCCGATGTCGACTCTTGAGCTAAAATGATCAGGTAGTTGTCGTCTTCTGTGGTGTATCCATGGACGTAACGATGTGCTTGCTCTGGTTTGGCACCAAATACCGCCTTATCGCTGCTCTGAGGCGTTCCTAGCTCGTGATAATAGAGCTTATGCTGCTCAGTTCGCGCAGAAAGGTGGCTACCATCGGGTTTGTCGTAGCTAGAGTAATAAAAACCTTCATTACCAAGCCAAGATACGCCTGTGAACTTTGCATCAACAATTTCTGGCTCGAGCTGCTGCTTGGTTTCTGCATCGATCACAAAGATCTTACGCCAATCGCTACCGCCTTCCGAAATACTGTAAGCCACCAAGCTGTAGTCTTTGGAAAACGACACAGAGCCTAATGAAGTAGTGCCATCTTCTGAGAAGGTATTTGGATCTAAGAAAACTTCTGGGTCGCCACCATCTTTACGGCGATAAAGAATACTGTGGTTTTGTAACCCATCATTTTTATAGAAGTAGGTATACTCACCGCGTACAAAAGGTTGCGAACTCTTTTTGTAGTCTTGTGCCTTAGCAATGCGCTCACGCAAGGCATCACGAAAAGGGATATCTGACAGATAACCGAAAGTGAGAGCGTTTTGCGACTCTACCCAAGTAGCCGTTTCTTCACTGGTATCATCTTCTAACCAGCGATAAGGATCCTTTACCTGAGTGCCAAAGTAGTCATCAGAGACATTCTGCCGCTTTGTCTGTGGGTAGGCGTTGTTGTTCATTCTTCCCTCTTCCTTAGATTTCAAATGATAATAGATCGCAAATAAAATGACGAATTGAAGCGGCTAAATCAAGTAACCAATTGCACCAAAACGTAACCTTAGAGTGAGATCAACTTATTAAAAGTAGTGCGAAATCGCCAAATAGCGGGCACGAATGTGCTCAATCAACATCTTGATCTTATTCGGTGGTTGACGGGTAAACGGGTAAACCGCGTAGATGCCCAGTTTTTTACCAACGATATCTGGGAACAGATCCACTAGCTGGCCATTACGGATATCGTGATACACCAAACAGCGTGGTACATAGGCGATACCGTGCCCACCTAGCGCAGCCTTTCTCAACGCCGTTGCGTTATCTGTAGAGAACGAACCCGAAACACGCACTATGTACTTATTATCACCTTGCCCCTCTCGAATGAACTGCCACTCACTTGCGCCGGTTGTTTGGTAGGCATATTGCAAGCAGTTATGTTTGATTAAATCAGTCGGGATGAGTGGTTTACCATTACGAGCTATATAAGAGGGCGAAGCACATACTACCCATTGCGAGTCCAGAATATGGCGCGCAATTAAGCTTGAATCTTCCAGATATCCGGTACGAATCACCAAGTCGAAGCCATCATTCACCAGATCAACAAAGCGATTATCGAGTGACATATCGACAGTCAGACCCGGATGCATGTTACAAAACTCCGCCACAGCGTCGGCCAATATCAAATCACCAGAAATACTCGGGACAGACATTTTGATGTGACCGCTGACATTTTCACCAAAGCCTGAAACAGCGTCCATAGCCTCTTGGGTTGCCTGCTTCACATTTTTGGCTCCATGCAAGATCGCCTTGCCCGCCTCAGTCAGCGTTAATTTACGCGTTGTACGATATAATAATTGAACACCTATTTCTTCCTCCAAACGAGCAATTCTTTTACTAACTACCGAATTTGTAAGGTTATTTTGCTCGGCAACCTTACTAAATGAACCCATTTCTACTACCTGTGAAAACAGGATTAAGTCGTCTGCACGCATATTATTATGTCAATTTTGGAATTAATTATTTTCATTATTTCCCTATATCTACAAAAAATAAAGGGGTAAATTCACGCCAAATTAACAAACCCATTACAACCACTGCCGTTGTAATAACAAAAAACAATAACGTGTAAGTCACTTCAAACCGACAAGGATTGAGGCAAGGACGAGGAAGTACCCATGAATGAAACTCTATTAGCTCTATTGGCATTTTCACCAATAGTTGTGGCAGCTATCTTGCTGGTTGGCCTAAATTGGCCAGCAAAAAAAGCGATGCCGGTGGCCTTTGGCCTAACCGTACTTATCGCACTATTTGGTTGGGACATGTCGAGCACTCGTGTGTTGGCATCTGTATTCCAAGGTTTTGGTATTACTGTATCGGTTCTCTGGATTGTGTTCGGCGCTATCTTCTTACTTAACACTTTGAAGCACACCGGAGCCATTACAACTATTCGTAACGGGTTTACTGACATTTCAGCAGACCGCCGTGTACAAGCTATCATCATCGCTTGGTGTTTCGGTTCCTTCATTGAGGGCGCATCTGGTTTTGGTACTCCAGCAGCTATCGCGGCACCTCTACTGGTTGCTATCGGTTTCCCTGCGCTTGCAGCGGTACTAATGGGTATGATGATCCAATCTACACCCGTTTCTTTCGGTGCGGTAGGTACGCCTATCATCGTTGGTGTAAACAAAGGTCTAGATACACACAACATTGGTGAAAGCCTAGTGGCTCATGGCTCAACATGGGATGCTTATCTACAACAAATCACATCAAGCGTTGCGATGATTCACGCAACTGTCGGTGTGATGATTCCTGTACTAATGGCAATGATGCTGACTCGCTTTTTCGGTAAGAACAAGAGCTGGACTGAAGGCCTAGATATTCTACCGTTCGCACTGTTTGCGGGTGCAGCGTTCACTATCCCTTACGCACTAACTGGTGTGTTCCTAGGCGCTGAGTTCCCATCTCTCATTGGTGGTCTGGTTGGTCTTGCAATTGTTGTTACAGCAGCAAAACGTGGCTTCCTAGTACCAAAATCACAGTGGGACTTCGAGAGCGAAGACAAGTGGCCAGCTGAATGGCTAGGTTCTCTAAAAATCGACCTTGATGACAACACGGGTGATAACAAGATGAGCATGGCTCGCGCTTGGGCTCCATACGTACTACTTGCAGTAACGCTTGTTGCTAGCCGTGTTAGCCCAGAGTTCAAAGGCTTCCTCAAGAGCGTTAGCCTATCGTTCAGTAACATCCTTGGTGAAACTGGCGTGAGCACGGCGATTCAGCCTCTTTACCTACCGGGCGGTATCCTAGTATTCGTTGCTCTGGTTGCTGTTCTGATTCAAGGCCGTAGCACTGCGCCACTGGCGAAAGCATTTGGTGAATCAAGTAAAACACTGATTGGCGCAGGTTTCGTACTGGTGTTCACCATCCCTATGGTTCGTATCTTCATCAACTCTGGCGTGAATGCGGCAGATCTAGCAAGTATGCCTGTAACAACAGCAAACTTCGCCGCTGACCTTGTAGGCTCTGCTTTCCCTGCATTGAGTGCAACAGTGGGTGCTCTAGGTGCTTTCATCGCGGGTTCAAACACAGTATCAAACATGATGTTTAGCCAATTCCAGTTCGAAGTCGCTCAAACGCTGACTATCTCAAGTGCGGTAGTTGTTGCTCTACAAGCGGTAGGCGCAGCAGCAGGTAACATGATCGCGATTCACAACGTAGTTGCAGCATCAGCAACAGTAGGTCTACTAGGCCGCGAAGGTGCAACACTGCGTAAGACAGTTATCCCAACGTTCTACTACCTAGTAATGACAGGCATCATTGGTCTTGTGGTTATCTACGGATTCAACGTTACTGACGCTCTAATGCGTTAAGCTTAAATTCGGCGGTGTTCATATCACCGCCACCCAACTTGGCGTCAGCGTTCATTCCCCGACACCGCGAACGTTTGTACTGGTTACTCGTTGACTACGCACCTTCTGGAAGCCAGCGACCTAGCAATTACTGTGTACGTTGACGCCATTTTATTTCCAAACGCCTGTTCCAACTGGCACCACATTCGACAGAGTAAGCCTTCAAAGAGAGGCGAGCCCTAACCTTAGGATAAAGATTATGATTATCTCCGCATCTACAGACTACCGAGCTGCTGCCAAATCTAAGCTACCTCCATTCCTTTTCCACTACATTGATGGTGGTTCTTACGGCGAGCACACTCTGCACCGCAACACAGCAGACCTAGCTGAAATCGCGCTTAAGCAACGTGTTCTTAATGACATGTCGGAACTGAGTTTAGACACTGAACTGTTCGGTGAAAAACTGGCGATGCCTATCGCACTTGCTCCAGTTGGTCTAACAGGTATGTACGCTCGTCGCGGTGAAGTTCAAGCAGCAAAAGCCGCAGACAACAAAGGCATCCCATTTACGATGTCGACAGTATCGGTTTGTCCAATCGAGGAAGTGGCACCTAAGATTGAACGTCCAATGTGGTTCCAACTTTACGTACTTAAAGATCGTGGCTTCATGAAGAACGTTCTAGAGCGCGCAAAAGCGGCAGGTGTAACGACTCTTGTGTTCACTGTAGATATGCCAGTACCAGGTGCTCGCTATCGTGACATGCACTCAGGCATGAGCGGCCCGAACGCAGCTGTACGTCGCATTTTCCAATCAATGCGTCACCCAAGCTGGGCATTCGATGTGGGTGTATTTGGTAAACCACACGACCTTGGAAATATCTCAACTTACCGTGGCACACCAACCAAACTGGAAGATTACATCGGCTGGTTAGGTGATAACTTTGACCCATCTATCTCGTGGAAGGATCTCGAATGGATTCGTGACTTCTGGGATGGCCCAATGGTGATCAAAGGTATCCTTGACGAAGAAGATGCAAAAGACGCAGTTCGCTTTGGTGCCGATGGTATCGTGGTTTCAAACCACGGTGGTCGTCAGCTTGACGGCGTACTTTCAAGTGCCAAAGCACTACCTGCGATTGCCGACGCAGTAAAAGGTGACACTAAGATTCTGGTCGACTCTGGTATCCGTACGGGCCTTGATGTAGTTCGTATGATGGCACTGGGTGCAGACTGTACTCTACTGGGGCGTTCATTTGTGTACGCACTAGCAGCACAAGGCCAAGCGGGAGTTGAGAACCTGCTTGATCTGTACGACAAAGAGATGCGTGTAGCGATGACGCTAACAGGCGCGAAAACAATAAAAGATCTTACCCGCGATTCACTGGTTAACTTGACCAAGTAAGCGACAACAAGTAAGACGGAAGCCTAAGAAAACATTTGGGCCACCTCTCCCTCCTGAGTGTGGCCTTTTTTATACCTGTAACCTGGACGATCACAGTTGTTCAGCGAGATCTGCAAGCGCCTTCGCATCTAACGCTTCTGCCTGAGCACCTTGGGCAATCAAATCAATCACCTTGTAGTCACTCATATCACCAAACTCCTTGTTCAAGTAATCGCGAAACGCCTTCTCGTTCGGCCATTTACCACGAACGACATATCCCTCATCTGGGTCAAAGTCATCTGTTTCAAAAAATGAAAAGTCGGTACTGCCGATGTTGTGACAGTAGAGAACAAGATACATCGCGTTTCCTTAACGAATTGAAATTAGTAAAAACTAACAGGGAGATAGAAGTCCAACTCAAAGGCTTCTTCACTGTTGAGAAAATGGTTTTGATGATAGTGAACATAGGCTGGTGTCGAACGCTGCTTAAAGCCCGAGCTTGGCAACCACTGCTCTAGAACCTGACTGATCTGAGGCAACAGTTCACCATAAATACCAGTAAGACGAAATACCGCGTGCAAACCACCCGGTATCACCATCTGATTAACCACACTGCGATATTTTATCGGCTCATCAATCGCGATACAGGCAACATAACGGCACTGATCCATTTCAACCCACGCTGGGTTGGAGTGATGCAGCCCGAATTGGCGACTAAAATCGCGCTCTTCAGCATTTGCCCACGCTTTTAAGATAAGCCAAGCATTACGTATCGAACGATTATAGCCAGTGTGCCTGACATAGGCCGCCAAACGCGGTGCCACCTCCATGATCTTGGGAGCAGGCAGTTCTCTCTGTGCGACACGATGGTAACCCGCCGCGATCTCAGCATCTTTAAGATACGGCTTTTCTGCTGTCTGTAGATCGTGTTTTCTCCACTCCCCCGGCGCCATATGAAAGGTCGCCTTAAATGCGCGACTGAACGACGAGAGCGAGCTAAAACCACACTTGTTGGCTATCTCGGCAACAGAAGAGCCGGTATCAAACATCAACTGATTCGCCGCATACTCCATTCGGGTCCGACGGATGTATTGATGAATCGACTCTCCCACCACGCTTTTAAAGATTCGGTGAAAATGCTGCTCTGAATAGGCTGCAACTTCCGCCAACTCTTTAGCGGGCAAATCCTTGCTGATGTCTTGATGAATATAGAAGAGCACATCATTGATTCTGGATATGTGTTGGTGTGACATTTTCTAAATAGCATAAATGGACATATCTAAGAGCATAAATGGACATATCGATTTTTTCAATGCCATGTAATATCACTGGATAAACAAAAAAGCAGACACAACGAGATAACTACATATGGAAATCGCAAAATCATTACAACAAATCCAATCTTCCTACATTCGCGAAATTCTCGCCGCTGCGAGCGACAAAAACGTCATCTCCTTGGCCGGCGGTCTGCCAGATGAACAAACATTTCCGATTGAGCTGATGAAGCCGACCCTAGAAAACTTGGCGAACATGCCAGAAGTGTTTCAATACGGTTCAACCGCAGGTTACGGCCCGCTGATCGATCACCTTAGCGATACTTACCAATTGCCAGAATCACACACTGCGATGATCTGTACAGGCTCACAACAAGGTTTAGATTTAATCGCTCGTGCTTATGTTGATCCGGGTGATACGGTTGTGATGGAAGCACCAAGCTACTTAGGTGCGATGCAAGTATTCGGTTTAGTACAAGCGAACATTGTGACTGTTTCTCAAACTGAGTTCGGACCAAATCTAGACGAGCTCGAAGCCTGCTTCAAACAGCAAGCACCGAAAATGTTCTACGCGGTACCCGATTTCCACAACCCAACGGGCGTATGTTGGACACTAGAGAGCCGCCAGCAAGTCGCTGCGCTTTGTGAACAATACAACGTCGCTTTCATTGAAGACGCACCTTATCGTGAACTGCGTTTTACCGGTTCAGAGCTGCCACTTGTGTCGTCGTTCTGCCCGGATCACTCTATCGTACTGCGTTCATTCTCTAAGATTGCTTCTCCGGGTCTACGTATCGGCGCAGTAACCGGCAAACGCAGCTACCTTGAGCCACTCATCAAAGTAAAACAAGGCGCTGACCTACACTCAAGCGTTCCAATGCAAGCGCTTCTGCTTGGTCTTCTTAAGCACCAAGATTTTGGCCTACATATGGAGAACATCCGCAACCTATACAAATCTCGCTACGAAGTGCTGTTCTCTGAATTAGAGCAGAAGCTGCCTCAAGGTTGTGTATTGAAACCTGTTGATGGTGGCATGTTCATTTGGGTTGAGATTCCAGAGTGCGATACTTTTGAACTGGCTAAGAGCCTGCTTGGTAACGGAGTAGCGGTTGTACCAAGCCCTGTGTTCTACCCAGATGCAAACGATGCTAGAGCGGCATTGCGCCTTAACTTTACCAATGCGAATCCAGATGAACAGCGCGAAGCAGTGTCTCGCTTGGCAGAAGGCTTAGCTGAGATTGGCTAATGCATCCTTACTTAAAAACGAAAGGTCTATCCCTACGAAGGCTAGACCTTTTTTCTTATGTGGAGAAGAGCTTTAACGAATGCATAACAACATTTAAAATTTAGCCATTAAGGTTTTGTATTTAAAGTCGTGTTCGTACATTTCATGAAAAATCTTATATTTTGCGCCATAAAAAAGTTTGATTTTCTCTTTCTGAGGAATAACGCTTTTGCTTATCCGACTCATCGCATTCATCGCATCTGGAATATCACTGTAGAACCCTGCAGCCACGGAGCCCAGCATTGCAGAGCCAAGAAGTACGGCTTCACTCTCTTCTGGTAGTAGGATCATACAGCCAGTCGCGTTGGCGTGTTCTTGTAGAAAGACACTGTTTTTCGTACCACCGCCACAGGCCATAATGGTATCGATGTCATAGCCTGAGTCGTTCATCACTTCGATAATATGGCGTGTGCCGAGTGCGATGCCTTGAATGGTCGCAAGGTACTGCAATGCCATATCATCCAACGTTTTCGACATTTTTAGTCCGGTGATTGTGCCAGTTAAATGAGCATTCGCTCTCGGTGAGCGGTTGCCATGGAAGTAAGGCAGAACATGGATATCTTTTGCCAAAAATGCGATGTCTTCTTTGTTGCCAGCAAGTTCCAATAAGCGATCGTTTAATAGTTGATAAACGGTTTTGCCTTGTTTATTGGCTAGCTCCTTCGCGTTTTCATACAGTGGATGAGAGGTGATGATGTGGTCAATCAAAGCACCGGTAGCTGATTGCCCACCTTCATTGAGCCAGTAGCCTGGGATCATTGCACTGTAGTACGCTCCCCAAACACCATCAATGAATCGAGCCGTCTTTGATGCTGCCATATGACAAGACGAGGTTCCGCCAATCAGAGCAAGACGTTTGTTAAAGTCGGCTTTCTCACCCGTCATCCCTGAGGCTCCAAGAACACCAATACCACCGGCATGAGCGTCGATGATGGATGTGCCCACGGCGGTTCCTGGGGTTAAACCTAAGTCATCGGCTGCGTGTACGGTTAGACCATCACCGACAGGCTGGCCCATAGGTAGAATTCTATCACCAATGGTTTTCGCATTGTCTTCCAGTAGGTCTTCCAAACCAATCAGTTCGAAAAAGCCTCGATCCCATCTGTTTTCATGGCCAAGGTATGTCCATTTACATACGGTTGAGCAAAGGGAGCGACTGGCATCGAATGTTGCTTTCCAAGTTAAAAAGTCGGGTAGGTCGAAGAAGTAACCCGCTTTTGCCCATGTATTGGGCATGTTTTGCTTGAGCCAAAGCAGCTTAGGTGTTTGCATCTCTGGTGAGATACGGTTGCCCACATAAGCCAATACAGGATGCTGAGTTTTGTTGATCCGATCGGCTTGAGCAATAGCGCGATGGTCCATCCACATTACGACGTTTTGTTCGCTGCGCCCAGTAGGGCTCACCGTTAGCGGCTGGCCACTTTTATCCAACACGACTAATGAACAAGTTGCATCGAAACCGATGCCTTTGACTTGGATAGGGTCGATGTTGGCTTGAGAAACCGCATCTTTAACCGCAAGACATACACATTGCCAGATGTCATCGGAAGATTGCTCAACGAAGTTAGCTTGAGGTTTGAACATCATGGTGTCGCGTTTGGCTTCGCCCACTTTACGACCTTCTGCGTTAAAGACACCCGCACGCGCGCTGCCACTGCCTACATCAACGCCGATAAAATAAATACTCATATACTGTTCCGTTAAGCCTTATTTTTTTGTAAGAAGATAAATAAGATCAAGATGCCGCCCCATAGCGCCATAGTGAGATAGCTGCTCACTCCCAGCAAATTAAAGCCACTTTCTAATGTTTGTAATACGATAATCGCAAGACCAATTCCGATAATGCGTCCAAAACCACCGTCTGGGTTAATTCCCCCCAGTACTGAAGCGAGAATGGCCGTCAAAAGATAGGATTCTCCGTAGCCAGCCTTCGCGGAGTTGAATTTTGCCATCATCACAATGGCTGCGACCCAACAAAGTACGGAAGAGATGACATAAACGTACAAGGTCGCTTTTTGTGTGTTGATACCAGAGAAACGAGTGGCTTTTTCATTGGACCCCATCAGGTAGATGGTTCGACCTAAACTGGTGTGTTCCAATAGTGCCCATAAGCCGATTGCAAAACCAACGAACAAGATCAGCGGCATAGGTACGCCAAAGATAGAGCCGTTGCCCAGTACCAAAAGGGTTTCTGGGAAACCAGAGATAACACTACCGCCAGAGATCAACACGTTCAGACCGTTAATCAGGGTCATTGTCCCTAAGGTTGCGAGTATTGGTGAAACGCCAACGTACGCGATCAACGCACCATTAAGCAAGCCGATAACCGTAGCGGTAATGAGGCCTCCGAAAAGTGCCAAGACAAGCATTGTTGAGCTATCAGGAGCTTGAGTAATGATGCTCGCCATTACCAAACCACACGCGTTGGTTGTTGCAATGATCGACAGGTTGATCCCCCCAGTCAGCATGCACACGGCCATTGCCAGTGCGAGTAGACCGAGCAGTGGCATTTGCGATGACATCGATTGTAAGTTATCAATGGAGAAGAACGCTTGCCCACTTGAGAACGCCATAACGGCGAGAATGCCAACTAAAATAACCAGTAAGTAACGAATGTTCTTGTCTGTCGGTAGCTTTAAACTATTTAGCACTTGTTCCATGGTTTATGCCTCTTGTAGGGCTTGTTTTTTCTCATTGATTGCCGTCATGCTGATGCTGCAAACAATGATTAAGCCAGTTACGACCGTGTGCCAATATGAAGGTACACCGAGCAACGTCAGGCCGTTCTTAGCAACGGCGAGCAAGATAACCCCAAGGACCACGCCAAACAGCGTACCTTTGCCTCCTGTCATACTCGTGCCACCAAGTACAACGGCAGCCAGTACCGTAAGCTCAAACCCCATAAGAGAGTTTGGAGCGACTGATTGGGTTATTTGGGTTTGAACCACTGAAGCAATGCCTGCAAGTGCTCCCATGTAGCCATAAACGAACAGATTAATACCAAAGAGGTTAATACCAATACGACTCGCCGCGTCTGCATTGCCGCCTACCGCGTATATCTGACGCCCTAAGCGTGTCTTAGACATCAGGAAAGAGGTGAGGGCAATCATTGCGACTAAGGTTAAAATTGGCAGTGATAAGCCGTAGTCATAGCCGTCGCTACCGGTAAACGTGAATAGCTCAATACCATCCATAAACCAGTCAGGAAAACCGTACAACCATTCGCCGTTACTAAAGTAAATCAGTAAGCCAAAGAACACGTTCAATGTTGAAATGGTAATGATGATCGCTGGCACCTTGAGTTTGTATACCAGTGTGGCGTTGATCATGCCAAGTAACACACCCACAACGGTTGCAATAGCAAACGCAATCATGAAATTACCATCAATCGTCAAAATGTACGTCGCGGTGATGTACTGCGCAATCGCTGCGGTCGCTGGGAAGGAGATGTCGATGCCGCCAGCGATAAGCACGACAAACAAACCACAAGCCATGATGCCTAGCAATGCAGAGCTGACTGACATATCAAAGATGTTTCCAAGAGTGAGGAAATCTTCAGAGGTAAAAGTAAGCACTGCGACAATCAACACAATCATCAATGAGAGGTAGAACTCATGACGCTTGGTGAATGAAGATAAGGAACAACGAAACTGGTTAAGCATTGACTGCCTCCATGATTTGTTGCTCGGTAGAGTGAGCGGGTTGGAAATCATGAGTAAAACGTCCTTCTTTCATCACAATCACGCGGTGACTGTTGTAGAACACTTCTGGGATTTCATCGCTGACCATGATGATTGCCATTCCTTTTGCGGCAAGGTCTTTTGCGATGGTGTAGATTGCTTCTTTGTTGGCAACGTCGACACCCACGGTCGGAGAGTCAAGGATGAGCACTTCTGGTTCTGCGGCTATCCATTTTGCGATAGAGATACGCTGCGCATTACCACCGGATAAACTGGTTACCGGGAGTTTTGGGGCCGCGACTTTGATGGACAATGAAGAAATCAATCTATCGACGAGCTTGTTTGCCTTTAGATGGTCAAGAAAACCTGAGGGCTTCTTCAGTCTGTGCATGACTGAGGCAGTAATGTTGTCTTGAATCGCTTGTTCCATCACCAACCCAGTCGACATGCGGTCTTCAGAGACATAACCGATGCCTTGAGAAATCGCGTCGCGATTAGATTTGAACGTAGTTGGTTGGCCGTTTATGCGGATAGTGCCGTTGTCTGGTTGAGTCATGCCGAACAGTGCCATGCTCAATTCGGTTCGGCCTGCGCCAAGTAAGCCGATGATGGAGATGATCTCTCCCGCGCGAACCTGAAATGAAATATCGTCAAACTGGCCACGTTTTGACAACTTTTCGACTTCAAGTTTGACGGCACCTTGCTGGTGGTAATCGGCAAGAGGAGTGAATTTGAATCGTTGTCCGGTCATTAGAAAAGCCAATTCGTCACTGTCTACTTCATCAGCTTGATAGGTACCGATGGTGCGGCCATCACGAATGACAGTGATTCGGTCGGAGATCTCCATTACTTCATCAAGCTTGTGGCTCACAAATACCACTGTGACGCCTTTGGATTTAAGGTCTGCGACCACTTCGATGAGGTGATTCACTTCGGTGCGAGTGAGTGAGGCCGTTGGCTCATCCATGATCATTAATTTGGCATCAGATGCCATGGCTCGGCAAATGGCGACGAGCTGACATTCGGCAATTGAAAGCTGCTCAACGCGTTTATCCAGTGGTAATTTGACACCTACTTTTGCCATTGCTTGAGTTGCAATGCTCTGGATACGTTCTTGTTGCACCAGCCCTTTTGTCCATTCAACATGATCCTGAATGGCAATATTCTCTGCGACAGTCAAGTTTGGGAATAGAGATAAGTCTTGATAGATAACTTGAATGCCGTGTTCTATTGATTGCTGTGGAGTGAGTCGAGAGTAGCGTTTGCCCGCTAATGTGATTTCAGCGCCTTTCTCTGGAGCGTGAACGCCAGATATCACTTTAAATAATGTGCTTTTCCCACAGCCATTTTTGCCGGCTAAGCAGTGCACCTCACCCTGATTGAATGTTAGGTCTATCCCATCCAATGCCTTTACGGAACCAAAGTGCTTGGATACTTGCTTGAGGATAATAAAAGGAGTTCCAGACATGATCACTTCCAATATGGTAGGGCGGCGTTGCACCGCCCAATTTAGAACAGAGTTTGTTTAATTTAGAAACCAAGTTGACGTGCGTTGGTTTTATCCACTTCTAGAATCTTGTTAAACTTGATCACGCGGTTTTGCGTATCAATTTCTGCATCACCTAGGCCTTGAACATTGACCCCTTGTGATACGTCTTTGCCTTCGAGCATTTGCTTAGCAACGGCAACCATGGCGTAGCCTGCATCTGCTGGGTTCCACAAGAAGCCTTTATCAATCTCGCCACGAGCTAAGTACGGAGCAGCTTGGCTTGGCATCATAATACCCACGACGCTGATTTTGTCTTTTGCGCGTTTTTTCTTAATTGCTTCACCTGCACCGATGCCACCTAATGAACCGTAAGAAACGATGCCTGCCATATCTGGGTGTGCTTTCATCAGGTCGTTCGTTGCGGCATAAGATTGATCGATGCTTTCAGCAACTGGCATACGGCTAGTGACTTCATACATATCAGGGTAGGTTTTCTTTTGGTAATCGATCGCTAGATTTGCCCAGTTGTTATGCAGTGGCACCGTTAATGAGCCAACATAAACCGCGTAACCACCTTGCTTGTCCATATTTTTTGCAAGCTCATCCATGGTTGCTTTGGCGTAGGCTTGATTATCAATCGTTTCGATATCCCAATCTGCGCCATGTCCATCTGGTGACTCATGGGTTAATACGATAATCCCTTTCTCACGAGCTTTTTTAAATACTGGCTCCAATACAGTTACATCATTCGGTACCACAGTAATTGCATCAACGCCTTTGGCAATTAAGTCTTCAATAATTTTCACTTGTTGCGCTGGATCTGGAGTGGAAGGACCAAGCTGGCGAGCTGTCACGCCGAAATCTATAGCGGCTTTCTCAATTCCTTTGTTCATTTGATTAAACCAAGGAATACCAGACACCTTGACTACGTTTACAATTTCATAGCTTTTTGCCATTGTTGCACTTGTGGAGACCATAGAAAGTAACGCAACTCCCACAATTTTCTGCGTTAGAAAGTTGTTATCCATATTTTCAACATCCTTAATTTTTTACGTTCCAACCTTATCAATCACGAATAAACAGATATAATGGTTAAGTGTTACTCAAGTATACTTAATAAAAAATAAATAAGATCCCAAATCCAAATAACCAAAATCAATTATAATTGAAACTAATTTTAACCTCACTCCAAGAATAAAGCACAAACTCCTACCTAGAGTGAGAATATTATCCAATCCATCATTCGATGACTAAAAGTTTCCATTCAGTGCTTCCAAATACCAGTTTCTAAACTCAATTGTAAAATGATTCAAGTGTCCTTTGATTAAATAATCAGGCGCCTTTTCTGGTAAAATAACTGTTAGTTTGGTGTTGCAATTTCCGTATTTATCGTTCTTAAACTCATGAGTGGCATAACCTAAAACAATGTTATTTAAACTCTTAATCCTTAAGCAAAAATCGGTTGGATAAGTCTCATCTCTTTCAAATGGAACAATATCAGAATCAACAAATTCACCAATTAAAAACCAAGGAAGCTCATCTTCTCCGAGGTTTTCTATAATTTCTACCAAGTTAGGGTTACTTTCAGAAACGACGTTAAGATAATGGTCTGGGTGTCCATCTTGCAAAGCAATCTCGTCTTTATTCGCCAATTTATTCATAAACCAACTATGGTATTCCTGGTATGTAAGGAACGGCATGGTTATCTTCGTATAACCGGACTTCCATTTCCTTTCAGAGTCTTCAACATACTTCTCAGATTGTTTTGTTGTAATAGCGATTTCGTCCTTTAAGAATTCTTTTATATAGTGATGAAATTTCGCTTTTATAAACTTTAATGCTTTATGAGATCTCTCTAAATCCATGGCGATAATATCATCGTTATTTAATATAGCACCCGAATAATATCTACTTTCAAATTTATCGTTTTTCATAATCTTATTCCTATATAAAACCATCAAACAAAAAAATCCAATGACATACTTACCAATTGAGTATATTACCCCTCCTCTCAAAAAAGAAATATAAATAATGCCACTACAAAGAAACCGCCACGCAAAAACCTAACGCTACACTACTACTTGGTAGTGGAGAGGTAAGTGGGAGAAATGTCATGGACTCTGTAAGACTTCCAGTATATATAACTTGGTCCTCGATAACTCCGTAAACACCTTCAGGCCACCCAAATTCCTTAACAAAATTAGCATCAATAACACTTGGGAAATCAGATCTGCTCGGAAGGTACCAATTGTGTCGATTTTTAAAGTTAATAGTATTTAGAAAATGGCAAAAACCTCTAGCATAATCTACATAAATATCGGTGTTCAAGTTTCTATCTATTAAAGAGTAAATTTTGAAATCGCTAAATTTACGGTAACTACCATTATGTAATCCATAAACACTAGTAACACTAATAGCACTTTTTCTATAAATACTACCGCTAAAATAATTATCTACATCAATCAAACCACTATCGGCTATGTAATCATAATACTCACGCCAAAAACTTTCGTTTACTACCCCTACCATTATTTTATTAGGCAAATAATAGCTTCCATATAATGGGATAAACTCAACACTATTCAAACAACTCCCATTGGACAGTGATGCTAGTTCGGGCGGGAAAATATACGACGACTGACCAGGTATACAACCATTTCCTCGCAACCAATTAATGTTGATGGAAGTAGAGTGACCCGCGGCTTCCCCAATAAGGCGATGACTTACAAGCCCGCCTAAATTTACTTCTGATTCGAAAGCGTGTCTTTCATAGCGAAGAATGACATACCGTTCACCATCTATCTCTGTATAAGAGATATCAATATTCGGGTTTTCTGGTTCTAACCTAAAAGTATAATCATTATAATGATAAAGTTCTTGGCCTAAAGCCGTTAGCTCTGATCTTATCCGCTTTTCCTCTACAATTTTTGGGTTGATGTAGATATTGGATACAGTGGAAAATGGTGTTAGCACAAATGCTGTGTCAGACTGTTCTACAGCATTTACGTTTACAGTAAATACGCTCTCTCCAGCTCTAACCTTAAAACTATAGGTTCCTTTAGATAACACAGAAAATCTAATGGTCCCGTAGCCAGAGCTGTCTGTGAATACTTCATTACTTACAAAATCTATGGATGGAGATGAATCATAAGCAACAACAACCTCTCCCGAAACAGGAGCACCATGTTGATTACGAATATGAACCCTTACGTTAGATTCCTGCCCGACCAAAACGTCGTTCCTAGTTTGAGGGCCGCTAACTATTAAGCTATCTTCTTTGTCTTCAACGCACGTAACATAATAAACCGTGTTTGCGTCATAACTATGCTGTGAACGATTGACAATATTAAATCCTAATGGGGCGTTATTGTGCAATACTAGATATTGGCTCATGGATGGCCAATTAGTAGGTGTAGAAATAAATTGATTCGATAACGCCATTATTTCACTATAAGTAGGCAACCTTGAATTATTCGAACCATTGTCCCTTGAAGCACAATAATCATCGGCGGACGAATATCTAAATCCAGCCAGAAATTCCCTTGGCGAATAACCTTGATCGACTAGCATAGTATCGTATGTTACGCTAGCATCATTGGCGTCCTGTATCGTCAATGGCGCACTGAATATTTTGCCATTTAGCTCTAGATCATCCCAATCCCCAGCTGAGTTTAGATCTCTTGTCGTTATTTGAATT
This sequence comes from Vibrio sp. KUL70, assembly GCF_059725515.1. Classification (NCBI taxonomy): domain Bacteria; kingdom Pseudomonadati; phylum Pseudomonadota; class Gammaproteobacteria; order Vibrionales; family Vibrionaceae; genus Vibrio; species Vibrio sp. KUL70. The sequence goes on from NZ_AP045835.1 coordinate 610,981, forward strand.
AGCCCCATTTCGTAAGCACCATTATGATCGCTAACGGCAAAGCTCACTGTATGGGTACCAATAGATGAAGATTGGAAAGTAAACACCTTATTGGTTGTATCTAGAGGCAATTTAGAAGCAACCAGCGCGTTAAACGCATCGACATTAACGAGTTGGTAGTCATCATCGTCATGAGATGTGACATAAGGAGAAATATCAATCTCAAATACTTCATTTTGATTAACGATCGTCGGGTATGAGATATGCTTCGAAACAGTTAACCCTTGATTTCCAACCTGAGCAACAGCAACATCGAGTACCCCCATTAAAACTCTATCGCCAGTTGACGAAACATAGCTGAACAAAATACGATCTACGCCTTGGAAACCACTTGCTGGCGTATAGTCAATAACGTTAGTCGCGGAGTTTGCAACAGCAACAGAGTTAGGGTTGTAAGGTAGAGTAATATCTGAATGCAATGTATAACCGTTTAAATCAACACCATACTTAGCAAACTCGGTGATAAGGTTTACAGTTATAGTTTGATTTTCGAGTGTAACGGCACTTATAGGCATCAAAAACGTGCTACTAGGATTTGCACTAACAGCTACACGGGCAACTGCGGTTGCACTTGATGGTTGGTCTTGAGAAGACCAGCTGCTAGCTCGTACTAAAATACCTTCTTGACTATCGCTACCTGTGGCACCTGCGCTCACGACTCGGTAGCGATAATTACACACTCTAGGTGTCGTTGCAGAGATTGAAAAGCTAGAGTCAGTCATGCTTTCAACTTGACAATCTGCACCCTCTGATAACGGAACAACCTCAGTAAGCTCAAAACCACTCCCATCAGATACTTTGACATGTTCGGCGAGCTGGATCTCATACAAAGTAGATAATTCACCTGAGAATGAGGCATCTTGAGCCGTTAACGTCGCTGGTCCTAAAGCGAAACTTTGGCTAATAAAACCATTACTCTCTGACGAATCATCTCCCCCACACCCAAATAACCCTAAAAGAAATACGAGAAGAAACACGATCCGCATATTTTTTAATACATATTGAATATTCATAATTCACTCTTATCTATATCTATAGGCTTATTCGCGCTCACCCAAATGCAGATTAATGCAATCTAAATAACGCAAACACCTGTAATTAACCGAATAGTATAAATCCTATTATTTTATGGCATACTATCGCAATCTAAAAATGGGTAAACAACCAACTCTCCAGGATAAATTAAATTGGGATTTCGCCCTTTTTCAAAAAACTTCTTGTTCAATTTTTTTAGCTTGTTAAAGGAAACTCCAATAGCATTTGAAATATAAATCAAACTCTCACCCTTATTGATAAGGTGCGTTTTATAAATATCATGACATATAGCTTCTTTCGATTTTTCTGAGGGAAGAGGCGTAGTTACTTTCTCATTACCATCGGAGTAAATAAGGTTACTTATCTGCTCTTCCTCGTCATATTTATCGTTGATAATCTCTGAAGAATCAGAGTACTGGGAAGATACTGCATCACCAAATCGATATATAATCGATATATTGAGTGATTCTAAGTTTCGAACCTCTTCATCAAAGCCAGATAGCCTTTGATAGTTGATATTAAAACTCCAGTTATTCATTAACTGGTATCCTGCACCGACACCGATTAATGCAGCGTAATCGTTATCATCATGTGCAATGCCGACACCAAAATTTAGAGAAGCATAGTCACTAACCGGCAATATGGCTTTTACGCGACCAAAAATTGGGTCTATTTTTTCTTTATTGATAGAATCTGCTCTAAAGTCGGCATAACCAGCCTCGAGAGCTAAGTTTTCTAATATATGGAAGCCAAGCATAGCTTCATACCCTATCGATTCCTCTTTATCATCACCTAAAACGTCTAGATTTATACCTGTTCCAACATAAAATGGTGATAACTGAAAATTAGCTCGACTTAACAAAGGTATAAAAATAATAACTAATAACAATGATGGTGATATTTTCATCGCTAAACCCCCAGAGATAACATAATAACGACGGTGTCGGTGTAACTTCCCGAAAGCAGTTCAACCCCTTCAACATCATATTCAAAGCGTAAATCGAAACTCAGCGTGGTTTGTTCGCCGGCGCCTTCACCAATCCGGCTAGTCTGCTCTCGCAATACTCCACCTGAATCAACAAGGTTTGTTGAATCACAACCTGAACAAGTAACTTGATAGGGGATAGAAACTGATGCATCCATTTCACTATTAAGCGCATAAGTTTTCGAGGGCAGTGTTAATTCAACACCTTCAGAAAAAGACCCATGTACATTTATGGTATATGTTGTCTGTCCTGATATACGCAACAGACCAGTATCATAAACCGGCTCCATGTCCCCATCACCAATGACATCAATCGTTTGAATTATCGAGGGGCGATAATGAATACTAACAATCATAAAATCATTGATATTTCGGAACGTCAATATGTCATTATCGTTATAATAATATTGAAAATTTAATGGTACCATCCCACTATAAGTACCCTCAGGTAAACCATCAAATGCCCTTGTAATATCTGACTGTTCCAAATTGAAAATAGGTCTAAGAAATATAAACGGATTAACTGGTATGCTACTTACTAACTTAGTGGAAGATATACAAGATGACCCTTTCAAAGTGATTAAAGGAGGAGAAACCGTATCTTTATAACAGCCACGACCAATAGAGGAAGATGAAGTCGTATATGAAAGCCCTACGGTATTATACTCAGTACCCAAAATAGCAATGGGTACAGACGCACTGCTGCCCCCTGCCCCACTAAATACAACGTGAGAAACTGGTGGTGAAGAAAAAGTACCAGGGGTCCATTCAAAAGTGGAGCGAAGTACTGGCGGAGTTTGCCACATACTCGGCACCATGTCTGATCCAGACATCGAAACATTTCTCCACTTCATTCCATTTCCATCAAGTTCGCCCCAAATATTAAAAGCGGCTTGAACATTAAAAGTGGTTACAACAAAGATCATAAAGGAAAATCTGTTAATTGCTATCATCTTGATTACTCCTTTTGACCGTCTCCTCTCGGTAATAGCTACGATCATGAGATGTGACAACAACGTAAAGATGTTCGGATTGTATCTCTATGGGTAAATTAAAGGTCTTTTTACGCCCTGCCAACAACGTATATCTTTGACGACATTTAATCTTATTATTATCTGAACATGAGTTGACAAAAAACCTAAGTATGGTATTGCTTTTGTTGTCAACCAGTAACTTATCTCCATAATTAACTATATTATATGAATACGATGGCTTAGAAGTTGGTATTACATATATAGGAGCGAATCCATAGTTTACTTCCAAGCTATTACTATTGGATTTCTCTTCACTATAATACTGAGGAGAAAAAGGTAAACGGAACATAAGATCAGCACTATCGTCACAACTAACATTGTGGCAAAGACTACGAATTCCTATGTCTCTAGATTCACCTGATTTAAGTACCAATTTAGGATGGGTAATTGATATCTTCCAGTCATCAATATTATCTCGATTATAATCTTTCCTTAAAATATTCACCCCTTCTTCTATCTTCAACTCTTGAATTGAAGCAGTGATAAAAATAGGTCGTGACTCATCATTATTTAGGGTTATTATCCCATTGCCTTTTTTATCTGCTATGACAAACATTTTATCAACATTAAATGCATAACTAGACTTGATTAAAAACAACAAAGAAAAATAAGCAATCTTGATTCCTATCTTTTTCATTTCATTACCTTATCAGATTTTGCTATTGAATAATTAATAACATCAGTCGCGTAGTTTCGTTTAGCAAGAACTCTAAGTTCATCGAATAATTTTTTGTGCTTTACATACATAGCGTCAAATTTTTCTTTTTTATGTGCAACATATATTGCTTTCATCCTGCCAATATTCTTTGAGATAATTACATAACCTAACTCTTCGAAGTTCTTTAAATTTCTGTTTACATCAGGGTGGTCTTCATAAACACCTATAAATCGAACGTTCAGCATTTCACCGGAAACATTGACAAGTATATTTTCATTAGAGCTATCCATAGGAAGGCAGTAATTAGATCCAAAGTTCATTAGCCCTGTAGAAGAAAACTCGTATGGTAATAGACAACGTTGTTTTAGGTTCCCTGACATTGAAGACAACTCAAAAATCGCCCCCTCTAAGACAGTAACTCGAAAGACACCATCAACTATTTCGTTAATACGTAAACAACCAACACCATCACACGAAATATCTTTTATTGGTTCATCATCTATATCTTTAAATGAAGAAACGAAAGAGACCACCCTGCTGATTTTTATTTTAAGTTTTTCAACCGTTCCTGGGTGAGAGAAAAAGCTGGAGTAACTATCGCCAGAATTGAACAGCTCTACGCTTTCCGCATCAAAATAGGCCTGATATTGATAGTACTCCTGTATAGGAACCAATATGTTATCTTTATAAATCATAAACTTTTTATCTTGCTTATTGTCTTTCTTTAAAGAAAAACTCCCTCTCTCTATGTTATCTTCAAGTTTATTAACTCTGTTTGAATCGATCAAAAGATATGATGAAGATTTTACGTCTGAAAAGTAGATATCCTCACCCGTTAATATCTGAGTACTTGACACACCCATGGTTATCCCACGCTGCGCGTCTGAAGAAGCATATATGCTTGCATCAGCTCTCCCGTAGCGACTGCTCCCAGCTACGTTAAATAAGGCCTGCTGATACATATTACTACCAGCGTTTCCTATTTCACTGCGGTAAACATTCCGCAGCTCCAATGAGCTATCAAACAAACTATTCTTAATTAAGTGATCTTTTCTAATTGATGTGGAGATTTGTGTAATGTCAGATTCTGAAGATGTCACGCCAGAAATTAGATCTATAGTCTTTGAAAGAGGTATATTCCAGAGTAGATTAAGTGATACCTCGTCATCAACATCAGAGTAATCTAGATTAATATCCAACCTAGAATCTAAATAAAAAGGTGATGAATAACCGAGTGACATTGTTTGATAACTCATCCTGTCACTTTCATAACCTAAAACATTTCTTTCAAACTCGTTCTCTTGTCGAGTTTTATTATATACAGCGTACACGGAGCGACCACTTCCAAAACTATAAGAAGAACTAACAGATAGGCGTGAATAATCTGACGGTCCATACATATATTTAGCCAAAGCGTCATCATAACCATCATTCAATATTTCATAGGATATGTTAAATCGCTTTAGTCCTAGGTCAATGTTAAAATGGTCAGCATCATTGAACAAGGTATAGACAGTATCAAGTGTTATATCCGTTTTCATCCAGTGATAGGTAATACCAGTTGAAATTGATTGGTTATCATCGGTAAACGTACTACCAACGCCCAACAACAATGATGGTGTTGACCGATGAGTTATTAAAACTTTACCAAAAATATCATCTTCAATACTATTTGAATTAGACATTGACTCGTGATAACTGTCTGATAGGACTCCGGCTGAAATAAGATAATCGACCTTCCCTAAGGCCAAAGTGTCTTGAGCGCTGTTGTACACCTGATATATATAGGATTGAAGAACATTCCCCGAGCTAATAACATCAAGTTTAACTTCATATCGTCCCATCGGTAATTCATTGTAAAAAACCTTGTTTTGACCTTCGTGAATATTTTTTTGATAGATAACTCTTTCGTCTCGATAAATTTTCACATAACCACTGACAGGTGCATAAAAACTAATTAATTGATCACTATTTTTCCCGCCGATAACAAGCCTTTCAGAGGATGCCAATGTTATCGATTTCTGAGGCATATGAGTTGCACTATCAAGAAATCTTGTGGAGTTTATATTCTGATTATATTCAAAATAACCAACATTTATAGCGTAATTATCTAAGTCTAGGTGATACGCTGCTTCATAGAGAGTGTTATCATCAATATTATTCAAGCTAAAGTCAGATTTAATATATCCATAAGGTAAGCCCACTGTTACTACATCATTAAATGCAATACTTGAATCTTGTTCACTATATTGGTTGACATAAAGATCGAAAGAATTAATGACACCATTACTCTCACTTTTAGGATTATTGTAAACTTGCTCTTCATGATGAGTGTTGTAGTCAAGTAAAGTTGGGTGAACAAACAGATAAAGTTGTTTATCATTATAGTTCATCACCCAATGGAACGTATCCGTAATTAATTCACACTCACTCAGTTTTCCTATACATAAACCCGAATCTTTAACTCCAATAACTAAACTATCAACCATTTCATCTCTATGTCTAATGGATATAGAATTTGACTCCAAAAATTCATAAACCTCCCTTATCGCTTGTTCATTACTCGAGTTCAATTGAACAGTATCAAACTTAGTCATAAAAGAAATCGGATTTGTTAAAGTTCCGTCTAAATTCCTAACCTTTAAGTTTGATTTTTCAAGTTCAAATAAACTTTCGAACCCAGAAGGATACTTTCTATTAGAAGATAACGCGACACTACTCATAACCATAAGTAGTACACCAATAATAATCTTATTCATTAGATGTCAACTCCAATATCCAAACTAATTTTCCCAGAACAATAATCAGGTTGGTGCCTAGTCACTATTTCATCAAAGTCTTTGAAATTAAAAGAGAGCAAATGGCTAGAACTTTTATTTGTATCACTACTGTTTGTAAAGTCTGGAATATGGATTGATTGGCCTATTTGAATTGATTGACCTTCTAAAAAGGTTTCAACAAAGTCCAATTGCTCTACCGGGCCAGTATTTGACATATCAAAACATTGAGTTACACTCTCGGCCAAAGTAATAGTATAAGGTATGTTAGTCAGCACTTTACTTGGAATATTTGTGATCAATTGAAGAGTAGATGATGCATCTTCAAAACCAGACCCATCCGATTTAATATTCAGCGTCAAAGAATTTGGATAAAATACGGCACCAATTACAGGTTCGGGGAACAGTCGAGTGATATCAATGTTCGTGGAAAGGTACAACGTTTCAATATCGCTTGCGCACACATATTCAATCTTAGCTATAGTGCAAGCGGAAATAGTAATCAAAAATGCTGACATACTCGAAAGTACCCTAACGAAAAGTTCTGACATAATTCATCCCTCATTATGTAATAACATCAGTGAGCTCTACGTAGAGCTCACTGTAATAGAACCTAATTAACAAAAACTAAGAACTATGCAGGATCAACTAATAAGGTGACCGCTGCCGTCACAACCTGCTCTGCAACCATTGCTTCTTGCAAAGGTTCATTTTGCTCCACACTGATCGTCAGTGACTCCTTTTGATTTACTTTATCTCCAACTTCCATTGCGGTACCATCGATCATGACTTGTAAATCTGAACCTGCGATTTGTTGATTACCATAGACAAGCGTAGCTGTGTCCACCTCCCAGTTTGCCGACAACAGATCCGGGGCTGCTTGTGTCGGGTCATTAGTATCAACGGCATGAGCCTCTAATCTAACTACAGTGGAACTAAATGTTCCGTCCTCATTTGCATTGACGACACCACTCATATCTCCCACATCGCCGTTCAAGCCAGTTACTATCATGCTGCCATCACTAGAGCTTCCAGGTACCGTTCCTAACCAAGTGACAGTAACAGTTGAAACAGTTGACGTCGCATAGACGTTACTCGCGAGCATGACCGCGGAAACGGCCACCAAACTAGTCAGCGCGCATTTTTTTCCTATTTTTAAAACATTCATGTTTTTGTTCCTTATTTAACTTGATTATTTTTAAATTTTTAGATTGTTTTCAAATTTGTACATTCAATAATAATTTGATCCCCCCTCCTTTGTTAGTGTTAGCAGCCTAAACTTATGGGACATGTAATTAGTTCAACTTCATATCAATTTAGCGATACATAACATACAACCGAAAATAGATATTGCCTCACCAAATAGATTTACTACTTAGATCCAGAGTGTACTTAAATCGTTCCTTCGTTCTTATATATATTAAATATCTCTAAATCTTATCCAAAGCGTTACTTCTCTTGATGTTCGACATAGTAAATTTATAAGCATCTAACTGCCTATATAGTCTGCACACGCAATTATCATAAAAGAAAAACCAAATCGTCATCAAAATGAAACAAAGTAGGGATCAATTAATTGACTCTGTTTTGAGTGCTTCGTAAATCTATGTAAATATCCAATACACTCAAACCTAGTGGCAAAAAAAAACAAGGTCAACAAACCGAATAGTTTTTCACTATTTAATAATATTAATTCCAAATAGACAGGTATCAATGAATACCTAGATCATTATTAAATTAAGGCAATAATCTGGAAGAACAAATTAATAGCCATTCTTACCTCTAAATGGCTATTGACTTTAATTAATAAGTGACGTAATGATAGAAGATAAATTAAAAAACAAAATAGTATATAACTAATTATTATCTCGATGTTTTAATTGCATTAATTCCTTATCTATAGAAAAGGGAGGTAGTAAACGAGTGATTTACTGGTCTTACTAGATAATAAATTTATTTATAAACTTGAATGTATAGCTTATAGAGTGTTATAACATAACGATGAACTAAACCTTGGGCTTAATTTTTGAGCTTATGTTCAATATCAGGATGTGGTCGTAGGTAACACAATAAAGTTAATAAAATTAATAAAGTTACCAATCTAGACCTATTACTCTATTAGTTAGTGCAACAATTATATACCAATAAAAATTGGGTATTAAGCCCAAATCCAAAAGGACAAAGCTATGAATTTGACAACGAATTCTATGTTAAGTAGCGCATCAAACAAAGATACTGAAAGTCATGCATTTGAAAAAATTAATATAAGTAAAAATGACAATAATCCAATTGATAAAAACGCTACGATAAATAAAGAAGTGAGCGATAGTCTTAATGATGTAGAGATCAAGCTTTTATCAATTCTTATCAGAAATAGTGGTAATGTTGTAACTCGTTCAGAATTAATTGAAAATAGCTGGGGTGGAAGAGTTGTTACAGGAAGTTCGTTAAACGTTGCCATAAAAAAAATTAGAGATGCGTCGAAGAATACACCTCTAGAAGGGAAAATTGTGACATTACCTAAAAGAGGTTATATGTTCACTAAGAACGATTGTACACAGAGCATTTCAGATAGCTCCACAGTAGACTTCAACGTTGATATGTCTCCCAATACTACAAATGAAAATGGATCAAATTTCGACCAAGTCACTAATAAAGAAAACTACTGGGTAACTCTATTAGACTTCATTACTAATCAAAAAAAATTTATTATTAACTTAATAAGTTTAGTTCTTTGGCAAACTTCATTTGTTGGATTTATATTTCTATGGTGGCCAGAATGAACGCCAAAAGTTTAATATACAAATTAAATATTTATTTCTTGCTTTTCGCTGAAATTATTATTGCTTTTGGGGTTTTTCAAGCGATCCTTTACAAACATGAACTACAGTTTACCATCGAGGCTCCATGCGTAGAAAACAAAATTGAAAATAATATAACTTTCAACCGACTTTTTTTTTCTAGCTCCCTAAATCGCGAGAATCTAGAACAAAAAGTAACATTTTATGGTGTGTACTTGAAATACTTTGACACTATTTTGCTTATTGGCCGACTGAACTGTACCCCAATGTTCATTCGAGTAGAAATAACTGAACACTCTCCCCATATAGTTTCAAAAGGCACCGGTTGCGTATACTTATCACCTCAAGGCTAACACTTACAAGAAGCTTCATCTTAAGATGAAGCTTATCTTCATAGCCTGCCAAATCGCCTTACTTACCTATACCTATAATTTTCCTTCATCATCTTTATTTTGATAACCAATAAGTCTGATTTGTCAAAATCTAACCATTATGTCGTGGATAATGGTAATTTAAAGAAATAAAAACTCCCCCTACCAATTCTCGTCAACTCCTACTTCGGATATGTTTAGAAAATTCATAGCTAAACTATTACCGAAAACAATAATATTAACATTAATTGCCAACCTAGATATTAATAAGGGAAAGGGTAAATTTACATATACCAACCTGGTTGCTCGTGACGAGCAGTGATGAGTACAGATTAATAATAATTAATATTATTTTTATGTTAATTAATTGACGAACATTAAACCTCACCGCATGATCAATATCAGTGTAAATTGATCAACAAATTGGCAATTGGCAAATAGTGCACTTGTCTCGTATCGGTCAACTAGGTACTAGACCTACAGCTACTTTTCTTATTTTTGGGTTACGCTCTATTTGAACAACCGAGCTTTGGAGTAAAAATGAACATTAAACAAAAAATCATACCATTAGCGAGAATTAAATTAGAGAAAATAGTAACAAAACAAGGGTCGACTTTTGGTTTTGAAATACTAACAGCTAACTTTAAAGATATGGGATTAGATTTTTTTTCATTCACACCTGAATCTCGAACAAATATTAACCTATTACTAAGAAATCAGTTGAAAACATTGGCCAGATTTCAATGGGAAAATGAAACTACAGGATTCAAATCAGGTCAGGTTCTTTTTATAAATGTAGAGCCTTGGCAGTTAGAGGATTTCAATATATGTAAAGATATTGCTCTCGTTCACCAATATCTTAACCAAAGTGGTATTAAAATATGCATAGAACTAACTGAAAGAAACTTCGAAGAACTTAGGTTCCATATTATATTAAAACACTTATTCTATCTAAAGGACAGAGGGATAGAAATCGCTCTTGATGATTATATTTTTAATGACACAACTTGGCGAACCCTATTAGTAAAGTGCATAAACTGTGTCGATTATCTAAAGATAGATATAACGAGTCAACTAGATAAAGACCTGTTTCTTCAGTTTTTATCAGGATTAGTATCTCAGCCAATAATAATCTTCGAAAAAGTTGAGACAAGAAAAGAACTTCAAACAATGCTCGATTATGAGGTCGAAACTCCGTTACTACAAGGTTTTTTATTTAACTAAAGAAGAAACATTATGGCTATTCTAGATATCGTCTCAATGGAAGACCCTAGGCTAAGAACCATTTCTAAACCAGTCGAAGATATTGACAACCAAGTTATCAATTTGGTTAAAGACCTCATTGAAACAATGAACGTTAATTCATCGGTAGGTTTGGCCGCTCCCCAGGTTGGAGAAAATATATGTTTATTCGTAATTGACTTGGAGTCTGAGAAACATAAGCCGACCGTATTTATTAATCCAAGTTATGAGTCTATCGACGGGTCAATACAGTTGAGTTCTGAGGGTTGCTTGTCAGTAGGGGAAATAGGTGCGAGATTAACAAGACTTGATCGAATCCGCGTTAGATATACAGATATTTTTGGAAAAAAAATAGTTATGGATGCCAAAGGGATGTTGTCGGCGTATATTCAACACGAATGCGACCACTTAGAAGGAGTTTTATTTATAGACTACTTAAACTAGGAGAAACAAATTAAGATCATTGGCTGTATAAGCAAAAAAAGAACTTAAATTTTATCACATTATAGCGAGACCCAAAATGAAATTATCTTCACAAATTTTATCAGTTATTCTTTGCGTGTTTCTTGGGCTGAGTTACGCCCATGCCGAAGGTTTCGGTATTTCTTTAAAAATCAAAGAAAGTGACGCTGATCGCATTAGTCATTTAGCCTCCGAGCAAAGGGATTTATTACGAGAAATGTACAAAAATGGCACTATTAAAGATATGTATATCAATTCAGACGACATTGGTCAATATAAAGTTAGAACATTAAGATTGGTGCTTCAAAGCGACAATGTTGAAAAGGCAAAGGAGATGATTTCTGCTCTACCTATGGTGAAAAGTGGCGAAATGAAATTAGATAATATCGTCATTGTAGGCGAAAAGTGGTTAGATAATACACCGTTGAATAACAATTATGGACTTACATTTACTTGGAAAGATGGAATCGAACTCATGGAAATTGATCGCGTTCTTGGAATCGACCTTCAAGAAATTATCGCATTAAATCAGGTTGGTACAGTCAGTTCTTCATTTATCAATATTCAAGAATTTGAAAGTAAAAGGTCCAGAAGACCAACCTACCTTATTTCTATTTTGGCCAAAGACGAACAGCAAGCCAATATGATAAGCCAAAGATTTGAATCTGTCAGGCTCGGATATGCAGATGTAACAATTGTTCACATGGGGAGAAAATTCGAATTTTAAACTTATAAATATAACGATAAATTATAATAGAAGAACTGGAAAAACATGATGAACAACATAGATAAAAGCCTTACTTGGCAAACAATTACCCTACATTGGCTAACAGCAATTATATTTCTAGCGACCTTCGTTATCGGTTTCTATATGGTTGATTTACCAAGAGGAGAGGCTAAAGGGCTATTGATTTCGCGCCACCAATCTTTAGGAACAATACTGCTATTGATAGCTTCAATTCGTATCGTATGGCGGCTAACAAACGGTCCTATATCTAATACAGATCACTCAGACTGGCAAGTACTCTTAGCTAAACTCACGCAGTTCCTTTTGCTACTTTTTACAGTACTCATGCCAGTTTCAGGGCTGATGATAAGCATATCAAGCGGTCGAGGGTTCAGTTTCTTCGGTCAACAAGTTTTTGTACTGGGCGAGAAAAACGAATGGTTATTCACGTTGGCGTCTACAATCCACCATGCTTCTGTAAATTGGATTGTTCTGTTTGTAACACTACATGTATTAGGTGCTCTTAAAAATCAGTACATTAATAATAATACTCTCTACCGTATGTTCGGTAAAAAATAAATATAAAGGATGGATGATGAACAAATTTATTAAAGCAATTCCTATGTGTTTTTTACCTTTTTTATCTTTTGCAGATTCGGGAACCACCGAAAACTATGTATCAGTAGGTGCTGTATTTGGCGCTTTCAAAGGGTATAACGTAATCGATCAATCGTTAAAAGGATTTGGTGTAAACTACGCGAGAATAAATAATAACAGCAATTTGGGATTTATTATTTCTCTACAAAATTCAACATCCGATAGCGAATATTTTGACTTGAACGATGGCAATATCGACGTCGAGTACAAAATTACAAGTTTATCTATAGGACCTATTTATCGTCCAAGCATTCTCAATTGGTTAAAGCTCTATGCCGATATCGGTGGCACATACTTTGACGCTAAAGTCAAAGAAAACCAAACACAATTGTCTTCGACAGACGACGACTTGTGGTTTAGCTATTCAATAGGTGCTCAAATAAGCGTACCAAAGACTCCTATCTTTATAGATGCTAGTTATAAAAGTATACGTACATCCGGTGACTTCTCAGGGCTTGATATTAACAATCATTTCTTCCTCGGTGCTGGCTATAGCTTTTGATGCATAGATTTCCCCGTGTTGTTACTTTTGTCCCACATTGGTGGGACTTTTTTATCAGTAAAACAATCATTTTTCTATAAGCCTAAGATCTCTCGGTTCGATTTTATTTATATACAGAATTCCATTAAGATGATCTGTTTCATGTTGAATGATTTGTGATTTATAGCCATCTACAATAACTTGATGCCAATCACCGTTTATACTTTGGTATCGAAACCTTATTTTCTTATATCTCGGAACAGATTTACTGTAGAAATGAGGAACAGAAAAGCATCCTTCGGCCATCAAAGTGACCTCTTTGTTTATCGGCGAGTAACTTGGATTAAGCGCGACTTCCCATGACTCAGGAAAAGTTGCGATGCCATCAACAACACTAGGCACGCGATAAACAAACACTGATTTTTTTATACCCAACTGAGGTGCTGCTAACCCTACGGCATTCTTGCCTGTGTTCGCTCTTTCAATTAATCTATTAATTAAATTCTTCGTTTCAACAGAATGAGGTACTACGTTATCAGCCTTTTCCTTTAAGACAGGACCTGTATATACCAAATCGTCAATTGATAGTTTTTCATCAACATCACTATTCACACTCGTACATCCATATGATGAGATACAGACTAACACTAACAATATATATGTAGCTTTAGTTAGATTCATAATACTCCTCCTTGAAGTAATCAACTATAAAACCCAATTTAAAATTTAAAATAATGTTATTTAAAAATTTCAACCTTGGTGCAAAATATAGATAATATAAGATTTTTTATTGCACCATAATATAAATTCCAGTGCAGTTTACGGATCTATTTAAGTTAATAAAGTGACTTCCATTTAATTCATTCTACCTCAGTATCAAGTTTCTTATTCCAATGATGTGCTTACTAATGCTAAAATGCCCCAAATTTAACAGTCGCTAGTTTAAAGGTAAGGTAATGAACCCAATTATTGCGCTATTAAAAGAGAACAACATCGGTGATGAGCAGATCAACAGCATTTTCAAAACGTTGACTGAAAACCCGTTAGCTGCAATGGCAACCATCAGCCAGCTTGGCTTGCCTCAAGAGAAGCTACAACTTCTTATGGGCCAAGTAATGCAAAACCCTGCACTTATCAAAGAAGCAGTAGAAGAGCTTGGCCTAGACTTCTCAAAAGTAGAAGCAGCAAAAGAGCAGCTAAACAAGCAAGGCTAATACGGCTTTCACCCAATACAAAACGCGCCCAACAGGTTATGACATAACTTATTGGGCGCGTTTTTTTGTCACTGATGAAAACGATATAACGCAACTTATGGGTGAATCTTTCACCAAGCGGAAAAAACAATAAAACCACACAAATAGCAGTGCTAAATAGCCCTAACTTTGGTTGGTTTTTGTGCTCGACAAGCTTAGCTATACTCACGCCGAAAACTATTTATAAATCCCTCACTGACAAGTGAGATTGCTCTGGAATTACGCTCCAGCTCGCGAAAGGAAAAATCATGTCTCAATATGTTGTATGCGCACTCTACAAGTTTGTCGCACTGGATGATTATCAAGATATCCGCCAACCACTTACTCAACTGCTTCTCGACAATCAAATCCGTGGCACCTTGCTGCTTGCCCAAGAAGGCATTAACGGTACAGTTGCGGGCTCACGCGAATCAATCGATGCACTGCTTGCTTGGTTCAAGCTTGATGAACGTCTAGCCGATGTTGTCTATAAAGAGTCATTTAACGAACAACAACCGTTTAACCGCACTAAAGTTAAGCTCAAGAAAGAGATCGTGACCATGGGTGTTGAGGGCATTGATCCTCGCCACGTAGTGGGTACATATGTGAAACCAAAAGACTGGAATGAACTGATCTCAGATCCTGATGTAGTACTGGTCGATACTCGTAACGATTACGAAGTCGATATCGGCACCTTCAAAAACGCAGTGAACCCAAACACAGAAACTTTCCGTGAGTTCCCACAATACGTTGAGGACAACCTAGATCCGGCTAAACACAAAAAGGTAGCGATGTTCTGTACCGGTGGTATTCGTTGTGAAAAGTCGACGGCTTACATGAAAGAGCAAGGCTTTGAAGAGGTGTACCATCTTGAAGGCGGCATCCTAAAATACCTTGAGGAAGTGCCTGAAGAAGAGAGCATGTGGGAAGGTGACTGCTACGTGTTTGATGGCCGTGTTGCGGTTAACCACCAGCTAGAAAAGAGTGGCTACGACGTGTGTAATGCGTGTCGTTTACCAATCACTGAAGAAGACAAGCAGTCTGCTCATTATGAAAAAGGCGTAAGCTGTCCTAAGTGTATCGACAAACACACTGAAGAGCAGAAACAACGCTTTAGAGAGCGTGAAAAGCAGGTACAGCTTTCTGCTGCTCGCGGCGAAACTCACATCGGTGGCGACGCTGCGCAGTTGATCGAACAGAGAAAACAGCAAAAACTTGAAAAGAAAGCTCAACAGCGAGCAAACAATAAATAATTGTTATTTTTGAGATAGATAGGGCACTTTTAGTGCCCTTTTTTATTGCTTTCGAGCTTTGCGTTCAGTGACACATTTCTTTAATGGTTATGCTTCTATACTGGTAAGCAAATAAATTAATGAGGACACTAGAATGCTCAATGACAACCACGCTTTTATCCTAGACTTCCCAGAGTTTAAACTCGATATCGTGCAGCTTAACCACGACGACCTTAAGTTCAAAAATAACATGCAGAAATACCACGAACTCGACTACACCATCCGCGAACTTGAAGTTTCTGGTAGCCCAATCGATGACGACAACATGCACAACCTAAAAGTGGAACGCATGGAACTGAAAGACACACTTTACAAGCAGCTATCTCGCCACCATCAGCTTGCTGAAGAATCCAAATAACAAGAACTCGAATTCAAGTCACAGCAACACATAAATATGCAGATACAGGGACGTTCTTTCAACAATGAGACAAGGTGTCGAATCACTTCCATTACGCTACTCCCCCATTCTTCCTTCCGAAGCCGAAACGCAGTTTTCGGTGATAAAAGAGGCGCTTTATTCCCATGTTGAAGCCGTCTTTGGATGGGATGATGAATTTCAGAGGCAACGGATAAACAATGACTATCAACCAGACTGGTTTTATTGGATACACGACCAAGGTGAGCGAGTCGGTTTAGTCTGCTACAAACCTTATCAGCAAGCCTATCACGTGCATTTGTTGATCGTGTTCCCGCAGTACCAAAATCGAAAACTAGGGTATCGAGTAATGAGAGATATCCAAGATCTCACCATCAAAGAAGAGCGTGAAGCCATCACCCTTTCGAGTTTTAGGCGCAATCAGAAAGCGATCGCTTTTTATAAAAGGTTAGGCTTTCAGATAACCGATGACAGCGAAGCGGACTTTGTCAGTCTAGCGCTTCGTGTCACCAAGTAGAGACAGTCCTGAAAGCCACCTCAGATCGTTTTTCAGTCGATTACTTTCGAATATCAAGCTTATCGATTAGAGATGGAAAGCCCCAACCATCTTCTCCAGCCACAACTTGCTCACCGGTTAGGTATTGAAACAAGGTCGGTGCCAGTGAGCCATTCGCTTCAATAGTCAGTGGAGTTGAGTTTTCGCCAATTGGGTCTCCCCAGAAACCAATGAAGGCGTCTTTTTCCAGATAATCTTCACCAGCGTGTCTCCCCGGCACCTTAGTGTTGTAACCAATTCCCTCTTTCGGGAACAGGTTCACACTACCGGCTCTGTCTTCCAAATAGATATTGGCTAACTGGTTTACTGAGTCAGGTCTTGGCGTAAAGCGTGTTAATTGTGTCCATTCGTTAGCGCTGCACCAAGTCGCAGGTTGAGACTTAACGGCGCGATTCAAACACTTATCCACTAGGCGAGAATAAACCGCAAACTCAGAGTCCGTAGGTTGAGGAAGGTAAGGGTTAAGTTGCTGAGTATTCAGAAGCTTCGGACGCTGGCCAGCTTCTAGCGACTCATAGAACAGCTTGCCCCCTTTACGGGTGATAATCTCATCCAAACGCTGTTTATCACGATTACCAATGACTCGTACCGAGCAACTATCCGCATTACAAGTGTCCTCGCGCACAACCATATAGTCTAGCGATTCAGGTAGACGCTTCGCTATCTGATCTATGATATCGATACTGGTCCCTGTAGGCGCAGCCAGTGGAGCCCAATCGGTCAGCTCTTGATAAACAGGTTGAACCTTCCAACCCTGCTGTGAATTGAAGAAGTCCATCATAAAATTACCACCAGCAGTAGAAGCGACGACTACATCCACCGCCTTAAGGCTTGGGTAATCAAGAGCGTTAGTGATCTTCGGCCCTTCCCCTTCATCAGACGAAATCTTCTCAACCACGATTGGGTAATCAAGCTCTTGCTGTAAAGCTTCGAGTACCTGTTTCTCTGGGTTCAGCGCGTAGAACACAGGTGTTAAACCGTGGTCTCCGGCCATACCCCACAGGGTTTGCGAATACACGCCTGCTGCTTTATAGGTATTCTCAACTTGTGTCAGCCAGTAATCCAAGCGGTTGAGTTCACCGGTCGGCATTAAGATCTCATTACTGAATGGGCCCGTGAAGTGCGCAAAATGATCCGGCCAAGGGTTATAGATCAAGGTGTAATCCGGCATACCTTGTCCATCTAACTCAGCGTATTGAGATATCGCCTGTTCAACCTGTGCTTTTTTGGCAAGCTTAGTAAAAAGATCAAAGCCTGAAATCCTTTCGTAAGTTTGGATATCTTCGATTAACGCTTGGCGCATTTCCGTTAAAGTTAGCTCTACATCCGCTCGCTGTTCTAACTCTTTCAAGCAGCGCTTCTCACCGTAGTCACGCAGAGATTCACCAAAACCAAGATTCACTAGGCCATCGTATGTGGTATGTGCATTCCAATCGTATTGAGCGTTGCAATTTAATGTTTTTAGGTAGTTAAGGCGATCAAACATGGTTTGCACCTTATTGTCCGCCATCAACACATCTAACTGCAGCGCATCATTGCCGAAGAAGTAGTAAGCACGGTCGATGTCTCGATCAACAAAATGAAAGTTCGGCACCCCTGTACCACCTTCACCGGAGACGCGTGCGCCAGTTTTAATGATCGGTAGATTGCGAACACTGATGGTCGGCGTCGATGACACACCCACTCGACTAATATTGGTTTTATGTTCGCTATACAGCTTCTTAAAGAAAGGCAGGTAGTGTTGGTCTTGATACGCCTGTTCAGCCAGTTGCGCCATAAAGCTCACCTGCTGCACATGCGGCGGTTCAATCACAGGTTCGAGCTTAGGTTTATACTGCTCACGATTTTGATGATGCTGATTCGCAACCGAGATAAACGGTATACTAGGGTCAACCAACCCCTCAATCAAACCTTGCTGCAAGCCATCAACGGTCACTTGGACCGCAAAGCGACGGTTTTGCTGCGAAGAGAGGAACTCAATCAAATCTTGTGGATTGTCGTCGAAGGCTTGCTGCATCCAATCATCGAGCGCTTCGGTTCTCTCTTCTTTGAAAACAAACTGTCGATAAGCCTTAAGCAAGTTAAGACGGACAAAATCGATCAAGGTAACTGTCAGCGCTTGCGCCTTGTTATTCGGCTTATTCGCATTTTCCTGCTTGCCATCTTCAACGATGGTCATCAATGCTGAACGAATGTCGCTTGGCTCCATGCCTTGCGCAGCCTTTTCAATCAAACCCACGACAATCGGTTGGATTTTATTGATGATCGCCAGATCTTCTTCACTATCCGTCAAATAGGTATAGCTATCTGGTAGGGTGTCCATGTCTCGCCACACACCGATATCGAATAATGCATCGTAGATCACTACCATATTGGCAATAAACTTATCATCAACTCGAATCCCCTCGTGGTGCCCCGTCGCTTCTGTTGAAGTATCAGGATGTTGGTGATTCTCAGAATGCGTTTCTTTCTCTGCAGGCGCATCCCCGAAACGGTACAAGCTATGCTCAAACCCCTTTAACGTCGTTTCGTCGTAAATCGTCGCCAGATACTCTTTGAACACATCTTCATTGCCAATGCCCGCGTAGCGATCGTAATAGCTATATAGAAAGTACCCCAGCGGAATTGAATAAGCAGGATTTGATAGTTGAGCAATCACGCGCGCTTTGGTTTTCGCATCCAAAGGAAGCGCCAATATGTAAACATCTAACGTCACACCAGCGATCGTAAACAGCGTCGCATCACGGGTCAGAGTCGCTGAGTAACTCAAACTAGAAACAACCTGATTTTTCAAGACTTCACTTGAACTGAATACACCACCAATCACAGGCGTTTCTGAAAGTTGCGCATGCACACTTCCCGCCACAAAACTAAGCGGTAATACACTTAGCAATGCCGTTGAACAAGGAAAACGAAAAAGCTGTTTCATTAGGTATCCTTTGGCTAAGCAATCGATTTATAAGACTGACGTATTGTTCCATTCCATGTTTATTAGTCAACCTTAGTTTGCAGCGAGAAAAAATGACAATGCCCCGATTAGCCAGTGGATTAATTCTTACTTATTGATTTATTTATATGAAACTTAGAGACCAATCACACTATTTGCAGTTATTTGTATCATTTATTGGAGCAATTTAACCTAAGATTAGAGCATTGATTTCCACTACGGCACATAAAATGAACAAGTTGGTCGGAAGACACTTAGAAGAGATGGCTGATATTCGTTCGACTCGAAAGCAGAAAATCGTTTACTCCTTTTCACTTATCTCGGCAGCGTTATTCCTTTTCTACACTTGGGCTTATTTCCAAGATGGCTATTACACCCTTTCCGTCTTTGAAATGATGTTCGCCGTTATTGCCGTCATTAATGCCATCTACATCAAGAAAGTTCGAGAACCCCACTATTGTGAGATTTTGTTGAGCTGTGTGTTGCTGATTCAAGGCGTGGTGCTGTTTCTCTACAGCGGAACCATTCCAGAGCGAATGCTTTGGCTCTATCCGATTCTGGCCGCAGTGATTTTCATTAACGAATTTCGCATGGGTTTAATTCTCAGTGTCTCCTTTTTACTATTTCTTGGTGGTTTGGCGGCATTGATGCCCCATAAATTCGTTCTGCCGTTTAACAGCACTCATCGCTTTTCTCTGAGCCTGGTGACCATGAGTGCCGTGTGTCATGTCTCTTCATACTACTTCACTAAGGCTGTTGGCTACATTCAGCGTCTATACCAAGAGGGGATTGAAGACCTCGCCTATAGAGACCAGCTCACAGGGCTCGCTAACCGTTGGAGTTTTGAACGATGGGCGATTGAAAAGCTGAACACCGTCAATACCAACAACAGCGTCACGGCTTTAGTGTTTCTAGATATTGATAACTTTAAGACCATCAATGACAGCTTCGGGCATGATGTTGGTGACAGTGTGTTACAACATTTCGCTCAGCGTCTAAAGAATAATGTTCGCACCAAAGACAGATCGACTCATAAGCATGATTACTCGATTGCCCGTTTCGCTGGCGACGAGTTTGTGTTGATGCTTTATGATGTAAAAAGCAAGCAGGACTTGGATGGTATTTTACATAGAATCAGTGGCTTGTTTGATAACGAGAACCTTACTAATAACCAAATAGGTAAACTCACCTTGAGTATTGGAGTGGCGATGTACCCAACCGATGCTAAAGATCTTGCCGAACTGACGCGATGTGCTGACAAGGCGATGTACTTTGCCAAACACTCTGGAAAAAACCGTTTCGCTTATTACCAAGACAATCTGACGACGCCTTTAATTGAAGATGTGAACCGTTTTGAACCACCTAAACCTATCGAGTCAATACCAAGTAATGTCACTGCTTTGCACCAACAATCCAACTAGCCTGCCATATACATAGCCCATAAACTGATAAGGCCAATAATGACTATCCAAATAACTTGGCGCTGTTTACTCGGGCTCATTTTCTTGGGCTTTAAAACAGAGTTCAGAGCCACGTTTTTCGCAGATAGAAAGAAAGGTCTATCGAGTTCTTCTTTCTTTTTTCTGCGTCGGCACGCCGCGTTTGCTACTTCAGTAAAACGCTGACGTTGATCTGTGGTGAAATCGTTCTCAAAACCAACTCGGCCACTTCTATCGTTGTGTTTAGATCGCACAGCCATCGTCGCCTCCTTGACTAGACCATCCCTATTGTAAGTATAGTCAGTAATCACGAATTTTCTGATATTCAAGTGTGCGATTATCACATTTATGCAGTGCAAGTGACGTTTAAAACTGCCTTTTAGCTCCTTATCACCTCAGTGCTGCCTATAAGTAATAGTGCCAATTACAGGTTAAAATCGCTAACTCACTGCGAATAACAATTCAGTGTTCACTTGTTCAAATTTTTCAAACAAGCCCTTCAATTTTGCACTCTGTTTGAAGTAATGCTTCCTGCTTAAACTATGAGTATTGAAACGTTTGGAGACAACAACCATGGAAAATCGACGCATTACCCAAATCATAGATGCACAAGCAACGTCTGACGGCGATGGTGTGAAGATCCAACGAGTAGCAGGTTTTAACAACGCCAACTTTTCTCCCTTCTTGATGGTTGATGAACTCAAATCCGACGAGAGTAAAGATTACGTAGGTGGCTTTCCTCCTCACCCTCACCGAGGTATTGAAACACTGACTTACATGCTTCAAGGTCACTTCCAGCACAAAGACCATATGGGTAATGTTGGTGAGCTTCGTAGTGGCGGAGCTCAATGGATGGCAGCTGGTCGCGGGGTGATTCACAGTGAAATGCCGATGATGGAAGAGGGTTCGCTGCATGGGTTCCAAATTTGGATAAACCAACCCGCTCGCAACAAGATGAAACCCGCTCAGTATCATGATTTTCAAAGTGACACGGTAACGGAGTTCCGCAGCGAACAAGTTGGACTGTTGCGTCTTATTGCCGGCAATACATTAATTGAAGGCACTCAGTTAAGCGGGCCGTTACAAACCACAGGCGTACCACTTACTATTAGTGACTGGCGCGCACAATTGGGCCAAGCAGCAAGACTGACCACAGAACGCCACCACAATGCATTCGTTTATGTTTATAAAGGTTTGGTTGAGTTAGGCTCACAAACTTTAGTTGCAGGACAATTGGCGTTATTGAGCAAGGCTGACACTCTGGAGATAAAAGCGAAAAAAGAGTCTGGTGTGCTGATTTTTTCAGGAGAGCCCATTAATGAGCCCGTTGTTCACTACGGACCGTTTGTAATGAATAGCATGGAAGAGATCGAACAAACTATCCATGACTTTAATAATGGCGTCTTTGAAACCTATTAAAAGTTTTGTCTTATCGTTAGAAGACAGCTTAAAGTGACGTTATCCACTGCCAAGAATATCGTTCACTAGTTCGCCACGCTCATTCAGAGCGTGGCTTTTTTTAGTCGCTAAAAGTGTTTAGCAACCCATGATATTACAGGTATTACAGGTACTCACAAAGGTAAGCTGTTGCTTCTTCAACCTTAACGTCGAAAGAAGAGTCACCTGCCACTTCAAACGAATCACCCGATTTAAACGTCGACCAATCATCTTCGCCTACACGCTTAATCGTTAGTGCACCTTTTACTACTGTCATTCTTTCTGGGGCAGCAGTACCAAACGTAAACTCACCCGCTTGCATCACACCTACACTAACATCTTCACCCTCTTGTGAAAAACCAAGAGACTTAACGCCACCATCGAAATAGGTATTTTCTTTAATCATTGTACTTCCTTGTCTTTATTCAGAACGGTGTGAGCTTATAAAATGCCTCATCACCAAAATTACGTGCTTGATTGTTTTAACGAATTCATCCGTTTCCTACAAGCAATTAATCGTCATAAGTTAGTGCTTTTGAGTGTTCAATCAACTCACAATAACATTGTGTTAAATACCAAGCCGATGTTAACTCGAAATACGAGTTTACTTCGCAATGTGGATCCTGCTTCTAACTTTGACAACTCTCATTGCAAACTGCATATCCAATAAATAAAATTGTCTTTTGTAATATGAAGAAAACAGCGGTAAAAATGGGAAAAAAGGATTTTAAAAGTAGGGATTTATTAACACAGGCGCTGTTTTACCTGCTTTTATTGACTGGCCTTATCATAGCCGTCTTTGCCAGTTATACCGCTTATCAAACGCATCAGAAATTCATCGATCCAAGCAATGTCTACGGCACATGGATTGAGGTAGGTGCTCCTCCTTATGACACCGATATCCTCTCGCTATCAGAGCAAGGGGTGGTAATGAACCACCGCCTGATCAGTACCAACTTCAAGTTCAATGGCAAAACCATCACCATCAACACCGGCTCTGGAGAAACCGTGTATGCGATAAGTGGCACTTACGATTCGCCTCAGCTTAAACGCGTGGTCCCAAATATTCCTACACAGCAGTTTGTAAAGGAGGGCTATGAACACACGGCTATCCCTCTAAATAGCAGCGCAGTGCAGCAAAGACGTGCTTCATTGGCCGAACAATTCAGAAAATAAGCCATTTTTTACCTACTCCTCTAAAAAGAGTGGCTTTAAAAAAATACTACACCGCTTCCACTTATCAACATAAAAATATGCAATATCAAAAAATTGCACTACGTCATGTCGTAAAAACCCGCCGATAAGACTTTTCCACTAGCAGTGGTGATTTTATAAAACATGGACTCAACCTCTCACCCACTGCGCAACAACTTTGTAACAAGTTGTGATTTTTTCGTTGTCCATCGAAAACGGATTTATTTTCACTTATGAAATTAAAACTCTCTCGAATACTGAACTCGACGCCCCACCTTAAAGGCTGACATGAAGTAGCAACCGATTTAACCGATCAGCGTGTACTTCAACCACATTCAAGGAGTGAGAAAAAATATGATTCGTTTAAACACGTGTGCGACCGCCATAGCACTAGCGCTATCAGGCACCGCACTGGCCGCACCTACCGCACCAAGCATTGATATGTATGGTTCCAATAACCTGCAGTTCTCTAAGATTGAACTTGCGATGGAGACCACCTCTGGCTACAACGACATGGTTAAATACCACGACAAAGCCAAGATAGCGGTTAAGTTTAACCAATGGAGTGGCACCTCTGGCGACACGTACAACATCTATTTTGATGGCGTAAAAGTGGCGACGGGCGCGATCACCGGCAGTCAAACCACCGCGTCATTTGAATACGGCCAAGGTGGCTTATATCAAATGGAAATTGAGGCTTGTGACGCGACAGGATGTAGCAAAAGTGCACCAGCACAAATCACCATTGCCGATACCGATGGTTCTCACCTTGCTCCACTCATTATGAACATCGACCCAAACAACAAAACCTACAACACAGACCCTAATACGGTAGTGGGTACTTACTTTGTCGAGTGGGGTATCTATGGTCGAAACTATACCGTCGACAACATACCTGCGGATAATCTGACCCACATCCTTTACGGCTTTATCCCAATCTGTGGTCCGAATGAGTCAGTGAAATCCGTCGGTGGCAACAGCTTCAATGCGCTCATGACAGCGTGTAACGGCGTCAATGATTATGAGGTTGTAATTCACGACCCTTGGGCTGCCTTCCAAAAAAGCTTTAACCAAGCGGGCCATGAATACAGCACGCCTATCAAAGGCAACTACGCGATGATGATGGCTTTGAAACAGCGCAATCCAGACTTGAAAATCATCCCTTCGATCGGTGGTTGGACTCTATCTGATCCTTTCTTTGATTTTACGACCAAAGCCAACCGAGACACGTTCGTCGCTTCTGTTAAAAAATTCCTAAATACTTGGAAGTTCTACGACGGTGTTGATATCGATTGGGAATTTCCAGGTGGTGGCGGTGCTGCTGCGGATCTGGGTGATCCAGTTAACGACGGTCCTGCTTACATCGCTTTAATGGCTGAGCTGCGTGCAATGCTAGACGAGCTCGAAGCTGAAACTGGCCGTACCTATGAGCTCACATCTGCGATTGGGGTTGGTTATGACAAAATCGAAGACGTGAACTACGGCGAAGCGATTCAGTACATGGATTACATCTTCGCAATGACCTATGACTTCTACGGCGGCTGGAACAACGTGCTAGGTCATCAAACGGCACTCAACTGCGGTAACTTCATGCGTCCTGGCCAATGTGATGGCAGTGGCATTGATGAAAATGGCGAACCGTACAAAGGACCAGCCTACACCACAGACAATGGTATTCAGTTACTACTGGCTCAGGGCGTGCCTGCAAACAAGTTGGTGGTTGGTACAGCAATGTATGGTCGAGGTTGGGAAGGTGTACTTCCATCGACTCTGAGCGATCCGACAGATCCAATGACAGGCGTGGGTAACGGTAAGCTTAAGGGCAGCACTGCACAAGGTGTGTGGGAAGATGGCGTCATCGACTACAAAGGCATTAAAGCCAATATGCTCGGGGCAAACAATCAAGGCATTAATGGCTTTGAGTACGGTTACGACGAACAAGCGGAAGCACCTTACGTCTGGAACCGTACCTCAGGCCAGCTGATCACCTTTGATGACGACCGCTCTGTGAAAGCGAAAGGGGCTTATGTGCGTAGCCTTGGCTTAGCTGGTCTATTCTCTTGGGAGATTGATGCAGACAATGGAGATATCTTAAATGCGATGCACGAAGGCTTAGCCGGCGGTACGACAAACCCAGTTAACCGCAAACCAACCGCATCGGCAGGTGCAGACCAATCAGTTGAAGGCCCAGCTTTTGTTTCTCTAGATGGCAGCGCTTCAAAAGACCGCGATGGCACCATTGCGAGTTACGCTTGGTCTCAAGTGAGCGGCACAGCAGTAACACTGACTAACGTTAATGCCGCTGTTGCAAGCTTCGATGTTGTTGAAGTCGCTCAGCAAGAAACACTGACGTTCAGCCTAACGGTAACGGACAATGAAGGCGCAACCTCGACAGACACTGTGGTTGTAACACTAACACCGAAGAATACTGTGCCAGTTAACACAGCTCCGGTCGCTGCTATCTCCGCACCGGCTGAAGTCAATGCTGGCGATGTTGTGGTCGTGGATGCTTCGGGCTCAACCGATGCAGGCAACGACGCATTAAGCTTCACTTGGGATGTACCATCAGAGCTTAATGCAACGGTACAAGGTGCCTCTGTAAGTTTCGTTGCCGCTGAGTACACTCAAGACACACTGCTGAACTTCTCTGTTACTGTCAGCGATGGAACCGAAACCTCTGTGGCTTCAGCTTCGGTGAAGATTCTTAAGAAAACGACGGGCGGTGGCACATGTAGCAATGCTTGGGATGCGGACACTATCTACAATGGTGGCGACCAAGTGACTCAAGGCAATACGCTTTGGGAAGCGAAATGGTGGACCAAAGGAGACGATCCTTCACAATCTGGCCAATGGGGTGTTTGGAAAGAGATTGGCCCAGCAAGCTGCGCTAACTAAGATCATTTAAAACCCAAGTTCAGCTAAAACCTAGGCTCAATTAAAACCAAGCCTAATTAAAACCAAAGGCCAATCTCATTGCAGATTGGCCTTCTTCTAACATTTATCTAGAGCGACGCGATCAAATCAATGAGTCGAAGCTTTCAAAGACTTGTGGGCACTTCATCACTCGGCCATGTCCTTGACCTTG
The DNA here is from genome assembly GCF_059725515.1 of Vibrio sp. KUL70. Lineage (NCBI taxonomy): Bacteria > Pseudomonadati > Pseudomonadota > Gammaproteobacteria > Vibrionales > Vibrionaceae > Vibrio > Vibrio sp. KUL70. The sequence continues at coordinate 637,808 of NZ_AP045835.1, forward strand.
CGTGGTCACCAAAGTCACTCGCTCCATCTCGTTTGCAGCGCGCTCAGAGACTGAGTACTTGGTGAACTTATCTTTTTCATCGTGCACGATGATCGTATTCGATTGACGAAGCGCCAGTTTGCCGTAAGGGTCAACCGATTGGATTGGGTAGTTAAACTGCTCTTCAACTTCACCCACCACCGCTTCAAACAGTTTCATTGAGTAACCAGAACGAGCCACGCTGCCGAACAAGTTGTCTAGGTAATCCAGTACTGGTGCTATCAGAAGCAGTGGTTTGTTCTCAAGCTTCGCGTGTTTGCACTCCAGAGCCGAAGCGGTACCCATACTGTGTCCGACTAAACCAGCAACGTCTTCTATGGTATCTAGAATGGCTTCCAAACCGTTCACAAATGCAGGAATGTGACCATAAACACCATCACTACCACCATGAGCTGGGTGATCGTAAGCAAGCGCGGTAAAGCCTTTGGCCGCAATGTGTTCCATTAGAGGGTAAAACTGACTTGCCGTACCCGACCAACCATGCGTCAGAACCCAAACAGGACCACTACCAAGTGTATAGGTTTTTAGCACACCGTCGCGGGTTGCAACTTCACCTTTAATCAAACCTTGTGGCTCGCTGTTTTTCGGCTCTGAACGCACAGGCGTCAGTAGCAGCTTACGCGCGGTTTTCTTGGCGTGGCCTGGGGCAATAATGTAGTGCAAGTTAGTTGTCGCACCAATCAGGCTGCGTTTAATGCTGAATTTTGTCGAGGTGTTGAAATAAATTTTGTCACTCATGACCGTTCCTTTTGTCCACTCTAAAATGAGTTGGCCTGTAAGCTCAGCCGAAAAAGAACGACCGTGCTTTTTGTTGTTTTAAAAAATGGCACCCGTACACTAGGTGCCAGTTTGTCTGTATTCTTTTTTAACGACTTACCGTCACGATTTAGCGCTTCCAACTCGAGATTAAGCGCTCTACCCCACTCCAAAAATGGCTGTGGCTCGCCTGTTGGCCGTGCAGCGAGTAAAATAAATTCGCGCTTAAATACAAGCCATACAACTCAAAGATGGCCTGTTTAGGTTTCAAGTCGGCTCGAAATTGCTGATTATCGATAGCTTTGGTTATCTGAATCGTCAAGTAGTCAATCCAAACCGCTATCGATTTCTGCAATGCTTGCTGGATAACCGACTTATCACTACCTACATCTTTCCATGCATCAATAAACATACAACTGCCTTGAAAGGAGTGATTCCAACCAAGCCAGTTGTCGAGTAACTGTTTGAGTTTCACCTCAATATCACCATCACCTAACTCACGAGCGGGCATGATGACGCGTTCTGTGAACACTTGATTCGAGTATTCAAGTACCGCTAACTGCATGTTCTCTTTAGAATTGAAATGAGCAAAAAGACCACTTTTCGACATGCCGCATTGCTTCGCCAGCTCGCCGATGGTCAGACTTTCCAAACCATTCTCGCTCGCCAAAGCAAATGCATGACTTAATATATGCTCTTTCGTAATCTTTCCTTTACTCATCATTCATCACATCAAATTGAGACCTGTCATTTTTAGCACGTTCGTTCTTTTTTGCAATTATTATTTTGCTTCTGCTCAAAATTTGATTTCTTTGTTGCCGATGTTTGTGGAAAAATGCAAATTTATCAATGCGTTTATTTCATCGTCGCTTACTGCTGCGTTTGCTCTTTTTACAACCTCTTGCAAGGACTGCACATGACTTCACTTTGGCAACAATTCGCGTTTTCAGCCTCGATCACAGGGCCCATTTGTCTGATGTTGGTACTCGGTGTCATGCTCAAACGCATTGGATTGATCAATGAGAACTTTATCGACGTCGCCTCAAAAGTAGTTTTCCAAGTCACGCTTCCAGCGATGTTATTCTTGAGTATCGTTCAATCTGATCACGATTTCGCTGCCAGCGGTAAGCTCGTGGTGTTCGGAGTCGTCGCAAACTTTCTGTTCTTCCTATTTACTACGCTGTCCACTCGCCTAGCTTTTGCCGAACCAAAAGATCAAGGTGTCATCGTGCAAGGGGGCTTTAGAGCGAACACCGCCATCATAGGTTTAGCCTACGTTGCGAATATCTACGGGAACGACGGCGTTGCACTGGCTGCAATTTATGTCGCTTCTTTAACTGTGCTCTATAACATTCAAGCTGTAGTCGCTCTGACACCAAAAGGCCAAGAGTCCGGCCAACAAGCAGTACAAGTTATCGTAAAAACCCTGACCAAGAACCCTTTGATCATCGCCATCCTACTTGGAGTCGTGTTCTATGCATTGGCGATTCCCGTTCCCAAAATGGTGTCTGATGCGGGTCAGTACTTTGCCAATATGACGCTGCCACTCGCCCTTTTATGTACTGGTGGGTCGTTAGATATTAGCTCTCTAAAGAAAGACCAAACCTCCACTTGGTTTGCCACTAGCTATAAATTGGTACTGGCTCCACTCGCTATTACTCTCGCGGCACTACTTTTTGGCTTTAAAGAGCAAGAGCTGGGACTGATCTTCCTTATGAGTGCAGCCCCAACCGCCGCCGCAAGCTATGTGATGGCACGCGCAATGGGGGGAAACTCAACCTTAGCTGCCAATATCATTGCGCTGACAACAGTGATGTCACTAATCACCTGCACGCTGGGTATATTCACTTTGAAAGCAACTGGATTGATATAGCTGCGAGTCGCTTCAAACAAACGGGCTTTGATTGGGTAGAAACCAGACTTTCTTTTGATTTAACGCTAGAGCAAGACCCAAGAACACTGCTAACTTCTTGGAAAACTTTTCTAAGAGTCTTGTTATGTCTACAACTAGTTCAAAATCGTCTACATATATTGCCAGCCTAGAGTTAGGTCGTGTGGTCGCTATTTTGGCGATCATCGGCTTACACTGCCAAATGGCCCTCTCTTATGCATTAATCGATGAGGTTCCATGGGTAGGTTATACCCTCAACCAAACGGCTCGTTTTGCCGTACCGTTGTTCTTCCTCATTTCCGGTTACCTTATTCAGCCTAAGCTTACGTGCTCGCCATGGGAAACTTTGATAAATTATTCCAAACCACTGCTTAAGGTTTGGTTAGCTTGGAGCATTATTAGCTTACTGATGCCGTTCAATCTCGGTAAAGTGATGGAGGTGGGTTACCTGGCAGAGCGAGAAGGATACTGGGGCTTTCTGATGTCGACACCACTGAATAGCTTATTCGAAGGCGGTTTAGTGCACTTATGGTTTATCCCCGCCCTCATCTGTGCGGTTGCGATTCTCGCACTGCTCCTCGAAATGAAGCTAACTAAAGCGATATTGCCTGTGGCGCTGGTGTTATACCTTTACGGCGTCTTGGCGGGTAGCTATGCACCTTTGACTGAATTGGAAGCGCCGATTTTCACACGCAATGGTCCTTTCTTTAGCACACTGTTAGTCGCCGTTGGCTTTATGATTCGCCAAAACAGTTGGAGACTCACTTCGATGCAATCCATCGCGATGGCCGCATTAGGAATGGCATTCCACTTTGGCGAAGCGTCTTGGTTGATGGGATATGATGTCGCATTCAATATCAATGACTTCTTAGCGGGCACTGCATTGTGGGGCATCGGCGTGTTTATGTGGTTGCTTGCAAACCCAACCGTCGGTGACAAGCGTTGGATTCAGGCTATTTCCAGCCGTATGCTTGGTATTTATGTTAGCCATCTACTGCTGATCATCGTGATGTTTAATATCTGCGGAATGCTCGGTATTACAGGCTTGTTTAAGGATGTTCTCACTTACAGCATGACGATAATTCTCAGCTTCGGCTTAGTCGTCGCGCTTGAGAAAAGCCCTTTGCGCAGTGTGCTACTTCGCTAATTCATTGTCTAGCTTAGCCAACTCATGGAGATAGACCAAGGTCGTGGCTTGCAGAGAACCACGACCTTTTTCTTTAACTGCTACGACCAAAGCCTCGCGATTCCCATCCAATTTTATCCTATACTCATTCTTAATAAGTCTTTATTTTTCAGGAAGAAGAATGACACTATTGCGGCTCATTACGCTTGGTTTTTTCACCTATTCAACACTTGTTTTTGCCACTCCTTGGACTTTTGTAAAAAGTGACGATGGGATAACAATCCATAAACGCGACCACGGCAATGGCTTGGTAGAAATTCGAGCTCAAATGCAAGTCGAGACCAGCTACTCCGGTTTCCTGCTATTACTTGAAGACAGCGATAACGTGCCCAACTGGATCGATAATGTGTCCCACACTGAAGTGCTGATGCAGATCTCTGCCAACGAAAACATTGTCTATACCCAATTCAAAGCCCCATGGCCAGCCCGTGACAGAGACATGCTGACCTACTCCAAATATGAAGTGGAAGAGGGTCAATTTACTCTGACTATTAAAGACGCGTCGAACTACCTTGCAAAAGAGTCTGGCTATATCCGCATTCGCGATGTGGACGCTATATGGACGCTGCAACCTCTCACTAACGGCTTCACACACATCAACTACATAGCTTATGCAAACGCCGGGGGCATATTACCTGATTGGCTAATGAATCGCTTGTCGGCGAACAACGCCTTTAGCACCTTTCAAAAACTCAAACGTCAGTTGCCAAAGTATCAAGGGAAACAGCACCCCAACTTAAGCCAATAGCGTGTTATTTTCAGTCGTCAGAGAATTTACCAGCCACTGCTTTAATTACGCCTCGCCAAGTCGCGAGCAAGAATCAAAGCCAAGCCAGTTAAGACAATCATCCATGGTGGAGGTAGGCGTAACGCCATGGCAATCCTTACATGAGTTTATCAAATGGAAGATAAATCAAGTTTAGGACAACCAGAGACACCATGCTGCCAAAGGTTAAATACATACCTCGCTTTCTGCCTTTTAGACTACGCGCCAGAATACTTTTACCGTGAATAATACGACCGACGATAAAAGCGATACCGATAATATGAATCAACCACACATTGACACCATTGAACTCTAACAATGCCATTAGAATCACAGTTATCGGGATATAGTCCATCGCATTACTCTGCGCAGAGCGAGCGATTTGCAGCGATTCAACACCACCATCTGCATGGGCGACCTGATTCTTCCTTCTCTGCTTGATCACTTCAATGGCTAACCAAAGCATAATAAGGGCGAGTAAAGAGGCATATAACGCTGTAACCATGGTGTTTCCTTTTCCTAAGCGATAACAATCGATAATGAGTAACTTAAAGGAGTATCAAGTTTGCTCGTCGGTTTGTAAGAGATCTCTTACAGCCACTGTAAGAGATCTCAAATAAGCTTCGCAGAATATACTCAAAACACAAACTCAACTTATTGTTTTCTAATGTTCCGCGCACAATTCTTCCTATTTATTGAGCTAAATTATCAATTTTCTCCATTGCGAGTAACATCACTAACGTGTTTAATTGAATTGTCGACAGGGAGTTGGCAGGAACAGGAAAAACCTAACGGATTAGGTATCTTCAGGAAGAAGATTTGATAACACAGGAAGCGTTATCAGCAAGGAAGTCGCACTCTAGGATGAGTTACTTATCAGGATGATAAGATCAAGGACACCGCTAGGAAGGCGATGAATTGGATAGGTTAATGGAGTTAACCAAGTCAAGGAACGATGCAGGGAGCATACGTTACCTTATTTAATAACAAATAAGATACAACGTTGGTAGCAGGATGGCTACGTAAAAGAACAGACCCCGTTTGGTGTACGCCAAACGGGGTTTTCTTTTTATGACTTCAAACATTAACCATTTGAATTAATTAGAGTTCTATCACACTACGCTCCAATAATTGGGTCTACGCTTTTACGCGTACTGATTCGGCCAACCACATGGAGCGTAAATTATGGCAAACACAAAGGTTTTCGCCTTTCTATTCGCGATTCTTCCTTCATTATCTTTTGCCAGTGAGGTAGGTGCGGTTCATTCGCTCGACCTCACGCAATCTTCCATCGGCTATCTCTGTCTTGCCATTTTTGTCATCGCTTATGTGTTTGTAATGATGGAGGAATACCTTCAGCTGAGAAAATCCAAACCTGTTCTGCTCGCGGCTGGCCTTATTTGGATTGCGATTGGCTTAACCTACCAGAATTACCAACAAATCGAGGTCGCTCAACAAGCATTAGAGCATAACCTGTTGGAGTACGCAGAACTGTTACTGTTCTTATTAGTGGCTATGACCTACATCAGTGCGATGGAGGAGCGACGCCTGTTTGATGCACTGCAAGCTTGGATGGTAGGTAAAGGCTTTAACTACCGTTCACTGTTTTGGCTCACGGGTATTCTGTCGTTCTTCATCTCTCCAATTGCCGACAACCTCACCACGGCTTTGCTCATGTGTGCCGTGGTGCTCAAAGTCGCAGGTTCGAATCCGAAGTTTGTTAACCTCGCCTGCGTTAACATCGTCATTGCTGCCAATGCAGGAGGCGCATTTAGTCCATTCGGTGACATAACGACTCTCATGGTCTGGCAAGCGGGCTACGTGAACTTCTCCGAATTTATGCCGCTGTTTATTCCATCAGCGGTCAACTATCTCGCGCCCGCGTTGATCATGTCTTATTTTGTTCCGACCACACAGCCAGACACAGTCCACCAGCACGTGGAGCTCAAACGCGGTGCCAAGAGAATTGTATTTCTATTCATCATGACAATCGCTACTGCGGTTGCCTTCCACGCCGTCATTCATTTCCCTCCAGTCATTGGCATGATGATGGGACTGGCTTATCTGCAGTTCTTTGGCTTCTTCCTCCGTAAAACCCTTCCTAAATCGTTGGCCAAGAAAAAAGCGATGGCAATCGCCAACCACGACGAAGCGGCACTGAAGCGCTTGGGCTCAGTGGTTCCCTTTGATGTATTCCGACGTGTTTCACACGCAGAGTGGGATACTCTGCTGTTCTTCTATGGTGTTGTAATGTGTGTCGGCGGCTTGAGTCTACTTGGATACTTAGAATTAGCTTCTGGCGTCATGTACAGCCAATGGAACCCAGTTTGGGCCAACATCATGGTGGGAGTACTATCTGCAATCGTAGATAACATTCCGGTGATGTTTGCGGTGCTCTCTATGGAGCCAACTATGTCGATCGGTAACTGGCTTCTTATCACATTAACAGCGGGCGTTGGAGGGAGCTTGCTCTCAATTGGTAGCGCCGCAGGTGTAGCCTTGATGGGAGCAGCTCACGGAAAATATACCTTCTTTGGTCACCTTAAGTGGATGCCTGTTATCGCGATTGGTTATGCATTGAGCATTGTCGTGCATCTCATGATGAACTCGAGTCTGTTTTGATACCAAATTTAGTCGATTATTGGCAATGTACAGGCACCTTGAGGGGCTTGAAACGGAAATCATCGCCGAAGTGATTCAAGATCACTCGGCGAATTACTGTCGCGGCTCGGGGACGCGTGTCCAAACGTTACTCAACTGTAGGCCTGGACAGCCGTTGCAGGTCAATTTTTTTCCGTCATTATGGATACGCATGACTAACCCAGGCCCCATTTTGCTACTCGCGGAGTTCAGCTCAATACTGATCAAGTCATCATCAACGCTGTAGTCACGCGTGATGCTGGTATCCACTGTTTGATAACGTACTTTCCCTGATTCAAAGATCAAATAACTTTCGTTATCTGGGTTTTCATATATACCGCTGAAAAGGATCAGTTGAGGGACCTCAAATGGCTTGGTCGTTTCGCTCAAACATCCAGTCAATAAAACACTGCTACACCCAATCGCCGTAATCATTTGTCGGTTCATAGAGGCTTTCTACTTTTATATATTTTTCCTAATTTATAAATGATAAGCAGTGAACTATTGAAACACCAGAAAACAATAAGAGTATTTATTCAACTTATTGATAAAATACCTTCTAATCGGAGCAATGCTGATTTTCTCTCTATGCCTCCAGCATAGCCTGTCAGTTTACCGTTTTTACCAATCACGCGATGACAAGGCACTATAATAGAAATTGGATTTTTTCCGTTCGCCAACCCAACCGCTCTTACCGCTTTTGGGTTACCAATCTCATCCGCAAGTTGTTGGTAACTCCATGTTTCACCAAAAGGAATACGCGTCAAGGCTTGCCAAACTGACTGCTGAAATGGCGTTCCCTCTGCCGCGATAGGTAGTGAGAAATGGTTCAGTTTCCCAGAAAAGTAATCATCGAGCTGACGCTTAGTTTCTGCAAACAGCGCAAAGGTATCATCTTGTTGACCAAGGTCTTCTGGCTTCGTGGTATAGGTTTCAAACCAAACACCCAATAATCCCTCCTCACAGCCTTGTATCGTCACAACACCTAGCGGACTCGAGTAGTAAGTAAATCGTTTAATCATTGTTTTTTTATCCTAGTATCGGGAATGACTGACAAGTTTAGAAATGGCTCCAACAATGGAAGGTCGCATAGCTGCCCCACGGTGATACCTTGTTTGCTGTGATACTGACATGTTGATCGATAAATTTCTTTACGATCAAATCGCCAGAGAGTAGGTGATCCGGTTCACTCAAACCTCTCAACAAGGCATATTGCACTGTCCATGGTCCTATTCCTTTCAGAGCCAGCCATTTGCTTGGGTGTTGATGTGGGTTTTCAACCATATACACAGCAAATCGGTGCAAAGTGTCTTTGCGACTCTGTGGCATTCTTAAAAAGCTGATGTCTGCCTGCAACACTTGTTCAGGAGTTGGAAAATAGAGAGTTCCTTCTTTCGGTGACAACTGTTTGGCCAGTAAATTCAATTGACCGATAGCGGCTTTGACCGACACTTGCTGCCCTAAAATCGCACGCACACCCGCTTCCCAAGGCGACCATACTCCTGGAATGCGAATGCCGGATTCTTTAATCAGAGTAGAATCTACCTTACCTAGGTGCGCTTCAACTCGATTGATGTCGACATCGAGATCAAACATGCGACGAATCTGGCGGATCAGATTGCGCAGCTGATTCATCTGGCTAAGTTCAAACTCGACTTCCAGATAACTGCCAGCTTGCTTGTTGTTTTTAACGCAACGAATACAAAACTTAGCGGTAGCGTCATTGATGATAACCGTGCGTTGGTAATAATCATCTCCCACCTCTTCGACACCCTCAATCATACGTTTGCGATAAAAGTTAAGCATATGAGGCCAATTCACAGTGCCTTTAACAGGCAAACGCACCGTGTTAGTTGAGCTTTTTTCAGCACCAGATTTTCGAATCTGCGATGGCGAAAGCTTCATCACCTTCACAAAAGCATCATTGAAACGGCGCGTACTCTTAAACCCACATGCAAAACCGATGTCGGTAATACTCATCTGACTGTTATGTAACAGCTGCTTCGCGAACATAAGCTGGTTATAGATGGCGTACTGTTTTGGCGAGACCCCCATATATTTGCTAAACAAGCTGCGGAGGTAACGATCAGAGATACCCAAACGTTGGCACAAAGCAACACTGCTCCCTTCAGCCAATTCGCCATCTTCAATAAGCTTAAGTGCCCGCAAAAAAGTGGTTTCTACGCCTTTCCATGCCGGCGAAAAAGGAGCGCTATCTGGGCGGCAGCGCAAACAGGGACGATAACCCGCTCGCAGCGCTTGCGCTTGGTTTGAGAAATACTCAACATTTTGCTCTTTAGGTGGCGACGCCGGACAGATTGGACGACAAAATATGCCTGTCGTCTTCACAGCAATGAAAAACAGGCCATCAAAGCGCGCGTCTCTAGCAAGACGGGCTTGTTGACACTGCTCGCGGCTGAGGCCGCTGTATCGATGAATGTTGCCTTCCATGTGCCTTTTAAAATCCATAACGTCAAGTGAATAAAGAAAGTGTATCCACAAGCCGAATTAACGCTAGCCACTTTCGGAAGTGAATATGTATTAAATTTAATTTTTTAATTTGCTTTTGACAAAGTTGGACTAATCTTAGAAGTAAGAAAAGGTTTCTCTCGCAACGTCACAGCTCTCACTTGGGCGCCTAAGATGCCAAGGATGGCTGAACCAACAAGGATAATTGGCTATGGATCTGCACACCTGTCGCATTGTTCTTAAGAACAAGCAAGTTCTCACCTGTCAGTCTGTTGAACAATCTCTCGGTTTTCTAGAAGGCACTTCCGAAAACGGCATTTCAATGATTGAGATTGATGCGACTGACGGTCATCAAATCCACTCTTTCCTGTCTCACTCGCTGGAAGAGTCCATTGAGAACCTAATGAATTTATGACATCTCGCATGTGTCACTCGCCTTCAAAGGCTTAAAACTATAATGGCTCTCAACCGAGAGCCATTATTTTATGCATTTAATCTTGCTGTTCGTTTCCACCAATCAACAATGGTTACTCAGACAACGGTTACTCAGACGTGGTCTCCGCAGCTTGCTGCAGAGTGTAAGCGGTAGACGGGTCGATCTCTTTCACCAGTTCTTCTACCTGCACAATCGCATCCACCGAGGTACTCGATTTACGGTAGCTGAGGTAAATCGGGCGATACCAATCTTCTACGCCTTTAACCTTATGTAGCTGCCCTGATTCAATGAAAGGCTCAACCAAAGATACCGGTAGATAAGCACTGCCGCCTTTTTCCAAAATAAAATCCAAAGCAATACGCGCTGTCGATGTACGCAAGTATGGTGCAGAAACTTTAGGGTGGCGATCCGCATGTTCAGAACCAAAGCGAGTCCCCCAATCGACATACACATATTTGCCTTGAAACACGCTTTCAAGATCGTCAGGCTCTGTCGATACCAATACTAAGACTAAATCCGCAACCTTTTTACAATTCAGCTCTTCAGCTTTAATCTGATCAAACGCAAAAGCCATATCTAGCGTACGCTCCAGCAGATTACGGTTGAGCTGCTCACGACCCATGACTTCAGCCATGAAGCCGTAGCCACCGAAAGAGTCAGTAACCACACTCAAACAGTTTTGCAAGTACGCATCCCAAATATTAGGGGTACCGCCCAAGGTCAATTGCAGCGCCTTACCACTTTCCAATGAGAGCTCAAACTTAGCCTGTTGAAGTGTAGAGACCATAACTTCTGCGTAGCCAATTAAACGCTCGCCAGAGGACGTCAACTTTATATTGTTGCGATCACGAATAAAAAGCTGAGTATCAAAATAGCCTTCAAGTTGCTTGATACGGGCACTCACAGCTGCTTGAGTTAAATACAAGTTTTCAGCGGCACGACCAAAGTGGCGCACCCTTGCGACCTCTAGAAAGGTTCTAAATACTTTCACATCCATCAAATACATCTCTGTAATAAATCTGCTAACTAGCGGATCTAGGATTGTTTATCGTGAGGGAAAAAATGTTTTGTTTTCCATTTTTACCTTTTAACAATATGTTCGCATGAGCAACAAAACACTAATTTCAATCCAACCACATTACTGAGGCTGTTATGTCTGAGACCGAATTCCGACACGGAAAAAAACGTTTTTATGACACCACCAAATTCCCAAGAGGGTTTGCTAAGTCAGGTGATTTTACTCTTGTCGAAGAAGAAATCCTAACCTTGTTTGGTGATACCATGTTAGCACTTGAGTCCGGTGAACTTGCACCGATCAACGCTGAAGAAAAACACTTTGTAAAAGTGTTATCGCACCCTCACAAGGCGAAGTCTAAGTTAGAGCGTGTTTGGTTAAAATACATCCAACTTGCTCGTGGACGTCGTCGCTTCCACACTCTTAATGGCTGCAAACGTGGTGAAGTGCCAAGAGAAGAGTACGACAACGAGTTGGTGTTGGAAGATTAATCTTCAGAGCTCAAGGTGTATCTACGCCTTGAGCTTACTTGTTAACACAACATCTAAAAATTTAGCGAATCAAGACACCTTAACAATATTTTTATAAGTTTCATAATGATAGCGTTAAATAATTTGCTGTCAGGGTTGTTCACACCTACGATTTTTCTTCGAGTTTGAATACCGATTAATTTTATTTAACCTTCCATTCAAAAAATCATCCATTTTTCTAACCTGTGAATTATCCGCTAATTCCCGCTCATAACATTCTCAAAAAAGCCTTTTATGACAAGCAGATGAAGCTTGTTTAACGATAATAATTATCCCCATGAATACTATGCAAGTTTGACACTTAGTGTCACATATATCATTAAAAATCTAAAAATTTGACCTAAAACAATGGCAGAAATAGATCACTTATTTTATAATGCGAATTAATGTTTCAGCACACTATAAATTATTTATCTTAGGGGCTAAAAAAATGAGACTTATTCCTTTAAACAACGCGGCACAAGTAGGTAAATGGGCAGCTCGTCACATCGTTGATGCCATCAAAGCATTCAACCCAACAGCTGATCGTCCATTCGTTCTTGGTCTACCTACCGGTGGCACACCACTAACGACTTACAAAGAGTTAATTGCACTATACAAAGCAGGTGAAGTTAGCTTTAAAAACGTTGTTACGTTCAACATGGATGAGTACGTAGGCATCGATCCTAACCACCCTGAGTCTTACCGTACTTTCATGTACACAAACTTCTTCAACCACGTTGATATTCAAGAAGAGAACATCAACCTACTAGACGGCCAAGCAGAAGACATCGATGCTCACTGTGCTGCATACGAAGAAAAAATCCGTTCATACGGCAAAATCAACCTGTTCATGGGCGGTATCGGCATCGACGGTCACATCGCATTCAACGAACCTGGTTCTTCTCTAGCTTCTCGTACTCGTATCAAGACGCTAACTGAAGAGACGCGCATCGCGAACTCTCGCTTCTTCGACAACGACATCAACCAAGTGCCAAAATACGCACTAACTATCGGTGTTGCGACTCTACTAGACGCTGAAGAAGTCATGATCCTGACTATGGGTCACAACAAGGCACAAGCTCTACAGGTTGCTATCGAAGGTTCTGTAAACCACATGTGGACGGTTACAGCGCTACAAATGCACCGTAAAGCTATCATCGTTGCTGATGAGCCAGCTCAACAGGAGCTAAAAGTGAAGACTCTACGTTACTTCCAAGAGCTAGAAGCTGAGAACATCCAAGACCTATAACCTAAGGTTTTGTTGAAACAAAAAGCCACTTCGGTGGCTTTTTTTGTGCCGGTCATTTTAACAGCGAGGCGCAAATTTGAGCGCATGGAAAGTGCTAGCCAAAGCGACAAGAGACTTTGAAAGCAGGGAGGTCATGAAGAAAGCGAGCTTTCCCTAACTCAAGTTGGCAACCCATAGGGGAAGGTTGGACTAAGCCGAGCTGACTACACTCAAAGGCTAATACTTAAAGAAAGGGAAAGCGGTGCAATTAGGTAGTTGAAATTAAAGAAACTGTTAATTAAAACAGAGAAAATAGACAGCTGAAATGCAGAAAATAACTAAACAATCAATGCGTTATCACGGCAAAGAGTGTTGATAAGATCCGTAATCGCCAAAACGATGGTCGACTGAACTTTTTGATTATGGCGCCCCATAAACATATCGAGCATTGGACCTGACATCGACTCGACCAATTCAGCATCGTACTCAATCGGCATTATCTTTTGAATAGCGTGTGTTTTATTCAGTTCAAATAGAACATTCGGGTCAGTGAAAGAAACCTCTTCACCTTGGATTTTCGCCCACTCTTTCAAAGTGACAAAAATCTCTAGGTCATCATAGACATCTTTGCTGATCACGCCCAACCCAAGCAGTAATTTAGCACGAACCATGATCTCGCCTAGCGGACCTCCGCTATTGAGGAGAGGCTCGACAACAAATTTTACTGCTGTGTCATCTTTCTGGAAAATGCCTTTTAGAACCGCATCTACCGTATCATCCAGTGCATCATAAGCCGCCATAAAACAAGCATTAGCAGTTGTCGCCTCTGCTAGTGCTTCTAGGAGTTCTGTTTCATGGCTAGGATGTATCGGCATAATGGCTCTGTAATAAGAAAGTGCCACAGGAGTGGCACTTTGATGATTTATCATTTCAATGCTTGGTAAGCTTGTTCCGCTAGTTTAACAACTTCTGAGTCGATATTCAGCTCAGAATAATGCGCTAATGTCTCAGCAAAACCTTTTTCTGCGAACATTGCTTGAAGTTCAACCGCTTGAGGGTCATCTTCATTCTTGTAGTGGAATGCCGCAGCAATCGCTTTAATCAGGTTCTCATTGGGTAAGCCGTATTCTAGCGTACCGTTCAATGGTTTGACTAGACGATCTTGTGGGCTAAGTTTGCGAATTGGTTGACGACCAACACGGTCCACTTCATCACGAAGGTATGGGTTTGCAAAACGACCTAGAATTTTCTGGATGTAAGCTGCGTGAGCTTCTGGGTCGAAACCGTAGCGTTTGATCAGAACCGCACCACTCTCTTCCATCGTCGCGGTTACTTGCGCGCGGATTTCGTCGTTTTCGATAGAGTCTTTGATTGTCTCAAGACCAGCAAGCACACCAAGGTAAGCGGTAACAAGGTGACCGGTGTTCAGCGTGAATAGCTTACGCTCAACAAACGCCATTAGGTTATCCGTGCACTCCATACCAGGGATACTTGGAATTTCACCTTTAAACTGAGTTTCGTCTACTATCCATTCGCTAAAGGTTTCAACCGTTACTGCGAGAGGATCTGTCTCACCCGCTTCTGCTGGCGGTACGATACGGTCTACCGCTGAATCAACAAAACCGATGTTCTCTTCAGTGAACGCCTTCATCTCATCAGATAGGTGCTCAAGGACTGCAGCCTTAAGTTGACTGGTACCACGAACCATGTTCTCTGCCGCGATGATGTTCATTGGTGCCGTGTTGCCTGCTGCTGCGCGCTTCTCGATACCCTGTGCGATCGACTTAGAGATGATTTTTAATACAGTAGGGCCAACAGCTGTTGTGATTAGGTCTGATTCAGCGATGCAGTCAACCACTGCGTCTGTCGCCGAGTTTACTGCTGTAACGTTCTTAACCACTTCAACAACACACTCTTCGCCAACAATCTTAACTGGGTACTCTTTACGCTCGATTAGCGCATTAACCACAGTCTCATTAACGTCTGCAAACGTGACTTCAAGACCTGCGTCAGCAAGCAATTTACCAATGAAACCACGACCGATATTACCAGCACCGAAATGTAACGCTTTCATAATTTTTAGACCTTTTAACTATGTAATCTATATAGGTGACGGTTCAACAACATACTTCTAAACCGTGAGCTATCTAGACTGGGAAAATGAGGCCAGGGGGGACTGGCCTCGGTTCACTCAGGAGCTTGACTTAAAGCTTCTTACTATCCATTTAGAATCTTCAGAACATCCTCTGGGTTGGTGGTGTTCTGCAAGCGTTCCACTGCTTCTTCGTCATCAAGTGAATTCGTGATAGCCATCAATACCATGTTGTGCTCGTCACCTTGAGCAGCGATACCGATTACCATCTTCGCGATATCGTCTTCGTCTTCACCCCACTGAATACCTTCAGGGTATTGACAGAATACAATGCCGGTCTTTTGTACGTACTGTTTCGCTTCAATCGTGCCGTGTGGTACTGCGATAGACTCACCTAGGTAGGTAGAAACCAGTTCCTCACGAGCGAACATGCCATCGACATATTCAGGTGCTACGTTGCCAAGTTTTACTAGTTGCTCACCAGCAAACTTAATCGCTTGGTGTTTGTCTGTCGCTTTAAGACCAAGGAATACTGCATCACTCGTTAGCGCTAGGCCTTGTTCTTTTGACGCCTCTTGCGCTGGCGCTGCTGCAGGTGCTGCTTTTGCTCCACCGCTTTGTGCTTCAACAAGCTCTGCTACTAGGTTGTCGTATACCGCACCGTCTAGGAAGTTGCTTAGTGACATGTGCATTGCACCTGGAATGGTGTTGCGAGCACGGTCCGTTAAGTCTTTATGTGTAATAACAATCTGTGAATCTGCTGGCAGGTTGTTAATCGCATAGTTGGTTACTGTGATGTCTAGACCTGCCGCTTCTACCTTCTTACGAAGTAAACCCGCACCCATTGCGCTTGAACCCATACCTGCATCACATGCGACGTATACTGCTTTCACGTCTGCTAGGTTGATGTCTGCACCTGTTGTTGCACCTTTAGAAGACGCTTTCATGTCTTTCATCTGTGCTGATGCTTTCTCTAGTGAATCTTCGTCGTCACCTTGCGCTGATGTTTTTAGAAGAATTGACGCGACAAGGAACGATACCGCTGTTGCTGCGATAACCGATAGAATCACACCGATGTAAGAACCTTTTGGTGTCATCAGTAGGATTGCGAAAATAGAACCAGGAGACGCAGGAGAGATTAGGCCCGAGCTGAACATTACGTTAGTGAATACGCCCGCCATACCACCAGCAATTACCGCTAGGATTAGACGTGGGTTCATTAGTACATAAGGGAAGTAAATCTCGTGGATACCACCTAGGAAGTGGATGATAGATGCACCCGCCGCAGACTGCTTCGCGCTACCTTTACCAAAGACCATGTAAGCAAGCAGTAGACCTAGACCTGGACCCGGGTTTGCTTCGATTAGGAAGAAGATTGAACGACCAACCTCTTCAGACTGCTGAATACCTAGAGGAGAGAAAATACCGTGGTTGATTGCGTTGTTTAGGAATAGGATTTTCGCAGGCTCAACGAAGATAGATGCTAGCGGAAGTGCGCCGGCTTCAACCATTGCGTTAACACCAGTAGCTAAACCGCCAGAAAGCACTTTTACTGCAGGACCAATTGCTAGGAAAGCAATGATCGCACAGATCATACCGATAATACCGGCAGAGAAGTTGTTCACTAGCATTTCGAAGCCGCTCTTCACTTTACCGTGAACTGCTTCATCGAATTTCTTAATTGCGATACCACCTAGAGGGCCAACAATCATCGCACCCATGAACATTGGAATGTCCGTACCTACGATAACACCCATAGTTGTGATAGCACCTACAACCGCACCACGGTCGCCGCCCACCATTTTACCACCGGTATAACCGATAAGTAGTGGGAGCAAGTAAGTGATCATAGGACCAACCATAGACGCTAACGTTTCGTTAGGAAGCCAGCCAGTTGGAATAAATAGTGCGGTAATGAAACCCCACGCAATGAATGCGCCGATGTTTGGCATTACCATATTGGATAAGAATCGACCAAAGTTTTGGACCTTGATCTTCGCTTCTGGTGATAACATAGGTAGAACCCCGTAGTGTATTGGTTGGTCAAATGACCGAAAGTGTGTGCTCAAAAGTTGAGTAAAATCTAACACAAGATTAAAAAAACGCACGCCGGCGTGATTTTAGTGACGCACATCACACACAAAATACAACAAGGAGTTAGTAGTAATGATTTAGATCACAAAAACAGGCTGAATCTAAATTACACCGCCAAATTAATGAGAACAAATATCAATAACACGCGATCAAGATCACGTTTTTATATTTGGAAACCAAAAATAAATAGTGATATAAATCACAATTTAAATAACAACCTTCAATTCCCCACACCTAGAAGGCTAAAAATCAATCACATTGAGTTCATTTTATATGCACACCAGTGAATCAAAGTTCAACTTATGTAATTTAATTACAAAATTGGTATATTGGTAACTTTGAATACTAATTGAAGTTGAGTTCCTCCGTTCACTAGAACTCCTACTCTCCTTCTTTACAATTAATGATATAAAGAGAATTGCTAAACACTTCAGATACCGACGGTTCAAAAGAGTGCCCTTTATGACATCAGATAAGCTATCAACATCAGCGCTTGCTAAGCTGAAAGACCTAGAACCTAAAACTCTGTTTAGTCAATTAAAGAGCGCCGGCTATATTGTGCGTGGTAGAGATAAATGGGTATTAACCGAACGTGGTGAAGCGTTTGGAGGGGAATATGTCGATCACACAAAGTTTGGGCAATTTATCGTTTGGCCAGAAAACCTATTGATCGATACCGCTTCTACTGCAGGAACCACTCTAACAGCGACGCAGCTGGGCCAATCCCTCCAGTTAAGTGCCAAAAAGATCAATCTACTCCTCAATGAGTTGGGCTGGATTCGCCGTGAAGAAGATGGATGGCACATTACCGATACCGGGCTGAAGGTCGGCGGAGAACAGAGAGAAGACAAAGCCACTAATAACGTCTTTGTGGTTTGGCACGATACTGTGGCGAAAAACAAACGCTTGAAACAGTCTGTGGTTGAGTTTCTCGGTAAAGGTGCCGAAAGCCATTCAACCGATGTTTCTTTCTCTAACTTTAGACAAAAATTCGAAGCCAAACATCGCACCTTAGATGGGCACTATGTTCGTTCAAAAGGTGAACTTATCATTGATAACTGGCTTTATATGGCGGGTGTCGTCCATGCTTATGAGCGACCTCTTCCGATTACCACTGAAGTGGTCAGCGACTTCTATTTACCCTCAGGTAAGGTGTATATCCAGTTTTGGGGCAGTGACAAGGGTGCCATCGACACCAAGCAAAAAGAAACAAAACAGAGAGTATATAAAGAGCACGGCTTCGCTCTGATAGAAATCTACCCAGAAGATATTCCTAACCTCGACAGTGTGCTTCCTCCTCTTTTGAGACAATTCGGCATTAAGGCGTATTAAAAACGCTTTCAGCCCTTTTTACTGCGAATAACCCAACATACCTCACATGATTATGGACATTTAAGTCCATAGTCATTTGAGATCTTCGCTATTTTTCTCCCTCGCGAGTTCCTTTATCTTACACCCATCGAGTTGAGCTACCGCAGATTCTCGATCATTGGGGCATGTTCGATGACCAGTTAGGTTGTCCATTTATTGTTGACGTTACTGAACATTAAACCCTAAAACATTTATTCATATAGATACTAGGAGCCAACATGACTCATCCAATCATCAAAGATTTGAACACACGCTACACCGCTAAAAAATACGATGCTGACAAACGCATCTCTGCGGAAGATATGGAAATCATCAAAGAAGCACTGCGTCTATCTGCGTCTTCTATCAACTCTCAGCCTTGGAAATTCATCATCATTGAGAGTGACGAAGCAAAACAACGCTTCCACGATACATTCGAGAACATGCACCAGTTCAACCAACCGCATGCGAAAGAAGCGTCTCACACCATTCTTTTTGCTCACGATCCTAAGTTTACAAAAGAGAAGTTTGCTACGCGTGTTGACGCTGAAGTCAGCTCTGGTCACCTTCCGGCAGACATGTACGACACGTTCATGGGTGCTTACGCATTCGCAGACATGAATACAGACGAAGAAGGCTTCAACGGCAACTGGACTAAAGCTCAGGTTTACATTGCTCTGGGTAACATTCTGCACACACTAGCGCGTCTAGGCATCGCTTCAACTCCGATGGAAGGTGTGGATTCAACACTTATCGGTAAGAAGTTCTCTGAAGAGCTTGAAGGTCACGTGGTAGACGTTGCATTGGCTATCGGCTACCACAAAGATGGCGAAGACTATAACCACGGCCTACCAAAAGCACGCCTAGCACTAGAACAAGTGGTAGAGACGCTATAATCCTTCTTTAAGACTCGCGATTAAAAATCGCACACTACACTGCTTTATTTGGCCAGACACACGTCTGGCTTTTTTACGTTTGCAGCGAAAGAAAATCGAAAAAGAACACCTCAGGTACTGAGACGTTAAGTTAAAATGAAGCCAACAGACCTCATTAAACGAGCCGTTAACGACAGAAACTTGAGAGCAAAAAAATAGGCTGTTCAAACACACTGAACAGCCTGATGATTAACTCAAGAAGAGCGATGCTGAGTTACAAAATTAATAAAGATAAAAGGTAGCACGGGTTGCGAGGCAGTGGTGTAAGTGACTGTAAGCCGCTTCGCTCAACATTTCCTTACTTTGTTAACACATTGAATTTTAAATATAAAAAAGCTCTACAATTCACGTAGAGCTTTTCTTTTAAACGGCCAGGTTAAGGCGGTTGATACATTTACTGCATTAACCAATAAACGAGATGTAGCCTTGTAGGATGATCAGGTTAACAATGTCGATGAAGAATGCACCGACAATCGGCACCACCATGAAGGCTTGTGGCGATGGACCAAATCGGTTTACCAGCGAGCCCATATTCATCACAGCGGTTGGTGTTGCACCTAAGCCGAAACCACAGTGACCACCTGACATTACCGCAGCATCGTAATTTGAACCCATCACTTTGAACGTCACGAAATACGAGAACAAACCCAGAACGACCGCTTGCACACTCAAGATCACCAAGAACGGGATCGCAAGGTCAAAGATATTCCACAGTTTTAGGCTCATCAACGCCATCGCTAAGAACAGAGAAAGAGACACTGTACCCAGAATATCAACCGTTTCACTGTCTGTTTTGTGCAGCTTAGTGACTTCAAATATGTTGGTGATGAACACCCCCATAAACAACGCATAAACAAAGTCAGGAATCATTAGCCACTTGATTTCAAAGGTCGATACCCACTGCTCTAAATACTTAGCACCAGTGATACAGATAAGAAGGATAAACAGAACTTCAATTACCTTCTTGGCTGTTACTTTGTCTTCTTCATATTCATTGTACGTCACCAGCTCAGGGAAACGCTCGTGCGTTTGTGTACCCGTGCCATACTCAGATTCAAGGTTGTTTTTGTCGATCAGCTTTTGTGCCACCGGGCTACCAATGATGCCGCCAATGATCAAACCAAAGGTTGCCGAAGCCATTGCAATTTCTAGCGTATTAGCAATACCATAAGTATCAGCGAAAGTTTGAGACCAAGCCGCACCCGTACCGTGTCCACCAGACAGAGTAATTGAGCCCGCGATAAGCCCCATGAGTGGATCTAACCCCAACCCCGTTGCCAAGGTTACGCCAACTCCATTCTGAATAATGATGTACACCGACGCCACAGCTAGGAATAGGAACACCTTTGCGCCCCCTTTCATCAACTGGGTATAGTTCGCCGCTAGACCAACGGTTGCAAAGAACATCAACATGAATGTGTTTTGCAACGGTAAAGAGAACTCAAGATCAATACCGTTGAAATGAAGACCTGTAATTGCAAGCGCAACGATTAAGCCGCCGACAATAGGTTCTGGGATATTGTACTTTTTGAGGACCGGAAGCTTTGCGTTTACAAAATGGCCTAGAAACAAAACGCTAATTGCGATTAGGAAAGATTCTAGTGGGCCTATTGAAATTAAATGATTCATATCACCTCTATATTTTTACGTTCCTCATCTTCCCTAATGAGTCTAGTCTTGTCTGTAGCTTTTAGTGCTGCTCTACCTGTGTTTATGAAAATGATGAATTAGTGAGTTTAGAAAACGCTCCACAATAGTGTGAAAGACGACCAGGATGTTAGTCCTAGGTCAATTTTAGCGAGGATCAGGGTGTTTTTTGACCTTGATCACTTCGAAAATTCACCCCGACATCTGAAAAATTTTTACATTAACTATCATTCTGGAAACCTAAAAAAGCAAAAAGGAGCTATTGATAGCTCCTTTTGCATTACCAGCATGGGTAATTAGAATTTTTTCGGTGCGTAACCAGTCATAACCTCTAAACGAAGCTCTTTACCGATCTTCGTCATTGGATGAACAACGACAAGTCCCTTTACAGACTTTTTCAGTTTACCCATGTCCGCTTGCTCAGCCTTGGTAATTTCACGGCTAAAAGGCATATCTAGCAGTGCTTTACGCTCTTTGTTTACATCGTAGCTTTGCTTGTGTTTCAGCTGTGCGATTTTCTTGGTTAGCTTTTTGATTTCGTCTTCAAATTGACGAACAACAGGACGATCATTACGAGCCTTAGCAGCCGCTAACTTGTGGCGACACTTGTCTAGACGGTTGTTAATTTGTTGAAGTTCGTTTTTAGCACTCATAATAATTTCCTAAATTAAGCAAGCCAATGCGGATTGGGGCGCGGAGTATAGCACAAGGGTTGACGCGAACCGAAATTTATCTGCTAAATACACACCAAGCTAAATATAGCCTACACTCACAAACGATCGTTAGACTCTAAATTCCGACACTAGTGGTCAAAAACAGAACAATAGGAAGGGAATATGCAAGCCATCAGGAAGACTATGACACTCGGTGTTGCAACATGTACGCTACTTGTCACTGCTTATGCGTCATCAGAAACACGACTCCCTGATAACATTACTATCGAATATCTGAAGCCTACTAATCAACAAGATTCGACTATTAAAAGAGCTATTCAAGAGAGTGAAATTAACGACACACTTATCACGTTGTCAGAGCAACTGTTTCCATTCAAAACACCATTAGTCATTCGGTATGGTGGGAGCGAAGGTCCGATGTACGACCCCAGTACGCATATCGTACACATGCCATACACCTTCTATGCGGAGTCAGTGAACTACTACCGTAAAAACCAGTACCAAGAGAAGTATGATAAATCACCGGAAGCAGGGGCCGTTGATACTTTACTGCACACACTTCTACACGAAGCTGCGCATGCTTACATCTACGATCACAAAATACCGGTTCTCGGGAAAGAGGAAGACGCCGCCGACAACTTTGCGACTCTAATGCTGATTGATTACATTGAACATGGAGCTGACGCAGCAATAAGTGCGGCAGACTTATTCGCTTATGAGTCAGATGATCGACCTGAGTACTACGATATGGGTGATTACATCGATGAGCACAGTTTCGATCTACAGCGCTACTTTTCGACACTCTGCCTCGTTTACGGCAGCGATCCGGATACTCACCGTAATCTATTGGATGAAGTTGAAAACGACTACTTAAAAGATCGCAAAGAGTTTTGTATCGAAAACTACGATACCCTGAGAACCAATTGGCACCACTATTTAACAGCCCCAAAAGACAATTAAGTTCATTAATAATGAGAGCACGTTTGCCTCCACGCTTCATGAACGCAGTTTCGTGGCCGTTTGATCGAAAGTAAATGACGTAGCGTATAGCTATCAAAACCAATCTTCACAAATCACAGCAAGTTTGGTGTTTGATACTCTTTTACTTTTTGGGGCAAACTCTCTATGGAAACAAAAACCGACTACGCAATCTTCCCATTGCCGCTCTTTATTCTCCCCGGCGGCCGACAACGCCTGAGAATTTTTGAGCCAAAATATCTGACTATGGTGGCGCACGCCGCTCAAGGAGACGGTTTTGTTATAGCTAGCCACGATAACCGCAATAACAGCCCACTTAAAGATTGGGGTACTAAAGTAAAAATCGTCGACTTCAACCTCTCAGACGACAAGTTACTCGAAATTGATGTGGAAGGTGAGTCATTGGTTAGACTCTTCAATACTCGAAGAGATGATACTGGCCTTTTGAAAGCAGACTTTGAGACACTTCCTCATTGGCCAAACCTGGATTGTCAACTTCCACCTATATTCAGTAACTTTCTCGTTCAACTGTTTAGAGAACATGATGCAATAAGGGAGCTTTACCCTCACACTAATTTCGACGATCCACAATGGATTTGTGCGCGCTTATTAGAGGTGATGCCATTACCAATCGAGAAGAAAGTCCGCTTCACTTCACCGTCCAGTTTCCCTGCAGTGGTTCCTTTTTTAAATCAGATAATTACTGGTAACGACTAACTCAAACTTTTTTTCTTTTTGTTTGATCTAAACATCACTTTCCTCCGTAGATATTGCAAAACCCGGATGAAGGTTAGTCTATTATGCAATTAGGTAAGATAAAAAACGAAAAAGCCAAGGAGTCTGTCATCGCTTCCGACAGTAAAGTGCCGCCAGAATTATCAAGCTGGCTAGTTTTAGTTGCATCCCATAGAGACAAGCAGGCTTTCACTCGCCTGTTTGAATTTTTCGCTCCCAAAATCAAACGTTTCGGTATCAACAAGTTAGGCAGCGAAGCATCTGCCAACGAGTTAGTGCAAGACACCATGACTAACGTGTGGAAAAAGGCTCATCTTTATAATAGCGATAAAGGCGCCGCAACCACGTGGGTGTACACAGTGATGCGCAACGCTGCGTTTGACATGTTGCGTAAAGTGAAAGCCAAAGCAGAGCAGAATATTGCAGATGACATTTGGCCTATTGATGCAGCGCTATCTGAAGCGAGCGATGATGAAAGCGAATACAGCGACCACTTGATGAGTCGTCATGTACGCAATCAAATAGACAAGCTGCCTCCAGCGCAGCGAACCATTGTTGAAGGGGTTTATTATCAAGAGCTGTCTCAAGAACAATTGGCGCAGCAACTCGGAGTGCCACTCGGCACAGTGAAATCAAGACTGAGACTCGCACTCGCCAAGTTGAAGCTTCATATGGGAGAACAGAACCATGATTAAACATCACCCAACAGTACAAATACTCAAAGACTTCGCGACTGGCGAACTTCCTGATTCTCTCTCTTTGGTTGTATCAAGCCACGTCGAGATGTGTGAACAGTGCCAAGCAGAAGTGTTACGCCTAACTGAAATCGCTGCAATCGACAGCTTCGGTTCTGATGAAAGCATTGCCGAAGAGCTGATCGAAAATCAAGTTAACGCGGTACTACACAGTGCTACAGACGACCATAACTCAGGTCTAGACATGAGTTTAATCAACTCGATTACTGCTAATGAACAATTGGAAGACGTCGAGGCTACTCAAAACCACTCACCGCAGAAGATTAAGGTCGCTGATACGGAGTTTGAGCTGCCACGAGCACTCAACCAAGTCGCGAGGAAAGACTGGCTCCATTTGGGCAAGATCTCGCGCGCTCGCCTCGATTTTGAGGACGGTGAACACCACACCAGTCTTTTGCATATCGGCAAAGAGGGAACCGTTCCTTGTCACACGCACAAAGGGTTTGAGATTACCTTACTTTTAGAAGGCAGTTTTGAAGACGAGATGGGTGAGTATCACAAAGGTGATTTCATCTGGCTTAATGGTGAACATACCCACCAACCTTTCACAAAAGAGGGTTGTGTATGTCTAACCGTTTCAAGCGATGCTCTATACTTTACAAAAGGTGTGAGCCAGTTATTCAACCCTATTGGCAAGTTTATTTACTAGTGATTGAAAAACATTAATAAATATACCATCTTATATACAACGTCTTGAGTAATGTTTAAAAGGATTTGACCTATGGACAAAAAAATAAAAATCGGTATCAGCGCTTGTGTTGCAGGGCACAAGGTTAGATTCGATACAGGTCATAAACGCTCTCGTTTCTGCACGGAAGATCTGGCCGACTATGTTGACTTAGAGCCAGTGTGTCCGGAGATGGGAGTGGGGCTTCCAACGCCTCGCCCAACAATTCGTCAAACCAGAATGTTAGATGACGTTATTCACGTATCTCGTCCAGATGGCACTGGTGACGTCACTAACGAGTTGATCGAATACGGGCAGAACTACGCAAAAAACAACGAACACATTGCGGGCTTCATTGTGTGCCAAAAAAGCCCAACTTGCGGCATGGAGCGGGTAAAGGTTTATCACCATCACGGTCGCGGTTCTGAATCAACAGGCATAGGCATGTTCACCAAGCAGCTAATGGATCACAATCCACTGCTGCCTATAGAAGAAAATGGTCGCTTGAACGACCCGATTCTTCGCGAGAACTTCATGACACGAGTGTTTACGTATCAGAAATGGCTCGACTTAGTTGATGAAGGTATCACCAAGCACAAGCTCATTCAGTTCCACAGTGCCCATAAGTATCTAGTTATGTGTCATCACGTTGAAGGCTACAAAGAGCTCGGCAAGTTGTTGGGCGAAAGTGACCTAGAAATCAACGAGTTGGCGGATCGTTATATAGAAGGCTTGATGACGGCACTGCAACACCATGCTAACCGTGGTACGCACGCTAACACACTTCAGCACTTACAAGGCTACTTTAAGAAGCAATTAAGCAGCACTCATAAGCAAGAGCTGTCACGACAAATCAACGATTTCCGTGAAGGTACTATCCCATTGCTGGTGCCACTGACGCTGATTAATCACTATTTGATGGAGTACCCAAACGAGTACTTACAATCACAGGTTTACCTAAACCCACATCCACAAGAACTTAAGTTGAGATACGGATATTGAGCACTCTACTCTGGATACGACGCGATCTTCGCGTTCATGACAATCCGGCTTTGATCTCTGCAATTGAAAACGGCGCTACTCACGCCGTTTTTATTTCTACACCTAAACAGTGGCAACAGCACCATTTAGCACCGATTAAAGCCGACTTTATATACCGCCACTTAACCCTGCTGTCAGAACAGCTCGCGACATTTGGTATTGAGCTTGTTCATCTGAAAGCTTCCGACTTTGACGATCAAGCAACTACGCTTGTTAACTACTGCCACGAGCATAACATCACCCAAGTGGTCGCCAACTCTGAACCAGAAGTGGACGAACAGCAAAGAGATCAAGCGGTACGTGCCCTCGACATCACACTGACCACCTTTGATTGCGACGTGATTGTTCCCGTAGGACGAGTTCTCAATCAGCAAGGAGAGATGTTCAAGGTATTTACTCCTTTCAAAAAGGCTTGGCTCAAGTATGTTCAAGCCTCTGGCATCGATTGCGCTCCCTATCCGCACGTTAACTCGGAAAGCGCACAATCGAATCGAGAAACCTTTTCAAGGGAGTACGACTTTGATTTCCCAAGAGAAGACTCTTCTCGCTGGCCGCTAGCTGACGATGTGTTAGGGCAAGTGGTGCCTCAATTTCTTGCAGAAAAGCTCTATCAGTACGCGGAAAATCGAGATTTTCCATCAATAAAGGGCACCTCTGGCCTATCGCCTTACCTTGCCATTGGTGCGATTAGTCCTCGTTGGTTGGCGATTCAACTGATTCAAGAACACCCAGAACTGCTGGTCGATACCCAGTGCGCTGAGTTCTCTTGGCTCAATGAGCTTATCTGGCGTGATTTCTATAAACATCTGATCTTCCACCACCCGAGATTGGTTAAAGGTGAGAACTTCCAAGAAAAGTACGATGGGCTGACCTGGCACAACAACCCGGAAGATTTCCAGCGCTGGTGTGAAGGTAAAACCGGCTACCCTCTGGTTGATGCTGCCATGCGCCAACTGCTCGAAACAGGGTGGATGCACAACCGTCTCAGAATGGTCGTAGCTAGCTTTTTAACTAAGCACTTATTGGTAGATTGGCGGTGGGGCGAGCGCTTCTTTATGGAACACCTGATTGATGGTGATTTCAGTGCCAACAATGGTGGATGGCAGTGGGCTGCGAGCACTGGCTGTGATGCACAACCGTACTTTAGGATTTTCAACCCGATAACTCAGAGTGAAAAGTTTGATCCTAAAGGAATTTTTATCCGTAAATATCTACCAGAACTGCAAAACATTCCTGATCGAGACGTGCATTTCCCGCATACGTTTATCGCGAAGAGTGGACAAGGCAGTCGTTACTGGGGACCTATTGTTGAACACAAACAAGCACGGCTAAGGGCCTTAGAATTTTACAAATAGCACGACAGACGAAAGTGAGAGTGAACTCATGGAAAATTCACGATGGCTAGATAATTTTCTTGATATGTATAGACAGCTAGGCACTGACGACTTTGGTGCATTACAGGATGTATACCACCAGCAGGTTGAATTCACAGATCCACTTCATCAAGTGAACGGGTTGGACGCGCTAACCCGTTATTTCGAGAACATCTACACCAATGTTGCCACCTGTAAATTTACGATCATCAGCGCGTTCGAGTCTGGCGAACAAGCAGCCGTTTACTGGTCCATGGAATTTACCCACAAACAGCTTAATGGACGCAAGCCGATAATCGTAGAAGGACACTCTCACCTAACAATGAAAGATGGTCTTGTGATATCTCATCGTGATTATCTCGATGTGGGTGCGATGCTGTACGAGCACGTTCCCATTCTTGGTTGTGCAATCAAATCCATTAAGCGAAGAGCGAGCCAATAACATGAGAATCCTTATTACAGGCGCTACTTCAGGCATCGGTCGAGAGCTAGCAATCAAGTACGCTCAACTCGGTCATTCCGTTGTCGCTTGCGGTCGTAGTCAAGACAAGCTCGATTCATTGACCAGCGAACAAATCAACATTGAATCACTCTGCTTTGACCTTCTCGATTACGACAACTACCCAGATCTCACCTCAGGTGAAGCTTTGGATATGGTTATCTTAAACGCCGGAGATTGCGAGTACATTGACGATCCCGTCAACTTTGATGCCAAACTCTTCGAGCGCGTCATCAACATCAACCTGATCTCTATTGGCTACGCCTTAGAAGCTTGGCTTAAATGCATAAAGCCAGCAGGCAGAGTCGTTCTAGTCAGCTCCAGTGCAGGCTTTTTACCATTGCCACGAGCTGAAGCTTATGGAGCTTCAAAGGCTGCATTGACCTATCTAGGTCGTACGCTCGCTGTCGACCTCGCAGCACATAATATTCATGTTTCTATCGTTCATCCTGGTTTTGTAGATACCCCACTGACCGAGCGAAACACGTTCGCTATGCCTATGATTATAAGTAGCGAACAAGCCGTTCAAAGAATCATCAGTGGACTCGAACAAGGAAAGAGCGAAGTAGATTTTCCTCGCAGGTTTATCTTCATCATGAAGTGCCTGCGATTTTTACCCAAGTCGGTTTGGCATAAGCTTGCCTCAAGGATGGTATAACAATGAAAAAGATTGCCATTATTGGCTCCGGTATCTCCGGACTCACTTGCGCACACGTATTAGATAAACACCACGACGTCACAGTTTTTGAGAAAAACGATTATGTCGGTGGACACACAGCCACGGTCGATATTGAACACCAAGGCAAGGCATTTTCTATCGATACAGGTTTCATTGTTTTCAATGATCGCACCTACCCTAACTTCAACAAGCTACTCAAACAGCTTGGTGTCGATCGTCAAGAAACAGAAATGAGTTTCAGTGTTCATAACACGGGGACTCAGTTTGAGTACAACGGTCACAGCATCAATTCCCTGTTCGCTCAGCGCAGTAATATCTTCAAGCCACAATTTTGGACCCTGATTCTCGAGATCATTAAGTTCAACAAACTGTGCAAGGAGCGCTTTCAAAACCATCAATTCGTCGAAGAAGAAACGCTAGGCGACTTCCTAAACCACTACCGTTTTTCAGACTTTTTCAGCCAACACTACATACTGCCTATGGGTGCGGCTATATGGTCCACAAGCCTAGAAGAGATGGAACAGTTCGAGCTGAAGTTCTTTATCCAATTCTTCTTCAATCACGGGTTACTCGATATCACCAATAGACCGCAGTGGTACGTGATTCCTAAAGGTTCACGCTCCTACGTCGATGTTATTCTATCTCGCCTATCTAAACCCGTTCAGCTCAACAGCCACATCAAGCAGGTGACCCGCTATGAAAGTGAAGTCGCCATCGAATTTGAATCTGGCGAAACACAAATTTTTGATGAAGTGATCTTCGCTTGTCACTCTGACCAAGCACTGGCGCTGCTCGGCGACGCGACTGAACAAGAGAAGGCGGTGTTGGGAGAAATTCCATACAGCCGCAATGAAGTGGTTCTTCACACCGACACTAAGCTGCTACCTGATCGCAAGCTAGCGTGGGCGAGTTGGAACTACATGCTAGATGGCAACAGTAAACGACCAGCCTGTGTCACCTACAACATGAACATTTTGCAAGGGATTGAAGACGATACCACCTTCTGTGTCACCCTCAACCAGAGCGAGGCCATTAACCCAGATAAGATCATTCGTCAGTTTGTCTACCATCATCCGGTACTCAACTCCAACACTGTTCAAGCGCAACAGCAGCGTGAAACCATGTGTGGGCACAATCGCACTCATTTTGCGGGCGCTTACTGGTACAACGGCTTCCATGAAGATGGTGTGCGCAGTGCGCTCGATGTGACTAAGCGTTTTGGATTAGAGCTATGAGTACGGTAACTCGCCACTTCGATGACAACACCGAGCGCAGTGGCATTTACTGGGGCAGCGTAAGGCACCGCCGTTTCGGTGCCATTACCCACGAGTTTAGCTATCAGTTGTACATGATGGGGCTCGATCTGGATGAGATCGAGCAGACAACAGCCCGTAGCTGGATATTCGGTACCCGTTGGTTCAACCCTATCCGCTTTGTTGAGACAGATTAT
This sequence comes from Vibrio sp. KUL70, assembly GCF_059725515.1. Lineage (NCBI taxonomy): Bacteria > Pseudomonadati > Pseudomonadota > Gammaproteobacteria > Vibrionales > Vibrionaceae > Vibrio > Vibrio sp. KUL70. The sequence goes on from NZ_AP045835.1 coordinate 667,715, forward strand.
GTGCCGGATAAGACCTTCGACGGAGACGAGTCGTTGGGCAATCATGATTCTAAAATTAATGATAAAACGTCAAGCAGCAATAAAACGCAAAACAGTAATGAACTAAAAACTCTAAAGCAGCGTATAGCACTCAAAGTGAAAGCACTGGGTGGTCAATGGAGCGACTCCAACCGAGTTACCATGCTCGCACAGTGCCGTTGTTTCGGGATTTATTTTAGCCCGATCAATTGCTTCTTTTGCTATGACGAAAACTTGGAGTGCCGTTACATGCTGGCAGAGGTAAGCAACACTCCTTGGCGCGAACGACACTATTATTTGATAGACATGCAGCAAGAAATGAAGGCGAAGAAAGACTTCCATGTGTCACCATTTATGGATTTAGACATGACTTACCACTGGAAGATTAAGCCTCCATCACGCCGCACTTTAGTCCATATTGAAAATCATAGGGACGAGCAATATCCCGGAGACAAAAAGGTATTTGACGCTACATTGGCACTCGAAAAACAACCGATGACTGCCGGTGATATACGACAAACACTGATTCGAATTCCGGCCATGACCACTAAGGTTGTGCTAGGCATTTATTATCAGGCTTTGAAACTGTTTCTCAAAAAGGTGCCCTTTATCCCGCACCCAGACTCAGTCTCTAAGCCGTCATAATACAAGAATTAACTAACACGAGAATTTTCTCAGCGAGGTCTACATGGAACAGCTTGCCAAACAAAATCACAACATCAAGCAGCAGCCTCAAACCGCAGTGCTGAATAAAAACTGTAAGTACCGAAGCCTTGTTTTCACTATTCTGGAACGCTTACAGGGAGCTCAACTCGAAGTCATCGAAGGTGATGAACATTCAATATTTGGTGACCGAGAAGCCAGCCTTCACGCCGAGATTGTCATTCACGATTCTAGTTTCTTTAAAGATGTCGTCCTTAACGGCAGTATCGGCGCTTCAGAAGCTTATATTGACGGTAAATGGACGAGCCCACATCTAACCCGAGTTATTCAGATCATGGCTCGCAACCAACAGCAACTCGACGAGCTAGATGACAAGACTCAGTGGCTATCCAAGATTAAAAACTTGTTTTTGAGAAAGCAGAACGCCAACACAGAGCAAGGCTCGAAGCGTAATATCTTGGCCCACTACGATATTGGCAATGAGCTTTACGAACGCTTCCTAGACCCATCAATGCAATACTCCTCAGCCATCTACAGTGAACAAGCTACCCAGCTTACAGACGCTCAGCAAAATAAGATGCGTACCATTTGTGAACGCTTAGAGTTAACAGAACAAGACAGTGTGGTTGAGATAGGCACTGGGTGGGGTGGACTGGCGATATTCATGGCGCAAAACTACGGCTGCCACGTCACCACCACAACGATCTCTGATGCTCAGCACGAGCTTGCCAAGCAGCGCATTGAGGCACTCGGACTAAGCGACAAAATTACCCTGCTCAAAGAGGACTACCGCAATCTGTCAGGTCAATACGACAAGCTGGTCTCTATCGAGATGATTGAGGCGGTTGGCCATGAATACCTGCAAACTTTCTTTACTACTTGTTCTCAGCTACTCAAGCCAACAGGCAAGATGTTGATACAGGCAATCACCATCGCAGATGGACGCTATGAGAAATACCGTAAAGGGGTCGATTTCATTCAGAAATACATCTTCCCTGGTGGTTGCCTACCCTCTGTTGCTGTCATGACGGGTCACCTTGCACAGAGCACCGATCTTGTCGTCCAAGAAATTGACGACATCGGTCTGCACTACGCGCGCACGCTGAACGATTGGAATGTCGCGTTTGAGCAGAGCTGGGATGAGTTACAAAACCTAGGGTATTCAGAACAGTTCAAGCGACTGTGGACCTTCTATTTCTGCTACTGCGAAGGCGCGTTCCTTGAACGCGTGATCAGCACTCATCACATTGTGGCGCGTAAGCCTCGCTACTATGGAGCAAAAGATGAAACGGTTCTGGATTATTAACCTTGTTCTGTTTCAAGCCACTTGGGTAAGCAGTGCTTTCTTTACCGAGCAAGCCGTCTTTATAGCGCCACTATTGGTGGCGCTGCATTTTCTTCTCTCACCCACTCGTCGTGACGACTTCAGAGTCTTACTCTTGCTGCCAATAGGTCTGCTTCTCGATAGCTTAATGATTGGCCTTGGCGCCTTTTCAGCACACCCAAGTATCGCTAACCAAACTTGGTTCCCGGTGTGGCTCGCCTGCTTGTGGGTGATGTTCTTAATCAGTTTTAACCATAGCCTCAATTGGCTAATGAAATGTCCGAAAGTGATCCTCATTCTCCTCGGTTTCGTAGGAGGTACTAGTAGTTACTGGGGCGGCATCAAGGCAGGTGCGCTTCAGTCCACATGGCCAGATGTGTGGGTGTTATCCACGCTTGCGGTCAGTTGGGGATTAGTCATTCCCTTGTTAGTGGTCGGCTACTCGCATCTAAACAAGCCTGATATGGCGGAGACAACGAGGTGACTTATGGCTTATTCATCACAGGGTCGTGCTAAAGCTCAGCGCCACCCTTATTCGCAATGGAAGCGTTACTTACTGTCAGCGCTTGCTACCCTGTTTGCGTGCAGCGCACTTATCTTCCACAACACCGCTAACGCCTCCCCCGTCGGTGATTTAAATAAGCAGGGCGAAGGAGAGATGACTTATCTCTTTTGGACCCTCTACAACGCCGAGCTATACACCACACCTACTCGCTCTGAGCAAGCACTGAAAATCGAATACTACCGTGACATTGATAGCAAAGATCTAGTCGATGCAACGCAAGATCAGTGGGAAAAACTGGGCTACTCGGACAGCAAAATCAAGAGCTGGATCGCTCCACTCTACGAAATGTGGCCGAACGTAAAACAGGGCAGCACCCTGACCATTCGCGTTTCAGAAAACCAGCAAAGCCAATTCTATTTCGACGAACAACCAATCGGCACCATTACCGATACCCAATTTGGACAAGCCTTTCTCTCTATCTGGCTGTCAGAAAACACGTCAGAACCAAAACTCCGCCAACAGTTGTTAGGGCTCAATAAATAGGACACAATGAATGAAAACAGGATGGCTACTTTTACTTTGCTCTCTTCTAATAGGGTGTGGCTCTGCCAACTTATCCGAACATACGGGCACCACACCTGAACTCAAGCTCGAACAGTTCTTTGACGGCGACCTCATCGCTTATGGCATGGTGCTCGATCGCTCTGGTAATCTACTGCGACGTTTTGAAGCGGATTTAGTGGCAGAGTGGCAAGGCGAACAGGGTGAAATCAAAGAGTGGTTTCGCTTCGCTGATGGTGAACGCTCCACTCGAGTCTGGAAGCTGATTAAAACGGGTGACAACACCTACACAGGCACAGCGGGTGACGTAATAGGCGAAGCGTATGGTGAAACGCAAGGCTCTGCCCTTTACTGGAAATACACGCTAGAAATCGAAGTCGACGGTTCAATGTATGAAGTCACTCTAGATGACTGGATGTTTTTAATGGACGACAAGCGCCTGTTCAACAAAACCGAAATGTCTAAGTTTGGTTTCAAGGTCGGCGAAGTCATACTGTTTATCGAAAAACGCTAGCCGTCCATAGCAACAGATTACACAAGCCTCGACTCACTCTTTGAGTCGAGGCTTTCTGTTTCCATCATCTCAAATCAACCTTCACAGCGCTGATAGAGCTTTCCTATCACTAAATTTACTTTTCAATAGCTATTGCCTTTCACACTTGATAGCTATCTCCTATTAGAACAATAGAAACGTCCGAATTTACCCTCTGAGCCTGTCGAGGCAATATATCCACATCGACGCAAGGCAGCGTCAAAACAACAAATTAAAGAGAGTAAAATCATGATCAACACAGAAATCAAACCATTCAACGCAACGGCATTCAAAAACGGCGAGTTCGTAGAAATCACAGAGCAAGACGTGAAAGGTAAATGGGCAGTATTCTTCTTCTACCCAGCAGATTTTACTTTCGTATGTCCTACTGAACTTGTAGACCTACAAGAGAAATACGCAGAGCTTCAGTCTCGCGGCGTGGAAGTTTACTCAGTATCAACTGACACACACTTCTCTCACAAAGCGTGGCACGACACTTCTGACAAGATCGGTACTATCGAGTACTTCATGGTAGGCGACCAAACTGGCACTATCACAAACAACTTCAACGTAATGCGTGAAGGTCAAGGCCTAGCAGACCGCGCTACATTCCTAATCGACCCACAAGGTGTTATCCAAGCAATGGAAATCACTGCTGAAGGCATCGGTCGTGACGCTGAAGATCTACTACGCAAAGTTAAAGCGGCTCAGTACGTTGCAAACAACCCAGGTGAAGTTTGCCCAGCGAAATGGAAAGAAGGCGAAGAGACACTAGCACCATCTCTAGACCTAGTAGGTAAGATCTAAGCATCTGCAAACCCGTTCTACAGGCGTGCCTTAGCCTGCCTCCTAAAGGGCTTTGGCGCGCCGCTTTAATACTCAAAACCACATCCATGCGATGTGGTTTTTTTTTGTTTTCATTCAATCACTTAAAAACCAAGGCCAGCTTTAATAAGTGTTTCCAATGATTGATAGGTTTTGCCTACCAAACTAATAGAAACGTCCGAATTTACCAATTGTGATGGTCAAGGCAATATAGCTCCATCAGCGCAAAAGAGCGCCCCCGAACAGAAAAGAGAAGTAGGCATATCATGTTAGACCAAGCAATGAAGCAGCAACTGCAAACATACTTAGAATTCCTAAAAAATGACGTTAAGCTCGTTCTTAGCCTGGATGAAAGCGAAACAGCAAGCAAACTAGAGAAGCTGGCGAACGACATCTCAGAACTCTCTGACAAAGTTGTGGTTATCCGTGACGATAGCGCGAGTGATCGTACACCAATCATGCAAGTGCTAAACACAGAAAAAGGCACGAGCATCGGTTTTGCAGGCCTACCTATGGGTCATGAGTTCACATCATTAGTGTTAGCACTACTGCACAGTGGCGGTCACCCAATCAAACTTGAACAAGACGTTATCGAACAAATTGAGAACCTTGGTCAGCCACTGAATGTTGAAATCTTCATTTCGCTTTCTTGCCAAAACTGTCCTGAGGTTGTACAAGCGTTCAACATGATGTCGGCAATCAACCCGCTGATCAAAACAACTATGATTGATGGCGCAGCTTTCCAAGACGAAGTGAAATCTCGCGACATCATGGCAGTACCAAGTGTCTTCATCAACGGTGAACTGTTCGGCCAAGGCCGCATGTCTCTGGCTGAGATCCTAAACAAAGTCGACTCTAGCGCAGCTGAGAAAAAAGCAGCGAGCCTAAGCAAGCAAGCACCGTTTGACGTTCTTGTTGTAGGTGGTGGTCCAGCAGGTTCTTCTGCCGCAATCTACGCAGCACGTAAAGGCATTCGCACGGGTGTAGTTGCAGACCGTTTCGGTGGTCAAGTAATGGACACAATGGCGATTGAAAACTTCATCTCAGTGAAAGCGACCACAGGTCCTAAACTAGTAGCTAGCCTAGAAGAACACGTAAAAGAGTACGGCGTAGAGGTGATGACCGAGCAACGCGCGGCTAACATCATCGACGCTGAAGACACAGAAGACGGTTACATCCATGTTGAGCTAGAGAGCGGTGCAACACTGCGAGCTCGCTCAGTAATCACAAGTACCGGTGCACGCTGGCGTGAAATGAATGTTCCGGGTGAGCAAGAGTACCGCAACAAAGGCGTAGCGTACTGCCCACACTGTGACGGTCCACTATTCAAAGGCAAGAAAACAGCCGTTATCGGTGGTGGTAACTCAGGTATCGAGGCTGCAATTGACCTAGCAGGTATCGTTGAGCATGTAACAGTTCTTGAATTTGCAGACACACTGCGTGCTGACCAAGTACTTATCGACAAAGCGAATTCAACGCCTAACATCGAAATCATCAAGATGGCACAAACAACACAAGTGCTTGGCGATGGTAACCGAGTAACGGGTCTTGAGTACAAAGACCGTAACACTGATGAGCTTAAGCGCATCGACCTAGCGGGTATCTTTGTTCAAATCGGCCTAATGCCAAACAGCGAATGGTTGAAAGGCACTAAGGTTGAACTATCACCACGTGGTGAAATCGAGATTGACGCACACGGTGCAACATCAATGAAAGGTGTATTTGCAGCAGGTGACGTAACAACCGTACCTTACAAGCAGATCATCATCGCGATGGGTGAAGGTGCCAAAGCGAGCCTAGGTGCATTTGACCACCTAATTCGCAACCCAGCGCCAGTCGCTAAAAAAGTGACAGAAGTAGCGTAATCAAATAACGCAGCAAGCCTAAAAAAGAGAAAGCCACCACTGAACTCAGTGGTGGCTTTTTGTTGTTACAGCCCTTCAAACTCATCAATTGCAATGCGCGCTTCTGCCAGTGAACAGCCAGATTCACTGACCAATTGAGCGACGGTCATCGAAGGCGTGTTTTGAAGCAACTGTTGTAAACAAACGGTTGGTTTAGGTAATACTTTATCAATCGCAGTCACCATCCAAAGTAAGGGAGCATCGCTAAGTTGCTCCCTTAATTTATGTAGCTGCGCCTCTTCACCTACTAACATCCAATTCCGAGAGCGTCGAATGCGTTTTAACTGACAACCATTCGCGGCTGCTAGGGCGATCACCTGCTCCTTATCTGGCACGCGGTGGACAAAGCTATTGAGTACAACTGAAAACATAGTGTGGGTTACGAGTCTATCTCTACCGTGATCTCGGTTTTTACAGAATTGGCAATGAAGCAGTTACTGTGCGCCAGATGATGCAACTTTTCGAGCTGTTTATCCGTCGGGCGCTTATCACCAACAAATTGAATTTGGGGTCTAAGCGTAACATGACTCACCCAAGCACGCCCTGCTTTATCCTCTTCAAGAACACCAATCGCGTCATCAATGTAAGACTCGATCACGTATTTACGCTTAGCTGCAATGCCCAGAAACGTCAGCATATGACAACTGGCAATCGCCGCAATAAAAGCTTCTTCGGGATCAACATTTTCTTCAACAGAGAGCGGTAATGGCACAACATGAGGCGATGACGACGCAGGTACAATAACACCACCATCAAATTCCCACGCATGCCCGCGACTGTATTGATTATCGCTAAATACCTCATCGTCACCTTTCTGCCAGCGAATCAGGGCACCATAATCAGACATGTTTTCTCCTTAGCGATCCGCAGGGTGGTTCACACCATCGTTAGTCACCACATCACCAATATCAAAAGGGTTCACCCCTTCCAAACAACCAATATTGAACCCGTATTCATTTGGGCTAGAGCGTCGTTGATGATGGGTATAGATACCGCAGTTCGAACAGAAGTAGTGCTTCGCGGTGTTAGTATTGAATTGATATAACTTGAGATGCTCTGCACCTTTGAGGATCTTGATACCATCCAGCGCAACAGAGCCAACAATCGCCCCTTTACGACGACAAATAGAGCAATCGCAGCGACGCGGCTTTTCGATGCCGTTAGGTAGGCTGAGCTCCAACTCCACCGCACCGCAGTGACAGGTCGCTTTATGAAATGGTTTGATCACCGTGTTGCCAACTTTTTTCATTGTTCTCTCCAGTACATCCATGTATTGCTCACATCATAACCAGTCTAGTCAATTCTGTCCGCAGTCCCGTTTTCAGTTCGAGAGTTTTGTCATATCGCGTTAATTAATTGATTTATTAGTCAAACGACCAAAGTTTTCGATCAGGAAATCCAAGAACAGTCGAATTCGCTTAGGTTGATACTTCTTGCTGATGTACACCACATTCAAGTCGGCGCTCGATACAGAGGTCGAGGTATTAAAGTTTTTCATATAACCATGGAGCAAAGTAACAAGGCGTTGGTTATTGATGTCATCTTGCACATCTAACACTGATTTGAGCGCAATACCCTCACCTTTTAATGCCCAGTAGCGAATCACTTCGCCGTCGTCTGAGAATCGCTTTGGTACAACGGTAATCGACTTCTTCATGTCATGATCTTGGAAATGCCATGTTTTCAGCTCTTCATTACTGCGTAGCATTGCTAAGCAATCATGGTCTGCTAAATCTTGAGGCGTTAATGGCGTTCCATGCTTGGCAAGATATTCAGGAGAAGCACACAACACACGTCGGCTCGGGGATAAACGTCTTGATATCAAACTGCTGTCGACTAACTCTCCGTAGCGAATTACCACATCCATGCCCGACTCTGCAATATTTGACAGGTTATCGTTCAAATATAGGTAAGGGATCACGTCGGGATATTGCTGACAGAACTCAGAGAGAATAGGAAGAATATACTGCTTGCCGATGTCTTTGGGAGCGGCGATTTTTAAAGGGCCTTTAACCTCTTTGACACCATTTTGAATCAAGTTTTCGGCTTCGCTAACGTTATCCAATATCTCCAAGCACGCCTTGTGATACAGCTCGCCAGAGTCAGTCAAAGACACATGTCGAGTACTTCGATTCAACAACTTCACGCCATATCGCTCTTCCAGTGCCTGCAGCCTAGCCGTCATGGTCGCAGGTGATAAGCCTAGCTCTCGCCCTGCCGCCGCTAAACCTTGATGCTTCACGATGCTAACGAACATCGTCATGTCAGAAAACTTATCCATGCTACTTCTTCCTCACCACACTGTTCACTTAAACCGAATAATGAATTCATATTTTAGCTAATTATTAAAATTAATCGAATAAATATAATGGCAACCATCAACAGAACACAGGAATCCTGAGCATGACAAAATTATTCCATAAGACACAATTAAAAGGTCTAACGCTACAAAATAGTGTCGTGATGGCACCCATGACACGCGCTCGTACTAGCCAACCTGGAAACGTGCCAAACGACATGATGGCGACCTATTACCAACAACGTGCTAGCGCTGGGCTTATCATCACTGAAGCGACGCAGATCTCTGATGACTCTCAAGGTTACTCATTCACTCCCGGCGTTTACACCGATGCACAAATTGAAGGTTGGAAATCAGTAACCACAGCAGCCAAAGAACAAGGCGCAGCGATATTCTGTCAGCTCTGGCATGTCGGTCGCGTGTCTCACCCTACCTTTCAAAAAGGCGAACTGCCGATAGCACCGTCAGCTTTGGCTCCAATAGAAACTCAGGTGTGGATTGCTGATGAGAATGGCAACGGCAACATGGTCGATTGCATTCAGCCAAGAGAGATGACCCAAGCAGACATCGATCGTGTAGTGCAAGATTTTGCTAACTCAGCCAAGAAAGCCATCGAAGCAGGCTTTAATGGTGTCGAGATCCACGGCGGCAATGGCTACCTCATTGATCAATTCCTAAGAACCAACTCAAACAAGCGCAACGACAACTATGGTGGAAGCCGTGAGAACCGACTTCGCTTTTTGATTGAAGTGGTTGATGCTGTTATTGCAGAGATAGGTGCCGATAAAGTCGGCGTGCGTTTGGCGCCTTTCATTACTTTCAAAGACATGAACTGCCCAGACATAGTGCCAACAATTTTAGAGGCTTCGAGAGCGCTGCAAGCTCGTGATATTGCTTATCTACACTTGTCAGAAGCCGACTGGGATGATGCACCGGTTGTCCCTGAAAGCTTCCGAGTAGAACTAAGGGAGCTATTCTCCAACACCATCATCGTCGCAGGCAGCTACACACCACAGCGCGCCGAAGAAGTGTTAAGCAAAGGCTACGCCGATCTCGTCGCATTTGGTCGCCCATTCGTGGCTAACCCAGACCTCGTATCACGCCTACAAAACGGCAGTGAGTTGGCACAACTCGACGGAGCCACTCTTTTCGGTGGCAATGAAAAAGGATATATCGATTATCCTGCGTTAAAAGAGTCTCAACCTGTGTAGACGCTGAATGACAGGCAAAAGAAAGGCTCGCGTGACTAGTGCGAGCCTAATGCTGTTTAGGGGGTAAACTGCATAGATTAAAATGGAGATTATTTGTTTAAGTGTGTCGCAGTTCAAACCTAAATTTGGGCGACTCTCCGCTTGTAAGTCTCAGTTTTAAATGATTAACGAGAATTAATCAACTTTTATAAGTTAGGTTTAGGTAAATTTAAAAACCTTATTTTTTACAATGACTTATTAAGTTAACTAAGCTAAGCCTCTCATTTGCCAATACCCTTCACCATGGGTTGCCAGATCACGATGCAAAAACTCTAGGATATCGGCAACCTTACCTGCAAGTCCTTGTGGTGGATTAAACAGCAGCAGTCCGCTACCAATGAGTCGATCATCCCCTTTCGGGTCTCGCAGTCTCAGTTCAGCCTTAATGGGGTTTGGCAACTCTTCCGCTTGCATGGCATCAAAGCAGTGACTGAGGATCAACGAACTCTTATCTTCGGTGTACAACGGGTACCAAATTAACGCCGACACCTTATCTGACTTCTGATACGCCTTAGCCAGCGCATCGATAACCGCAAGGTACTCATCGTCACTCTCATAAGGCGGATCAATCACTACCAACTGATGCCTGTCACTCTTGGCGACGATATCAGGAAGTGTTTTCAACCCATCTCCAGCACTGACATGCAACGCACTTGAGACGCCACGTTGCTGCTGAATCTCTTCGATATTTGAACGCAACAAATCGGCTTCAGATTGCTGAATATCGGAGAAGTAGAAGTTGTCTTGGCTGCGCCCATGTTGATAAGCAATCGCTGCCGAACCGGGGTAATCAGTAATCAGTTGATTAGGGTTGTAGTACTCCAAGATCGAGATAAATGATGAGAAGGCATTTGGTAGATATCCCTTGTTGCGCCATAGATACCCGACGCCTTCGGCAAACTCGCCCGCATGATTACTCGGCGCTGTGGTTAGGTCGTATCGCGCAGTCCCTGAGTGCGTATCAATCACGGTTAAACTTGAGTGCTGCTGCATGAGCATTTTAACGAACTCGCTCAATACTGGGTGCTTAAGCGCATCACCGTGATCACCTACATGACATTGATGTCGATATTCCATTGCTTCGCCTCATTTCCAACTAACATCTTATAAACATAAGTCATATTGGATAGAGGTGCTGCGCCAATTTGCGAATTTTTGAAATAGAGTCGCTTTATCTAACCTATTGACCGCACTAAAAATAAGGCCCCAAAACTGAAACCAGTCTTGAGGCCATGTATTATGTTGAACTCTCAATGCGATGCGCTAGCTTAGCTCGTATTATATTGGATTAAGGGCGGCTATCTTCCAACTCATCAACCGGCTGCACTTGGTAATGGCAGGGCTGTAAGCCAAGCAATTTAGGTAGGGTGATACCCACTGAGATTGAAGACCAAGTACCACTTGCGATACCCACAACCAGTGCAATCGCAAAGCCTTGTAGCGCCGCGCCACCAAGCAACCAAAGGGCTGACACCGTCAGTAGTGTCGTACCGGAAGTCACCATCGTACGAGAGAAGGTTGCTTTGACTGACTCGTTAAGCAAGTTGTCGGTATCGCCGTTAGGGTTTCCACGCAGCATCTCACGGACACGGTCAGCAATGATGATTGAGTCATTCAGTGAGTAACCCAGAATCGCTAATACCGCCGCCAGCACCGTTAGGTTGAACTCAAACTGAGTCAAGGCGAATAAGCCGAAGATAATCGTCACGTCGTAAATGATCGCAGCCAGAGCACCTAGAGCTAAACGCCATTCAAATCGTACACTTAGGTAAAGCATGATCATTAAGAAACACACCAATACCGCTAAACCACCTTGGTCAACCATGTCTTGACCCACTTGAGGGCCAACCACACTGCTGTTAAGCACTTTCACTTGGTCACTCACCGATGCCAAAGCATCAACTAGATTGATCTGCGGTGCGTCTGTCAGTTGGCTGTAGCGAATGGTCCAGCGGTCTTGTTCTGCCATACCGACCACTTGAACGTCTTGTTGGAACGCGGCATCAAGCTGCGTTTTCAATGCGTCTTTGGTCACTTGATCAGAAAGTTGAACCTCAGCAACCACGCCACCTGTGAAGTCCAACCCCCAGTTAAACCCTTTCACTGCTACCAACATTACTGAGCTCATGAACAGCACAATAGAGATTACCGACATCACCTTACGAAGAAGAGTCATATTACTGTCTGAAAAATAGCGGTTTGACATAGTCATTTTTGAAGTACTCATACTTAAATCCTTACATCGTGGCGTTGGTCACGACCCCAAACCAAATTAATGATCGCTCGTGAAGCAAAAATGCCCGTAAACATACTCGTTAGAAGACCTAAGCCCAGTGTCAAAGCAAAGCCTTGAATGGGTCCGTTACCAATGGTGTAAAGAGCGACAGCGACAATCATGGTGGTGAAGTTAGCATCGAAGATAGACGAGAACGCGCTATCGAAACCGCGATCAATGGAACTCGCAAAGCTGCGCCCTTCTTGCATTTTGTCTCGAATACGTTCGAAGATAAGTACGTTAGTATCCACCGCCATACCAACGGTTAACACCAAACCAGCGATACCCGGCAACGTTAATACCGCACCCGGTAGCAGAGCAATCAAACCAAATAGCGTTACCATGTTCAGGATTAGCGCGCCATTCGCGACCCAACCAAGGCGGCGATACCATAGCGCCATAAATGTCAGAGTAAGACCAAGACCAAGAGCCAGAGCAGCGAAGCCATTAGTCACGTTTTCCGCCCCTAAAGATGGACCTATAGTGCGCTCTTCAATAATAGTAACTGGCGCAGTTAATGAACCCGCGCGAAGCAGTAGAGCCAGCTCTCGCGCTTCTGCCATAGTGCCTGCACCTGTGATTCTAAAGCGGCTACCCAATTGAGATTGGATGTTTGCAACACTGATCACTTCACTGGTTTTCTCGCTATTACCGGCTCTATCGCGGCTGTACTCACTGTACACAGTCGCCATAGGTTTACCGATGTTGTGACGAGAGAACTCAGACATTTTCTTACCACCCGCAGAATCTAGGGTGATGTTGACTTCTGCGCTGCCCATTTCACCAATGCCGCTACGTGCATCAATGATGTGCTCGCCACTCAATACCGCTTTGCGAGCGACAACGACACGGTTACCATCGGTATCTGTTAGCGTCTGAGTATTGCGCGTCGGGTTATCGTAAACCGAGTAGAACGCCAGTGAAGCCGTCGCGCCAATCACGTCTTTCGCTGCGGCTGGATCTTGTACACCTGGCAATTCAATACGGATGCGACTCTCACCTTGGCGCTGAATTGAAGCTTCGGTGATCCCTAACTCTTCAATACGGCTGCGCATGATTTGCAGGTTTTGTTGCACCGTAAGGTTACGCAGCGTGCGTTGTTCATCTTCAGATTGCGTCAGGGTCAGCTTTTTGTCTGAACTGTCACGTAGCCATTGTGGGAACTCTTCACGAATCAGCTTTTGCGCCTTTTCGAAGTCCGCCTCGGTACGGAAGTTGAATTCCACTTGGTTGTTGACCACTTCGCCACGGGCATAACGCACTTGGCTAGTAATCTCATCGACCATAGCCTGAGCTTGCGCGTGATAAACAGGTGCCATATCCACTTCCAATAAGAACTGCACACCACCACGCAAATCAAGGCCTAGCTGAATCGGAGCAAAGCCCATATCAGTCAACCATTGTGGTGCTGCAGGCTCCATAGCTAGCGCGACGGTTGCGTTGTCTAGCAGACGCTCATTCAGCACTTCTTTGGCTTTCGCTTGCTGCTCGGCATCTTCTAAGATCACCACTAAACGCTTGTCTTTCTGATAAGCCGATTTAGCTTGGATGCCTTCGCTCGCCAGGTATTGAGTCACCTGTGTTGCATCAATTGTCTGCTCAGAGCGGTTGTTAATTTGTACCGAAGCATCTTCGCCATACCAAGACGGTAAAGCGCTCAGAATCATGATGATAATGGTGGTGATAAGCACCATATATTTCCACTTCGAGTAGTGGTTGATTTGTTTTCTTGGAATGCGTTTTTTCACAGTCAAGATCTCTTATTTTAACTAAGTTTTGCGAACGCGAACGATGGCTAACCGCAACCAGACCAAACTGATTGAGCGGCAGCAGAGCACATTCGCGAATTGTTTTGGGGATTGGCTAGAACGACGGATACAAGGGATCGTCGATGCGACCAATCAGGGGCAAACGATTAGCTAAGAAGTTCTCGGAAATGTGAATATTGGATGTTGCCCTCTTTCCACCCCGACAAACGGGAAGGCGGAGAGCCGACCATACTGGTCCAGTGTTGTTTGAGATCCAACATCGGGGTTGTCTCTAACAACGAAGCCAGTAGAGAAGGAGGAGAAAAGTCAATCAGCAGGTGATAGACAGGCTCGATATCACTCGAACCATCTTGTTCATTGCTGAGTATTCGACGAAACGTGCTTGCTTGTAGACTCGACTCAGAGTCATGATAGTGCGAGCTGTCCTCTACCGGAGGCGTAAACTTGGTCTGCTCACAGGCGTGTCGTACTTTAAAGACGTCTTTTTGAGAAGTTCGTGTCGGTTGCTGACACAAGTGACTGCTTGAAGTCGCGATTTGAAAAGGTTTTGCTGGAAACGAATAGCCGTGACTGTTCACTAAGCCAAAACTCAGTACTAACAGCATCAACAGTAAACGCGTGCCCAACTTCAACAATTCAAAACAACCCTAAATGGTAGAAACGACGACAATATATAACAGCAATGAAAGATACAATTGATTTAAAAGCCGCGTTAATCATATTTGACACAAAGTTGACAATCTTGAACCCATAAAAACCCCCAATAATTGGTGTTCAACTATCGGGGGTTAGTTCATACGCTTGGCCTTTACTCTGCAATTTTCACGCTACGTAGTCAGTGCTCGGCTATTTTTTAGGACGCAGAATATTCTTGTAGTGGCGGCTATTCTCACCAAACAATCGTTCAGCGAGCGCATCCATATCTTGACGAGAGATAGAATCTACCGTGCTTTCGATATCAAACAACGCCTCAACACCGAAGTCATAAATTACATAGCGGGATACAAACCAGGCTTGGTCCACAGGAGCCGCTTCTAATGGTGCGAAGTCATTCACCAGTTGTTTGCCCGCCGCCTTTAGTTCATCATCAGAAATGCCTTTCAGCAAATCGGCCATGACTTTATCAATCGCAGTCTCAATTTTATCCGCACTGTCCGGAGCAATTAACGCACCAATAAACCAGTCGTAACTGCGCTCACCATCTTGTGAGATCGAGTAGTTATAAGGAGAATAATCCAAACTCAGCTCTTCACGGACATACGCATCTAGACGTGTGGTTAAAATACGTTGCATCAAATCCGTCATAAACACCTCTTTAGCGGTTACCCCAACCTGCGCCTGAGAGTTTGAAGTCTCTGCAGCAGGAATATCGGAGATCACTCTCAGAATGTATTCAGAGCTAGTTTCGGTGTTGACTGATAAGTCGATACGCTCTCTATTCGGTAGTTTATAAGGCACTGAAAAATCAGGAATCGACGCCTCTTGCAAAGGGATAGAAGCGACATATTGGCTGACGAGTGGCTTCAAGATACTTGGATCAATATCACCGACAACCACTAACTGATTGCGGCGGTCTTTGCTAAACAAGGTGCTATGAAGTTGGCGAACTTGTTCAACCGAGACATTATCTACCGCGCTGCCATCAATCAAATAGTGGCTGCTATTGAGTTGGTAGGTATTGTGGTTCATCGCCTGTTCAAATTGCCCTATTGGGCTCTCTAAATAAGCTGTTCGACCCTGTATAAACTCTTGTTTTGCCGCATCCAACTGTTTTGGTGAGATATTCGGTGAGGTGGCGATCGAATAAAGCGCGGCAAAAGCTTGCTCCAAACCATCTTGGTAGAGTTTAAATTCAATGCCATGACGGGTTGCATCGATAAAGGAGTACAGATCGATCGTTTCTCGATCAAGATGCGCTTCAAGCTCGGAACCCGTAAAGCTACCTAAACCACTTCGAGCAATGGTGGCAATTGCAAGCTCTGTCGCTGGGTATAGGCTCGGATCGAGCGCCATTTTTCCGCCAAGACTGGTGTAATACATCCCGACCTCGTCGTTGGCATAAGTGTCACGCAGATACCACATATCCACACCATTACTGAGGGTCCACTTTTGGATGTTGGGATCAGCGTATTCCTGCTCGACAAGCACCACTTCTCCGGAGATGCTTGGAACAGCAAAGCCGTGATCATTCGTAGCTTGCGTCACTTTAGCTCCAGATGCAGCATAAGCGGCTTTAAGGCTTGCTGTCGTTTGCGTGATAGCACCCTTATCTTCACTACTATCGACCCCAATAACTAAGAAGTAGTCGCTCGACAGTAGACTGCGAATATTGGCATTGATGGTGTTTACATTAAGATTCTCGACAAAAGATCCTAAGCTGGCCTTTTCATCTTTCGCCGATTGCAGTGGCCCTTCAACCACTAAACTACCCACTTTGTAGTTAGCGAAATCCAGCCCATTCATGGCATCCCATTCACGTTCTACATTTTTTAGCCAATCTTTGTAGTACTGTTTCTCACTAACTATGTCATCTTCTGAGACACCATGGTCTCGTAGTGAGGCCAGCACAGAGATAAATTGTTGCTGAGAAGCCTCACGAGATCCGACAGGGAAAGCAACACTGACCAATGAGTAACGTTGATACTCCATTGAGTAGCGTTCTGATAAGAGCCACTGAGTAGGCAGAGCTGCATCATTAAACACCGCCCCCAAGCGCTGCTGAATAAGACGCTGCGAGAGATCATCTAACCAGCGTTGATGCTGCTGCTCATGAGTGTAGACCACTTCTGAGCCTCGATTGAACATTAGACTGAGGCTTGGCGATTCCCCACTTTTCACATACTCGACAAAGTCATGTTCATTAAACGAGGTGATTTTCTGCTTCTCTGGCCGAGGTGTTCGCCCACGCTGCCAGTTAGAAAACTTCTCTTTAATCAGTGCAATGGCATCTTCTTTGTTGATGTCACCAGCAACCACAACTTCAACGAGCTGAGGCTGATACCAGGTTTGATAGAAGCTTCTTAACTCTTGCTGATCTGCCGCCAACACTGAGGCTTTAGTACCCAGGGCATCCTTAGATTGGTATTGACCACCTTCAACGAAGTAGTCGTAGAATTTATCGGCTAGTTGCTTGTCTTCAAGTCGTGCGTAGCGAAACTCGCCCAGGATCACACCCTTCTCTTTTTCCACTTCAACGTCAGCAATATCCAGACCATCGCCTATGTCGCGCATCCAAGTCAACGCTTGAGTTAATTGAGTGTTATCTGGCAGATCGAGCTGGTAGACAGTCTCTTGGTAAGAGGTGTAAGCGTTTAAATCGGCACCAAAGCTAACGCCTGCATCTTCGAATAGGCTGATGACATCGTTTTGCGAGAAGTTTTCACTACCATTAAACGCCATATGTTCAATAAAGTGGGCATAACCCTTCTGTTGTTCAGTTTCTTGGAACGAACCCGCGTGTACCACAAGTCGAACCGATACAGGCTGTTCGTGATCGCGGTAAACGTGATAAGTCAGTCCATTTTCCAGCTGACCAGAAGCCCATGCAGGATCGGATTGGATTGGGTACTCTGTAGAGATAGAGCTACAACCGATCAAGGTCACGCTCAATCCGGCTAATAAACAATAATTTTTCATAACAACCTCTTACATGCCATTGCGTGACAATATACAGGTCGGATAAATAATTATCGTTTAATACTAAATTACATGAATACCTTTGTGATCAAGATCGTCGTTCTACAAAGCTCGACGTCCTATCTGCTATACCAGTCGCCTAGTTACATCCCTTTAAAAAGCGCTTGTGATGAACGGCTTACCGGTAATTTAATCCCTGATACATAAGCAGACATCTGCCCTGACAAACTCTTGCTGACCTTATCAATAGCGGCAACTCGCACCACTACCGATCGATGTATCTGCCAAAAAACATCCGGCTCTAACTGACCAAGCAACTCTTTGAGCGACGTGCGCAGAATGAACTCCTCAGCAGCGCCAGCTTTTCCAATCTTAAATACTGACACATATTTATCTTCAGCCTTGAAATAGAGCACGTCTTCCACTGAGATAAGATGGATATCATCACCCGAATGGGCTTTGAGCCAGGTGAGATATTGCGGTGTGGCGACCGTTTGAGAAAGCTGTTGGATATGCTCCATTAACGATCCCATATCAACGGAAGAGGAGTTAGATTTGCGCACTTCCAATCGCTGTTTGAGTTTTTGACAGCATGAAAATAGTCTTTCCTCGTTGATCGGCTTGAGTAGGTAATCTGCAGCATTACGCTCAAACGCTTGCAACGCATATTCATCATACGCGGTAATGAAGACTACCAGTGGTGGGTTCGCCAGTTTTTGCAGCTGCTTTGCGAGAGCCATACCGTCAAGCTCTGGCATTCGAATATCCAGAAACACCACATCCGGTTGGTGTGCTTCAATCATCTGTTTCGCCTCGGTACCATTTTGTGCCCGACCAAGGATGTCGAGCTCTGGCCAAACATCAGCTAAGCTCTTATCTAGGTGATGGCGAAGCAAGGGCTCATCGTCTGCAATGATGGCAGTAAAGCCGGTGTTGTTTGCCATATTCGCCATTATTCTTCCTTAAAATTCACACTGTAAATCGCCATTTCTATTGGCCTAAGAGCGGCAGTCTTAACTGAGCCACCACACCACCAGCAGCTTGCTCTTTGATTGATAAGCTTGCCTGTTCATCAAATAACATCGCGATACGTTGGCGGATATTACTCAACCCTACACCATGACCGCCGCTATTGGAGGAGCTCGAAAACCCTAAGCCATTATCAACCACATCGATCATTAGACACTCTTGCTCAGTACTGAATCGAATCGAAATCTCACCGCCCGCAGCCTTGGGCTCTATCCCATGAGTGAGGGCATTCTCAACCAAGGGCTGAATCAAAAATGGCGGGAGCACTTGTGTTGAATCGACTTGGCTCTTGTCAATATTGAAGGTCAAGCGCTCACCCAAACGAATTTTCTGAATATTCAGATACGCATCCAGCAGGTCACTCTCTTGAGCAATGGTTGATTGTTCACTTCGACTATTACGCAGTGTGACTCGCAAAAGCTCTGTGAGCTTATCCAACATCTGCTTTGCCTTGTCACTATCAGTCTCAATCAAAGCACTGACCGTTGCCAGTGTGTTGAACAAGAAATGCGGTTCAATTTGGCTTTGTAGCTGCTTTAACTGGCTGAGTACAACCACTTTCTCTTGGTCGGCTTGGCGACGTTTAGCCACTTCTAATTCATTGTCTGCACGGAGCTTTTGTTCTCTGGTGTAGAAATAGTAGTAGCTGACCGAGCAGAAAATGACACCGAGGAAGATCACCGACTTAAGCTCTGATATGTCTTCCCCAAAAAAGCCATTCAACCAGTAGTGCGCGTTGAGTGTTCCGACCGTTAGAGCAAACACCATTGAGATGGCGATCTCCAATAAGCGTGACGTATCAGGAAACAACTTAATCAGAACAAAAGAAGAGAACACCGCGCTATAACCAAAGCCAAAACTTATCATGGTACTGGTGAACAGCGATCCTCCCCAGATACTTTGAGTTGTCACGCTAATCGCAATACAAAACAGGGTGGTTACTAACCAACTCTTAAACCAAGAGTACTGTTTACATCCAGATTCACTCATTAAAATCGTCCTTTAATATTTAACAAAATCATATGGCTATCGGGCAAATTAGCGTAAGCAGAATCCTTGTTTCCGCCTAAAAAGCGTGCGGCAAGTTCCAGTTCTACTGATGCATTGCCATTGTCTATTGCTTGATAGTTAATCCATTGTGTTGCAATGATGCCGCCATCTTGAGGTGCGAACATCAGGTCTAGAGTTGGGGTAACATCATCTAGCCACGCCCATACAGAAGCATCATCAGCGAACCAGTGTCGCCATCCACTTGAGTCTAATGACCAGTGCGCCATCAGATTGTGCTCAACAATATTGGCGTGCTGATATCCCTGTGCGTAAGTACTCGCCAAAGGCTGGGTGGAAAGCAACTGCGATAAGCTTTGTGCTCTATGGATTGCGGTTTGCCACTCAGAATCACTCCAAGCGCGACTGTCATACCAATATTCGAGTACGATGTTGTGCCCGGTATCGTTAGCCCATGTCAGCCCGACAAGAGCTTGAAAGGCATCACCCTGCTCCTCCAGTTGAACTGGCTGATATTGTTCATCAGGCAAACTGTACCCTAGGCTGTGGCGTTGGTAGACCATCGACCCATGAAACTCCCACGCTAGGTTAAGTACCGACACTAA
Source organism: Vibrio sp. KUL70 (assembly GCF_059725515.1). Classification (NCBI taxonomy): domain Bacteria; kingdom Pseudomonadati; phylum Pseudomonadota; class Gammaproteobacteria; order Vibrionales; family Vibrionaceae; genus Vibrio; species Vibrio sp. KUL70. Next base: position 687,918 of record NZ_AP045835.1, read on the forward strand.
GCTCGCCCCAAGCAACCCATGTCTGACATCGTCATAATAGGCGAGCCATTGATACTCATGGTCACCAATTAAGTTGTAGCGCTTAACCCCCACACCTTGTTGTTCACTGGCTCTTTCAAGTTGATTAACCTCTTGAGAGCCCCAAGAAGAGTCACTGTAGAGCAGAGTCCACTCACCGCTATCGTCAAACACAGAGAGTGATGCGACGCCCGCGCCCTCCTCCGCAACAATACCTACCGGATTTTGTCGGTAGGGCTTTATCACATCCAATGGGCGGTAGCCGTAACCGACGCCCCAGTCGAGACGCATTTTGCCTAGCGTGAAGTCAATATACTGGTCTCCGAACAGCGAATTAGACAAGCTAACACTGTGCTGCCAAAACAGTTCCCGCACAATCAGCTGTGTATCACTGTGACCATCGGGGATCTCTTGTCGGCTCTGTTTGTGGTAAAGGTCATCGCCCTTAATCGAGAACAGGCCAAGCCATTGAGCGTAATTCACTTCAAGATCGAGTAATGCATTCACAGACTGACGATGATATTCAAGCTCATTCAACCATGGCGTGTCCCGTGATTGCACCGCTTCAGCGCTGACCTGCCAGTCCCAAGCTAGGCTCCATTGGTTATCATCTGCCAATACGCTCGCGCTCAATAGAGCAGTTGCAACGGTGCTCATTGCGACAGCTCGCGCACACCCGCGTTTGGCACTCCCATCTCTCGTTTTCAAACAAGCCAAAGTGTTCATCGCCACCAACCTACAGTCCATACACGCTATTACGAGACAGATATGCAGGGTTGTAGTACTTATCCGCCAGTGACTGTTCGCTGATCTCTTGATACTCAATCAAGGTGCGCTTGTTCGGCTGAATCTTGTCAAGCAGACTCATCGCCACAACACTGGGCAGCCCATTACGCTCTCCCTCATCAAACCATGCCTGTTTCGCCAACTTTCCTGATCTCAAGTACAGATCAGCCTTGATTGGGAACGCGCGATCAGTGGTTAACCACAAGTCGATCGACTGATAACTCGCGCCTTTGGTTTTAGCGGTCAGTTTTAATTTATGTGTCGTGACTTGCTCACCACTATCTAACTCAATGCTCTCTTGCTGCACCCACTCACCTTGATAATCTTCACTCCAAGTCAGTGTTGAGATGTCACCAACCGAGGCTTCACCCAAAAGTTTCTGCATCGGGGTAATACGAATAGGTCGGCGCGATTTCGGCATGAGTAGCCAGTAGTTGTCTTCAATCATCAGCATCTTTTGCCCAGCTTCCACTGCCGATTTGAATATCACCAGTGATTCACGATTTGGACGCGTGTAGACGTTGTACTGGCGGGTTTTATCCAACTTATCATTGTCAAAGAGATGCACCACAGACACCACCTTCGACGCTTGCTCACTGTTGAGTCGGTAGCGATCGGCTTTCGCAATCATCTCTGTCACTTGGTCAGAATCAACCGCCCAACTCGAACCGCTAAACACAAACGACAACATCAATAAACACGTCATTACTGTGTGATGCCAAACCGTTTGGCTTGCGCGTCTATTCGAAATGGCATTTAGGTCATTAAACATAAGTCAGCGCCTCCGTGATAGGTTTGTTTACACCTTTGCGAGCAGCGAAATAAGCAGCAATAAGACAGATCGCAGTCACACCAGCCATGGCGTAAGCCACCAGTTCAAAAGAGAAGTAGATATTTAACGGATAACCATCAGTCCGACCTGGAGGCGGTGGCATTTGCACATCCACAACCAGTAATAGAACCGTCACAGCTGCGCTAGCGAAGGCGCCGAGCAAACCACCAAGCAGTGCCAACAAACCCGCCTCTTTCAAGAATCCAGCAATGATTTCAGATGGATAACTACCCAATGCTGACAGCGTCCCCATCTCTCGAGTGCGCTCTGTGACCGACATGGTCATGGTGTTAAACAGAGAAACGAAAACTACCAACGCCATCACCGCACCCATAATGCCGAAGATCCGATCGTAGAGATCTTTCACTTTGACGTAGAAGAACGCGCGATCTTGCCACGGAGTGATCTCGATCTGCGAGCTGTCTATATCGCCGTTACGCTGTGCCAGCTTTTGTTGCAAGCGTTGATCAACCTGACTTGTCAATTGAGTCTCAAACAAGAAGACCGACAGCGTGCTCACTCGATCTGTAGCCAGCAGCTCTTGTGCTTGGCTGATATGAACGTACAGCTGGCGTTTATCTAGCTCAGGAACGCCAGTCGAGTAGATTCCTTGCACCTTAAAATCGAAGGCGTTGAGGGCTCCATCACTGGTGGTCGCGAGCAGCGCAACCCAATCGCCAATGCTCACCTTCAAGTTGCGCGCTAAGTCTTTTCCTAGCATCACTTGCGGCTCGGAATCGTCGTATCTTGGAGAATCAATACTGGTTAGAGTTTGCCCTTGTCGAACATCTAAAAACGGGCCCTTCATGTCGAATTCACGTTCGTTAACGCCCGTTCCCATAAAGATGGTTGACTTCGAGCCGTTAGAGACAAGGCCACTGAAGTAAACACGTGGCTGAACACCGCGCACATCGCTGTCGCCAATGATCATCTTTGTCAGTTCATCTGCGTTGTCTAAACCATTGCTCAGTGGCGTATCTTCGTCCTGCTCAAAGTAACCCGGTGTGCTGAGTGTTAAGTGCCCAGTATCGCGCGCGGTCGACTCTCGCAAAGATTCATAGGTATAGAGTCCATACCCACCTGCGGAAGTGAGTGCAAACACGGCAATCGCCACGATCAAAACCGACAACAAACTACGACGCCCATTACGCAGGAGATTGAGCCACGCGAGGCGCAGCGAATGTAAAAACCCAAACTGCATTAACTTGCCCATGAGACGACCTCCTGCTTCATTGTTGAGGTCACGATCTTGCCGTCCACCAGCTCAATCACTCGATCGCAACGGCTAGCCATTCTTGGATCATGGGTCGCGACAATAAATGTGGTGCCAAACTCGTGGCCAAGCTCACGCATAATGTCGATCACTTTATTGGCAGTGTGGCTATCCAAGCTTGCTGTCGGTTCATCGGCAATCACTAACTTAGGCTTGTGAACCAAAGCACGAGCAATCGCCACACGCTGTTGCTGACCACCAGAAAGGTTATCTGGTCGATGGTGAACGTACTGCTCTAAACCAACACGCATCAGCATCTGCTTTGCTTGCTTATGCTGCTCTTCAAGGCTTAAACCTTTAAGCATCAGAGGGTAAGCGACGTTTTCTAGCGCAGTCATGACAGGTACCAGATTGAATTTTTGAAATACAAAACCTAAAGCGTGACGACGAAAACGCGCAGCGGGAATAGCTTGTTCAGGGTAGGGCTGCCCTTCTATCGAAATCATCCCTTGGTAATCTCGGTCCAACATTCCTAAGATATTGAGCAAGGTACTTTTACCTGAACCTGACGGGCCGCATAACGCCACCATCTCGCCTTGCTCAATCGATCCTGATACTCCATTAAGGGCATGTACTATCTGCTCACCTGTTCTGTATCGCTTTTTAATCGCTTCGAACACTATCATCTTGTTATCTCCCTTGTTCGAGCGGATATTATTGAGCCTGACTGACGAGTGCTTTCGCCGTCATGGTTTCAATATTGCTGCTATCTTTCTCTTCCATTACAGCCAACCAAGACTGTGCTTGTGCGAAGTCTTGTGCTCGAATCGAAGCGGTAATCGCATAGCGGTAAATCCAAGCGGTAGCAGCAAAGTTTTGGTGTGCAAATTCATCTTCAGACAGCAGGTCTAAATAGAGGTCATAGCCACGCTCAAAATGGTTAAACATATCTGGGAGAGAGGTATAGGTGGTCGCCGCCATTGCGCGGGTCAGGTAGGCTTCTGGCAAACCTTGAACTCTCGCCTGTTCAGTCACAGGCTGTTCGATGCTATTTAAGAGAGTCAAAGACTTATCGATGGTCGCGAGCCCTTTTTCGACATACTTCATCTTATTCCAAGGCAGAAAGGCATCGCGCCCTTGCAGGGTTTCAGTGCTACCCAAGTAGACTAAGGTCAGCGGTGTTGCACCCTCTTTGTCGAGGATCGATTTCAACGCATCATGCGCCGCTTCAACCATCTCTTCATCACCTTGAGCAGCTTGGTTATACATAGAGAGTGCTTCTGGCGTTGGGTTTGCCCATGCCGGTGCATTTACTGCTAGCCCAAAGGCAAGTGTTGATACAAAGAGAGACGTTTTAATCGATTGCAGTGCATTGACTGGGGTGTGACTTGCTTTCATCTTGGTATTCCCTTTCCTGTTTTGATGATGAAAGGTTAACCACAAACTGTCACGCCGTTTTATCAATGCGACGAATGGCAATTATGAGGAGTGAATGGTTGAGTTGGGAAATGAATGGAAAATTCGAAAAGAAAGAATAAAACAGATAGGTCAATACATAATCTGATATTGTCCACTTGAGGCCTAAATCAGAGCTGACTTGTTTCTGCCCCAAAGTGAGCCAGAGAGGAATTGAACTCAGTTTCAAATCCTGCAACTTGACTTACTTTTCCTCATGCCTAGAGTTCCAACAATGTAGCTAAATGTTTTAAGCCAGAACAGACTGACCTTTAATCATACTTACTCACGAATATGTTATTCAACTATTTTTAAGCCATTGAATAATAGAGAACTAAAAGAAAATTGTTGATTGATAACGTGCCTTGAATCGGAAGCAATATGTGGTTGCACGGTTTTCAACTAAAAATTAGAATCAAACTGGATTATATTTATAGTTTTCAGTTGGTTAGGTATAGATATTGAGATATGCTGAATACATCAATTCGTGTTGGCGCGATATTAAAATGTTATACAAACAAGGATCGATTGGTGAACTTTTTTAGCAACAACTTTAAAGCTATTTGGTGGGGAGTGATTGTAATAACCCTTGGATTTTACTTTTGGCAACGCTTTCCTGACCTATCAACAGGTAAGACTGTGAATGCTGATATGCTTGTGTTTTTGGTTTGGATAGCTGTATGTCTTGTACCTTTTTTTAATCAGTTCGAATTCTTAGGGCTTAAATTGAAAGGTCAAATTGATGAAGTAAAGCAAGAATTAAAAGGTGAAATTAGTTCTTTAAGAAATGAAATATCAAATAATAACAACGTCGATGTAAAGCCAAGCTTTTGGGTTGGTAATCAACCAGCTCCTGCAAGCGATGAAAAATTGCAGGAAATGGAAGTGAAAATTAATCGCATTGTTAAAGCTACAGAAGCTAGCTTTGGTTTTGAGCATAAAGCAAAAGCTTCAAGCAGTATTGAACCAGATATAATGTTTCTTATGGAAACTCGCTACCAAATAGAAGCAGGACTTAGAAAGCTAGCGCCGTTATCAGGGACGCCACTTAAAAGAAGAGGTCTTCCCATTAGGCATGTAATTTACGAGCTAGTAGAAAATGAAATACTACCTGCTGAGTTAGCTAAAGTAGCAACAGAAGTCTATTCTATTTGTTCACCTGCTATCCATGGAGATATTGATAATATAACCTCAAATCAAGTCGATTTTGTTAAAAAAGTATCCCCTGAGATTATTTCTGTCATTAATAGTGCAGTCGAAAAGTTTGTATAACAAGGCGCTGAAACAGAGCTAAAACAATGGGTTGTGTTTCGATTCGGTACACATTTCAACCCGCAATTTTAGTCCGCTTAGCGCGGCGTTATGAATCAGAATTAAGGTAAAGTATGTCAAGTGATAATGAAGAAATAGTAAGAGCTATAGCGTTCGAGTATGAACTACTCGTAACTTCGAACAAGACCTTCTTGCTGACGGTTGATTTATTTAATAAAAAAGACTCATCTGTTTATCAAGTTCATATTTATAGGGCTTACGCCCAAATAATTCAGCATTTATACGAGTTTATGAAGGCTCAAGTCGCATGGCAGCTAAGTAAAACAAAGTCTGAGAAAAATGAAGAAGTTAAAAAATTCATAGTATCTTGTTTGGAGGAATTGTCTAAAAATATACCTGAAGAAAATCATTCGAAAGAGAAATTTGAAGAGTTTGCAGACGATTTAAGGATATATAGAAATAAAGTTTCTGGTCACGTTTTAAAGGAGAGGTTTGAAGAGTACCCTCTAGATGAATTTTATACAAAACATCATGTGTATATGGCTTGGTTGATGCAGAATGCAGAGGAGTGGTGGTCTACTGATTATGAGCAACTTGCTGACCATCCGGCGATAAAAAAATTTGCAAGCCTTTTTGATTTTAAAAATTGTTAGAGTTGATTCATAACAAATGATCTGCACCATAAATACTGGACGCTACGTTACGCGACTTTCCATCCTTTAGTTATCTATAAATTGCTAATTTAGGGGAAGCTGTAGCTCATTTGTGTCCAATAGTGAGTTTCAGTTCCAACTCTTTCACTGCATCCCTACGTTCACACAAACAAAAATAACCGCTGATTAGCGGCTATTTTTAGTTGTCTAAACCAAGCTTTTGTGAGTTTTACTTCTTCGTCTCTTCAACCACTGCTTTCATCAATACCGAAGTATCCATACGACCTTCGCCTTGGGCAGACAATGCCTTATATGCGTTGTTGGTTTTTTCCGTCAATGGAAGTTGAATGCCTTGGCGCTCAGCTTCATCGAGACAGAAGCCTAAGTCTTTGATCATCCAATCAATCGCAAAGCCAAAGTCGAATTTGTTTTCCGACATCGTCACCGCGCGGTTCTCCATCTGCCATGAGCCAGCAGCACCGTTTTTAAGGCAATCAACCAGGGTTGGGATATCCAAACCTGATTTTTCAGCCAATACCAAGCCTTCAGACAGGCCGTTCAGTACACCCGCGATGCAGATCTGATTCACCATTTTCGCGCGTTGGCCTTGGCCGACCTTACCCATAAGAACGGATGACTTACCATAAGCGTCGAATACAGGTTGAAGGTCATTGAATAGCGCTTGCTCGCCACCACACATGATGGTTAGCACGCCGTTCTCTGCGCCCGCTTGACCGCCTGAAACTGGCGCATCCATAAAACGAACGCCAGCTTTGTTAGCAGCAACGTCAAGCTCTTCCGATAGCAGTGCAGACGTCGTGGTGTGGTCAACAAGGATTGCGTTTGGCTTCATTGCGGCCAATGCGCCTGTTTCGCTGGTTGTCATACTGCGAACGTCGTCATCGTTGCCTACACAAACCAACACTACGTCAGCTTCTGCTACACACTCCGCCACGCTCTCAGCGGCTTTACCTTGGTATTTATCAGCCCAATCGAGTGCTTTGCTGTGAGTACGGTTAAATACCGTTACTTCGAAACCGGCTTTAACTAGGTGACCTGCCATTGGGAAACCCATGACACCCAGTCCGATAAAACTTACTTTCATTTGTTGCTCCTTTTTATGAGGCGGGCGCTTCATGGTGAAAAGATCGAATGCTCTCGATCAGTGCATCAATCAGTAGCGTCAACGCCTTAGGCTGATATTTTCTCTCTTTGTACACTAAATACGCCTGTCGGTCACCTCGATGGTATTCAGGTAGGAGTTGAATAAGGTTCATATTAGGTGAGATATGACGAAACGGCAGTGAAGCGACGCCTAAGCCATTCTCAACGGCTTCTGCGACTCGATGGATATCATTGACCACAAACTTGGGTTGAATGCTGATATTGCGCTCAAGGGTATCTCCTTTATAAAGCGGAATGTCCGTCACATGGTCAACACTGACCCAATCTTGCTCCGCCAACTGTTCTGGTGTGGTAACGGCACCTGTGCGCTCTAGGTATTTCTCGCTAGTAAAAAAGCCGTGCTTAGCTTTAAACAGGGGACGCGCAACCATCCCTTCTAGGTTGGAGACATTAAAGGTCACGAGCAGATCACGATCCGTTTCCGGGACTAAATGTTGCTGACTCAGGACTAAATCCAATTGAACCTTTGGATACTGGATCAGAAAATTCTCAATGGTGTTGCTCAGAGAACTGCCATAGAAATTGTGTGGGACGGTCAGCTTGATCTTGCCTTGAATCACATCCTTGCCTTTGAGCAGATCCAAAAAGCCTGCTTGCAGCGACTCCATACCACTACTAAGGGATTGAAACGCCGCTTCTCCGTCTTCAGTCGCAACCAACTCTCGCCCTTTCTTCTCTAGTAGACGAACCCCAAGTCGCTCCTCTAAAGCAGATAAACGGCGGGACATAGTTGAGACTGGAAGCTGTAGTGAACGCGAGGCAGACAGCAAAGAGCCTTTCTCTACTACGGCACAAAATAAAAACAGATCATCAATATTTCCATATATGGAATTCATAGTTCTTTTTATGCCTATTTTTCTCATTTGTGGATAGGAGTAACCTTAACTCAACGAACAAGAAAAATCATCAGGATCAGAGATGAACAAAAAACTTCACTATGTCACTGCAACACTCTCTTCATTGGTCATGGCAATACTGATGTCAGGCATTATTTCAGGCGCCAAGATGGGCTTCAGCCACGATTGGCCTCCAGTATGGTTAAACAGCTTTTTATTGGCGTGGCCATGTGCACTGGTATTCAGCCTTACGCTACTGCCAAAAGTGAAAAACCTTGCAGAATGGATATGCAAACCAAGAAAGTCACAATCGTCTCAGGTAGAGCTATGCGATGAATAGGGAGGCGATGAATGGTTTTTGAAATGATTAAAGCCAAAAAGCACCGATTTTTTCATCGTTCCGGCGGAACAATGATCAAGGTAAAATCGGAGACATAAAAAAACCGAGCACATGGCTCGGTTTTTAGTATAGAAATGACAGCTCAGTGAATTGTCACGACAACCCAGAATTAAAGCTCAGCGTTGTGGTAAACTTGTTGTACGTCATCACAGTCATCTAGAAGGTCTAGGAACTTCTGGAATTTCACTGCATCATCACCCGCTACAGGCGTGTGAGTTTGAGGTACGAACGTGATCTCTTCAACGTCTAGTGTTAGATCTGGGAAAGCAGCTGTTAGTGCAGTCTTAGTCTTGAAGAACTCTGTTGTTGGAGCGAATACAGTGATTACACCATCTTCTAGCTCAACGTCAGTTACGTCTACGTCTTCCATCATCAGCGTTTCTAGGATGATCTCGTCATCTTCGCCTTTGAATTGGAATACCGCTTGGTGAGCGAACATGTGAGAAACAGAACCTTCAACACCGATTTTCGCACCAGTCTTAACGAAACATTGGCGAACGTCTTGGAAAGTACGGTTACCGTTATCTGTTAGACAGTCAACGATGACGCTTGTGCCGCCAGGGCCGAAACCTTCGTAACGAGCTGGTACGTAGTCTTCACCACCACCGCCGTTTGCTTTATCGATCGCTTTGTCGATAACGTGTGCAGGTACTTGGTCTTTTTTCGCTTTAGCAATCAGGTGCTTAAGCGATAGGTTCATATCTGGATCTGAACCGCCATTCTTCGCACACATGTAAATTTCTTTACCGTACTTGGAATAAACTTTAATTTTTGCGCCTGCTGTTTTCGCCATAGAGGCTTTACGCACTTCAAAACTTCTTCCCATCGGGATCTTCTCTCTGATTCAATTAACGGGGCAAATTCTAGCAAAATACCGCATCATTTCAATTCTGCGGCATTGCTGGGGTAAGCGTGGTCTGCAATTATGCGACACCCATTACCTGTTTGTATTTCTCTACAGACTGTTCAAACCAAGCTTTCTCTTGTGGGTCGGTAAGCTTCATTGCTTCTTCAACAATGGCTTCAGGGCCACATTTTGCCTGCTTCAATTGCCATACGAGGAATGAAGCTTGCTTATCCAGCTCGATCTTGTTTTTCTCATCGGGTGGAAGAAGGGAAAGGTTGATAGACATTTTCAGCCTCAGTCTGTAGTAAACTTGGCCGAGAAATATAGCATATAGGGGTCGAGTAAAACCAATATTATAAGAAGAATTCAATAAGAAAGAGGCTCACACAGAGCCCCTAGCTTGCCTATTTAAGCGATGATGGCACTCTCATCACAAATAAATCACAAATCCCCTAAATGCTTGACGCAACTCGTCAACAATATCGTTGTTAGACATCCGGTCTGAACTCATCGCATTTGGCCGCGCAGATAAAATCGTTGTTATGGAGCCCCTTAATCGAGTGACTCCACCATGTCACGGTCACTTTGCCCCATTCCAATAATATTGAAGGGTGATGAAACTCTTCTTCAGCCAATTCTGCGACTTGATTGCTGAATCCCCACGCCAGCTTAAAATTCTTAAAGCGATAGGTTTTCTCCAACTGCGGAATGCCCGCTCTCACGACAATCTCCCAGTCATGCAGCTCTTTTAGTAGAGTCTGTTGTTCTGATTCATTCAACGCTTTGGCATCACTGGTACAGGCTTCGCATTTTAATTCATTCAGCATGTGTCGCTTCCTTTGGTTCAAAAAGTGGTGGTAACAGCCCAGATTGACGAGCTAAATCGGCTTGGGCGATGAGGTCTTGTTGGCTTAACTGAAACAAGTGCGCTAAACCATCAATAACAAAATATTTAGGCTGCATGATGTCTATTCGATAAGGCGTTCTGAGTACAGTCTGAAGATCGAACGTTTCTCGAATGACGCTTGGTTCTTCCAATGCATACAGTGTTTCTGCTGGCGATGACAGGATCCCACCACCATAGATTTTGGTTTGTCCTTGCTCTTTCACTAAACCGAACTCAACGGTAAACCAGTATAAGCGAGCAAGATAAGCACGCTGCTTTGGCGTCGCAGCTTGACCCAAGCGGCCATAGTGTTCGGTGAACGACGCAAAACTGGCATTGGTCAGCATCGCACAGTGACCGAATATTTCATGGAAAAAGTCTGGCTCTTGCAGATAGTCGAATTCGTCACGGGTTCTTAAAAAGGTCGCGACAGGGAAACGCTTGCTGCCAAGCAGTGCAAAGAAACGGTCGAAATCAATCAAAGCGGGCACAGGCTCTACCTGCCACCCTGTAGTGGAGGCTAATACTCGATTGATTTCAGGTAGTTGTGGTACTCGGTCTAAAGGCAAATCCAATAAACGTAACCCCTGCAAATAGGCGTCACAGGCTCGATTTTGGATCACATTTAGCTGCCTGCTTACCAAGTCATGCCAAATCGCATCTTCTTGGCTGTTCCAATCTACCCACCCATCTTGGCTGACAGGTTTAGAATGATAATGAGTCACTGCTTCCCTCCAATTGCTTCCCTACTTTAAGCGTATCTGCCCTCCCCTTAACCGCCAGTTTGCACAGATGGATTAGCAACATGAAACCTGTAACAAATATTTTACATTAATTTTAGTTATATGATTTTATTGAACTTTTAAACGAATAACACGGGGACTAACACCACCTTGGTAACTTAAGGGCTATACAAGTGGGGTGCTAGCGTGTTGATAGCCATTGTTTGACTTTGGAGATCGTCGGTACAAGACTGAATCTATTAATTTTTTATCGAAGAGGCGCTCATGGATAAGAGTGAACCAATCTGGCAACCAAGCTCAGAACGCATTGCTCAAGCGAACATCACAAGGTATATGGATCAGCTAAACCAACAGGGGTTAAGTCTTGATGGTTACCCCGCACTGCATCAATGGTCTGTTGAGCAACCAGAGCGTTTCTGGGAGCAAACCTGGGAGTTTTGTGGTGTGATAGGTTCACAAGGAAAACATACCGCCATTTTGGGTGAACCTCGTTGGCAGCAGTCACAGCCCAATCGAGATACCTTGTGGTTCCCCGAGGCCAAACTCAACTACGCTGAAAATCTGCTTAAGCATGCCCACCAGCAACAAGACACTCTGGCGATATGGTTCGAAAATGAGCAGGGCGAACAGACTCAATACACTTGGGAGGCACTGTATGACGATGTCTCTCGCGTTCAGCAGTGGCTGATGGATTGCGGTGTCACCAGAGGCGATACCGTCGCTGCGTATACTCCGTATTTACCAGAGGTGGTGGTCGCGATGCTCGCCGCGACCAGTTTAGGAGCAACTTGGACATCAACTTCACCCGATTTTGGTGTTGAGAGCGTTTTGGAGCGCTTTGGGCAAGTTCAACCTAAGGTGATGTTTACTTGCGATGGTTACTCTTTTAATGGCAAGCACTTCGATATGTCTGAGAAAAACCGTGCGCTTTCTCAGCAAATATCCGGGTTAGAGCAAGTCTGCCAGATAAGCTACACCAACAAAGCCAGTGCAACAGCGTCCCCCTCTCACCAAAACTGGCAAGCGATTATCTCTTCTTACCAAGCTAGAACCATTGAGTTTACTCAAGTGGATTTTAATGAGCCGCTGTTTGTTCTCTACTCCTCTGGGACCACAGGCAAACCGAAATGCATTGTGCACGGCGTCGGCAGCACACTGCTCAACCACCTGAAAGAGCATCAACTGCACTGCGACATCAAGCCACACGATCGCGTATTCTATTACACCACCTGTGGCTGGATGATGTGGAACTGGCATGTTTCTGCACTGGCGAGTGGAGCTTGCTTAGTGATATTTGATGGCAGCCCAATGTGCCCAAATCCAAGCGTATTGTGGGATCTGGCTGCACGAGCCGACGTAACCCTTTTCGGTACCTCCGCGAAGTATTTGGAAGCGCTCGAAAAGGTTCCATTTCACCCTGCAGAGCACACCGCTTTGCCCGCGCTGAAAACGCTCTGCTCTACCGGTTCAGTGCTCTACCCTGAGCAGTTCGATTTTGTCTACCAATCGATAAAGTCAGACTTACATCTCGCTTCGATTTCTGGTGGCACAGATATTTGTGGCTGCTTTGTGTTGGGCAACCCTATCTCAGATGTATATCGTGGTGAGTGCCAACAGGCAGGGCTTGGAGTCGACATTAAGGTGTTCAATGCTTCCGGTCACGAGGTCAATAATGAGCGTGGCGAGCTGGTTTGCTGCAACTCGCTCCCCAACTTCCCACTTGGTTTCTGGAATGACAGCGGAGAGCGCTATCACAACACTTATTGGGATAGGTTCGAGAATGTGTGGCATCACGGAGACGAAGTAGCACGCAGCGCCCACGCAGGCTACCAGTTTTATGGGAGAGGCGACACCACACTCAACCCCGGTGGTGTACGAATTGGTACTGCCGAGATCTACCAGCAAGTGAATACTATGGATGGTATCATCGACTCTATCGCCGTCGGTAAAGATGTCGACCGCAATGAACAGATATGGCTGTTCGTTCAACTAGAGTCGCAAGCAGAGCTAACCGAGTCTTTAAAGACCGACATTAAGAGTCGTCTGAAATCGGCGTGCTCACCAAGGCATGTCCCAAGCCAGATATTTGCGATTAGTGACATACCTAAAACCCGCTCCGGCAAACTGGTAGAACTGGCGGTCAAACAGGTCGTTAACGGGCGTGAAGTTGAAAATATAGGCGCGATCGCCAATGCCGAAGTACTAGAAGAGATAAAGCAAATAATTACGAAAAAGGGATAGCCGCTCATACGGCTACCCCTTTTACAATCTCGTTGCTAATTATCCCTCAGATTAACTGCCCGCGTCTTCTTGGTTCTCGGGCAGAGCATCAACAAAGGCCTGCTGTTGGTTACACTCTGCAACGATCGCATTAATCAGCGAATAAGGTGACATATCTACTCCAAACCTTTGTGCATTATACACTTGTGGCACCAGACAAATATCAGCAATCGAAGGTGTATCAGTCACACTGAAGCGACACGAGCCATGCTCAACTCTATGCTTTGCAAGTTTCTCTTCAAGCGCCGAGAACCCTTGCCCAATCCAGTGGTGCATCCATTTCACCTTCGCTGATTGCTCACAGCCAAGCTCTCGCTCCAAGTACTGCAGAACGCGCAGATTGTTAAGCGGATGAACATCAATCGCGATGTCTTGAGCTAACGCCAATGCCTGATAGCGCAGCGGCGTTTGCGTCGGAATCACCAAATTAGCGGGGTACTCGTCATCCAGATATTGAATGATAGCTAAAGATTGGTTGAGGCAAATTTCGCCGTCCACCAGCACCGGCACTAACTCGGCGGCATTCAAGCGGTGATATTCAGCACTGTGCTGCTCACCGCCTTCACGCAACAGATGAATCGATTGTGACTGGTAGCTAAGCTGTTTTAGGTTGAGACAGATCCTGACTCGATAAGCCGCCGATGATCGCCAATATCCGAAAAGCTTGATCCTTTCACTCATCGCTTACCCTCTACTTACGAGCCTTGATACTTAATCACTTGCTGATCAATAGCACCGAAGACCGACTGCCCTTCCCTATTCAACATCTCCAGTTTGATCGAGTCACCAAAGGTCATAAAGCGCGTTTTAGGTTGACCATCGCGGATGGTTTCAATCATGCGCACCTCTGCGATACATGAATAACCAACCCCGCCCTCTTGGATAGACGTGCCGTGGTCCGTGCCTTGTTTATTCGACACCGTGCCAGAGCCTATGATGGTGCCTGCCGACAATGGACGCGTTTTTGAAGCGTGCATAATCAGCTGCGCAAAATCAAACGTCATATCAACCCCCGCATTGGGGCAACCAAACGGCTCATTGTTATAGGTCGAAATCAAAGGGAGATGCACCTTGCTCTGATGCCAATCTTGACCTAACTCGTCAGGGGTAACGGCTACAGGTGAGAACGCAGATGAAGGTTTTGATTGGAAAAAACCAAAACCCTGGGCTAGTTCGGCTGGGATTAATCCTCGCAAGGAGACATCGTTCACCAGCATTAACAAGCGAATCGACGCTTCTGCCTGCGCGCGATTTGCTCCCATCGGCACATCACCAGTGATCACGGCGACTTCCCCTTCAAAGTCTATCCCCCATTTATCACTGGCAAATTCAATATCATCGCGAGGGCCAATGAAAGAGTCGGAACCACCCTGATACATCAACGGATCGCTCCAAAAGCTCTCTGGCATCTCCGCACCACGCGCCTTTCTGACCAATTCAACATGGTTGACATAAGCGCTACCATCCGCCCATTGGTAGGCTCGCGGCAGTGGTGATTCACAATCCATTGCCTCAAAAGGTTCGCTCTGTTCGACGCCCTGATCGTTGAGTGCTTCATACAATTCGGACAGTGGTAATTCTACCTGTTGCCAATGATCCATGGCTGTCTGCATCGTCGGCGCGAGATGCAAAGCGTGGAAAATCTCTGTTGCAGGGACACATCGAGAGAGATCTCGACTCACGACCATCAATAGTCCGTCGCGAGTCCCATTTTTCTTTGTTGCTAGTTTCATCCTTGCTCCCTACTTCTCTTGCCAACTGTAGACATACTGTTTGTTCTCTACCGCATCAAGCTCATCAGCGAACGACAAAGCATGACGCGTATCAATCATGACGGCCACTTCATCGGTAAAGGTTTTCTTATGCTCTAATCCCGCTTTGAAGGCTTTAGGATGTGGGCCATGCGAAAAGCCTGCAGGATGGAACGTCACCATCCCAGCCTCGATGTTGTCACGACTGAAAAAGTCCCCCGCATGATAGAAAAGCACTTCGTCATAATCGTCATTGTTATGGTAAAACGGCACTTTCAGCGCACCGGGGTCACTCTCTATCGGACGTGGTACAAAAGTGCACACGACAAATCCAGCCCCCACAAAAGTCGTGTGGGCAGATGGAGGTAAGTGATAACGGTGTGACATTAAAGGTCGGATATCGCGCCAATTGACCTTCACAACCGCCAGATCACCATGCCAGCCAATCGCATCTAATGGATTAAACGGATAGGTGATGACACTAGTCTGGTCATGGCGCTTCACATGAACTTGTGTCTCGTTTTCTGAGTATTGAGCTTGAAACGCTTCATCGATAGAAGGCACCTCAAGCACGGCAGGATCGAACACCGCATGATTGCCAACCATGCCCTTCTCCGGCAAGGTATACGCAGCATCGGTGTTTTCAATCATCAGGATAAACATCGGCTCATTTGGCTCTAAGCGCCAGCTGGTGGAGCGCGGGATCATGACGTAGTCACCATCCCTCACTTCTAAGTGTCCGTAGTCACAATAGAGATGCGCGCTGCCTTGATGAATGAATAACAGCTCATCACCATCGGCATTACGGACTAGGTGCTCCATACTCTTTTCAACTTTCCAAACCCGAATCTTGCAGTCCGCATTGTGCAACAAATGTGGCACCTGCCAAGGCGACGCCTGAATAGCGGATTCAACGCGAGTAAAGTCAAACGCGCGAGGACGTAGATCCCCCTCCCATTGCGACCAACCCGTGGGAGCGTGTTGATGATGGAAATGTGCAGCGGGGCCAAAGAAGCCGCTTCGACCAGCTTCGCGCTCATAAATCGCCTCCTTAGGAAAGTCGGCGTGCGCTTGCTTAGAGCAAGTGCCCTCACGATGAGGAAAAGGGATCCATTTACTCATCGATCAATACTCCGCGTCGGATCTGATCCTCTTCAATCGATTCAAACAGCGCTTTAAAGTTACCTTCACCAAAGCCCTCGTTACCTTTGCGTTGAATGATCTCGAAGAACACCGGCCCAATTACGGTTTGCGTGAAGATCTGAAGCAAGATGCCATCTTTGGTGGGTGCGCCATCGATCAGGATACGCAAATCACGTAGGCGATTGGTATCTTCACCATGGCCTTTAACGCGCTGGTCCACTTTCTCATAATAGGTGTCAGGCGTTGGCATAAAATCCATGCCTCGGTCACGCAGGGTCGAAACCGTTTGATAGATGTCGTCAGTAGTCAGTGCAATGTGTTGAATCCCTTCGCCGTTGTATTCGCGAATGAACTCCTCAATCTGAGACTTATCATCAGAAGACTCATTGATTGGGATGCGGATTTTGCCACACGGTGCGGTCATAGCTCGGCTAACAAGGCCAGTGAGTTTACCCTCGATGTCGAAGTAGCGAATCTCTCTGAAGTTACCAATGCGCTCATAAAAACCTGACCATAAATCCATGTTGCCCTGCTTCACGTTGTGGGTCAGATGGTCTATCTCGTACAAACCGACATCGGCATCTGCTAGCCTTTGGTCCGCATCATCATAGAAGCGGAAATCGACGTCGTAGATACTCTGCTTTCCATAGCGGTCAACAAAATACAGCAGGCTCTCGCCGATGCCATATATCGCAGGGATACTGAGCTCCATCGGGCCAATATTAGTAATGTACTCTTCGCCACCTTTGACTAGTGCTTGTTTCAGCGCCACATTGGCATCATGAACACGAAATGCCATGCCACAGACTGATGGGCCATGCACTCTCGCAAACTCCTCCGCTTGACTATGAGGCTGCGCATTGACGATAAAACTGATGTCCCCTTGTCGATATAGCCACGCCTCTTTTGAGCGGTGCTTGGCAATCTCGGCAAAACCCAGTGACACAAACAGCGCCTTAAGTTGCTCTATCCCTTCATCATTAGCGGCTGTGTACTCAACGAATTCAAAACCATCCGTACCTAACGGGTTGTAGCTATCGACCATGTCTCTCTCCTTGTGAAAATTGCAGCACGCAGAACGCGCTTAACTTAAACTTGGAACAGAACTCGTGAGATTGAAAATCCTCAACAAAATCAGCAAAAACACCCTCTAGCACGAAGAATGTAAAGAGAATGTTACACAAAAAAAAGAGAAGGCTGAAAGCTAGCTCGAACAAGCGCTTGAAGAGCAAAGGTGGGGTTTACACGGCAATCTAAGTGTGAATGAATTGTTACATGAGACGTATCTGCAAAATCCAGTATCGCGCTGACAATAAAATAAAGCGAAAATAAAACGGGCCATACAACTTGTCTTATATGGCCCGCTTACAATGAATAAACAGTTAGATGATTTGCTGCTCGACACCATCCTTGTCTGGCGATTTCTTCGATACTGTCAAAAACTTCTCGGCTGCAGTCTGTAGCTTATGCTGATTAACAGGCTTAGCGATAAACTCATCCATACCCGCTTCGAAACAGAGGTGTTTATCTCTTTGAACCACGTTGGCAGTTAAAGCCACAATCGGCACATGCCGCTCAGACCCTTCCTCTATGGCGCGAATCATTTTGGTTGCTTCAAACCCATCCAGTACAGGCATCTGACAGTCCATAAACACGATTTCGTAATCAGTTTTTTGATACATCTCCACGCCGATCTTGCCATTCTCTGCGATGTCTACTTCAAGACCCAGTTTTTTGATCATCATTTTGGCAACTTGCTGATTCACCCGTGAATCTTCAACCACCAGTGCTTTACCTTCAAACTGAGGCAGCGGCGCAGCTGCGGGTTTCGATGACTCAGTTGCAACAGCGTTATCAGTTAAGACAGCTTTATCAGCTACAACAGTGTTAAAGGCGGCTTCACCGCGGTTAAAGTAGGTAAAACCTTGCTCAGAGTCTCGATTGGAGAGAACACGGTTCACTGTCCACTTAAGTTGGTTGTCTTGATATGGGCGTGCGATGTATGCGACATACCCCACCTGCTTCGCTCTCTGTTCGTCTTCAAGATGCGGGTCAGCGGATATCATCACGAGTAGTGGGCACTGGTCTTTAAATCGTTGAGTTAAAGTCTCGGCCAATTGGAAACCATCGACTGATGGCATCACTTTGTCGATCAATATCAAATCATACGGGATATTTTTCTCTAGCGAGTTAGCAACAAGCTCCACGGCCTTTTCTGCACCATCGCAGCTCTGTGACTGACAACCAAGTGCCTTCAATTGTGCTGAGGTAATACGCATATTAAGTTGACTGTCGTCCACCAGAAGCACCGAGACCTTGTTCATGTCCACCTGTGCTTGTGTCACTTCGCTGCACACATCAAAGTCAGCAGAGAAATAGAAAGAACTCCCCTTACCTTCAATACTGTATAGCTCAAGCTTAGAGTCCATCAGGGTGACTATTTTCTCACAAATAGCGAGACCGAGACCGGTGCCCCCGTAGTTACGAGTGGTGCTGCCATCGGCTTGTTGGAACTTCTCAAAGATGCTGCGCTGCTTGTCTTCCGCGATACCTATGCCGCTATCCTTCACTTCAAACTTGATTCGCGCTTTGTCTCTGTTTGGTGCGCCATTCAACGATGGTTCTAGAGACAGAGAAAGAGTGACATGCCCCTGCTCTGTGAACTTAATAGCATTACCCACTAAGTTGTTCAGAACCTGACGAAGTTGGGTACCATCACCTTTGATCACAGCTGGAATACGCGGGTCAGTAACCAATTGGAACTTCAAGCCTTTCTGTTCAGCTTTGATGCGGAAAGTCGATTCTACATCATCGATAATATTTGCAATCCGGAAGGGTTCAGCTTGCAGGTCGAGATGCCCCGCCTCAATTTTTGAGTAGTCTAGAATATCGTTGATTAAATCCAACAGTGTTAATGACGATGTGTTGAGCATACGCACATACTCTTTCTGCTCTTTGGGCATATCCATATCAACCAACAAGGATGACAAGCCTATGATCCCATTCATCGGTGTACGTATCTCATGGCTCATGTTTGCCAAGAATTCACTTTTGTTTTGGTTGGCCACTTCAGCGGCTTCTTTAGCTTGCTTTAACTCTTCATACTGTTGGCGAATACGTTCTACTGATTGGTTATAACTGTACTCGAGAGTAGTGATCTCATCAGAGCAAGCATGGTCTACCGGTGCTAGCTTTTTCGGTCCAACTTTCTGGTCCTGTTCATCTATCTGGGCCGAAATTGTCATCAAGCGTCGAACAACAAGGCGATAAACGACCGTCAGGCAGACGAGTGAAAGTAGGAACACCTTGATTGCCTCAAACACAGCCAAAACTAAGACGCGATCAACAAAGTCATTCAAAATCAAATTGAGATCGGACTGCACCGTCAGTTTTGCGAGAAGATAATCTTTTCCCCCCATCTGATAAACCATATCCCAAGTTTTCGAATACGCTCTTCCGATAATCGGCTGGCCTAACTCGATCACGGCTTGGTTGCTATCTTCGATAAGCAGGTAACTGACGGTAGGTAGCCGGAAGACACTCTCCGCCTGGACTTGCAGTTGGTCACGATCTTCCACCCACAGGCTTGAGGTTAATCCAGGGAGGTGACCCGTTTTTACGTGGTCAATTTGGGTACTGATGTAAGAAACGCGATCTTGGTACTCAACATATAGGCTGAGCCCTGTCACAATAACAGTGAACAAAGTGCTGATAGCGATGATTATCCCGATCAATTGACGAGATAGTCCTATATAGCGCTTTCCTTGTTTCACCATAAATAAATTCCGTTTTTTAAGTTTAGTAAATTACTATTACTCAACTAGTATAATAGTAGTCGTCCTACAAATAACCAGGGAAGGTTATGAAAAAATATCTTCTTTCAACTGCAATAGCAGCTTTATTTTCAAGTGGTTACGCTATTTCATCAGAACCACTTCATTACTACATCATTGCGAGTCAAGCTCAACCTTTTCAGATAGAAAAGGAAGGGGGTGCTCACGAAGGCATAGTCACCGATATTGTTGAAGCCGTATTCCAAAACAGTAATTACGACATCAACTATCATACCTACCCGTTCAATCGCATGATCTCTAAGCTCGAAGCTCGCGAGAACAATAACTGGGTAACCTATGGCAGCCCCAGCTGGGGAAATATCCAAGCGGAGAACCTGTCAGACATTCCGATTTACAATGTAAAGCACTCACTCCTGAGTAGCGGGAAAAAGCCATTTGAGTTCAAGACCATCGACGATTTAGAAGGCAAGGCTATGGTACTCTTACTCGGCTTTGAATACCCAAACCTAGACCCTTATATTGCTCAAGGCAAACTGAATGAGATTCGAGTAAAAGACTATACCGCAGCCTTCCGTGTTCTTAACCGCACTCCAGGCGATACCGTATTTGTCGAGATGGAGTCACGCATCAAATACAACCTTAACAAGCAAAACCTCGATATCAATGACTATCAGCTACAAAGGTTTGGCTCGGTGATCAGTGATTACCCAATTCACCTCGCCTTCGACCCTCTAATGAAGCCTGAACTGCAATCATTTATCAATCAGCGCTTGGTAGAAATGAGAGACAATGGGCAACTTGATGATATCGTTAGTAAATACCTTTAATTAGCCAAATACATCAACCAAAGCAAAGCCAGCCTCAAGTCTAATTTGGGGCTTTTTCTTGGGACTTTTTTAATGATGCACTTTAAAACTCTCTCTAGGGCGTGAAAACAGGAGTGGTACTGAAAGGAAGTCACGCTGTCCGTAAGTGTGTAAAGGCTTTAAGCAGACAGGCTGATCGTTTAGCTGACTGCGAACACTCATCAAGATCTTACCGAGATGATTTTGGCCTGTACCGTCTCCCCCATCGCCCCAGAAGCTGTCCTTGTGCGAGTGCTCCTTAATGACAGAGTCTCCGGTGTTTATAAGAAATAGAGCAAAACAGGGATTCTGTTTGAATTTCTCCGTCACAATAAAGCGCATTACATCGACGCGAATCTCATACCAATCTTCACGCACGTGCTCATCAAAATCGCGACTCAATGCAAAAGCTTCAGCGGGAGAGTTGGCCATGTAAATCTGCTGTCTGAGCTTCTCGCAGTTAAACTTCATTGCTTGGTAATAATGCTCGCTGGTCGCCCATACATCATCGCCGACACGAATCGGACAGGCCGCGAAATTTGAAAGGTAACCGTTTGGATCTTCAGGCTCGTAAAACAGAACCTCTTTGCAGTTCGCCATCGTCTATTCCTTACCAACAGTGCATCTCAGCGCTTATCTTTTTCTTTAAAATTAGTGCCGCGTACGAGTGGTGTCAAATAGAGGGTATAAGTGAAGTGTAAGTCTGTGAATGGAGTTTGATTAGCCGAAAGGACAACGCTCTGTAAATAGAGTGGGAATACAGATAGAGCGACGCTTAGTCGCTCTAAAAGGAACAATCAAAGATTAATGAATCAAACCTAGTTCTCTCGCTTCTTCGAGGCTCAGACCGCTTTCTCTGATTTCTCTAAGAGCCTCTATACGACGGCGAGCTTCAGCCGATTTCATCTGTTTCTCTGGTTTTAGTGATGATACTTCTTCATCATCATCCCACTTGTTGGCAATGTTCGTCATTTCATCATGGTTAATTGAATTAATGGACATGTTTTCCTCCGAAAAGCACCATGTAATGGACAGCTAATCTGTAGCAAATGCCATTTACGTTGTTAAGATTTTCTGTACCGAAATGTGATGGTTACAACGCTTCAAAAAGCTAATTAATAAATACCTCATTTAAACTTTGCCAAGACAAATTTATGCCATTACATTTAAAAGATTACCCATGAAAAGTGTGGGTTGATCTAACTCTCATTTTTCGCCCTCTAGCCTCTAATTTGGTTCATCGCGGATTAGCGGGAACTTAAAACAAAAACGGTAGTAAGTGATATGGTTTAGTCGCCAAACAAAAATCATACACAAACTACCGTTTCCATGCCGAATCATACTTTCCTATCTTCATTCTGGGAAGGCTTTCAAATAGTAAAGTCTCACCAGACAGCAACACTTATTACCCTTACTCTTAAACCTAACTCTGAAGCTAAATGCCTCTGTGGTCTTGAAGCCGAAGCTATCCATGAGTATCAATGGCGTCATGTAAAGGATGCCATGTTACTCGGTGTTCCAGTTGAACTTTCCGTTCAAACTCGAAGGATTAAGTGTCGCGACTGCGGCATAAAAACAGAGTCTCTATCTTGGTTAGAGCCTTATGCTCGCATAACGAAGCGCCTAAAAAGCTATATAGAACAACTATTACCTCTTCTCCCTATTAAGCATATCTCCCAGTTAACGAGCGTTCATTGGCACACAATTAAAGAGATAGATAAACGCCGGCTTAGACAAGTTGTACCGTCAATAAAATGGGAAGATCTAAGGCAACTCGTCATGGACGAGTTCGCCATCTTTAAAGGACATCGATATGCCACGGTCATCGCTGATGCTAAAACTCACCAAGTCATTTGGATAGGATTAGGTCGTAGCCGCAAAGACATACGACCGTTCTTCGAGCAATTAGGCGAGCATGGGATAAATATCGAAGCCGTCGCGATGGACATGAATACGGCTTTCGATCTTGAAGTTCAAGCGCACTGTCCGAACGCAAAAATCGTTTACGACTTATTCCATGTTGTCGCTAAGTTCGGTCGCGAGGTGATGGATAGAGTTAGAGTCGACCAAGCTAACAAACTTAAGCAAGACAAAAAAGCGAGGCAATGGGTGAAGCGTTCACGCTGGGTACTGCTGAAAAATAGAGGCAACTTAAATACACGCCAAGAAAGCTATCTTAGTGAAATATTGAATATCAATAAGGACTTAATGACCACATATATACTCGGAGCACAACTCAAAGAGCTTTGGTATTGTGAATCAGAAGGGCACGCTAAGGGGCTCTGGGACGCGTGGTGGGAACAAGTGCAAGAGAGTGGGATCAAGCCATTAAAAGAGTTCGCACGAAAACTCAGACCATATCTTCACGGGGTTATCGCATCGGCAAGTTATCCGTTAAATACCTGCACGCTTGAAGGGATAAACAACAAGATAAAGCTAATCAAGCGAATGGGATATGGTTATCGAGATACTGACTACTTCTTCTTGAAGATAAAAGCGGCTTTCCCCGGAAAGCCGCGATGAACCTCTAATTTTCCTCACCTGAAACTTCCTGAAACAGCGACAGATTAATTTCGAGTCACTTCAATGTTTCTGTGATCTAAACTGTTCCTAAACGCACAACATGATATTGATAATTATTATCAATATCATAACGAGCGATATCTATGTCCAAGGAAATAAAATCTGCGCCACTACTAGAGGTAAAAAACCTCTGCGTGGACTACATCACCGATGACGGTGACTTCAATGCGGTGAAATCCGTCAGTTTTCATATTAGCAAAGGGGAAATTTTTGGCCTCGCCGGTGAGTCTGGTTGCGGCAAAAGCACCATCGCCTTTGCCATTAACCGTCTGCACAAGCCGCCCGCGTTTATTTCCGGTGGAGAAATCTTGTTTGATGGGCAAGATCTTCTAAAACTCTCAGACTCACAGCTTAATACTCTACGATGGAGCGAGATTGCCATGGTATTCCAAAGTGCCATGAACTCGCTCAATCCAGTCCTAACCATTCAAGAGCAGTTCGCCGATGTGCTTCGACACCACAAAGGGATGAGCGACGAGCAAGCTAAAGACCGAGCCGAAAAGCTCTTAGACTTGGTGAACATTCCACGCAGTCGTCTTCCTGAATATCCCCATCAGTTCAGTGGCGGAATGAGACAACGCCTGGTTATCGCCATCGCATTGGCACTCAACCCTAAGCTGATCATCATGGATGAACCGACTACAGCGCTTGACGTTGTAGTGCAGCGAGAAATCTTGCAGCAGATACACCAACTACGTGAAGAGTTTGGCTTCTCTATCCTCTTCATCACCCATGACTTGGCGCTAATGAGTCAGTTATGTGACCGCATTGCCATTATGCGTTTTGGCCAGATTGTCGAGGTCAACGACGCGCATGAGATCCGCAATCACCCACAGCATGAATATACCCAAAAGCTGTGGAGTTCATTCCCAAATATTCACCAACAGTCACACGCGATTGCGAGCTAGGAGAGCATGATGCAACAGCCAATTATCCAAGTTAAAAACGTCGTTAAAGAGTTCACTGTCGGTGGTGGATTGGGTAAAGAAGAGATTTTTAGAGCGCTACACGGAGTTAGCTTTGATCTCTATGCCGGTAAAACCCTAGCGCTGGTGGGCGAATCAGGCTGTGGAAAAAGTACCTGTGCCAGATTGATGACCAAGGTCTACCCCGCGACTGAAGGTGAGATTTTATTTAATGGTCAGGACATTTCTACGCTCAAAAGCCGCAAAGAGGTTCTCGACTACCGCAGCAAGGTACAGATGGTATTTCAAGACCCATTCGGCTCACTCAATCCGACCCATACTATTGAACATCATCTGACTCGCCCACTTAAGATTCATAAACAGGTCGGCTCTAAACAAGCCCTTGAGAGCCGCCTCAAGGAGTTATTAGAACTGGTTGAGCTTCCTATCGAAACCTTAGCTAAGTATCCGCATGAGCTCAGTGGAGGGCAGAGACAGCGTGTGAACCTAGCGAGAGCATTAGGTGTAGGCGCACAAGTCATCTTGGCTGACGAGCCAACCTCAATGCTCGATGTGTCGATACGTTTGGGTGTACTCAATCTCATGCAACGAATGAAGAAAGAACTCGGAATCGGTTTTCTTTATATTACTCATGATCTTGCTACCGCTCACTACATCGCTGAAGAGACCGCCGTCATGTACAAAGGGCAGATCGTCGAGTGGGGCTCAACTCAATCGATCCTCACCAACCCGCAACATCCATACACCAAGCTGATGATCTCAGCCGTACCGGATCCCGATCTTCCATTTGGCGAACTGGTAAAAAATGAACCAAACTATTCGGTAGATGCGGACCTCGTGCGCGAGCGAAGTAGCATTATTCAGCATAAAGTGAATCAAGTTGCTGAAAATCACTATGTAAAACATTGGGATAGTGTTGCATGAATGAACTAGACGCATGGTTAGAGAGCGTTGAAAATTGGTATCGTTCTCGAAAGCATGATCAAGTACATAAACTTGAGAGTCTGATCTTAACGCCTCCAGACGCGATCTGGGGGCCGTTGATCGATGATAAGCAGAGCAAGGCCATTGCATGTTGGCTTGATGGTTGTTTGCGGGTCTATACCCACTACAAGCAATCCACTACCGACCAGTCAGAGAAGGCTTTTCGGTTTGTGATGTTTGCCTACAGCAAACTTCAGGCAGTGTCGATCAACGCAGCAGCTGAAACGGAGCTTCGTGATTGGTGCACTAAACGTATGCAGCATTTGTGCGTGCTCGCGCTTGAATTTGCCAACCAACAACAAGATCCACGATGGCAAAGCGAGTCGGAAAAATTGATCGAATCTCATATCAAGTTCATGACTCACCACCCTCATAACCGTGATCACGTCGGTTATTCCCCCTACCCTCACTGATCGCGGAAAGATGATCAAGGTAATTGACAGGCGTTTCAATCTCACTCTTGATCATGCTTTCGATAATCAAACAAGATCAATTTCGTTGATCGGGAATTTACCTACTGATTCTTAAGCAAAAAAAAGCGAGCTCCAGTGGAACTCGCGAAAAATCTATTCAGTATGATGTAACAAAATATGAGCCAATCTATTAATCATAAGAAAGGACAAAAGGTTGTCTATTCGGGATAAATAGTAACCAGTAGCTGCGTGGCCAATGTCAGTGAATTGTCAGCGTTAGGTGGATTTACCATCAACGCCCAATTAATTTCATTGAACGATTCATAACATCATTGTTTACTCAGCCTTGACCAAACACTCTCAATCCTCGCCAAGCACGAATCTAGTGACCGATAGCCATTTCATCAAGTGCCAAAAAGACGTTTTCGTCTAAATGCCCTTCATGGATCTGTTTACACACTTTGCGTCTTACAGCCAAACCTGAGATCAAACGTTCGATCGATAAATGTTTGTTGGTATCTCGATCGTTGTACAACTCAATCGTGCGACTTAACGTTTCGTACGGAACAACCTCTTCCGCGACTCTTAACCAATCAAGCTTCTCTACGAGCTCTGAGCACTCTTCTTTAATCGAGGCGTGTGAATGTCCTGTCATAGCTGAAAGTGCCGTTATACTGCGTTCTAGAGCCTCTGGAGAGGTATACTTGGAGAGAGTAATGGTAATTTCATCAGCATTGATCTCTACAGAGTGTTTGCGCAGCTTCACTCGACGACCCAATTTGCCTCGTGGAGACGGCGCTTTCCGCTGGATAGGCTCAAACTCACCATCGATTATCTCCGATAGTTCTTCCAGTTTCTGTTTGGAAACCATTTCGTTACGCAGTGGGTTTGGCAGTGTCGGCGCCATATTACGTTTGCCCGCATTGGTGGTACGAGCACGCGAATAACGCAATACTTCCTCAACATTACATTTAATATCAACCTGGTAGTCGACGGTTTTGTCTTTTTCGATCATTGAAGTGATCGTTAGATGGTAACCCCATAAATTGACTAAGAAAGTATCGTTTTGATCGCTTACTTCACCCAACTTTCTTAATTCTCGGATCAAGTCCATTGAAAAACGACGCCAATCGATGTTTCTCGCCAGTTTTTGGTTAAGTTCACTAAGCAACATGCAATCTGAATGACGGCGTGCCATACGGCTTCTGAAGTAAGAGTAGAGCTGGAATACCAAGGTATGCTGTTTCAGGATCTCTGGTGGAAACAGGAAGAAATAGTCTCGAGTAAGCAGCTCTTCGTAAAATGAGGGCTCCCAAACAAGAATGTACAGATTCGGTTTAATACGGATTTCACCGTCAGCGCCTTCTGTTGGTGCTTCTTCTGATGCCGTGATGGTGCGCGCTAGAAAGCGGAATCGGTCACTTTTGAAGCCCTCAGGCATATTCTCACTCAACCAACGGCCTGTTAGCTCATGTAATTGAAAATCAGTGAATTCAATACGATCAATGCTATCGCGAATCGAATCTCGAGCAGGGCCGCTATCCTTCTTACCACGTAAAGAAAGAATATCGGTAATGTATAACGGGGTTTTGTTTGGTGTTAATTTCGCATCAAGATGGTAGTCATCTTGATGGTGATCATGGTACTGCACGGTCAGTGTAAACAAGGCAAAAAGGGTCATGAGATCATCAACAGTCATGATGTTCTTTGATGATCTTGTTTCGATCACAGCGCGTGTTCCAGAGATCGAAACCATCGACTTTTGGTAGCTTTTACGAGTACGTGGTGGCGCTAACGCTTGATCGATAATACCGGCCCAATTCGTTGGAGAGACAATAAACTGATCTGCTTCATCCTTCATGGTTGGTGGCGTATTTAAGCCATGTTCATTCAGTAATCGTTTATTCACTTTTGTTTGAGCCAACGCTTTAGAACGTTTCTGTTTTTCGTTCTGTTTAACGCTTTCAGTCACTAAGCTTGTAGCGCCCAGTACAGAAATTAATTGGTTTGGATTAACAAAGCGATGAAGCATGGTCTTTCCGGCCAAGCCTTCTTCAAAACGCACAGGGATCTGCTTGAATAGACCAATGTTGACGGCTGCTCTTAGTCGTTGCTGAAGAGCAGCACGAGTAACTTGACCATCTGTCGCATCAATGATTTCCGTTGTGGATACATACCCATCTTTACTGCTAAAGCCACGTAGGGATATAAGATTAAGGAGTTCAACAATACTCTTGGTCACCCCTTTAAAATGTTGGTATTGATCTATCCATTCTACTGCGCTTTCTGATACCTCAAATAAATGACCATCTTTGTGGCTTCTCGCCTTAATCAGTAATTTTTCATCTGGTTTCATTTTTGATCCGTATCACACTGGCCGTAATTTCACTATAGTTCCTGAAGAATAAAGAAAAAATGATCATAAATAAAGAGAATTTATTATCTTTTAAATAACTGATCTTTTTGATTAATCTGATCTTAATTGATTAAGTGATCTAATGATCTAGCTACAAATTAATCTGTAAACGATTGAATTTAAAGAGTAAAAATAATTTCCGCTTGAAAGCATGATCATATAGAGCCTGAAAACATGATCAAAGAAACATTGAAAGCATGATCAGTGAATGCCAGAACAATGATCACTAAAGAGATGTAACGATGATCATACTAGCTCTGAAAGCATGATCATTAGCACTCTACAGTTTATCCACAAGTGACGGGCAAACTTTAAACGCAGTATATCGAATGTGGTTGATAATTTGAGTATCTTCACTGGAACGATGATCATGAAAAGGTCTATTTCAAGGCGATTCAGACATAATTGTTGAATGTTTAAACGTATTCCACACGCGAAGCATAAAGAAATGGCCTCATTCTGGTTTGATATTCTTACAGGAAGCATGATCAGGATAGTCAAAGGGATTTTAATTTCAATTATGTGTCGATTGATTTATCGAGTAGAAACATGACATTTGAGCTCAAAGCCCAGTCTATCTACATTCCTCCGTAATTTAGCGTTAAAAATTCATGCTTCCGGAGCTATATACACTTGATCATTTTTCCGTAAATGGATCTTGTGCAAATTCAACTCATGGTGATCCAATGTTTGGTTAATCCCCCTTGATCATGCTTCATAATCTGGAATTTTACGAAAGCATGAAAAAGAACGGACCTTGATCATCGTTCCGATTCTTAAACGTTTCTAAAGTGTAGATACCGCCATCCTGGTCTTAGTTTGTTTTTGATTCGTAATTGTCTATGGTCGATCGAATCAAATGTACTTGTATTTTTTACTACTTATAAACCGCTTTAGTAGAAATCACATTCACCGTAGTTTGTGCTTGAATTTCAATCGTTCCGAGGAAAAACGACCTATTTATCATTTACATTGTAAATTAGTGACAATGTAACAATTTAAATGTACACCTAATCCTTAGCTATCTGATTCTGGATTTTTTCTATCTAATCTGATTTCCTAACATAGAAAACAGTATATTCCATAAATTTTATGTGATTTTACTCATAAATGAATGTTCATGTTTTTGTTGGATTTATTGTTATTTGCTGTACAATCTTAACTAAGTTAACCATAACGGAAATTGGCAATGAAAAGAGAACAAACGATTGATAAGCTCTATCAGCTAGCCGAACAGACTCAACAAGTTCAGGCTGACCGAATTGAGATCATCTTAGAGGAGCGAAGTGATGAACATTTTCCTCCAATGTCTAAGGCGATGATGGAGACACGCTCTGGTCTGACTCGTCGTAAGTTGGATGAAGCGATCACAAAGCTTGAATCTGAAGGTCATCAGTTTACAAAAAATAACGCCAACCACTACTCAATTTCTCTTACCGAAGCACACATGCTAATGGATGCTGCGGGTGTTGCTAAGTTCCACGAACGTAAGAAACACGCAGATAATAAACCTTGGATCATCAACGTTCAGAACCAGAAGGGCGGCACCGGTAAATCAATGACTGCAGTGCATTTGGCGGCGTGTCTATCTCTTAATTTAGACAAACGTTACCGCATCTGTCTGATCGACCTTGACCCACAGGGTTCTTTACGTCTGTTTTTGAACCCACAAATTAGTGGGACAGAGCATGACAGCATCTATTCAGCGGTTGATATCATGTTGGATAACGTTCCTGAAGGGCAAGAAGTTGACTCAGAGTTCCTACATAAGAACGTTTTACTTCCTACGCAATATCCAAATTTGAAGACTGTGTCTGCATTCCCAGAAGACGCAATGTTCAATGCCGAAGCTTGGCAAAGTCTGTCTCAAGATCAGTCTTTAGATATTGTTCGTCTATTAAAAGATAAGTTGATTGACAAAATCGCAGACGACTTCGATGTGATCATGATTGATACTGGTCCTCACGTTGACCCTCTAGTATGGAATGCTATGTACGCATCTAACGCACTATTGATTCCATGTGCTGCAAAACGTCTTGACTGGGCATCAACGGTTAACTTTTTCCAACATCTGCCAACCGTTTACGAAATGTTCCCGGACGACTGGAAGGGGCTCGAGTTCATTCGGTTGATGCCAACAATGTTTGAAGACGACAATAAGAAGCAGGTCTCTGTATTAACAGAGATGAACTACTTATTGAATGACCAAGTTATGATGGCAACCATTCCTCGTAGCCGTGCATTCGAAACTTGTGCAGATACTTACAGCACGGTTTTTGACTTGACGACCAGTGATTTTGAAGGTGGTAAGAAGACACTTGCTGTCGCTCAAGATGCTGTTCAAAAGAGTGCGCTTGAACTAGAGCGAGTATTACATAGCAATTGGCCTTCACTTAATCAGGGATAATCAACATGGCAATTAAAACATCTGATCTAAATGCGAAGCTATTTGGTAAGGCGAATAAGCGCCGAGTAGCGACTCCTCAAGAAGCACAAACGGCAGCAAAAGAGCAGGCCCAAGTTATCGAGTTGGCAGTTGCCGGCGAACAGATGGTTTCGTTTGAGCTAGTACGTATTCCTGCTGAGCAAGTCGAAACCCAGACCGTTGTATTTGAAGAGAACGCTCGTGAGCAGTCTTTCCTAAATGAACATGCACTTTCTGACGTTTTAACTACTCTGAAAGAGCGTGGCCAACAATATCCAGCCGTTGGTCGTAAGAACAAAGATGGCAAGATTGAGGTTTTAGACGGCAGCCGTCGCCGTATGTCTTGTATTCTTGCGAACAAAGAGTTTCTTATCTATGTTGCCGATAACATCAACGGCGAACATGCTAAGTTCCTTTCTGATGTGGCTAATGCACACAAACCGTTGTCTCTTTATGAGAAAGGTAAAGAGATGCAAGCGAAGTTAGATAAAGGCGAAGCTGAAGATCAAAAAGCGTTAGCGAAAATGTTCCAGTGTAGTGAAGCACTGGTGAGCGGTGCTTTAAAGGCTGCATCACTTCCGTTGGAGCTGTTACAAGCATACCCAAATGTGAGCGATTTAGGTCGTCCAACAATCGTTAAACTGCACAAGCAATTTGGCGCTCTTAATGAAGAGCAGAAAAAAAACTTACTAGCCAAATGCGATGCGACAGATGGTTTTGTTTGGCAGCGTAGCGAGGCTCAAGGTGTTACTCGTCTAACCAAAGACGTGACAGAAACACTAGAAAACTGGATTTCTGAACTTGCTCCTGTACCAAACAAAAAGGCGACGCCAAAGGTTGAGCTTGTTAAAGGTCGTGCTTCTTACAGCCGTAAAGGTTCGAACCTCGCATTGAATCTTAAAAAGATTGATGATGCGACTATGGAAGAAATTCTCTCTTTTGTTCAATCTAAGCTGAACTAAGCTCCTCACTTACCGATTAAAAGCCGCTTGATGCGGCTTTTTCTTTACCTGTGATAAACTGTGTTTAGATGAATTTGGACGCAATTTATGACGACTCTCCCTTTCTTAACTCAACTTTCCACAGTAGCCCTAAATAATAACCACCGCTATGGTGTTCTACTTGAAGGCGATCAAGCATGGCAATCTCAACAGCTTGAATCTTATCTGTTTCATTTTGACTGTCCCATCGCTTTTGTTTTGGGTGGACTGAGTGTACCTAACGCGAAAAATATCGCCTTTAATAAAGGCCAACAATTATTGGGGCAAGAGTGCCAAGTACTCATTTGTGATTTTAGCTCTGGATTTGATGCCAATAGTTTTACCGCAGCGTTAGGTGCGTTAGTTGGGGGAGGGGTGTTATTTGTCATCCCACCAGCAAACCACGAAACTACTTTATCGCAAGTTTGGCTGACACGTCAGTTGGATAAGCTGATCTGTTTATCGCAAAGTGCGCTGTCACAAGATTCTGAAATGCCAGCGCTACCTGAAATGATTGTCACACCAAATGGTTTTGATAAGTATGAGCAACAAAAGCTCGCTATAGAAGCGATTGAAAAAGTGATGTTTGGTCATCGCAAGCGCCCACTTGTTTTAACCGCTGACCGTGGCCGTGGTAAAAGCTCCGCGTTAGGTATCGCATCGGCCAATATTATTCAGGCTAAAAAATCTGTAACGATTTTAGTCACTGCACCTAACGTCAAAGCGATACAGCCTTTGTTTGACCATGCGCAGAAACTGCTTCCTAACTCTTCAATGGAGAATCGACATACGCTCGTTCATGAACAAAGCAAAATTGTCTTTGTTGCTCCAGATGAATTACTCAGAACGCAGCCTGCTTGCGACCTGTTGTTTGTCGATGAAGCTGCAGCAATTCCGTTACCCATGTTGAAGCGTATGGTTGAAAGCTATCATCGGATGGTTTTCTCAACCACGGTTCACGGATATGAGGGCAGTGGACGCGGCTTTGGTATCAAGTTTGAAAAATGGTTGTCTGAGCATCGCCCTAATTGGCGCTCGTTTAAACTTGAACAACCAATACGTTGGAATGAGAACGATCCTTTAGAAAGTTGGTTATTTGATACGTTCTTGTTGGATTCTGACATTGAGGCTCTACCAAAGGATGTTGAACTTGATAGGTTGTCTTGGCATCAGTTTGATAAACAAACGTTACTCAGCAATCCTAAAATTCTAGCTCACTGTTTTGGGTTGTTGGTCAGTGCTCATTATCAAACGTCGCCCAATGACTTGACTCAACTTCTAGATAACCCTCAAATGTCGCTGTATGCGCTGTTTTCAGACCAAGATTGCTTGGGGTGCATTCTAACGGCTGAAGAGGGCGGATTGTCACATGAACTCATTCAAGATGTTCAGCTTGGCAAGCGTCGCCCTCGCGGTCATCTTGCTCCAACACTGCTAGCCAACCATTTAGGTCTTGATAAAGCGGCGACTCAAAAAAGTCTTCGAGTGATGAGAATTGCGGTTCATCCTGATATCCAAGGGCGCGGATTAGGACATAGAATGATTGGCCTCTTGGTCGAAGCAAACCGTCACTTCGATTACATAGCAACAAGCTTCGGCGCAACCAGCGAGCTTGTCGATTTCTGGACGAGTAATGATTTTTTCCCTTTGCATCTTGGGCACCAAAGAGATCAATCAAGTGGCTGTCATTCATTACTCATGTGCCGTGCTTTGAACGAACAAAGTCGTCATTGGGTTGAAGAAGGAAATCTTTATTTTAATTCCAGCCTTCGCTATCTGCTATCCACGACATACAGATCACTTGAGCTAGCGATTGTACGCTCGCTGATATCCTCTCAACCGCACCCCAATGTTGTTGCGGATATTAATCCTTTGCTTGGTTATTACGTAGATGGTGGGAACAGCTTTGATAGCATTGGTTTCATGCTAGAGAATTTGATCTATAGCTTGGATAAAGTGCAGTTAGACCGAACGAGTGATTTGCTGCTTTGGAAAGTTGTTCAGAAAAGAACTTGGACAGAGTGCAGTGAGTTAGCCAATCTTGCCGGTCGCAAGCAAACTGAGTCAGCCGTTCGTCGCGATCTTGGATTGCTGCTCTCCAGTTTACAGTGTAAATAGCGCCTCAACTTAAACCACCTCAATTACCGATTTACAGTGTAAAGTGAATGGCAACTCAATTTACACTGTAAAGTCACTTCCTCTAAGTGTACTCATTGTTCTCTTATCTTCTGTTAGCCATTTGAAATTTTCGAAAATTGTACTAGCGACACTGAAATTGGATGTGTTGAACAATAGGGAGAATATCCTGTATGCCAGCACATAATTGGGTTTTGACGATCTCGTCCGGGACAATTTAATGCTTTAAGTCAACAAGTTGCTACTTGATGTTTAGTAGCTCATTACTGAGAAAATGCCCAGTAAAGTGACTTATCCCTTGTTATTGAATAAGGAATATGTTCACAAAATAGTATCTTCTATAAACTGAAATCATACTGTTTTGCTAAGGAAGTGGCAGTCGCATGTGGGACAACATAGTTACATTGTCTGATGATGGAAAAGAGGTGATTGCTCGTTTGCAATCTGGTTTTGTCGTCGACAGCAATTTTGACCAAAAAGAGTTTCCGGCATCATTGAATAAATTGGATGCGAGTCAATTTTATTGTTTAGAAGATGAAGTCATTCGCTTTGTCAATTCAGCAAAAGAGGGCAAAGGCGAAGCATACGAAGGCGTGGCTGTTGCTGAAGTACGCAATGCAAGCATGGTTGTCGAGTTGTCTGACGATGAGATGCTCGCCAGTATTACCGTCACTGGTGCTTATGCCGGAAGAGGGCTAAGAGGTGCTGAGATTGTACATGCACTTGCTCAGGCTCATGTGACTAAAGGCATAAATAAGCTAGCGCTGAAAAAGGTGCTAGTGATGAGCAATAAACTTAAACCGGGAGAGAAGTTTACCCAGGCTGTTGCTCAAGGCAAACAACCCATTAAAGGGAAAGACGCCAAATTCGAAGCACTCGTCCCTGACATTACACATCAAGTCCTTAAGCCACGTAGTAAAGAGTCTGGAAAAATTGATATGCGAGACTTGGGCGCAACCATTACAGTTGGAGAAAATGATCCTGTGATGAGGCGAACGCCAGCAACCAAAGGGACTGCTGGTTTTACTGTTTTAGGAAAACTCCTTCCTCCGCTTCCTGGTAAAGATAGCCTGCTTAAACCCGGTAAAGGAACCACAATCTCCTCAGACGATCCAAATCTTCTGGTCGCCAGCTGTTCAGGGTTGCCACTCATCAAAGAGCGCACCATTGAAGTGGATGAGGCGCTATGTCTAAATAACGTTAGTGTTGCGACAGGGCACATTAAGTTTAAAGGGAATGTTTTTGTCTCAGGCAATATCGATCCTGGAATGGTAGTGAAGGCGACAGGGAGTGTCACGGTAGGGGGATTTATTGAATCCGCTGAAGTGCAAGCGCAAGGTGATATTAAAGTCGCCAAAGGTATCATTGGTCACACGGTTAAGGAGGGTGAGTGCAAAAGCTGTAAAGTGTTAACCAAAGGAGCCATTGAAGCGAGCTACGCCCAGTACTCAGAGCTGCAAGCTGGTACCGATATTAGGCTAACAGTACACAGCATGAGTAATGAAATACGCTGCGGTCGTGACTTGATTATCGTTGATGGAGTGAAGAAGCACGGCACATTGAGTGGCGGAGAAGCCAAAGTCGGTGGCAAGGTCGAGTGTGTCTTCCTTGGCGTTGAGGGCGATACTGCAACCAAGGTTCATTGTTTTGCTCGCTATGACAGCTATAAGCAGAAGATAGGGGAGTTGAGAGACGTTTATAAAGCGGCTCAAGAGAAAACAATGGATGTGATTCGTCAGGAGTTGGAATTCAAAAAGCGACCTAAAGCGGAGCGGACGGACGAAGAGGCGCAGCGTATTGAATCGATGAAAGAGCGCAACAGCCAATCGCTCGAATCTACCAAACAGCAGATTGATAGTCTTGAAGCTGAATTTGATACGCTACTTGAAGAGTGTACTGTCGAGGCGCACGAAAAAGTCTACACCCGTGTGACGATTCAATATGGAGACGAAACTGTAACGACTAAGCGTACTCATGGTGGCAGTGTGTTCTCGTTCAACCAATACGAGATTCAATGTTCGTTCAAGATGGAAAAAGAAGATATTGGCGAGCAGTTGTAGTTGCGTCATTCATTTCCTCTAATCAAAGAACAATAACAATAAAAAAAGGAGCCAATGGCTCCTTTTTACATTTAGGTTGAAAAGTTAACCTTGTTTGGTCTTAGCTAACTGCTCTCACTTTCCCTTGTTTCAGGTCAGACAGAACTTTGGCTTTTGGTCCATCAGCGATGATGCAGCCTTTTTCCATTACTATCACACGGTCTACCACGTCTAACATTGACGTTTTGTGAGTAATCAGGATAAGTGTCTCACTCGGTAGCAACTGATTGAGTTGGTGTTTGATGTGCATTTCAGAACGGTTATCCATCGCACTGGTTGGTTCATCCATGAGCAGCACGGGAGGACGGCCCAAGAAAGCACGAGCGATAGCCACCGCTTGACGTTGGCCCCCTGATAGCAATCCGCCACCTTCACCCACCTGACGTTCTAAGCCAGCAGGATCTTGCTGAGTAAAGTTAGTGACACCTGCTCGGTTGGCTGCGTCCATCACATCACGATCATCCACTAGTGGTCGACCTAGCGTGATATTGTCACGAATAGAGCCATAGAAGAGGTTGCTGTCTTGGGGAACGCACCCTATATTGCGACGTATGTCGACGTGGTGTAACTGGTCGATATCGGTATTATCGATGCGCACGTGGCCCTCTGTAGGCTTGTACAGCCCCATAATCAGACGCTCTAGTGTTGTCTTACCTGAACCAATTCGACCTATGATGGCAACTTTCTCTCCCGGCGAAATGGTTAAACTCAGGTCGCGTACAGATGCGATTGGAGAATCAGGGTAGTGGAAGGTCACTTTATCTAGAGCAATATGGCCTTGAATAATTGGGCGATGGATATAGCGTTTACCTTCTTCCTGTTCGTCAGGCATAGCCATGACTTGTTCGATCAACGTCATCGATGACTTGGCTTGGTTGTAACGAGTGGAAAGAATCGAAAGCTGGACTAACGGACTAATCGCACGGCCACTCAGCATCGTCGCGGCAATCAAACCACCCATGGTGAGATCGCCTTCGGCAATCAAGTACACACCAAAGATGATCATACCTACGTTCGTACTTTGTTGAACGAACCCGGCTGTATTCTGAATACTGTCAGTAATTCTTCGACTCTTGATATTCCAGTTCGCCATGTGAGCAACGGCTTCTTCCCAACGGAATTGAAACTGACTTTGCGCACTGAAGAGTTTAACCGTTTCTAGACCTGCTAAGCTTTCGATAAGGTTTGCATACTTTTGTGAAGCAAGACGTGAGCCTTCTTCGATAGTGCGGCGTAAAGGCCCTTGAATGATGATGGCATAGACAACCAGAATCACGACACCGACAATCGGTACATACACCAGATCTCCAGCCATTAGCCAAATCAGAGTCAGGAACAGAATTGCAAAAGGAAGATCTATCAAAGAGCCAATTGTCGCGGAAGTGAAAAACTCTCGAATCGATTCAAACTCTTGTAAGTTCTTTGCGAAAGCGCCAACTGAAGCCGGTTTCGCTTCCATACGAATCCCCAGAACCTTGCTAAACAGTTTTGAAGAGATAAGAATGTCAGATTTTTTACCGGCAATGTCGATGAAGTAGCTGCGCATTAATTTGAGCAGTAGGTCGAAAGTGAAGACGACAAAGATACCACTCGCCAATACCCAGAGCGTCTCAAAGGCGAGGTTCGGAACCACTTTGTCGTAAACCAAGCGTGTGAACATAGGTGCCGCAATCGCGAACAGGTTGATCAGAATCGAGGCGATCAACACATCACGGTAGATTTTCTTCGACTCCCAGATCGTGCCCCAAAACCAATGACCGTGACGTGTCTTTAGAATCTCAGGTGAGCGTTCGTCGTAACGGAACTGTTTCTTTACTAAGAAGTAGCGTCCAATAAACTGTTCTTTTAGCTCTTCCAACGGAATGAGAATCGGCACCATGCCACTTTCCGCGGTGATGATCTCGGCTTCTTGTTTCTGAAAGTCAATTCGGTTTAGAACACACGCTTCCCCCTGCTTAAGCAGCAGTACCGCAGGTAGAATCAACTCTGGAATACTCTCAAGGTTGGAGCGATTCTCTTTGGCGACTAAACCTGCACGCTCTGCTGAGCGAGGAAATAAAAAAGGGGTAAGTTTACCATCCGCAAGAGGCAGCCCATTGATGAGCGCCTCTGGAGAGTTTGCTAGACCGTAGTATCGGCTGACGTATATCAGCGAATTTAGTAATGGATCTTGCATTAAATAACCACCTTACTACTTATCGACGATGAAGCCTTGGAAAACTTCAACGTAGTTATCTGACAATGTATCAAGCTGCGTTTGAGTCTCGATACGTGAGGCGATGGTGGTGATCCCTAAGTTATGCGCCGTTCTAGAGATCGA
This sequence comes from Vibrio sp. KUL70, assembly GCF_059725515.1. Taxonomy (NCBI): domain Bacteria; kingdom Pseudomonadati; phylum Pseudomonadota; class Gammaproteobacteria; order Vibrionales; family Vibrionaceae; genus Vibrio; species Vibrio sp. KUL70. The sequence goes on from NZ_AP045835.1 coordinate 726,139, forward strand.
CGTTAAGGTGAATTTCTGTTTCTCGTCATCCAAATTGTGAGTGTAGAGATAATCCAACTTAACGTAACCAGGCCTGAACTCATTGATGTACTCCAGAGACTGGAAGTTGCGACCGTAATTGTCGACACCAAATACTGCGTTGGTATTACGTATCGCGGTACACAGTAGGGCTGTGTAGTGCGGCTCGTTGACGAAGCAGTTCTCAGGGATTTCAAAATGAAGCATGTGACAGATAGTTGCGTTCTTGCTTAGTGTCTCACCGACCCAACGGATGAAGCTTGGCTCAGAGATACTGCTTGCGGAGATGTTGATCGCCACAGGGGTTGTAATCTCTTTAGCATGTATCTTCTCAATCATTTTCTCGATTACGTACTGATCGAGCTCGTGGCTTGCGCCGAGCTGTTCAAGCGCGAATAGGTATTGAGCCGCGCTGTATCGAACTCCATCTTTTTCAATTGCAGAGAACACCTCTTGGTGGAAGGTCTTGCCGAAACTGTTATTCGCCGCTTGCAGGCGGAAAGTGAAGAGATCATTAATGATTGCTTCTTCAACCAGTGTGCGCCACTGCTGTTTGCCCATCACAGCGCCATGATCATCGGCAGTGATGTAGCCGTAAGCCATTTCACGGTTCGCTTTTGCGACAGAGAGTGCGTTGTCCACCAGCGACATGATCTCTGTACTGGTTTTGTTTTGGCTACTATGAGTGACGCCGAGTGAGATGTTCGCGCGGGCGGTTCCTGTTGGATCGGAACCTAGCCCTTGGACACAGTTAACGATACTGTCTGCGATGAGTTTAAGTTCGCTTTCATCAATGTTCGGCAAGATAAAGCCAAACTCATCTTTTGAAATTCGAGCAATAGTAAGATCTGGTGACGAAATAGAAGATTGTAAGTGCTCGGCGAGATCGTGGACCAACGCATCGCCCTCTTGATAACCCTTATCATCGTACTCGTCAGCAATGAATTGGGCTTGCAAAACAGCCAAGCCACCAACGCTAGATTCCGCCAACCATTGATTAAGTTGAGACATGTAGTACGCACGGTTACCCAGTTGTGATACTGGGTCAATGTAGGCACGTTCACGCAGGCGCTGAGCTTCTTGAGCTTGATTTTTAAAAGCTTGTTCAACTTGAGTCGACATATGGTTGATACCGTCTACGACTAAGATCAGATCTTTTGTTTGTGGCCGTTCAAGTGGTTCGCCAAACTGGTTTTGCGCTATCTGGTTCATTTTGGCGATGATCAAATCCAACGGTTTCAGCGATCGTTTTACGATCCATGAAATAGCCAATAAACCAATGACAAAAATAAGAGCAAAGACAGTCGCCAAGCGGGTAAAAGATTGCCAAAGTTGAGCATAGGCAGGACCTGGGTGGCTGACAATTTCCACTTCTGCCAACTGCATCCAGCCACTGGTAATAACGCGACGGTCATGAATCGGTTCAAACAGATTGAGCGAAGTAAACCAGCTAGGTACATTGCTTGGTTTTACTGGATATGAACGCAGGATGTCGTCACCACTATCGAGGAAGATAAGTCTCACAACAGAATAGGAGCTGCCATCAAACAATGCATTGATGACCGACTCAACCGCGATTGGGTCTTTGTCCTCAAGATAAGGAGCTAGTGCTAAACCAACGGTATTGATGGTATTACTTACCTCTGAACGCTGTTGCGCTTCTAGGTGACCTCGAGTGGTATTAAATTCGATCATAAATACTGACGTCATCAGTAATATAAAGACCGCTACCATCCCGACTACAAGCTGTTTATATAAAGTCATTGTACCTACTCATCGTAATTGATAATGGGTTTGTTTAATTTTAGAGAGCGCTTGCGTGAACGAAGATCGTTCCACAAGCTCAATCTGGATGATTTACCTGCAAGTTGACCGTTTCCTGCTGAAGACTTCATTAGCCATAGGTTTTTACCGTTAAAGCTGTATATCGGCAGCAAGTCTCGACGAGTTGACGCTCGTTTAATTTCTGGATTCAAGTTATCCAAAATGACGGGTTCTGCGCTGGGCGTGGAGTAGTAGGCAAGTACCATGTGAAACTGATTCAGCTCCAACGCTTTTACGTAGACCAGTCTTAACTTTTTGTCGGGAACACCGAGCTCCAATAGCGAGAAGTATTTAGCGATGGTGAAGTCCTCACAGTCGCCTGCATTACTTCCTAGAAATTCGAGTGGCGTAGCCCAGTAATCTTTTTGACCCCAAAGCACGATATCGTCGACAAAGTAGAGCTGGTTGAAGAATCGATTTACCGATTCCAGTTTTTGTGTCTCACTTTGTGTGGCGAACTGAGCAATATTAGACCGCCATGTCTTGACTCGCATAGCGGCCCTTTGCCCATAGGTTTCCGATACCGCACTCACCCAGCGCTGCTCAGTGGTGTTTAACGCAAATGATGCACAGGACACACTCAATGCGAACAACGCAATTGCGAAACGAATTTTCATTAGTGAACAGCCTTTTTACATTGGCAGTCATCTGCGTAGAGAGGGAAAAACATCAAACCCTTACTCTTTTAATGCATTGTTTTGAGCGCTAAGTATTGGCTTCAACATGTAATCTAGAACAGTGCGTTTACCTGTAATGATGTCAACCGATGCTGTCATGCCAGGAATAATCGGCAGCTCTTCGTTGTGTCCAAAGCTGTATTTCTCAGTACGCACACGTACGATGTAAAAACTGTTGCCCTCTTCATCCTGAGTCGTATCTGCACTGATGTGTTCTAGCACGCCTTCAAGACCGCCATATTTAGTGAAGTCATACGCACTGAACTTAACGATGGCTGGCAGCTCTGGGCGTAAAAAAGCGATGTCTTGCGGTGCAATCTTAGCTTCTACAAGCAGTGAATCTTCGGTCGGGACAATCTCTACTATATCCATACCTGGTTGAATAACACCGCCAACAGTATTAATACCTAAAGTCTTAACGGTGCCTGTCACCGGGGAGATAACCACTGTCCGATTGACTCGGTCTTCCAAACCAACGGCGGACTCGGTGAGGGCAGAGAGTTTATCTTGCGCTTGGTTAAGCTTCTCTTGCTGCTCTGAACGGAATTTAAGTGCTGCGTCGACGCGGCTGAGCATCGACTCTTTAATAGCTGAGCGCAGCACAGGGATTTTAAGCTCGCTAGAGGTTAGCTCTCGACGGGTATCATTTACTTGTCGTTGCAGTTTAAGAAGTTCGATACGCGGTACCACACCCTCATCAGCAAGCGGTTTGGTGATATCCAACTCTTTGCGTGCAAAGTTGTAGCTTTGGCGTAGGTTAGCGACACGAGCTCTAACCTCGACTAAGTCTTGCTGCTTTTGCTCGACTTGTTGCTCAAAAACGGAGAGTTGGTTACGCAAGTTATTGAGGTCTTGGCGGTACTCGGCTCTTTGGCGTTGGATTAAGTCAGGTTGTCTTTCAATAAACTGTGGTGGGAACGCCAGCTTACCGTAGTTGAGTGTGACGCTCTTTTTCCAGTTGTCGACAGAGAAGTCTTCATCGATGACTACACTGGTGAGAGACGCCGAAAGCATTAGCACATTTGCTGTGAGGTTAGCCACTTGTTGCTCTCGTTCACGAAAGTCGGAACGAAAACGGGTATCATCGATAAGAAGCAGTTGCTGTCCTTTTTGTACCTGTTGGCCTTCTTTGACAAGGATCTCTTTAACCAAGCCACCTTCAAGGTTTTGTACGACTTGAATTTGAGAAGAGGGGATTACTTTGCCTTGGCCGACCGTGACTTTGTCGACTTCTGCCCAAGAAGCCCATCCAATCGCCGCAACAAAGAACAGAACGATAACCCACAGCATGATGCGCGCGCTGGTTGGTGTATTGAGTAACAGTGCGGCTGTTTTATCATCGACATACTCAAGTTCAGTATCGTTCAGCTTGTTGTAACTTTTTTGGCTCATAACAATCCTTGTCTGCGAAATTTAGTGCAAGCCTATTGAGTGTATTCTTAGTTTTAAGAAATGTTAAGATCTTGTTCCCATAAAGCGTTGTATTTATATATGTTTCATTACTTATCGGTTTTTGAAATCCGTTTTATCTAGTTGGTGTTTACGTAATTTGTCATACAGCGTTTTCCGAGAAACTTGTAACTCTTGTTGAACCTCTTTAAGCATACCCTGGTGGCGATGTAGGGCTTCTATTAAGATAATCTGTTCAAAGTTATCGGTTCGTTCGCTGAGTGAGAGCTGTTTGATCGTCGTATTAGCTGTCTCTTCGTTTGGGCTGCAGTTATCTTGATCTAGCTCCTCTGGCGGCTTTGCTTGAGTGAGTACTCTAAGCTCCGCTTCTTGACGCAGTTGACGCAAATTCTCAGGCCAAGGCTTGGCAATTAACCGCTCAACATCCTGTTTGGTGATGATAGGCGGCGGTAATTGATATCGACTTGCTGCACCTCGCGCGAAATGTTTAAACAGTGAACCGATATCCTCCGGTCTTTCTGTCAGTGGTAGCAGCTCAAACTGACGAAACTCTCCCTTTATTGTAGCGGGTACAGCGGTGGATGCGATAATGATACAAGTTGCATTTGAATTGCACTCATTTTCATGAAGCAGCGTTGATTTTACTTGCTTAAACCACTCCCATTGCTGAGACATTAATACTTCTGTTTCATGGATATAGAGAGTTCCTCCGCGATGTTTGACACACAGCTGTTTGAGAAATTCGCAAAATGTTTCTTGGTCTGACTTTGGTAGGTTGAACGCGGCGATAGGGTAGAGCTCGCCTCTTTGATGGCTGTGTAAATCGTGAGTGTATTGTGCGGTTATGCGTTTCCCCGTTCCTATCTCGCCTTTGAGAATGATGATCGGATCTTTGTTGATGTCGAGTGTGATCAACTCACGTCTTAGCGTCACCATCGATGGAGATTGCCCAATGAGTTTTGGGCCTACATGCGTTTGCATTGCGAGCTCTTTGCGCAGGAGATTATTCTCTTCAACCAGAGCGAGCTTATCTGCGGCTTTATGAATTGCAGCCATTAGAGCATCAACAACGAATGGTTTTTCAAGAAAGTCACATGCTCCTACCTTCATAGCGGTCACCGCGGTTTGTACGTCGCCGTGCCCCGTTAATACAATCACTTGAAAACGAGGGTTGTGTTTTAAAAGTTGCTCAGTGAATTGAATACCGTCCATCACCGGCATATGTATGTCGGTGATGACGACACCCGCTTGGGTTAGTGGGATCTGTTTTAGTGCTTCTACAGCGTTAGGGAAACAGCGAATCTCAATACCTTCAATGAGCATTGCTTGTTCTACCGAATCACGAATCGCGGGTTCGTCGTCAATAAAATAGAGTGCAGGCATGGTTGTCAAAGCGACATTCCTTGTGTGAGTTATTGTCATCAGCACGACTAATCAGTGCTTGAGGTTTTATTGCATGCGTTGTGCAAGGGAATTGTTAGTGAGAATACCATGCCACAAGGCTTGCGCGGTGTCGCAGTGATGGTGCCGTGATACGCTTCAATAATCCGCTTTGAGATCGATAGACCGAGGCCGAGCCCTTCTGGTTTAGTGGTGAAGAAGGGATCAAAGAGTTGAGATAGCTTTGATTCTGGTAGTCCGACGCCATTGTCCCAAATATCAAGGACACAGGTTTCCGGTTCTAGCCGCCAATCTAGGCCGATCTGAGGGCTAGGTTGTTGATGCAGTGCTTGGGCGGCGTTATGGATTAAATTCACTAGCACTTGTTCCAACTCGGTCGGATGAATCGCAATCTGGATATCGTCACTGATCGAGGCCATTCTCAGTGTAATACCGTGCTTGATAAGGAGCGCGCTTAAGATTCCCGTGGCATTGTTGACTGCTTGGTGAAGGTTGGCGGTGTGATGTTCTTGCTTGGTAACCTTACGGGTGAAGACTTTTAAGCGTGCGATGATGTCGGTGATGGATAGATTAAGCGTCAGCATCTTTTCTAAGTTACTTTTCACCATATCATTACGCCCCATTTCAAGCAGCTTGAGACTATTTTCGCTGTAAGTTCTCAAGGCGGCCAGTGGTTGATTTATCTCGTGGTTAATGCTCGCTGAGAGTTCGCCTAAGACCGCAAGTTTAGCCGCTTGAGTCAGTTCTTGTTCTGTCTGCTTGAGCTTACTTTGCGACTCTTGGTATTGGTGTATGGTTTGCTGTAGCTGTTGGTTTGATTGTTGTAAGTAAAGGGTACGCTTATTCACCGTCTCTTCGAGCTTATGGTTGAGCGTTGTTAGTGCCACTTTTGCTTTGTAGGTTTGGCGCCACGACCAAGCGATCAGCAGCACTAAGCTATATATCACTAAGAATATCGCGTCGATCTGCATGACTTTTTTCATCTCTGTGTCGCGTTCCTTCAGTGCGATGACTTGATATTGCTGACTACTGGCTGCTGCCGGGTAGATGTTAAATGTGCCCATCCGACTGAGTTTTTCATTTGGCAAAGCAATATTGGCTTGTGGTAAATCGAGGAAGTCATCAATCAACGTGATTTTGTCTAATCCATACTGACGCTGCTCGGCAATTTGCTGTTGCTGAATCGGGGTAAGTGGTTGCAGGGAGTGATAGAGCCAATGCGGCTGGCTTGATAAGAACACCACTTGGTTGTTGTCGAGTACGACAATGTCGAATCCGTCACTGGTAAGAATCTCCTCGATGTTTTCTAGGCTCACTTTGACTGTTAACACGCCCACAATCTCTTGTTTTATGTACAAGGGAGAGGAGAGAAAGTAGCCGCGCACATTCGATCTCGCGCCAAGTCCAACGTATTGGGAGTTCAAACCGTTGATCGCCTGGCTGAAATAGGGGCGAAACGCAAAGTTCTCACCGACAAAGGTTTTTGGATCCTGGTAGTTGCTCGATGCGACTACGGTACCGCTATCGTCGTGAATGTAGATGGTATCGGCTAAGCTCTGGTTAGCCCACTCTTCCAATAACAGGTTGAGTTGTTGAGCTGACGTTTGTCTTGAAAAATACCCAAGGATTCGAGGGTCATGACTTAGGATCGCGGGCACTTGCTTGAATTTTGCGATCTCAGAATCGAGTTGAAGACTGGCTTTGTTGGCGGCTTCTTGCAGCTGTTCACCAACCAGACGTTGCTGGAATTGCTCTGCCAATAAATGGGTGGCGGCAAACCCCGCTGCACCCAATGACAGTGAAGCGATAACAAAAGGGGTGAAAAAACGGGATATTTTGAAGGCCAAAGTGAACTCAGATCTGGTTGAAAGTGTATATAGATTAACAACATGGCAATCTAAGTACCGAGATCTTGGTAACACCGAATCCAAGAGATAGTACAATCGGCTACCACAGGCTTGTATTTCGTTATGCGAAAGCGCAGAATCACAAAAAAATGAAAAGGAGCAACGAAATGGAACTGAAAGATATTCGCCGTGAATATGCTCAGGGTGGATTGAGACGCAAAGACTTAGCGGCTGATCCGATTGACCAATTTAATCTTTGGCTTGAGCAGGCTATTGAAGCCAAACTTACCGACCCAACTGCGATGACAGTGGCAACAGTCGATAAGGACGGCCAACCTTTTCAGCGCATTGTGTTGCTTAAGAATGTTGATCAACGAGGTTTCGTTTTCTACACAAACCTTGGTAGCCGTAAAGCGCAGCAGCTAGAGCACAATAGCAAGATCAGCTTGCACTTCCCGTGGCACCCACTAGAGCGCCAAGTACACATTACTGGTACTGCAGAGAAGCTAAGCGCAGTGGAGAACATGAAGTACTTCTCTTCTCGTCCAAAAGAGAGCCAACTGGCGGCAATCGCAAGTAAGCAGAGCAGCCGCATTTCTGCGCGTGGTATCTTGGAAGGCAAGTATTTAGAGCTTAAACAGAAATTTGCAAAAGGTGAGATTCCAGTACCGAGCTTCTGGGGAGGCTTCCGTGTTCGAGTGGACAGCATTGAGTTTTGGCAAGGCGGTGAACATCGTCTGCATGACCGTTTCTTGTTCTCTCGCCAAGATAACCGTTGGGATATCGATCGACTTGCGCCGTAGTCAGGCGTTCCGAGTTTACCAAGACTAAATATTTAAACACCGCGCGGTACTCTTAAAGGGTTGGCGCGGTGTTTTTTTGTCGCTCTTGTCGAGTTAGGGTGAGCAGCTATTTATGACGATTGATATTAACGGGTCGTCGTTACTTCACTGTGTAGCACCACAGAAATCTGCCGATTGAGCAGGCTTTCTGGGATCACTGAACCAAGACCTGAGTCCAGTGCAAATTCAATCAGTTGGCTCTTACTTTTGGCATCGAATTTTTGTTTAAGCCGTGCCACGTGCCCCTCGACGGTTTTGATCGAAATCGTCAGGGTCTGTGCAATGTACTGAGGCTTTTTGCCAAACAGCAGCAAAAATAGTACTTCAGATTCGCGTGCTGTGAGTTTCTTATTGAGTTTTGACTGACGAGGCTCTGAACCCGCAATCGAACCATCACATGTTTTGGCACTGGTTGCTTGGCACACCCAGTGACCTACCTCCAAAATGGCAGTATCGGTGAGCTCTTGGCCATAGAATATTGTTCCCTGCACCTTACCATCATCATCGAACCAAGGCGTTTTGGTAAAGATGTGAGCGTGCCAACGGCCATCTGGATAAGGGTGAATATCTAGAATTTTTAAAGTCTTACGTGTTTCCATCACGTACTTATCTTGCGCTCTGAAGTCTTGCGCACATTCCGTTGTTTGGCTTGGCATATCAAAATCGGTCAAACCTGCGCTGCTTTGATTGTCGGGCAAACCAATCAGTCGATTGTAGGCTTGGTTAGCATAAACAAAGACAGAGTCCGTATCTTTGCACCCCCAGCAGCCCGGCAACTGTTCAAACAGAGAGCGTTGTATGGAGTTAAGTGTTTTCGACAAAATATCATCTCAGTTTCGGAACTAAGTTAATAATATCAGTTTCTTATAACGCTGTATTGCAATTAATGAACGTTGCTTAAACGGTGAGCAAGGGAAGAATGATCAAGGTAAAGGATATCTGCGAGCATTTGGATATGACGAATTGATCCACCACTGCACATAGGACAAAAAAAAGCCAGCCTGAAGACGGGCTGGCTAAAGACAAGATTTTCTTGTCGACGTGTAGAAGATTTCAGATTAACTCACGAGGGCCATGAAAATTAATCTGAGGTATCAGTGAGATACCCAGAGTGACTTACTACTCTGCCGACAAATCTACTCTTTGCTCCACGTTTACAAAAGGGGGGATTTCCCTCAATCACTCAAGAAAGTCAATCGGTACGAGGATTGAAATAACCAATGGATTGTTCTGGCATCATCATTTTGGTGCTTAGTAAAGTTGGTTTTACATTCTCCGTAGTTTATGTGCTCTTGATCATCTTTCCGGAGGCATGATCACGATGATCGCAACACTAATCTAACGACGATCCCTTGTGCTAAATGACTCTCATGATCATTTACAAATTCATCTTGAGCTAAAATCAGAGTATTATTCCCGATCCGTAATTATCAAAACTGCTTTGACATGCCAAAACTACCTATCATGCCCAATCTCGATCTTTCACCGCTAGGCTTAGTCGCTCCTCGCCCTGCTGAGATCGTGACTCTGCCATCTCATATGGATTGTCACGAGCACCAGTATTCGCAAGTGGTGATTGGGCTTAAAGGTCAAGCTGAGTTCGAAGTCAGTGGTAAGGGCAACTTAGTTGGGCCAGGACAAGGCTGTGTGGTAACGGCTTGTTCTGATCATGCTTTCGGTGGCGTGGTGGGTCAGTCTGATATTTTGGTATTGAATATGCCTATGCCAAGTAATGACGACCCATTGATGTTAGAGAAGATCAATCAGCTTGCGTCATCTAACGTTTACTTTCAGTTGGATGGACAGATTCAGAAGCTGATCCAGATGCTGGTGCAGGAGATGCAAGCAAGTCCTGACGATCTCTTGTTAAGCCGAGCCTGTAACGACACGGTGATCGCATTGCTGCAACGTCATATCTCTGAATTTGAAACATCGATAAAAGAATCACGCTTTGATCTTGAAGCGTTGGATCGCTACATCGAACAGCATTTGGCTAACAAGATCTCCGTTGCGCAACTGGCAGGCAGTGTATTTTTAGGCGAAAGTCAGTTCCATGTGCTGTTTAAAGAGCAGATGGGCATCACGCCACATCAGTATGTACTAGGCAAGCGAATCGACCGTGCGCGCCGCTTAATTGAACAAGGAAACCTTAGCCTTGGTCAGGTTGCTGAGCTAGCAGGTTTCTCCGGCCAGTCCGCCTTTACTCACACTTTTTCCCGTCTTCAGGGGATGTCACCATCTCAATACAAAAAGCAAATAAGTGTTAAATAGTGAAACAGAACGGCACATTCGTTTAAAGTTTCATATGTGATGATGTTTTTGTTTTGTTAATAAAGCGAGTTTTTAGCAAAAAACTCGGAGTTTTTGACAAGTATTCCTTATATACTCTCAATACACTGCAGCCATTGTAGAAATCTCGGACGTCTTTTTGTTCGGGTGTGAGATTAAGGAAAACGCATGTTTACAGCTACTGATGTGTTAAAACCAGAGTTCAACGAGCAACCGCTTAGTGAGCTATGGTCGCTTATCTCACCATTATATATGGTGGATGAAACCCAATGGCTAGAGCAACTTCTGCCGCTAGCTACGCCTTCTGAGTCTGAAAAGCAACAAATTACGGACAAGACAACCTCGCTTATCGAAACGATTCGAGCAGACAAAACGTCGATTCAAATGATCGATGCACTGCTGCTTGAATACAGCCTAGATACGCAAGAAGGTATTTTGTTGATGTGTCTTGCTGAAGCTCTGATGCGTATCCCTGATGCTGCAACTGCTGATGCATTGATTCGTGACAAGCTCAGCGTTGCTGACTGGAAATCTCACCTGAAGAACTCTGACTCTGTGTTTGTAAATGCATCCACTTGGGGTCTAATGCTAACGGGTAAGGTTGTGGGTCTTTCATCAAATGAGCAGAGCCCAACTCAGGCGGTAAACCGTCTAGTCAACAAACTTTCTGAGCCGGTGATTCGTAAAGCGATGCACCAAGCGATGAAAGTAATGGGTCATCAGTTTGTACTGGGTCGCAGCATTGCTGAGGCACAGAAGAACGGCAAACCTATGCGTGACAAAGGCTTTACCTATTCATACGACATGTTAGGTGAAGCGGCACTGACGACTGCAGACGCAAACAAGTACTTCAAAGATTACCTAATGGCGATTGAAGCTGTAGGTCGAGACACTTATGTTTCTCCAAAATCGAATGTTTCATCAAAATCTAGCCCTGCGCCATCAGTCTCTATCAAGCTTTCTGCGCTGCACCCACGTTACGAAGTAGCGAATGAAGAGCGTGTACTGACTGAGCTTTGCGACACGCTAGAGCAGTTACTGCGCCGCGCAATCGAGCTTGATGTTGCAATTACCATTGATGCAGAAGAGGCGGATCGTCTAGAGCTTTCTCTAAAACTGTTTGAGAAGCTTTACCGCAGTGAACTTGTGAAAGGCTGGGGTAAATTTGGTCTGGTTATTCAAGCGTACTCTAAGCGTGCCCTGCCGGTATTGGTATGGCTGAACCGCTTAGCAAAAGAGCAGGGTGATCTGATCCCACTGCGTTTGGTAAAAGGCGCGTACTGGGATAGCGAAATCAAATGGTCGCAACAAGCTGGCTTTGATAACTACCCAGTTTACACACGCAAAGAAGCAACCGATGTTGCTTACCTAGCCTGTGCACGTTACCTACTGAGCCCAAGTGTTCGTGGCAACATCTTCCCGCAGTTTGCGAGCCACAACGCGCACACTGTGTCTGCTATTGCTGTAATGGCAGACCACAAAGATTTTGAATTCCAACGCCTGCACGGTATGGGTGATTCTCTATACAACCACGCGATGGAGGCTTACCAGCAGTCAGTGCGTATCTACGCGCCAGTGGGTAGCCACAAGGATCTACTTCCATACCTAGTTCGTCGTCTGCTAGAAAATGGAGCGAACAGCTCGTTTGTACACCGCTTGGTGGATGCACGCTGCCCTGTGGCAGAATTAACGCAACACCCAGTGGATATGCTTCTAGCGTTCGATACGCTGAACAATACTAAGATTCCACTGCCACCATCTGTGTTCCCAGAGCGTAAAAACTCTTACGGCGTCAACATTGATATCGAAAGTGAAGCGCACAGTTTTGAAGAGCAAGTAAAAGGCTTCTTGGATAAACAGTGGACGGCTGGCCCGATCATCAACGGTGAAGCTCTTGCTGAAAGCATGATCAAGGCTGATCAGAATGTTGAGCAAGTAACAGCACCTTACGATCGTCGTATCAATGTTGGTCAGGTGGCTTTCGCAAACCTTGATCATGTTTCCGAAGCGATCAGCGGCGCAGATGCGGCGTTTGCCGGTTGGAATGCGACTTCTGTTGAAGTTAAAGCAGCGGCGCTTGAGAAGTTAGCTGACTTGATGGAAGAGAACCTTGCTGAGCTAGTAGCAATCTGTCATCAAGAAGCGGGTAAGACAATTCACGATAGCATTGATGAAGTGCGTGAAGCGGTCGATTTCTGTCGTTACTACGCGAAACAGGCCGACAACCTACAAGAATTTGAACTGAAAGGCTTTGATGGCCAAGTTCGTTTGGCATCTCGCCAAGGTCGTGGTGTGTTTGTATGTATCAGCCCTTGGAACTTCCCACTGGCGATCTTCCTTGGTCAAATCACAGCGGCATTGGTTGCCGGTAACACTGTGGTTGCAAAACCGGCAGAGCAAACCAGCTTAATCGCTGCTCGCGCAGTTGAGTTGATGCAACAAGCTGGCTTCCCGGCAGGCACAATTCAGCTTCTACCGGGGCGCGGTGCAGAAATCGGTAGCGCACTCACTAGCCACGATGCGATTGCAGGTGTGGCGTTTACAGGCTCTACACCAACCGCTCAGCGTATCAACGTGTCATTGGCAAGTCGTACAGCGAAACCTGTGCCGTTTATCGCGGAAACGGGTGGTCAGAACGCGATGATCGTCGACAGTACGGCGCTTCCAGAGCAGGTAGTGCGTGACGTTATTCGTTCAGCGTTCGCGTCTGCAGGTCAGCGTTGTTCTGCACTGCGTGTGCTTTACATCCAGCAAGACATTGCTGATCGCGTTATTGCTCTTATCCAAGGTGCGATGAACGAGTTGAGTGTCGGTATCCCACACCTGCACAAGACTGACGTTGGCCCTGTTATCGACAGCAATGCGAAACAGAAACTAATGGCTCACCTTGAGAACATGACCAAAACGCAGAAGCGTGTTGCTCAGTTAACTCTAAGTGATGCGTGCGATCATGGTGATTTCGTGCCACCAAGCGCTTTTGAGATCAACGATATTAGCTGCCTAACTGAAGAGCAGTTTGGCCCTGTGCTGCACATTGTTCGTTACAAGGCGAGCGAGTTGGCGCAGGTGGTTGAACAGATAAACCAAACAGGCTTCGGGCTGACTATGGGCATTCATAGCCGTAACGAAACCACTTACCGTTGGATTGAAAAACACGTTCGCGTGGGTAACTGCTACATCAACCGCGACCAAGTGGGTGCGGTGGTAGGTGTTCAACCATTCGGGGGTCAAGGTTTATCAGGAACAGGGCCGAAAGCGGGTGGACCACACTACCTATACCGCTTTACCGATGTTCACTTTTCTCAAGCGCAGGCATAAGGAGCGATATCATGGTTCATCAAGTGACAGGTTTTTCCGATGCATTTCAAGCGTGGGAACAGTGGAACCTAACCGATTTTGATCACAAGAGTGCTCAAATTCTGGCATTAAAATCTGAGATCGAGAGTCAATCAGCGCCACTTGCGGTGGTTGCGGGTTATCACATCGAGCAGGCTTCTTCTCTGTTAGCAGAAGAGCATTTGCTCGTTGGGCCTACGGGCGAAACTAATGAGTTATACGCTGCGGGTCGTGGTGTGGCTTTGGTTATCGTCGATGATGCTCAAGATTCACTACCAAAACTGCAAACCGCAACGGCAATGCTGACGGCTGCGCTGATTGCGGGTAACAGCGTGATTGTGTGTAGTGACGACACTCAGTTCAATACTCTGATTGCGGATGCGGCAAAACAAGCAAATCTGCCATCAAACCTTGTTCAAACGACATCATTCGATGCGTCTCAACAGCTGCTTTCTTGTGATGTTCGAAGTGTGGCGTATGTGGGCAATCCACAAACTGAACAAGCGATTAATTTACAACTTGCTAAGCGAGACGGCGCAATCGTCGGTTTAGTGTCTGAAACGGATCTAACAGCAATGCATGTTGCTCACGATCCACACCTATCGTTGCGCTTTATTACAGAGCGTACACGAACCATAAATATAACAGCCGTGGGTGGTAATGCGACCTTGCTCGAGCTTGGGAGTGAAGCCCACTAACCTTCAATATTACTGATAAGTGGAGGCAGCTTTGGTTGCGCCGTGATATCAGGAACCCTATCTGACTAAACTTGGCCAACATTGTGTTGGCTAAGTTTTATTGGCTAGGCATGGAAGGATTTTTCTAAATGAGGACTATCAAATGATAGAAAACAGTTTTGCAATAACGTCAACGTTCATTGCGTATCTAATTATGATGCTAGCAATCGGGGTTATTGCTTACAAACGTACATCTAACTCAACTGACTACTTTCTTGGTGGTCGTGCACTAGGCCCTTGGCCTGCAGCACTGTCTGCTGGTGCGTCGGATATGAGTGGTTGGCTACTATTAGGTTTGCCTGGCTACGCGTATGCAGCAGGTTTCGAAGCTTTCTGGTTGGCTGGTGGCCTACTAGTGGGTACTTGGGCTAACTGGTTAATCAGTGCTAAGCGTCTACGTACTTACAGCATTACAACAGATGCATTGACTCTGCCTGAGTTCCTATCTCGTCGTTTCAATGATACGTCTAAGCTGATCCAAACAATTTCTGCTTTCTTCATTCTTCTTTTCTTCCTTTTCTACACGAGCTCAGGCTTGGTAGCGGGCGGTAAGCTGTTTGAAACCGTATTTGGTTTAGACTACACAACTGCGGTGATCATCGGCACTGTATGTGTTGTATCTTACACGCTATTTGGGGGCTTCCTTGCGGTATCTTGGACTGACCTTGTTCAGGGCCTATTGATGTCTGCAGCGCTACTTATCGTGCCTATCGCAGCGATGAACGGTGGTCTTGGTCAACTGTCTAGCGACCTACACAACATCAACCCAGAGCTGCTAACGCTATGGAATGATGCGAAAGGTGAGCCTCTTTCAGCGATTGCAATCATCTCTCTTGCTGCATGGGGCCTAGGTTACTTCGGTCAGCCACACATCCTAGCGCGTTTCAAAGCAACACGTACTAACAAAGACTTAGGTACAGCGCGTCGTATCGCAGTGGTATGGACTGCACTGTCTATGGCTGGTGCGATGTTAGTTGGTCTAGTTGGTCTAGTGTACGTCACCAACTCTGGCGCACCTAAATTGGATGATGGCGAGAAGATCTTCATGCTTCTTGTGAACGCAATGTTCCACCCTGTTATCGCAGGTATTCTACTAGCAGCTATCCTAGCGGCAATTATGAGTACTGCGGATTCACAGCTTCTTGTATCTTCGTCTGCAATGGCAGAAGATTTGTACAAGCAAATACTGAAGAAAGACGCGACATCTGAAGATATCGTACGTGTCGGTCGTTTTGCGGTTGTGATTATCTCACTTATCGCACTGTTCCTAGCGATGACACCAGACAGCTCTGTACTTGGTCTTGTCTCTTACGCATGGGCAGGCTTTGGTGCTGCATTTGGTCCAGCTATCGTGCTTAGCCTGTACTGGTCTCGTATGAACCGTAACGGCGCTCTAGCGGGTATCGTTGTGGGTGGTGTGACTATCGTAATGTGGAAGCAGCTCACAGGTGGTTGGTTCGATGTGTACGAAATCGTACCGGGCATCATCTTCTCAGTAACCTCTATCGTCGTTGTGAGCCTAATTACTGGTGAACCAGAAGAGTCTGTTAAGAAGCAACACGAGAAATTTGAAAAGCAATTAGTTGAGCTAGACTAATTTTTCATACGCCAATCTATTGAAACAAAGAGTCACTTCGGTGGCTCTTTTTTTATGTCTGAACATTTTTGTCACACCGCAATCTTGTTGACTAAGCGGCAAGTTTGTAAGCATGTGCCTAGCTTCTCACCTTTTGGCGCAGTGTATTTCTCCATAGCTTTGAGGCCAAATGCTTGGTCGATGCCTCAAACTAACAGAATGAAGAATTAGAATTGTCTTTGCGATGACTTTCTGAGCAAGTTTACATTGTAAATTATCGCTGCTTTGTGATGGAGTTTTTCATCGGATTGAGTCAAGACTAAGCCCGCCTTGCTTCAAAAAACCGTTTACCGTTATGGTGTTTTTTTGAACTTGGCGCTCATTTTTGTAAATCATACGGTGAATGTTTGAACTGAATTGGACATGATGTGTCAATTGTCAGTAATGAGGACAAGCCGGATAGGATAAAGGTATGCCAGATCTATATTGCAAAACATGTAAGAAAACCACTCACCACAAGTCGATCATGAAGCGTTGTGAGATCGCACCGGAAACCTTATCGGGTCGCATGTTATTGCTTACCTCAAAACTGTTCAGTGGCACTCAGTACTATGATATGGAAGTTCAACACTTTTGCAGAACGTGCAACAGCCGAGCAGAAGAGTTTCCTAAGAAAGAGAGCGAAAGTGTCGCTCCGCAAGTCGGGTTAGCTTAGTCTTTTACTGCAACTCTTTGACTGGATTACATCTCGCTAAAGACGGATAGAGTGTTGATCTTAGTGATAAAAACCTCCACGAGGGAGGTTGATGTGTTTAAGTGGCTTGCTTGAGGCTCTGTGGTGCAACGAGAAAGCCGTCTAACTTTACTTCCCAGCCATAGCTAGAATATTCGTATGCGAGTGCTTGCGCGACCTCTTTAGATACGGTCGCGCGGACCCATAAGCCAATGCCGTAAGGTTTGTATTCGATTTCTTGTGTTTCCATATAGAGCCATCCTTTCTCTTAGTGCAATCTATTATTCACATTGCCTCCCAAAGATACTTTTCTCTATAGCTCAACTTATTTGTTAAATAGGTCAATTTTATAACGCTATATTAACGGTCTGAATTTGAATTTATAATTCACTAGTATATTCGATTATCTTTACATCTTTGCTGTGAATGCAGTGTTGCGGAGCTGTTTTTAAATTCTGTGAGCCGTGCTCTGCAGGTTTTGGTCAAGCATGGAATATACTCACCCTATATTGAGACTGTTTATAGAGATGTTATGCCTCAACACCAATTGGATCGTATTGACAAAGAGATACTACGAATCTTGCACATGAAGGGTCGACTGCCAGTTGTTGAACTGGCTAAGCAGGTAAACCTCACCACTTCTCCATGTTCGGATCGTTTAAAGCGTCTCGAGAAAGAGGGCTACATTACTGGTTATCATGCCGAGTTATGTTCAGAGAAACTTGGACTTGATGTGCAGGTGTTCATTCATATCCGTTTGGACCAAACCAGCTTTTCGATTTTCGATAAGTTTGCACAGGCCGTAGAGATGATGCCTGAAATTGAAGAGTGCTATTCGCTCTCTGGGGATTTCGACACCATGATCAAAGTACGAGTTAAAGATATGAAGGCGTATCAGTCGTTTATGTCGACGAAGCTTGGTACGCTACCGGGCGTCATACAGACGAGAAGTGAAGTGGTTATCGAAGAGCATAAAAAGGGCTTTGGCGTGAACCCTGAGTTACTCTCTACCTTGAGCTAGTTCTTTGTTCGTCCTGATTTTGAAATGTAAAAAATGGAAGCTATATGGCTTCCATTTTACGTTTTAAAGCAGACGTTTTATTGTTTAGAGAGTAATAGCTGCCGAGATAACGCCGATGACGCCACCAAAAACACCACCCCATACGACAAGCCAGCCAAGGTGCTCTTTGATCATTTTCTGCACCATCTCTTTTACTAGTTTAGGTGTCAGTTCGCTCAAGCGCTGATCGATGATCGCTTCGATGTTCTCTTTGATTTCGTCCATCATTGCCGGAGACTCAAACTGGTCTTTGAGGGCATTTTTCACAGTGTCACTTTGGCCAATCTCAATGATGGAAGCCTGCATCTTCTCGACAAATGGCTCTTTCAGCGGTTGAAGTGCTTCTGTGCCGCCAAGCATGGCGAGCATTCCACCAAAT
The DNA here is from genome assembly GCF_059725515.1 of Vibrio sp. KUL70. Classification (NCBI taxonomy): domain Bacteria; kingdom Pseudomonadati; phylum Pseudomonadota; class Gammaproteobacteria; order Vibrionales; family Vibrionaceae; genus Vibrio; species Vibrio sp. KUL70. Next base: position 744,268 of record NZ_AP045835.1, read on the forward strand.
TGAGAGTTGGCGATCACTTCGACTAAGGAATCGAACGCAGGGTTAAGGTCAATCTTCTTGATCACTGGTTCTAAGTTCAGTGATTGGCCGCTTGCCATTTCACTGCTTAAGAAGCGGTCTATGTTACTTTCGGTAAAGAACTGCTCCATCATCAACTGCTTGATTGCCGCTTTAAACTGTTCAAAACGAGCTGGAATCACACCAGAGCCATACAATCCCGGTACTTTTTCAAACAGCATGTGAATGGCAAGCCAGTTGGTAATCGCGCCAGAAAATGCGAATAGGCCAGCGTAAAGTAAGTATTGGCTAGCGGTGAAGTAACCCGCAGCCAGCAGAGCTAAAGCCACCGCGTTAGTGATAACACTCTTGTTCATAGTTTTTCTCTAGAATTAAGTCTTGCGCGCATTTTAAAAAAAATTAGGCAAGAAACAAATAGAAAGCGGCGAGCTTGTTCATCGATTTAGGTTAATCCTGGAATTTAGCTTGCTATGGATTATATCTTACTGTGGATTATATCTTGATCGTTGACTTTGTTTGATAGTCAAACTACATTGATAGGCAAGTATTTTGATAGTCAAATTAAAATGGAATAATAATGAATCCTCAAGTTAAGCATTCACACCACTTTTCTGCGCGTAACCAAGCGGGTGAAAGAAGGACTTTTTATGTCTTGTTATTAACCGTAGTCACTATGGTGGTGGAGATTGGGGCAGGGACAGTATATGGCTCCATGGCACTGTTGGCCGATGGTTGGCATATGGGGACTCACGCTGCCGCATTTTGTATCACGCTGTTTGCTTATCGTTATGCGAAGAAGCATGAAAACAGTGACCGATTTTCATTTGGTACGGGAAAAGTGAGCGTATTAGGTGGTTATACTAGTGCCATTGCGTTGGGTATTGTTGCCTTGTTGATGTTTACCGAATCGGTGCACCGCCTGCTGAATCCTCAGTCTATTCAGTTCAATGAAGCGATAGTCGTGGCTTGCATTGGTTTGGCTGTGAATGTGGCGAGCATGTTCCTATTGGGCGATCATCATCACGACCATCACGACCATCACGACCATCACGACCATCACGACCATGACCACAGCCACCATCATCATGATCACAACTTAAGAGCGGCTTACATGCATGTGTTGGCCGATGCGCTCACCTCATTGTTGGCGATCGTCGCGTTGTTATTTGGCAAATTCTACGGCTGGAATTGGTTAGATGCAGTTATGGGTATGGTCGGTGCTGCCGTCATCTTAAAGTGGACAATGAACCTACTTAAACAGACGAGTCCGATCCTGCTTGATGAGAGCATTGACTTAAACTATCGCCGGCAGATTATTGAGGAGCTTGCCCCAGATGCTGAGGTGATCGATCTGCATATATGGAGAATCAGTGGTCATCACTATTCGGCAGCGATTGCGCTGCAATCTGATGGTGATTTGAGTGTGAATGACTTTAGGCAACGACTGGAGAAGTTTGATAAGATTAATCATCTTACTCTGGAATTAAATTAGTCATTTGTCATGCAAAACCTTGAACACCTAAGCCAGCTTATTACCGAATTTTACGACAAGATGTCTTCTTGGGAGCAATCGGTTGTGAAAGAGACGGGCTATTCATTAGCTCAGGTACACACTATCGAAGTACTGGGTGTTCATGGTGCTCTGCGTATGAAAGAGCTCTCTGAAAAACTTGGAATCACGACAGGAACGCTGACGGTTCAGATTGAAAAGTTGGTCAAAGCGGAGTTAGTGAAGCGCTGCGAGCATCCTACAGACAGACGCGCCATCGTGGTTGACTTAACGCCAGCAGGGCAAGCGATTCATACCCAGCACAACCAGTTGCACCTCGACCTTGTGAATGACTTAACCAGTGGCATCTCTTCCAAAGAGACTCAGATTCTGACGGTATGCTTAGAGAAAATGAATCGCAAGTTTTAGTCAATAAAAATCCAGTTAGTAAAAGCTAGCCGATAAAAAAGGCTAGCCTCCCCCCGAAGTCTAGCCTTATTCCAGAACGCGCAAGCGAAGCGTCTTTGTCTGTTAGTCATATTATATAATTACGACATAACATTCTGCCACGTTCAATTTACGACTATCTAACAAATTAGTGTGAATCGTCCCGCATATTTAAAACTGCATACAAATTAGGCATTGGGCGTCAGTTCCAAATCATCTCCGATGAAGCCACCCGTTTGATGATTCCACAGTTGAGCATAGATGCCATCTTGTGCGATGAGCTCTTGATGTGTGCCTTCTTCAACGATGTTGCCTTGGTCGAGTACGATCAAGCGATCCATTGCTGCGATAGTCGACAAGCGGTGCGCTATTGCAATTACCGTTTTACCTTCCATCAGTTCAATCAAGCTCTCTTGGATTGCAGCTTCAACCTCAGAGTCGAGTGCAGATGTCGCTTCATCCAGTACCAATAGCGGTGCATTCTTTAGTAGGACACGAGAGATTGCGATACGTTGACGCTGACCCCCTGACAGTTTCACACCTCGTTCACCCACTTGAGCGTCGTAACCTAAGTTGCCGAACGGGTCGGTGAGGGTTTCGATAAACTCATGTGCGTGAGCCTGCTTAGTGGCTGCATATAACTCTTCGTCGGTTGCTTCAGGGCGACCGTAAAGGATGTTGTCTTTGATAGAGCGGTGTAGCAGTGAGGTGTCTTGCGTCACCATACCTATGTTGCTGCGCAGCGAGTCTTGTGTGACGTCAGTGATCCCTTGCCCATCAATCAAAATTTGACCTTTTTCAACGTCATGGAAGCGAAGCAGCAAGTTGACCAGTGTTGATTTACCCGCACCGGAGCGTCCTACTAGCCCCACCTTTTCACCTGGCTTGATATTGAGATTAAGATTATTAATGACCCCTTTATTTTCACCATAGTTGAAACTCACGTTATCAAAGTGGATGCCACCTTGTGGTACTTGCAGTGGTTCTGCATTCGGTTTGTCTTCAATAGCAATTGGCTTTGCTAGCGTTTTTATGCCATCGATGACGGTGCCCAAGTTTTCAAATAGACCACCGATTTCCCACATGATCCACTTAGACATACCATTGATACGCAGTGCTAAACTGACCGCAATAGCGATTGCACCAACGGTGATCGCGTCTTCTAACCATAGATAAATAGAGATACCAGCAATACTGAAAACCAGAAGGTAGTTAGCAAACTCAACCCATACGTTAAAGCCTGTCACTAAACGCATTTGACGGTAAACCGTGTCGAGGAAGCCTTCCATTCCCTCTTCTGCATATTCCGTTTCACGCTTGCTGTGTGAAAACAGTTTAACTGTGGAGATATTGGTGTAGCTGTCGACAATGCGACCAGTCATCAGTGAACGCGCATCGGCTTGTTCAGAAGAGACATCTTTTAGCTTAGGTACAAAATGCAGCTGAATACCGACGTAGACGAATAGCCAGATAAGCATAGGAGCCATTAAGCGCCAATCGGATTCGGCCAACATGAACAGCATTGCCGTAAAGTAGACCGTCACATAGACGAATACATCGACCATCTTGGTCACGGTTTCGCGAACGGCCAAAGATGTTTGCATCACCTTAGTTGCGACACGTCCAGCAAAGTCATCTTGATAGAAAGAGAGGCTCTGCTTAAGAAGGTAGCGGTGAGCAAGCCAACGAATCGACATCGGGTAGTTGCCCAGCAAAGTTTGATGAAGCAAGAGAGAATATACCGCGATCATGACTGGCATGATGACCAACAACAGAACCCCTAAACCAATCAAGGTTGATTGGTTATCAGCAAGGAAGGTCTCTTTGTCACTGGTCGATAACCAATCCACGAGCTGACCCATATAACCAAATAACGCAACCTCGATGATTGCAATAGTCATGCTCATTAAGCCAAGAAGCAGTAACGGCTTTTCAAAGCCACGTGTGTAATGTCGACAAAAAGCCAATATGCCACTTGGGGGCTGTATGGGTTCGTCTTTTGGAAAGGCTTGGGTAAAGCCTTCAAATTTCTTATACATAGGTTTCCCTTAGTCAACCTCAGCATCTGTGTGCAAAGTTGTAATTATTGTGGTGATTTTAGGTCACGAGTAAAACAAGTCTATGGCAACGCACAAAGCGAAATCACAGTTATTTTTTAATGAGTTAGGGTTGATGTGATAAGAGACGTTGACTGACTGCCGCGGGATCAACGTGTTATGCAACAGGGTTATCCTAACGCTAATTGGGTTAAATTGTAACCAAAACTGACACTTAGCGTAATATTGATGTATGAATATAGTACGGTAAATGGACAGATGTTTGTGTTGAGAGTTGCGCAGTAAAAACTAGGGAAGATCGGCTATTTCGCAGGAATTATTGAGGTTAGGTAATGAAATTATCAATAATTCAGTGATTTTTCTCGTAACAACCTGTTTACAATTGGCGGGTAAATTCCAGATAGGGACAGTTGAGATGTTAAACCTACATGAAAAATCACTGCAGACAACCAATGTACAAAATGCAAACTGTGTAGTGATGGTGCCACCTAAAGAGTTTCGTTTTAACGAAGAGACCGCGCGTGACAATGAATTTCAGCAGCGCGTTAACTTGACTCAAGAAGAAGTAAAATCGCAAACCATGACTGAGTTTAAGGAAATGGTGAAGGTACTTCGCAAAGAAGGCGTACAAGTAGTCGAGTTTGATTATCCTGAACTTGGTGTTGAAACACCGGATGCGGTTTTCCCAAATAACTGGTTTAGTACTGTTAGCGATGGCAGCTTATATACTTTCCCAATGGCGTGTGAAAATCGTCAACATGAAGTGAAGCCTAACGCTCTCATCGAAGCGCTCGAAGCGGCTGGTCGTATCGTCAATCATGTGGATACGCTTGAATCTTATTTACAGCAGGGTGCTTACCTTGAAAGTACAGGCGTAATGGTGATCGATCACATCAACAAAACCATCTATGCAGCCCTTTCTCAACGCTGTGATAGAGAAGTATTGGAAGATTACGCAAAGCGTATCGGTTATTCGCGAGTGGTTTCTTTCCAGACAGCTTTGCCTTCAGGTCAACCGATTTACCATACCAATGTGATGATGGCGATTGGTGATAATTTCTGTGTGATCTGTGATGAAGTGATTCCGGAGTTCGAGCGTCGCTTCGTTGTGAAGTCCCTTGCTAAAGACAAGCAAGTGATCTCGATTTCGATTGATCAAATGAACCGTTTCTGCGGCAACATCCTTCAACTTGAAACGGTAAATGGCGATAAAGTGATTGCGATGTCGCAGTCGGCTTTTGATGCGTTCTCTCCTGCACAACGCGCTCAGCTCGCGACGCACGGAAAACTGCTGCCATTCAATGTGAAAACCATTGAAGATATTGGCGGTGGCTCAGTACGCTGCATGCTTGGTGAGGTGTTCTTACCTACCAGAGTGAATCGCTTGTAATTTTCAGAGAACAAAAAACCACTTCAGTTGAAGTGGTTTTTTGTATCTTGATTGTCCCTAACGAAAACTCTTATGTTCAATGAAGTGGCTGGAACGCTGCACCACTTCTTTCGAGTACACCAGTGCGGTGTGATTAAGGTTGAGCGCGCAGGTGTCGGTTGCTCCTTTTAGGTTGGCGTCCTCCAGTGTTACCGTGCCATCACCTTGATTCTTTCCGAGTACAATTCGGCCTACCCCCGCATCATAAGTGCCAGTGATAACGCCAATTGGAACATCGTTATCATAGTCTCCTAGCCCGTCATTTAGGATGTGTTTGGTGGAGCCAAAAATGAATCCGAGTCCATGATTTGACAACATTTTGGCGATGGTTGCGCCGTTGTGTGGCGTTCCTGCGGTAATGATGCAGGTATCGGCAAACTTTGGCTGATAATGCTTGAAGTAGTGACGAATCAGTAAACCACCCAGTGAGTGCCCAAAGAAGTAGACCTCATCATTTTCATCAAAACGGGCAGTGACAAATCGATTCAATCGTTTGGAAGCGGAAGGAAAACGCAAAGAGTTATAGGCAAACTTATGAGTTTGAAAGCCGCGCTTTGTAAAGTTTCTATCTAGATACTGCATGATCAGTGCAGGCATATAGAGGCCGTGAATTAATATTATGTGTTTGTTTTTATTGTTCATTTCACCTCCGATTAATGCTCTCTTCAGTGTATTTATTTGCCCAAGCAAACTCAATACAAATCGATCGCGACGGAGTGAAAACGGTACATGATAAAGCGGAACCATCAGTGGCTTTAATTAAACAAGCCTCAAGTGACAACTCATGGTCCAAAAAATCCGAGTGCTGCGCAACACTCGGATTTTTTTGACTTAACTCGCTCTGTTTTTTTGACTTAACTCACTTTGTTTTTAGCCAATCACTAGGAAGAAGAGAGCGGTTGCGACGATACCGATCAGTGCGTACGGGAACTGAGTCGTTGCGTGTTGCATTGATGTACAACCTGAGCCTTGTGCTGATAGAACCGTTGAATCACTGAAGAAACAAGAGTGGCTGCCCGCCGCTGATGCTGATAGAAGTGCCGCTACAGTAAGGTGCAGTGGTACGCCAAGCTGCTCACCTAGAGGTAATACGATTGGCATTGCGACTGCGAATGTGCCCCATGAAGATGCGGTCGCGAATACGAGCGCTCCGGTGATCATGAAGATGATTGCAGGAAAGTAAGACACGGATAGGTAAGGGCTTACTGTTTCGATGACATACTGGGTCACGCCTAGAGAATCGTTAACCGATTTTAGCATGAAGCCGCCAATTACCGTTGCCAGTGGCAATAACATTACTTTGATACCGTCGTATACTGCTTCGAACATATCGTTCATCGAGATAAGACGCTGCACACCGTAGAAACAGATAGTAAATATGATTGCGACAAACACACCAGCGAGTAGATCGATACCGAAGTACCAGCTCGCTGCAACCAACACCACCATTGGTAGTAAGAAGTTGATTAGGCCCATAGTTGGACTAGTGTGCGCCGAGGTATCCTCGCCAAAGTCGATATCTGCTGAGCCATCTGGGCGAACTTGTCCTTTTTTCGCGCGCTCTTCAGCCACCTTCATTGCACCCAAGTCAGGCAGCTTTTCCATTGCAACGAGAAGCACAATTGCTAGTGTTACCCAGCCATATGCCATGTAAGGAATGGCTTCGATGTAAGTTTTGATACCTTGGCCTGCTTCAGCAACGTCATTTGCTTCCAGCAATGAACTAAAGAAGATTGCCCACGTTGAAATTGGTACCAGAATACAGATAGGGGCCGCGGTCGAATCTACGAGGTAAGAGAGTTTTTCACGAGAAATGTTGTAGCTATCCGTGATCTTCTTCATTGAAGAGGATATAGCAATCGCATTTAGGTAGTCATCAATGAAGATCAGAATGCCGAGGAAGAAGGTCATCAGCATGGATTGCTTACGACTCTTAACCTTAGTTACCAGCATGTCAGAGAAGCTTAGGATACTGCCGCCCTTTTCCAGAATTGCAATTAAGCCGCCCATCAGGCCACAAACAAGCACGATCCATGCAATGGTTTCGTTCATCATCACATCCATTGAGATGCCAACGAGCAACTCCACCGCTTCGGTTGGGTTCAGTAGCAAAACACCTGCGATTGTGCCGCTAAATAGTGCTTCTACGGTGCGATGCGTCGTGAGTGCGAACACCAACACCAGAGCCGTTGGAAGCAAGCTCATCCACCCGTAAGCTTCTCCTTCTTGGTGGTTCAATCCAATTGTAGTGAAGAAGACAAACGTCGCCACTACCAGTAGGGATACCATAATGTGTTGAGTGTTGATCTTCAGCGGCGCGTCCAACGCCTTGGTTTGCGTAGTCATACGTATATTTCCTTTATTTATGCTGAGTGCAACATCCATTCGATTTCTAATGGGGTGATTTCGCGTTCAAAGTCGGCGAGTTCACTCCGTTTGCAAGCTATATATAAATCGATAAAGTCTTTAGAGATGTACGGAGCCAGCTCACTGCGTTCTAGCTGGTCGAGTGCTTCTGACATACGCAGTGGTAGGTCAATTGCATCATCACTGAGGGCTTTAGGACATTGGTCTTTGGTATAGTTTTCACTCGCTAATACCGCGGAAAGTACTACTGCAGCGAGAATATAAGGGTTAACGTCAGCTCCTGCTATGCGATGCTCAATTCGGCGATTTTTACTATCGCTGATGGGCACGCGCATCGCAACACCGCGGTGGTTTTCTCCCCAATCGGCTTTCGTAGGTACGTAAGCGCCAGGAACAAAACGGCGGTAGGAGTTTACGTTAGGACAAATCAACGCCATGGCGTCGGATGTTTGAGCTAACATCGCAGCCATAGTTTGATAAAAGAGGTCACTGGCTTCGCCATCGGTTTGGCTAAAGTGGTTGTTGCCGAGTGCATCCACCAAGCTAAGGTGAATATGCATGCCATTGCCAGCTTGGTCGCTAAACGGCTTAGCCATAAAGGTGGCATCAAAACCGTGCTGGTGGGCAATCTGGCGAATTAAACGTTTGGCGATGATCACTTCATCACATGCGTTGAGCACATCTTTTGAGTGGTTGAAGTTAATCTCAAACTGCCCCGGTGCGGATTCAGAGAGTGCGCCAGAGGTATTTAATCCCTGTTCTTGGGCGACCTTGTTAAGGTCGGAGAGGAAGTCGGCGTAGTCATCGAGACCGTCTAGGTCGTACACCTCAGTATCTTTCTCACGTGACTTTTTGGTTGGGTTAATAGCCGTTTGTAGAGCACCCATCTCGCCACGCTTTTTGTCGATGAGGTAGAACTCCAGCTCTAAGGCAACGCACGGGTACTGGTTTTTAGCGTGCAGTTTATCGAGCATGTCTTCAACGATATTACGAATGAATAGTGGATTGGGTTGTTCCGCTGTCTCATCCATCATACTTAACAACACTTGACCGACTGCCTCATTCGCCGTTGGCATCAGTGTGCCAGCGACAGGGAAACAGATGTTGTCTGGCTCGCCTAAATCTTCGCCTAAACCAGCGCTCTCTACCACATTGCCTTTAGTATCGAGAGTAATAGTAGAGAGTGGTAGCGCAACCCCCTTCGATAACTTATCTAGTGCTTCAACTGGGATTCTTTTCCCTCTTGGTGTGGCATTGATATCGGTGAAAATGAGGTCAACAAACTCGATGTTGGGCCATGTTTGTCGAAAATTTTTAACTTCCTGTAGATACGATTCCATTGAGTTCTCCAACTAGCCTCTGTACAGCAAATTTAACGAAACAAAAAACAAACAACTGTGTTGCGCACATTAGACAAAAGTCTATGTAATTCGCTTTATTTGCTTAAAATACAATGATTTATTTTGATTTATCTTTCAGTTGTAAGGTTTTTGAAAGATGTTTTTGTTAACTATTTTGTAACAGGTGGGTTCTTTTTGCTCAATATAATGAGCAAAATTAGATGTTTTTTTAACCAAAAAAGGGGCGTTGGTCACGTTTTGGTCAGAATATCTAACATTGGCGTTGATAATTTTGTACATGGTTTGTAGTGTGAATGTTAAATAAATCGAGCACGGAAATGACATGTCTACACAAAGAAAACCCATTATTGGAATTGTTAGCTGCGCGAAAGAGTTGGGTGGTTATCAAATACAAGCCGTTAATGATTTCTATCTGGCGGCAGTAAAAGATTTCGGCGGGTTGCCGCTGATGTTAGCACCAGATATGTCGAATGAAGATATCGAACAAATCTTCGAAATGTGTGATGGCTTTTTATTTCCGGGCAGTCATTCGAACGTAGCACCGCACCATTACAACGCGACGCATCAAGAGGCGAAGAAAGATGAAGCGCGTGACGAGCTCTCTTTTTCATTGCTACGTAAAGCGATCGATAAAGACATTCCATGTTTAGGGATCTGCCGTGGCTTTCAAGAGATGAATGTGGCGCTGGGTGGATCGTTGAATCCAGCAGTTCATGATTCGGGCTTTAATGATCATCGAGAGATCGACGTCGACGACTTTGAAGAGAAGTACGCACCATCACATGCAGTACTGGTGCAAAAGCAGAGCCTTTTTGAGAAATGGCTGACAGAGAATCACTGGGAAACCACGGTCTTTTTTGAAGTAAACACGCTTCATAATCAAGGTGTTGACCAACTTGCTCCACAACTGCAGGTAGAAGCGAAAGCACCAGATGGTTTGGTGGAAGCGTTCAGCCTTCCAGGACAAAAATTCTTCGTTGGCGTGCAGTGGCACCCAGAATGGAAAGCGAAAACCAATCATTTCTCTCAAATTTTGTTCAAAGAATTTATGATGGCTGCCTCTCTATAAGTTAGGAGCCAGATACATGGACAATCAAGAGATTGGTAAAAATATTGTTCAGTTAAGAAAAGAACATGGATTGTCACAACGAGAATTAGCCGAGCGAGCTGGCATTACACATAGTGCTATCTCCTCTATTGAGAACGCTAAGGTCAGCCCTTCAGTGAGCTCGTTGCAAAAAATAGTGAACGTTTTTTCTTTGTCGCTATCGGAGTTTTTCACCTTTGAAAAGCCAGCCAGTGATGAAGTAAAGGTTGTCGTTACCCCTGATGATTTGGTGGAGATGGGCAGTGAGTCTGTTTCAATGAAGCTAGTTACCAATGGCAGTAAAGATCAGGTCATCGGGTTTTTAATCGAAGAGTATGCCCCACATGGAACGACTGGTGCGGCAGAAATTAAACATGAAGGCGAAGAGATCGGGACCATTCTTGAGGGTGAAATCACGCTTGAGTATAAAGACCAGTCTTACGTCCTTAAACAAGGCGAGTCGTACGTCATTGATACAACTCAGCCGCATAAGTTTACAAATCACACAGACAAGGCTTGTCGAATGATAAGCGCGCATACGCCAACCACATTCTAAGTGGGCCTTGCCTTGTTGTGATAACAAGGAGAGCGTATGAAAACCCAGGAACAATGGATTGAATTACAAAACAGTCTAAACATCGAAAATCGAGCATTTATTAACGGCGAGTACACGCTTGCCATCGGCGGTCAAATGCTTGATGTCATCAACCCAGCAACGGACGAAACGCTTACAGAAATCGCGCGTTGCCAAGAAGAAGATGTTGATCTTGCGGTAACATGCGCTCGTCAAGCCTTTCAAGCGGGTGAATGGAGCAACAGTGCTCCATCTCATCGTAAAGCTGTCCTAAGTTTATTCGCTGATCTTATTGATGAGCACCGTGAAGAGCTCGCATTACTGGAAACACTCGATACCGGAAAACCTATTAATCACAGTGTCTCTACCGATATTCCGGGCGCTGCAGGCTCTTTGCGTTGGTACGCAGAAGCGATTGATAAAGTCTACGGTGAAGTCGCACCAACCGAAAAAGATGTACACGCCTACATCTCTCACCAACCTATTGGTGTTGTCGCCGCGGTGGTTCCGTGGAACTTCCCTCTATGGTTAGCCTGTTGGAAGCTCGGCCCTGCGCTCGCGGCTGGTAACAGCGTCATTCTCAAGCCGTCAGAAAAATCCTCACTCACTGCAATCTTCCTTGGCAAGCTTGCCAATCAAGCAGGTCTTCCTCGTGGCGTATTCCAAGTCATTACTGGCTATGGTCATGAAGCTGGGGATGCACTAGCTAAACACCATGATGTTGACTGCATCGCCTTTACCGGTTCAACCCGAATCGCTGGTCAGTTAATGGTTCGCTCTGGTGAGACTAACCTCAAACGTGTCTTTGCAGAAGCGGGCGGTAAGAATGCCAATATTGTGTTCGAAGACTGTGACGATCTTGACCGCGCAGCGGCTGAAACGGCAGGTGGCTGCTTCTATAACCAAGGTGAAGTGTGTGTCGCAGCAACTCGATTGCTGGTTCATGAAAGCATTAAAGATCAGTTTGTTGAGAAGGTGATTGAAGCGTCTAAAGCCTTCACGCCAAAAGACCCAATGGACACCACTTGTTCTATGGGCGCGCTGATCGATCAAGGGCATAAAGCCAAAGTGCTGGAGTACATCCACCTTGGTCAAACTGAGGGTGCAACACTGCGCTGCGGTGGTGATGTCGATGGCAAAGGCGCGTTCGTTGAGCCAACCATTCTCGACAACGTCGACAATAAGATGCGTGTCGCGCAGGAAGAGATTTTTGGCCCTGTGTTGTGCGTGATTCCTTTCAAAGATGAGCAAGAGGCGATCGCCATTGCTAACGATTCTAAATATGGCCTAGGTGCCGCTCTTTGGAGCAGCAATATTAATCGTGTTCACCGTGTGGCTAAGCAGCTTCAAGCGGGTTCTGTCTGGGTCAATAACTATAACGAAGGTGACATGACTGTCCCATTTGGTGGATTCAAAATGAGTGGTAACGGCCGTGATAAATCACTGCACGCCATTGAAAAATTCACAGAAACCAAAACGACTTGGATTCGCCTACACCCTTAAGCCTGCTGACGAATAACAAAGGAATAAAGCAATGAATAAGCATACGGACTCGTTTTACGCGCACTCAGTACCAAACATGCCAGATTTCCCACAACTTCAAGACAACATCGAGTGTGATGTGTGTGTGGTTGGTGCCGGTTTCTCTGGTTTATCTTCAGCACTGCATCTGGCAGAGAAAGGCTTCAAAGTGGTGGTGCTAGAAAGTGCGAAAGTCGGTTTTGGCGCAACCGGTCGCAACGGCGGTCAGATCGTTAACAGCTACAGCCGAGATGTTGACGTAATTGAAAGCCGTTACGACCAATCTCAAGCTAAAGCACTGTGTGACATGATCTTTGAAGGTGGTGACATCATTCGTGGCCTTATCGATAAGTACGATATCGAATGTGATCATAAGCGCGGTGGCCTATTTACAGCTCTGAACAAAAAGCAGCTCGCTGGTCTAGAGCACCACAAGAAAAACTGGGAGCGTTACGGCAATGACCAACTGACTCTGCTTGATGCCAATGAGGTAGAAGCGGCAGTTGGTACACAGGTTTACACTGGCGGTCTGCTCGATATGCGTGGTGGTCACATCCATCCGCTAAAACTGGCGCTCGGTGAAGCAGCAGCGTTTGTCTCTTTGGGTGGTCAAATTTTCGAACAGTCTGCAGTAACGTCGCTAGAGAAGGGCGTAAACCCTGTGGCTAGAACGGCTCACGGCAGCGTGAAGTGTAAGTACCTAGTGTTGGCAGGGAACGCGTATCTTGGTGGCCTGGCTCCGAATATCAGCAACAAAGCGATTCCGTGTGGTACCCAAGTGGTGGCGACAGAGCCGCTGACTGATGAGCAACTTAAGCAAGTACTGCCAAGCGACTACTGTGTTGAAGATTGTAATTACCTACTGGATTACTTCCGTCTAAGTGCTGATAAACGACTGCTGTTTGGTGGTGGCGTGGTGTACGGTGCTCGTGACCCAGAGAATATCGAAGCTTTGATTCGTCCTAAGCTCGAGAAGGTTTTCCCTCAATTGAAAGGGATTAAGATTGATTACACTTGGACGGGTAACTTCCTGCTCACTTACTCGCGTATGCCTCAGTTCGGCGCATTCGACGACAACATCTACTACCTACAAGGTTACAGCGGCCATGGTGTCACTTGTACTCACCTTGCAGGCAAACTATTGGCGGAAGCCTTAACCGGACACGCAGAGCGATTTGATGCTTTCGCAGCGTTGAAGCACTACGCCTTCCCGGGTGGTCGCCACTTCCAAATCCCATTCACAGCAGTAGGTGCAGCGTATTACAACCTAAGAGACAAACTGGCTATCTAATCCAGACATAGATAAGGAATATCGAATGAGTAGAGTAGTGAAATTTGCAGCCTTACAACTGACTAAGAGCTGGGATCTGGAAGATAATCTGAACAAAGCCAAGCAGGCGATTCGTGAAGCAGCGAGCAACGGTGCCAACGTCATTCTGCCACAAGAGCTGTTTGCAGCGCCTTACTTCTGTAAGAAACAGGAAGCGAAATACTTCGAGTTGGCAGAAGAGACAGAAAACTGCTCACTGATTAAAGAGATGAGCGCACTCGCTAAAGAGCTGGGTGTGGTGATCCCAGTGAGCTATTTTGAAAAAGCGGGTAACACCTTCTTTAACTCGTTAGTGATGATCGATGCGGATGGTACGGTACTCGACAATTACCGCAAGTCACACATTCCAGATGGACCGGGCTACAGCGAGAAGTACTACTTCAGCCCAGGTGACACAGGCTTCAAGGTTTGGAAGACCAAGTATGGCACTTTTGGCGCCGGCATTTGTTGGGATCAATGGTTCCCAGAACTGGCTCGCAGCTTAGCCTTGCATGGCGCTGAAGCGATCTTCTACCCAACTGCGATCGGTAGCGAGCCACAAGACCCAACCCTTGATTCACGTGATCATTGGCAACGCACGATGCAAGGCCATTCTGCTGCGAACTTGGTCCCTGTCATCGCGTCAAACCGAGTGGGTACTGAAGTGGATGATGGTATTGAGACGACCTTCTACGGCTCATCTTTCATCACCGACCATACTGGTGGCAAGCTTGCTGAAGCGCCACGTGAAGGTGAAGCGATCATCTATGCCGAAGTCGATTTAGCGGCAACGGCGCAGGCTCGTCATTCATGGGGGTTATTCCGTGACCGTCGACCAGATCTCTACGGCAGTGTAGGCAAACTGGCGGTATAAGGGGGCACTATGCAGCTATCAACCACGCCTCGACAAGATGGCTTCTACTTTCCGGCAGAGTTTCAGCCGGTAAGTGAAGTGTGGCTTGCTTGGCCTGAGCGAAAAGATAATTGGCGTGAACAAGCACAGCCTGCACAGCGCACCTTTGCCCGCATTGCCAACGCGATTTCGGAAGTAACCAAGGTGTGCGTAGCGGTTAGCTGTAAGCAGTTTGATAGAGCTCGTGATTTGCTTCATTCCGATATTAGACTGGTCGAGATCCCATACAATGATGCTTGGATGCGTGACATAGGTCCAACGGTAGTGGTGAACGAGCAAGGCGACCGCCGCGGTGTCAGCTGGCAGTTCAATGCGTGGGGCGGGGATTACAATGGTCTGTATGACAACTGGCAGCAAGACGATTTAGTCGCGAGCTCGGTGTGTGACATCATTGGCCTTGATCATTATCGAGCCCCGTTTGTTCTAGAGGGCGGCGCCATTCATACCGACGGCGAAGGGACCCTGTATACCACTCAAGAGTGTTTGCTTAGTCCGGGGCGCAACCCAGCGATGAGTCAGCAACAGATAGAAACGAACCTAAAAGAGTATCTTGGTATCGATAAAGTTATCTGGCTACCAAAGGGGCTGTTTAACGACGAGACCGACGGTCACGTCGATAATCTGATGCACGTTATTGCACCGGGTAAGGTTGTGTTGAGCTGGACTGATGATCCAAGTGACCCGCAGTTCGACCTGTCACGTCAAGCGGAACAAGCACTTAAATCGCAAACTGATGCTCAAGGCCGAAACATCGAAGTGATCCGCTTGCCGTTGCCGGGGCCTTTGCACTACAGCGAGGCTGAAGCCAACGGTGTCGATAAGAGTGAAGGCATGGTGCGCGATGCGGGAGAACGCCTAAGTGCCTCTTATGCAAACTTTCTTATCGTAAATGAGTATGTCTTTTTACCTCTGCTCGATGATACAACCGACTCGCAAGCGATAGAGATACTGCAACAGGCAATGCCTGAGCATCAGGTGATTGGGATCCCATCACGTGAAGTATTATTGGGTGGTGGCAACATTCACTGCATTACCCAGCAGATCCCTGCTTAGCCATCATCAATTAAAATTACTCATAGCCGCGGATGACTGAATCAGTCAACAAAGAGCGGCATTGTTTAGCTGTCAAAAGGAATCACCATGCAACAAATTAACAACCAAACATTGCTATCGTTTATGGTGTCGGACCAAGAGCAGGGCATTGCTGTCACCAACCCTGCTACTGGTGAAGTGTTGGGTTATGCCCCAGTCTCTTCAGAGCAAGCCATTTTAGATGGTGTTGAACGCGCAAGTGTCGCGCAAAAAGAGTGGGCGGCAATGCCTGCAAAAGCACGCGCTGCTCTATTGAACAAGTGGTATCAACTGCTGCTTGAAAACAAAGAAGATCTTGGCCGTCTAATGACGCTAGAGCAAGGTAAGCCGCTCGCAGAAGCGCAGGGCGAGGTACTCTATGGTGCAAGCTTTATCGAGTGGTTTGCTGAAGAAGCTAAGCGTACTTATGGCGAAACGATCCCTGCCCCGAGTGGTGATAAGCGTCTTGTAACGATCAAGCAGCCCATTGGTGTCGCATGCGCAATCACGCCATGGAACTTCCCAATTGCAATGATCACTCGCAAAGCCGGGCCTGCACTTGCTGCAGGTTGTAGTTTCATCGTGAAGCCATCGGACTCGACACCGTTGTCTGCATTCGCTGTCGCTGAATTAGCGTACCAAGCGGGCATTCCGCGCGATGTATTGCAGGTGACTCTGGGCGAAAGCTCTCGTCAGATCGGTGCGATTTTTACTTCTCACCCACTGATTCGTAAGTTCTCGTTCACGGGCTCAACTCAAGTGGGTAGCGTTCTGATGCAGCAAAGTGCGCACGACATCAAACGCACCTCAATGGAACTGGGCGGCAACGCGCCATTTATTGTGTTTGATGACGCAGATATCGACGCAGCCGTAGCGGGTGCGATGGCATCTAAGTTCCGTAATGCAGGTCAAACGTGTGTGTGCGCCAACCGATTCTATGTTCACAGCAAAGTCTACGATGAGTTCGTGACCAAGTTTGACGCAGCGGTTCAGCAGCTCAAGGTCGGTAATGGCTTAGATGAAGGTGTGAACATTGGCCCTGTGATCAGCGAGTCAGCGAAAGCAGGCATTCAAGCTCTGATTGATGGTGCAATCGAGCAAGGTGCGCAGCCAGTTTCGGAAGTGCCGAATCTTGATGGCCTGTTCATGCAGCCGGTGGTACTCAAGAACGTAACTCATGACATGCATATTGTCTCGCAGGAGATCTTTGGTCCTGTCGCGCCTGTGATTGCATTCGATAACGACGAGCAATTGATCGAGATGGCTAACGACACCATCTACGGCCTCGCATCGTACTTCTACAGTCAAAACATCCATCGCGTCTGGAAGATCGCTGAAGCGCTCGAGTACGGCATGGTCGGCATTAATGAAGGCATGATTTCTACCGAAGTGGCTCCGTTCGGTGGGGTAAAACAGTCCGGTATCGGACGTGAAGGGGCAAAACAAGGTATCGATGAATACATGGACATCAAATATCTCTGCTTTGGCGGCAACTAATTTAAGGACAAATCAATGACTAACCAACAACTACACCAAAGAAGAAGCCAAGTAATCGCTCAAGGTATGGGCGCACTTTATCCACTTTACGTTGAGAAAGCAGAGAACGCCCATGTGTGGGACGTAGATGGCAACAAATACATCGATTTTGCTGCAGGCATTGCGGTAACCAATACCGGTCACTCAAACAAACGCATCAGTGAAGCAGTGAAAGCGCAGTTGGATAACTTCTCTCACACCTGTGCGATGGTGACACCTTACGCTTCGTTCGTTGAACTGGCGGAAAAACTGACTGAACTTGCACCGGGCGATAGCGAAAAGAAAGCGATTTTCCTGACCACAGGCGCAGAGGCAGTAGAGAACGCAGTGAAAGTTGCACGTGCCCATACTGGTCGTAGTGGCGTTATCGCATTTAAAGGTGGGTTCCACGGTCGTACGAACATGACGATGGGTCTGACAGGTAAAGTCGCGCCATATAAAGCGGGCTTTGGTCCTTTCCCGAATGAGATCTTCCATGCACCATACCCAAATGCCTTCCATGGCGTGAGCACCGAGCAGAGCCTACAAGCGCTTGAAGACCTGTTTGCATGTGATATCGAGCCATCACGCGTTGCAGCCATCATCTTCGAACCTGTGCAAGGCGAAGGGGGCTTCTACAAAGCGCCAGCTGAATTCGCGCAAGGGCTACGTGAAGTGTGTGATAAACACGGCATCATGCTCATTGCCGATGAAATCCAAACTGGCTTTGCGCGTACTGGTAAAATGTTCGCTACGGAATACCTAGGCATTGAACCAGATATGATGACCATGGCGAAAGGCATCGCAGGCGGTTTCCCTATCTCTGCTGTGGTAGGCAAAGCGGATGTGATGGATTCGGCACTGCCAGGTGGCCTTGGTGGTACATACGCAGGTTCACCTCTGGGTTGTGTTGCGGGTCTTGAGGTTCTCAAAATTATCGAAGAAGAGCAGTTGTGTGCGAAAGCGATGGGCATTGGTGAGGTGGTTAATGCTCGTATGACTAAGCTTCAAGAGTCAGTGCCTGCAATTGGTGAAATCCGTACTACGGGTGCGATGATGGCGATTGAGTTTGCTTGTCCTGAAACGGGCAAACCTCTGCAAGATCTCACTAAAGCCGTTATCAGCAAAGCGCAAGAGAATGGCTTAATTCTGTTGTCTTGTGGCGTGAAAGCGAACGTAATCCGCTTATTGCCACCATTGACGATCGAGTCAGAAGTTCTTAGCGAGGGTTTGGATAAGCTCGAGAAGATCATTATTGAAGTCGCGTAACTCAAGTTATTCATTTTAATTTAGAGAGAGCACCATTGAGTGCTCTTTTTTTGTGCGGATTTACAATGTAAATGGGACTTTTCGCGAGTTGCCTAAGGTTTTGGGTTTGTAGAATCTCTTTGCTCACTGAGCACCTATTCATTAGAAACATTGTTGTGATAGTCAGGCTCAGATAGATTCTCAGCAAAGCCTATCTCACCGATGATATATAGAGCACTGCCAATAGCATCGAGAGTTTCATTGGCGTTTCTTTCTGGCACGTTAACCACAGTGATGTTGTCGTAATCGTTAGAAGTCGAGCTGGTCTCGAAAGATGCGTAGCCGTTACACACTATGCTTTGGCAATCATGATGCAGCTCTGGTGCTGCTGGTAAGTGTTGAGTTGATAGGTTGTGGATTGGCAGGTTTTTAATCGAACTGATATCCAACACTTCCGGGTTTTCTGCACTTGAGCTGCCTGCACTTGAACCCTCTGTGCTTGAAGTTCCTGCACTTAGGGCGTACCCAGAAAATATTAGTAATAACGGTGTAATTACTTTCATTATAAAACCTTGAATCACTCATAACCTGGGTCAATATTATCGGATTTAAACCAGAATTGCACAGTGTTTTTTATAGTCTGTATTCGATATCGCATAACGCTAATAGCTTCGATAACAGTCATTAACTCTTTAACTAAGTTGGACTTTTTAAAGGCTGCCAATCATGCTTTTAGCCAACACTATCAATATGAATCATCACTGAATCTGGTCGCCAGTACTCGAATTCGCAATCCATCAGCTCACCATCTTGCTTGTAGTTCACACGGCAAATCTTCAGCACTGGTTGACCTTCTGATAGGTTGAGTGCCTTGGCGACATGGGCTGGCGCAGAGGTGGGTATCACATCAAATCGAGAACGCTGGGTTTCGTAACCGTAGTTCTTCTTGTAGATATCGGTGAGTGACATCTTGAGATCGTGCGAGAGGATCTCAGGAAACAAACTTGCCTTCAGTACGTTCTCCACAAACAGCACCACTCTTCCGTCGATGTAGCGCAGCCGTTCAATAACATGAACTGGTGTGATGCTTTCCACTTTTAGTGCCTTGGCGTATTCACCTGCGGCCATTTCTGAACGGGTATTGATAAGACGAGTCTCTGCAATTCGATTTTGATCGCGAATCATTTGATGAAAGTGAGAGCGAGATAGAGGGTTGTATCGGATACGCTCAGGAGAGACAAACCAACCACGTCGATCCTCACGATAGATTAGCCCCTCAGTCTCAAGAGAGATAAGCGCATCTTTGAGCGTGATGCGAGTGGTAGCAAAGAGTTCACTGAGTTCTCTTTCTGAAGGAATCTTTTGCCCCTCTTTATAGATCCCAGACTGGATCTGTTCGCGGATACTGTTTTTGATTTTTCCTAATTGTGTCTCTGAATGGCTGTTGCCCGGCATTCTCATTGTTGATCTAGTCCATGATTCATTGTCGTTACCAGTATATGTCGGCTGTTTAACAATAATGTGACAGTACGTTGTGGTTAAAAGCTGGGCTGTTGAAATAGTTCTGCCATATAAATGCATTTGAACTGTCAAATAAGTTGCCATAAACCGTAACAATCCGCCTCTAGCATACAAAGTGAACTTACTGACCTAGTCCAGAAGGATAGAGACAATGAAAACTTTGCTTTGCCGTTCAACGCTATCACCATCAAAACTGATTGGCGCAACCTTGATGACAGCGACCATTTCAATGCCAGCGATGGCGAATGACGCAGATTTAGACGCACTAGTAAAAGCCGCTCAAAAAGAGGGCGCGGTTTACAGTGTGGGTATGCCAGATAGTTGGGCGAACTGGAAAGACACTTGGGCGGACCTAAAGGAAAACTACGGCTTAAAGCACCAAGATACAGATATGAGCTCGGCGCAAGAGATCTCAAAATTTGAGGCTGAGAAGCGCAATGCAACCGCTGATATTGGTGATGTGGGCTTTGCTTTTGCTCGTGTTGCAGTGAAGAAAGACGTGACTCAACCCTACAAACCCTCAACTTGGGATGATATTCCTGAGTGGGCGAAAGACAAAGATGGTCACTGGGCGCTGGCTTACACTGGAACTATCTCGTTCATCTCAAACAACAATCTAGTCAAAGACGCGCCTAAGACATGGAGTGACCTAATTGAAGGCGACTACAAGGTGACGGTTGGTGATGTAGGCGTTGCAGCGCAAGCAAATAACGCAGTACTCGCAGCCGCGTTTGCCAACGGTGGCGATGAAAGCAACCTAAAACCTGCGATTAAGTTCTTTGGTGAGCTCGCGAAACAGGGGCGTCTGTCTTACACCGATCCAAATATGGCTAACCTAGAAAAAGGTGAAGTTGAAGTAGCGATCATGTGGGACTTCAACGCACTGAACTACCGCGACAAGATTGATCGTGAGCGTTTCACCGTTAGCATTCCACAAGATGGCTCTGTTATCTCGGGTTACACCACCATCATAAACAAATACGCGAAGAACCCTAACGCGGCGAAGCTTGCTCGTGAATACATCTTCAGCGACCAAGGCCAAATCAATCTAGCTGAGGGATATGCGCGTCCAATTCGTACCAACATTACTCTGCCTCAATCAGTACAAGACAAGCTTATTGCGAATGAAGAGTATGGCAATGTTCACCCTGTGACTGACTTCTCTGCATGGGAAAAATCAGCACGTCGCCTGCCACGCCAATGGCAAGAAAGTGTTCTGATTCACCAGCAATAATCCCCATTTGAGTAAGAGAATAAATCATGAGCAATAAGGTCATCCTTGTTGTTCTAGATGGACTGAATTATCAGGTAGCCCGCAATTGCATGGGCTACCTGAATGGTCTTCTAGAACTGAGTCACTCGCCTAGTAATCAGAGTGATTCACCAAGCCCATTGCAGGGCAAAATGCGCGCGACGCTTTATCCGATGCAGTGTGAACTGCCATCTATGTCACGCCCACTGTATGAGTGCATTCTCACCGGGGTTCGTCCTGTGGAGAGCGGCATCGTTAACAACCAGATTGTGCGTCTCTCCAATCACGAGTCGATCTTTAGCTTGGCAAAAACGCAGGGCAAAACCACTGCTGCGGCTGCGTATCACTGGGTGAGCGAGCTCTATAATCGTGCGCCATTCGATCCGGTTCGTGATCGTTTTACTCACGACGAGAGTTTGAACATTCAACACGGCTGCTTCTATCACTGGGACCACTACCCAGATGAGGCGCTGTTTCTGGATGCAGAGCACTTGCGCTTAACGTATCAGCCAGATTTCTTGCTGATCCACCCAATGAATATCGACGATATGGGCCACAAGCATGGACTGGACTCGCGCCAGTATCGCAATAGTGCGCGTGGTGCCGATATATTCCTATCGAACTACATTAAAGGGTGGATCGAAGATGGCTATCAAGTGATTGTGACCAGCGATCACGGTATGAACGACGACCTTTCTCACGGTGGCATTCTGGCGGAAGAGCGCGAAGTCCCGTTCTTTGTGATTGGCGATAAATTCACGCATCAAGAGTGCCAGATAAAGCAGACCGATATTTGCGGCACTGTGTGCCAACTCCTTAATTTAGAACACAATAAATCTTACACTCAGGAATTGTTAGCACTATGAGCAGTCCTGCCATTACCCAAAAATCGAATTCACTAAACGTAAACGCGTCGAAACCTAAGGCCTCTTCTTGGTTCAAACGCTTTAAGCCCGCTTTATGGTTGGCACCGTTCGCGCTGTTTTTCTACCTGTTTCAGCTAGCCCCTATGGTTTGGGTGCTGATTAACAGCTTCTTTTACGACGGCGAGTTGTCGCTCGAAAACTACACCGAGGTGTTTGATTCTGCTTTCATGATGCAAGCCTTTGGTAACAGTTTGTGGCTGTCCGTATGGTCGAGTGTGTTTGGTCTAGCGATTGCTACCTTATTGGTTTCTTCTCTGCGTCGCGTTGACTGCAAAATTCGCGACGGCGTGATCGCCTTTACCAACATGAGTAGCAACTTTGCCGGTGTACCACTCTCTTTCGCTTTCATCATCATCCTTGGTACCAACGGTGCGATAACCTTGTTGCTGAAGCAATATGGTCTATTGGGAGAGTTTGACCTCTACGGAAAGTGGGGCTTATTGGCGATCTATATCTACTTTCAAATTCCACTGGCAGTGTTGCTGTTATACCCAGCGTTTGATGCGTTGAGCGACGATTGGCAGGCAGCATCTGCATTGCTTGGCGCAAAGACGTGGCAGTACTGGCTTAAGGTTGGCTTGCCTGTCTTATCTCCAGCGCTATTCGGCACTTTTATTATTCTGATCGCCAACGCGATAGGCGCTTACGCCAGTGTCTATGCACTCACTTCTGGTAACTACAATGTCATTACTATTCGAATCGCGAGTCTGGTTTCGGGTGATCTGTTCCTTGAACCAAATCTAGCCGCTGCAATTTCTGTGATTCTGATGGCGATGCTGGCATTTATCACCGTGATTAACCAATGGCTTATCAGTAAGAGTTATGCAGGGAAGAAAAGCTAATGCAAAACGTTAATACTCGCTTTCATAAAACGGTGGTTTTCTCGATCGTTGGCATCATGATGATTCCAATTCTTGCCACGTTCGTGTACTCGCTGTCATCACGTTGGGGAGCAACTATTCTACCTGATGGTTTTACTCTGGATTGGTACGTTAGCCTACTGACGGACCCGCGCTTCCTACAAGCGTTTGGTCGTTCACTGTTTATCTGTATCGCGGCATTAGCACTGAGTGTGGTGCTGATTCTTCCGGCAATATTTGTGGTGTTCTACTATTTCCCGAAACTGGACAAAGTAATGAATATCATGATCTTATTGCCGTTCGCTGTGCCACCAGTAGTCTCTTCTGTCGGCCTGCTACAGCTGTATGCCGATAGCGAAATTGCACTTATCGGCACACCTTGGATCTTAATTGGTACCTACTTCACCATTGCGCTGCCATTCATGTATCGCGCTATCGCTAACAGCTTTCAGGCGATCAATCTGCATGATTTGATGGATGCCGCGCACCTGCTCGGCGCGAGCACCACAAAGGCTTTCTTATTGATTATTTTACCGAACCTGAAGAAGGGCTTGATGGCATCTCTATTCCTATCGTTCTCGTTCCTACTGGGTGAGTTCGTGTTTGCCAACATCTTGGTTGGAACACGCTACGAGACGCTACAAATTTATCTATACAACATGCGTCAGACCAGCGGCCACTTTACTTCAGCCTTGGTGATGACCTACTTCCTATTCATTTTCTTACTGACTTGGATGGCAAGTCGTTTTAGCCGTGGAGTCAAATAATGAGTTATGTAAACGCACACAATCTAACGAAAAGTTTCGGTGACAACACCGTTTTTGAAGACATTCAATTCACTATCGAGAAAGGTGAGTTTATTACCCTACTTGGGCCAAGTGGTTGTGGTAAATCAACCCTGCTACGTAGCTTGGCAGGGCTAAACCCAGTCGATGATGGTCAAATCTGGGTCAATGGTGAAGACATCACTCACCAAGCGCCACAGCAGCGTGGTATCGGTATGGTTTTTCAATCCTATGCATTGTTCCCAAACATGACGGTAGAGGGCAACATCGCCTTTGGTTTGAAAATGAAAAAGCTGGCTGGCGAAGCGATTAAACGTGAAGTAGCAAAAGTGATTGAGCTGGTGGACTTGAAAGGTAAAGAGACCTTCTATCCACATCAGTTATCAGGTGGTCAGCGTCAACGCGTTGCTCTAGCGCGTGCGTTGGTGGTGAAGCCGCGTATTTTGCTGCTTGATGAACCGCTTTCTGCATTGGATGCTAAGATCCGTAAGCACCTTCGTCAGCAGATCCGTGATATCCAAAAAGAGATGGATCTGACGACTATCTTTGTTACTCACGACCAAGAAGAGGCGATGATCATGTCCGATCGCATCTTCTTGATGAATAAAGGTGAGATCGTTCAGGCAGGTACACCTGAAGAGATCTACACTCAACCTGCCAATGAGTTTGTTGCAGGTTTTATGGGGCACTACAACTTGGTGCAGGCGAACAAAGCTAAGCAACTTTTTGATATCGATACCGATTGGAAGGTCGCGATACGCCCTGAATCCATTTATGTCAAAGAGCAGGGAAGACAGTATGGTGCACATATTTCAGCACCAAAAATGGGTACGATCCGTAATCATCAGCTGCTGGGTAACGTGATTCGCTATCAAGTTGATGTGGATGAGTGTGAGCTCACTGTCGACCTGTTAAATCGTTCTTCTGAGCGTCTAATGGCCAACGGTAGCCAACTAGAGTTGCTATTTAATTTAAACGAAATTCAGCCTGTGAGAGCCTAAGATGTCTAAGCCTTTGTATGTATTTGATATGGATGAAACCCTAGTCAACGGCGATGCTGCGATGATGTGGAATGAGTTCTTAGTCGAAAAAGGTATTGTGAGTGATGCAAGTTTTGTTGAAGAAGATCAGCGCCTTATGGGGCTTTACACCCAAGGTAAGCTGGATATGGAAGATTACCTGACATTCGCCATGCAGCCGCTTGCTGATATGACGACACAGCAAGTGAATGCCTTGGTTGAGGAGTGCGTTGACACCAAAGTTCTACCTAATCTGTTTAAGCAGACTCTGCCATTGATAGGGCAGCTAAAGCGCGATGGAATTGACATGCTGATCATCTCTGCGAGTGTGACTTTTTTGGTTGAAGTCGTAGGACAAAAACTCGGCATTCCTGAGGCACTTGGTATCGATCTGGTCGAGCAGCAAGGGCGCTACACCTCCAAAATAGAAGGCGTGCCGAGCTATCGAGAGGGTAAAGTGACACGCTTAGAGCAGTGGATTGCTGCGCAGCCGACAACGTACTCAGAGATTCATTTCTACACTGACTCGATCAATGATCTGCCGCTTTGTGAGTATGCGGATTATGCGTATTTGGTGAACCCATGCCCACGACTGAAGGCATTGGCCAACAGACCGAATTGGCAGACCTTGAATTGGGACTGATGCCGATTGTGGCCGCTTGAACAAAAAAACTCCGACATCGCGTCGGAGTTTTTTGTTTTTACATCGAGACAAAGCTTATGACTGAAAAGGGTTTTAGTCACCAAGAGGTTGCCGGTCGCCCCCTCCTCGGTAGGAGTCTAAAGCAACCTTCAAGCGGCGCAATTTATCGCGCGAGCGGTTCTTGTGATTGACTGCCATACCCATTGAAAGTACATCCACTAACGCTAGCATTGCGTAGCGAGACGCCGATGGTTTGTAGATGAAATCAGTTTCCATGTGCTTGATAGGTAACAAGATATCCGCAATGTTTGATAGTGGCGTATCTTGTGGCGTAATCGCGATGATCTTAAGTCCATATTGTTTCGCTAGTTCGGCAGTTTCGGTTATAACGGGCGTAAAGCCTGTCGCCGAAATCATCACCATCACATCATTGGCATCGGCTGTAGCGGCAACCATGCGTGACATTAAGCCATCGTTGTACGACACCACTGGATAGCCTAAACGAAACAGTCGGTGTTGCAGCTCTTGAGAGGCAATAGTTGAGCCGCCACCCATGCCAATAGCAATAATCTGTCTGGCGTTGTGTAGCCAGTTTACCGCGGTTTCAATGTCTTGTTCTTTGAACAGAGTGCGGTTGATGTCTAGGCTCTGCTTGATCGACTCGTAGATACCTTGATAGCCAGTTTGGTTCACAGGTTCGAGAATAAAGCGCTGGCCAACCGTTAGGGTTTGAGCAAGCTTGATCTTCATGTCACGTACGTTGTTACAGCCAATCGCCTTAGCAAAACGGGTAATGGTAGCTTCGCTCACTTGCGCGTTTTCAGCGAGTTCTGTAATGCTGGCTTTGGCGGCAAACTCAATGTCATCCATGATCAGCTTGGCGACTTTTTTCTCGGCATCACGAAGAGCGGGAAAACGCTCGGTTATCTGTGAAATGATATCTACTTCTAAACTCAAGAATCCTGATCCTTTGTTGATGGGGCTATGCCTTAGCCCCGTTAGTATATCTGAATGTTTGGCTGATTCTAGCCTATTGAAAAATCGAGCTAGAAGCAGGTCTCTACCCAGTTTGTTACCTGATAGTCGTCATCGCTGATAGCAATGTAACGCCACTTATCGAAAGTCAAACACGGGTGTGAGGTTGAGAACGCAATCATGTCACCCACTTCAATCTCTGAAGAACCGTCCGTTTCCACAAAGGTATGTTGATCCATCACGGCAGTCGCCGTCAGACCTTTTACTGAGATAGCGTCACCATCGCGATATCCGCGTTCAGCAATTGGTAAACCCGCATCAAAAGCCACATCACGTTTACCTAGCCCAACCACCAGTTTGGTTGGCTCAGGACGAGAGATAACATATGCCCAAACCTCAAGCGCCGACTCTAAATCCCCACCTAATTCACAGGCGTAACCTTGGTTTACCTGCGCTCGTTGCAACACCTTGCTTTGAGCATCTAGGTAGATCCCAGTATCGTGAATGGCATAGCAGCCTGGGCGGATTATCGCCAAGTAATCGGTTAGATTTGCCAAACATTCTGCCACCACATCATACCAAGCAGAACCTGCACCAGTGATGATTGGCTGCCCTGTGATCAGCCCATCTGATGCAAGGTTTTTGACAGAGCTTAGTGCTTGCTTTATGAAGGTACGAATATCTTGCTCGGCATTGTCACCATGAATCACCCCCTCATACACCTCAATACCCGTTAGCGAAAGCGCAGGCACGTCTTGAATGGCTTGCGCCAGCTCCAGAACTTCTTGTGGTGAGCGACAGCCGCAGCGTCCGCCTGGTACTCCAAACTCGATCAGAACTTTTAGCGATTGCTCGGTGTTAGCGAAGTGTTGACTCAATTGCTGCACGTTCACTGGTGAATCGACACAGCAGTAAAAGTCGACGTCGAATTCACGAATAAGTTGTTCGATGATCGCAATATTGGTTTTACCTACCAATTGGTTGGCCATGATGATTCTTTTTGCTCCCGCCATTGCTGCAACCTCTGCTTGTGCAGGTGTCGCAACAGTAATTCCCCAAGCGCCATTTTCTAGTTGCTGGCGAAAGAAATCAGGTGTCATCGATGTTTTACCATGTGGTGATAATTTCACCTGATGATGATCGGCGAATGATTGCATCCA
Organism: Vibrio sp. KUL70; assembly: GCF_059725515.1. NCBI lineage: Bacteria > Pseudomonadati > Pseudomonadota > Gammaproteobacteria > Vibrionales > Vibrionaceae > Vibrio > Vibrio sp. KUL70. Next base: position 771,815 of record NZ_AP045835.1, read on the forward strand.
ATTCAGATTATTGGTTAAGGCTGATTGTTTGATAATTGCTACCGGAAGCGATATATCCTCATCGACCAGTCGATAAACGCCGTCCTCAGTTTGTGATATTGCTCTCCCTTTTTGGCCTTTTTCAGTCAAGACGAAACAATCTTTTTGATACTTTATAACATCTTTTTGCGCAGGGTTATGTTTCATTGCTGATTCCTAACATGATTTAAGTGATTGTTATTTAATGTTTAAATATATCTGTAATGTGTTTTGTGATAGAAACTATCACACAAATTAAAATATTATGTGTGTTTTGTCACTGAAAATCATCGGTTGGATTTTTAATATAGCTCCATCAAGAGAGTGGATTGAGAGAGTGAGAAATGTTGTTCGATACGATAATTAAAAATGTAGAGGTGTTCGATGGCACCGGCGAACAATCGTTTTGTGCCGATGTAGCAATCCGAGATGGAAAAATCGCCGAAATTGGCAGCATTGATCATGAAGATTGTGCCCAGTTGGTTGAAGGAGCAGGCTTAGCATTGGCTCCTGGATTTATCGATGTGCACACACACGACGACACCAACGTCATTCGTTACCCTGACTGCTTGCCAAAGATCAGCCAAGGTGTGACAACCGTGATTGTTGGTAACTGCGGTATCAGTGCGTCACCGACGGTTTTAGCTGGTGACCCTCCAGATCCTATGAACCTTTTAGGCGCGCAGGCTGATTTCAAATACCCAACCTTTGCCGCGTATGCACAAGCGGTGGAGCAAGCACAACCTGCAGTAAACGTCGCAGCCTTAGTGGGTCACACCACGCTGCGTAACCAAGTGATGGATGACCTGCAACGCACCGCAACAGAAGATGAAATTGCAGAGATGCAGAACAACCTTGATTTAGCGATGGAACAAGGTGCATTAGGTTTGAGTTCGGGCTTAGCTTACGCAAGTGCGAAACAAGCGAACGCAAATGAAGTGATGCAGTTAGCCAAAGTGCTGTCTAACCATGGCGGTATCTATACCACACATATGCGTACTGAATTTGAAGAGATCTTAAGCGCGATGGAAGAGGCGTTTGAGACCGGGCAATATGCAAAAGTGCCGGTTGTTATTTCCCACCTTAAATGTGCAGGTGCGGGCAACTGGGGTAGAACCGTTGAAGTGCTTGATTTGATGGACAAGGTTTCAGAGCACCAAGATGTGTCTTGCGACTGCTACCCATACTCTGCGAGCTCTTCGACATTAGATTTGAAACAGGTGACGGACGATTTCGACATCTTCATCACTTGGTCTCAAGCAAAACCAGAACATGCAGGCAAAACCCTAAAGCAAATTGCTGGTGAAATGAACCTACCATTGATGGACGCCGCGAAAGCGCTTCAACCAGCTGGTGCGGTTTATCACTGCATGGATGAGAACGACGTAAAACGTGTATTGAAATACAAGCTGACCATGGTTGGTTCCGATGGTCTGCCTAATGACCCGCATCCACACCCGAGACTGTGGGGTACTTTCCCGAAAGTGCTTGGTCACTACTGCCGAGATGAAAAACTGTTCGCGTTATCAGAAGCGATTCACAAAATGACCGGAATGTCGGCTAAACGCTACAACCTCGCGGGAAGAGGTGAAATTCGCCAAGGTGCATTTGCTGATTTAGTTTTATTTGATCCAAAGAATATTAAAGATACAGCAACATTTGAAAATCCTATTTCAGTTGCTGAAGGAATAGAAAGTGTATTTGTAAATGGTGAGCTAAGTTACCAGAAAGGAAAAGTAAGAAATAATCGTTCTGGTGTTTTTATTTATCGTAATTAATTGAATAAGCGAAAATAAAACGACGAATTAATTTAAATATATTGGAAATAAACCAATATTATCTATAAAGAAGTGGAGTTAAAAAATGACTATTAAACGTTACGGTGTTGAAGGCGGAACAGGTACAGGCGGACAACATTTACCATTTGCACGCGCAACGGAAGCAGGTGGTTTCCTATACGTTTCTGGCCAGACACCGATGACAGATGGTGAGGTAGTTGAGGGTGGCATTATTGACCAGTCTCGTCTAGCGATCCAAAACTGTGTCGATATCATGACTGAAGCAGGCTACGGCCTAGAAGACGTAGTACACGTAAAGGTTGTACTAACAGACTCTCGTTACTTCCAATCATTTAACAAGGTATTCAAAGAGTTCTTTGGGGCTAACCCACCGGCACGTATCTGCATGGTTTGCGACTTAGTTGTAGACGTGAAAGTTGAAGTCGATGTGACTTGCTACCGCGCTGATCGCGTTTAGTTATAACCTAATCACAATAACCGACTTAGAGAGTATTAGGGCGTAGTTATCCTTGTTATTATTCCTTAATACTCTCACCCTACTTTATAAAAATTACTTTAATTAAAATACAAAAAATAAAGTAATTATATGAAATATAAAATGAATGAATCATAAATAAAAGTTCAGGAATGAACTTAATATTTCACTGAGAGGTGTCAAATGAACAGCACTCTTTTTCTTACAGGCTTCGGCGTGTACGTATGTTTTTTAATTTGGTTAGGCTGGTTTGTCTCGCGTAATCAAAAATCTGGCGAAGATTTCTTATTAGGCGGCCGTGGCCTGCCACTATTTTTAGTACTTGGTACAACGGTAGCGACGATGGTCGGTACGGGTTCAAGTATGGGTGCGGTTGGCTTCGGCTACGCAAATGGCTGGGCTGGTGCTCTGTACGGAATTGGCGGTGCTGTTGGCATACTATTGCTTGCGTTATGGTTTGCTCCGGTTCGTAAGCTGAACTTCATGACAATGAGTGAAGAGCTCGCGTATTACGTGGGTGCTAACCGAATCGTGAAAAACGTGGTTGGCCTACTTATCTTCATCGCATCCATCGGCTGGTTAGGTGCGCATATTCTTGGTGGTGGCATGTACCTAGCGTGGATTGCTGACATTGACCTTAACCTTGCGAAGATCATTATTGCAGCGGCATTCACTATCTACGTTGTTATCGGTGGCTACACAGCAGTTGTATGGACCGATACTATCCAAGCAATCATCCTTTTTGCTGGCTTCATCTTGATGGCAGTGATGTCGGTGAACCACATTGGTGGCATGGATAACCTTTACGCTGCGATGGACCCTGCTGCTACGAGCTTTTTAGCAATCGATAAACTAGGTATTCTGCCTGCGGTTTCTCTGGCTGTGGTCATCGGTGTTGGTGTATTGGCAACGCCTTCATTCCGTCAACGCATTTACTCTGGTAAAGACGTTTCAACTATACGCCGTTCATTCGTAGCGTCTGGTGTGTTGTACTTCTTCTTCTCTATCATCCCAGCAATCATTGGTATGGCAGCACACGCTATCGACCCGACGCTGGATAACCCTAACTTCTCGTTCCCTTACATTGCAGCAACGGTACTGCCTGTTGGTGTTGGCATGATTGTTCTTATCGCCGGCCTATCTGCAACCATGTCGAGCGCAAGCTCAGATGCGATTGCTGGTGTGTCTATCCTGCTGCGTGACGTATACGTGATGTTCACAGGTCGTGTACCGAACAAAGAATCAATGATGAACTACTCTCGTTTAGCTTTGGTTGTGGTGATTGGTTTTGCACTGTTGTTTGCACTGACGTCAAACGACATCATTGGCTACATCACTAAGATGATTTCAACGGTTATGTCAGGCATGTTCGTGTGCGGTATGTTGGGTAAATTCTGGAAACGGTACAACTGGCAAGGTGCAATTGCAACGCTAGTGGGTGCTTCTGTGGCTTCATTCATCGTCATGCTCAACGCAGACCTCACTGCTTTCTGGGGTAATCCTGTGATTCCTTCTTGCCTATTCGCGCTCACAGCAGGTGTGGTCGTGAGCCTAGTGACTCCGGCTAACCAAATAACACCAGAAATGGCAAAAGCGATTCTTGATGACGAGCGTGCTCTGATGGAGATGGAAATGTCTGAGACTGGCGTGCTTGAAGAAGAAGCGGCACCTCAACGCCCTGCAAATCAAACAAGCTAAACCTAGTCTCCACAACTGGTTTGCTTAATTCAGGCCCTGTTTAGTGGCAGGGCCTTTTCACCTCGTTTATCTCTCTATTTTAGGATCGGCTATGCCTGTATCTTCTCACTTCAATATTGTTTTTTTTGGCGAATGTATGGTCGAAATCAGCGGCTCTCCATTAACCAAAAAGTTTGGCGGTGACACGCTAAATACCGCGCTTTACCTTTCTCGCTTAACTCAAAACAAAGACCTATCCGTGCATTACGCGACAGGTCTTGGTGGCGATGAACTGTCTCAAAATATGATTGATAGCTGGCAGTTAGAAGGTATTCAAACCCATTTCGTAGAGCGCATTGCGAACAAACTTCCAGGTCTCTACATGGTCGAAACCGATGAGACTGGTGAACGACACTTTCATTACTGGCGCAACGACGCGGCAGTCAAATCTTACTTCCAAACTGACGACCTGAATAAGCTTGAAATCGCGCTGACAGAGAAACAAGTCGACGCGGTTTACATCAGCGGCATCAGCATCGCGATTTTAGATGACACCTCACGTGAACGCCTTTTGAAGGCCATTGGTGTGTTCTCAAATCAAGGCGGTAAGGTGATTTTTGACAACAACTATCGCCCGCAACTTTGGACCACTGACCAAGCTCAACATTGGTACGCTAAGTTATTGCCTTTAGTAGACATCGCGCTGATCACTGAAGACGACGACTTGCTTGTATGGGGTAACTCAGAGAGCGTTCAACAACGCTGCTTGCGCTTGAGTTGCCAAGAGATCGTTATCAAGCGTGGTTGCGAGCCATGCAAAATCGTTCAGGTAGAAAGCGGCAAGGTAGTAGAAAGCTACGTATCAGCCACAGCTGTTGCGAACGTTGTTGATACATGCGCTGCCGGTGACTCTTTTGCGGCGGGTTACTTAGCGGCACGCTTAACGGGCGAGAGTGCTACCGAAGCCGCTGAACTCGGACACCAGCTGGCTTCTACCGTTATTCAATATTCAGGCGCCATTATCCCGGTAAGCGCTATGAACCACTTAATCAAAAAATAGAAAGATAAAGCGAAATTATTATGTCTCAAGAAATGATCAACACACTTAAGCAATTCAAAGTTATCCCTGTTATTCAAATCAACAAGGTGGAACACGCGATTCCACTAGCAAAAGTGTTAGTAGAAAACGGTCTACCAGTGGCTGAGGTGACCTTCCGTACCGAAGCGGCAGCGGATTCGATTCGTGCGATGCGTGATGCCTATCCAGAGATGTGTATCGGTGCTGGCACAGTATTAACCCCTGAGCAGATCGACCTTGCGAAAGAGGCGGGCAGTGAATTCATCGTAGCGCCTGGTTTGAACCCAAACACGGTTAAGCGTTGCCAAGAGATCGGCATGCCAATCGTTCCTGGCGTAAATAACCCAAGCCAAGTAGAGCAAGCGCTTGAACTTGGTCTTAACTTCTTGAAGTTTTTCCCAGCAGAAGCGTCTGGCGGCATCAACATGGTGAAATCTTTGCTAGCGCCATACGTTGATGTGTCACTCATGCCTACAGGTGGTATCGGCAAACACAACGTCAATGATTACTTAGCCGTTGATCGCGTGGTGTGCTGCGGTGGCACGTGGATGGTGTCTCCAAAGATGATCGAAAACGAGCAGTGGGATCAGATCGCGGTATTGGTTCGTGAAGCTGTTGAGCTTGTTAGCTAGTCATAAATTTGTGAGCTCATTCGTTTTTAACCAGGCGAGAGGCTTTTGAGCTCACTGTAACCAGCAGCAGTGGCTGATGGTTCTGTTTTGTGAATCGCCTCCGAGAAACCAAACAGAACCGCTCTTATATAGGAAAATTAATAATGAAAAAAACTATATTATCTCTATTGATTTCAGGTTCAGTAGTGTCCCCAATGGCGTTAGCAATGGCTCCGAATACCGATCTTAACTTAATGCCGTACCCTCAAACGGTTGAACTACAAGCAGGGCAAGTACAGGTCGACGGTAACTTCAAGGTTTACATCAAAGGCTTTAATTCTGATCGTGTTGAGTACACGGCGAAACGCTTTGTCGACCGTTTGGTACGCCAAACCGGTATCCCGATTCTGAATTGGCAGGTTGATAGCGCAGACGAAGCAAACCTGATCATTGATATTGACGCAACTCCAAAGTCTGAAATTCAGAACATCGACTCAGACGAGTCTTATAAGATTACCACTCAGGGCGAACAAATCACGCTGAGCGCCCCAAGTCCTTATGGCGCTATTCACGGTATAGAAACCCTTTTACAGCTCGTTGAAACAACAGCGACTGCCCTGCCGTTACAATTGTTGATGAACCTCGCTTCCGTTGGCGTGGCGTTTCCTACGATACCTCTCGTCACTTTATTGAATTTGATGTGTTGATTCGTCAGCTAGATGCGATGGCTTCTGCAAAAATGAACGTGTTCCATTGGCACTTCTGGGACGACCAAGGTATCCGCATTCAAACGGAATCTTGGCCGCGCCTATGGTCAGAAACTACCGATGGTGATTACTACACCAAAGACCAAGTTCGTTATCTAGTCGAGTACGCTCGTAACCTTGGTATTCGTGTGATTCCAGAAGTCTCACTGCCAGGGCACTCTTCTGCTGTGGCGCATGCCTACCCACACTTAATGTCGGGTGGCGAAGGTCAAAGTTATGACCAAGAGCGCGGCTGGGGTGTGTTTGAGCCATTGATGGACCCTCTAAACCCAGAGCTTTATGAAATGCTGGGTGATGTGTTTGATGAAGTGACCGAGTTGTTCCCAGATGAGTACTTCCACATTGGTGGCGACGAGCCGAATTACTCTCAATGGATCAATAGCGAAAAGCATCAGAAGTTTATTCAAGAGAATGGTATTGATGGTGAGCGAGGTTTGCAGTCTTACCTCAACGTAAGAGTTGAGAAGATGTTGGAAGAGCGTGGTAAGAAGATGACGGGTTGGGATGAGATCTGGCATAAAGATCTGCCAACTTCTATCGTGATTCAAAGCTGGCAAGGTCACGACAGTATCGGTCGTGCTGCCAAAGAAGGTTATGCGGGCATTCTGTCTACTGGCTATTACCTAGACCAGCCTCAGCCTACGAGCTACCACTATCGCAATGACCCTATGCCAACAGGTATCACGGTTGATGATAAGCTTCACAGCGGTGAGAAATTCGTGACTTACCAGTGGCAAAAGCCTCGTTCTAAAGGCAGTCCTCGTAAGGGAACGCTTACTATCATTGAAGCAAAAGACGGTACTTTCCGTGCGTTTAGCGATTACAACGGTAAGTCTCGTGAAGAGATCTACATCCTTGATTATGTGCCGGGCAAAACCTTTGTCGGTCACTTCGATAACTTCATGTCTTACACTGAGTTCAACCTGAACCTCAATCCAAATGGCTTCTCTGAGGGCAGTTATCAATTGATTGGTAACGTGCGCTGGCCAACCACAGGTGAAGTGATTGCGAGTAGCGATATTGAAGGTAGTGTCATCCCTGAGCCTAATGGTGGTTACCCTGCTGAGCTTACCGACAAAGAAAAAGAGTTGATTCTGGGTGGTGAGATTACGATATGGCTTGAGAACAAAGACAGCCTCACGGTAAAACTACTTATGGCCTCGTAGCTACGCGATTGCAGAACGTTTCTGGTCGGATGCAGAACTGACCGATGAGCGCAGCATGTACAAACGCATGAAAGCGATGGACACATGGTCGGAAATCTCAGTCGGTCTGCGTCACCACGCGGATGCAGATATGTTGCTGAAGCGTATTGCCAGAGGCCAAGATATCCAAGATCTTCGTATTCTTTCAAAGTACACCGAGCCAGCACAATACTATGCTCGTAACTGGGAGAAGTGGAACTCAACAGAGCCTAAAGGCACTTTGTACAGTCAATACGAGCGCCTAAATCGCTTTGTTGATGCGCTGCCAGTAGAAAGCTACGCGGTGTATGAGATGCAAGAGTTGGTCAACGAAGTTGCGACAGGCAATCAACAGGCATTGGAGCAACTTACAGAGCATTATCAGCAAGCAAAATCGGCTGCACTTGCCGCTAAAACTATTTTTGCTGCCAATGTCTCTTCGGTAGAGACCGTGGTGGTGGCAGAGAAAACGGTCGACGTTGCTGATCTGGCGTTAACCTTGATTGCTAAAGCGAAAGCGGGTGAGCAAGTTCGTGAAGCAGACGCGAATGCCTACCAAGTTATCCTATCTGATGCTGCGAAGATCTACGATGAATCGATCATTGCGATTGTTCGTCCAACGGAGCGCTTGTTAAACCACTTAAATCAGTAACGCTTCTCCAAGATATATATGAATTTAGCCGCCCAATGAGTCGTTGGGCGGCTTTTTTTGTCTGTAATACTCACACGATTGGAAGTCGCGTCCTTGCTCGTAAAATGACCAAGTTACGCCCAAAACTATCGAGTAATAAACATCATACCTCAAATCTTTATAGTTTTTATTTAGAGGTCAAATTATTAATTAAGGTGTTGTTTTTAATTGAAATTGTGACTTTTTTGAGAGCCGTTCGTATCCATTTTATTAAAATAATCATTTGAACCCTAACTAGTTTTCTGTCATTTTATAATTAATTGAACGTTCAATAAAAAATAAAAGGACTCGAAAATGCCCAAAGTAGGGATGCCAGATATCCGAAAACCACAACTCGTACAAGCCACAATGACGGTGATTGATCGCGTTGGTTTGCATTCGGCCAGCATTGCGTTGATCAGCAAAGAAGCTGGAGTCTCTACTGGAATCATCAACCACTATTTTGGTGGTAAGCACGGGCTACTCGAAGAGACGATGCGTGAGATATTACGCCAACTATCGGTGACCATCACCAAGGCTCTAAGAGAATTACCGACTCATTCTCATCAACAAAGAATCAACGCCATTATCAATGGAAATTTTGAAGGCTACCAAGCAGAGAACAAGGTCGCGAAGACTTGGCTGGCATTTTGGTCCTACTCAATGCACGACGATCAGCTCAAACGGCTGCAACGCGTCAATGAAAAACGTCTAATTTCTCATTTGCTTATCGAACTAAAGGCATTGTTAGATCCGGAGCAAGCTGAGTTGGTGGCACATGGTATTGCATCTCTGATTGATGGCATTTGGCTACGTGGGACGCTCAACCCCGAAGGCATTGATGCAAACAAAGCACGCGCAATCATTAACGATTACCTCGACAAACAGTTGACCTTCTACTCGCTGAATGTCGATTAGCACAGTTACATGCTTGTCATTTTAATTGGCCAATAGAGCCGAAATAGAAACTAAGTCAGATACTGAAATGGAAATGAACTCTTTATACATAGATGGAAAAACGGTTGCTGCTACGTCTGGGGAAACCTTCGTTAGCACTAACCCTGCCAATGGTGAACCTATTGCGATCATTGGCCAAGCATCTCAATCCGATCTCGATCGAGCGGTTGAATCAGCGCAGCGTGGTTTTGCGGTGTGGTCGGCAATGAGTGCTGTCGAGCGCAGTCGTATTTTGAACAAGGCAGTAGAAATACTTAGAACACGAAACGATGACCTTGCAAGGCTTGAGGTTGCTGATACGGGTAAGCCATTGCAAGAAGCGATTGAAGTGGATGTGGCTTCTGGTGCAGACGTCATTGAGTACTACGCAGGTCTCGCGCCGACTCTGCAAGGTGAACAGCAACCCTTGAGTGAAAGCCAGTTTTTCTACACACGTCGAGAGCCTTTGGGTGTGTGTGCTGGCATTGGCGCATGGAACTACCCAATTCAGATAGCGATGTGGAAATCCGCACCAGCATTAGCTGCGGGTAATGCAATGGTGTTCAAGCCTTCAGAAGAAACGCCGCTTACTGCACTAAAATTGGCTGAAATTTTCACGGAAGCAGGTTTGCCTGATGGTGTGTTTAATGTTGTTCAGGGTGATTACCGTGTGGGACAAATGCTGACGGCACACCCTGATATTGCCAAAGTCTCTTTTACTGGTGAAACAGGCACGGGCAAAGCGGTCATGGCTGATAGTGCAAAGACCCTTAAGTCGGTCACTATGGAACTTGGCGGTAAGTCGCCAATGATTATCTTTGATGACGCCAAGCTTGATGATGCGGTATCTGCAGCGATGGTGGCTAACTTCTACACCCAAGGTGAAGTGTGTACCAATGGTACGCGTGTTTATGTCCATGAAAACATCTATCAAGAGTTTGTCGACCAGCTAAAGGTGCGCACAGAAAAGCTCGTGATCGGTGATCCAATGGACATTGAAACACAAATCGGTGCACTTATTTCCAAGCAACACCTATCTAAGGTTCTTGAAGCGATTGATATGGCTAAACAGTCAGGTGCAACGCTGCTGACAGGCGGTTATCAAGTCACTGAGAATGGCTTAGGCGATGGCAATTTTGTAGTGCCAACCGTGTTTGTGGATTGTGATGATGATATGCCTCATGTCCAGCAGGAGATCTTTGGGCCTGTGATGTCGGTACTTAAGTTTACTGATGAAGATGATGTTATTCGCCGCGCAAACGACACCCATTATGGCTTAGCTGCGGGTGTCTTTACCCAAAACCTATCGCGAGCTCACCGCGTTATCCATCAAATGCAAGCCGGTATTTGCTGGGTAAACACTTGGGGCGATTCACCTGCCGAGATGCCTGTCGGTGGTTATAAGTTGTCTGGGGTTGGTCGCGAAAATGGGCCAGAAACCCTACTTCATTACACCCAAACCAAGAGCATTCTTATTGAGCTAGGCGACTACGCCAGCCCTTATGCATAACGCTTAACCTCTCACGGAGAACAGAACATGGAACAACGCTACGATTATATTATCGTCGGCGCGGGTTCGGCCGGCTGTGTGTTGGCCGATCGGCTCACTGAAAGCGGTCAACATAACGTTTTATTGCTAGAAGCGGGGGGGACGGATAAGAGTATTTTTATCCAGATGCCGACAGCCCTTTCTTACCCGATGAATACAGAAAAGTACGCTTGGCAATTTGAAACTCAGCAAGAGTCTGGCCTTGATGGCCGTCAGTTGCACTGTCCTCGTGGCAAAGTGCTCGGTGGTAGCTCATCAATCAACGGTATGGTTTACGTTCGCGGTCACGCTTGCGATTTTGACGAGTGGGAAGAGCAGGGCGCTGTGGGTTGGAATTACCAAGCGTGTCTCCCTTACTTTCGTCGTGCTGAGTCTTGGAATCAGGGCTGTGATGCTTATCGAGGCGGTGATGGACCTGTTGGAACTTGTAACGGTAATGACATGTCGCTCAACCCGCTGTATCAAGCGTTCATTGATGCGGGTAAGGATGCAGGTTACCCAGAAACTAAAGATTACAACGGTTACCAGCAAGAAGGTTTTGGCGCAATGCATATGACGGTGGACAAAGGGGTTCGCGCCTCGACATCGAATGCCTACCTGCGTAGAGCGTTAAAACGTTCCAATCTCACTCTTATCAAAGGCGTGGTGGTTCGTAAGGTATTGCTAGAGCAAGAGTCTGACGAATGGAAAGCGATAGGTGTTGAGTTTGAAAAATCAGGCAAGATTCAAACGGCATCGGCTTCAAAAGAAGTGATCTCTTCGGCCGGGTCTATCGGCTCAGTTCAGTTACTTCAGTTATCCGGTATTGGTCCTAAAGCCGTGCTTGAAAAGGCGGGCGTAGAGCTTAAGCATGAACTCAGTGGTGTGGGTGAAAACCTGCAAGATCACCTCGAAGTCTACTTTCAATATCACTGTAATGAGCCCATTACGCTTAACAGTAAACTCGGTTTAGTCAGCAAAGGCATGATTGGTGCTGAGTGGATTTTGACTCGCAAAGGACTTGGTGCGACCAACCACTTTGAATCCTGCGCCTTTATCCGCTCGCGAAAAGGTCTTAAGTGGCCGAATATTCAATACCACTTTTTGCCAGCCGCGATGCGCTATGACGGACAAGCTGCGTTTGATGGCCATGGCTTCCAAGTCCACGTTGGCCCGAATAAGCCTGAGAGTCGAGGGACAGTGGCGATTACATCGGCCGATCCGCATGACAAACCTGAAATCATTTTTAACTACATCTCGACAGAGCAAGACCGTCAAGATTGGCGTGATTGTATCCGCTTAACGCGTGAAATCCTGTCTCAACCCGCGATGGACAAATTTCGTGGAGAAGAGATTCAGCCAGGAGCAGATATCACCTCCGACGAAGCGATCGATGAGTGGGTAAAACAGAATGTAGAAAGTGCGTATCACCCTTCTTGTGGCTGCAAGATGGGTTCAGATGATGACCCAATGGCGGTTCTGGATGAAGAGTGTCGAGTACGCGGTGTTGCTAACCTACGTGTGGTCGATTCGTCGGTATTCCCAACCATTCCCAATGGTAACCTAAATGCACCCACCATCATGGTCGCTGAGCGTGCCTCTGATTTGATATTGGGTAAAACGCCACTGGCGGCAGCCGATGTTCCCGTTTGGATAGCACCGCGATGGCAAGAGACGCAGCGCGAAAACGAGCCGTTAAGAGCCTTAGCCAACGAAACCTAATTACAAATCTAGACTCAGTCGTCAATAAAGACTGAGCCATAAAAGTATGAGTCAGAAACCACATCGATGTGGTGAAAAGGAAGAATATAAGGAATCACTATGACAATTATCCAAACCTTGACCAAAAAGACAGTGGCCGCTAGTGCGGTGAGCTTATTTGCGTTTAACGCCTATGCATCTGTAGAGCCTCAACAATGCGAACACGTGCGCTTTGCGGATGTTGGCTGGACCGACATTACCGCAACGACAGCGGTGACGACCGAGCTACTAAAAGGTCTGGGATATACAACCAAAACAGACCTACTCTCTGTGCCGGTGACTTACTCATCAATGGCGAATGGTGACATCGATATTTTTCTTGGGAATTGGATGCCAACGATGGAGGGCGATATTGCCAAGTACCGTGAAGCGGGCACTGTTGAAACAGTTCGAGCTAACCTAGAAGGTGCAAAATATACGCTAGCTGTCCCAAAATATGTCTACGATGCCGGTGTGAAAAACTTTGCTGATCTTGCTAAGCACGCCGATAAGTTTAAAGACCGCATCTATGGTATTGAACCTGGCAACGACGGTAACCGCCTAATCCAATCGATGATCGATTCAGATGCCTTCGGTTTGAAAGACTTCAGTCTAGTTGAATCAAGTGAAGCTGGCATGGTGTCACAAGTGTCTCGTGCTGCTCGTCGCAACCAATGGATCGTTTACTTAGGTTGGGCACCGCACCCAATGAACAGTAATGTTGAGATGGAGTATTTAGACGGGGGTGATGACTATTTTGGCCCGAATTACGGGGGCGCCAATGTTTACACTAACGTGCGTGCAAACTATCTGTCTGAGTGTTCAAACGTCGGTCAACTTCTTCAAAACCTAGAGTTCACTCTCGATATGGAGAATGAATTAATGGAAGCCATTCTTAATCAGAACGTTCAGCCAAGCAAAGCTGCTCAGCAGTGGTTAAACAGTAACCCAGAGCAGGTGGAAGCATGGCTCAAGAATGTAAAAACTCTTAAAGGCGACTCAGCGCAAGATGCGGTATCAGCGTATCTAAAGCAAGTAAAAGCGTAACTAGAAGGAAATGGTGAGTTGTTTGCGCAGCTCACCACAGAAAAGGCAATATTGTGAATTTTATTACCGACAACAAAATCCCTGTGGGTCAATGGATGGAAGCGAGTGTCGATTGGCTAACGCTCAATGCGGCAGGACTGTTTGATGCTATCTCTATTTTTTTGGAGACGGTTATTCTGTTTCTTGTTGATGTATTTAAGTGGATGCCACCTGCTGTGCCGATTTTAGTCACAGCGGCAATCGCATGGTATTTACATCGTAAGATTTCACTGGTGGTGTTTGTCGTGGCGGCGCTACTGACCATCCTAAATCTTGGGTACTGGCAAGAAATGCTGGAAACCTTTGTCCTTGTTTTTGCTGCGACAACGATTTCCGTATTAATTGGCGTTCCATTGGGCATTATGGCGGCACATCGTCCTTGGCTCTATACCGTATTAAGACCGATCCTCGATTTGATGCAAACTGTTCCAACGTTTGTTTACCTGATTCCAACCTTAGTGCTGTTTGGATTAGGGATTGTACCTGGGCTTATATCCACCATCATCTTCGCCATTGCTGCACCGATTCGTTTGACCTATCTCGGAGTCACTAAGGTGCCAGAAGAGTTGATCGAAGCAGGCAAAGCATTCGGTGCCAGCCGCATGAAATTGTTGATGAAAGTTGAACTGCCAGCCGCTCTACCAAGCATCATGGCAGGCGTAACTCAGTGCATCATGTTGTCACTGTCGATGGTAGTAATCGCAGCGTTAGTCGGTGCAGATGGCCTAGGAAAACCGGTAGTTCGAGCGTTGAATACCGTAAACATTTCTCAAGGTTTTGAAGCGGGCTTAGCGATCGTTCTTGTGGCGATCATTCTTGACCGATTGTGTAAAACACCAAATCAGAAGGAGGCTTAATCATGGATAACGACAAGCAAAAAATGGATGCGATTACCATTAAGAACCTCGATGTTGTATTTGGCGATAAGACTCAATTGGCGCTTGAGAAACTCGATCAAGGTATGTCTCGTCAGGAGATTATCGATGAGACAGGCCAAGTAGTCGGTGTTGACAACGTGTCTTTGAATATTCAAGAGGGTGAGATCTGTGTGTTGATGGGGCTGTCGGGTTCTGGCAAGTCATCATTGCTGCGCGCGGTGAATGGTTTGAATCCAATCAGCCGTGGCTCACTTGAAGTGAAAGATGGTGACAAGCAGGTCGATCTTGCGCAGTGTGATGAAGCGACTTTGCGCCACCTTCGTACTCATCGTGTATCTATGGTGTTTCAAAAGTTTGCTCTTATGCCTTGGATGACCGTGTTGGACAACGTGGCCTTTGGCTTAGAGATGCAAGGTATGGCAAGAGACGCACGTCGAGCGAAAGCGCGTGAGCAACTTGAAATGGTAGGTCTTGCTGAATGGGAAACCAAATTCCCACATGAGCTATCGGGTGGTATGCAGCAACGTGTTGGTTTAGCAAGAGCGTTCGCGATGGACACGGATATTCTGCTGATGGATGAGCCTTTCTCTGCACTTGACCCTCTGATTCGAGCTCAGTTGCAAGACGAGTTAATTACCCTGCAAAATAAGCTTAATAAAACCATTTTGTTCGTTAGTCACGATCTCGATGAAGCGCTTAAAATCGGTAACAACATCGCGATCATGGAGTCGGGTAAATTGATTCAACATGGCAAGCCAGAAGAGATCGTACTTAAGCCAAAGACCGAATATGTGAAGGACTTTGTTGCCCATACCAACCCATTGAATGTGCTTAAAGGGCGCTCCTTAATGCAGCCTATGGCAGACCTTGAACAGCAAGATCAGAGCTGGAAAATTTGCGCGAGTAAAGACGTATGGATAGAGCAAGTCGAAGGAGCGTTCAGCGTAAAAGGAGAAAGCGACTTCAACCTTCATACATGGCAGGCGTCAGATTCAGAACATTTGGATCTTGAGCCGTCTACTCTGGTGTTGGCGAGTCCTGACATTGGTATGCGTGACGCAATCAAACTCAAACAGCAGAGTGATTACCCAATCTTGCTGGTGGAAGACCAACAACTGGTAGGTATTTTGGATGATAGCGAGTTCTATAGTGCGTTGACCGGAGATTTTCAGCTCAACAGCGCAGCCTAAGCCGCTCTAATCGGTAAATGAGACGGCCTTCGTTCGTAGTCTCATTTACCTTTAAGCTCTATATCAGTCATGCTTTTATCCTGGGTGATTTCACAAAAGTGCCATATTGCGCAGGGTTAGAGTTTCAGAAAAGATTGAGAATAGTATTAACATAAGTACAATGCGGAAAAATCAATGAATTAATCTATCAATTTACAGTGTAATTCTCATCTCGCCGGCAGTATAACCGCGCGACTCGATTTGCTCTGTAAACTCACTCACAGCAAAAAAGAACAAAGGTCTGCATCTTGGACAAACATGACGAAATCCTGGTCGCTATTCGCCAAATTATTCGCGCTATCGATTTACACTCGAAAAAGCTGAGTAAAGAGTATGGATTGACTGGCCCTCAATTGATTTTAATGAGAGCAATCCAAGAGATGGGCAATGTGACGATCAAAGAGTTATCGAACCACACTAATGTGAGTCAGGCGACGACGACTACCATCATTGACCGTTTGGAGCAAAACGGCTATGTACAGCGTGTGCGCAGTGTGTCAGACAGACGTAAGGTTCACGCGAATCTAACCGAAAAAGGTCAAGACCTGCTAAACAGTGCGCCACCGCCTCTTCAAGATAACTTTGTTAACAAGTTCCAAAACTTAGAGCCGTGGGAACAGAGTCTACTTCTCTCTTCGATGCAACGCATCTCTTCGATGATGAATGCAGAAGACATTGATGCAGCGCCTGTGCTTCAGCTAGAAGGCATCGCGAATACGATTAAAGCGGACGAGTCTGCGAAATAGTCTGTTCAAAGACAAAGCGGACGTCACTGTGTTGATTAAAATACCAGACCACGCATTTTTGCGTGGTCTTTTCGTTTGTGTTGTTGCCATTTTATCTGAATGAGTCAACGGGCGTTTGTCTCTTGTTGGTTGTGGAACTTGGCAATCAGAGCTAACACATCTTCTTCGGTGACCGGCGTTCCGTAGTAGTAACCTTGCAGGTAGTTACAGCCCAAGCGAGTTAGGAAGGTTTCTTGCTCTTTGGTCTCAACTCCTTCAGCCACAACCTTAAGAGAGTAATTTTTGGCTAAGCGATAAAGCACGTTTATCATCTCTTGTTTGGAGGGGTTGTTATTAAATATTTGATCAACGAAGGATTTGTCGATTTTTAAGGTGTCAAATGGGTAACGAATGAGCTGATTGAAAGAGGTAAACCCAGTACCAAAATCATCGATGGCTAGGTCTACGCCAATCTTTTTCAAATCAAATAACACGTCTAATTCAGTGGTTTCATCCGGTACAAACGCAGTTTCCGTAACTTCAAATTCTATGTTCTCAGCCGGTACCCCAGTGCTGATTAGCATACGATTGACGTCTGCAGGAAAACCCGGTGACATTAACTCCAAACTGGAGATGTTGATAGAAAATTTGAGTGAACGGTTTCCTCTATCAATAATTTTTTTGGCGGCCACTAGACCATTACTGATCACCCACATGTCGATGTCACGAATCATACCTGTCCGTTCGGCGCATGGGATAAACTCATCTGGGCCGATATTTTTCTCGGCTAGTTCTGGGCAGCGCAATAACAGTTCAAAACCCCGTAGCGTTTTTGAAGCAGCATTGATGATCGGCATGAATGAAAAGTTAAACCCATTTTCATTAAGTGCTCTTATCAAAGTCTGCTCAATCAGGAGCTCTTTAGCGACTACCTCTTCGAGAGCTGAGTTGTAAAAGTAGTGGCGAGCATCAGATTCTTTAGCCACATACATTGCTCTATCCGCTTGAATCATCAGCGAGTCTGTAGTGAGATTCTCATTATGCTCGTTGATCTCAACCACACCCAAGCTTATCCCTACACGATAACGTTGATCACCGAGAAAAAAGTTGGATTCAAACTGCGCTTCAATGCTTTCCAGTACGCTCAAAATGTCGGAGAGGCGAGTTATACCATAGATGTAAATGGCGAATTCATCCCCACTGAGCCGTGCAAAAAGGTAAGATTCAAACAGACGAGCACGTGAGCGTTGCAGTATTTGTTGAGTGGATGACGCAAAGCGTATTAAGAGCTCGTCACCTGCATCGTGACCGTAATTATCATTAATCGCTTTAAATTTATCGAGGTCGATATAGATAAGATAACTTGTACCGTGGTGCTCTTCAGAGAGCAGTCTCTTCAGGTTTTGCATAAAGAAGGTGCGGTTATCAAGACCAGTAAGCGTATCGGTTTCCACTAACGTTTTGACACGTTCGAATACTGATTGATAGCGAGGGTCTATCTGCTTATCTTTGCTCGGTTGAGTTGGGTCGCTTGATTTAAATGTATCGAGCTCTCGAGTATAAGCCTGAAGAGGCTGGAGTACTTGTCGATAAAATAGGAAGTAACCACCACAAATGAGCAGTAGCGTTATCGCTAAGGTAGCGCCGCCTATTGTAATCTTGGCTTGATTGAGTTGGTTTTGGTAATTTTCAGGGAAAACACGTAAGGATGCGGAAATGAAAGGGTCCGTGTGTTTAAAAGCGACACCATCAGAGTAGTCCACTTCCATCTTCATCGAGCGGCTGTCAAAGGCGTGATAGTTGGTCAACGCAACCACTAACGGCTCTGCCTCGTGTGGCGAAAACATGCTTCTCTCTTTACCGGTTAGAAAGCGGTAGTCAAAAGCGAACCCTAATGGCAGTTGCTCTTTTAAGGTAGCTTTGAAGTCATCGAATACAGAAATGGGCAATATGAGGATTGCAATGCGGTCATGGTAGCCGTCTAAAGTGCGTGCGGTAATGGCATAGAGTTTGCCATCTATGATAGAGAGCTTTTCTGAGTTGTTTGGGTCAGAGAGGTAAGTACGGCTTGTGTCTAGGAACAGTTGATTGGATTGATGCTTTAACGTTTGTACTGAGCTCGCAATGAGGTTGGAGTGCGAATCGATGATGGCAAACGAGTATGAATTGTCGATGTTATAGTCAAATCGCGTGCTGCCTAATTGTGTATCGATCGACGAAAACGCGTCGTAGACTGTTCGATTTAAGTCTACTCTCTTTATAAAACTCTCTCTTTCTACGATGTTGTTCAAGAAGGCTTTTTGATCACGAAGCTCTTCTCCGATCTGTTTCACCACAAACTCAAGCTGTACACACCACTTACTTACGATCTGGTTCTTAATTTGCTTTTCATAGACCAAGTAGTAAGCGATGCCGCTAGAAAAAACAAGGATGAAAATAGCGGGTATAAAAATGCGAGCGGCCCTGTTCGTTAAATCCATATAACACTCCAATCTCCCAGTCGTCATTCACTCCTGTCGACTGATATGCTACCTTGCACATAATTGAAGTTAGGTCAGATCGATGACCTTTGTAAAGGGTTTTGAGGGAGTATTTTGTAAAACCACCAATGTAAATATGTTGTTTTAGGGGAGATGCAGCATTCACATAAATAATCGTATTTCCAATCATCCAGAGTCGGTTTCTGTTCGTATACAGAGAAGTTAACTTTGACGGAGTTTTTATGTCGGTAAAAGAAAGGAATATCCCAACCCACAGAATTTCACGCTTCGGTAAGTTTGCGTCGCTGGCGACTCGTGTTGCGGGCAACGTACTGGCAGAAGGGACCAAGCAAATAGCTCAAGGTAACCGACCGAAAGCACGAGATCTATTATTGACACCACAGAACATTGCTCGCCTTACTGAACAGCTCGCACATCTTCGAGGGGCGGCCATGAAGCTAGGGCAAATGTTGTCGATGGACGCAGGAGATGTTCTTGAGCCTGAGCTCGCCGATATATTGAGCAGGCTTCGATCGGATGCGGACCCTCTCCCTGCCAAGCAACTGAATCAAGTGCTGGAAAATTCACTCGGACCCAATTGGAAATCGGAGTACATCGCTTTTAATTTTAAGCCGATCGCGAGCGCCTCGATTGGACAAGTGCATCAAGCGTATAGTGACGCGGGTGATAAATTGGCGGTTAAGGTTCAATACCCGGGTATTCGAAAGAGTATCGATAGCGATGTTGATAATGTCGGTACCCTACTTAAAGTGGTGGGGTTGATTCCTGAGTCAGTCGATTACAAGGGCTTGTTGGAAGAGGCGAAAAAGCAGCTGCATGATGAAGCTGATTACCAACGAGAGGCGCAGTTTGCCATTCGTTATCATCAAGCACTGCAGGCTGATAGTCGTTTTCTCGTACCTAAAATCCACTCTGTAAGCTCGTCTGATACGGTACTTACAATGGAGTTTATTGAGGGACAATCGGTCGAGTTGGTTGAGCACACATCACAAGAAACACGCGATTTTGTCGTGTCCAGTCTGCTTGAACTGCTGTTTAAGGAGCTATTTGAATTGAAGATGGTGCAAACCGATCCCAATTTCGCTAACTACCTCTACAATGAAAAAACCAATCAGATCGGCCTACTCGATTTTGGAGCGACGCGAGAGTATAGCGACAAGTTCAGTAACGGTTATCGTCAAGTGTTTCGCTCCGTGATCGAGGGGGATGAATTAGGTCTCAACCGAGCTCTAGAAGAGATCGGATTCTTCAGTAATACCATTGTGGATAGCCAGCGTCAGGCAGTACTTAACCTTGTCAAGATGGCGTGCGAGCCTATGCTGGTTGAAGGACAGTATGACTTTAAAAAGAGTGACCTTGCCAAGAGGCTCCGGGAAGCTGGAACGATCTTGAGTATGGAGCAAGAGTATTGGCACACGCCTCCTGCCGATGCTCTATTCCTGCATAGAAAGATCGGAGGTATGTATCTGTTGGCCGCGAGAATTGGTGCTAAGGTCAACATCCGCCAATTGGTGCAACCTTATCTAAAAGTGTTGTGAATCGCTTGCAGTAGTGATCAAAAGACGCTCAGGGGCAGTACAACCAGTATGGTTTCTAACTGAGAGAATAACATGACGAGATATCTACAACTTTTGGTTGGCTTTTGCTTAACCTCAATAACGACACTCTCTTTTGCGGCAGCGTGCCCAGATATACTGAAAGGCTCACAACGTTTGCTAAATTCCACAGAGGAGGTGAGCTTGTGCGAGGAGTTCCAAGGAAAAACATTGCTAGTCGTCAACACCGCAAGCCAGTGTGGATTCACTTCTCAGTTTGGACAGCTTGAGTCGCTCCATCAAGAGTACAAAGATAAGAACTTCACAGTGGTTGGATTCCCGAGTAATGACTTCCGACAAGACAAAGGCAGCGAGGCAGACAGTGCCAAAGTGTGTTATCTCGATTATGGCGTGACATTCCCGATGATGGCGCGCTCTTCAATCTCAGGGCCTGACGCCAACCCAGTGTTTAGTGAAATCAAGAAGCAAGCAGGCGTTTCTCCTCGATGGAATTTCTACAAATACCTGATTGATAAAGATGGCAATGTAGTAGGGACATTCGGAAGTTCGACTTCACCTTCAAGCGCCACCTTAGTAAATGCTATTGAGCAGCAACTGTAGGGAGGCGATATGTCACAAACAAGAAGCACCATGCTAAGGCTAGGTTATCTTGGCCTGATACCTTTTGCGTACGGTCTGTTGTTGATGCATGGTGTAGTTTTGCTAAGCCAATAAAAAAGAGAAAAGCTTTCGCCTTTCTCTTCCTGATTTATCTTGCGTTACTCAAACCTTATTAGATTTGGTCTGCAAAGCTCATTAGGTGCTGTTTTACTTCGTCTGAAGCAAACGCGTTTTCTACAGAGTATTTGTAGATTTGAGCGTAATCTTCTTTGGTTAGGTCGAACGTTTCACAAACACGCTTAACTTCGTTAGTCATGGTTGTGTTCGATACTGTGCGGTTATCAGTGTTGATCGTTACCACGATACCGTCTTTCTGGAATTCAGAGATAGGGTGGTCGCTGAACTTGTGGATACACTTAGTCTGAACGTTACTTGTTGGGCACGTTTCTAGGGCAACTTGTTTCTCTTTCACGATGTTGTACGCATCTTCGTTACCTTGGATGTGAACACCGTGACCAATACGTTCAGCGTCTAGTAGCGTTACTGCGTCATAAACGTTTTGACCGTGCCATTGCTCACCAGCGTGTACTGTCACACGGTAGCCTTTTTCGATGGCGTATTTTGTGTACTCTGGGAACTCTGCGCAGAAACCTGGCTTCTCACCGCCTGCGATATCAAATGCGACAACACCTTTACCTAGGTAAGCTTGGCCCGCATCGATCACGTCTTTGATAGAGTCTTTCGGGAACATACGAAGAACAGAAAGGATGTAGTTACCTTTGATGTCGTACTTCTCTTCTGCACGCTTCATGCCTTTTACAGCGCTCGCAATGATCGTATCAAGCGACAGACCTTTGTTTACGTGAAGAATAGGTGCAAAACGCACTTCAAGGTATTTCACGTTCTCGAGCGCTGCGTCTTCGTACAGCTCGTAAGAGATACGCTCAATCGCTTCTTCAGTTTGCATTACTTTAAGCGGTAGAGAGAAACACGCTAGGTACTCATCTAGGTTCTTACAGTCTTCTGGCACAGTAAGAGACTCAACTACGGCATCACGGTCTGCAGGTAGCTCAATATCGTATTGCTTTGCAAGATCAATGATGGTGTCTGGACGAACGCTTCCGTCTAGGTGGCAGTGAAGATCAATCTTAGGGAGTGCTAGAAAGTTCATGAGTATTCCTTAGTTCTATTATTCTTGAGTAGTTAACTCATAGGTTATATGGGTCTAAATTACCAACTTCATGATATGATTGAAAGTGACATAAAATCATTTTTGATGTGAATCTAAGGAATGTCATGGTTGATGTGAAGCGATTACTGAAATGCGATATGAATCTTTTGCTTTGCTTGCACGTTTTACTTGAAGAGCGCAGTGTAAGCAAGACCGCACAGCGCATGTTTTTGAGCCAATCCGCAGTGAGTAAACAACTGACAAAACTTCGTACTTTGTTTGATGATCCTTTGTTCGAGCGTGAGTCTAAAGGTCTGTTTCCGACACCAAAAGCACTGGAAATAGCACCGAAAGTGCATCAAATATTACTTCAAGTTGAACAACTTACAGTGCCTGAAGATTTTGACCCTCTTGGTAGTGATCGCACCTTTAACATTGATCTCGTCGAGACGGCCTACACTGCGATCTATCCCCAATTTATGCCCAACGCGCTAGCGCAAGCCCCCAACATCACCATAAACAGTACGACGTGGACAGGTGAAACCTACAAACGCCTGTTAAAGCGAGAGGTGGATTTCGGTATCGGTATTTTCGAGCTAGACGAGCGCGCCAGCACGCACGTTCATAGTATTCCGTCTGATCTGAATTACGTCGAGTTACTTCAAGATTACTCAGTCTGTTTGATGCGTAAAGATCATCCAGCATTGAAGGAAGAGTGGAATCTAAACACCTTCCTCAAATATCGACACATTCAGTTGGTGACGGGTGGGGTTGGCGATTGGTTATTGTTAGAAATACTGCAAGCGAAGCAGCTTAAGATCAACAAGGCAGCCAACGTCTCTGATATATCGAGTGCGGTGAAACTCTGTAAGCAAAGCGATTTATTGATGTGTTATCCCTACAACTCGGTAAGAGACTACATTGAGAGTGGCGAACTGGTGATGAAACAGATACCGATCGAGTTGGTGCCGGGTGGTCTATTTCTCCTTTGGCACCGTTACTACGACTCTGAGCCAAGTCACAAATGGCTCAGAGAGCTGATTATCGAACAGACCCGATAGATGTGTTCGATGAAACGTCGAAGGCGCTTGCCTGTCTGCTGTTCGAATTAAAGTCATGGTTGTTATGCGGTGAACCAAAAATGATTGACAGGGGTAGAATGATCGCTCTACCCTATAGGTAGAACAACCATTCTACCTTTGTGAGTGTGTTGATGTACTTCCTCTGAAACGTATTGAGATCGCTCTATGTTGAAAGAACAAATTGCCGCAGCTCTTGAAGTTGCATTTAGCCAACACGGTTTTGCTGAACCAAGTGTAGCTCAATTGAAAACGGCTTGTGGCGTGAGCTTAAGAACCTTATACAAACATTACCCTTCAAAAGAGGCGATGATTGTTGGAGCCCTTGAGCATCGTCACCAGCGTTATTTGAGTCTGTTACGCGAAGCGGCACCGCAAAGCGCAAAAGAGTGTATCGAACATGTATTTACGCGACTGCAAAGTTGGATGGAAGAGTATGCACCACACGGTTGCTTGTCTATGAACGCGATTGCTGCGTTCCCTGACAATGAGTTGATTAACCAAGCTGTACTCGACCACAAACATGAAGTGCGAGATCTACTAGGGCAGTTGAGTCACAACGAAGCGTTATCTACCCCACTATTTCTATTGCATGAAGGCGTTTCAAATGCATGGCCTGTACTCGGCCAAGCAGCCGTCGCTTCTGCGAAAAGCACAGCTAACACGCTGTTAATTGAGGATTCATTATGAGTTTTGATGTACCAGCAACGATGAAAGCCGTTGAGATGTTAGGCCATGGCGGAGAAGAGATGCTGCAATACCGAGAGGATGTTGCGGTTCCAACGCCCGCACCTAACGAAGTACTGATTCAGGTGATGGCGGCGGGTGTTAACAATACTGACATTAATACACGTATTGGGTGGTACTCAAAGAGCGATGATTCTGATGATGCCAGTTGGTCTAGTGAGTCTTTGACATTCCCGCGAATTCAAGGTGCGGATGTGTGTGGTGTTATCGTTGCAGTGGGTGAGCAAGTTGACACTTCTCGTATTGGTGAGCGTGTGATGATCGAACCATGTTTAACAGAAGTGTATGGCCGAGAGCTACCACAGCCTTGGTACTTTGGTTCTGAATGCGACGGCGGTTTTGCTGAATACACTAAGGTTGCGTCTAAGCATGCTTACGCGGTTCAAAGTGAGCTGTCTGACATTGAGCTTGCTTCATTTCCTTGTTCCTATTCAACCGCAGAGAACATGCTCACTCGCGCTCAAGTTGCTGAAGGTGATCGCGTGTTGATCTCAGGCGCTTCTGGTGGTGTAGGCTCTGCTGCGATTCAGCTTGCTAAAGCGCGTGGCGCGTATGTGATTGCGATGACCAGTCCGAGCAAGAATCAGCAACTGCTAGATCTCGGTGCCGATGAAGTGATTCCTCGAGATGCGAACCTTATTGAGACGCTTGGCGTAAATAGTGTCAATGTGGTGATTGATTTGGTAGCGGGAGAACAGTGGCCGCAGTTCTTGGAAGTGTTAAAACCAGGCAGTCGTTACGCCGTCTCAGGTGCAATCGGCGGTGCGATGGTAGAGTTAGATGTGCGCACACTTTATCTCAAAGACTTACGCTTCTTTGGTTGTACTGTGCTTGAGCCCGAAGTGTTCCAAAATCTGATCGATCGAATCGAAAAACAACAGGTTCGCCCGATTGTCGCACAGTCTTTCCCATTAGCTGATATTCATCAAGCACAACAAGAGTTCTTGAAGAAAAACCATGTCGGTAAGATTGTATTGGAAGTCGCGAAACGTTAAAGACAATCGACTAGCTTATTGGCCAGTCAGTGTTAACTTCCAATCGCTAAGTGCTTTAATGTGTTTCGGGCCAATACCACAACAACCGCCGATAATGGTTGCGCCTAGCTGATGCCAACGTTGCGCATAAACTAAATAGTCTGCAGGAGATAGCTCTCTTACACATTGAAGTGTATCGTTCGCCTCATGTTCGCTGTTGAACGGTGCAAAGTTATTTGCATATACACCAATCTCGATTGAGCTGTCTAACTTACTCAGTACCTGCTTAGTCTCTTTAATTGCTTGTTCCATCACCTCTGGAACTGAGCAGTTAAATAGCACAGCTGCTGCGCCGGACTGAGCCACAAGCCTGATAGCGTCGGTCACGGCTTGCCCTGATCGTAGCATTGCTGAAGAACCCGTCTCATCACTAAGGCTGAACGCGTAGTAGCAAGGTTTGTCTGACTCTTTCAATATATTATGAATAGCGCTGAACTCTTCTAAGCTGCATAACGTTTCGACTATCCATAGATCGACATACGGTGCTTGTGCATTGTACAAGGTTTGCACGATAGGTTTTGCTTGCTCAGCTTTGAATAGATCAGGTCGGTAGCTACCAAATGGTGGTGGGATAGCACCGGCAACTGTCACAGAGTGATTTGCAGATTTCGCGACTGAGTATGCCAGTTTTCCAGATAGCTCTGCGAGGTTAAAACCTTGCTCAGAAAAACGTTGCTCACCAAGGTGGAAGGGAACACATGCATAGCTGTTGGTGATGATCAGCTCAGCACCTGCATCGATAAAGTGTTGATGGGCTTGGGTGACAAATTGTGGAGCTTCGATAAGTGCTTGAGCGCTCCACAGTGGCTGTGAAAACGGAGCTCCAATCTCTTTGAGCTCTCTGCCCATACCACCGTCCAATATTGTGAGTCTGTTCAAAGTAATACCCATATCCGTGACAGAAAGACTAGCGACAACCATATCAGACGCGAAGGATTAAGACTACGTCGCTGTGATGTTCCACTTTAACTTTGAGTATCGCTCATGAGTGAACCGGATGACCTGAAATTACAAAGGTTGTTTGACTCTTCGTCTCTTCGCGGCTTGAAGCATAGTGTAGGGCGACAGACCCATCACTAACATGGTGCCTATGATGACAAATACTGAACCAAAGATAGTATTGATGCCGATGTGTTCATCGAGAAATAGGTGTCCCCACAAAATACCAAATACTGGCACCAAGAAGGTAACTGAAAGTGCAGGGGACGGACCCAGTTCATTCACTAGGTTGAAATAGAGTAGGTAGGCTAAGCCAGTACAGACTGCACCTAATAATATCACCGATGTGGCGATGGTTAAGTCGGGTGCTTCTCTTACAGGAATAAAGAAAACAAACGGCAGAACTAATAGCACCGAGGCCCACATGCTTCCGTGAGCATTGCTGAACGCCTCCACTTTTGGGGCTATTTTGGTGTAGTTAGAGGCGATGCCATAACTGAGTGCGGCACCCACAGCAGCTCCAATTGGTAAAATCGCTTCACGGCCAATGTTGATCGCATCCCACCCAACCAGAATCCCAACGCCTGCGACGCCAAGTCCAAGCCCTAAAATTAAGCGACTATCGAGTGGGGTCTTGGTCCAAATCGCTCCGATAATTGCTGCCCAAATGGGTGCTGTCGAGTTAAGAATCGACAATGTGGAGGCATTTAACGTTTGAGCTGCATAGGCAAATAGTAGAAAAGGCAGTGCCGTATTGAATAATCCAAGAATAAAGAAGTGTCGGGTATGCGCGGTAAACTTGAGGGTTTTCTTTAGATAAATCGAAACCAGCAATAGTGTTAATGCCGCAAAAAGTACGCGAGCTTCAATCAGCATCGCTGGGCCAAGGGGCGTCGCGGCTATCCGCATAAAAAGAAAGGAACCACCCCAAATAGAGGCGAGTATCAGTAGTTTAGCGAAGCTTAACATGGCTCATAACCTGACCGTTCAAAAAAGCGACTATGGAACAATTAGTTGCAATACACAAGACAATGTTACAAATATGTTGTCCAGTTCAACTTCAAGCTTGTCGACACTCATTTAGAGCAAGGCATATGAATCATTTTGTTGAAAAACTCGTACTCAGTTTCCGAGTTAAAATTCAGTTCGGTATGTCTTGCTATCTTAATTTTTTATTTTCCTCTCAATAAAACCTATTTTCTTTTATCTCAATAATATACAGAACACTTGGTTCTTAAATTCAATCATCCTGAATAAAAAAGGTCAAAAATTGGTTGTTGAAACCGATTTCAAAGTGTATCTTTTGGTTGTCTTGAAATCGGTTTCAGGGTTGTTTCGTGAAATTCTGGTTTCTGTTAGGTAAATGTTTTTTCTTAGTGAGTGATGGTATGAACAACGAGTTTCCAAACGATTTTTTATGGGGTGGTGCAGTTGCAGCACATCAATTAGAAGGCGGCTGGGATGCAAATGGCAAAGGTGTAAGTGTTGTCGATGTATTGACCGCTGGCGCACATGGTGTGCAGCGTAGAATCACCGATGGTGTGATTGATGGTGAAAACTACCCAAATCAAGTCGCTGTGGATTTCTACCATCGTTACAAAGAAGATATTAAGTTGTTTGCTGAGATGGGCTTTAAATGTTTCCGTACCAGTATTGCGTGGACGCGTATTTTCCCGAATGGCGATGAAGCGGAGCCGTGTGAAGCGGGTTTAAAGTTTTACGATGATCTGTTTGATGAACTATTGAAATACGATATTCAACCCGTCGTTACGTTAAGTCACTTTGAAATGCCTTACCATCTAGCCAAAGAATACGGTGGCTGGATGAACCGTAAAGTGATCGATTTCTTCGTTAAGTACTCAACCACGGTGATGGAGCGTTATCAGCATAAAGTGAAGAACTGGATGACGTTTAACGAGATCAATAACCAGATGAACACCTCGGCAGACATCTTCGGATGGTTATGTTCTGGCGTGAAGTTCCCACAGTGTGAAAAGCCACAAGAAGCCATGTATCAAGCAGTTCACCATCAGTTTGTTGCCAGTGCTTTAGTCGTTAAGAAAGGTCATGAAATAAACCCAGATCTACAGATCGGTGCAATGTGCGCGATGGTGCCTTTCTACCCTCGCTCTTCTAAGCCAGAAGATATCATGGTAGCGCAGCAAGCGATGCGCGATCGCTACTTTTTCTCTGATGTCATGGTTCGTGGTCACTACCCAAGTTACGCCAAGCATGATTGGGCATTGAAAGGCTTTAACATTGAAATGTTGCCTGAAGATGAGCAAACTTTGGCAGAAGGTAAAGTGGATTACCTTGGCTTTAGTTACTATATGTCGAATACTTTGGATTCGTCGTCTCACCAATCAACAGAAGAAGTCATGGACGGTGGCCATGAGAATTCGGTCGAAAACCCGTTCATTAAGTCCAGTGATTGGGGCTGGCCAATTGATCCAACGGGCCTGCGTTACTGCTTAGCCTCTCTTTACGAGCGTTATGAAGTGCCGTTGTTCATTGTTGAAAATGGTTTTGGTGCGGTCGATACCATTGAAGAAGATGGCAGTATTAATGATGACTACCGTATCGCTTACCTTGGTGATCACATCAAAGAGATGAAGAAAGCAGTAGTGATCGACGGCGTTGATCTTATTGGTTACACCCCTTGGGGTTGTATCGACTTGGTGTCGTTCACTACCGGTGAGATGAAAAAGCGCTATGGATTTATTTACGTAGACAAACATAATGATCAATCTGGAACACTAGAGCGTAAGCGCAAGAAGTCTTTCGAGTGGTACAAAGGCGTGATTGCATCAAACGGTGTCACTATTTAGAATGCCTGCAACTAAACGGCAGCGATCGCTGTCGTTTCACTAAGCAATACAATTAGTCGGCATAGGCCGGCTATTTTTATAGAAGGGTAAGTGAATGGTAACCATGCTTGACGTTGCAAACCGTGCAGGCGTCTCCAAATCGACGGTCTCGCGTGTGTTAAATGGCAAAAACATCGTAAGGCCAGAGGTTGCTAAGAAGGTCTTTGATGCGATTCAGGAAACAGGCTACAGACCAAACCTGGTAGCTCAGCAACTGGCGACCAAAAAGACCAATTTTATCGGTTTTGTTATTACTAATGACTTGTTCAACGGCCCTTACTTCTCCTCTCTGATGTATCATGCGGCTTCTTACAGTGAAAAATCTAATCATCAGTTGGTGATTACTGATGGAAAACACAGCGCGGAAGATGAAAGAAAGGCGATCAATTTCCTGCTTGATATTAAATGTGCGGGCATCATCATCTATCCGCAGTGTCTAGGTGAGAGCGAGATTGCTCAGATCATCGAGAGCACTGACACTCCCATTCTTGTGCTTAACCGTGAAATGCCATCTTCGCCTAAACATGCGATTACCACAGATCACTACCAAAGTGCTTGTGCGATGATGGAGCATGTTATTGAGCAAGGCCATCAGCAGATTGCTGTGATCCGAGGAAAAGCAGGGTCATCGACCGACGAACAGCGCTTCGCCGCATATCGCGATACTTTGTCGAAATACAAGATTGCTTACGACGAGTCGAGAGTCGCACAGGGTAACTGGACGATGGAGAGTGGTTATCGTGCCGCGAGAGCTTTAGTGGAAAATAGAGCAAATTTCACTGCGATCTTGTCTGAAAATGACGATATGGCGATTGGTGCGATTAAGGCGTTAACGGAGTTGGGGTACTCATTGCCGGGAGATATCTCTATTGTTGGTTTTGATAACAGCAAAGTCGGTGAGTTTTTAACGCCAAGCTTAACTTCTGTGAGCGTGCCACTTGAGCAAATGACTCAAAAGGCGATTCTGACCATCGTTGGTGAGTCGGAACAAGCAGATGCCATCAACGCCACTGGCAGCCTTGTTATTCGAGACTCAGTGTCCATCCGCTAAGGTCACCTAGTGTAATGGGAGAATGGCTAGAAAAATCGTGATTCAAATCCTTGTAGGTTAGAGGTCATCACTGAAAAGCGTTGGGAAAGCAGAGAAAATTATGAAGACAGAAAAACAGAAGATGTTGGCTGGAGAGCCTTACTTAACATGGGATGAAGAGCTGTACGCAGAGCGAATTGAGTGTCGCAAGGTTCTACAAAAGCTCAACAATAGCATCCCAGACAGTGATGAGTGGCGTTCTGCCATAGATACCTTGATCCCTGATTCTGAAGGCGCTTATTTAGAGCCACCATTTCGATGTGATTACGGCTCAAACATTAAGCTGGGTAAGAATTTCTACGCCAACTTTAACTGCGTCGTTTTAGATGTAGCAGAAGTGACGATTGGCGACAATGTGTTGTTCGCCCCTAATGTACAAGTGCTTACCGCAGGTCACCCATTGGATGTGAAGAGCCGTGTTGATGAAGGCGTTGAGTTCGGTACGCCAATCTCGATTGGTGACAATGCTTGGATTGGTGCTGGTGTGATCATTTGCCCGGGCGTGAACATTGGCAAGAACAGCGTGATCGGTGCGGGTAGTGTGGTAACCAAAGATATTCCAGACAATGTGGTCGCAGTCGGAAACCCATGTCGAGTTTTGAGAACGATTGATAACGACTAACAGCACCATCAAATAGACAAAGCCCGAACCTAGATTCGAGCTTTGTTTTTTCTATTTTAACTAGATGCTAGATGCAGCGATTTGCTGAGTCTGTTTCTTGTCTAATAGACCACTGTATCGAGTCAGTACTAGTGCAACTAAGACAATCACCGCGCCAATCCAAGGTGTGTTCATTAAGCCAGACTCTGCGACAATGATACCACCTCCCCAAGAACCAAGTGCGATGCCTACGTTGAAGGCTGCGATGTTCAAGCCTGATGCGACGTCTACTGCATCTGGCGTGTATTTCTCTGCGAGTTTAACCACGTAGACTTGTAAGCCTGGAACATTACCGAAGGCAAAAGCACCCCAAATCAAAATAGTAGCGACTGATGCGTAAGGGTTAACTGCCGTGAAGTTAAATACAACCAGGACCGCAGCTAGACCAGAAAAGATAACCGTCAGCGCTTTGATTGGCCCCATTTTGTCAGCCATCTTACCGCCCCAGATGTTACCTACCGCGACTGAAACACCGTAGACCAACATGATTAGGCTGATTGCACTTGAGTCGAAACCAGACACATTTTCTAGGATTGGAGCAAGGAAAGTAAATGCGGTAAATGTACCGCCATATCCCAGTGCTGTAATTGCATAAACCAGCAACAATCTTGGTTGAGTTAGAACTTTGAGTTGAGCAGAAAGCTTGGTTGCTGGTGGTTGTTTTAGATTGTTAGGCACCAATAACGCACTGCCGATCAGAGCAATTAAGCCCAGTAAAGCCACGATCAAAAAGGTTGCTTGCCAGCCAAATGTTTGACCAATATAAGTGCCCAGTGGTACGCCAGTCACGAGTGCTACAGTTAGACCAGTAAACATAATCGCGATCGCACTTGCGGCTTTCTCTTTGGCCACCAATCCCGTTGCGATGGTTGAGCCAATAGAGAAGAACACACCATGAGCCAAGCCCGTTAATATACGCGCGGCAATAAGAGTGTTGTAGCCAGGTGCTTGCCAAGCCAGCAAGTTACCCACCACAAATAGCGACATAATGGTGAGTAGTACCAGTTTTCGATTCCACTTACCGGTAAGTGCCGTCAGTACTGGTGCACCAACGGCAACGCCCAGTGCATAAAGGCTAACTAACAGGCCTGCAGAGGGAAGAGATACGTTGAGATCGGTTGCCATAGTTGGTATCAAGCCAACGATAACAAACTCGGTGGTTCCAATGGCAAAGGCGCTGAGCGTCAATGCAAGTAAAGCTAAAGGCATAATTATTTCTCTTAAAATGGGTAACACATAAAAGTGGGAGTCGGATGTGACTCGTTTCGTTGGCAGGGATTATGTGAGAAATTTCTTTTGCTAAAAACAGTGTGATTAACAAATTACTTTTGTTATAAATGCAATAGTTGTTTTGATTACTACTTAGGGGGAACGAGTGATAACACGTTCGGATGATTTAGAGATTATGCTCACTGTGGTCGATAGCGGCGGGTTTTCAGCGGCTGCGCAGGCGCTTGATATTCAAGTCGCGAGAGTCTCTCGAAGTATCAGTAAGATAGAGAGTCAGCTCGGTGTCTCCTTGTTCAATCGTACAACGCGACGCGTAGAGCTAACTGAAGAAGGCAGGCAGTTTGTAGACTCGATTCGATCCGGTTTAAGAATCATTCATGAGGCAGAAGAGGAGATTGTCTCGCGTGGTGAGCTTCCTAAAGGGCGGCTACGAGTAGACGCAGCCAGTCCGTTTGTATTTCATCAGCTCGTTCCGTTAGTCAATGAATTCAATAGTGCTTATCCAGATATTGAGCTTGAACTGACCTCAAATGAGGGGTTTGTTGACTTGATCGAAAAGCGAACTGACGTGGCAATACGAATTGGTCAGTTAACCGATTCGACGCTCCACGCTCGTCCTCTAGGTAAGAGCTTGCTCTATATGGTAGCTTCCCCTGAGTATCTCGCTAAGCGCGGAATTCCTCAAAAGTTTGAAGAGCTTTCTAGTCATCATACTGTTGGCTTTACTGGCGCTAAGGTGCTGAATCATTGGCCACTCCCAAACCAAAACTATGTTGAACCAACCATCACAGCCAGTAATGGAGAAACGGTGCGTCAGCTCGTTTTGGCAGGCAATGGTATTGCTTGTTTGTCTGGCTTTATGGTCCATCAAGACATTGCAGCAGGGCGACTCATCCCAATATTAGAGCAAGAGAAGTTGACCAATACAGGGCGTGAAGCCATCAATGCGGTATACTACAAATCTTCCTCTGTCTCTAAACGCATCTCTGCTTTTATTGATTTCATACAGCCAAGGTTGAGTTTGTAAAGTTGTACTTTTCAAAGGGCCGTTTAAAAATAGAGTTTAAGCGGGGGTATTAAACTTTTGATTTTTAATAAGATCGCGCTGATATTTATCGATGTATCACATGGAAACGCTCAAGAACCAACATCATATCCTCGCGCGGCTCAATATTGAGCTCAGCACACTCTTTGGAAAAGAAGTTCCAATGTGCTTCTCTCCACCATGCTAAAGACAGATCACCTTCACCTTCTGCTTGGGCAAATTCAGCGGTTACTTCGTTGTATGGGCACTGAGTGACGGTATCTATTTCTATAATGCATACAGGATTGCCGTGCCAATCGACCACTACTTGTAGATGACCAACCGTAGGCATCGGTTCTTCGCCAGACTCGTACCAGTAAGCCATGCTGCAAGTCGCCGTTTTCTTCCCTTGTTTGATAAGTTCAGCGCACAAATTGGCATTGTATTCGTCGCCGCAGAAGTAGTCAGAACTAAAAGAGTGGTACTTTGCGCGTGATTGTTCGGTGAGTGAATTGAGGAAACTGTCTAAGTAACGTTGCGATCTATCGTCCATGAGAGCCTAACTGTTTTGAAAGAGTGAATTGTACAATATCTGCCAAAAGAGTATCACAACTCGCCTTCGTCCAGCAGTGTCATGATTATTGCGCAGTTCGTGGGTAAAAGCGCAAAGTTTGATATATTTCATTAATAAGGACTTATAAACTTACCGCCCCGAAACCGTCAGGGTTTGTAGATCAACCACCATTAAGGAATGGAATTCATGCTTGCGCTTAAACGCATCAGTGTCTCTTTGTTACTCATTGCTACATTAGGTGGCTGCTCTTCGTTGCCAGAACAAGTTCATCATATTCAAGAATCGGTAGTCGCCCCTCAGCATGGCGCACTTTGGAATGTGAGCAATCAAAATCCAGCTCAATCTGACGAATTTGGCGACAGTGCGGTCCTGATTCAAGAGGCGGGTTGGGATGCTTTATCTCAGCGTTTGGCACTGGTTGAAGCTGCAGAATACACCTTAGATATTCAGTATTACATTTGGAACTCTGATGTCACGGGCGGCTATCTGGCTAGCCGACTGCTTGCCGCTGCCGAGCGCGGGGTAAAAGTTCGTGTGATGCTAGATGACATCAACTTGAATGAAAGAGAAGCGCTATTGAATGCGTTAGATGCGCACCCGAATGTCGAAATTCGAGTCTTTAACCCTACTCCTAGTCGTAGTGGCTTTTCTAAATGGTTCAGCTTCTTATCAGACTTCTCTCGTCTAAATCGACGCATGCATAACAAATCCTTCACAGTAGATGGCGTTTTCTCAATAGTCGGCGGACGCAATATCGGTGACGAGTACTTTGATTATTCCGATGAAATCAACTTCAGAGATCGAGATGTACTGGTCAAAGGTGATGTGGTCGGTGAGATCCAATCGAGCTTTGTTGAGTATTGGAATAGCGAATGGTCTTACCCTGTCTCTCTATTAAGTAAAGATAAAGTGCTAGATTTATCGTTATTGGAGGGACTTAGCACACCAAGCTACGTTAACTATCCATCGTTGCCGGAAGGAAAAGAGCAAGCAAATACGTTCCTTGAGCAACTAATGGAGGATATGGTCTGGGTAGATGCGCACTTTGTGTATGATCGCCCCATTCCTGTCGATTCAGGTGAAACCAACCAACCGAAAGAGACTGCTATGATCCTAGGAGAGCTCGCGCAGAAATCTCAACAAGAGATCTTATTGGAGTCGGCCTACTTGGTGTTTGATGATGGACAGCTTGAAGAGTGGCAGGTGCTTAACAAGCAAGGTGTTGAAATTAGAGCGTTGACCAACTCTATGGCGTCTAACGATCTAGTGACCAACCATTCGGCTTATGCGGGTCGTCGACAAGAGATGTTAGAGCACGGCATTGAATTGTTTGAGTTAAGGCCGGACTCAGCATTATGTGAAGCCTCAACGAAAGACGCGCAAAAATGTGCGCCGTATGTCGCTTACGGTCTGCATGCGAAATCCGTGGTATTTGACAAACGAATTGCCAGTATCGGATCGTTTAACTTCAACCTTCGTTCAACCTATTTGAATACCGAGTCTGTTTTGTTGATCGACAGTCCCGAAGT
Organism: Vibrio sp. KUL70; assembly: GCF_059725515.1. Lineage (NCBI taxonomy): Bacteria > Pseudomonadati > Pseudomonadota > Gammaproteobacteria > Vibrionales > Vibrionaceae > Vibrio > Vibrio sp. KUL70. The sequence goes on from NZ_AP045835.1 coordinate 806,818, forward strand.
GGCAGGTGAACTGGCTTCGACAATCAGTGAGGCAATGAACATCGATAATAGCTGGCGACTCGATCTAGAAGATGGCAATGTGCGGTGGTATTCCAGTGACGAAAGCTGGAACTCCGAACCAGAAACGAGTCAATGGGAGCGTGCGCAATCTGGATTTTTGCAGTTGCTACCGATAGAGAAGTATCTGTAGAACGGTGGTAGCGGATACATTAATAAAGCAAAGGCTCCTTATTCGGAGCCTTTGTCATTTATGTGTGAGCCTTAGAACTTAACTTGGTAGTTCAAAGTGTAAGTACGGCCTCGGCCACGGTAGTCATAAGCGGCTGATTCATAGTGTGTTGCATAGAGAATCTGAGCACGTTGACCCCAAATGGTGGTGTAGTCTTTGTCGAGTAAGTTTTGGATACCAAAACCTAGGTTACCTACTGGCAGTTGGTAAGTACCAACAAGGTCGAAGACGGTGTAACCATTTAGCTCGTTCTTGCTGTCATCCTTGTAGTCAAACATGGTTTGGCTCTGAACTTTCAAAGCTAAGTCTTCTTCGTACCAACCCGCCCAAGCACTCGCTTTTGATGTGCTTGCTTCACCCGCTGATTGATCTTTCCAACCATCATCGCCTTTCACTTCTGAAACAACGTAGTGGCCCGATGCACCTAGCTGAATGTTTTCATGTACCCAGTAAGACGCAAGCGCCTCTAGACCATAAACACGTTTTTTGTCGTCGATCTCTTCGATCAGCAGTGTGTTTTTGTTGTACTTAACATTCTTGTCAGACTGAGAGTAGTAAGCCGCAGATTGCAAGCTTAGGTCGCCTGTGTCTAAGCGGTAGCCCAGTTCAAAGCTGTTGGTCTTGATGCCAGACATCTTAGAGTCATTCACATTAATGCTGTCATTCAGCGTCCAGTGATCGCCCACTAAGGTGTAGTTGCCTTGACCGTAGTATTTTGCCGGATCGGCTAAATCGAAACCTTGTGAGAAGTTGGCCCAAACTTGTGAATCACTGTTTAGATGATAAACCGTACCTAAGTTAAATAGACCTACACCGTAATCCGTCTCACCGCCAGGAACGGCATCTGCGCTGGTTCCGTTACCTGCTGCGATTTGCTTTTGCTGTTGGTAGCCAACGAAGTCGTCAATGGTGTTTTTCATGTATTGGTAACGGAAACCACCCTCTACAGACCAATCACTCGTGATGTCGAAACCAGCTTGAATAAAGCCCGCGATAGATGCAACTTCAACGCCCGGATAGCGTCCGACTTCAGCGAAAGTCTTGTTTATCAGGTTGCCTGAGTTGTTAGCAATCGTTGGGTCGTAAAGTGCTTGGTTGCTTTCAAGCGTATCTTGGTAAGCATCTACACCATAAACAATGTTGAAACGATTGAAGTTTTTCGCAAGCGCAGCTTTTATAGAGAGCACATCGGTGATCTGCTGACCAGAAGATTGGAAGTAAGGCGTATAAGTCTGGTCTTCTTTACGATATGACGCTTCGGCAATCAGCTGATGGCCGAGGAACTGTTCATCAATGTATGACGCACTGAGCATGATACGTTCGGTGCCATGTTCTCTATCAGAATCAAAACCTTTGCGAACATCCACGAAGTCACGCCCAACGATGTATAGACCATATGGAGAGTCTTGTTGGCTGTCGTAATACTGCGCTAGGAAGTTGAGCTTTTTCGTCTCAGAGACATTGACGCCAACGGTTGTTAGGAAGTCGATAGTCTTGTTGAATTGCAGAGAACCTTGAGAAATGTCTGGTGTAACAATATCGCCATCCGCGTCAAAGAAACCCTGAGTTTCAGTGTAGATAACTGACGAGCGTGCCTGCACGGTTTCGTTGCCGCCTGAGATCGATTGTCCAACTTTGTAGTCGAAATCTTCACCTGAGTTGAAGCCTGATGTACCACCAACAAAAGATTCAAACTCCAGCTCTTCGCCAGTCGCTTTTTTGGTGATGATATTGATCACACCGCCGGAAGCACCAGCACCATAGATTGATGTTGCGCCCGATAGTACTTCAATTCGTTCAATATTGAATGGGTCGATGGAGTCTAGGTGGCGGCTGATTTGACGTGAAGATAGCAATGATACGCCATCAATCATCACTAGCATTTTTCTACCACGCAAGTTTTGACCGTAGTTGGTACGGGCACCGCTGCTTACATCAAGCGATGGGATAGCACTAGCTAGAATTTCTCCTAACGACTTACCGCCACGGTACTCTTGCTCAATCTGCTGAGGTTCTATGTACCAAACAGTACCTGGAATATCGCTAATGGCTTTTGGGGTGCGACTCGATACAACAACCATTTTTTCGTCGGTGGAGTGTTCTTGAGCTTGGGCTGTGAATACGGAACTTACCGCCGCTACTGCTAGAGCGACTGTGGAAAGTTTGAAACTTCCTTTTTCGGTTTTCATTTTATTCTCTGCAATTATCAATGAAAGGCTGTACACATTCTTTAACGTGATGACTTTATTTTTATTGTCCTTATTGAGAATCAAGCGGTGGAGTCTAGAGCAAGCGTATACTTGCCCTTAAGTTTGATTCTAAATAAGAATCATTATTATTGTGTTTTTGTTGCGAAAAGACAATATGCAAATGCGATTTATTTTCAAATGCAAAAATAGGTAATGGGGTGATAGTTAGTCTTTATTCGTTTTGGTTTGTTTTAAGGTATTGAATTTAAATACTTATTGTGGTGGTTCTGTGACAGGGGTGAGGGCGGTACGTTGAGTGGCCACCCTGTTGATCAATGGTTTTTTAGAGCAATACTATTGATGATTTGCTCTCGTTGCTCTTGAGATACGTTCATCACATCTTGGTAGGTACGCTTCATGACGCGAACATCATTTTCAAGTAGCTCAGCGAGTTTCTCTGAAGCGGCTTGATTATTCCCATCTAAAACGAGTTCGATGATATCTAGACGTCGTTGACATGACCGGCTGACGGAAGATTGGATATGCATAGAGACTAAATCGGTCGCTTTACGCAGTCGATTTTGTTGTTGCATCATACCGAGTAAGAAGCGGTTTCCGGAGCTTGCTGCAAGAATTTCGTGGAAGTCTGCACTCAAGGTGAAAAGTTGGCTAGCAGTGATTGAATCAGGGTTTTTGATTGCTTGAACATGGCGTTCGCGACACTTTTCAAGTGCATCACGTTTGAGGTTCCACGTTGCTTCAAGTAGACCAGCTGGTTCAAAAATTAAACGACATCGGTAACTTTCGGTGTGCCTTTCAAGGGAATTGAGTACACCATCCAGTTGCCATTTGTAGCCAGGGCTGCGTCGGAATATGGTATCGTTTTCCAATAATCTGAGTACTGACTGCACTTCACCACGATTGGCATTATAGCGTTGCTGGAGCTCATTTTCTGAAAATGAATCGCTGATCTCGCCGAAAAAGATGTCCATGAGTAATCTTAGATAGAGCTGTTCTTGACGGGCTTGTTCTTGATTGTTTTGCTCGCCAGTTTTGATATCACATGCGTCGATCTGCAACACAAACCCCTTGTATGGAACAGATTTAGCAACACCTTGATCGGACAAATGCTTGAGTACGGCTCGCATCGGCGTTCTTGAAACCTCAAATTGCTGCGCAAGAGAGGATTCATTTAAACTGCTCCCTGCCACGGCGTTCTCCTCTTTGAGCCGCGTGACAACTTTGAAGAGTAAATCTCGTTGAAGGCGTGTGATTGCTGATGTGTCCATATCGTCCAAATTGTTCAGAGTATTGTTAAACCTGAGGTCGGTTGTTGCGCCTAAGGCAGGTGGTTGCGCTCATGGTAAACATAAACACGAGCGAATACCATAAATTGTGTTTTTGTTGCAGAAATACAAAGTCTTGTTTCGATAAGAAAAAAGCCCAGTGATTAATTGGTCACTGGGCTTTCTTAGCGAGTCTTGGTTAGTGAAATCGCGTTAGCGTCTCATCAGGTAGAGGAAGTAACCTCCACCAATCAAAGAGGCGAGTAGACCCGCCGGGAACTGCCACGGGAACCAGAGTGTTCGACCAATCCAATCGGCACAAACCATGATAACGGCGCCGAGTACGGCAGCGGTGAGCATTTGAGGCATGGCGCGATATTGGTGAAGTGAGCGGGCCATATGGGGAGCCAATAGACCGATGAAACTCAGTGGGCCGATTACAATCGTGCATAACGTGGTAAGTGCCGCGACAAGCAGCAACATCGCTAAGCGCATTAGGGTCGTGTTCATACCCAAGCTCGTTGTGGTGACTTCGCCTAGGTTGATGAGCTCTATCCAGCGATGCAGCGACAGTGACAATGAACCGATCACCAAAACGCCGATAGCAAGCAGAATGACATCACTCCATGCGACAAGGTAGGTGGAGCCAGATAACCAAGTCAGTAGCGCGGTGGCGTTCTCATTGCCAGAGCTCATAGCGATTCTAAGCAGCGCATCCAATCCGGCACTTAATGCAATACCTGTCAGTAAGGTTTGGGTTGGCGCAAAGTTGTGTTTGCGCCCCATCAACCAAACCACACCAGTGACCGATGCTGCGCCTATGGTTCCCAATAACATCTGCTGTTCACGCTCAATCGCACCACCCATCAAGGTACCGAGTACCAGTGCCAAAGCTGCGCCTGAGCTGATGCCGAGAACTTCCGGGCTAGCCATTGGGTTGCTTGATATACGCTGGATGATAGTACCAGCAAAGGCCAATCCAATACCGGCAAACAGTGCAACAAGTACCCTTGGTAAACGAAGTTCAAGCAGAGATGGACTTAACTCTAGGCTCCAACCGATTTGGTTTCGCCCGAGTGTGATTGAAACCGCACATACAACGACGAGTACCAACAGCATGACAACAAGCACCTTGCCTGTGGCAACATGTTTGAAATGTTCAATATGTTCACCGCGACTTTTCAGTTCGGAGTTCAGCTTAGTTCGTTGAAGGAGCCACAGTAGGAAAGGTGCGCCAATCAGAGCAGTCATGGCTCCAGTTGGCAGAAGTTCACCACCTACACCAGAAAAGGGTTGGATGATTAGATCGACGGTGAGCAAGATAGCCGAACCAATGAACCCACTGGTTATGATCTGTTTGGCAAGTGCTCGCACGCCGAGCATACGCGCGATGGCAGGTGCAACAATCCCAACAAAACCGATAATTCCTACTTCGCTTACAACCGCTGCGGTGATGAAAATCGCCAGTGACAAGCAAAGAAGTTTCACTTGTTTGATGTTAACGCCCAGTGATGTCGCGACATTATCGCCAAACTGAAGTGAGGCTAGAGGGCGTTGTAGCATCAGCAGCAGTAACGTAGGGAGGCAGATCAAAGGCAACAGAATCTGAGTACTGGTCCAGTCGTTCTGGTTGAGCACGCCTGCTCCCCAGACAAACAAACTAGTGAGTTTTTGCTCATGCAGCATGAGTAACATGGTATTCAACGAGCCCAAAAACAGGCTTACGACCATACCAGAAAGCACCATGTGCAGTGGTGAGTAACCACGAGTTGAGCTCAGCAAGAACACTAATCCGGTAGCTAAACATCCGCCGATGAAGGCGGGAATGAAGCTTGGAAAATTCAGACCTGCAGGCAAAAACAGAATACCCAGCACCATGCCCAATTCTGCGCCTGCTGCCACACCTAGAGTTGTCGGTGAAGCAATTGGGTTTCTCAGTACAAACTGCATTACACACCCCGCGACTGCAAGAGCAAATCCGCAGAGCAGGGCGACGGTGATTCTAGGCAGGTAAGTTAAATGAGTAATGATGTGTTGGTAGTTGGTGGGGTCATAGTCAAACAAGGTGTCCCAAATGAGGCCAACCCCTTGAGAGTATGGAGCGGTTATCTGAAGCAGTGAACCGATCACCAAAACAGCAGTGACGACTAGCCCTGCTGGTTTGATTCCAAATACACCAAATTTTGGCGGTGAAGCGTGAACTGAGATCATGGTTGTTGATTTAAAGGTTTGTTGGTCAATTGCGCGGTAATGTGATCGCTAAATCTTTGGGCTGCAATCAGTCCACCAAATGTCCAGATCGCGGGTAATTCGTAGACCGAGTCAGTACGAGTGAAAGCCATTGCTTGCCAAAGTGGAGAGCGAGTCAGTTGATTACGTTCGTCATCGGCCAGAGGGCCGAAAATTATAACGTTAGCCTTTTGGTGCTCTGCGAGTTTTTCAATCCCAGCGGTACTGAACCCCCACAGGTTGGTTTGTTCATTCCAGTCGTTTTTCAGGCCCATCGCATGGATAGTGTCTTGAGCCAATGAACCTTCACTATGAATTCGCAGCGTTTTGTCATTGATAAAACGTGTGAAAAGAAGTGGTTGAGTCGAATTACCTGCTGCGTGTACTTGCTCACCGTTTGCTGAAAGGCGCTGCTCGGTTTGGCTAATCACTTGCTGTGCTTGCTCTTCACGTTCAAACAGTTGTCCTAATGAGCGTGTGACCGATTTTGCTGAGTCTAGGGGGTGTTTCTTCTCGCTATAGATACTAAAAACCAATACCGGAGCGATTTTGTTAAGCGGTTCATAGGCTGCGGCCATGTGTTTGCTGATTAAAATGACATCAGGTTGAAGTTTGGTGAGTAGTTCTAGGTTCGGTTCTCTGCGAGATCCCACATCAACTGCCTGTTCGTTGAGTTGTGGTTCAACCACCCATTGTTTGTAACCCTCTGCATCGGCAATGCCTTCGAGATCGACACCTAAACTCAGAACGGTTTCAGATAGCGCCCAATCCAAAGCGACAACTTTGGTCGGTGTGGTTTCGAAGCTAGTGGTGCCCATCTCATGAGTCACGTCTAAGGCATGAGCATTGAGACTGAAAGTGCATACAAACAGAGTAAAGAATTTTTTCACAACACGTTCCTTTTTTTAGGGGATATAGCTGATCGGTTGGCCTGTTATTGGATGGCTGAATAGCGCGATCTCCATACCGTAGATCTTAGTGAGCGTCTCTGGGGTCATCATCTCTTGCGGAGAACCTGAGGCAATGACCTGACCAGAGTGCAATGCAATCAGATGGTCACTGAACTTAGCAGCCATGTTTACATCATGAAGTACCATGATGACTGTTAGATTTAGTGACTGATTAAGCTCGCGAATCAATGCTAAGAGCTCGTGCTGGTGGGCAACATCAAGCGCTGATGTGGGTTCATCAAGCAAGATGCATTGGCTTTGTTGAGCTAATAACATCGCGACCCAAGCGCGCTGTCTTTCGCCTCCCGACAGTGTGGCGACGAATCGATCGGAAAACGAGCTTAGTCCGACCTTCTCAATCGCGTCATCGACGATTGCGTAGTCATCTTTGCTGTAACGCCCAAATGCGCCTTTCCAAGGGTAACGACCAAAGCAAACCAACTCGCGAACTGTTACACCATCGGTGATCGGTGGATGCTGAGGTAGGTAAGCGACTTGATGGGCAAATTCAAGATGACTGAACGATGCAAGCGGCTTTTGATTAAAGGTAACTTGCCCTTGAGTAGGAGTATTTTGACGGCTTAATAACTTAATTAAAGTCGACTTCCCGCATCCATTATGGCCGAGTAATGTCGTGACTTTTTTAGGCTCAAAATTCAGGCTCGTAGGAGAAAGAATTGTCTTACCGTCGATTTCAAATGATGCATTGGTAAGCTGATACATAATGAAATATGAAGTTGAGTTATAGGTAAAGAGCCGTTAATGTTATCATAATGAAATTAAAATGATAATTATTCACATAATCAATAATAATAAATTCTGATCTGGCGTTTTTCATTTCGAGCTTATTCACTCTTATTACGCCCTTAAATTATGCTAGCAATTAATAATAAAACCTTTCACTTAATGTCAATTGGCCTCATTTCTGCGTTGATGGGAATAGGGCAAAATGGACTACTTGTATCTTTACCATTTTTGGTTGAACAGTCTGCTTTTGATCTGCCCACTTGGTCTGCGTTGATTGCGGTGGGCAGCTTGCTCTTTCTTCCATCAGCCCCATTTTGGGGACGATATAGTGATAAACACGGGCCGAATCGAGTGGTTATCCAAGCACTATCAGGGATGACCGTCAGTTTTCTGTTACTTGCACTCTTCTCTATGGTGAGTCTATCGGAGGGGATTAATGTATCGGTATGTTTTTTCGGGCTGATTATCGCAAGGGTTATTTATGGATGCACCGTATCTGGAATGGTACCTGCGAGTCAGCATTGGGCAATAATACTGTGCGGAGAACAACACAGACTAAAGGCGATAACAGCAGTCAGCATTGGATTAAGTAGTGGGCGATTATTGGGGCCTATTGTTTCTATTTTTGCACTCAAGTTGAATCCTTTTGCACCGTTATTTTTGATGGTTTTGTTGCCATTGGTTGCGCTTATTTTTGCGTTTTTCATGCCTATTCCAAAGGTAGAACCTTCTATTTTCAATAATAAGAAACGTGAATCTTGGTTACCTAATAAAAGCTTATCGCCATACCTCATTACTGGGCTGCTACTTTGTGCATCGGTCGCGTTATTGCAATACAGTTTATCGCCCTTGATCTATTCGTTTACGGAGTGGCCCTCTGAGAAACTAAGCGACGCGATCGGTATTTTATTGAGTATAAGTGCTGCAGTGACACTGTTTTCCCAGGTATGGATTGTGAAGAAAGAGAGGGTGACGCCTAGAATGATGTACTGGGTTGGCTCTATCGCCTTCTTGATTGGAATGTCGCTGTTCACCATTCCTCAGTTATTAACCTTTGGGTTGGCGATGGCTGTCACCTCTGTGGGCGCTGCCTTATTGGTGCCTGCTTATACTGCGTCAGCAACGGATAAGTGGAGTAGCTCGCCGGGGACGGTGGCTGGTTACATTTCTATGTCTCACACCATAGGTTATGGCGTTGCGGCGATGTTGGCATTCAGCGTTGTGATTAACCCACTGTACCCGATTTATCTTTGTATTGCTTTTTCTGCAGCGATTATCGTTTTGGCCTATTGGACAAGACGATCGAAGACGCAGTAATCCGATGGCAGCACGAATTTTCATTCACCTCATTATCGGTATTGAAATGATGATAATTAGCGGGTTGGAGAAAACACTCTTTAGGTTTTGTTGAAAATAAAAAAGCTTAGCCGGGGGAAGACTAAGCTTTTGGTTGTTCGAATTAGCTAGGTGCTATTAGCTCACTTGAGAAAAACTCACCACTTTTTGCTCAAGTGTCGTCTTTAAGTAGTCCGTGACCATTTGTTGCTCTTCTTCGCTCATGTATAAGCCAAGTTTGGTTCGGCGCCATAACATGTCTTCTGAAGTTTGAGACATCTCTTGTGTGATCAAGTAGTCGATTTCACGTTGATAAACACCATGCGCCTCCGACGAGAACTTCTTGCCAAGATCTTCTTCACAAGTAGCACCATCGAGTAGATCCCAGGTTTGCGTACCAAACTGCGTGATGTAGCGAAGCAGTAGACCTTTTGAAGCCCAAGGATACTTAGAGTTCATCATCTCAGCTAGCTGCTCACGACTGCAGCTAAAGTTACCGCCTGGTAGCGTATCGGTTGCAGTCCATGCTGGCCCCATATTAGGTAGGAATGGCTCTAGCTTTTTCAATGCAGCTTCACCAAGCTTGCGGTAAGTAGTGAGCTTGCCACCAAATACTGAAAGCAGTGGCGCTTGATCAAGTTCAGCATTAAGCTCTAGCGTGTAGTCACGCGTGATCGCCTGTGGTGAGTCAGACTCGTCATCACAAAGTGGTCTCACGCCGCTGTATGTCCAAACCACATCTTCGGTAGTTAGCTGCTGAACAAAGTGCTGGTTAACAATATCGATTAGGTAATCGACTTCATCATCTGAGATTGCAACTTCGCGAGGATCACCTTTGTATTCAACATCTGTTGTCCCGATGATCGAGAACTTGTCTAGATAAGGGATCATGAAGACGATTCGATTATCTTTGTTTTGAAGAATGTACGCTTGAGGCTCGTCGTGAATACGTGGCACAACAATGTGTGATCCCTTGATTAGGCGAATATTACGCGGTGATTCTTGTTCAAGACCATCATCAAAGAACTGTTTTACCCAAGGGCCAGCGGCGTTCACTAGGGCTTTGGCTTTGCGTTCAAATGTTTGATTTGTCATCACGTCGCGAATCGTTACTACCCATACGCCGCCTTCTCTGCGTGCTGCTTCTACGCGACAGTAGTTACGAGTTTCTGCGCCATTTTCTTTCGCGGCAAGCACATTCAATAGAACCATTCGAGCATCATCTACCCAGCAGTCTGAGTATTCGAACCCGACTTTCATTTCGGGTTTTAGTAGACCTGATTGCGCTAAGTTAACTGTCTTACTTGCTGGAAGTGTGGTTCGTTTACCCAAGTTATCGTAAAGGAATAGGCCACAGCGAATCATCCACGCTGGGCGCAAGAATGGGCGATGCGGTAAACGAAAACGCATTGGTCGCGCGATGTGTGGCGCTTTTCTTAACAGAACTTCACGTTCTGCTAGCGCTTCTGATACTAAACGAAACTCGTAGTGTTCTAGGTAACGCAAGCCACCGTGAATGAGTTTTGAACTTGCTGATGACGTTGCTGATGCGTAGTCGCTCGCTTCGTACAAGCCTACCGTTAGACCACGTCCTGCTGCATCGGCTGCGATACCTGCGCCATTAATTCCACCACCGATAACGATCAAATCTAAAGTGGAGGATGAACCATTATTTGTATTATGTTGTTGAGCACTCATGATTTTGACCTCTTGGTGAGCGAACGAGCATTTTTGAAACTCATTCAATCCTACTTTAACTTTCGTTTTTGGTCACTATTTATTTTCGTTTATGAGCGTTTAATGTGATTTGAACATAAAAAAACCTCTATTCGATATTGAATAGAGGTTTTTATTAACAATTGATTAAAGTATAGATTGGTTTTTTGCGTAAGCGAACATATCTGAGTGAAAATGATAGGTTCGCGAAATCAATGCCTATTCTGAAGGCGTTGAGCGTGTTTCAATTACTTCCAGTGGGATTTCAGCTTCTTTGAGAATAGTGTGGATCTCTTCTGGCGGCTGTTGGTTGGTGAAAACCATGTGTGCTTGGTTAATATTGCCTAATTTCACCATCGCGTTACGACCAAACTTTGAGTGGTCGACAGCAATGAAAATGCTACGACTATTCTCGATGATGGCCTGTTTTACTCGCACTTCATGGTAGTCAAAATCGAGCAGTGAGCCGTCGAAGTCAATGCCACTGATACCTAGGATACCGAAGTCTAAGCGGAACTGCTTCACGAAATCGAGCGTTGCTTCACCCATGATTCCACCATCTTTATTGCGCACTTCTCCGCCAGCGAGGATTACCTTGATTTCAGGGTTTGCCAGCAAGATGGTCGCGACATTGATGTTGTTTGTAACAACACGCAGCTGTTTGTGGTTTTTATTGAGGGCGCGGGCGACGGCTTCCGGTGTCGTTCCGATATCAATAAATAGAGTGGCGCCATCTGGAATGTGTTTGACTACCTCGTCAGCAATGACGTCTTTTTCATTGAAATTGAGTGTCTTACGCGTGTTGTAAGAGGTATTTTCAGAGCTTAAAGGGATAGTGGCACCACCGTGGTAGCGGCGGATTTTGTTGCTGTCTGCGAGCTCATTAAGGTCGCGTCGAATGGTTTGTGGGCTTACATCAAACTTCTCAACCAGTTCGTCTGTGCTGACGTATCCCTGTGTTTTCACCAGATCGACAATCTGCTGGTGCCTTGGTATCTGCTTCACTTACTGCTCCCATGTGCCTAGATCTCGCTCTAGAACACCAATTTCGAAAATATATACTCGCTCTATTGTGCGCGAATTGGCGCGATGTGAGAAGTTTCTATGCTGAGTTATCGGGGCTAAAACGCAAAAAGAGCACGACAGGCGTGCTCTTTTGAGTTTCGTTTGGTGATTTTGGTTAAATCACACCCGATTTATAACGAATTAATCTTCGTTTTCTTCATCATCATGAAGTTCAGACCATACTTGTGCACACTTGATTGCACGTTTCCAGCCTTTGTAGCGACGGTTACGTTTCTCTTCGTCATGGTGCGGTTCGAATGTACGATCAAGAACGGCTTTGTCTTGAAGCTCATCGATGCTGTCCCAGAAGCCAACGGCAAGGCCGGCAAGGTAAGCTGCACCTAGTGCTGTCACTTCGGTGACTTCAGGACGGTGAACTTCTGTATCCAGAACGTCAGATTGGAACTGCATTAAGAAGTTGTTCGCTACCGCGCCGCCATCAACACGTAGGTTTGCTAGCTTGATGCCAGAATCCGCTTGCATTGCGTCTAGTACGTCGCGAGTCTGGTAAGCGATGCCTTCTAGCGTCGCACGAATGATGTGGTTAGAGTTAACACCGCGAGTTAGACCTACAATAGTACCGCGAGCGTAAGCATCCCAGTATGGTGCGCCTAGACCAGTAAATGCAGGAACAACGTAAACACCGTTCGATGTATCTACTTTTGTTGCGAAGTACTCAGAGTCTTTCGCATCAGCCAGTAGCTTCATTTCGTCACGTAGCCATTGAATTGATGCGCCACCCATGAATACCGCACCTTCTAGTGCGTAAGCAGGTTCGCCTTTCGGACCACATGCAAGTGTCGTTAGTAGGCCGTTTTTCGATGTTACTTTCTCTTGGCCTGTGTTCATCAGAAGGAAACAACCCGTGCCGTAAGTGTTCTTCGCTTGACCCGCTTCAACACACATTTGGCCGTATAGTGCCGCTTGTTGGTCACCCGCGATACCTGCGATTGGGATACGAGTACCGCCTTTACCACCTAAGTTAGTTTGACCATAAACCTCAGAAGAGCGTTTCACTTCAGGCATCATTGATGCTGGGATACCCATCTCATCTAGTAGTTTTCCGTCCCAACATAGGTCGTTGATGTTGAACAACATAGTACGTGATGCGTTAGTGTAATCAGTGACGTGAACACGGCCTTGAGTCATCTTCCACACTAGCCATGTATCAACAGTACCGAACAGTAGCTTGCCCGCTTCAGCGTCTTCGCGAGCGCCTTCAACGTTGTCTAGAATCCATTTAACTTTGGTACCTGAGAAGTACGGGTCAAGGACTAAACCTGTATTGTCACGTACGTAATCCTCTAGGCCACGTGCTTTTAGCTCTTCACAGATATCAGCAGTACGACGACATTGCCATACAATCGCGTTGTAAACTGGTTTACCGGTTTCTTTGTTCCAAACAATCGTTGTTTCACGTTGGTTGGTGATACCGATACCAGCTAGTTCGTCACTGCGGATGCCTGCTTTCGCTAGTGCTTCAACCAGAGTGGAACTTTGTGTTGCCCAAATCTCCATTGGATCGTGCTCTACCCAGCCTGCTTTTGGATAGATTTGAGTAAACTCTCGTTGAGAAGAGCTAACAATGTTCGCATCATGGTCGAGGATAACAGCGCGAGAGCTGGTTGTGCCTTGGTCTAGCGCCACAATGTATTTTTGCTCGGTCATGGTAAGAATCCTTTTTATTTCGTTATCTATATTTTAGTAAATGTTGGAAGGCTTAGGGATTAAGCACGAGCTTGTTCAGCTTCTTCTTCTGTTTCACATTGATTTGGGATAGTACAACCTTGGCCCGTTGCAGGTAGGTATGCAGAAATGGCTTTCGGATATAACCAACCACCAAAACACGCGCCAGCAATAGGAGCCAGAATTGGAACAATAAAGTAAGGGATGTCACGAGCACCGCTCAGTGCGTAGTCCCAACCTGCAAAGTAAGCGAATAGCTTAGGACCGAAGTCACGTGCTGGGTTCATCGCGAAACCTGTTAGTGGACCTAAAGAGCCACCAATCACAGCAATCAGAATACCGATAAGCAGTGGGTTCATTGCACCGCGAGACGCGCCGTTGTTTTCATCGCCAAGCGCAAGAATGGCAAACATTAGAACAGCGGTAATCACAAATTCCACAGCAAAAGCGCCAAAGAAAGAGAGGGAAGCGTGTGGGTAAGTTGAGAAAATACCAGCTGTTGCAAGAGCGTCTTGGCTGCTACGTACGAAGTTATTTGCGATTTCGTAGTCAGTAAACAAGTTGCTGTATAGCGTGTATACCAGCGCTGCTGAGCAAAATGCACCAAGTAGTTGAGAGATGATGTAAGGCACAACCTTCGCCTTATCAAATCCGTGGAACATAGCCAGTGCGATAGTAACCGCAGGGTTAATGTGTGCACCAGATACGCCAGCAGTACAGTAAATTGCGATGGTCACGCCGAAGCCCCATACAATACTGATTTCCCATTGGCCAAATGCTGCGCCAGTTAGTACGAGTGCAGCTACACAGCCTACACCGAAGAAAATAAGTAGTCCTGTCCCTATAAATTCTGCTAAGCATTCGCCGAATAGAGAGGGGTGTTTTTTTATTGTCATTGTTCGAGTCCTTGTTAGTTTGCTTGTCTAGCACGTGTATTGTGCATATATTTGCGAACCCGAAAACAAACGAACATTAAAAATGAGCGTTTGAGCATATATTTGTTAATAGAACGAGATTTTATTGTTAATTAGCGCAACTTTGATCACAAATGAAGCTCATATGAAAGAAGGATGGTTATTTCGATGATTGTTTCGATAACAGTTTCGAATGTTCACTTTGCGGTAAAGCTACTCGTATGAGCGGTAATGCACAACTGGTACGACAAGCTGAGAGTTTGATTTTGTGACGTTACTGCCTTGATGACCGAAATATAATCAAACGCCTGTTTAAATTGCACCCAAGGTTACCCTGGTAATGAACAGAATGTACTAAATGTCGTGCAGCCCAGTCCTAAATATAGTTAGAGCGTTGTTTGAAGAGCCTGCTAGATTAAATGTCTGTGCAGCTGTTGAATGATGTTCGGAAATTAAAAAGGCTCATACCTTTCGGAATGAGCCTTTGGTTTCTGTATCAACAGTGGTTGTATACGCTCACACTAGTTAAGCGTTTTTACTGTTTGACCTGAGTAATACTTGTCTTTCATTTTCAGAGCGACGTTTACTAGGTAAATCAGAACGGGCACTTCGATTAGTGGGCCAATAACGCCTGCGAATGCTTGGTCAGAGTTAATGCCGAACACCGCGATAGAGACTGCGATCGCCAATTCAAAGTTATTACCCGTTGCTGTGAAAGCGATCGATGCGTTCTTGTCGTAATCGATGCCCATCTTTTTACCGATAAAGAAGCTGATAAAGAACATCACAGTGAAGTAAATTGTCAGCGGAATCGCGATTAACAGGACATCCATTGGCAGTTCAACAATCATCTCACCTTTCAGGCTGAACATCAGAACAATGGTTGCTAGTAGTGCAATCAAAGTCATTGGAGAAATGCGTGGAATGAACACCTCTGTGTACCACTGTTCACCTTTCATCGAAACCAAGATCTTACGGCTTAGGAAACCTGCTAAGAACGGGATACCCAAGTAGATCAGTACACTATGGGCGATATCAATCATAGAGATATCAACCATCATACCTTCGTAACCAAACACAGGTGGCAACACGCTGATGAATAGCCAAGCCATAAAGCTGTAGCTCACAACTTGGAAAGCGCTGTTGAGAGCAACCAAAGCCGCACCGTACTCTTTGTTACCGCCACCGATGTCATTCCAAACCAACACCATTGCTACACAGCGAGCAAGGCCGATTAGGATAACGCCAACCATGTAACCTGGGTGGTCACCCAAGAATGTAATTGCGAGAACAAACATCAAGATTGGACCAACAATCCAGTTCATGATGAGTGACAGTTTGATCGCTTGTTTATCTTTAACCACTGTACCCAATAGGCTGTAGTTTACCTTAGCCAGTGGCGGATACATCATTAGGATCAGACCAATGGCCAATGGAATATTGGTGCTGCCTACTGACATCGATTCGTTCCACTGTTCAATTTGTGGAAACATAATACCCAGAAGGACACCCAGTCCCATGGCGATGAAGATCCAGAGTGTTAAGTAGCGATCTAGAAAACTCAACTTCGGTTTCATACAATTCTCTCTATTTTATCGATAATCGTCGAAAGACGATTAATTGAGGCAAAAAAACACACTAATGGGAACAGGCTATATTTCGGTCTGTCGCTTAGTGTGATCGTTGTTTTCTAGCCAATAATGGCTGTTACTTCAATATGTTATTAAAGATAGATTCAAAGCGCTGAATATTGTCGCGGTCAATGCGGTAACACATCTTTGGTGGGATGGATTCCGCTGTAATAAAACCACTGGCTTTCAGAATTCTTAGGTGTTCAGAAACCGTCGATTGAGCCAGACCCAATTCGCTAACCAAGTCACTATTCAAACAACCACCGGCCTTCTCTAAAGCAGAGAGAATACTCAAAATACGTATTCTTGCAGGATGAGCAAGTGCTTTGGCTAGGGCTGCCATCTCTTGTTCCGCTTCACTGTTACCAGGTGGTAGCGTACCGCAGTTACCCTTTGCTTCGCATTGTGCTGTCATGGTGATGTTTCGCTTACTACTAATCGTTAAAAGACGATTAATAGTAAGCATGTTTATTGTATCAGTCAACGTGAAATTATTTTTGCTTAATTTAGGACTGTATAGCCTCTATTTATCATGCAATTGCGATTAACTTGAAATTTTTGCTGCTCTGATAGCTCGGCAGAGTGTCTCTTTTGTGCACCATGTTTTAAAGCGCCGCTGATAATACCGATTCCTGCACCTATTTTCGCACCATCGTGTCCGCTGCCCCCCGAAACGGCTCCACCAACAGCACCAAGAGCAGCTCCTTTCGTTGTTGAACCAACAATGTCTTTTCCAAGAGAATCAACTTCCTCAGGCTTGATTTGTTGAGCATATTGTTCACATTCATATAGGTCAGCATGATATTGTGTTTCATCGATGCCTTTAGTATCAACAATAATTTGATTGGCAAATGCTGCACTCGATATTGTCAGTAAGACTGCAGTGCAGAGAGTGTGTCTTATTTTCATAGTGAATACCTCTGGAGAGTTTGTTGTATTTATTTATAGTTTTTGATGAAATCAAGTTTACGATCAGAGTATGCATATGTATCCAACATCTTAGACAGACCAAGAAGCGTCTTGGAAGGTTGAGACACAGCGACCATATTGATTAGCCAAGATGGGATAGATCCTCCTGGGTCACTCAACACTTGATAAGAGATATGAGTTGTCTCGTTGTCTAAAGGTGTGAGAACCCATCGCGACTCCAAATAAGCCACTCTAACGATGTTTTTATTGTCATTCGGTTGATAATTGGGTCTACCGTGTTGAGTAATGGTCACGATTAGTGTGTCGGGATCTTGCTCGATAAAATTTTCAACAATGGCTTCACGATCCGATACGGGCCAAGGCGCTTTTGTATATGTCTTCGTAACAGTGTGTGATTCGCTTAAATGTGCTAACTCTTCCATTTCATCTATGTTTTCTACCCACTGAGTACCTACTGAGGTATCGCTAAACAACGCGATGATTGAGGTAAGGTTGGCTTGTATATCCGCTTCTGCACGAAACTCCTTAAAGTCGTTACCTTCAATTTTTCGATTGTAGACTTTGATGCCTTTTTTATCATGCACGAGCTTCCAGTCATTTGCGTCTGACGCTAAAACTGAAAAAGACGTCGCAATAATAATGAATGTTAGAATCTTGTTTATCATGACAGTGAGCGCCCTTTCCAAGTGATTTTATTGTCTTTTGCTAAGCGATAGCTGTTGAGAATTAATAAGCTTTGTAACGAAACCCCGAAAGGGACAGTTAGTGCATAGCGAGTTGGTATAAAGAGTTCTTTGACCAAAATAAGATAAGTGATAATAGAAGCCAGCAACATCAAAGCATTTATCGTTAGTGAATAGATATTGATTGATGAAGGATCTCCGATGAAATAGTGAGTTGATATAAGCAGCATTACTGGTGCAGCCCATGCAATGATATTTGTTTTGATGAATGCACCAAGTACTTGTAATCTTGATTGGCAATTTACAATTAGATTCATATTTTTGGAGAAGCCTGCCCAAATCGAACCAAGGTCTGAATACATATGAGTGCTCATGAGCTTGTCTGCAAAAGCCCAAAATGTTTTAAAACCATTTGTCTTCATGAGTTTTGCAAAAGCGATGTCTTCGGATATTTCGCTTGCTACTGCACTATGTCCACCTACAGCATCGTATGACTTTCGTGTGAAGAGCATAGCTTGGCCATTCGCAATAGCTTCTTCTTTCAGCTTGTCGTTCGCGTTTTTGAAGTTCATGTAAGACGCAATGGAAAGAAATATCCCGGGTAAAGTGATCTTCTCAACCGTTGATGTAAATGCTTGTCTAGGATTGAACGATAGTAAATCCGTTTTGTGTCTTGAAGCGAAATCTACAACACTCTGTAGCATCAAGGGGTCCGAATGTGTATCAGCATCGATAAAATATAAATACTCACCTGTTGCTTGCTGTGAACCGACCATGCAAGCGTTGCTTTTCCCTAGCCAATTGGGTGGTAACTTTCTCCCTGTTATACAACGAACGTTAACACTCGATGTCTCGATTAACCTATCAACAACCGCTCTTGTGGAATCCGTAGAAAAATCATCAACAACAATGATTTCAAACTTGTCTTTTGGATAATTCTGCTTCATTAGCGAACTGAGGCTAGTTTCAATATTATCTTCTTCATTTCTCGCAGGGATAATAATGGACACGGTTGGCCATTTCGCTCTGTTCAGTGAAGCTTTAGGCGTAATGTGAACCCGATGGCGCGCTAAATTGGCAAGAGTGATGAGAAACTTTATGGTAATTATGCAAAATAAGGTCGAAGTAATGGCCAGAATCATGGTTATAGTTGTCAAATAAAGTGATAGAGGTCATGGAGCGTATAGCCTTTAGGGAGTTCGTTCATCTCTTGTATGTAGGGTCTAGTCATTCAAAGTGACATGTCGGTGATCTCGATTTTGCGTTTGAATCACATTTGAATTGATTTATTAGAGTTCGAAAATAAGCATTGCACTCAAAGGTCACTCTAGCGATATAATTGAACGTAGAACGTTATACACAGTAACGGATCTAGCTAAATTCTCACTAATAGGTAAGTTTTGAAGATGCCACACCACAACATTAAATTTATCGCTGCTGATATGGACGGCACTCTACTCAACGAGCACGGTAAGCTCGATCCCGCATTTTTTGACCTGTATGAGAAGCTAGAAACGCAAGATATTATGTTTGCCGCGGCTTCTGGTCGTCAGTACTACAGCTTGATGGAGACCTTTGCTCCGATTAAAGATCGTATGATGTTTGTTGCTGAAAACGGCACACTCGTGATGCATAACGGTGAAGAACTCTATAGCTGTACGATAGATAAAGCATCGATTCAAGCGATCATCAAAGAGGCGCGCAAAATTGACGGCGCTCATTTAGTTCTTTGCGGTAAGAAATCTGCGTATATTGAAACGCAAGACGAGCAAGCGACAACTGAATTTGCAAAATACTACCACCGCTGTGAGCTGGTGGATGATCTACTGACGGTTGACGATGAATTCATCAAAGTTGCGATTTGTCATTTCGGTGGCTCGCAAGAATTTGTTAACCCTTTGATTAAAGAGAAGTTTGGTCAAGATTTTCAAGTCGTGGTGAGTGCTAAAATCTGGCTGGATGTAATGAATGCGGAAGCCTCAAAAGGTGCGGCGATCAAACATCTACAGAATACCTTGGGCTTCACATACGAACAGACGATGAGCTTTGGTGATTACCTCAACGATTACGAGATGCTTAAAGAGAGCTACCACTCGTATGCGATGGACAACGCACACCCCCAATTGAAAGAGATTGCGCGTTTCAGTGCGCCAAGCAATAAAGAAGCGGGTGTTTTCCAAGTGATTGAAAAGCTTCTCAGCTAATTCATTCAACTCCTTACTTATGCATCGAAAACCAGCTCCCTATATGAGCTGGTTTTTTATTGCGCATTCCTTGTAGACCTCAAACACACTGATTAGACAAGGTGCACTCTGGGCTAATCTGCTTAACAAACTGTGTCATCCAAAGTGCTGCGGCTAGTACAATGATTCCCACAATCACAAACCCGTACACAATCGCATCAGTTGAAGCTAAGAAGGCGATCAGCACGTAACTTAAGCTTTGCGTCATAGTGGCGAATAAGGTTAAGCCACCATCAACGCGTCCTCGATGAGCCATATCCACGGAATGGTGCATCCAGTTAGTTCTTGCGATTCGATTGAGAGCATTGAACGCCCCCAGTGCTAAGGTTAGCGCGATGATATAAACCGGATCGCTGAGCTGGCCGATGGCGACTAAGGTTAAGCCTATGATCAGCATCGACAGTTGCATGATGGTTTGATGAGAAACCATGTTGAGTATTTTAGGTATCAACAAACCAATAACCAAAGCTCCTACTCCTAAAGCTATGTTGTAGAGGGCTAACCAATCGCCAGTGATGTCGATTTCAGAGAACCAGATTGGAACCAGACGACTTAGAAAAGTAAGCACTGGATAAGAGAGACACGACGCCATTAAAAAGGCAAAGAATGAAGGAGATTGAACAACCAGTGTCTTTATCTCAATCAGTTGTTGTTTGAATGGTGTACGAACTGATGATTTTATACGACTTTGGTAAGGGGTCAGCAGGTAACTAAAGGTAGCTAACAAAGAGGCGATGCCTGCAAACAACCCAAACTCAATAATGCTCCACTGTTCCAGCAGAATCACTCCCAGAGCGCCAGCGCCTAGCGTCGTCGATTGCATGACAACCTCTTGATAACTTGAGATCTTCGCATACTCCGTTTGGTCGTAGTTTTCTTGAGTAAACGCATTATTGGTGTGCCAAGCTAAGTTACTCGATACCCAAAAGATCAGTTGCGCGACCCCTAACACCCATAGGCTTCCCCAGCCGATAACGTAGATGAAAGCGACCAAAAATGCCGTCATAAATTGAATGACCTGCATCCATACCAAGATGTTTTTGCGTGAATGTCTGTCGATCAAAGCTGAGAAATAGGGTGTTGAACAGAAAGTAGTGAGGGTACAAGCCAGTGCCGTGAGCGCGACGAACTCACCTTGGCCGGGCTGGCTGAGCATCAACCAGGGTAGCGCCAACATAAAGAGGCCAGAACTAATGCCATCAAAGAATCGTCCTGCAAGGTAGGGTGGGGTTTTACTTTTCATACTCTGTCCATGTAATTGTGTTCGTTTTGAGCTACTCTAAATCCTAAAGTTAACTTGAGGTCAACGGCTTTTAGGAGAAAATTTATGCATATGACAGTAGGGCAGGTGGCTAAGCGAGCTGGTGTAAGTGTGCCAACGTTACACTTCTATGAGCAGAAAGGGCTTATCACCAGTACTCGAGATCAAGGGAATCGTCGCCAGTTTGATCGACAAATCCTACGAAGAAT
The DNA here is from genome assembly GCF_059725515.1 of Vibrio sp. KUL70. Classification (NCBI taxonomy): domain Bacteria; kingdom Pseudomonadati; phylum Pseudomonadota; class Gammaproteobacteria; order Vibrionales; family Vibrionaceae; genus Vibrio; species Vibrio sp. KUL70. The sequence continues at coordinate 828,121 of NZ_AP045835.1, forward strand.
TGCAGTCATTAAAGCAGCTCAAAATATCGGCCTGTCTCTGCAAGAGATCATTGATGCGTTAGCAACGCTGCCCACTCATCGAGCGCCTAAGAAAGAGGAGTGGGAGCAACTTGCTCTGGATTGGAACAAGCAGTTAGAAGCAAAGATTCAAAGCTTAAAAACACTGCAAAATGAGTTAAGTGGCTGTATCTATTGTGGTTGTTTATCGATGGAGAAATGCAAACTTTACAACCCTGATGATACTAAAGGTGTACATCAAACTGGGGGGAGTTTGATTCAAGGAAGGCCAGAAAGCGAAGAGTAGTTAAGGTGCTTTTCAAGGTAACTCGATGTATATCAGCTAGAATTCATTTAAACTTGAACGACTGTTCATAATTATCTATATTGTCTCGACCAGCATAACTGTACGTAGAGTACTAAGTGAAAAACGATGAGTAATAAAATCCAGTTAGATGTAGTTTCCGATGTCATGTGTCCTTGGTGCGTGGTTGGTTACAAGAATTTGGAAAAGGCGATTCAAGAGCTTGGACTAGAACAGAAGGTTGGGCTTACTTGGCAGCCTTTTGAGCTAAACCCAGACATGCCACAAGAGGGTGAAAACCTTCGTGAGCACCTGATGCGTAAATACCAAATCAGTGCGGAGCAGAGTCAGCAAAATCGTCTAAATATCGCTGAACGTGGTAAAGAGGTTGGCTTTACATTCGACTTTTACGATGAAATGAGAATGGTCAACTCCCGTCATCTTCACGTATTGCTTGAATATGCGAATGAGCATGGAAAGCAAACCGACCTAAAACTGCGCTTCTTCACTGCACACTTTAGCGAACAGAAAGACCTTTCTGACCTCAATGTGGTGAAAGCCGAGTTAGAACAAGTTGGTCTAGACGCAGAAAAAGCGCTTGAGCGTTTGAGTCAGGCATCTTACATCGAGCAAGTAGAGGCGCAAGAGTTCCAATGGCAAAGATTGGGTATCTCTTCTGTTCCTACGGTTGTGATCAACCGAACCAGCGCTGTGACTGGTGCACAAACGGTAGAAACGTATAAACAGATCTTACTCGAAGAGCTAGAACAAGAGTAATAACCATCTGCATAGCCTATTGAGAGTGTTTGCTGTTTTGTGACTACGTCGTTTTACAGCAAACATATGAATCGATAGGCTATTTTTATTCCCTTCATTACTCTCAGGATCTTTATGGATTCGCTGTCTCTTGCTCAAGCGCGAAAAATTATTCTGCATTCTCAACTGTTGCCACCTAAGCAGGTCAAACAGCCCTCGAAATCAGCCACTTTGTCAGCCATTGAACACCTCGGCTATATCCAAATTGATACTATTTCAGTGATCCAGCGTGCTCACCACCATACGCTTTGGAATCGAAATGCTCGCTATCAACCTAAAGATCTTGATGTACTGCTCGAACAAAAGCAGATCTTTGAATATTGGTCGCACGCTGCCGCTTATTTACCAATGCGCGATTATCGCTACAGCCTGTATCGTAAAAACGGCTTTAAAACCGGACAGTTGAAACACTGGTATAAGAAAGATCAAAGCTTGATGGACAATGTACTCAAACGAATTGAGCAAGAAGGTCCGTTAATGGCTAAAGATTTTGAGGGTGAACGTGCCAACAAAGGTGGGTGGGGCGGTAAGCCTGCTAAACAAGCGTTGGAAACCCTATTCATGCAGGGCGACTTGATGGTGCCCAAGCGAGTTAATTTTCACAAGGTGTATGATTTAACCGAGCGCGTCGTTCCTAGCCACATTGATACCAGCGTGCCCAGCGAGTTCGAATACGCTCGTTATCTGATCGTCCAATTTTTGCAGGCGAATGGAGTGGGGCTCGTTTCGGAAATGAGTTACCTACTGAAGAATGTCAAGCCGCTGCTTAACCAAGTCTTACAGCAGATGCTGGAGGAGGGCGAGGTGATAGAGGTTGCCATTGATCAGCAAACTTACTATTTACTTCCACACTCAATCGACCTGCTTAAACGACCATTGAGCCGAGGTAAGCTCAAAATCTTATCGCCGTTTGACAATCTTCTGATTCAAAGAAAGCGAATGAATGCCCTGTTCAACTTTGATTATCTGATCGAATGTTATGTCCCAGAGGCCAAGCGTCAATATGGCTATTTTAGCTTGCCTTTGCTGTGGCAGGGCGAGTTGGTAGCGCGCATGGATTGCAAAGTTGACCGTAAACAAGGGTGCTTACACATCAATAATCTAGTGCTCGAAAGTAAAGTCAAACAGCTTGAGGTGTTTGTTGAAGCCTTAGTACAAGAACTGCATCACTTCATGGTGTTTAATCAATGTTCACACTGTGTTGTTCATCAGTCTACGCCACTGGAGGTCCGTGATGTTTTAACGCTGCGCATAAAGGAACTATTAGGTTAGGTCTAACTCGCTCAGCAAAAAATCGACAAAAGTTCTATTTTTCAAAGAGAGTTGTTTAGTTTTGTACAGCAGGTGAACCGGTTTTGGTTTGGGCGTGTGTCCTGGCAAAATCTCTTTCAATGTGCCTTTTTCTAACTCCTCTTCAACCAAAATTCGAGGTTGAAGTAACACACCTACTCCTTGCAAAGCCGCATAGCGAAGTACATCCCCGTTGTTTGAATGCAATCGAACGTGGTCAGAGGTTCCAGAATGAATTGCAGTCTGCTTGGTTTGGCTATCACCGCGGCTAGAGTAACTAAAACCTAAAGATGGGTGGTTAGCTAAGTCATCGACCGATTCAATCTTAGGATGGTTGTCTAGATAGCAGGGGGAAACGGCATAAATCATCTCATAATCGCCCAGATGACGAGCAACCAAACTAGAATCGGTGAGCTTCCCAATACGCACAATCAAATCGATATCCGTAGAGTAAGGGTCAACCAGGTCATTGTTGAGCATCAGTTCAACGTTAATACTAGGATGCTGGCTCAAGAACTTGGCAATGATGGGAGCCAAAACCTTATTTCCATAGGTGATGGGGCTATTAATTTTAACGGTTCCTTGGGGCTTGTTTTCGAGTGTCTGAATCAGGTTTTCTGCGTTACTGATATCTTCCAATATTCGCTTACACTCGCGGTAATAGAGCTGGCCGGAGTCGGTTAAAGACTGTTTGCGTGTAGTGCGATGAAGTAGTTGGGTATTCAGGCCGGCTTCTAACGAGTGAATGTGTTTGCTGATCATGGTTGCTGAGAGGGAAAAGTGGTCTGCGGCGCGTCGGAAGCTGCCGTGCTCCACCACATAAGCGAACACTTTCATGCTAGTCAGTTTGTCCATGATAAAGTCCTATTAAACACTCTTAGTTTACAAACAATAAACGAAACGTTAGTTTATCAATTATTAATGGGTAATTATATTGGTGAGGATCTAAAACTGTGGAAAGATGAAAATGACGAATCCTATCTTCGTAACGGCTGAACTAAGAATAAAGCCAAACATAGAGCGTTCTGTAGCCATCGAAGCGATCGAGCAGTTCTGCCTAGACATGCAGAGTGAACCGGGTTGTTTACAAGCAATTGCAACCTATGATGAAAAGCAGAGTGATAGAGTTATCTTGCTTGAGCAGTACGCTGATCGTGAGGCGATCAATCAACACTTTGGTATGCCTCATACGCAGGCCTTTATTCAGACCGATATGACTGAACTGGTACAAGCATTTGAAACTCAGAAGCAGGAGAAGTAAGCGATGAAATGGGGAATCCTAGGAACTAGCTTTATTTCGGGTGTCATGGCTGATGCAATCAAAGGCGATGCTCAAAGTGAGTTGTACGCAGTTGCAGGGCGTACAGAGAAAACCCTGAACGAGTTTGCTGCGCAATATCAGCCAACCGTCACTTTTAATAGCTATGACGCTCTAATCGAAGATGAGTCGGTTGATATCATCTACATTGCGCTACCAAACCACGTTCACCATGAATACGTGATTAAAGCCGCTCAAAAAGGCAAAGCGATTCTGTGTGAGAAATCGCTGTCGGTTGATATGGAGAAAACAGACGCAGCGCTAGCGGCGGTTAAAGAAGCGGGTGTCTTCTTTGCTGAAGGCTTGATGTATCTAAACCACCCACTTATCGCTTCGCTTCATAAAGAGTTAGCGAGTGGCGAAATTGGTGAAGTACGCTCGATTCAAGCGTCATACATCGCGGCGATTGATCAGTTTGTGAATCCAGAAAGTAAAGGCGCATTGTACAACTTAGGTTGTTACCCGATGTCTCTGATTCACTCTGTCGCGCAACAGCAGTTTGGCGAGAGTATGTTTGAAAACCTACAGATCTCTGCACTTGGTCGACGCGGTCACGATGGTAATATCTGCGAATCGTCAGCGATGATGCGCTTCAATGATAGCTTTACCGCGCAAATCCACACCGCAGAAGATCACGGTTTAAAGCATGGCTTTACGATTTTAGGTAGCAAAGGCTGTATCACGCTCGATACCAACCCATGGTTACCGACTGAAGAAAACAAATTCACGGTTGAGATCTATGAAACGTCGAAGCGTGAAGTGAAAGTTGAAGCGCAAGGCGATGGCTTCCATTATCAAGTGCGCAATATCCGTCAAGCGGTTGAGCAAGGTAACAAGGAACTTGCTGCGCCAATGGCAACTCACCAAAACTCACGCGTAATCATGAAATTGCTGACGGATTGGGAACAAGCGGCGAGCGCTTAACCCCCAGACTTGTATCTACGACTCATGCTTGATTACCTTGCTGTATAGCTCAGCTAATCAACGTGGGTTGTCCTTTCTCATATATTCCCCCAAATATTTTCCCTTTTGATTCCCTATAATTACTTTGAAATTCAAACCGCCGCAGTGTCCAATATGGCTTAACAAATTTGAGTTGTAAAAACCTTATATTTTAAGGTGTTAAATAGGAAATGCTCTTCATGCGCAAATCGGATAAGAAAATTGACAACCAAGTCAGAGACGTACTCACCGACGTTTGTGAAGATACGTTGAAAGGCTACGATGGTTTTCTTTGGGTGACTCATACGGTCAACTTCTCTTCTTTTCCCCAGAGCCTGAAAATTGTTGGTGTATTCGATACCAATCAAGACAGAACCCATTTCTTAGAGAGTGGAGGCCAACAGGAAGTCGCTACGGTCATTCAAAATGCATTCAATCAAGTTGGCATTAAACTAAAGAATGCGGATAAGCACATAAGTTACGACACTCAAGAAAACTGCGAACGTGACCACCAAGGTAAGTGGAATTTGAGATTATAGTCGCCTCGTTCAACGCATTTCCCACGATAGAGGGCATAAAGTGAAATCAGCTCAATGGTCATTTAACAAGAGAACACTGTTATACGCTTTGAAACAACTTTCACTTCTGGTGCTGTTTCTGGTCGTTGGAGGTATCGTTTGGTTTGTTTGGATATTTTGGGGAGTGAGCGTTGCCCCTTTTGATGATCCTTACCTTTCAAATGCCGATTACCAAGTTTTGATTGAGCAAGAGAATCAGCTGATTAATATCGGATTATGGGTATCCATGATCTATGTTGCTAGCTTAGTGATCTTCTTTTCTGCTCGTATCGTGAAGGTGCTTAGAGCGCAAGGTTAATCCGATTACAAAGCGTGGATACGAATATCAGAGCACCGAAACCCAATCGATTGAGCGGCATTCATTAAGGCGTATTGCGTTTAAATACTCTAGGTTTGGCGGCTTTTCCTGATTCAAGGAAGCTTTGCACGCCCCATTTCTTGCTCTTAACCAAAAGGTAATAGCCACTCTTCTCTGGTGATATTACGCCAACTGCTTCATCTAGGTCGCCTCGCTCAAAATGCTCTTTGAATTCACGTAGCAACATACCAACTTCCTTATTTGAATATTAAAAAAGGGAGCAAAGTGCTCCCTTATTGAGTGAGGTTAATGGTTACAGGAATGCGCGGTAAGGCAGTTCTGGATCATTCTTGAAGATGTCAGCAAAGCCACGGAAGTGCTGGTAGTGCATACGACCTTTGTCTGTTGGGTAAGTGTACTTACCACCCACTTGCCAGAAGAAAGGTGCGAAGCCGTATTGAAGACGCTCCTTCTTCATGTTCCATAGCATTTCGATTTCACGAGGATCGTTTTGGAAGTTAGCCCAGATGTCATGGTGGAATGGAACCACTACTTCACAGTTTAGAGACTCAGCAGCACGAAGGATATCTGAAGACGTCATTTTATCAGTCACGCCACGTGGGTTTTCACCGTAAGAAAGCAGTGCTACATCGATTTTGTGGTCGTTACCGTGCTTCGCGTAGTAGTTCGAGTAGTGAGAGTCACCAGAGTGGTAAACAGAGCCGCCAGTTGTTTCTACCAAGTAGTTCACTGCGCGATCATCCATGCCATCAAGAATGTCTTTATCGATAGAAGATGTACCTTCTGGAAGAGTTACTAGAGCTGTGCGGTCGAATGCGTCTAGAATCTTGATGTTTACGTCTTTGATGCGAATCTCGTCACCAACTTTCGCGATAACACAACGATCTTCTGGCACACCCCATTTCATCCATAAATCAACACACGCTTTAGGACCAATGAATTTCACGTGATCGCCACAGTTTTGTAGAACTGCTGCTGCAACGTTGATATCGATGTGGTCGCCATGGTCATGTGATGCCATTACTGCATCAATTTCTTTAATCGCAAATGGGTCTAGCGGGAAGATAGCAGTACGCAGGTTTGGTTGAAGCGCTTCAACACCACCCATACGCATCATTTGGTGTTGGTTTTTCATTTTTTGAACCGCTTGTGTCTTCTTACCAGTACCACACCAGAAGTCCATTGATAGGTTTGCACCTTCTTCAGATTTTAACCAGATACCTGTACAGCCAAGCCACCACATAGAGAATGTGCCTGGTTCAACTACAGTTTGTTCAATCTCTTCATTTAACCATGTGCCCCACTCAGGGAATGTATTTAGGATCCAAGATTCGCGAGTGATTTCGTTTACATTCATGATAATACCTTTTATTTCACTAATTTGATTAATTTTGGATGTAGAGAGCCGAGCGCCTTAATTTGGACTAAGGCACTGAGCTGACATTCATTATTATTTGAGGGCGGGTTAGCCCATTAGATTTACACTAAGATGACTTGCGTCCCTTGAGCTTCAATCTTTTTAACCACGTCTGGGTTGGCATCTTTACCGGTGATTACTATGTCTATTTGCTTGGTATCGCAAAACAGCATTCCGGTTCTTTGACCAACTTTGGAGCTGTCGACCACAACGACCAGCTTGTCGACTTGTTCTAACATCTGTTGCTCGGCAACGGCAGTTAGCATGTCGGCTTTATAGAGACCCGCATCAGTTAACCCCTTACCAGACGTAAACATCCAGTTCCCGGCATAACCACCTAATGAGTTTGGTGCTGGGTTTAAAAAGATGTTTTGTGCCTTGTTGTATTGGCCACCAATGATGATCACGTCGTCATGATCTTCGTTGATCAAGTAGCTAGCGAGTGGGAAATAGTTAGTCACGATCTGAACATCATCCCCACACAACTGCTGACCCAGTAAGAAAGCGGTTGAACCACAGTTTATGACGACGGTGTCACCCGCCTGACAAAGCTCGGCAGCGGCATGCGCTATTTGAGCTTTCTCTTCATAAAACTCAGTACTGTTGATATTGAGCGGTGACCACTTTCTCTTTTGGTTTTCTATTCTTTCGGCGCCATTTCGTACCTTTCGAAGCCTGCCTAGCTCATCTAATTTTGCGATATCACGTCTAGCCGTAGCCGGTGAAACACTAAAACTATCAATAATATGAGAGACGTTAATCGTCTGCATTTCTTCTAGTAACGACAGGATGCCGTTGTGTCTTTGCACTTCATTCATATTTATCACTCTATTTGTCTCTGTGACAACTTTATGATTGTTTTTGATTTGTTTTGATTCTAGTAATCACGTTGATGATTGTCAAATATCCAGGTAAGTAAAATCAGATTTTAATCACTTTTTTATTTAAGTTGTTGTTTTTGTTGGGTTTTTATTTTGAATGTGATCCAGTGCTCAATTTAACCATATTGTTGGGGTGGATAATTGATACAAATCAAAGTAATCATAAATGAGCATTGCATGATTACTTTTGATTGTTAAAGTTTATCTCGTGAGCAAAAAGCAAAACAAGACATCACTGAAACCTACAAACCATTAAAAATACAAATTATATCAAGGGGTAAAGATATGGAGTTCTTATACGATATCTTCTATATTTTTTACAGTCAGGTTATGACCAAAGCACCTTTGCTGCTTGGTATCGTAACTTGTCTCGGTTACATCCTTCTCAAACGTGACGCAACAACCGTTATCTCCGGTTCAATCAAAACCATAGTTGGTTTTATGATTGTGCAAGTGGGGGCAGGAACGTTGGTAGCAGGTTTTAAACCGGTTATCGAAAAAATGAGTGAAATACATGGACTGACAGGCTCGGTAATCGACCCTTATACCTCCATGATGGCCACCATGGAAACCATGGGTGACAATTACTCTTGGGTTGGGTACGCAGTCCTTATGGCGCTGGGTATTAATATCCTATTGGTTGCCTTCCGCAGAATTACGGGTATCCGCACCATCATGCTTACGGGACACATCATGTTCCAACAAGCTGGCTTGATTGCTGTTTTCTACTTCGTGCTTGGCGCGGGGATGTGGGAAACCATCATCTACTCTGCAATTTTGATGGCTCTATACTGGGGCATCTCTTCCAACATCATGTTCAAGCCTACACAAGAAGTGACAGGCGGAGCAGGCTTCTCTATTGGTCACCAACAGCAGTTTGCATCTTGGGTTGCAACGAAAGTTGCTCCGAAGTTGGGTGATAAGAACGACAGTGTAGACCACATCAACCTACCGAAATGGTTACACATCTTCCACGACAGTATTGCTGCGACGACGTTAGTCATGACGGCATTCTTCGGTATCATTCTTCTCTCTTTCGGTCTTGATAACCTTCAAGAGATGGCGGGTAGCACACACTGGCTTATCTACATTTTCGAAACGGGTCTGAAATTCGCGGTAGCGATTCAAGTTATCGTAACCGGTGTACGTATGTTCGTTGCTGAGCTTTCTGAAGCGTTCAACGGTATTTCTCAACGTCTCATCCCGAACGCGGTTCTTGCGATTGACTGTGCGGCTATCTACGCATACTCACCAAACGCAATGGTGTTCGGTTTCCTTTGGGGTGCAGTGGGTCAATTCACAGCAGTATTGGCGATGTTGGCTTTCGATGCGCCAATCATGATTATCCCTGGCTTCATTCCAATGTTCTTCTCTAACGCAACGATTGGTGTTTTCGCTAACCACTTCGGTGGCTGGAAAGCGGTGATGAAGATCTGTTTCGTGATGGGCATTATCGAGGTGGTTGGTTCAGCTTGGGCGATTCACATCTTCGCGCAATCAGGTACTGAGTTTAACGGCTGGATGGGTATGGCTGACTGGGCTCTTGTATTCCCACCAATCATGCAAGGTATCTCTAGCTCTAGTATGTTCTTCTTTGTTGTTGTCGCACTAGCGGGTGTTTACATGTACTTCGCATCGAAGGCACTGCGTGCTGAAGAAGACGGCGAAGCACAACAAGCGCAAACCATGACAGCAGTAACTCCAGAAGGCGTAGAAGTTGAGGTTGAAGCGCCTAATTCTCAAGCGGCTAAGTCAGAAGCGCCTCTGAAATCTCAAGCGGTGGCTGAGGCTCCACAAGCGAGTGGCGCCACTCAACAGAAACCAGTACGAGTTCTCGTGTGCTGTGGCTCTGGTCAAGGTTCTTCAATGATGTGTTCTAAGAAGATCAAAGAGTTCTTAGATAAGAAAGGGGTTCCTGCAACCACATTCAACAGTGCAATCACAGACTACAAATCACACTTAGGTTCATTCGACATCATCGTTACTTCGGTTGCGCTGGCTGAAAAGATTACCAATCTACCCGAAGGTAAACAGCAGCTAGCAGTGAAGAACATGATCATGGTGAAAACCTTTGGTGATGAGCTGATTTCACTTATCGAAAACAACTTCCACAAATAATTGAACTAGTCCAGCGGCAAAGCGGTTGGGCTAATAAAAATACTAATAACAAATTACTAAATGAGCAAAACAATGAACTTGAAAGAATCTCTGATTACCAACAACTCAATTCAACTTAATGCAAAAGCAACCGACTGGCAGTCGGCTATCAAAATCGGTACTGATGCACTGGTTAAAGCAGGTGTGGCTGAAGAGCGTTACTACGATGCGATCATCAAAGCGATTTCGGCTGAAGGCCCATACATCTGTATTCACGATGCATTTGCTCTACCACACTGCCGCCCAGAAGATGGCGTAATCAAAACAGGCTTTGCGCTAACGGTATTAGAAACACCAATTCTTTTTGATGACGTAGACGAGCCAGTCGATGTACTGATCACCTTGGCAGGTAAAGATTCAGAAGAACACATCGAAGGCACGATGCAGGTCGCGAACCTGATCGAGTTTGATGAAGATTTCTCACAACTACGTGCATGTAAAACACCGCAAGATGTCGCGAACCTGATTGATATGGCGCTCGCACAAGCTGAAGCGGCTTAAGGAGTCGATATGTCCAAATATAACCAATTGAAACAACGTGTTTTAGAAGCGAACTTGCAGCTTCCTAAGTACGGTTTAGTGACATTTACCTGGGGTAATGTTTCTGAGTTTGACCGTGAAAATGGCGTAATAGCGATTAAACCTTCTGGCGTTGAATACAGTGACATGACGGCTGACGACATGGTGGTGGTGGATCTAGAGGGTAACATCATTGAAGGCAAACTGAACCCTTCAAGTGATACTGCTACTCACCTGGAGCTCTACAAAGCGTTCCCTGAAATCGGCGGCATTGTGCATACTCACTCTCGCAGTGCAACGATTTGGGCGCAGGCGGGTATTGATATTCCAGCTCTGGGTACAACACATGCTGACTATTTCTATGGTGACATCCCGTGCACTCGCAAGCTCTCAAACAGCGAAATTGCTGAACAGTATGAGAAGAACACTGGCTTGGTGATCATCGAAGAGTTTATTCAGCGTCGTATCGACCCGATGGCAGTACCGAGTGTGATTGTGGCGGGGCACGCACCTTTTTCTTGGGGCAAAGATGCCAAAGACGCTGTACATAACGCGGTGGTGCTAGAGGAAGTGTCGGCCATGGCATTGGCTACACGCTCGCTAAACAGCGGCATTAAGATTCAGCCGGAGCTATCAGACAAACATTACCTACGTAAGCACGGTGAAAATGCTTACTACGGGCAGCAATAAGTGCGATGTGAGGAGAGGCGATGTATCAAGTATTGGCGTTAGATCTTGATGGAACCGTGTTGACCGATGATCACACCATCCATCCTGAAGTGAAAGAAGCGATCCAAGAGGCCAAGCAACATTGCCATGTGATGATCGTGACCGGTAGGCATCACACCGCAGCAAGGCCTTATTACTATGAGCTAGGGCTAGATACACCGATTATCTGCTGCAATGGAACCTATGTGTATGACTACCAAACCGAGACCGTTTTAACTCAGAACGCTATCGAGCATCAGCACGCTATGACGTTCATCGACCTAGCACAGGAATACAAGCTGAAGATGGTGATGTATATCACCGATGCGATGACTTACTCCAACTACAACCCATTCGCTTACATGTTGGCGTTGGAAGAGTGGGCTGAGCACGCGCCAGAGCACCACAAGCCAAATATCTATCGCGTGGATTCATTCTCAGAAACGGCTAAGAACACCGAGTTTGTGTGGAAGTTTGTGGTGGAAGGGGAGCAAGAGTCGGTTGATCGTTTGATGCAAACGCCTTGGGTCAAAGACCACTTTAACGGCGAACGTTCTTGGTCGAACCGAATCGACTTTGCTGCCAAGGGCAATAGCAAAGGCCTACGCCTTGCTGAATACGTGAATGAACTGGGGTTTCAGGCCTCCCAAGTGATTGCCGTTGGTGACAACCATAATGACATATCAATGCTTCAATACGCAGGCTTAGGCGTAGCGATGTTTAATGCTGACGACACCGTCAAATCGAACGCTCAAGCCGTATGCAAAACAGATAACAATCAAGATGGCCTTGCCCATCTAATACGTGAACAAATTAAAGGATAAAACCATGACTAAACCAATGATTCAAATCGCCCTAGACCAAACAACCCTACCTGCTGCTATTGAAGTGGCGAACAACGTAGAGAGCTACGTAGACGTGATTGAGGTGGGGACTATCCTTGCGTTCGCTGAAGGCATGAAGGCGGTTTCGACACTGCGTAAAAACCACCCTGACCATATCTTAGTGTGTGACATGAAAACCACAGATGGCGGCGCGATTCTGGCTCGTATGGCATTTGAAGCAGGCGCTGACTGGATTACGGTTTCAGCAGCAGCGCACATTGCAACCATTGATGCGTGTAAGAAGGTCGCTGATGAGTTCAATGGTGAAATTCAAATCGAGATCTACGGTAATTGGACAATGGAAGATGCTCAAGCGTGGGTTGACCTAGGTATTACACAAGCGATCTACCACCGTTCTCGTGACGCTGAGTTGGCGGGCGTGGGCTGGACAGAAGCGGACTTAGTGAAGATGCGTGCTCTGTCTGAGCTGGGTATCGAGCTTTCTATCACAGGTGGCATCGTGCCAGAAGATTTGTACCTATTTGAAGGCATTAAAGCGAAAACCTTCATTGCAGGCCGCGCGTTGGCGGGTGAAAAAGGCCAAGAAACCGCTGAAGCACTGAAAGAGCAAATCAACCGCTACTGGAACTAGGAGGCGTTATGTACCAAAACTTAACGCGCCATCGTGTCGGGCTTTATGAAAAAGCCCTTCCGAATGACTTAAGTTGGGAAGATAAGCTAAAAACGACGAAAGAGTTAGGCTTTGATTTCCTTGAAATTTCGGTCGATGAATCTGATGAAAGACGCAGCCGCTTAGACTGGTGCGATGAAGAGGTTTATGGCCTACGCCGCTTGTGTGAAGAGCATCAAGTGCCGCTACAATCGATGTGTTTGAGTGCACACCGCAAGTTCCCATTTGGCTCAGCCGACCCGAAAGTGCGAGAGCAAGCCGTTATACATATGGAGAAGGCTATTACGCTTGCGTACAAGTTGGGTATTCGCACCATTCAGCTTGCAGGATATGACGTGTATTACGAGCCTGCTGACGAAGCGACACATCTGCGTTTTATCGAAGGTATGAAGCTCTCGGCACAACTGGCGGAGCGCGCTGGGGTGATGCTAGCGGTTGAGATTATGGACACGGATTACCTGAACTCGCTGAGTAAGTTTGAAGTGTTGAGCCGTGAGATTGACTCGCCTTATTTCACCGCGTATCCAGACGTAGGCAATATCTCGGGTTGGAATTATGACATCGTGACAGAGCTTAAGCTGAGTAAGCCGCGCATTACGCAGATTCACCTTAAAGACACGTATCGCGTCACTCCTGAATATAAAGGGCAGTTCCGTGACTTGGTTATTGGCGAAGGAGAAGTCGATTTCAATGCGATTTTCAAAACATTGAAAGAAACGAAGTGCGTAGTGCCACTTGTTATCGAAATGTGGGCGCAAGATGAACACTGGAAAGAGAACATCTTGAAAGCTCAGGTTCGCTTAAACGAAGTTTGTCGTCAAACGGGAGTGATGCCCCTGTTTGGGAATGAATTGCTTGGAAGCTAATCGTTTGGACAAGAAGCGTTTGGAAGCTAATCGCGTAGATTGAAATTGCGAAAAAATAACAGAATAGCAGCTCAGTTGGCTTAATCGATTAGCGAATCAGACATCGCTAATGTCAGAAAATTCATGCTCCTTTCTGACAATAAAAACGTGCAGCATATTGCCCCCAATATGTTGCACGTTCTGCTTTATCTGCGGTGAAGAACTCGATCGCCGTTGGTTACATAGCAACAGTGATGTGGTCGCGTCCTACCTTTGCCATCTCCATCAGAACTTCAGTGTGGTACTTCTTCTTCACGGTAACGTGAGTACCAATCTCACTGGCAATCTTTACGATTTCTAGTGCATCTGTTGGGTGTAGAGAAGAGTCTTTTGCGATTTCGATGTTTACGCCTAGTTTGACAAGTTCAATTGCGTCGGTTGAATGCATATTATTATCTCATTAATTGAATTTTTCAGGACTATATCATTTTCAATTTACCTAACTCTACCGTATCCCATGTAAAACGTAGGTGTACCTTCTCAAAATAAGATTTTAATAGAGAAAACTATCGCTTATTTGGTAAAGGAGACCTGAGTTGGACTACGTTATTACGTGTTCGATATTCTCTTTTCTATATAGTAACGTGGTTGGTTCTTGATTTAGTAGAGTGCCTACCAATGAAAATAGTTATCGCACCAGACTCATTCAAAGAGTCATTAGACGCTGCTTCTGTGGCGAAATGTATTGAAAACGGATTTCGAGAAGTATTTCCGGATGCAGAGTATGTCGCACTTCCTCTCGCCGATGGCGGAGAAGGCACTGTCGATGTGTTGCTTCAGGGATTGTCGGGTAACAAGTACACCACTGAAGTCATGGGGCCGCTTGGTGATACCGTTTCCGCCCAATGGGCAATGTTAGAGCCGTCATCTAGTAACCCAAAGCGCACGGCCCTTGTTGAGATTGCCGCAGCGTCTGGTTTGGATTTGGTCGCTCCAGAAAAGCGTAACCCGATGCTAGCGACGTCGTTTGGTACTGGGCAATTAATGCTTGAGGCGATAGAGCAAGGTGCAGAGGCGATCATACTTGGTTTAGGCGGCAGTGCGACCAATGATGGCGGTGCAGGTATTGTTCAGGCACTAGGAGGGAAACTGCTTGATGAACAAGGTAAGGAGATCGCGTTAGGTGGATTTGCTCTGTCTCAGCTAACGACGATCGACCTTTCAGGATTAGATGAGCGCTTGCGTAATATTGACCTGACAGTTGCCTGTGATGTTGCAAATCCACTTTGCGGTGAAAATGGTGCGAGTCATATCTTTGGGCCACAGAAAGGGGCATCGCCTGAACAAGTACAAGCGTTGGATTCGGCTCTTCATCACTTTGCGACCATTGCCATGCAACAACACCCTAGCATTGCCAAAAGCGACACTTTAGAAATATCAGGCTATGGGGCTGCGGGTGGCACGCCAATGGGATTGAGCTTGCTGTTTTCAATGCAGTTAAAGCCAGGTATTGAGATGGTGCTCGACACTCTTAATGCTGACGAGGTAGTTAAAGGCGCTTCACTGGTTGTGACTGGAGAAGGGCAGATGGATAATCAAACCCTGCAAGGTAAAACCCCTTTCGGTATTGCGCAGCGAGCACAAAAACAGGGTATTCCAACGATAGGAATCGCTGGATCGCTGGGCACTGAAGTTGATGAACTCTACTCGGCGATAGGAGCACTTTTCGGTACTGTGCGCTCTCCTCAGCTTCTAGAGCAAGTGTTGGGAGAGGCAGAAGTTAATTTAACTCGAACCGCACGAAACATAGCAGCGACGCTAAAAGTCGGGTCTAAGATCTTTAGCTAAACTCACCAAGCGAGCTTCTCTAAGTCTTTGTTGCCGCTGATGATCTCGCCAGCGGCGTTTTAGGCGATAGATTTTGCCTATCAAATCTATAAATTTATCCCATTATCATTTGAGGCTAGCGAGC
This sequence comes from Vibrio sp. KUL70, assembly GCF_059725515.1. Classification (NCBI taxonomy): domain Bacteria; kingdom Pseudomonadati; phylum Pseudomonadota; class Gammaproteobacteria; order Vibrionales; family Vibrionaceae; genus Vibrio; species Vibrio sp. KUL70. The sequence goes on from NZ_AP045835.1 coordinate 843,699, forward strand.
TTTACTATTACTTCAATCGGTTTTAGAGCAGCAAATAGAGTAGAAAAATGGGTAAGAAAGCACTGATTGTAGAAGGCGGGGCAATGCGTGGGATTTTCGCAGCAGGTGTATTAGATGCATTCATGGCGGAAGAGTTTAAGCCGTATGATTTTGCAATTGGTGTGTCAGCCGGTGTTTCTAACTTAATCGGTTACCTCTCTAATGCGCCTCGTCGTAGCCTAGATGTGATCACCACCATGGCGACAGACAAAGCCTTTTTTAACCCAGCGCGTTTTGCCAAAGGGGGAAATTTGGTTGACGTGAAATGGTTGTGGGAAGAGTCTAACGTGCGTTACCCATTAGATTACAGCCGTTTGTTTGGTGAGACCCCATTTTACGCTGCTGTGACTAATGTTGAAACAGGCAATGCAAATTACTATCAGCTGAAGCCAGAAAATCTATCCAATGTCGTAGAGGCGACCACCGCTCTGCCTATTGCGTATCGAGAAACACCGTGCTTTTCAGGTGGCTGTTATACCGATGGTGGTGTGGCAGATTCTATTCCCGTTCGAGAAGCTTATCGTCGCGGTGCGCGTGATATTACGGTGATCTTATCGCACCCATTGAGCTATCAGATGAAGCCACAGAAATATCAGTGGGTGATCAAAAAGCTACTTTCAAAGTACCCCAATATTGCAGAATCGATGGCGGTACGTGCTGAAAACTATAACCAGTCACTAGAGTTTATTCGTAACCCCCCTAAAGATGCCAAGATCAAAGTGATCGCCCCACCTGAGAACTTTGCCGTAAAAAGGCTGACTATGGCTCAATCTTTGTTGAGTGAGGGTTACCAAATGGGTATCGATGCGGGTAATGAACATTTAGCGATTAGAAATGGAATGCATGGTTTAGATACGGAAAACTGCCACTTCTGTATTTAGGATCTTTTAATGAACCACGAGCTCCAAGTCAGCTCGTGGTCATTCGTATCTAGAGCTATCGGTTATAGCTCGATAAGCTCATTGCCACTCTTCTCATGGTTGAAGTAAGCCGTAATGCTGCCGAGTGTGGTGTTGGCAATGTTCGATAGGGCATCTTTGGTCAGAAACGCTTGGTGTCCAGTGAATAGCACGTTATGACACGCGGACAAACGGCGGAACACGTCGTCGACAATCACATCATTAGACTTATCTTGGAAGAACAGCTCTTTCTCGTTGTCATACACATCAAGGCCTAGTGCGCCAATCTTGCTCTGTTTTAGAGCTTCAATCGCGGCTGTAGAATCCAGCAGTTCGCCACGGCTGGTATTCACGATCATTACGCCATCTTTCATTTTACTGAAGGCTTTCGCATCAAGTAGGTGATAGTTCTCTTTGCTCATTGGACAGTGCAGAGAAATCACGTCTGAGTGTTGGTATAGCTCATCGAGCTCAACATATCTTGCACCCAGCTTTTCAGCAAGTGGGTTAGGGTATGGGTCGTAACATAGAATGTTCATTCCCAAGCCTTTTAGGATACGCATGGTCGCTAGACCAATCTTACCTGAACCGATGACACCGACGGTTTTACCGTAAAAGTTGAAACCAACCAAACCCTCGAGAGAGAAGTTCGCGTCACGAGTACGCTGATACGCCTTATGCAGTTTTCGGTTTAGACACATCATCATGCCGACGGTGTGATCAGCCACGGATTCAGGTGAGTAAGCAGGAACGCGAACAACCTGAAGTCCAAGATCTTTTGCTGCCTCTAGGTCAACTTTGTCGAACCCGGCACAACGCATGGCGATCAGCTTAGTGCCACCTTCGGCCAGTACTTGCAACACTTGGCGAGACAAGTCATCGTTTACAAAAGCGCATACGACGTCACAATGGTGAGCCATTTTTGCTGTCTTGGTTGTTAAACGAAAATCGTGAAAATGAAACTCAGCCTTGAGTTCACCCTTTGCCAGTGTGAATGACTTCTCGTCGTATGATTTTGAGCTAAAAAAAGCAATGTTGAGCATGGCTTCCTCTCTTACCTTAAACATCAATAATAACTATCAAAATGACCATTTCACGCAGTGTGCGCCACTTTAGATGTGTTGTCTATCATGATTAACCATTGTTTTTATTATGGTTATTGGTCGATTATGTACGCTGCTTGCTAGTGGAGACCTTAAGAGAGCATTGTTATTTTCGAGTATTGAATCTCTTCTTGGTCTCCTTATTTAGATCGTTCAATCGCTCAGTGGCTTGGTATGCGTAAATGGGTCATAGAGTATGTTCATAGCTATTGCGTTTTAAGACGCGATTTCTGGTTACCAGTAATTTTCGCTACTGAATTGACCGGGTTTACGACGTAGGTGCTTTTCTAATCCGAGCTGATTTAAGGCTGCACTGGTGTCGTGAACCATTTCTGGATTGCCGCAAAGGTAGAAGAAACTACGCTCTTTATCGATAGTGACAGACGTGGCTTGCTCAAGGTCGCCTCCAAGTAACAGACTTGGGATTCGTCCGCGCAAAGTTCCGGCAACGGATTCTCGTGAAATAATTGGCACATAATGAAGTGCTCCTTGAAAGTGTTGGATGAATGTTTGGATGCGCTCTTGATAAGTAAGATCAGCCTTCGTTCTTACTGCGTGAACGAGGATAAGGTGCTCAAACGGTAGAGGTGTCTCTTGTTGTTGAAGCTGTTCTAAAAGCGATAGAAAGGGGCCAATTGCTGTACCTGTTGACAACATCCATAGATCTTGAGCGGTCGAAGGGATCTCTTCGAGTGTCATAAATCCACTAGGACTTCGTCCAACAAACACCTCATCACCTTGTTGGAGCTGGTGGAGTCTCGGAGACAGTTGTCCGTCAGAGTCTTTCACTATCAGAAACTCTAAATGTTGATGGCCCTTAGTATGTGAAGGCGCATTCACCATTGAGTAAGCGCGTCTGACTAGCTCTCCTTGATCGTTTTCGAGCCCCAACTTGGTAAACTGGCCTGCTAAATAGGGCGATATAGGCGCTTTCACTTCAATTGAGAAAAGTTGATGGTTCCAATCAGTTCGGTTAACGACTTTCCCTGCGACTAAGCCATGTGGAAGTTCTGTCATCGTTTTGTTCTCCTATAAGGTCCTCTAAGCATAATCAAAGATTCTCATATGAGAGTAGCAGATTACATGCCAAGAATGAGAATCGTTATCAAATAAGATCTGAAAATCAACTATCGCGCTTTTGATGTCATATTGACTGGGTTGTTATATGTCATTACGACTGTATAGATGTTTTTTAACTTAAATTGATTTGCTTGGAACCTGGAGAATGGATCTGAGTGAGAACTTCATAGCATGCGCTTTTTGAGCTTCTTTACGAGCTGTTTTTTTGATTCTTTTTATGAATAAGTTTTTGAGTGGGTATTTAATTAATATTGTCGATTGGAGATGTTTTTGATTTAAAAGCCGCCAGAAGTGGGCTGGCGGCTACCTATTCCTAGGATTTTTTGAAATATTCAGTTCAAAAAACAAGAGTTCAGTGAACATTTATGAATAATACATAGGAACTTTATTAAAATAAAGCATGGAAAAGTAAAGAATGTAAATGAGATGAATTATCATTTTCATCGTGTATTATGCACCGCTCTTGTTGTTGTTTATAAAATATAAGTACCATTATGAAACTGAAGTCACTCTCTGCAGCGATTACCGTTGCACTTACTACTTTTGCTGCCCAAGCTGCCGATGAAACCGTAGTTGTTGTTGGCTCTGCCCTAGATCAACACGTTCAAACGGAGATCAACTCTGATACTCTGGAACAGAAACAAGCGTCAGATATTAAAGATGTTCTGAATACCATGCCGAGTGTAACGGTAGATGGTAACGCTCGATACTCTCGTAAAGTCTTCATCCGTGGTATGGAGGATAAGTTCTCGGTTGTTACCATCGATGGCGCTCGCCAAGAAGGTCAACTGTTCCATCACTCAGGTGACCAGACGTTTGATCCTGCAATGCTGAAATCAGCAGAAATCACCCTAGGTGGTAACTCTGTACTTTCTGGTGCGGGTGCGATTAACGGCTCATTCAGCTACGAAACAAAAGATCCGAGTGACTTACTACGTGGTGATGAAACGATTGGGGCACGTGTCAAGACTGGCTACCAAACGGCTTATGAGCGTTTCACAACTAACGTGGCGGTTTACGCAAAGCTAAACGACAAACTGCAGTTCATGGGTATCGCAAACTACTCTGAAGATGGTGACTTACATATCCCTGGTGAAGATGATGTAACTTCTAAGCAAGGTGAATTAAAGTCTGGTTTAGCAAAAGTGGTCTTTATTCCAAACGACGCCAACGAATTTAAGCTGACATTCAACAAATACGAAGATGGTGGTAAGCGCCAGCTATCAGGTGAAAAAGCGGGTGCTCTATACGCAGATGATGAGCACAATTATCACGCAATTAGTCGTGACACTGTAACCCTAAACCATCATTACGATAATGGTAGCGATCTTGTAAACCTAACAACTGACCTATACTACAACCGTCAGTACATGGACCGTGATGCTGTAGTTTCTAATACCAGTAGCGGTGACCTATCCATTCCGGACCGAGAGTACAATGTGACAACCATTGGTGGTGATATTCGCAATATCTCATGGGTCGGCGAGCATGAGTTGACTTACGGTGTTGAAGGTTACAAAGCCAAACAGTGGATTGATTCTGGCTTAGGTGTGTATACGTCTGGTACTAATATTGGACAGACTAAGAACTACGACATGGATGGTGGTACGGTTACTGCTTACGGTATCTATGCTCAAGACGCCTTTGAAATCAGTGATTTCCGTTTTGTGACAGGTCTACGTTATGACGTACACGAATTAGGTGGTGTGTTCTCTGGTAAGTACGATCAACTTTCACCTAAGTTCCAAGGTGAGCATCAAACAACAGACAACCTAAGATTACGTGTTGGTTACGGTCGTCTATTTAAAGGTGCTGCACTTCCTGAAACGCTAACGATGAAAGCTGCGAGCGATGTAAAGCAAGCGGATACAAAGGCGATGACAGGTAACAACTACGAAGTGGGCTTTGATTACGATCTGTCTGATTTGCTTGCAGCTGATCATGCCATCTTAGGTTTCACAGTTTACCAGTATGATCTTGATAATCAGATGCACCCAACTAAGAACAACACAACACTGGCAAACCAGTACGATGTTGAAGTATGGGGTGTTGAGACCGTATTAACATACAGCATTGATGACTTTGCGCTATACGCGAACCACTCGTTCTCTGATGGTGACCAAACCAGTCTAAAAGATGGCACAACAAGCCATATGAACAAGACTGGTATTCATAACATCAAAGCGGGCTTCAATTACAGCCTATCGAACGAGCTAGTGTTTGGTTGGGATGCGCGTTTTGTTCCGGGTAATGACTACACAGACGAAGATGGCGTGAAGATTGAGCGTGCTGGTTTCGGTACTCACAACATTTGGGCGGCCTACGTTCCAGATTTCGCTAAGGACCTATCGGTTAACTTTGCTGTCGATAACCTGTTTGATAAGAAGTACGCTGAGCACACAGGCTTTGGTATCTCTTGGGGTTCTGAGAAATACACCAGCTACGAAGCAGGTCGTAACTTCAAAGCTTCTGTTGCTTACAGCTTCTAAAAAAACAGACACTGCCTAGAGCAAGCCCCGCATTACGCGGGGCTTGTTCTTTTAGGAGACAGAAATTTTGATATTTAGAGTAAATATCTTTTATTTAGAACTCTAGTGTTTCACCATCATCAGGAATCAACACCTTGTCAGCTAATTGATGATGTTCAAGCGTCTGCTTTAATGTTGAACGCTCGATAGGGCAGTGATTCAACGCTTCCATGTGATTGGCGATCACTTTACCTGGAGAAAGGCGGATAAACTCCATCACTTCATCGGTTGGCATCAACAGAGGCTGTCCCACATCCATTTGAGCTTGACCAGTTGCGACCACCGTAATATCGGGCTTTAGCTCAGTTAGCGCACGCTTCACGTCGTCAGTCAGTACCGTATCACCACTGATGTAAATTGATGGTTCATTTGGAAGCTCTAAATAGAATCCACAGCCATTTGCCATCACTTTATGGATCCAGCCATGACCATGTTGCGCAGGCACCGCGGTGATTTTCCCCTCTAGATAATCCGTCTCGACCCAGCTGTCTAAACCATGACTCACGGTAATCCCATACTTCTCTAGGTAAGCTTTATCTTTGCTTGGTGTGGCGATTGTAATGCCGTTATTAACCAAGAAAGCTTCACCTGCTGTGTCTAGATGGTCACCATGTTGTAGGGGTTTGAAACCAAAGGTTTGACTGTGTGTGATTAAAGCATGAGTCACCGTATCAAGTAGTGGCCCAGCATTGGCGGGCAAGTCTACGGTCGGGTTTTTGGCTGCTTTGAAGCGCAATACAGAAAACGGAGGCAGTGAGCCTTTTTCACCTAGCATCGGATCAATCAGAATACGGTATTGGCCTGATTCAATTATAAAAGTGGCACTGCGAAGGTGATGAATTTTCATGATGTTTGCTCCGATGAATTAATGTCCAACAATTATGGTGCAGAGTGAAAAAGTGTAATACTGTGTTTAAGGTAATCTATCGCTCAAATTGGGCCATTGTTCTATTGAGGTCATTTTTATGCTTTCGTCTTCTACTGAGCCTGTAAAAGTCGCTGTGATCGCGTTTGAAGGGATCAGCGCATTTCATTTGTCGGTGCCCTGTTTGGTTTTTCAAGATGTATTCATTGAGCAGCAACCCAAGTTTTCAGTGAGCTTGTGCAGTGTCTCTGGGGCTGAGTTTTCCTCGGGATCAGGCTTTGGTATCAGTATAGAAGAGGGGATTGAGCGTGCCCGCGATTGCGACATTATTGTAGTGCCGAGTTGGCCCAACTCTTTACCTCAGGTGCCGAAAGCCCTAATTGATGAACTGATATTGTGTCATTCGAAGGGTAAAACCATTGTCGGGCTCTGCTTGGGTACATTTGTGTTGGCAGAAGCGGGGTTACTCGACGGGAAGAAGGCGACGACTCACTGGGCTTTTAGTCAGCAGTTCAAGGAGCGCTTTCCTCTTGTCGAATTCGATGAACAACCACTGTTTATCGACAACGAGAGCACGATTACTTCTGCGGGTACCGCAGCAGCGTTGGATTGCTGCCTACATATTGTGAGGAAAGTATGTGGGACTGAGGTCGCGACTCAACTTGCGCGTATCATGGTCACGGCCCCGTATCGCTCTGGTGGTCAACAGCAATACATTCCGACACCGATACAAACCAAGCCAATTCAGGCAATTAGCTTTGAAGGTGTGATTCAAGAGATAGAGCAGAACCTAACTCAGTCATACAACCTAGATGAGGTCGCTTCATTGTGTGCAATGAGTCGACGTACGTTTACCCGTCAGTTTAAAGCCGCGTATGGGTGTTCGTTTGGTGAATGGTTACTTCAGCAGCGTTTGAAACTCAGTCAGCGATTGTTAGAGTCCACCGACTACGCAATTCACCAAGTGGCAGAGCAAGCAGGCTTTGGGTCTGAGAGTGTCTTTCGCAAGCACTTTAAAGCGACTTTTAACTTGGCTCCCACCCAATGGCGTGACAAATTCACTAAAGCCTAACTGCTATGACCACTCGGTAAATGTGTCATAAATATTTCAATCGGTAGATAGAGAGGTTGTGAAAAAGGTATAATATGCGCTTCTGTTTTATACCGAATCTCGTTAAGTTACTGTTTGCCAATATGTTAGATAACCTTCGTTTAGTCATCAGTGTTACTTTGGTGACTATCAACACTGCCGTGATAACGCTGCTGATCTCTTTGCTTGCCTTGATTAAACTGTTCATTCCTGTTGCCTCGGTAACGAAATTGTCTAACCGTGCGTCTGATGCTGTGTTTTGGCTTTGGGCGACGGTGAATCTCGGTATTTTGTCTTCGATGAACCGTATCGATTGGCAAATTGAAGGGGGCGAGGAGCTATCTAAAGAGCAGTGGTATTTGATGATGTCGAATCATCGCAGTTGGGCGGATATTGTAGTTTTGGCGTCGGTGATGAAAGACAGAATGCCAATGCCGAAGTTCTTCCTAAAGCACACTCTGCTTTATGTTCCTTTCGTTGGTTTGGCGTGTTGGGGTTTAGATATGCCGTTTATGAGAAGGCACTCACGTGAGTTTCTAATTAAAAATCCAGAGCGTCGTAACGATGATTTTAATGCGATTCAGAAATCTTGTCAGAAGTTTCAAACTACACCCACCACCGTAGTTAACTTCGTCGAAGGCACGCGCGTGAATGCCGATAAGTTGGCGACAGTGAAAACCCCTTATCAACACCTATTGAAGCCAAAAACCGGTGGTGTTGCGTTTGCTCTTTCTAATATGGGGCACATGCTTAATGGTGTCGTTGATGTAACATTGGCGTACCCAGAGAATCAAAAGTCACCATTTGAAGACATGCTTAAAGGCAAAATGACCAAGGTTGTGGTTCGTATTAAAGTACACCCAATGGATGAAAACTTAGACGGTAACTACTTTGAAGATAAAGCGTTCAAGCGCCGCTTCCACGGTTGGTTAAATGGCACCTGGGAAGAGAAAGACCAGTACCTTGATGGCGTGTATAGCAGTAAGCAATAGCCTACGTCATTGATGCCAGATACAAGAAAGCCGATTGATTTCAATCGGCTTTTTCTTTGTCTTCGATTTGCAGTTCTAGCGACTTAAATGGCTTGGTATTGCTCAATGATATGAGCCACTGAGTTGGGCTTTCCTTGCCTTTCTAAGCCAAAAGAGATGCGTTGATAGTGCTGCAAGGTACGCTGCTTGTACCTCTCAATGACGAGCTGCTCTTGTTTATTGTTAGGCAACCAAATCTTGATACCAATCGGAGACACTTTGTGTTGGTGTAAGTGAGTGTTTGCTAACTCACTCATCGCCGGTTGATAATTCACATGCAGTATTTCATAGAAGCGTCGGTTCTCTTCGACAAGCTTTTCATCGATCATCGAGAAGTCACCTTTACCGAGATATTCACGCAGCTCAAACAGTTGATGGACTGGGCACAGTAGAAAATCAAAGGAGATATTTGGGTTATTTGAAATAACGGCTTTGATTAACGTCTGCGTTAGCTCTCCGCCGACACCCGCAATCACAACCAGATGTTTGCCGCTGTGATCAGATAGCGGTAACTGACTCATGTCCATACAGTGAACATGCCACTGTGGAGGAGTCTTGTTGTCTAGGGTATTCAGCTTATCTGAGAAAAAATGCTGACTCAGTGTTGCTTCCAGCTCGGTCATTAGGCTGGGAACAATATCAACAAAGTGAATATTCGGCGCTTTTTTATCAATCAATAGGTGTATACCTAAGTGGCCATGATCGCAGCAGCAATCCCAGATGTGATCATAGGGTTGAGTGATGAGGTCACTGATAGATTGAAGTCGATGACTGAGCTTTATCATAAGAAGGTTCTTTCTATTGAGTGAATGACTGCGTTGGATATGACCGGAGAGGCATTGTAGTCGGTTTCAGAAAAAACAAAAGTACCGAAGAGTGGGTTCGATGCTTTTGTCGGTTTTATCTCTTTATGCGGCAGCGATGGAAGCTGAGTCTGTCGGTGATAACGGTTTAAAATAGCCTTCGACGCGGTTTCGACCAAGTTGTTGGGCTATCACTTTGGCTTGCTCTGCCAGCGCCAATGCTGGTTCCGATTCACCTTCGAGTGAAGAAAATCCGATGCTAACACTGGCTGAAATATCAATATCCGGCGTCTTAATCATGCTTGATGCAATAGATATTCTGCACTGGTTTAGCTGGGCTCTTGCATCACTTTCATCGTTGGCCTTAAAAAGAATCGCGAACTCTTTAGCGTCAATCCGAGCCAAACTCAAACTCTTAGGTTTTGGAAAATGGGCCCGAATTGCTTCGGCAGTATTCTGAATTAAACGATCGCCAATCATCTCCCCGTAGGCATTCTTCAGGTGCTCGAAATGGTCAATATCTATCAGAGCAACAAACGTATCTGGTTCACTTAGGTGAGCAGATAAAGCCGCATTAAAGTTGTTCTTGTTGTCGAGCTGAGTCATCAGATCTTTGCAACCTAATTGATGATGCAACAGAAGATTTGCCAATGACGTTTCAGCTGCGCTTCTGATCATACGTAGAATAGAGTGACTAATAGGGAATGTACTGTTGATGTAGAGTACGGCGATCAGCTGTGTTCGCGAGTGCATTGGAATACAGTAGTGACGTTGACTGATTTTAAGGCTTCGAGCGAGTGAGTCAGCATAACTTCCATTGCGGTAGATTAGAGTGTCGGGATGAAGTTGTTGCGCAAGTGATTGATTATTATGCACAACGCATGTGTTTCCGTGGTAGTCAATAGTACTAAACGCATAGTTGGTTGAATCATAAAGACAAAACTGAACACCGTTGTTGTAGCAGAAGTTGTTGATTATTGATTTAAGCTGAAGCTTAAAAGCAACGGTGTCTTCTACTTGATTGAGTAGAGAAAGCGCAAGGTGGAGCCTGTGAAGTAGATAATTGGCCACGACCCAAAGTAACAGCAGTGAACCCAGCACAATCGCGGTTAAGGTAAACTGATGCGAGCTCGTCAGTATGTCTTGGCGATCGGTACCGGCAATGAATACCCAATTTAAGCTGTTATCTGCGTCGTAGACTGACACTTTGAAGTGATCTTGGTAGTAATACTCATGTTGTCCAGAAGTTTGACCTTGTGATAGCCGGTGGCTGATCCCTGCATGGAAACTGATCGACTTTGTGCCTATGCGCGCTGGGTCAGGATGGAATATCAGTCTTTCCGTGGAGCGGTCGATTACAAACATATAGCCATTGTTGAGTGTTTTTAGATCACGTAAGCCTTGAGTTGTATGAAGAAGATCAAACTCAATCCAGATCTCTTTTGAGTGTTCTGAAATGGCGTGTTTAATCGCGACTACCCAACGGCCACCGGTTTTTTGATAGACGGATGAAACATAAAAATCTTCAGTGACACTATCGATTCTGTGCCATGTCAGGTTGTTAAGTGTCGACGAGGGGAGAGATAAGCCGCGGCTTGAAATATATTGTTTGGTATCTGGGTGATATAAAACGATGTCGGAGAAGTTAGGTGTACGTTTGAGGATGTTTTCACTTAACTCGATGAAGGCATTTTTTGAAGCGGTTTGAACCTGCTGTAAGCTCTCTTCAAGCAGGTGAAGTTTACCAAATGTGGCCTCAATATTAGACCGGATAATAGAGTTACCAATTCGGATATTGGAAGCTGACTGCTCCCTTGCCGAGTTTTCCATACGCTCTAACTGAGCTGCAGCTAAATAGATCATACCTCCTGTGAGTAAAACGATATAAGGTTTGAAAAGACGAATTAATGTTTTAGGTAAAGCCATGATATCCAAAGACGTTATAGATTCATTTTTATAGTGGCAGCATACTAAACAGTTTTCTTACTCACATCAATGCAAATGATTCCATATAAAAGCATCGGATTTGTGATATCTACCCAATAAAAAAACCAGTTATAAATATAACTGGTTCTTATATAACTTATTCTTTTACTGAGTTTTTTCTATGTGTCCGCATCTTTAGCTTGATTAGGCGCTGCAAAGTGCAGAATGGCCATCGAAGTCGGTGACAGCAGCATTTCGCCGTCCGCAGAGCCTGGTCTTACATTGTGAGAATTGGTATCACAAAGCGTTACCCAGTTTTGTTCTCTGTCATTTGGCAATTTAAAGCGAGCAGGTGCATTGGTTTGGTTGATCAAGTAGATCATTTCGTCGCCGTCTTCACCAATCCCTAGATGCAGAGCGACAGAGCTGAGCCGATTCCAATCATCGTGCTCCATTAGCGTGCCATCTACTCGGCTCCAGAAAATTCGATTCGAGTTACGCTGTTCGCCACTAAATGCTCTGATGAATGGCACCATATACTCTTGGCGAGCGGATATCATATCAGAGAGCCACTGTTTAAAGTCAGATTTACGCTCGCTCGGGTCCCAGTTTAGCCAACTTGTCTCACTGTCTTGGCAGTAGGCGTTGTTGTTGCCATTTTGGGTATGAGACAGCACATCCGCTGTTAAAATGTGCGGGATACCAAAGGCAAACAGTAAACTCGCCATGAAGTTGCGCTTCTGCTTCTCGCGAGTAGCGATCACTAAAGCATTTTCGGTTTCACCTTCTACACCATAGTTCTTCGAGCGATTGTCACCGTGGCCGTCTCGGTTGTTTTCGCCATTCTCTTCATTATGCTTGTGTTTATAAGAGACAAGATCTTGCATGGTGAAGCCGTCATGGTAAGTAATGTAGTTGACGGTTAGCTTGTAAGGCCAGTGCGCGGCACTATAAATATCGCGGGAACCCATCAGGCGTGTTGCGAACTCTTTTAGATAGCCTTGATCACCACGCCAGAAGCTACGAGTTATGTCTCGGAGTTTGTCGTTACACTCATTCCAACCCAATGGGAAATTTCCAACCTGATACCCGTTCGGACCAATATCCCACGGTTCCGCAATCAGTTTGGTCTCTTTCAATACTGGGTCTTGAGCGACCGCTTTGAAGAAGGCTGCTTCTGGGTTGTATTGATCGCCTTGGCGACCCAAAGTTGCAGCAAGGTCGAAACGGAAGCCGTCGACCTTAAATTCAGTCACCCAGTAGCGAAGCGTATCCATCACTAAGTTAAGTGATGCCTGGTGGGTAAGGTCAACGGTATTACCGCAACCAGTGAAGTTTGCGTAGTGGCAACCGTGCTTAATGTAGTGACGATGATCGAGCGCTTTTAGGTTGAAAGTACAACCGCCTTCGCCGCCTTCTGCAGTGTGGTTGTAAACAACATCCAGAATAACTTCAATGCCATTGCGATGAAGCTCACGAATGGCCGTTTTAAGCTCAGTGACGGCGTCTTGTTCTGCGTAGCGAGGATCTGGAGCCATGAACAGGTAGGGGTTATAGCCCCAATAGTTGACCTTGCCCATGTCTAAAAGATGCGGTTCGTGCATACAAGCCGCAACCGGTAAAAGTTGCAATGAGTTGATGTTCTGTTCTTTGTAGAATTTAAGCATTTCAGGGCTGACCAACCCCATGTAACGCCCTTTACTGCTGCTTTCTATTTCTGGATGCAGATTAGTGAGGCCTTTGACGTGGGTTTCGAATAGAACCGTCTCTTCTCGGGAAATCTTTGGCCCTTGAATGCCTTGCCAATCGAAGCTGTCATCAGTCACCACACACTTTGCCATACCAAAACTCTTTTCCGGCGTATAAGGCGTTTGATAATGCAGCGGCTCGCTGAGTGCTTTGCCATAAGGATCAGAGAGGAGCAATGAACCTTCTTCAGTATCAACGATAAAACCATACTTTTGACCTGCAGAGATCCCCTCGATATAGGTGTACTTAATGCCGGCGTACTCGCTTTCTAATTTATAAGTGACAAATTCATCATTCTCATCAAAGAGGGCGAGTGAGAGATTGGGGCAGTCAGGGGAATAAATAGAGAAGTTACAGCCAGTGTCATCTAGCGTTGCACCGAGTGGATATGGGCGTCCGAGCGTTCTAGTCATGCTTGATTTCTTATTCGTTAAACAGCTTTGGTGAACTATTAGTAAAAAGCTTTGTTTCATTAAGGTCAAGCAACTTCAAGAAGAATTTATTGTTAAAAAAATAATCTAGCGATTAAGTTCAAACAATATATTTGAGCTGGATCTCATTTGATATGAATAATTAGATCTGTGTACTGTCTACTCCTCCTAGATTAAGTGATCTAACTCTTTTAAACACCATTCTGTAAATTTTCTACTCCCTTCTCATCCCCCTTAATTTAGTTAGGGGTGGAGGAAGTCAAACTCGTGCGCCCCCCTTAGTATTGACCCCGTTGAAACGAATCAGGGGAAACCCTAAACCTCTCTATCTTACGTCCGCCATTACTGCCTTTGGCTGTCGCAAGAGAGCAAAAATATAAAACCTAAAATAAATCGTCCTTAATGGAGTTAAGAATGAAAAAAGTAAGTTTGATTGCTGCAGCAGTGGCGACTACGCTAGCTGCGGGCTCTGCGTTCGCTGTTGACTTTAATGGTTACATGCGTGCTGGTACTGGTATTAGTGGCAATGGTAATGGTGACCTTTCTGTCAACAAAGCTGGTGTTGGTCGTCTAGGTAACGAAAACGATAACTACTATGAGTTTGGTCTAGCGGAAGAACTGAAAACGGGTGAGCAAACGTGGCGTGTAGAGTCGATGATTGCGCAGGGCAACAATGGCTCAAACGGTTGGGAAGATGGTGACTTCAATGTGGCGCAGTTCGCTGTTAAGGCGAAAGGTGTTATCGCTTCTGATAAAGAAGCAACACTTTGGGCTGGTAAAACTTACTACCAACGTAAAGATATTCACATCACGGACTTTTACTACCTAAACACTTCAGGTACTGGTGGTGGTATTGAAAACTTATCGCTTGGTGACCAAAAACTATCTTTAGCGCTGATTCAAGACGGTGATCACGACGATTCTACAGGCTACATCTTTGATGCACGTTTAGCGAATATTAGTCTTGGGGAAAATACTTCTCTTGAGTTTGCACTAGCATATAACTTTGCGACTGACTCGGATGATAAAAGTGAATCTGCTGATGATGGTGTGTTGGCTTCTGCAATCCTTCATCAAGGTATGAGTAATGGTTTCCACCAAACTATTTTCCAATACGGTACTAATGGCTACGGTGTACAAGCTGCGAACTTCTGGGGAGCAGGCACATACTACGCCCGTGGTACTGAGGCTTATAACAACACATCTGGTTTCCGTGCTATTAACTGGGGTGTAATGAACCTAGGCGAATCATGGGAAATGGGTCACCAAGTAGCCTACTTATCTGGTAGTGATGTAGGTGGTAGTGATGCAAACGGAGATTACACCAGTAAGAATTTTGACATTGACCAATACTCTGTAGTTGTCCGTCCTATGTACAAGTGGAATGACACAATGCGTACGATCTTTGAGGTTGGCTACAATGCTGGTGAGCGTATCATTAGTGACAAGAATAATCCGTTGATGGGGTTAGATACTGAAGACTTTGGTAACGCTAAATTCACAGTAGCTCAAGCTTGGGCTATGGGTGATAGCTTCTGGGCTCGTCCTGAAATCCGTGTATACGGTTCTTACATCCTAGATACTGAAGACAAAGATGCATTTAATGGTGACGATACAGAGTACGTATTCGGTATCCAAGCTGAAGCGTGGTGGTAAACACATAGCTTAACCAAATCCTAAACTGTCCTAATTCATAGCCGGCTCGCGTCGGCTATTTTTTTAAGGAATGTACGATTAAGTAGATCGTTCCCTAGGTGAATAGTTTTCTTTGTGGTAATTAAAGTTAGTAAATTTCTTAAAAAAATAACAAAAAGGAAGGGTTATGTATTTTAGAGCTCTTATGTTAAGCGGTTGCGTTGCATTGGCTGGTTGCCAATCTGCGCAAGTAGTCGAGCAAGTGCAAGTGGCACAAGCTGATCAAGTTCACTCTATTGCTGGTCTTCAATTTGCTCCTATGAAGCTTCCTAGTTCAGCAGTTTTTGATGTAACACCCGAAAGCCAAATATTAAATTACAATGGTATCAATAGCCCAGTAGTAGCTATTGAACTTCCAGCGGATCGCGGTGAATACTCTATTAAGATTACCAGTATGATCGGAGACACAGCGTTTGTTCCTAATGCTGTAATCTATGACAAGAACGGTCGTGAGCTGGAGCGCTATAGTAAAGATAGTTTTGAGTATACAAAGCCAAGGTTACATTTAGGTAACCGCCTAGTCGCGGAAAACGATTTCTACCCACCCACGACATCGGAATCTGTTTACTTGGTTATTTATACTGAGCAAGAGGATCTTGGTGGCTTTACTAACGTGATTCACCCTGCTCGCTTAGATGCAGAAGGTCGAGGAAACTACTTACCTGAAATGGAAGATATCCCCGTTCCAAATGCGAATGTAGGTAAGATTGAAGTGACACTTGATAGAGTGAGTTTTTTCTCATTTGGTTCGAGTTCTAGCTCAAATGCAAAACCAGTTGTAGGAACTAAGGTAGACTCTGTTCAACCAGAAACACAAACTTACTACCACAATGCGATTCAAGCGGCAGTTAAAGAAGATAACCTTCCTAAAGCGTTGAGTTTATTGGATGAGGCCAAAGCACTGGGCATTGAAGGCGCACAAGAAGTCTTTGTTAAGGCTGTTAATACTAAAAAATAGTCAATTAAATAGACCCCCAACACCTAGAGTGAGAATCAGTTATCTTGCTCTAGGTGTTTTCATTTGTGTCTCAAAACCTATTCTCTGATCTCAAATTTCTCAATTACACTCAATAGCGTATTTCGCTCAAATAATACAATAGTGCTTGCTGTCGCCGGTATCATGATAGCCTTTGACTAAGTTTGTTGAAATTGTATTCGTGATAGAAAACCTGTTATTAAATTAATAGTATTTCACAGTTATCCAAAAGGTTGTTATTTGTATTTAGAAGAAATTTAAATCATGCTGGTATAACACGTATCTAAGGAGCGAAATAAATAGACTGGTTGTTGTCTTAGATAGCTACTGGTGACAGTTGATTCAAGATTAACAGCAATCCAAATCTTCGTATTAGTACAATCAAATAGCTAAAATGAGCCGAAATGTTATTTGATATTAGGGTGAGCTACCGTTTACTCGATAATAAATGTGATCGAGTTATTAACAGGTGTTTGGACAACAAAAAAAACGCTGACCTGAGTCAGCGTTTTTGTAGGCTTTGAACGAGCGATTACTTACTTATTCGCTGCGATGTTCACCTGTTTAGAGATGATATCAAATGTCACTGTGTAGGTGCCTTCACTTGCAGGCGTAAAGGCTAGGTTGCCACCATTGTCAGTAACGGCAAGTGAAGTTTCAGCAACCACGACATCACTGTAGCCATGCTCACACTGTCCCCAATCCCCACAAGTAAACTTGAATTGGAACTCTTGGTTTGCAGCCAGTTCCGCAGTGGTGAAGCTTACCATCGTTTCGTCTTGTGCATTAGTGGTCATCTTCTGTGCATCGTCGTGACCCCAGTTACCTGAGATAGTGCCCGGGATGTACCACGTTTTGTCTTTGTAGCTTTCAGAAAGCTCCGCATCGACAATAACTGGGCTCTCAACATCTGAAGCGTCCAACGAGAACTCATACATACCCATTTCAGTGAAGTTCGATGGGCAGTTATCACCACCACAGTTAATCTCTGAATCCCAATCACCATGAGTGAATTTGTAGCCTGTGTCAGACGCCAAGCCTAACTTGATAGTGTACAAACCGCTGTTGGTGTAAGGCACTTCAATCGCTGCTGGATCCCAGTTAGCTTGCTCAAAGCCGCCGGCAATGTAGACCTTGGTTTTACCAAATGGAGGTAAATCCGCTTTCTTCTCTGCAACTGGTAGACCTAGGCCACGCTCAGAACCTCGTGGTTGAACGAATACCGCGGTAGACCAAGCCGGTACTGAGAACTTGCCTTCAGTAAATGATGCATTTCCAGCAATACCGTTGTTTTCGTGCGCAGCACTCAATTCAAAGCCAGACAGAACAATTGGTTTGCTCTCGTGGTCAACGAAATCACCGACTGTTTGTGTCTCTGGCGTCGCATTGATGATAACGACAACAGCATCAACTGAGCTGTCGATATCCGCGGTTTGAGTACTACCGTTATCGATGGTCATTGCGATCACACCGGTTGTTTGGCCTTTACCCGTATTACGGAAGTCAACACGGTTGATGATCTCTTGTGCACTTGGTAGCGTCATCAGATCCGAAGCAGAACGAAGCATCAACAACTCTTTGTAGTTATTGTACATGCGCTCCATGTGTTCAGCTTGAGGCTGAGAGTTTAGATCCGCAGTTGCACGAGCGATTTGGTCGTAGTTGTCCGCATCCTTATCTTTCGCTGGCAGACCTTTGTTCCAGTTACTGTCGTTAAGAGTGAAGTCAACGAGGTTGTACCAATCACCGTAGTCGTACGAGTCACGTTGCATCGATTTTGAACGCAGTAGTTCGCCACCCATGTGATTAAACGGCATCGCTTGACCTAGTAGCACTGTAGACATGCCAATGGTCTGCATTTGAACACGTACATCTACGCTAGCATCTTTCGATACCTTGTACATGTTGATGTCCCAGAATGTTTGGTTATCGTGTTTTGATACGTAGTTCTGTACTTCCCATGGCTGCTCTGCGTAACCCGCTTCTTGGCCGTTGTAGTCAATGGATGAACCTACTTGGGTGTTGCCTTCGAAGTCGACCATCTTGAAGTCTTTTAAGTTACTCGCCATGCCCAAACGCGTCAGGTCGATTTGGTGTAACGCACGCTTCAATTCAACATCAGAAACATTGCCTTCATCATCGGCCATTAGCTCATTTGGCAGTGTTGCTGCGCCCGTTGCGAAGCCTTGAGTCTTACGAATCGCTTCACCACCATCGAATGGGCTACCGCCTCGAACAGCATCTCTGAGTCGGTCCGAGAAAGAACCGATGCCTGTGCCACCTAGGTTAGGTTGTGTTGCTTGTGTAAAGCGACGGTTGTTTTCAACTTCACCAAAGTTCCAACCTTCACCGTAGAAGTACACCTCTGGATTGACTTCACGAGCTGCAGCCAACGTTTTTTGCATTTGAGATAGTGGATGGTGGCCCATCAAGTCCCAACGGAATGCATCAATCTTGTACGCTTCCACCCAAGTTTGAATGGAATCGTCGATCAGCTTCGCGAACATCGCATGCTCTGGCGCCGTGTTTTCACAACAGGTTGATGTTTCTACGAGACCAGAATCTGGAACCAGACGTTGATAATATAGCGGTACGACTTTATCGAGTACCGATTTGTCATTCATGCCCGAAGCATTAGTGTGGTTGTACACTACGTCTACAACTACGTTCATGCCGACATCTTGCTTGACCGATTTAACCATTTCACGGAATTCAAGAATACGTGCGGTACCCTCTGCATCTGTCGCGTAAGAGCCTTCTGGTACTGTGTAGTGGAATGGGTCATAACCCCAGTTGTAAGAGTCGACAGAACGGACGTATTCGTTAAGACCTTCTACTACTGCGTTGTCTTTGCTATCTGTCGCTTTAAGCTCTTCAAAGGCTTCGGCGATTGTGCCACCGCTAGTGCAGTAGTCGCTGTAACGGCTGTCGTTCTTAATCGATTCGTTCAAAGAACAAAGCTTGCTGAATGGTTCGTCGATATCTGCGACTTGGCTTGGATCTTCGTTGATGGTCGCGATGTCGAATACCGGCATTAAGTGCAGGTGTGTCATGCCTGCATCACTAAGCTCTTTTAGATGATTCACAGGTACTGAGTTTTGCTCAGTAAACGCTAGGTATTTACCTTTGTTGTCTGTGCTTTGATCTCGTGCTGAGAAGTCGCGTACGTGTGATTCGTAGATCACCATATTCGCAAGATCGCCATTGTCTGGGTTTTGTGAATGTGGGGCATCTAATCCATCCCAACCAGCTGGCTTCAGTTCGTCAGAATCTAGATCCACAGCTTGGCTGTAGAAAGAGTTCATAGACAAGCTAACAGAGTATGGATCTGTTACTTCGTAGCTGTAACCTTTCTGCTCTCTTGGTTGAAATACCTTCATCGCATAGCGGTAGAACTTGCTATCGACTGAATCAGTTTCGACTTCAACGCTCCAACTGCCCGTTGCACTGTCTTCTTGCATGGTGTGGCGAGAAGCTTCCGATTTGTCACTGTTGTAAACAACAAGCTCAACCTCGGAGGCTGTTGGTGCCCACAAGCGGAAGGTGACACCGTCATCACCATAGATAGGGCCGTATTCAAGGTCAGTTGCTGCTTCGGCAAAGATAGCATCCAGTGCACCTGCGTATTGAACCGCTGTTGAAGAGCGCAGCGCTGCTGGCTCGCCTTCAGCACCATCAGAAGAAGACAGTGCAATCAAACTCCCCTTCATTAATGAGCTAAGTGATAGCTCTGCTGGTAAGTCAGGAAGTTCGAATGCCGGGTAATCCGCTAAGTGTGGGAATTTGGCTTTTTGAGCGTCTGTCAGTGTTGCGCTTGAAAGAACGATAGATGCACCGCTAACGACGCCATCTTCTGAAACTTGATAGTCACCATTGGAGCTAAACATGATTTGAACTTGATCTGCGTCTTTACCTGCACTCCAAACCAGTGTTTGGTCGTCAATCAGGATAGCGCCAACACTGTCGATAGTGAACTCAGAAGATGGACCTGCAAGCTCAAATGCTTCACTGCGAGTCGCATAAGACGTTGAACTACCAGCCATGTAAGTGACAGCTGGGTTGTCTGCTTGGCCAGAAATGTCGATAACAAGGTCAGCACCAATCAGTTTGTCTTTGTTGGCATTACGTAAGATAAGATTGAAACATTGGCTTGAGTCGTCAGTGACAGGAACATACCAAACTGGGCCGAACTGGTCTGAGTCATCTGGTGTGACACTGATGTCTTCCCAGCCATCGTTGAAATAGCTTGGATCGCCAGCTGCACACTTTGAATCATTCCAGATGTGCAGGTTAAGGTTGCCGTAACCGTCTTTGTCTGCGCCTTCTTCTTTCTTATCGCCTAGAGGATCATAAAGGTGAACGGCGAAATGATTAGCTGGTGGAGCAGGCAACTCACCTGGAGGCTGTGCTTCAGGAAGTTTTACATCGGTGCCTTCTTGGTCAAGCCCGTACCCCTTAAGCATGGTGTCCTGACGTGAACCTGAAACCTTTTCACCCGTATGGGTTACACCAACAGTGCTACCCGCATCAGAAGCATCAAGGTTAACCGACGCTTGCTCAGTGCTGCCATCGGTGATCTTGCAACTACCGGTGGCTTCGCTTGCAGCGACTAACCAAGTTGGTCCAAATTGATCTGAAGATGTCGCAGTAAAGGACTTGTCGCCACATACCAGAGTCCATTTACTGAAATCTGTCGTGATAGTGGACATGCGCGCCACGGATGACGTGGTATCCGCGATGTAGCTTAGCGAAACTTCATTGGCACTTGGAGTTGCAGCTGCGGCTGGCAGATCAACGTTAGGTGCAAGTTCTACTTCACCCGGTACAGAGGTGCCCGGTGTTGGTGCGGTGTAACTGCTGTCATTGTCATCTCCACAGGCACTGAGCGCACTTGCAGCAAGGATTGGCAGCATTGCTTTTGCAAGGGTAGAGAGTTTAAAGTTTTTTTTATTCACGAGTTATATCCATATTAGTTTTATTCTCGATGAATATCGTAATGTTGAATATGGTGATCTATTTGTGAGCCTTATATACAAAGTTATTTAAAATTCGGAAATTAAGAATTATTAGTGACAGAATCACATTTTGTATTAGGTCATTCGATAATTAATTGGATCAATAACACATATAATTAACGATTGTTTTAAAAAGGCGTAGAGGGGAGGATGAGTAAATAGGATGAGAACTCAGCCTAATTTTTGTGAGATTACTAGCGCTTTATGTGTCACTTAATTATTATCAAAAAAAAAGAGCCGTTTGGCTCTTTTATAATTGGTCATAAATATCGAATTACTTGAGTTCCAACACCCAAGCTAATGCGGCTAATGGCTTCAATTCACAACTGAAATACCCGATGCCGTTATCTACCGTGAGTGATTGCGTTTCTAAACCGTCAATTTTCTCTTCCAAAGCGTAAGTTCCGTCAGCGAGGTTCATCGCTGAGATATGCTCTTCAGAGATGGTCACTTTAATCGAATCATTACCCTGCGTTGCAAAGCGACTGGTCGCGATAACGAGCTCATTGGCGTCATATCGTAGAAAGGCGTGGCTAGTATCAGAGAGCTCACCGTTGGCAAAGAGATCGACGTAATTACCTGTCATTGAAGAGTGCTCTAACGTGAAGTTCATGATGCGTTTATAGAAGTTACGTAATGCAATCTCACTTTCGTTTAGAAGACCACCATCAAACTTGCCGTGGTTCATCCATTTCTGGTGTTGTGGCACACCAATGTAATCAAAGATTGAGGTGCGTGACGGCTGGCCAAACCCAGCGTTCTCAGCGCCGGCTTCACCGACTTCTTGACCGAAATAGAGCATGGTTGGAGAGCTACTGATTAAAGCACTCACTAACATTGCAGGTTTTGCCATCTCTGGGTTACCAGCAAACTCAGGCGACGCGACACGCTGTTCATCGTGATTGTCTAAGAAATGCAGCATGTGGTGCTCAATGTCCTGCATCTTACCTTGAATCTCAGGAATGATCGCGGTGCATGCTTTTCCCTGCATGATCTCTTTTAGACCATCATAGAGATCGACCTTGTCGTAGAGGTAATCCATTTTACCGAGGCGAATGTAATCTCGGTAGAGGTTCGGTTGGTAGACTTCTGCCATGAGGAAAGCATCGGACTTGCGCATTTTAATGGATGAGTTTAAGTAGCTCCAAAACTCGACAGGCACCATCTCTGCCATGTCGTAGCGGAAGCCATCCACACCTTTAGCAATCCAGTACAGCGCAATATCGCGGAACTTAACCCAAGAGCTAGGTACATCAAACTGCTGCCAGTAGTGGTAATGCTCGATGTAGTCTTTATCTTCATAACCATGCGGAAGTTCAGGGAAGTCTTTGCTGCCATCAGGCTTGATACCGTAGTTAATTTTGACCGTTTCATACCAATCGTCGAAGTTAGGTTTAGCTAAGCGCGAGCCGTTTCCAGTCCATTTTGCGGGCTTTTCAACGAACGGTACTTCTAGGCTAGGGTGCGCCTCTCCACCAAGTGGCGTAAAGGCTGGGTCGATATCCGGCAGCTCAAACTGGGAATCTGGGATGTAATAAAAGTTATTCTCTCTGTGATACTCAACACCGGTATCGTCACTGGCACCGAAGTCTTCAACGCCAGCTGGATTGTGGTTACCGTGATACTGGCGCGCGACGTGATTTGGCACGATATCAATGATAACTTGTAACCCGTTATCGTGGCTGCGCTTAATAAGAGCCTCAAACTCTTCAACGCGCTTCTCCGGATTATCTGCCAAATCTGGATTGACTGAGTAGTAGTCTTTGACCGCGTAGGGAGATCCAGCTCGGCCTTTGACTACGCTCGGGTGATCTTGGGTGATTCCCACTTCTTGGTAGTCATTGATCACCGCGTGATGCGGGACCCCGGTATACCAGATGTGAGTGATGCCTAGGTCTTTAATTTCAGACAGTGCTTTGTCGGTGAAATCACTGAATTTACCAACGCCGTTCTCTTCAATTGTTCCCCAAGGTTTATTATTGGTGTTTTGGTTGCCAAACAGCCGTGTAAAGACTTGATAGATGGTATGTTTTTTATTGTACATGGTTATAATTCCTTAACTTCCATCATGTTATGTAGGGGGGAGGCGAGTAGGCTAGCGCAAATAACGGGCTTATTACTCATCCTTTCTATAAGAATTCAGGGCGTAGTTATTGAGCTTCGTGAGCTGCTGCGCAATAGGGGATAACCTTGTCGTCATCATTAAAAATTGTGTTTACCTATCTCTTTATCGTGAGTCTTTCGATCGTGTTTTATTCAAGCTCAAAGCTGATGCTAGGAGGATATATGTTGATGGGCCTGCTGACTTATATTATTTACGCAAAAGATAAGCGAGCGGCAATAAAAGGTGAGTGGCGTGTCCCAGAGAATACGCTCCATCTGCTTGCGTTGTGTGGGGGTTGGTTAGGTGCGTTGATAGCCCAGCAGCAGTTTCGACATAAGACTCAAAAACAACCCTTTAAAACGCTGTTTTTCATCTGCTGTGGTCTGAATATTCTAGGGTTTGTGTGGACATTAACGCCTCATGGACAGTCGATATTGACTCTGCCTCAAGAGGCGCTCTCTAGCTGGTTGTAGATTCAGTAAGAAGTGAATCAGCAAACACTTAAATCATTGGTACGGTCGACACTAACAACAACAATGCCATTGCGTAGTTAAAGCCTTTGATACGCAGTGGCGTGGTCAGCCAGTGTTGCAGTTGCTTTCCTGCTGCCGTCCAAAAGGTGACTGATGGCAGGTTAGCAAGGGTAAAGATAGCGGCGATGATCGCGAGCTCAACCCAAGAGCTACCAGTGCTATATACAGAAATTGCCGTCAATGCCATTGACCATCCTTTCGGGTTAACCCACTGAAAGCTTGCAGCGGCTAGAAACGACATCGGTTTGTAGCTCTCTTTCTCTTCTGCTTTGCCGCTGGTGGCAATCTTAATCGCTAGATAAACCAAATACGCCAAGCTCAGGTACTTCAACACTTGATGAATAATAGGGAAGCTGTGGAACAAACCCATCAATCCAAAACCGACCAATAGCAGCATAATGGCGAAGCCAAGTGCGATACCCAACATGTGTGGAATGGTCTTGGTGAAGCCTACATTGGCACCTGAAGTCATCAACATGATGTTGTTTGGGCCCGGTGTGAAGGTCGAGACAAACGCAAATAACGCGAGTGCGGTAAGTTGTTCAAAAGGCATGGCGTTGTTCCTAAATAGTGAAAATTACAGTTGTGTCTGACCGGTCACTATTCATACTAAGTGGAAACTTGGGCAATTATGTGCTTTTATTCGAGTTAAATTCATTAATTGCACAATTAAATTCACCTATGGATAGATTTGACGAAAGGATATTGCTTGAGCTGAAAGCAGACGGCAGAGTCTCCAATATTGAGCTCTCGGAGCGCATCGGTTTATCTCCGTCTGCGACCTTGCGTCGCGTTCAGGAACTAGAGAGACAAGGCATCATTCAGGGCTATCGAGCTATACTCGATAACACCTTAATGGGGGTTGGTTTTGTCGCGTATGTATCGATTGGCTTATCAAGCCATAGCAAAGCTGCACAGCAAGAGTTTGAAGACCATGTAAGCTTGGAAAAAGAGGTCGTTGAGTGCCATAACATTACAGGGGCGAACGAATACCTTTTGCGAGTGGAGACTCAAGATTTATCCAGTTATAAAAAGTTTCATGCCGATGTGCTGGGTGAGTGCGCTCAAGTACAGTCTATTACAACCATGGTAGTGATGGATACGCCCAAAGACGAACGTTAATCGAATCTATTCTCTAGAGAGAGTCATGTGTTAAATACTAATCAACTATTGCTATTTCTCGATGTGGTCCAGCAAGGATCTTTTACCAAAGCGGCGGCGCTTCATGACATGGATAATTCGTCTCTGTCTAAGCAAATTAAACGTTTGGAAGTTGACCTTGGTGTACAGCTACTCAACCGATCTACACGATCGTTTTCACTGACTTCTGCGGGTGAAGAGATTCTAGCGCAAGCCCGTGTTCTGCAAGACACCTTAAATCAGATTCAAGGGATTGCCGATTCGTATCAGTCTGAACCCAAAGGTGTGCTTCGGATCACTTCACCAATCTATTTTGGACAGCAGTATTTGCAACCGATCGTCACTCAATTTATGCGTCGCTATCCCGATGTTCAGATCGTACTCTCTCTGGACGATAAGATTGCCAATATCATTGCGGGAAAAATCGATATCGCTTTTCGTTTCAGTAAGTTGATTGAGTCGAACCTTATTGCCAAAAAAATAGCAGATAGCCACTTTATGTTGGTGGCATCGCACGATTTTATCGCTGAGCATGGCGAGCCCCAAACGCCACAGGATCTGTTGTCGCTACCTGCGATTATCTATACCAACGGTGATATGACGCTCGATCAATTGCGTATTAGTGAGCAGCCGAATGGCGATACCTACCAAGTATTGTCACTGCAAGGCAACTATAAGGTGAGTGATGTACGTACCATTGTCTCGGGTGTCAGTGATGGCTTGGGTTATGGTTTAATGGATCAGTCCAATCTGCACGCACCAATGAAAGACCTTGGGCTCGTTCAATTGCTGCCCGACTACCGCATTTCAACCGAAGAGACTGCTATCTATGCCGTGTACCCCCATCGCAAGCAGACAAAGTTGGTAAAAGAGTTCATTAGCTGTGTTCAAGATTACATTGGGTCACCGACTATCTGGGAAAGAATGCAGGGTGAAAAGTAGTAAGATTGATAAAACAGTGAGTTTGGGCGGTTTGAGGCATGGGTTTCAAGCCGCTTTTTTGTATTTGGTGTTTGCCGAGGAATTTTGGTGCCCCCGATTTACAATGTAAAACTGAGCAAAAAAGTGGCGTATAAATGAGGTGACCAGAGGGATTTTAGCTACCACTTGGTTACAGTGTAACTATTTTGGGTACAGGTTATCCCTACAACTAGCCTAGCCTTGCTGCTAAACGAAACGATAGCACAGTAACAGTTTCGTGATGTTGAGTAGGGAAATATGCCGAGAGTGAGTATGATGGTTAACAAGATTAAAGGGCGAGATGACTGTTTCTGCAGTGGTACCAAGTGAAGAGCTTGGGTTGGAAGCAGTATCACATCACCCACTAGCATTTCATTCTGAACAAGTCGGTTTAGCTTCTTATGGCACAAGAATCCTGAGATACTAAACTCATGATGGCTATAGATTCTTTCTTTTGCCTACTAATCTCCATTTATCGACTAGTATCGATACAACAATAATACTAGTTGAACAAAAAACAGTTGGGACGTTATGAGCACAATGGGCATCGCTATCGGTGCAACTGCACTTTCTCTGATCTTAGTCGTCGTTTGGCTGCTCTCTTTATCTCTGAGAAAGCAACGATTGGAGCAGGAGCGTAAGGCTAGGGAGGTCGCTTATCGAAAGGCGATTGAGAAGGCACGCCTTCAAGAGAAAAAAGATCGTCTTTTTAAAGCCGAGACCGGCCACATACCTTCAATCTTGTATCTCGCCAAAGAAGCCGAACGGAATAATATTAAAGAGGCGCTCTATTGGTATGAGAAAGCGGCCCAGCAAGATAATGTCAATGGCATGTATGGCATCGTGCGATTGAGTATGAAACGTAAAGAAGACTTGATCTTAAAAGAGCAGGCTAACTTTTGGCAGTTAGCGATTGCTGCGCTGGATAACGATTCCGATGCTAAGTTCAATATGGGGCAAGCGTTGATACATGGTCGAGGCACTACTAAGAACATACCGAAAGGTTATGCGTTGATTGAAGAAGCAGCCACCAGTGGGCACACCGAAGCGATGTTGTTTATGGGTGATTGGTGCCTAGACAAAGATAATTCAGATTACTCCCCAGAAAACGCTGTAGATTGGTTTAGAATGGCGGCAGATAAACACGACCTCAATGGTAAGATTAAGCTTGGCCTGAGTTATCTGAATGGTTTAGGTGTTGAAAAAAATCATGGTCTCGGCTGTTATTGGTTAGAGTGCGCTGCGGAAAAAAACAATACTGAAGCCATGTACCATGCCGGTGAAGCTTGGATTGATCAGGGGGAGCACGGCAACGCTATCGCCTACATCTGGTTGTTTTTATCGGCTCATTTTGGGTATGAACCTGCAAAAGCGTTGCGTGATAAAGTTGGGGGGAACCTTGGCGTTGATTCGATCGTCGGATTACAGGCATTGACCAAGCCTATTATGACCAAACTTTCTCAAGAATCCGTAACGAAACACTCCGTTATTAAGGCGCTCAATAAACTTTATAAACGTAAAGTGCCAGTGCCTAAAAAAACAGAAGAGGGGATCGATGTTTTGCCGGAAGAGATAGCAGAAGACACAGCGTTGGAGCAGCAGCCAGTAAAAGACGTGGGTGACTACACACATGTGCCGTTTGATCCATCACCTAACAAGCCAAATAATGGTGCTGCTAGTCTCGATTTTAGTCAGTCGACCGTTCAGCCTAGTTGGAAAAGTTAGCTCAAAAACAATCATTGAATTTCAAACATGAATCGATAAATACTGTGGTGTAGGAATTGAAGTAAACAAAAAGGGGGCAGCCAATGGCTGCCCCCTCAGATTGCTGACGAACCCCACTTTTTGAAGTGGGGTTCTCTTTTTCGAGCGGCCGTAGGCCGCGATCGCGATATTTTTTTATTATGCGAAGTTTGGAAGAGCCCAACACTTAAATTGGCATCTAGACGCCATAATTTGACGTATTTGGGACATATTTAGCCCTATTTTTTGTAAATAGCTCACCACCAAGGCTATCTTCTTGATGTTTTGAGCGGCAGCTGCCAACCAACATTGCATTTGCACTTTCGAGAGCCCGCGGAAGCGGGCATAACGGTGACCATGGTGCTGCTTAGCGTCGGCGAAGCTCCGCTCTACCGTCTCACTTCTTCGCCTATACGTCTTTTTCCATAAGGTGAGAGCCGCATTTGGTTGGCTCTATCCATCGCGTCCGTATAGATGTGTATTGTAATGACTTTCTTCATATTTTTACTTTGCGTACAGTCATCTCTCATTGGACAGAACGCACACTCTTTCGGGTCGGAGTGATACTCACGATACGCATCTCTAGACGTTGTTTTATAGATGAGCTCTTGACCGTTAGGGCAGCGGTAACTGTCTCGCTCTTCATTGTAGATGAAGTGCTTTTTCTTGAACGCATTCTTTGTTCTCGATGGTCTGCGATAACCGAACACGCCCAAGATATTTCGACGCTCTAATGACTCAGCGACTGGCGCAGTGAAGTAGCCCGCGTCGAGTCCAACGGCGATTGGATTAAGGTTAAATTGCTCTAGGGTATAGTCCAGACGCTTCACATAAGGTTGAGAGTCATTGATATTACCTGCTGTGACATGGGTATCTAAGATAATGCCATGCTGTCCATCCACTGTACGGTGGTCGAGATAGAAGAAGCCTTGGGGCTTATTATCTCGAGTCATGAAGCCACTTTCCGGGTCGGTAGTACTCGTTTTGGTGTTCTTAGTTTTAGGCTCAGCGGTACGTGACTTTAGAGGTTTCTTACCCTCTTTCTCTCGGTCTAGCGCGACATCTTCATCGAGCATATCAAGATAAGCACTGGCGCGAACCTTAGTCACTTTGTTCGTGTGCTTATTTTTGTTGGCATTGGCTTTTAGGTGCGTGCTGTCAGTAAATAGTTCTTGGCCTGCGACCAAACCTTTCGCCATTGCCTGCTCTACGATATTGATAAAGATACGCTCAAACACATCGGTACCATTAAAGCGGCGAATACGGTTTTGGCTGAGTGTCGATGCATGGATAACTTTCTCTGTCAGTGACATACGCAGGAACCATCGATAAGCGACATTGACTTCAATCTCTTTCACGAGTTGTCGCTCGCTTTTTATTCCGAAGAGGTAACCAAGCAGGATGATTTTAAACAGGCGTACAGGGTCAACAGGTGGGCGACCGTTGTCTTTACAGTAGAGGTGAGCGACTTCATTACGGATAAACTCGAAGTCGATGGCTTTATCTATCTTACGAACTAAATGGTTCTGAGGAACGAGCTGTTCCATGGTGACCATTTCGAGTTCATATTGTTGAGGTGAAGGCTCTTGAAGCATAGTGAGATATCCATATTTCGATACCCCTATTAGATCAAAGGTCTAGCTTGAAAGCTAGACCTTTGTCAGCAGTCTGAGGGGGCAGCCAATGGCTGCCCCCTTTTGCAATCTTAATGTGAGATTAAGCGTCAGACTTTTGCTGTTCAGCCTTACATACAGCGGCAGTGAATACCACGTCTGTAGAGCTGTTCAATGCTGTCTCAGCTGAATCTTGAATTACACCGATAATGAAGCCTACCGCGACAACTTGCATTGCTACGTCGTTCGAGATACCGAATAGACCACACGCCAGTGGGATAAGCAGTAGAGAGCCGCCTGCAACGCCAGAAGCACCACATGCAGATACAGCAGCAACCAAGCTTAGAAGGATTGCAGTGAAGATATCGATTTGAATACCCATAGTGTGCACTGCAGCAAGTGTTAGTACAGTAATCGTGATTGCCGCGCCAGCCATGTTGATGGTTGCACCTAGTGGGATAGATACAGAGTAGGTATCTTCGTCTAGATTAAGCTTCTTACATAGGTTCATGTTTACAGGGATGTTTGCTGCACTTGAACGAGTGAAGAATGCTGTTACACCTGACTCACGTAGACACTGAAGAACCAGCGGGTAAGGGTTCTGCTTAGTCTTAACAAATACGATGATCGGGTTGATAACCAGTGCGATGATCAGCATAGAGCTTAGCAGCACAGCAAGAAGTTGGCCGTAGCTTGCTAGCGCTTCGAAGCCGGTAGTTGCAAACGTTGCAGATACTAGACCGAAAATACCGAAAGGTGCTAGACGAATAATGAAGCGAACAATGTGTGAAACACTGTGGCTTAGGTCTTCGAATACCGCTTTGGTTGTCGCTGAAGCGTGGTGCAGAGCAAGACCTAGACCGATTGCCCATGCCAGGATACCGATGTAGTTTGCGTTCATCAGTGCATTTACTGGGTTATCAACCAGTTTGAATAGCAGAGTTTGTAGAACCTCTGTGATGCCCTGTGGAGGGTTTGCGCCTTCAGCACCTGCAACCAGAGTTAAAGTGGTTGGGAACATAAAGCTCAGAACTACCGCTGTTAGTGCAGCCGAGAAAGTACCAATCAGGTAAAGCACAATGATTGGACGCATATGGGTATGCTGACCTTTCTTTTGGTTGGCGATAGAAGCAGCAACAAGAATGAATACTAAAATTGGAGCTACAGCTTTTAACGCACCTACGAACAGACTACCAAGCAGACCTGCATCTTGAGCCGCCGAAGGCGAGAACATGGCTAGAACGACACCGAATACAATACCAGCAAGGATCTGAAGAACAAGATTTCCACGAGCGATGCGGGCGAACATGTTGTGATTTTGCATAAATTACCTGCAATTGTTAACTTATTATAGTGATATTTCTTTTATAAAATTGAACCATTTTGAACTATACACTAGTCGAATGGGCGCTCATATTAGCTTGATTAATCTCAGTGTCTAGGATTAGTTTCATTTTAGTGTAATTGTTTGCGCTGTGTAGGTGTTTTGGCTTTAATTGTTAAATTTATGTATGACATATAAGATATAAATCTTTACAAATATGCATGCTCAGTTGATGTGTCTGTGATTGGATCTGGCAAGAAATGGTTATGCAAACTATGTATTCAGAATTGATATCTAAAATATAAAAATGCTGCCGAGTAATCACTCATCGGCAGCATATATGGCTTTATCTTAGTTCGCTATTTGATGACTAAGTATGCATATTAATCATCAAACTGTTTTCGATGACGGCTTTCGCTCTGAACATTGCGATACATCTTAGTCAACTGCTTAAAGTTTGCGCGTTGCTGGGCTAGCGTTGCGCTGTTTCTCGCTTGTTCACGGAGCAGTTTCTGGTAGTTCTTAAACCGACGTTCAGTAATCTCGCCACTTTCTAGTGCACGTTGAATCGCACAGCCAGGCTCAGATTGATGTTGGCAATCTGAGAAGCGACAACGCATGGAAAGTTCTTCAATGTCGGCAAAGGTTTCACTGACACCTTCAGCACAGTCAGAAAGTTGCAGCTCTCGCATTCCTGGAGTATCGATCAACAAACCACCGTCTTTCAGCAAATGAAGTGAACGTGATGTGGTTGTGTGTCGACCTTTGCTGTCGTCTTCACGAATCCCACCCGTCGCTTGAGCTTGCTCGGCCATCAGAGAGTTGACGATTGTCGACTTACCGACTCCCGATGAGCCCATCAAAGCGACAGTCGCACCAGATGTGCACCATGGTGCGAGTACCTGAACTGACTCTAAATCAAGTCCGTTGACGGTTTCAATCATGAGCAACGGATCTAGAGTCTGAACTTGGCTGACTTTGGTCTCCCAGTCGTCACATAAGTCTTTTTTGGTTAAGACGATGACAGGCTCTACTTTCGCTTCATTAGCCAGTGCTAAGTAACGCTCAATACGGCTTAGATTGAAATCGTGGTTCAAGGATACGACGATGAACACGGTCGTAATGTTGGCCGAGATCAGTTGTTCTGCGACTCGAGTACCTGAAGCCTTTCGGCTGAAAAGTGACTGGCGATCCAATAATCGCTCAAATTGTTGGTTGGGTTTGAGTATCACCCAGTCACCCACTGTCATAGCGGGCAGGGCATGGTGAATCGCGAGATGGATTTCTCCTTTCTCAGATGCAAGTGTATAACCGCTCCGGTGATGTGCGATTATCCGAGCTGCGAAGTTTTCTTGCTCGTAATCTTCAAGTGTTAGCTGTTGTTGAAAAATAGGTTTCCATCCAAGTTGCGAGATTGAAACTGGATCGGAAAATGCGTTTTTAGAATTCATTGCTATACCTCGACATACAACTCGCGACTTTGGCGCTATTGCGATGTCAAAAAATGAGAATATGGGTCGAATTCAATAGATAGGACCCCGGGTTTTGTGCTTGTCTGCAGCGCAAACCGGGTAAAAGAAGGCGGTAATAGATTTTTCAGCTTAGTGTGAGTGATGTTTACACAATGCTTTATAACAAGTTACAGATACATGAAGTAACTTATTGGTCGTAAGGGAAAGTAAGTGGTTGTTGCCTTACGAGTAGTACGCTTCTTTTACTACGGGC
Organism: Vibrio sp. KUL70; assembly: GCF_059725515.1. NCBI lineage: Bacteria > Pseudomonadati > Pseudomonadota > Gammaproteobacteria > Vibrionales > Vibrionaceae > Vibrio > Vibrio sp. KUL70. The sequence goes on from NZ_AP045835.1 coordinate 876,071, forward strand.
GCTAATAGGTTCATTACAATCATGGACGTTCTCCTTGGTGAGTTATTGACAGTAGTAATATAACTCGATGTCATACCACTCGATCTCAAATTGCTTGACGACTCTAACAAAAAACCATGACAACGAGAAGCTGTCATGGTTTTAATTGCGCGAAATTGACCTGAAACTTTCACTTAATCGTGAGAGCGGTCCAAGTTCTTCATTCTATTCATAGCTTTTTAATCGCATCAACAATCGGTGCTGGCGTAAGCGTATGTGGGACCTTAGTAATCAAGGTGCCATCAGGCTTTAAAAAGTAGAAATATGAGCTGTGGTCGAGTGTGTATTCAAGCTCTGAGCCTTCTAACTCTGACTTACGGAAGATCACACCGTAGTTATGAGCCAACGCTGTTGTGGTATCAAGAGGGCCGCTTAATCCTTCCATATTCGGGTGGAAGTATTGTGCGTATTCATAAGATGCTTCTGCAGCATCACGTTCTGGGTCTAGAGAGATAAACATCGGGCGAACGCTCGCAACCTCTTCTTCAGAAAGCTGATTGAGCGCTCCAGCTAACATGGCAAGTGACGTGGGGCAAACGTCGGGGCAGCGTGTGAAGCCAAAGTACACAATACGCACTCGAGTATCATTTTCGTCGAAGATCTCTACCGGTTGGTTATCTTTACCAAATAGGGTAGTTGCCGAGATCTGTTGCTCTTTCTCTAGTTGCATCTGAGTTTTACTCTGTTCATCAAGGTAGGTTTTGATCCCGAATCCGAGTACGAATGCAACGACTAATGCGAGTGACCAGTTTTTACTCATCTTTCCATCCTTATTGCAGGGTGTACCGTATTGTTACCGTCGGTTAACTCACCGAGCCATGTCATCTTGTCCATGGTACACACAGGTAAAATCACGTCACCTTGGAAGGTGTTCCCTTCGGTGCGCTTTAATTGAAATCTCGCCGTACCCATCTCCATCTCTAAACCACTGAGTGACAACTGAAGTTGGTCTGAACTGGTGCCATCCCAAGTGACGGTTAGAGTAGCAGGCACCAGAGGCTGAGCGGTGTCGCGCTCAAACACCATGGTGACCGAGTCTTGAGCGCACTCTTGCGTACTCAACATGCAGTAGTGGCTGATGTTTTGCTCTTTTTGAGAATCTAGAGCGTGATTTATGTGCTCAAGTAGTTGTGGGCCAAAGAAGCCGGCAAGCAGCGCTGCGCTTACCATCGCAACCTTAAGTGCTGGGTGCATAGGGGCTCTCATCATTCCTTATATTGAGGGGCGATGGTATCACAAAGCTCATTACGTGCTTGTATCAAAAAACAATTTTGTGCGTAGGGTAGAAGCTTTGTTGTGGTGATTAAGCGGGATATTGATCAATGGGTTCGTTGGATAAATCGGATATAAAAAAGCGAAGCTGCTTGCTTCGCTTTGGGTGCTTATCTACTGATTACTATCTACTGCTCTATTGATGACCGTTTCGCTCTGCGAATTTCTCTAGACCAAGCACTAATAGAATCGCTGCCACCATCATGACTATCGCTAGAATCAGTTGTGATGGTTGAGATGTAATGGATTCAAATTCAAATGGAGAAAGGTTCTCTTGAATCAACGGCACTTGCTCACCCTTAGAGTTCGTGCGCCAGCTGATGGTCTCTTTCCAAGGCCAGATTTTTGGTAAGGTGCCAACCATTAAGCCTGTTAGGAATACTAATGTTATATCTCGGAATGAGCGCAGTAGCCAAGAAAGCACGTGAGAGAAGCTTAACAGACCGATTACACAGCCAGAAAGAAACAGCAGTAGGATGTCAATTTGGAATCCCTTTACAGCAGCAAGTACAGGTGTATACATGCCGATGAGGAGTAAAATGAAACTCCCCGATATACCAGGAAGGATCATCGCACAGATTGCTATCGCCCCCGCAAGCATCACATTAATACTGGTCGGTTCCATATGCAGTGGTTTAAGAACCGTGATGCTATAAGCAAAAGCAATGCCGAGTAACAGAAATAGACCACGTATTGCATCGCGCTTTTGAACTTGCTTGAGTATATGGAAGACCGATACCAATATTAGACCGAAGAAGAAAGACCATAACGGCACAGGATGCGCGACCAATAACCAAGAGATCAGTTTTGCTAAGGTTGCGATGCTAGTGAATACGCCACCAAATAGAGCAATTAAGAAAAAGCCATTAATGTGGTCGAATGCTGCTTTGAAGCCTTCACGTTTCCAGATGCCTAAAACACCGGGATTGATTCGACGAATGCTTTCTAGCAGCGTGTCATAAATGCCAGTAATAAAAGCAATCGTGCCACCCGACACGCCAGGCACAACATCGGCTGCACCCATCGCCATGCCTTTAAAAAAAGTACTTAAGTAGTTCATTTGTCTCTAAGAGTTAATAATGGTTTGGAGCAGTATACAAACTTTGGTGTAAAAAAAGTATGAATATGCATTCAGGGGAGATCACTTTAATTTTTTGTTCACAGAATCTGGATAGGCTGTCTCATTAAATTCATGTCAGGAAGCAGATTTATCAACCTGACGCTGCATTTCAGTTTGATTTATCTTTTGTTGAAGTGAAATTGATTTCTTATTTATATTGCGTTTTGTTTGCATAATGCAATTGCGTTTTGCAATTTTAGTGTTGTTTAGGGAGGTTTTTTGCGATGTTCTCCCCAAAAAGCTGCACTTTTAAAGTTGGCACGCATCCTGCTTTAATTAGATTGACCCTTCTTAAGCCGAGGGTCACCTAGCCAACTGACGTTGTTAGTGAACCTAATTATTGTTCACACATATATAGAGCCAATCGCCAATATTGCGGTTGGCTATTTTTTTGTCTGCAAGTTGGTGTCTTCTGTTTTATAAGCAAAAAAAAGCCAGCCACCATTAGCGACTAGCTGTTTTTTTTCTCGAATCTCGAATCTCTTTAGTATCCCATTAACTGCAATAAGTTCTCAGCGGTACTGATCGCTTCTTTACGGTTGGCGATATTCAGCTTTTGATACAAGTTACGAATGTGGGTCTTGATGGTTGTCCCTGCCACATCCAGCTCTTGTGCGATCTGTTCGTTACTAAAGCCTGAGTAGATTAGCCCCAGTACCTGCCATTCGCGTTGCGTGAGTGGGCTAGTACGCACAAGCTCAGGAATATTGGGGTGGTTGACCAAGTTCTCGACAAAGTCTTCATCGAAGTGCACAGAGCGGCTGCGCTGGGTGGTTGAGATGTCCTTCATGATCTGTTGCGCACGGTGGCGTTCTAGATCGCCTAGGCCAGGTTTATTACTCAGCTTATCAAGAATGTGTCCAATCGTTGAACCATCAACAAGGAAGTTGCCGACCATACCGGTTTGGTTGGTCATGTGTAGCGCTTCTTCAAGTAGAATGCGCGCACTCTCTTCATCGTTGGTTTTGATTCGCAGTACCGCTTCAACAATCAAGTTGCGGTTGGTGTCTGTCACGAGATTCGAGCGTTTTGCCTCACTCTTCAAAAATAGCAGGGCTTCTTCAGCTTCTTCAAACTGCTCCAACATGATGTGTGCGCGTACGATGTTACGCCACTGGAGCTGGCAGAAGTGGTTACTCGCTGACTCAGGGCGAACTGCTACGTTCAACCAATCTTGAATCGAATCTTTATCTCCTTTCACTTGCCAGAACAGTAGAAGTGAAAGAGAGGCGTTCGCTGTCCAATCTACATGATAAGTGGATTGGCGCAGAAGGTGCTGAATCTGGTCGATAAATTTGGCCGCTTTATCAATTTCACCACGGCTCAGTGCAATGCGAGCTAGCATAGAGTAGCTGTGCAGGTGCTTGCTTGGCGAGTGGTGACCGAGAATATCTAATCCTTTGTAGCAGCACTCCTCCGCTTCGTCTAAGCGGTTCCAACACCAACAGATCTGAGCACGCACGCGCAACAGGAATTCATGAAGTGGTACGTATTGTAGTTGATGTTCTTCGATAAGCTTAAAGGCACTGTCTTGAAGTTCGAAAGCCGCTTGAACGTACCCCTGTGCTATCAGGATTTCGCTCTGTTGCAAAATCGCCCACAGTGCTTGATGGTATACCTGATATTGGCGTGCCAATTTCTCGGTTTGTTGCATCATAGGCAATGCGCGGCTTAAGTTGCCCATTACATGGTTAACTTCACCTACAACCGAAGTGGCAACGATACGGCTGCGGTAGACGGTAGTATTGAGTTGGCTTAGTGCCAATTCTGCTAGCTCGAGTGCCTTTTCAGGTTCGTTGCTGTTAATGGCAACTTGGGCTCGGAGTGCGTTGTACTGACCTTGCTGCTGGGTATCAAGCTCAATATTACGGGCCTGATATTGAGACTCTGCCTCTTCTAACAGTGTGCCTACTTGGTCATAGCGGTGTTGGCTCTGCGCTAACCAAGCACGCAGCATCGACAGTTTTGGGTCACTGTAAAGCTGATCTGGCGTTAGCTGTTTGATCGCCATCTCTAATGAAGAGAGTTCCCCTTGGTTAAACATCTGCCAGCCGTGAGTACCTAAGATCTGGACAATTAACTCAGCATTGTTGGCTCTTTGCGCATGGCGAAGAGCTTGGTGAGGCGTGTTCTGTTTTAGCCACGCTTGGGCGGCTGCATTGTGCAGTTCTGCTTCTTGCTGAGGGATGCGCGCTTGACGTTCGTGAGCTAAAAACTCAGCGAATAGGTTGTGGAAACGGTACCAGTTTTTCTCACCCTCTAATGGGTAGATAAACAGTCCAAACCGGTTGAGAGACTCAATCATTCCTAGTGCGTCTTCACGTTGAGTGAGTGCACACACCAACTCATCATTAAAGTGATCTAACACAGAGCACTGCATTAAGAAGTGACGAGTCTCTTTGTCCAGTAAATCAAAGACTTCTTCTACTAAGTAATCCCAGAGGTGGGCGTGATTAAAGTGAGAAACCGATTCTGCCGATTGAGCAAGTGTACGCTTTTGATGCTGTGCTTGTAGAGCTATCAACTGCAGTGCGGAAGGCCAACCTTCTACATAGGCACAGATGCTGCCCGCAGTGATGTCATCAACGCCGTCTGTAACGCGTTGATTAAAGAAGCGAGTAGTTTCTTCCGTATCAAATGCCAACGAATCGTTACCTAGTTCTATCATCAGGTCACGTACGCGTAAGTTTGCTGTGCCAAGTGGTGGTGTCCCGCGACTCGTGACAACAAGCGTTAAGTTGTCTGGCATATGTTTCAAGAAGAAACGCATCGCTTCATGCACATCGTCATTGTTAACAAGGTGGTAATCGTCGAGTACAAGGAAGCACTCATGATGAAAGTTCGCCATTTCAGCGAACACTTCACTCAATAGGGAGTGCAGTGATGAGAACTGACGTTTTTCCGCTAATTTTTGCGCGTTAGGGCAGGCGTTTTGCGTCGCTTTATTGAGAGATTGCAGCAGATAGTTGATGAAACGGAAAGCGTCATTGTCGCTATCGTCAATGCTGTACCACCCTACGTTAGGTTTATCCACCAACCATTGAGCGGCCATCGTCGTTTTTCCGTAGCCTGCAGGGGAGCGGAATAATACAAGCTTATAGCAGTCGGCATTTTGCAGCAGATCTAATACGCGTGGTCTTAAGATTGCGTTGTGTAATCGCCCCGGGCGAGTCAGTTTAGACGGGATCCACATGTCGAAGGTTACCTATTCCGTAGCTCTTATCTCTATAGGGAGAGTCGATTGTGTATAACCGACCATCAGAACAAAAGCCGTTATGAATTAATTCTGAGGCTATGTTACGTGAAGAAAAATGGCACAGACCATGATCAGCCTCAGAAATCTTGCACTGTGGCATGTTTTGACTCAGCTACGCCCTATAAATGTGACATTAATCACCAAATGATGTGGTTTGCGATCGTGATATTGCTCAGTTCTACACGTGAATTTATGTAAAAGGTGAGAATAAGAAAAATATTTCGTGATCCAAATATCAGAACTCGCAAGAAAGTGAAAATAGGTAAACAAAAATTTCATCATTCAAAGTTAAGTTATGGAACGGGGGCTTGTGATCATAATCACTCCTATTTTTTATTCTGGAGCTGAACATGAGATTTAGATCACTAACCCAACGTCAGTACGCCCCCTACGCCCTTTCATCTACTCCTAGTCAGCCGTTAGACCGGGATGATGTTTAGTTAATTGTGACCATGCACGATATGTCACAGATGAATTAGAAAAAATAAAAGCGAGATTTCTGAAATGAAAGCAACTCAGCAAAAAACTTTTGATAAAGTGTCGTTCCAAGAAAGTGTTAAGAAACATCTGTCTGCAACCTACGCAACAACAGTAGAAACAGCGGACAGCCGCGCATGGTACCTAGCAATGGGACGTGCTCTAGCAGAACTGACAACATTCGATCTGCTTGCTACTGAAAATGATGAGAAGATTAAAAACGCCAAGAGCGTTAACTACCTATCTCTTGAGTTCCTCATTGGCCGTCTAACAGGTAACAACCTGATCAGCATGGGTCTTTACGAGCAAATCACTCATGCAATGGAGGAGTTAGGTCAAAACCTGACGGATCTTCTAGAAGAAGAGCGTGACCCATCACTAGGTAATGGTGGCCTAGGTCGTTTAGCAGCATGTTTCATGGATTCGTGTGCAGCTCAAGAATTCCCAACAGTCGGTTACGGCTTACACTACGAATACGGCCTATTTAAGCAGTCTTTCGAAGACGGTCGCCAAAAAGAAGCGCCAGATGCATGGCGTGGCGTTGAAGGTTACCCTTGGGAGATTGCTCGCCCAGAACTGGCACAAGAGATCGGTTTCTACGGTCACGTTGAAGTGGTTGAAGAGAACGGGAAACAAGTTCGTAAATGGGTTCCGGGCATGTCTGTTAAAGCAATGCCTTGGGATCTACCAATCGTTGGTTACGAGTCAGATACTGTTTACCCACTGCGTCTTTGGGAATGTCAGGCTATTGCGCCATTCTCACTAGCAAGCTTCAACAACGGTGACTACTTCGAAGCACAACACGCGCTAATCGATGCTGGTAACATCACTAAAGTTCTATACCCGAACGACAACCACGAAAAAGGTAAGACTCTTCGTCTAATGCAGCAGTACTTCCACTCTGCAGCGTCTGTTCGCGATATCCTACGTCGCCACGAAGCAGCAGGTTTTGCTCTAGCGGATCTGCCTAAGCAAGAGACTATTCAGCTGAACGACACGCACCCAACAATCGCTATCCCAGAGCTAATGCGCATCCTTATCGATGAGAAAGGCCTAGATTGGGATACCGCTTGGGATATCAGTGCAAACACGTTCGCATACACGAACCACACACTACTTCCTGAAGCTCTTGAGACTTGGTCTGAGTCGCTAATCCAGCGCCTACTTCCACGTCACATGGAAATCATTTTTGAAATCAACCACCGCTTCCTACAAGAAGTTCGTAAGATGTGGCCTGGCGATGGTGAGAAGCAAGCTAAGCTGTCTATCATCCAAGAAGGTTTCCACCGCATGGTTCGCATGGCAAACCTATGTGTAATCGGCTCTTACAAAGTAAACGGTGTAGCGGCGCTTCACTCTCAGTTAGTTAAGAAAGACCTATTCCCTGAATTCAACGAGATCTTCCCAGGCAAACTGACTAACGTAACAAACGGTATTACGCCACGTCGTTGGTTGAAGTTCTGTAACCCAGGCCTGTCTGCGCTAATCACAGATAAGATTGGTTCTGAGTGGCCGGCGAAACTTGAGCAGCTAGAAGGTATTGCTAAGTACGCGACAGACGCGAAATTCCAAAAAGAGTTCATGGCTGTTAAGAAAGAAAACAAACAGCGTCTTGCTGATTGGGTTCAAGAGAACATGGGTATCGAGCTAGATACTAACGCTATCTTCGACGTACAAATCAAGCGTCTGCACGAGTACAAGCGTCAGCACCTAGACTTGCTACACATTCTATCTCTGTACCACCGTATCTTGAATGAACCTGGTTTCGAGTGTGAGCCACGCGTATGTTTCTTCGCAGCGAAAGCAGCACCAGGTTACCACCTAGCGAAAGAGATCATCTTCGCGGTGAACAAGATTGCTGAGAAGATCAACAACGATCCACGCATTGGCAACAAGCTAAAAGTGGTATTCATCCCTGACTACCGTGTAAGCATGGCTGAAATCATTATCCCAGCGGCAGACGTTTCTCAACAAATCTCGCTAGCGGGTAAAGAAGCATCGGGCACGGGTAACATGAAGATGGCTCTAAACGGTGCTCTAACTATCGGTACGATGGATGGTGCGAACGTTGAGATTCGCGAAGAAGTTGGCGAAGAGAACATCTACATCTTCGGCCTAGACGTTGATGGCGTTCAAGCGGTGAAAGCGCAAGGTTACAACCCTTACGACTACTACCACGCAGACCCACTACTGAAAGCGTCACTAGACCTACTAACGGGTGAAGAATTCACTCCAGGTCAACCAGGTCTACTACGTGCGACGTTTGATAGTCTGCTCGATGGCGGCGACCCATACCTATGTCTGGCGGACTTCGCTTCTTATGTGAAAGCACACGAAGAGATGGACAAGCAGTACAAAGACCAAGCGGGCTGGGCTAAGAAAGCCATTCTTAACACCGCATTGGTTGGTAAGTTCACATCAGACCGCTCAATCCGCGACTACGTGAACAACATTTGGAAACTAGAAGCGGTTAAACGTTAATAGACTCCAGACTAGCCAAGGCAGTTTCTGCCTTGGCTCAATTAGTTGGCTCAAAGCTAAATTGAAAATTAATAAACTTAGATAAATAACCCTACAAAATAGAAAATGCTAGCGCGTTTTCGGAGAGAGCGATGAAAGAACAAAGCGTATTAAAACAAGTCGCAGAAATGGCAAACCTTGCCGACAGTTACGTAAGTGCGTGGGGCGATGAAGCACAAGTATCTGACGAAACACTAACTCGTCTATTGGCTTCATTAGGCTACGACACAAGCAGCGACGACGCTCTGCTTAAGTCAGCAGAGAAAAAACACAAGAAAGATGTATTAGATCCAGTTCTTGTCTTGCGCGATGGTGAGCCTGTAGAGGTTGCACTAAATCTAGGTGTGAGTGCTCGTGAAAGTGAGTTCAGCTGGCGTTTAGAAACTGAGCAAGGAGAGGTACTTGAAGGCTATCTTCAATCTCAAGTTGTACGAGACGAACGTGCAGAGGGTGGCCCTTTAGTGTTTGCATTGCCAAGTGATTTGGCATGGGGTTATCACAAACTTGTGGTGAGTCGTAAGCGCCGTAAAAAGCCTTACGAAATGACGCTTATTATTACGCCAAAAGCGTGTTTCAAACAGAGCCCAATTGAGCAGGGAAAGAAGCTTTGGGGTCCAAGTGTTCAGCTTTACACGCTTCGCACTCAACACAACTGGGGTATCGGTGACTTCGGTGATCTCAAGCAGCTTGTGGCGGACATCGCTTCACGCGGCGGTGATTTCGTGGGTCTTAACCCAATTCACTCTCTGTTTCCAGCAAACCCAGAAGGTGCAAGCCCATACAGCCCATCTTCACGCCGCTGGTTGAACATCCTGTACATCGATGTGAGCTCTGTACCTGAGTTCGCGTTGAGTGCAGAAGCGCAACAAACAGTAGGTAGCGTAGAGTTCCAGCAGCGTCTGCAGAAAGCGCGCGATGCTCACTGGGTTAACTACACAGAAGTGTCTGAGCTGAAGATGAGCATTCTTCCGCTACTATTCACTGAATTCAAACATCGTCACCTAGATAAAAACAGCGACCGTGCACAAGCATTCTTGTCGTTCGTCGAAGAGGGCGGTGATAGCTTAATGCATCAAGCAGCGTTCGATGCACTGCATGCAGAGCTTCACGCAGAAGATTCAAACATGTGGGGCTGGCCTGTATTCCCAGAGAAATACCGCACATTTGAAAGCCCGGCGACTCAAAAATACATCAAAGAGAACATTGAGAAAGTACACCTATACATGTACCTACAATGGCTCGCTGATTGTCAGATCAATGATGCGCAATCTTTAGCAGAAGAGAAGGGCATGGCTGTCGGCCTTTACCGTGATCTTGCTGTAGGTGTTGCTGATTCCGGTAGCGAAACTTGGGCGGATGAAGGCAACCTAGTAATGGATGCAAGCATTGGTGCTCCACCAGACATTCTAGGTCCTCTAGGTCAAAACTGGGGTCTTCCACCGCTAAACCCAGAAGTACTTCAGGCGACGGGCTACGATGCTTATATCAAGCTACTACGCGCAAACATGAAGCACTGTGGTGCACTACGTATCGACCACGTACTGGGTCTATTGCGTCTGTGGTGGATTCCCAAAGGTGAAGATGCAACACAAGGCGCTTACATCTACTACCCAGTACAAGACATGCTAGCGATCCTAGCGCTTGAATCACACCGCTATCAGTGTTCGGTAATTGGTGAAGATTTGGGCACTGTGCCTGATGAAATCGTTGACATCTTAGCGGATGCTGGCGTTCACTCATATAAGGTATTCTTCTTTGAAACATCGGAAGAAGATGGTGGCTTTATTTCACCAAAACACTACGCATCACAATCAATGGCGGCACTGTGTACGCACGATATGCCGACACTGCGTGGTTTCTGGCACTGTGATGATCTGAAAATGGGTCAAGAGATTGGTCTGTATCCGAACCAAGAACAGTTGAATGGTTTGTTTGATGATCGACTGGAGTGTAAGCAGGGCATCTTAGATTCTGTGGCATGGCATGGTTTCCTACCGGATGGTGTAGGTCGCGATGCGAGCCAAGTACCGATGGACTCTTACCTAGCAGAAGCGCTACAACTTCACGTTGCGGCTGGATCTTCGACGCTATTAAGCGTTCAGCTTGAAGACTGGCTAGAGATGGATCAGCCAGTAAATATTCCAGGTACGGTAGACGAATACCCTAACTGGCGTCGTAAGTTATCGATGAACCTTGATGAGATTTTTGCGCATGATGGTGTGAACCGTATTGCTTCTCGCTTGACTGAAGTTCGTGAAAAAGCAGGTAACTAATATGTTTGAGTGGCCCGATAATACTGAGATTTTTGCTTGTTGCATAAGAAACTATAATCTTGGTCACTCAAAGGTTTTCGTACGTCAGGTACAATAAATCGTCGTTATATTGCCCGCATCCATAGCGGGCATTTTTATTTTATATTTTTTGGATGTTTGGTTAGGGAGAAAGGTTTTGGAAATGAGTTCAATTTCAAAGCAAGAACAAATATATACCCAACTATCACAGGCTTCGTTTGCAGACCCATTCTCATGTTTAGGTCCATATCTTCCTTCTGATGAAGGTGCATTACGTGTATGGATCCCGGGCGCAGACAAAGTTGAGCTGATTGTTGGTGACGAGCCTCGTGTAGAATTAATGCGAGAAGGCGACAGTGGTTTTGTCTTAAAGCAAGAGCGTGATCTGCGTTTTACCCACTACAAGCTGGCGATTGATTGGGCAGGCGTAGAGCAAATCTTAGATGACCCTTATCAATACCATGAATTGTATGCGAGCTATGAAGCGCTGCATACGCCAAAAGATATGTACCATCACATGGGCGCTCAGTTTATTACCTTAGAGCGTGACGGGGATTCAATCTCTGGTACTCGATTCTTAGTTTACGCACCTCACGCTTCTGCGGTGAGCTTAGTGGGTAACTTCAACTCTTGGGATGGCCGTCGTCACCCAATGCAGCGTCTTGACTATGGCATTTGGGGGCTATTTATCCCTGAGCTAGAAGAGGGCGCGCAGTATAAGTTCGAACTGAAAGGTCCAAATGGCGAAGGTCTACCGCACAAAGCGGACCCTTGGGGCTTCTATTCTGAACAATACCCATCGTTCTCGTCGGTGACTTATGATCACGCTCGTTACCAATGGCAAGACAGCCAGTGGCAAAGCCGTCCAGTAACGGAAAAGCGTAAAGAAGCATTGTCGTTCTACGAGCTGCACGCTGGTTCTTGGAAGCGTGACGCTAATGGTGATTTCTTAAACTACCGCGATCTTGCAAAAGAGCTGATTCCATACCTAACGGATCTTGGTTACACCCACGTAGAATTGATGCCGGTTTCAGAGCACCCGTTCTACGGATCATGGGGTTATCAACCTGTTGGTCTATTTGCACCAACGAGCCGTTTTGGCTCACCAGACGATTTCAAATACTTTGTGGATCAGTGCCACCAAGCCGGTCTTGGCGTGGTGCTTGACTGGGTTCCAGCACACTTTCCAAGCGATGATCATGGTTTGGCTAACTTCGATGGCACGCCTCTGTTCCACGATCCAGATCCGCGTCGCGGCTGGCATCAGGATTGGAACTCGTACATCTACGATCTAGGCCGTGAGCATGTTCGTCGTTTCCTAGTGTCGAATGCTTTGTATTGGTTTGAGCAGTTCCATATCGATGGCATTCGTGTAGATGCAGTGGCATCGATGCTTTACCTAGACTACTCACGTAGCCATGACCAATGGGTGCCAAATGTCGACGGTGGCAATGAGAACTACGATGCCATCGCAACATTGAAATGGATGAACGAAGAGGTGTACAAACACTTCCCGAATGCAATGACTATTGCGGAAGAGTCAACGGCATTCCCAGGTGTATCCGCACCGACATTCATGGGCGGTTTGGGCTTTGGCTTTAAGTGGAATATGGGTTGGATGCACGATAGCTTGTCTTACATTCAAGAAGATCCAATTAACCGTAAATATCACCACGACACCATTACTTTCCCACTCGTTTACGCGCATAGTGAAAACTACGTATTGTCTCTGTCGCACGATGAAGTGGTTTACGGTAAGGGTTCTATTCACAATAAGATGCCGGGTGATGAATGGCAGCAAACGGCTAACCTCCGTGCTTACATGGGTTACATGTACGCACAGCCGGGTAAGAAGCTTAACTTTATGGGCGCTGAGTTCGGTCAAACAGCAGAGTGGAACCACGACGATCAATTACAGTGGTTCTTGTTAGACTACGAACGTCACCAAGGTGTTCAAAAACTAACGAAAGATCTTAACCATCTATACCGTAATGAAGCGGCGATGCATGATTTGGACTTCGACCCGAAAGGCTTTGAGTGGCGTCTTCAAGACTCTGCGGAAGCGAGTATCTTGGCTCATGAGCGTATCAGTGAATCAGGTGAACGCGTATTGGTGGTATCGAACTTTACGCCAGTACCGCACGAGCACTTCCGCTTAGGTGTGCCGGCGCAGGGTCAGTACAGCCTATTACTCAATACTGATGATGCTAAATACCACGGCAGTGGTTTTGAAGTGAAAAAGGTCGCTAAAATCGAAGCGGTTCAGAGCGAAGGGCTAGATACCTCGATCGAACTAAGACTTCCACCATTGGCGACAGTGTTCTACAAGTTGAACTAATGTCTACAGATCATCCAGTAAGATGAAAGCAAAATGGGAGCCTCAGGGCTCCCATTTTTGTATTGAATTATCGAGTTCTAAGTCTCACTACTCGGTAGTTTATTTAGCTAGGTCGGAAATCTGTCAGCTTGAGAAGTGAACGGCCGATGACGATTTCAATGACTCGTCTAGCATTTTCACCAAAACTCTCGCGAACTTTTTCACGAAATTCGCCCTCAGCATGTAGATCGAAACTGTCAGACGGTTCCGCTTGTGATGCATGAAAGAAAATCAGTTTGATGACACTTTGAAATGGTGGCTCTTCTAGTGCTTTGTCCCATGAATCGTAGAAAGCATCTTCACTAGAAAAATTCAGAGGTTGCATAAGAACTGGCAGAATGTGGCCGTGTAGTACCGCTCTAATCGCGCGAGTTGATGGAAAATAACCTTGCAGTGTTGTTAGGCTCACGCCAATTTCTTTGGCGATACGTGCGTACGTCAGCGACTCATGACCTTCGGTTAAGAATAGTTCTAGAACGACCTGATTGTACTTTTGTTGGTTTTCGAGTTTCTGTTGTTGGGTAATGCGAGCCATGTATATTGGAATGCTGTTCTGAATTTAGGGTATGGTAATCGGGTAACTAAGATATCGCAATTATGAAACAATTAATTTATATTAATTTTTATGAAAAAATAAGTTTTAAAAATAACAAATAAAAAAAGCCACTTGGTAAAAGCGGCTTTGCATAACTTAGTATTTTAAAGTGAGAGCTAATTAGAAGGGATACCAAAACAGCTCTGGTTCTAATACTCGTTTGGTAATTGCCAGAACGACAATCAGCACAATAACAACCAGAGCGATGTAATCTGCCCTCTTAAGCGGCGCTGTACTGAACCAAGTGCGTGACTTATGACGTCCAAAACCACGTAGTGTCATCGCGTTTGAAATCTCATCAGCGCGGTCTAAACTCGAAAAGATGAGTGGACCCAAGATCTTAGCAACATTCTTAATGCGAGCTACAAGCGGCGCTTTCTTGGACAGCTCAACCCCGCGTGCTTGTTGGGCATGCATGATGTTGATGAAGTCCTTTTTCACCTCTGGTAGGTAACGCAATGTTAGACTAACTGCATAAGCGATCTTATAAGGCACGCCAATGCGGTTAAGGCTTGCTGCAAACTCTGTTGGGTGCGTTGTAAACACAAAAATTAATGCAATAGGGAACATGCTCATGTACTTCAGAGTCACTGTTATAAGATAAAACAGTGTCTCTTGGCTCAAAGAGTAGTTACCCGGCAGAGTCAGTAGAATATGTTCGCTACCAATCAGCTCGGTACCTTGTTGAGGAGCAAGCAGATACATAAACAACGCATTCAAACTCAGAACACTAACTGTACCAATCAGCAGTGGCTTATAAACACTGACCGGTACTCTTGTCATTCTAAGCAGCAATAGACCAGTCGTGATCAGCAATACGATTAAGCGCAGATCAAAGGTGGTCAGTACTACCGTTACCCAGGCCAGAAACAGTGCAAACTTAGTGATGCCGTTTAATGCGTGCAGTGGGGACTGAGTATCAATATAGTTGATACCAAACTTTATCTTAGAGGCGTTCATATTGCGCTTCTCTCGTAGTCGATGAAGTACTGCATAAATGCGTTGGTATCCTCGATTTTCATCATGGTCGCAAGTTCGTAAATACTGGTGGTACACAAGTTGGCACGATCTAACAATGAAGGTTGGCTAAACACTTCAGTCATCGGTGCGTTGGCGATAAGTTTGCTGTCTGCAATAACAATAGAGCGCGTGGTGTACTCAAGCACCAGGTGCATGTCATGAGAGATGATCACCACGGTAATCCCCAACTCTTTGTTTAGCTTTTGGATGAACGCCAACATAGAGGTGTAGTTACGATAGTCTTGACCAGCTGTTGGCTCATCGAGGATTAACAACTCAGGCTCAAGAACAAGAATAGCTGCAATGGTGACTCGCTTCTTTTGTCCGTAGCTTAGAGCCTCAATTGGCCAGTGACGGAACTTGCTTAAGCCGCAAAGCCCCAGTACTGACTCCACCTTCTGTTTGATGGTCTCTTCATCAATACCACGATTACGCAGACCGAATGCCACTTCGTCGAAAATCATATGGTGTGAAATCATATGATTTGGGTTTTGCATAACCACACCGACTTTCTGGCTACGCTCAAAAATAGAGAGCGTACTCAGGTCTTCGCCATTGAGGTAAGCAGATCCGGAATCCGCTTCAATCACACCCATAATCAACTTAGTGATGGTCGATTTACCCGAGCCATTTTTGCCTAAGATCGAAACAAACTCACCTTTGCCTATTTTAAAACTGACATCTTCAAGCGCGTTCTTTTCACCGTCATAAGAGTACGTAAGCCCATGTACTTCAAGTAATGGCGTATATTGCTTTTCAGCTTGTGCTGGTGGACGCTGGTTAAACCAACCTTGAACTGTTGGCCTAAACGCTTTGTAATCCAAAGACTTTAAGTTCGAAAGGGTGTCCTTTGCTGAAAGTGGCACCTGTGCGGCTTTTAAGGCTGAAAGGTACAGCGGTTCACGGATCCCGTGCTTTTCGAGAAGTCCTGACGCAAGTAGCTCATCAGGCGTCGAGTCGGAAATGATCTCACCTTGGTCCATCAGAATAACGCGGTCGACATGACGATGCAGCACATCCTCAAGACGATGCTCGATAATAATGACGGTTTTGTTGGTTTCACGATGCAGTTGATCGATGATCTCTATAGCCGCTTTGCCCGTCTTTGGGTCTAAGCTCGCTAACGGCTCATCAAAGAGTAGTGTATCTACTTCGTCAACAAGAATGCCCGCCAGTGAAACACGCTGTTTCTGGCCGCCAGAGAGGTCGTGAGGCGAACGTTCAAGCATGTCTGCTAGGTCGACCATCTTTGCGGTCGATTTCACTAACGGATACATGTCGATGTTTGACATCAGTTGGTTTTCTAGAGCAAAGGCAATATCTTCACCGATGCTAAGACCAACAAACTGGCTGTCCGTGTCTTGAAGAACGGTGCCGACTTGTTCGGTAAAGTCATGCATAGAGAAGCTAGCGCAATCTTTGCCTGACATCTCCAATTTACCGTTCACTTCGCCTTTTGTAGCGTGAGGGATTAAGCCATTTAAACATTGACCAAGGGTAGACTTGCCGCTGCCACTTGGTCCGATAATGACGATTTTCTCTCCTTTCTCTATCCTTAGATTGATATTTTTTAGCGTCGGTTTATCCAGCGACTCATATCTAAAAGAGAAGTTCGAAAATGCAATAGTCATTAAACGCTTATGCCTCTGTTAGGTTACGGCTTTGCTTATTGCGTTTTGCAACAGATTTCAAAATTAGGAAACCAACAACAGCGATCAGCACGGTGTTGCCTGCAGCAATGATAGAAAGTTGTGTGAAGACCTTAGTGAACGGTTCTGCGTAAAGAATGGTGTCTAAGAAAGCTGAGCAGCCGTAACCTACCACGTTCCCCGCTAGCGCTAAAATGACGAACAAGGCAAAATCTTTCATTGGTAGTTCACCTTGAGCGAGGCGGTTCTTAGTCATTACTGGGAATAGACCAATGACCATACCCACGATTCCTGAACCTAGTACCCAGGTTAGCCAAACGCCCCAACCAGCGAAAAGGTCGGTAACCCAGTGGCCGATAAAGCCGACAAGGAAACCTACGATAGGGCCAAATAGTACAGAGAACAGCGCAAGCACTGCCATTGCGGGCTTAAGAGTGGTGTTGGCAAAGACAGGCACACCAAACATAGGTAGACCACCAATGCCATATAGGGCAGCGCCGATGGCAATGACAACGACAGTTTTCGCTGAAAAGTTCATAGATAACCTCAAATGAAAAATTTGCTTTATAAAGAGCGTTTATTTGCCATTGAATTATAAGAAGTCTTAAAGACGATTTTTTAGGCAAATTCAAAAAATAAGGCGCGCATTATACAGTAGAAATACGCCATAAGGAAAGATAAGTGTCTGGATGTCTATATATGTTAAGGGCTTGGTTAAAGGGTGACGGAGATGAGGAGTTTTTGACCTCAGACAACTAAAAAGCCAGACAATGTCTGACTTTTTGGTTTTGCTGTTAACACTCGAATGAGCACGTTTTGAGAGGTTAGTGATCTAAGTAAAGGTAGTTTTGCCAACTCTTCATGCGAATCAAAACCTTACGCATTACGGATACGTGGCTAAAGCTATCAGAATACACCGCAACTTCAACCGCTGTACCCATTGGAAGGTGGTACTCCGAAAGGTCATCCGTAATCGTGAGCTTAACGAACACGCGACCACTGGTTTTGAGTGCTTCAGTACCAAGAAGAGCACCGCGCGCTTGGAATTGACTTTCACCAATAGCTGGAAGCACCTCTTCAATGCGCCCTTTGAATACTTTGCCTGGAAGCGCTCGGAATAGGAATTCAGCTTCAAAGCCCGGTTTTAGACGTTGTAGTGAGTTCTGACGGAATGCAGCGGTATAGAATTGCTCTTCAGTGTGAACAAAGGTCATGACAGGTGCGAGTGGCAGCGGCACCGCCATAACACCAGGTCGCAGAGCCAATTGAGTAACGTAGCCGTCTGTTGGGGCACGAACTACCGTTTGGTCAAGATCGAATTGTGCTTTACGTAAGTCAGCCAATAAGCCAGCTACTGCCGTGTTTTCGCCACCTATTTCTGAATTGAGGGCAATCTGTGCTTGTTCTTGACTTGCTTCCGCTACTTTAAGTGCCGCTTCCGCTGCTTTATAAGCTTGACGACGAGTATCCAGTTGTTGCTCGGTGAACGCGCCACTGTTGAAGCCTCGTTGGTATCGAGAAAACTCACGTTGAGCTTTGTCACGCTCTGCAATCGCTTTGATCTTTGCCGCTTCCGCTTCAGCAACCTGAGATTCAAGACCTAACGCACCTTGGCTTGCCTCTTTTACTTTCGCTTCCAATTTCGCCACTTCTGCTTCAAATGGGATAGGGTCGATCTTAAATAGGATGTCACCTTTTTTCAGTGGTTTGTTTGGTTCAACCGGTACCTCTATGACCTTACCTCTGACACCTGAAACGATGGGTGTGGTTGAGTAGACTTGGTTGCCAATTTGAGTGAATGGATGATTGTAGTTCATTAACAGGATAAGGGTGCCAATGATGAGTACGCCACCTAGAACCGCGGTTGGTACGGTCCATTTGTTAAGAGGGATATTAAACACTTTGAAAATGGTGATACAGAGCGCCGCATAGGTCATTATCAGTAGTAAATCCATTACTTAACCTCCTGACTCTTAGACTTTTCTTGGCTTGGAGTTTCTGATGAAGCTTGTGTTGCTACTGCTTGTTTGAGCGTTGCAACCTCTTGTTGAAGTTCTGTGACTTGGTCGATAAGCGCATCTACACGGTGGTGAGTGTCGTGTTGTTCCTCTTCTAATTTAGCGAAACCCCAACCTCGGTCCGTACGCCATAACGTTGCCCAAATCCAGAGAAATGGCCAGATAGTATGAAGCGTAAATAGGCTAACCCAACCGGAAACATGAATCGCGTCTTGATGAGGGTGGTTACGTTCTTTAGCGATTTCATAAGGGATATCATGAATCACGATGATTCCGTAAAAAATGACCAGTGCAACAAAAATCAGCAAACCTAGTGCAAAATAGTCTAAAAACATAACAGGTCCTTGTAATGATATTTGTGGTTTATCAATATAGTACGCTATCGCACAAGTAATTGTTATAAAAATGATTTGTTTGAGGGGGATTTCTAGAACGAGCATTGTTCGGCAAGGAATAGCCACTAGTGTAGCACTTTGTTAGTGTGCACTTACTGATTTGAACCAAGGAGCAAGACATAGTGAACAAACGGGTGAGTCAATGAGTTACATAGGTGAAGTCGCTGCAATCGGAGCAGCGATTGTCTGGGCTGGGGCAACTTGGATCTACAGTCAGTTTAGTCACCGTTTTTCAGCGATGCAGTTGAATATTGTCAAAGGGGTAGTCGCGTCTGCAATGATGGTTATTGTAATCCCTCTGATGCCGGCGCCTGAGATCGAATTAGAGTCGAATCATATACTTGTATTGGCGGTATCTGGAATCATAGGAATCGCGATAGGAGACAGCGCTTATTTTGCATCATTGAAAAGAATAGGAGCAAATAAGACACTGCTGTTAGAATCGCTCGCACCGCCTTTATCTGGCGTGTTGGCTTTAATGTTGCTCGGTGCCACACTCTCTCTACAGAGCTGGCTTGGAGTGATTATCACCACACTTGCAGTGACCTTTGTGGTATTTCAGCCTAATCAGCAAGATCAAAGTGTTGATTGGAGTGGTGTTGGTTACGGTTTGTTGGCCAGTGTTTGTCAGGCATCCGGTGTGGTCATTTCACACTATGCACTGGTCGCCGGCGATATTCCGCCTTTACTCGGTGCTTTGATTCGTTTGGCTGTTGGTGTTTTTGCGGTGATGTTAATGATTCGATTCTTTGAACCGAAGCCATTTTCTGACATGGCTAAACACTTAAAGCAGATGGGCAAAAACGACAAAGCTTGGCTATTAGGTGCGATTTTCGTAGGAACTTTCCTCGCACTCTGGCTTCAACAAGTTGCGCTTAAACACGCCAACCCTGCGATTGCACAGACACTGATTGCCACGAGTCCTGTGTTTATTTTGGTTATTTACCTCTTAAAAGGGGAGTCCATATCCAAGCAGAGTTTGTTAGGTACTTTGTGCGCTGTAGGTGGTATTTCTCTGTTTTTTCTTTGAGTGTGTAGAGAGTAAATAGAGAGGCGATACCCTCTCTATTTCATGGCTGCTATTGGTCGAGTGTAAGTATCACGCTAGGTGCTCGGTACAGATGAGCTTACTCTGTACAGACTTGATTTCGCCCATTCGCTTTGGCGCGGTAGAGTGCCTTATCAGCACGGTAGAAAGTGCGCTGCGTGTTCTCGCCATCACGGTGTAATGTTATGCCGACACTGACGGTTAACCCTCGTTCTCCCAATATTTCATGCCAGCCAAATTGGAAGATGCGCTCTCGATAATTCTCGGCGTGCATAACGGCTTGTGCTTGAGTGGCGTTTTCTAGAATAACTAAGAACTCCTCCCCACCAAAGCGCACACAAGAAGCGCCACGGAATTTAAAGTAGCCCGCTAACTCCTGCGCTACACTCACAATCGCTTTATCACCGACTAAGTGGCTCAATTCATCGTTGATTGATTTGAAATGGTCGATATCAACCACCATCAGTGCAAATGGCGTATTGTGAATGATAAGGTCTTTGAGCTTCACATCCAGCCATCGACGATTATGTAGTCCTGTCAATGGGTCGGTAAACACGTCTTGCTGAAGTTGAGCGACGGCATTTTTGTGTTGCTCAGTGGTCTCTTTAAGCTCTTTGTTCTCTTGTTCCGATAAAATGAGTTTTAACTGCATATCGAAACGGGATAGTCGACGAAGTTGATTTGCGCCGAGTTCGCTGATTGGGATCCGTTTCATGAGATCAGTTTCTATTCGGTAGCCCTTTTTTTCATGCTCTAACGCTTCTTTATAGCGCCCTTGGTGCATACAAACTTCACTCATCGAATCGTAGAAGAGCTTAGCCAACACAGGCGATGAGTAACTTTTTACTCTCTTGCTGGTGCTTTCAAGGATCATACTCGCGTATTCTTGCTTGTTGATGATGGCTAAGCAGTGCGCGAGTTCTAAGCGAATCATAGTGGCTAACCAACTCGCCTGTGTATTGGTCGAGGTATACTGCACAGAAGATAGACAACGTAAGGCATCGTGATATTTTTTCTGAGCACGATAAACTTTGGCTTGGTAGAGCGAGATCTGCGCGGTCACTAGCTTATTACTCACCAATATACTCAGCTCTTCACATTCGAGGAGCAGATCGCTTGCGGCAGTGACTCGATTGAGATGAAGTAAGCTAGCTACCATATGCAGTTTGAACTTCAAGCGCAGTAGTCGACTACTGATGGCTTGATCGATACTGCTGATTTTTTGGTAATACCGCAGTGCTCTGTTGTGGTCGCCGTAAGCATCACAAAGGTTACCCATACCTAAAATAGACATCACATACTCGTCAATATGCCCGTGCTCTATGGCAATGGTTGATGAGCTAATAAATTCGTTAAGTGCAGCAGTGTAGTCACTGGTTTCAACTAAGCGATTACTCAGGCTCGTTTTTATCGTTAGTATATCTTCAACATCATTCGGTAAAGTGAGAAGATCGAGCGCTGCGCGCAGTTCATCAATACTGATTTGATTCTGTTGCAATTCCGCGCGGTACTCAGAACTAATAATGTAGCAGTGTGCTTGCTCTTGTTGTGTGGTCGCGATGTGTTGGCGAATGTGGTCCCAGAAAATGAGCGCTTCTTCACCAGAAACAGAAGAAGGGTCTAAGCCCGCGTCCGTGATCTTATTTAATAGCGTTTCCATGAATCTCTTTCTCAGCTTCGTCTTCTTCTAATTGTTCTAAGGTGAACGGGAAGGTCAAAATGTCGTGAAGTGTCACAACCGGTGGCGCACCTTTGAGTCCCTTTCTGTGCCAAGGATAGATGTTGAGCATGGTCGTCAGTTTATCGAAGACAGCTTGTGCAGCATTGCCCTTTTCGGCCAACATGAGCGCAACACGTTCACCGCTCAAGCGTGAGATAAAATCTTCTTGGTTGCAGAAGGTGTGAGCGAGTTCTGTACATACGTCGAGATAGCTAGGGTCGTCATGCTGGAACATAATGATGCTGCGGTTAGAGCGCTTAAGCTCAGTTTTGAAAAGCACCAGCTGCTCCCACCAATATGTCTCCGATACCACATGAGAAAGTTGTTTCTCTGGGTCATACTCGTATTGGCCGCGAATACGGTTAATCAACTTGCGAGCGCGTTGTTCGAGTTGACGTTTGGAGCTGCGCGCTTTGTCTAATCCGACACGCGTAGTCTGCTCACGAAGCATGTTGGTCGAATGTTGGCGGTATTTTTTAAACGCCACTAGTGCCGCTTGATAATCTTGGTTCTCTTCTGCAACCAAAGACTGTTGGTAGCAAATTTGGCTGAGTAGTTCTCCATTATCAAACTCGTTGGCTGACTGCTCCGCATGGGCGAGTAGTTCAGACGCTTGATGTGGTCGCTTTCTCAACAATTCTAAGCGGGCACGACTAATAAAAGAGTGCGCTTTCATCCACACAAGGTTGTGTTCAACGGCAAGTTTATGAGCTTTGGCGGTCGCTTGTTCAGCGTCATCAAGGCGTTCAAGTCCAAGCAAGGCAAGCCCTCTAAAGTCCCATACTTCAGCATGCCATGTGTTGTCGGGGTGATTTTTTAAGGCTTCTTCCGCACCGTCAAGCACTGATAGCATCTCAACGTAATTGTTAAGTAGATAGTAATCCCACGCCAGTAGGATTCTCGCTTTCCCCTCTAGCCACCCAATTCGGCTATTGTTTGCCACTTTTACGGCAAGCTGGTGGGTCGAACGTGCGAGCATGTACTCATGAGTGATACGCCAGATATTACCCAGCCCGATGAGACATTCGATCTGGATTTCGAGTTCGTCGACTAATGCGGATTGTTCGAGCGCATTAATCCAATATTGTTGAGCAGAGTAGTATTTTGCTTGACCCCAGAACTGGAGTGCATGAAGGTGAAGGATTTCAGGAAGAAAGAGATCAGTATCGAGTCGGCTTTGGCGTTTATACGCTTCCTTAATGCATTTTAAACCTTTACGATAGTCCATTAGGTTCCAGCAGCAACGAGACATCAACATCAATGATCGAATCGCCCCCTCTTCAAACAGAACCTGTTCTGCTCTCACCAAGCATTGCTCAGCCACTTCAAAGACAACGGCCGGTTCCGAGTCTATACGTTTTTTGAGTTGTTCAAGCTCTGTTTCAATTAGATACTGGTTTTTGTCCAAGGCTTAAGTCCATTATTATCGAACGTACTGATAATATCATCATTATAAATGTGTGATTTAGGATAAGCACTAATTATCTAACAAAGAGGTGATACCAAGTAATGATCTTTGTTGATTAATGAGTGCTATCTCATGTTATTACTTGGTATTCAATAACTTCTAGCATATTCAGCTAGATGGTTTGCTTTTTGTTACGACAGTAGCTGCTTCAAGGTAAGAGGTCGTTCGGCAACATTTAAGCGTTGTGCTGCAGTTAGCCCCTCTTTATCTTGGTAGCATAAATTATGCCAAGCTCTAAAGATATCGAGCAGAGGAAGGATACCAGCAGGACGCAGTTTACGTCTTGGTTCGTTAATGAAGCCGTCAAATAGAACTTGGAAGCGCTGTTGATAGAACTTGGTCTGTTTAAGAGAAGCGTGCTCGAACCAATGTTCTGGTTGACTGTTGTTACCCGCTAAGTAACAGATACCTTTTTGCTTTTCACCTTGATTAGCTATCGCCCAACGATCTCGCCACCAACTCATGTGCACAACATCGATTTTATCAAACCCTAGATGATCGTCCCATAAGGCATCTTCTTCGACATACATCAGGTTGACGTTGTTGTTTTGGATTCTTGGTAGGCAGACACTCAATGCCGCTGAACGTAGTAGAGGATCTTGAGGTAAGTAAATAGAAACAGGCTTGCTCTCGTCGCACATGTCTAGCACATGTAAGAAATGAGCATAGGAAGTATAAGGTGGACGAACCAAAGCCCCTTTAGACGGATAGCTGAAAGAGGTGAGGTTACCCATAGGGTCTTCGACATTGCCACGAGCGAGTATCACTTGATATTGCTGCTCAATACGTTTTTTAAGATCGTCAGAAGAGGTTGGTAACTCTATGTTAGCTTCGGAAGAGTGCTCTTTTGAGACGAACCGAGCAACAGAGTCATATGGGTTGTGGTCAACATTGCCAACGGGCTCTTCATTTTGAGAGTAGTTGACGTGTTGGCAAAGAATGTAGCCAGAGTGGGCTTCACCGGTCGCGATCCATAAAACGCCGTTGTTGCTATGTGGCTGAAGGCGTTGGTAGTGGGACGCAAATTGGTAATCTTTTGCGTGATTCACCCAGCGTGCATCGATCATCGCCAGTTTGCGTCTACAGCGGCTCGCGATATGATCCACGTGATCGTAGAAGGTTTTCGGGTTGATCTCTAGCTTACGGCATATTTCACGTACAGAGTAACCCATGAACAGAAGACCCATGAGGTTTTCTTGGAATTGCAGTTTCTTGTTAGAGCCTGACCATTTATCAACAAACGTCGACTGACAATCTTTGCAGCGATAGCGTTGCCTATCTCCACTATAGCCGAAAGCATGGTAAAGGTGTTTGTGAGTGTGAACAGAAAGCCCAAAGTTATCGCAATCATCATTGCGACAAGCTGGAAGGCCGTCACTATGTAGGTGACGAAGCCGATGAAGTTCATTCAAAACTTCATGGTTGTTAAGTAAGGGGGGGAAAGCCCCACATTCACGACAAACCATCGCTGGACGCTTTGGGTTTGCATGTTGCAAAACGTAACGCTTTGCATCGCTCAAGCCAAAGTTGTCACACGCCAATGTTTTACAAAAGTTGAGTTGTAAACCGTCCGCGTCTTTTGGCAGCTCGTCGTTGGACACGATCGCCCCCTCGGGATTATTTGGGCAGCCAAGCGAACTTGGCTGCGGGGTATTGCTTTTCAAAGTACCGTTATTCAATGATTAGATGTTGATAGCGGTTTCTAGAGCTACTTTCATCATGTCGTTGAACGATTTTTGACGCTCTTCAGAGCTCAGTTTCTCACCACGGATGATGTGGTCTGAAACGGTTAAGATTGTTAGTGCTTTCGCGCCTAGATCCGCAGCAACACCGTAGATACCTGCAGCTTCCATATCGACACCTAGGATGCCTAGTTTTTCCATCTTCTCAAAGATGTCTGCTTCTGGTGTGTAGAATAGGTCTGCAGAGAATACGTTACCTACTTTCACTGGTACTTCTTGAGCACGCGCTTGGTTTACTGCTTCTTCTAGAAGACCGAAATCCGCGATTGCTGCAAAGTCGTGATCGTTAAAACGAATGCGGTTAACTTTAGAGTCAGTTGACGCGCCCATACCAATAACAACGTCCATAAGTTTAACGTCGTCACGTACCGCGCCACAGCTACCAACACGGATAACATTTTTTACACCGTACTCAGCAATAAGTTCGTGAACGTAGATGCAGCATGAAGGGATACCCATGCCGTGGCCCATTACAGAAACTTTCTTACCTTTGTAAGTGCCAGTGTAGCCAAACATGTTACGAACATCACAAACTTGCTTCACGTCATCAAGGAATGTTTCAGCAATGTATTTTGCGCGAAGCGGGTCGCCCGGCATCAGTACAGTTTCAGCGAAATCACCAGCTTGTGCGTTAATATGAGGTGTAGCCATCGTCGTTCTCCAAATTTATAGCGGTAATGATAGGAACAGAATTTTCAATTACCGTTTCTGTTGAATTGAATTCGTTTCGTTGAGGCAATATTAGCGAGTTAAAACGGTGTTCCTTGAGAAGCGTGTCACAAAAAGAGGCGTTTCCAACCATTGTTCGATCATTAATAACTAAAAATGTTGAAAGCGTAGAGGCAATCGATTTTGCCAAGTCGAGATTTGTGGATTTGAGAGGTAGGGAGTAGCGAAAATGGTGTGATTCGTATGTGAAACACCATTTATGAGCATTGTCGAGACAAGGATTCAACAGTAATCTAAAATGATAATAATAAAAAAGGGTTGTTTATGTCGTACCGCTTGAGTTCAACGCTTCGTAACGTAGTAATAAAACGAACAGCAAAAAAACGCATTGCCATTGCGTTAATGCTAACCACTGCCTTTTATTCCGCTTTGAGCACTGGAGCAACTTTTGAATTACCTCCGAGTGACAGCCATGTTGTTGGTCGAATACAGCACCATGAAGTGGTTGCTGGAGAAACGTTAGCTCTGATCGCTAAGGAGTATGATATTGGCTTTTTGTCTTTAATGGCAGCCAACAAAGGTGTCGACCCATTCTTGCCAGCGGAAGGTTATGTGCTGACTATCCCTAGCCGCTTTATCCTTCCTGATACACCACGTGAAGGTATTGTCATCAATCTCGCCGAGTTAAGACTTTACTATTTCGAACCAGAGAAAAATCTTGTGCATGTGTTTCCTGTGGGGATAGGCCGAGTAGGGCGGGATACACCAGAGATGATAACGACGATTAGTCAGAAACGACCGAATCCAACATGGACACCGCCGAAGTCCATTCGCGAGGAGTATTTGAGTAAAGGCATTGAGCTGCCGCCAGTCGTCCCTGCCGGACCAGAAAATCCGTTAGGGGAATATGCGTTAAGGTTAGCTTACGGTATCGGAGATTATCTTATCCACGGAACCAATAAAGACTTTGGTATCGGCTTACGCGTCAGTTCCGGTTGCATTCGCATGGAGCCGAAAGATATTGAATGGCTGTTTGAGAAAGTGGATAGGGGTGAAAAGGTCACGATCATCAATGAACCGATTAAAGTAGCATTGGAGCCCGACCGTAGTGTCTTTATTGAGGCACATGAGCCGTTAACTCGCAGCGATGGTTCTAAAAAGTCTTTAACGATGCCTATTGAGTTGAAGTGGTGGCTAGATGCAGCCGATATCTCTAATTCGAAAGCCAAATCTGTCATTTTTGCTCAGAACGGTGTGCCTGTAGAGATAGCGCCATCAACTCAGCAATGGTAGGTACAACCAGCCCATTACGCCATCGGCATTAAATGAGATAATTCAATCGACTGGGTTAAGGTTATGTAGGGACAAATAAAAGCGCCACTGCAAAACAGTGGCGAAAGACCTATTCAGTAGTTATGTTACTTAGTGTATGAGCTGGCGATGTTGTCGATACGCTCATTGGCACGCATAGCTTCCTCTTTCGCTGCCATCGCTGCGTCAGTCGCTTCTTGAGCTTTCATTTCTGCGTCTGCTTTTTCACTCTTAAGTGCTTCAACTTCACTGCTTAGTTGAGCCACTTGATTTGATAGCTGTTCCATTTCAGACATTGTCGCGTCTTCTGGATCCGAAGAACAACCTGCCAATACAAACACAGAGGCTGCAGCTGCGATTAACACCTTATTCATAAGAACTCCTTGCTTATTTATCATCAAAAGATGCGCTATACATTCTTAATCATATAGTCGCTTCACTTTGATTGTAGCGACTAATTACTCAAGCGCAAAAGTGATCCCTGGAAAAATTGCAATTTATTGATGTAATTATCAAGGTGTCACATTAATTCTCAAAAATGAGAATGATAAAAGCCTCTGTGTTTTAAGCTCTCTATCTTCATGATGCACAACATGAACTTGCAGTATTCATGATAGAACGCGCGCTGAAAGGTATGATAAATTTTCTGTGATCTCTATCCTTATAAAGGGGTTTCGCGGTATCATGTCACGTTAAATTAAT
Organism: Vibrio sp. KUL70; assembly: GCF_059725515.1. Lineage (NCBI taxonomy): Bacteria > Pseudomonadati > Pseudomonadota > Gammaproteobacteria > Vibrionales > Vibrionaceae > Vibrio > Vibrio sp. KUL70. Next base: position 903,760 of record NZ_AP045835.1, read on the forward strand.
TTTGTTCAATACCATTAAGACTGGAGAGTCCTTTGCACTTTAAAGATTTAGGCTTAGATAATCGCTTACTGAAGAACTTAAAACATTATGACTTTAAGAAAGCGACAGAGATCCAACAGAAAGCGATCCCTGTTGCTATTGCCGGTAAGGATCTATTGGCTTCATCAAAAACGGGATCAGGTAAAACATTGGCGTTTGTACTGCCGATGATTCACAAAGCATTAAAAACAAAAGCGTTTTCTGCCCGTGATCCTCGTGGTGTAATCTTGGCTCCAACTCGTGAGTTGGCAAAGCAAGTGTATGGCGAACTTCGCAGTATGCTTGGTGGTCTATCTTACGATGCAGCGTTAATTCTTGGTGGCGAAAACTTTAACGATCAAGTGAAAGCACTGCGTAAATACCCGCGTTTTATCGTGGCAACCCCAGGTCGTCTTGCTGACCACCTAGAGCATCGTTCACTGTTTTTAGATGGTGTTGAGACTCTGATCCTAGATGAAGCAGACCGTATGCTTGATTTGGGTTTCGCTCCAGAGCTTCGTCGCATTGCTAATGCAGCTAAGCATCGTCGTCGTCAAACGCTGATGTTCTCAGCAACGCTGGATCACGCGGAAGTTAATGGCATTGCTAACGAAATGCTAGATGCGCCGAAACGTATCGCAATCGGTGTTTCCAATGAAGAGCACCTAGACATCACTCAGAAATTCTACCTATGTGATCACCTTGATCATAAAGAAGCGATTCTTGATCGTGTTTTGGAAGAAGCAGAATACCGTCAGGTGATGATCTTCACGGCAACACGTGCTGATACTGATCGTCTGACAGAAAAGCTGAACGAGAAGAAGCTAAAAGCGGTGGCATTGAGCGGTAACCTTAATCAGACACAACGTAACGCGATCATGAGTCAGTTTGAGCGTGCAGTGTACAAGATCTTGGTGACGACAGATGTTGCATCTCGTGGTATTGATATCCCGAACGTGAGTCACGTGATTAACTTTGATATGCCTAAACACACGGAAGAGTACGTTCACCGTGTTGGTCGTACTGGCCGTGCTGGTAACAAAGGTGATGCAATCTCCTTGGTTGGTCCAAAAGACTGGGACAGCTTCAAGCGTGTAGAACTTTACCTGCAACAAGACCTTACCTTCTCGGTACTTGAAGGACTGAAAGGTAAGTTTAAAGGTATTAAACCTCGTAAGCCTGCTTTCAAGAAAGGCGGTCCTGCTAAGAAGGCTAACAAGCCACAAGTGAAGAAAACGCCGAAGAAACCAGTCAAGCGCGATAAGAGCTTCCACCAAAATGTGGCTGTGGGTGATTCTGTCTTTATCCCTAAAAAGAAAGTCGCCCCTAAAGTTGACGATGAATAAATAAGAAAACCGCCGTTAATGGCGGTTTTCTTTTATCTAAGCCGTATGAGGGCTTTAAAAGTCGAAGGTCGACATTGAATCCATCAGAATATGGGGAGCGATGTATTTATGAGTCGCTGTAGTTGGGTGTATTTTAAATCTGATAAAAAACAATATCTTAAATATATATGAGTCATCAAGCTGCTGAGTGTTAATAGCGGTAGAGTGTTAATAGCGGTAGAGTGTTAATAGAGGCGGAATCGTAGGGGTTACACTCTTGTGAATCAGTGGTTGATGTTTAATTTAGATGTTGAATGATAGTTATTGCTCACGATTCTTAATTTATAAATTTCTATTTTCAGAAATCCTCTCCTAGCTTTTCAACTCATCCGAGGTCTAATTAGTTAAGGAGAAAGACGTTGAAAAAGATGATGCTGATGGCGGCTCTGTGCATGGGAAGCGCCAGTGTAAACGCTGGAACGAGTACTGCACCACTGGAACATTCAGGGTACACACAAACTCAGTACCCAATTGTACTGGTACATGGGTTATTTGGCTTCGATACGCTAGCTGGTGTCGATTACTTCTATGGTATTCCCGAATCGCTAGCAAAAGATGGGGCTGACGTTTATGTCGCTCAGGTCTCTGCAACGAACAGTTCGGAGGTGAGGGGTGAGCAGCTTCTCGCGCAAGTAGAAACCATTATTGCCGTCACCGGAGCGGAGAAAGTTAACTTAGTTGGCCATAGTCATGGCGGTCCGACTGCAAGATACGTAGGCTCAGTGAGGCCAGATCTTGTGGCATCGGTTACCAGTGTTGGTGGGGTTCATAAAGGTTCTAAAGTTGCTGATCTGGTGCGAGGTAATGTCACAGAGGGATCCATTACTGAGTCGATTGCCGTTAAGTTGGCTGGTGGCCTCACCACATTGATTAACTTACTTTCAGGCGGAAGTGATCTTGAGCAGGATGGGCTCGCTTCATTAGAAGCACTGACGACAGAAGGCTCTCTAGCATTCAATCAGCATTACCCAGAAGGTGTACCGACATCGGTGTGTGGAGATGGCGAATGGCAAGCGAGCAATGGTGTCTACTACTACTCTTGGACGGGGTCGTCGACCTTTACCAACTTGCTCGACCCAACCGATGGAGCAATGACAATTCTAGGTTTAGCGTTTGATGGCCCTAGTGATGGTCTAGTGGGGACTTGCAGTGCTCATTTAGGTCGTGTGATTGGCGACAACTACAAAATGAATCACTTGGATGAAATCAACGGGACGTTAGGGATTCACCACCTTTTTGAAACAGACCCTGTCACTCTCTATCGTCAACACGCCAATCGCCTCAAGCTTGCAGGCTTGTAAACCTTTATTATTGAAGGAGTTAATCAATGAAAAAGGCCACACTGTTACTGATATCAATGATCGCTGTAGGAAGTCTCAGTGCGGTCTTTTATCAAAGCCAGTCACGAGCACAAGCCGTATCGGCAAAGCACCTTAAGAGTGAATCTCAAAGTGACACAGAGATCGACCAAAGTTCTGCCAAAGATACGATGGATTATTTTATGGCAGCAATGGTTGATATTGACCTCAATCAGGTCAAAGAAAATGTCTCTGACTTCAATGATATCGTCCCTAATAGCGTGATAGATGATCGATTATTTGAAAAATATTTGGAGTACAAATCGGCGCTAGAGCAGATAGATTTTTCGAATAATTATTCTAATTTAAGCATTGAAGAACTGACAGAGTTACACGAACTGTTGTTGGATCAGCAGGCCTATCACTTTACTGCGGGTGAACAAGAGTTGCTGTTTGCACATGAAAATAGAATGCGTGAGTTAGCGATTGAAAAACTGAAACTGAGGCAAGAATATACTGACCCAATTGAATTTGAAAAGCAGTGGCTTGAGGTATTAAGTCTCCAACCTGAATATGTTCAACAAACGCAAAAAAACACTTTAACCTTAACTCTGCTTAGCCACGAAAATAGTTTAGATAACCAGCAAAAGTACCTTAACCGAGTAGAGATTGTCGGCGAAAATGCTGCACAACGCTTAAGTGCATTAGACGTCGAACGTGCGCAATTTGATAGCGACTTCCAACGGTTTATTTCTCAAAGAGAGACGATACTGGATAACCCAAATTTGAGTGCTGATCAGCAAGCACAGGAAGTTGCTTTGTTGAGAAACGATCTGTTTACCGAGCAACACATAAAACGAGTAGAGGCGCTAGAGCGAATTCATGATAGTAAGCTTGAATGAACGGATAAATAAACTAAGCCAAGAATACTAATCCAGACCAAGAATACCAATAGGCCGTGGTAGTTAGACGCGACCACGGCCTCTCTTTAACTCCGTTTTGCGAGCCAGAGCAAGTGAATATAACTCGCTGACCAAAACGGATTTACCGTTATGATAAGGCATTAGACCTTAAAGTAATTCAGTGCCTGCTTCTGTCTTTCTGATAGCCCAGACAGTTCATGAGCCGCGGCTGCAGATTGAGTAATACCAGTGACGTTTTGGCTTACCAGCTCATAAATCGTGCTCAAGTTATTGTTGATGTCTGAAGTTACCTGTTTTTGCTCTTCGGATGCTGTTGCAACTTGAGTATTAATACTGTTTAGGTCGGCTATCGCGTTGTTGATGTCACTCAGAGAGCTGCTCACCTTAGTCGCAAGTGCTTGGCTATCTTCAAGCATAGCTAGGCTTGAGTGCATACTTTCATTTGCTTGGCCAGATTGAGTCTGTAGCTCTTCAATAATCGCCTGGATCTCTTTGGTCGACTCTTGAGTACGTGCCGCAAGCATACGAACTTCATCTGCTACCACGGCAAAACCACGGCCACTTTCACCTGCACGAGCCGCTTCAATCGCTGCGTTCAGTGCGAGTAGGTTTGTCTGCTCAGAGATACTTTCAATAACTTCGATGACTTTACCAATCTGTTCTGATTGCTCTTTCAAAGAGGTAACGACATCCGCGGCTTTGTTTAATTGAGCAGACATTTTTTCGCTTGCCCGCGCGCTCTCTTCAAACATGTTTAAGCTTTGTGTTGTCAGTTGGCTAGCTTGACTTGAAGCATTGTCGGCTTGTTGAGCGTTGGATGACACTTCAGTTGCTGTCGATTCTAACTGGTTAACTGCCGAGGCTACTTGTTCTACTTCTTGCTTCTCTTGATCAGAATTGACGCTAGATTGAGTCATGACTGCAGCAAGTTCTGTTGATGCAGACGCCACCTCAATGCTGATGCGGGATAGTGAACCGACGGTTTCACGAAGTTGATCAACGGTTTGGTTAACGTCTTGAGCCAAATGAGTGATCTCGTTGTTGCCTTCGGCTTTTGCCTTCACCAAAAGGTTGCCTTTAGCGACTTCACGCATGGTTTGTTGAAGCTCGCGGATAGGTGTCACAATCACACCCGCTAGCGTCCAACTAATAACTAGCGCAATAGATAGAATGACGACAAGACCGATTTTCGATGACGTCAATGTGGTGTCATGTTTCGCGCCGTTTGTCTCGACCTGATTTAGCGCGATAAGGTTGAGCTCTTTAGATAGGTTGTTAATCGCTTTTACCACATCATTGCCAGCTTGACGATATTGGTCACTCGCGATTTGATATTGGGTATCAAAGCCGCTTGGTGGAACGCCATTACCGTGTTTGATTTTTAGTAAAGGAAGCATGGTCGAGCGAGAGAAGTCGACATAGTGACCCATTGCCTTGCGCATTGCTGCTACTTCATCCTGCAGTCCAGGTACAGTATTAAGAGAGTTAAGCAGTTGCGTATTCTCGTTGCGCTTTTGATTCAGTGTGTCGATTAACGTCGAGACATCGTCAGGATTAAATAGGCTGTAAATAGCTTTAATACGCATACCATAGCTATTATCGACGATGTCGCTCAGTTCTTCTTTATGAATAATCAGGTTGTCTGTTGCTGTTGAAACATCTTGGAAAGCTTCTTCAAGTTTCTCACCTCCTATAATGACTCCGGTTAGCAGTAGCACGACAGAGAAAAGCACGGGGAGTAAAATTTGTATTTTAATGGATAAGCCGCTGAGTGACTGGCGCATGAATAGGTCCTCTTGGTAATGCGTAATTGAGAATTATTATTATTTAATTGTGTTGAAACTGAATTCTAACTAATGAGACTGACACTTCAATCAATAAAAGATTACATTTTGTTATGTGCGATCCATGTTGAATTACATTTAGTAATCAATATGCTGATTAATCACTCACTTATATTGATGATTATTGTGAGTTATGCGACATATTACAGAAGAGTGAAAAAGATATGTAGGTTTAATTGGCTTACTTATTCTAGGAAAGAGTACTTTCGGAACAAAGGCTTAGTAATGAAGTGACAAAAGAGGGGAGTGATATAAAGACAAAAATTTCAGTTGTCACATAGGCTTCAATTTACTGAAACACAACTGTCATATTCGAAACTTAAAGTGAGCACCGTTCAAGTAAAACACAACGGCAATAACGCCACTTAAGGAAATTGTGATGAAAAAGACAGTTATCGGTGCAATAGCACTACTAGGCGCACTAACAGTTAATACAGCTTCAGCTAAAGAAACTATCTCTGCAGTGGGTTCTAGCAGCGTAACTCCACTGATGGAAGTTTTCTCTGAAACATACATGAAGACAAACCCGAACGTATTTATCGAAGTTCAAGGTCCTGGTTCATCTGCAGGTGTTAAAGCTGCGAAGAACGGTTCGGCTGACCTAGGCATGTCTTCTCGCAACCTAAAAGAGTCTGAAAAGGAGCCTGCGTTAAAAGAACAAGCAGTTGCTCTAGACGGTATCGCGGTTGTTGTAAACCCACAAAACAAGCTATCAGGCTTAACAGCAGAGCAAGTTACTGCAATCTACAAAGGTGAAGTAACAAACTGGAAAGACGTCGGTGGTGCAGACAAGCCAATCGTTGCTATCACTCGTGACACGGCTTCTGGTACTCGTGGTGCATTCGAAGACATTATGTCTCTAAAAATGAAGATTTCTGGTAAAAAAGTTTCTGCAATTTCTCAACGCGCTCAAGTTGCTAACGGTAACGGCGCACTGAAGACAATGGTTGCTTCTAACCCATACGCAATCGGCTACATCTCTCTAGGTACGGTTGATTCATCTGTAAACGCACTTCCAATTGATGGCATCCAAGCTTCTGTAGACAACGTGAAGAACGGTTCTTACAAAGTTGCTCGTCCATTCCTTGTTCTTTACAAAGAAGGCAAGCCATCAGCTGAAACTCAAAAATTCCTAGACTGGATGCTAACTGACGACGCGCAAGCGCTAGTTGACCAAAAAGGTTACATCTCAGTTAACTAATCCTATCGGGACTCTAAAGTTTGCTCAGCCTAACGTTTCGGGCTGAGCCTTTTCTATCCATTGTGTTCGACGCCATTGCCAAGAACCGTGAGATTTTTATGACCATCGCAACAAATAGTGAAAAGCTTATGACTACTGACGCAAAAGCGATCAGCAAGCCAGGCCTACGCGAAAAACGCCGCGTTGACTGGAAAGAGCGCATCTTCCACGGCTTGTTCCTAACGAGTGCTGTAATCGGCATCGTATCATTAGCAGTTATCGCATACTTCATCGTTCGAGAGAGTATCCCAGCATTCCAAGAAGCGGGCGTCTCGGGCATCGTTTTAGGCCAAAACTGGCTGCCACCAGCACTTTATGGTGTTGCAACCATGATTGTTGCTTCTATCGTTTCAACGTTAGGCGCGGTTGTCGTGGGTGTACCGGTTGGTGTTTTGACCGCTATCTTTATCGCTGAAATCGCACCAAAGCGTTTAGCTGACATCATCCGCCCAGCGGTTGAGCTTCTAGCTGGTATCCCTTCGGTGGTTTACGGCTTCTTCGGCCTTGTCATTATTGTTCCAATGATTCAGAACATTTTCTCAGTACCAGCGGGTAACACTATCCTGGCGGGTATTATTGTTCTGGGTATCATGATTCTACCGACTGTTATCACAGTATCTGAGACGTCGATTCGCGCGGTACCTCGCGCATACAAAGAAGGCTCTCTAGCGCTTGGTGCTTCTAAGATCTTTACCATCTTTAAACTTCTCGTTCCTGCTGCTCGTTCGGGCATCATGACAGGTGTGATTCTAGGTATCGGTCGTGCATTGGGTGAAACCATGGCAATCATCATGGTTATGGGTAACGCCCCAGCGATGCCTGAAGGCATTTTGGACTCTGCTCGTACACTAACAGCAAACATCGCGATTGAAATGTCGTACGCAAGTGGTGTTCATGCTAACGCTCTGTACGCAACGGGTGTGGTACTTCTAGTGTTCATCATGATGCTAAATGGTGCTCTACTTTATCTAAACCGCGAAAAAGCAAAGTAAGCGGAAGGTGGAAAAAATGGATCGTGTAAAATTAAAACAGTCTCGCCAGAATAAAGACAACATTTTAAATGCCTTTATCTGGGCAGCAGCGGCTGTCACAGTCGGTTTCCTATTTTGGATCATCTGGTACATCCTTTCTAATGGCTTACAGCACGTAGATTGGAACTTCATTACGGACAACTACACACGTACAGGTACTGAACACGGTATCTTCCCAATGATCGTTGCTACCATCTACATGGTTATCGCTTCGATTGCGGTGGCAGCACCACTCGGTATCATGACGGCAATCTACCTAACGGAATACGCGAAAGTAGGTAGTCGTTTGGTGAAAGTTATTCGCTTCTGTACTGAATCATTGGCGGGTATTCCATCGATCATCTTTGGTCTGTTTGGTATGACTTTCTTCGTATCGATTCTTGGTCTTGGCTTCTCGATTCTATCGGGCGCCCTAACACTAAGTATCCTGATTCTTCCTGTAATCATCCGTACTACAGAAGAAGCATTGATGGCGGTACCACAAACATACCGCGAAGGTTCTTATGGCCTTGGCGCTTCAAAAATCTACACTATCTGGCGCTTAATCTTGCCGAGCGCGATGCCAGGTATCTTAACTTCGGTCATTCTTAGTATTGGTCGTGTAATCGGTGAATCAGCACCTGTTTTCTTAACAGCAGGTATGGTGGCACGTATTCCAGAATCTCTAATGGATTCGGGTCGTACCCTAACGGTTCACTTATATAAGCTAACTACCGAGCTGTTCACCATTGATGAGTGGAACCAGGCTTACGGTACAGCGACAGTCCTGATTGTGCTTGTTCTTCTGATCAACATGGTCACAAAACTAATTGCAAGACGCTTTAACACAGCAACGTACTAACGACTTCTGGGCTTAGAACAGTGAAATGCCCTTAGTACAGGGCTCCAAGTAGAGCCCACTGACAAAGCATCAAGTTAGACACGAATTTAAGAATTTAGAGATTAAGAACATGAACAAATTTGATATTGAAAACCTAGATCTGTTTTACGGCGAAAACCAAGCACTTAAATCTATCAATCTACGAATTCCAACGCGCCAAGTAACGGCTCTGATTGGTCCATCAGGTTGTGGTAAATCAACACTACTACGTTGCCTGAACCGCATGAACGACCTAATCGAAGGCGTGACGATTAAGGGCAAGCTAGATATGGATGGTACGAACATCTATGGTGACATCGATGTTGCTGACCTACGTATCCGTGTTGGTATGGTTTTCCAAAAGCCGAACCCATTCCCAATGAGCATTTACGAGAACGTGGCATACGGTCTGCGCGCCCAAGGTATCAAAGATAAGAAGTACATTGATGAAGTCGTAGAGCGATCACTGCGTGGTGCCGCACTTTGGGATGAGGTGAAAGATCGTTTGAAATCTCACGCATTTGGTCTGTCGGGTGGTCAGCAGCAGCGTCTATGTATTGCTCGTACTATCGCAATGGAACCAGATGTGATTTTGATGGATGAACCTACATCGGCACTGGATCCAATTGCAACACACAAGATCGAAGAGCTGATGGAAGATCTGAAAAAGAACTACACCATCGTTATCGTTACTCACTCAATGCAACAAGCTCGTCGTATTTCAGACCGCACTGCATTCTTCCTAATGGGTGAACTGGTTGAGCACGATGACACACAAGTTATTTTCAGTGACCCGAAAGACGACCGTACTAAGGGTTATGTAAATGGTGACTTTGGTTAATTTTAACCTTTGCCATCACCGCGCTTAATTTACTGGCATATCACTACAATAATAAGCGATGGACTTTTGCCCCACTCATTTGTGGGGCTTTTTTGTAAGTCGAAGAATGTCATTTTGTCGACGGAAATTTGGGCAGAAAATCCCATTTTTGTCGCGCTTCTCGAGCTTGTAGTAAAGGAAAATAGGAAATTGCGAGTCGCTTAACATCTCATTTTGTCTTAGATTGATTGCATATTAATGCTTAGGTATTTTTGTTACATTCTTACAACCATTGGATGGAATGTCGTGCCAGTAAAAGCCTTTGCAAAACAAATATCTTCCACTCGCGACCACCGCCTTTTAGCTGATTCTCTGTTTGAATATTTGTCTCATCTATTAGACCCGCACGGTATTGGTATATTTGTCGAGCCGGCTTCCATCTCTAATCGCACACCCATATACCAGTGTGGTGAGCTTACTAGTCTAAATGATTACCCTGCTACTTTTTGGACGTGGGTTTCTCAGTTTGATACTGCTGATGGCGTTTTGCCAATGGCGATCAATACCTGTAATTGGGATCATTTTGATGCCCTCGGTGGTGAATCTTTTATTTTGATGCTAGACAACTGTCCGAGTTGTCGAACCTATCTCATTATTCAAAATTGCGCCGCTGACAGAGCGAATCAAACCTTTCGCGATGGAGGAGATGTGCTGCAATTGGCCGCGGCGAGGTGGCAGTGCATTCGTGCAGAAAAAAATGCGGCAAGCGAAATAAAAAATAGAGACACTCGTGAAGCACAGTACCTCGATGAAATTAAGCTCAGAGAGCAGTTTGTCGAGAACATGAAGCTCGTTCATCAAGTGGCGTTAGATCTTTCTAATCCAGATTCGTTAGATGCTCTATACAGAGCTTCGGTTGAAGCCGTCAGAGATCGTCTCGGCTTTGATCGCGCCATTTTTATGTTGCTTGACATGAAGAAACGCTGCTTTAGTGGCACTTACGGTACTGATGAAAACGGTAAAACCAACAGCGAGCATCATACTCAGTATGATCTCCACCAATTGGAGAGCGAGTACATTGAAGCGCTTTCTGACGACCACACCAATTTAGTGATCATCGAACAAGCGCCGCTTTATACTGCAGGTCAAGTGGTGGGGCAGGGTTGGAATGGGATGCTGATCTTGAGAGAAGGGGATAAGCCAGTTGGTTGGATAGCGATGGACAACTATATTAATCGCGCCCCAATAACCGGTTATCAAAGACAGATGTTGGAGTCTTTTGGCTCGCTACTTTCTCAGATCTACATTCGCAAACGTCAAGAGCAGAATATCCGCATGTTGCACTCTAGCATGGTGGAGTTATCCCGTTGTGACAACGTGAGTGCGGTGTGCAAATCGGCGGTAAGCTTTGCTATTCAACATCTTGGTATTGATCGTCTAGCCGTGTTCTTAACCGATAAAGAGTGTTCCTACATGCAGGGAACTTGGGGTACTGACATTCAAGGTAACATAGTCGATGAGTCCTACTATCACTCAGATCTGGTTGAACGTGACATTGTTGCCGCAGCAAGATCGCGTCCTAACGAAGTCGCTTTTGAAGAGTCCGTGCCTATCTACCATGACTACAAAATCGTCGGAGTCGGTTGGACGGCGATGACACTACTCACCAGTAATACTGGTGTGCCGATTGCTTTTATTGCCGCGGATAACCTGCTAACGCGCAGTTCATTAACCTCTCAGCTTCGAGAAGTGATTCGCATTTTCGCATCAAGTCTGGCGGAAGCTTTGCAAAGAACCATGGCGCAGGAAGAGCTTAAAGAACTCAACGAAAGGTTAGAGGAAGAGGTGAAAAAGCGAACCTTAGAGCTGCAACTGGCCAATGAGCAGTTGGATGTTATCTCTAAGTTGGACCCCCTGACGCGCCTAGGTAATCGTCGTATGTTGGCACAGGTATTGGAAAATCTGAATTCAACCCACTTTGAACCAAGCAGACCCAATGAGAAGGTCGTGTTTGGCTTGATCTTGCTCGACTTAGATCATTTCGGATTGTACAACAGTGTTTATGGTCATACGGAGGGGGACTCTGCACTGCGTTCAGTCGGAAAAATTTTAAGCGACCATATTCTGCATGAGAATGACACCTTCTGCCGTATCGGTGGCGAAGAATTTATGTTGTTGATGGTCGATACTTGTGACAGCGAAACCAGGCTGCGTGCCGACAGTATCAGACGCTGTATCGAGGAGGCGCAAATTCCGCACTGTGAGAGTTCAACCAGCGATTACTTAACTGCCTCGGTGGGTTTTGCCTCTTTGAGTGCGAGCTTGGATTGTCTTGATTTTGACTTACTCTATGACATGGCAGATAAGGCGCTGTATCAAGCCAAAGACCGAGGACGGAATCGTGTAGTATCAGCATTTGAAAATAGCCAGATTGAGGCGACATTTTATTAGCCAAGCACTAGCTTGTTAGATTATATGGCCTAATAGAAAAGCCCCTGAGTCTACCTTGAACTCAGGGGCTTAGTTTTATCTGTATTTAAGCTTCTAACGACAAGCTATAAAGCCGCAAGTTGGTCACTTGTTTTTGCTGTACGATTACGGTTGGCTGCATTAATAGCGTCAATGGCCGTGTTTGGTGACCAACCAGCCTCACCATCCGCTTGCGGACCAAATAGGTGTTGGTTGAGTTTGTCGATCTCTTTCTTCACTGTATCCAGGTGCTGTTGCGGAAGATCTGGGTTCTCTTGTTGCCACTGACTGAGTTTGGCGTTTGCCATTAGTGCATCTTTTCTCTGAACTGCGTCGATAAGCTCAGCTAGTCCATCATCTTTACCGACGACTTTCGGTGTCACTGTGCTCGTTGAACCTTTTTTACGCCATAGGCTTAAGGCAATCACAGAAGTGAATAGCCATAAAAAGGCAAAAAGCGCCGTTAGGTAAGGCCAAATACCTGCGTGGTCAGTGGTTACTACTTCAACGTTATTTGGTTTATCTTTTGATGTTGGAGCCTGCACTGGCGCATCGTTATTACCAGTGACATTTAAGGTAAGCCCTTTAATTTGGCTGGTGGCTTTCTGTTTGGTTTCAGTGTTAAACCAAGCTTGCTCCAGTCCTGGAAGCTCAATAGTACCTGCTGATTTTGGAATTAATACCTGTTTATAGACAACAAGATTGTCTCCTGAGTCGGTTTTGCCAAACTGAGGTTTCTCTTCATAAACACGTACGCTATTTGGGTACTGAACATTAACACTTGGCAACTGGTGAGCTTTAATGCCCTTAGCACTTATAGTAATGGTGCGTGTTAAGGCATCACCGGCTTCTAGATCTAATTGTTCTGGGGAGCGAGTAAGCTTAGTATCGTTAATGCTCCAAATCTGCTTGATACTCAAGTCAGCTGTTGGCAACCAATCTCCATGAGCATCGCCTGGAATGGACAATACCTCAACTGGTAGCGTTTGAACGGGCGTATCGAGCTGGAACAGACGCGTCTTGTTTGAGTTGTTAGCAGAGTAGACCACCGCACCTGTCAACTTTGGCCCGCGCAACTCAAACTTACCCGCAGTATCTGACGATATCTCAAAGCTCTGCTGAACGACCGTCACCTCTTTGCCATGGTATACATCCTGGTACTGTTTTGATTCACCAATAGGTTCAACCTTTAGGCTCGAAGAGCTCGGTGGATCAATGCGCGGCTCCTGTAAGCGTCTTGGGTCAGCCTTGATGATCAGTTTTACATCCAAAATCGCCACTTCACCAACATAAAGGGAATCTCTATTCAGGTCGAGTTTGAACTCAGCCATCTGATCTTGTGTGGGTGCGGCTCTGTTTTGAGCGACATTGATTTGAATCGGTTGAGTTTGTGCCCCTTCGATATCAAAGGCTGGAATGGTTAACTTACCCAGTCGCAGTGGCGCCAGGGTGATGGTCCATTCGCTTGAAACGGTGCGGCTGCCATTGATGATGCGAATCGAAGAACCAAAGTTTGGCCTGCCAATGTAAAAGTCACTTTCAAGCGCAGTCAGGTCCAAAGCGTCTGAGCTCACTTTTTCATCGGTTGAAACTCTTAATAGAAATACTTCGTCTTGAGTAACTTGATTCTCACTAACACTGGCAACGGCTGTCGCTGCGTAAGCTGTATGGCTACTGAAAACACTCATGAGAAGTGAGAACAGCAGTGTCAAAAATGGTGTATGAATACGTTGCATGGTTACCACTTTTTCGATTGGTTATTCGGAGCGCCTTGTTGTTGCGCTTGTAACATCATTTGAGCTCGAAGCAAGCGGCTTGGGTCGCGCGCGCTCTCGACTTGCTCAAGTTTTTTACGGTCTGGGTCTTGCGAAGCTTCTGAGGGTTGAGCATGTGCCATTTGCGGCGAACCTTCGGAATCAGACTCTTGTTGCTGGGCTGCAGTCGGCGTAGCCGAGGCGCTTGAGCCTTGTTTTTCATCCTCTTCATCAGCTTTGGTTTGATTAGCATTGCTACCGTTTTCCTGCGATAGCTCCTGTTCAGACGATGATGTTTGGTCGTCACCACTGCTGCCACTTTGTTGTTGGTTTTGGTTTTGGTTTGCTGATGGCTGAGACTGTTCTCTACTCGAATCTGAAGCCGATTGTTGTGACTGGTCTTGGGGGCTTGACGAGCTTCCCTTGTTTTGGTCATTTTCTCCTTGCTGACCTTGCTGACCTTGCTGACCTTGCTGACCTTGCTGACCTTGCTGACCTTGCTGGTCCGCTTGATCTTGAGATTGGCTCTGATCATCATCTTGCTGTTGCTGTTGCTGTTGCTGTTGCTGTTGCTGTTGCTGTTGCTGTTGCTGTTGCTGTTGCTGTTGCTGTTGCTCCAGAAGCTCTAAATTGCTTTTAGCAAAAGTGTGGTTTGGGTTGTCCTTAAGGATGCGTTTGTACTCGTCAATTGCGGATTCGAACTTACCTTGCTGTGCAAGAGCATTGGCGTGGTTGTAGCGCGCACGCTCTGTATCTAACGCAGACAGTGTGTTTTCTGCCTCTTGGTATTGTCCGGCTTGATACTGAGCGACCCCTTTCCATTCCGGATCAGTAAACAGTTTTGCTGCTTGCTCAAAGTCACCTTGTTCATAGTATTGATGGGCTATCTGATCATCGGTTTGCCAAGGGCTAGCCAATGCTGGATTGGGTTGAGTCGCCAATAGTGCAACACCTAACACACTCCAAATCACGCCCGGTCGGAACAGCCCCAACGCAGGAAATAGAATCAACGGCAGTAGCCAAAAGCCGTGATTAACGCGGCTAGTGACACCTTGTGTCGTCTTCTCAACTTCAGCGGCTAGGCTATGGGATTCAATAAACCGAGTGATTGTCTCTATGTCTGAGTTGTCAGCTTGCACCAAAGCAAACACACCTTGGTTAGACTGGCTGATTGAACGCATGTTGTCGATGTCGCTTTTGGCGATTACGGTTTGACCTGAATCTTGAGTGAGCATGGAGCCATTGCTCATCGTGATCGGTGAACCAGCTCGACTGCCAACGGCCAAAACTGACAAGCGCCAAGGTGTACCAGAAAGCAGGTCATTGATCGCTCCTTTCTCGTAGTCGTCGATGTCGTCAGCGATCAATATCAGATCGCCTTGAGAGACGTTGGCGCGTTGCAGCATCTCGATACTTCGCTCAACCGCCTTGGCTGCATCAGCACCTTGATAAGGCATAATATCTGGTGACAGGTTAGGGACGAGGTTTGCGATGGTCGCGCTGTCGGTAGTAAGAGGGCTGACAGTATAAGCGTCACCCGCGTAAGCGACCATGCCTGTTACTCCTTCACGCCATTGAGAGAGCAGATCCAACGCCTTGTAACGAGCTTGGGTTAATCGGTTAGGTTTGACGTCGGTGGCGTACATCGACATCGACATATCCATGATCAAAACTCGCGCTTGCGTCTTTTCAAAACTTGGGCGTTCGCTGGTGCTAAAGCTCGGGCCCGCCAACGCGATGATGGTGATGACCCACCAGATTGAGAAAAGTGATAGCTTGCTGCGTGAGTAGGTTGCTTTCGCTGGGTCTAGATACTGCGCGATGTGTGGCGCAAGTAAGCCTTGCTTTCGGTTACGGCGCGCGAGCATTAAAATCACAGGCAGCGCAAACAAAGCGAGCAACCAAGCTGGATAGATAAAGGTAAAGTTAGACATTGTTTCTCCTAATGACTAACAAAATCAGTGATAGAGCGACAGCAATTGTAAGCGGCCAGTGGAACCACTCTTGCTGTGGGCGCCATACCTTAGTTGCGCCTGATATTGGCTCTAAACTATTAATCGTGTCATAGATGGTCGCCAAATCTTGGCTGTCACGCGCTCGGAAGTATTGGCCTCCGGTTCGCTCTGCTATGTCCATCAGAGTTCTTTCATCTAGGTCTTCGGCAGTATTCACCTTACGTGACATAAAGAACTCTTTGACCACCATTTCGCCAGCGCCCACGCCAACGGTGTAAATGGTGGTATCGAACTTCTTAGCAATATCCGCAGCTTCAAGCGGGTCTAGAACACCAGCGGTATTACTGCCATCACTGAGCAAGATCATCACTCGTTGTGGCGCATCGCTGTCGACGAAAGTTTTGGTAGCAAGGCCGATGCCGTCACCAATCGCTGTTTGAGTGCCGATAAGTCTTAACACGGCTTGATTAAGCTGCTGGCTGAGTGTGCTTCTGTCGAGTGTCAGAGGTGTTTGGAGATAAGCATGATCGGCAAATAGAACTAATCCGACGCGATCTCCTTTGCGTTTATCAATGAAGTCACTAAGTACGCGCTTTACCGCTGACAAGCGATCGATGTACTCGCCATTAAACGCCATATCCTCTTGGCTCATTGAGTAAGAGAGATCGACCACCAACATCAAATCACGGTGCTTAGGTTGAAACTCAACCGGCTCGCCGAACCAGACGGGTCTGGCACTGGCCGTAATCAACATCAGCCATATCATCGAGGCTAGAACTTTAGGTAGGCGAGTACTAGGCGCTTTACCGTTGGTGTTGCTAGGCAAAAAGGGCAGTGTCAGCGTGTCTGTCGGCTTAGCAGCAGGTGCCAAACGAAGTACAAGCAGTGGTAACGGAAATAGCAAAAACAGCCACCACCACACAAATTCAATATTCAATAAATTACTCATAATTGAACTCTCTTCGGTGGCAGTGCATGGCGGACCCAATAGATGCAGTCATCGACTAGCATGTCGCGCGTTGAGGGATCGATTGCAACCTGCTCGCTTTGATATAGAGTTTGTTGCCACGCCTCGCTATGGTCAACAAAACGAGGTGACTTTAACTGCGCATCAAGAAACTGATACCACTGTTCTCCCTGCAAAGAGGCGATCGCTTCTCTTGGGAAGTAGCTCATTGCCGCTTGACGAACTGTTGCAAGCGCCTCTGCGGGTGAAAGGGCACTATTCTCAGTCAGCTTAGTTAGTGCGATTTTTTGAACCTTGCGAACCTGCTTATATTTTTTGTAAAGCATTCGACCAATCACAACGAGTGCGATAACGGCGATAGCAAGGAACCACCAACCCCAAGCGAGTGGCCACCAATGTGGCGCTTCGGGTGTAATAACGGGGTTGAGGTCTAATTTAGGCGTCATGCTTGCCCCCTGAAATTTGCTTCATCAAGGGCTCTGCACTGGTGATTGAGCTATGAGGAATAGCAAGACGTAAGCAGAGATCCTTGATCTGTCGTTGATGCTCTTCAAAAGCGGTCCTTAGCTTGTTCTTCTCTGCTTTTGAAGAGAAGTTAAACCATTGAGTTCGCTCACCATCGCTGACATGCTTCATGCCTTTAAAGTTGGTATTACCTTGCTCTAAAGGATCATAGAAGTGAACAAATCGCATCTTGTTGTGTTGACGCATCTGATTTAATAGTGAGTAGTCACTATCCTGATAGCGGCTGAAATCGCTTAAGAAAATTATGTCGCTGCCTTTAGGACTGAGTCGGTTCAATGACTTGAGTGCCATTGCAAAATCTGTCTGACAAGTAAGCCTAGACGATTGCACAGATTGGTTATTAATCGCAATCAACTGCTGCAAGATACGCAAAGGCGCTTGATGGCTGGCGCTCGGTTTGATCTCTGTTAGCGTCTGACCATCATCGATAACAGCACCTATTCGGTCTTTGCCAGCGATCGTCAGCCAGCAGAGTTGACTAGTGAGATGGGCAAGTTGAACCGACTTTAACATAAGAGTCGACCCAAACATCATGCTATTCGACATATCCAAATAGAGGATGACGGGTTGCTCCCGCTCTTCAGAAAATAGCTTAGTGTGCGGCTTGCCGGTGCGGGCCGTGACACGCCAATCAATACTGCGAATGTCATCGCCTGCTTGGTATTGACGAACCTCGGAAAAGTTCATACCTATGCCTTTACTGCGACTTTCATGTTGTCCGTTGAGCTGCGACCACAGGCTTTTGGCTGGTGGCAACCAACGAATCGCTTGAGCTTTATATTGCAAAAGTTCATTTAAGCTGAGTAACACACCGTTACTGTGCCGAGGGAGTTGTTGATTCATGCTAAAAACTACGCGCTGCCAACAAGAGAGATAAGTTGAGTGATCACCTGATTTGGTGTAATGCCTTCAGCTTGTGCATGGTAGCTGCGCAATAGACGGTGGCGTAGCACAGGGAAGGCCATCGTTTGTACGTCTTCAGGCGTGACATAGTCACGGCCAGATAACCAAGCGTGAGCACGCGCACAGCGATCAAGCGCAATGGTGGCACGAGGACTAACCCCCATCTCTAACCATTGAGCAAGCTGTGGGCTGTATTTCTCTGGCTGACGAGTTGCCATAACCAGTCGCACAATATACTGCTCAATGCTCTCAGCCATGTGCACATTCAGCACTTCTTGTCTCGCTTCAAATACGGCTTGTTGCGGCATGGGTTCTGGTTCTGGTTGAGTCAGTGCTTGGCCTTGCGCCTCTCCTCGATTTAAGCGAAGAATGGCTAGTTCGCTTTCCATATCTGGGTAAGCGACATCAAGGTGCAGTAAAAAGCGGTCGAGTTGTGCTTCTGGTAACGGGTAGGTACCTTCTTGCTCAATCGGGTTTTGCGTCGCCATGACTAGAAACAGCTCTGGTAGTGGGTACGTCTTGCGCCCAGCAGTCACTTGTTTTTCTGCCATTGCTTCGAGCATTGCGGCTTGTACCTTCGCTGGCGCTCGGTTGATCTCATCGGCAAGAATTAAAGAGTTAAATATTGGTCCTGCCTGAAAGGTAAAGTCACCAGTTTCAGGACGGAAGATATCTGTCCCGGTTAGATCGGCAGGTAATAAGTCTGGGGTAAATTGAATACGGTGGAAGTCTCCTTCAACGCAGTCTGCAAGTGACTTAACGGCGCGAGTCTTTGCTAGACCGGGTGGCCCCTCAACCAGAATATGACCATCAGCGAGCAGTGCAACCATTAGTTGTTTCACCAGCTCTTGTTGTCCGATGATTTGAGCCTCTAGATAAGTTTTCAGTGTGTTGAACGCGTTTGAATGCATGACGTTGTCTCGGCGTATCTTGTATCAAAATTGAAGTTTTCTGTGTAATCACAGTGTATTAGCTACTTGGTTAGAAAATCTAGCCAAAAGTTCCGCAGAATATTGAGAACTGACAGAGAACTGATTTTGATTGGTGGTTTTGTATCCAATTCAGCCATGAAAATTAAAATAATTGCTGTTTTTTCGACAGAAAGGCACCTTGTTGTTCAGCTTTTTAGTGACATTTACACGCATATTGGGCGCAATATTTGTTGCTCCAAACGTTTGCTTAAAGGTCATTGGCGTTTGTGGCTTGAGTGTCGCCATTCCCTAAAGCTTATTCATAATCAGCCGATGTAAGTGAGTTGCAAGTTTACTTGCCAAATTTAGGTGTAGAGAGATGTTCAATTTAAATTCAATGAGTATTAAGCAGAAAGTGGTTGCCGGAATTACTTTCGCGGTACTGGCGTCAACGATCATCGTTGGTGTAATGGCTCAGCGCCAAGCTAGAGATGTATTAAGTCACCGCTTGGTGGATATCGAGCTTCCTGGCTTACTCGAGCGCATCAATGGCGAAATAGATCGTGAAGTATCGCAACTTTTGCTTGCGGCTGAACAAGTTGCATCGAATGAGTTCATTGCAGATGCGATTGAGTCCACTTATCGCGATGCCGAAGTTGAAGCCAAGCTAGTGAAACAGCTTAATAACGTTCGTAACCAGTATCAGTTAAACGACGCCTCGGTAGCAAACCGCGAAACGGCTTACTATTGGAACCAAAATGGCTTTTTACGCCAACTTAACCAACAACAAGATGGCTGGTTCTTTGGCTTTACCCAATCTGGTCAGCCGACCATGGTGAGCATGTTCCAAGAAGCGAATGGCGAAGTGAAGATGTTCGCGAACTATCAGCAATCTACTGGCAAAGCGATGTCTGGATTGTCTAAGTCGATGGATGACATGGTTCACTTGTTAAACAGCTTTAAGATTGAGAATACGGGTTTTGTCTTTTTAACCGATAGTCAAGGTGATGTACAAATTCACCGTGACAGAGCGCGCAGCGATTCATCTCTACAGCAATTATACGGCGCGCAAGCAAGCCAGTTGCTGAACAAGTCGGGCTTTAACTTGATAACGACTCAGTTCCAAGGCCAAGAGCTGTTTGTTGCCAGCCTTTATGTTGCATCAATGGACTGGTTTGTTATCGGTGTGGTTCCAACGTCTGAAGTATTTGCTGAACTGGATGCAACCGCACAGAAGATGCTGATCATGACGGTGATTGTTGCTTTAGTGTTTATCCTTATGGGCTTCCTATTGGCAAACAGTATTACCAAGCCAATTAAACTGCTTTCAAAGCGCTTTACTGACCTAGGTAAAGGTGATGGTGACCTATCGCAGCGTATTGAAGTCAAAGGCAATGACGAAATTGCACAGTTATCTGCAGGCTTTAATGGCTTTATTGAAAAAATTCACTTGTCGATGAAAGAGGTGTGCGAAACCAGCCAAGCGCTTCAAGTTGCGGCGGAAAGCGTATCAAGCAAAGCGCACATTACGCATGACAACAGCCAAGAGCAGCGTGATCAAACCATTCAAGTAGTAGCAGCAATCAACCAAATGGGGATGACCATCAGCGAAATCGCGTCTAACGCGGCAACTGCAGCAGAAACAGCGACCCAAGCATCTGACAACACTGAAGTTGGTCGTGAAGTGGTGAACAAAGCGAAAGATGCAATCAGCCGACTGGCTCAAGACATTGAGAGCACAGGTCAGGTGATCGAGCAGCTAGCATCTACCACTCAAGACATTGGTTCAATTCTTGGTGTCATTCGTGACATTTCTGAACAGACTAACCTACTGGCACTCAACGCAGCGATTGAAGCGGCGCGTGCTGGTGAGCAAGGTCGTGGCTTTGCGGTCGTAGCAGATGAGGTTCGTAACCTAGCAAGTCGTACTGCAGATTCAACGGAAGAGATTCAGAAGATGATTAACCAGCTGCAGAGCGATGCGAAAGACGCAGTGACGGCAATGAGTTCCGGTAAGATCATTACGCTGGAGGGTGTAACAGCTTCCGATGAAGCGGTTGAAGTGTTAGGGGGTATCTCTGATCGCATCCTAGACATCACAGATCGCAACACTCAGGTGGCGACAGCGACTGAAGAACAATCAACAGTGGTTCACACCATCAATCAGAACATTGAAGAGATTAACGCAATCAACGAAGTCACGACGGGTACAGCTGAACAATTAGCAGATGCAAGCCAAGAGTTACGCCTGCTCTCTTCTCGTCTTGATAAGATGGTTGGCTCATTTAAGCTTTAAGCTTTAAGCTTTTAGTTTTAAAATATTGATTTGCGTATTGGCCTTGTCTCGGTTTTACAGGGTAAGGCCAAAGCACCTAGCATCATTGCTTAGAAATGAGTAAAATTGTCTTAGTATTAATGTTTAGGTAAAAAGAATCATGAGCGATTTTGAAAAAGAACTTGAGCTTATGTCTCAAGAGATGGGCGACGAGCCAGAAGTGAAACTACCGTCACTAGAAGAGCAAAAAGCCGTTGTTGCTGAGCTTAAACGTCTAGAAGCGGAAGGTAAACTCACACCAGAAGTACTGGAAGAGCACTTCGGTAAGTTCAACCAAAAGAACACACCAATCCACTAACTGGGTAGGTGTTTGGGGAACCCCTGAAGAATGACAAAGGTCTAGCGAGTGCTGGACCTTTTTTGTGGGCGCTGGTTGGACTTTCAAAGCCCGTCTTTAAGATAAAGAAAATCCCTCACGAGGAGGGATTCAGACTGCTGACAAAGGTCTAGCTTTCAAGCTAGACCTTTGATCTAATAGGGGTATCGAAATATGGATATCTCACTATGCTTCAAGAGTCTTCACCTCAACAATATGAACTCGAAATGGTCACCATGGAACAGCTCGTTCCTCAGAACCATTTAGTTCGTAAGATAGATAAAGCCATCGACTTCGAGTTTATCCGTAATGAAGTCGCTCACCTCTACTGTAAAGACAACGGTCGCCCACCTGTTGACCCTGTACGCCTGTTTAAAATCATCCTGCTTGGTTACCTCTTCGGAATAAAAAGCGAGCGACAACTCGTGAAAGAGATTGAAGTCAATGTCGCTTATCGATGGTTCCTGCGTATGTCACTGACAGAGAAAGTTATCCATGCATCGACACTCAGCCAAAACCGTATTCGCCGCTTTAATGGTACCGATGTGTTTGAGCGTATCTTTATCAATATCGTAGAGCAGGCAATGGCGAAAGGTTTGGTCGCAGGCCAAGAACTATTTACTGACAGCACGCACCTAAAAGCCAATGCCAACAAAAATAAGCACACGAACAAAGTGACTAAGGTTCGCGCCAGTGCTTATCTTGATATGCTCGATGAAGATGTCGCGCTAGACCGAGAGAAAGAGGGTAAGAAACCTCTAAAGTCACGTACCGCTGAGCCTAAAACTAAGAACACCAAAACGAGTACTACCGACCCGGAAAGTGGCTTCATGACTCGAGATAATAAGCCCCAAGGCTTCTTCTATCTCGACCACCGTACAGTGGATGGACAGCATGGCATTATCTTAGATACCCATGTCACAGCAGGTAATATCAATGACTCTCAACCTTATGTGAAGCGTCTGGACTATACCCTAGAGCAATTTAACCTTAATCCAATCGCCGTTGGACTCGACGCGGGCTACTTCACTGCGCCAGTCGCTGAGTCATTAGAGCGTCGAAATATCTTAGGCGTGTTCGGTTATCGCAGACCATCGAGAACAAAGAATGCGTTCAAGAAAAAGCACTTCATCTACAATGAAGAGCGAGACAGTTACCGCTGCCCTAACGGTCAAGAGCTCATCTATAAAACAACGTCTAGAGATGCGTATCGTGAGTATCACTCCGACCCGAAAGAGTGTGCGTTCTGTCCAATGAGAGATGACTGTACGCAAAGTAAAAATATGAAGAAAGTCATTACAAGACACATCTATACGGACGCGATGGATAGAGCCAACCAAATGCGGCTCTCACCTTATGGAAAAAGACGTATAGGCGAAGAAGTGAGACGGTAGAGCGGAGCTTCGCCGACGCTAAGCAGCACCATGGTCACCGTTATGCCCGCTTCCGCGGGCTCTCGAAAGTGCAAATGCAATGTTGGTTGGCAGCTGCCGCTCAAAACATCAAGAAGATAGCCTTGGTGGTGAGCTATTTACAAAAAATAGGGCTAAATATGTCCCAAATACGTCAAATTATGGCGTCTAGATGCCAATTTAAGTGTTGGGCTCTTCCAAACTTCGCATAATAAAAAAATATCGCGATCGCGGCCTACGGCCGCTCGAAAAAGAGAACCCCACTTCAAAAAGTGGGGTTCGTCAGCAATCTGAATCCCTCACGAGGAGGGATTTTGATAGGGCAATATACGTTTAAATCTACTACTCTGTACCTTTCTCTACGAACAGACGACGACATGCTTTACCGTCGCTGTGGAATAGGTGACAACGGTGCGCTGGGATACCGATAGCAAGCTTGTCTCCTGCTTCAACGTCTAATGTATCTGGCTGACGGAAGATAACGTCAGCATCTGCACTCTCTAGGTTGAGGTAAACCTGAGTTTCGTTGCCTAGCTTCTCAACAATCATCACTTCGCCTTCGATGGTTGCATCGCCGTTTTCTGCAGATAGCAAGTGTTCAGGGCGAACACCCAGTGACATACGGTCGCCAACGTTAACTGTCGTGCCATCGACTGGGACCCAGAAAGTCATGCCGTTGGACAATTGAACCATGACACGCTCAGACTCCACTGCTTCGATGTGAACCGACATGAAGTTCATCTTAGGTGAACCGATGAAGCCTGCAACAAAGCGGTTTTTAGGGTAGTGGTACAGGTCCAGAGGTTTACCCACTTGAGAAACGTAACCGCCATCAAGAACAACGATTTTGTCTGCCATCGTCATCGCTTCTACTTGGTCGTGCGTTACGTAAATCATGGTACAACCAAGCTGACGTTGAAGCTTAGTGATTTGAGAACGCATCTGAACACGTAGCGCCGCATCTAGGTTAGATAGAGGCTCATCTAGTAGGAATACATTTGGTTGAGAAACCAGAGTACGACCGATAGCAACACGCTGACGTTGACCACCTGAAAGTGCTTTTGGCTGACGCTCTAGTAGGTGACCTAGCTGTAGGATTTCAGCAGCATGCTCAACACGTTTGTCGATCTCAGCCTTGTCTGCTTTCGCAAGCTTAAGGCCGAAAGACATGTTGTCGTAAAGGTTTAGATGAGGGTATAGAGCGTAAGATTGGAATACCATGCCCACGCCGCGCTTTGATGGCTCAACGTCGTTCATACGCTCGTCGCCAATGTACAAATCACCTGAAGTGATATCTTCTAGTCCTGCGATACAGCGTAATAGTGTCGATTTACCACAACCTGATGGTCCAACGAATACTACAAATTCACCTTCGTTGATCTCTAAGTTTACGTCCTTAGAAATCTGTACATCACCATATGATTTATAAACGTTTTTTAACGTGACACTCGCCATCTAGCTCGTCCTCGATCGATCAAATTTTAAAACTTACTGCTTATCATTATAAGAAATTATTGGGTCAGCAGTAACTGTAGGAATTGGTAAGCATTGAGTGTGTAAGAAAAAACGGGTGTGTTTGGTGGTTTCAACAGATCGTCAATACACCCAAACACACCCTCATAGCCAAGCAGATGTCTCTTTCCCCCACATCAAGCTAAACCTCCCCCGTGATGCCATCACTGGTTTAGCTTGATGCTTAATTTAAGACAAAAGCGGGCAATGCAAGCCAACATATATTGTTCGGTCTATATAGAAGCAACAAACAATTGCCGGTAAAGGGTTCTTACTATCCACTCTTGGATGACTGCAGTTTCGGTTAATCCAAGAAAGAGTACATCCTCCCAATGGAAAATTAACGAGGGGGAGTAGGAGGGGAGGAGTAGATAAAGGGGGTGAAACGTAATAGGCGATCCACTTCAAATAAATTCACCGGACAACGGTGATGTTGATCACGGTGCTTACGGTTTTTGTGATTTTGCTCTCTAATCCGACCCGATGGTGATCACGAATTTAAGCCATAATAGCTAGGGCGTAGTGGCTAGGATGATGAGCTTAAGACGGTTTTTTCAGATCATATCTATCGAAAACTGGCTCGTCTTAAATGAATGCGCCCTACGTATAAATATAAAAAGGATATTAACATGAAAAACGCTCTAAGCGCTGTAGCTCTAGGTACATTAGTTGCTCTGGGTTCTTTCGGTGCAAACGCTGCTATCGAAGAAGGCCAACTAACAATCTGGGTAGGTGGTGATAAAGCTTACGAAGGCATGGCAGAAGTAGGTAAACGCTTTGAAGAAGATACAGGCGTAAAAGTTACTGTCGCTTTCCCAGACAAACTAGAAGAGAAATTCTCTCAAGTTGCAGCTGCGGGTGACGGCCCAGACATGATTTTCTACGCACATGACCGTTTCGGTGGTTTTGCAGAAGCGGGTCTTCTTGCGGATATCAAACCTTCTAAAGAGACCAAAGAAGGTATCGTAGACTTCGCATGGGACGCAGTGTCTTACAAAGGTAAAACAATTGCATACCCAGTAGCGGTTGAGTCAGTTTCTCTAATTTACAACAAAGCTCTTGTTCCTAACCCACCTAAGTCTTGGGAAGAGATCCCAGCACTAAACGCTGAGCTTCAAAAAGATGGCAAAAAAGCGATCATGTGGCCTCTACGTGGCGGTGCTTACTTCACATGGCCTCTACTAGCAGCTGACGGCGGTTACGCATTTAAACAAACGGCTGAAGGTTACGACATCAAAGACGCAGGTGTAGCGAACGACGGTGTTCAGAAGTCTCTTGGCTTTATCGAGAAAATGGTTAAAGACAAAGTGATCTCTGCAGATATGGACTACTCTGTAGCAGAGTCTGAGTTCGTTGCTGGTAACGTTGCAATGACAATCAACGGTCCTTGGGGCTGGGCAAATATCGAGAAATCTGGCGTAGATTACGGTGTTGCAACACTACCTAAATTCAACGGTAAAGCATCTAAACCTTTCGTTGGTGTATGGGCTGGTGGTATCAGCACGGCTTCTCCAAACCGTGACCTAGCGGTTGAGTTCATGGAAAACTACCTGCTGACTGACGAAGGTCTGAAGAGCCTAAATGACGACAAGCCACTAGGTGCTGTAGCGCTTAACTCTTTCCAACGCCAACTAGATAGCGACACTCGTATCGCGGCGACAATGGACAACGCGATGAATGGTGAAATCATGCCTAACATCCCTCAGTTCACAACGTTCTGGTACAGCATGGAAGAGGCAATTGGTAACGTGGTTGACGGTCGTCAAACTGTAGACCAAGCACTTAAAGCTGCTGAAACACGCATGACTAAATAATATCGACGAAACACCCTTTTAAGGAGGGGGTAACCCCTCCTTACTTTTCTATTTTATATATCGCTAGCAGGTTCCTCTATGCAGTCAGTTCAAGGTACAGATGCTATTCAAGCACCAACAAGCCTTCCAGGAAGTAAAAGCGTCTTCATTAAGTGGGGATTGCTTGGTAGCGTTGGCTTAATCAATGGCTACGCTACCATCCTAATGTATTCTCGCGGTGAGCTCGCATTCGCGTTGCTTACGGTGATCCTAACGGCTTTAGCTCTTTACGTTTTCGGTAGCAAGAAAACTTACGCACACCGTTATATCTACCCTGGTATTGCCGGAATGATCCTTTTCATTCTCTTCCCTTTGGCTTATACCGTCGGCCTTGCGTTCACTAACTACAGTGCAAAAAACCAACTTTCGCTAGAACGTACGCAAACTGTCCTACTGGACCGTACGTTCCAAAGCGGTGAAAGCTTCCCATTTACTCTGTACAAAACAGACAACGGCCACCAAATCGTGGTTAAAGATGGTGAGCAACTTCTCGCAACTGAAGAGTTCTCGTTAGACGGTTTGAACGTCAGTGAGATGGATCTGAAAGCGATCGACTCTGCTCAAGGCGAAAAAGAGAAAATCAAAACAATTATCCAAAATCGTACTGCAATCAGTGCTGTTGATTTCCACCTACCATCAGGTGAAGACATCCGCATGAGCGGCCTACGTAAGTTTGCTGCTGTGGTTCCGCTATACACAATGCAAGACGATGGCGAAACGCTATACAACAACGAAACGGGTGAAACTCTAAAACCCAATATGGAAGTGGGTTTCTACCAGCCAGTTGATGAGAATGGTGCATTCATTGGTAACACCATCTCTCCGGGCTTCGTGGTTGAAATCGGTACGGCTAACTTTGAGCGTGTTTGGAAAGATGAAGGCATCAAAGAACCTTTCATCAGCATCTTTATTTGGACAGTTGTCTTCTCGATTTGTACGGTAGCCTTCACTCTAGCGATCGGTTTGATTCTTGCGAACATCGTACAGTGGGAGGAGCTGAAAGGCCGTGCTGTATACCGTGTTCTACTGATTCTGCCTTATGCAGTTCCAGCGTTTATCTCAATCCTTATCTTTAAAGGTTTGTTTAACCAAAGCTTTGGTGAAATTAACATGGTGTTAGAGAGCATCTTCGGTCTTAAGCCGAACTGGTTCTCTGACCCAATCTTAGCGAAAACGATGGTGCTTATCGTAAACACATGGTTAGGTTTCCCTTACATGATGATCCTATGTATGGGTCTATTGAAGGCGATTCCTGATGATCTATACGAAGCGTCTGCGATTGATGGTGCTAACTTCATCGATAACTTCAAGCGCATTACGTTCCCGTTGATGATTAAACCACTAACACCGCTACTGATTGCAGCATTCGCATTTAACTTCAACAACTTCGTAATGATTCAGCTGTTGACGAACGGTGGTCCAAACATGATTGGTACTTCTGAACCTGCGGGTTACACAGACTTGCTTGTAAGCTACACGTACCGAATCGCGTTTGAAGGCGGCGGCGGTCAAGACTTCGGTCTAGCAAGTGCAATCGCAACGCTTATCTTCCTACTAGTAGGTGCCCTAGCGTTACTAAACCTTCGTTTCACTAAACTGTCTCAAGATTAAGGAGCACGACAATGGCTATGGTACAAGGTAAAAGCCTGAAATACCGAGTGTGGGCAACGCATATTGCGCTGTGGTGCTTTCTAGCACTGATTATCTTCCCACTACTGATGATCATCGCGATCTCGTTCCGTGAAGGTAACTTTGCAACAGGTAGCTTGATTCCAGAGAACCCATCACTGGAGCACTGGAAACTGGCACTGGGTATCCCAGTAACTAACGCAGACGGCTCGGTAACACCACCTCCATTCCCAGTACTAACTTGGCTATGGAACTCAGTAAAAGTTGCAGGTATCACATCAATCCTGATTGTGGCACTGTCTACAACATCGGCTTACGCATTCGCTCGTATGCGCTTTAAAGGCAAAGAGACGATTCTAAAAGCGATGATGATTTTCCAGATGTTCCCAGCGGTACTTGCACTGGTTGCAATCTACGCTTTGTTCGACAAACTAGGTCAGTACATTCCTTTCTTAGGCTTGAACACACACGGTGGTCTTATCTTCTCTTACCTAGGGGGTATTGCACTACACGTTTGGACAATCAAAGGTTACTTTGAAACGATTGATACTTCTCTAGAAGAAGCGGCAGCACTCGATGGTGCGACGCCATGGCAAGCATTCCGTTTGGTACTATTACCACTGTCAGTGCCTATTTTAGCGGTAGTATTTATTCTATCGTTTATCGGTGTTGTCGGTGAGGTTCCGGTTGCATCTATCCTGCTTTCAGACGTGAACTCTTACACGCTAGCGGTTGGTATGCAGCAGTATCTATACCCACAAAACTACCTATGGGGTGACTTTGCGGCAGCAGCAGTATTATCGGCACTTCCTATCACTATCGTCTTCCTATTAGCACAACGTTGGTTAGTTGGTGGTTTGACGGCAGGTGGTGTAAAAGGATAAGCTAGGGCTTATAAGAAAGACAAAGAGCGACCGCAAGGTCGCTCTATATTGGCATTTTTATTACATCATTTTGGTTTGGCCGCCGATCAGTAATAAAAATAACCCTCAGGTTACGCATAGCTGGCTACTAATCAGGTTCCTTACGCTATTCAATGATTAGTGGTTTTTGTAACTCTAACCCAGGTATTTACTTGGGTTTTTTTATATCTGAAAAAATTCGGTCTTTTCAGATGACCTTACCGCTCTTCAAGAGCTTCTTGGCTTGTGTGAGAAGAGATGCTTTGCACATTGTTTTGATAACAATACTCATCAGTCGATCATCATACCCTCTAGTTGTACAGTCAGTATAAATAGACGAATGGGAATTGATACTTTGGTCAAAGCTCACTGCGGAAGACTTCAATGAAAGCCATGTAACAGTGATTAATGTTGCATAAAAATTGTCTGGCAAGTCAGTTTGAAAGTGAAATCAGTAAGGGGAGTAGGCGCTTATCAATAGTTTGCTATATATAAACGCCTGAAATCTATTAGGTTAGAATTCTCTGTTGGAAGGAGCGCAGCCAAGGTGTTGCAGTAGAACGTAGATACTCTCTTGGTCTAATGCAACGCGTCTAAAGAGGTCTGCGAAGGTATTATCGCCACCAAAACAGGTTTGAATATAGTGATTGATCTCTTCGTTGTTGTAGCCTTCTACGTATAGGGTTCTTACCCATTGATACTCAACTGCCTTAAGATTGTTTAGGGTTGATTCACTCAAAGTAGTGCGCGTAACGCTCAAGAGGTGCTCCAGAAATACAGTCGTGTCCATGATAGATGGCAGTATTTAAGCAGAGCTAAATGACGACTTTATTACAATTATAATATTTTACAGACTCATGACTTGAACAATGAGTGAACAGAGAAAGTGAAGTTACACACTCAATGGTTAAGTGTGTAACCCTAAGATTTATTTCAGATATTTGACGTGCGCTTCCATCTCTTCGCCAATCTCTTTACGCATGTTCATGAGGCGAACGGCAGAGTCGCGTAACTCAATATCTTCTTGGGTTTCTGGTACCCACTCTGGCACTTTGGTTGGTAAGCCGTTTTCATCAACCGCAACCATGATAACAATACAGTGGGTCGTTAGGCGATTCTTAAGGTTTTTGGGGTCGCTGGCTTGTACATCAATCGCGATATGCATTGAAGAGGAACCTGTGTAGATCACTTTTGCACTGACTTCGACCAAGTTACCTACGTGGATCGGTGCAACAAAACGAATACCACCGGCATAGGCCGTAATACAGTATTTGCCACTCCAACCTGCTGAACAAGCGTATGCTGCTAAATCGATCCATTTCATCACGGCACCACCGTGAACTTTACCACCAAAGTTTACATCTCCGGGCTCCGCTAAAAAACGCAGGGTTACGTCGCGCTTTCCATTTTGACTACTGCTCATTTTTAGTCCTTTTTATTCTTATGTTGTACTGCAACAACTATGTTACTTACCAATAACATATACTTTAGTCGTAGGAATTAAAAGAAGAGTTTGCGGGTTGAGCGGGGAAATATCGACGCAATAGGTATTAGGAGAATTAACTGGGGCAGATATAAAAAAACACCGAGTATTGAGCTCGGTGTCTTTAATGATTGACCTAATTCACTAGCCTTGTTGGGGAATCGCGCCTTTGACCACGGATTTTCTTTTTATCTGCGCCATAATGACGCCAGAGATAACCATTATGCCGCCCATTAAGTGATAATCATGAATCGTTTCACCGAGCCAAGTGGCAGCAAGGACGACTGCGACAACAGGTAGCAAGTTCATGAACATAGCACTCGAGTCTGCGCCAATCGCATCGATCGCTTTTACCCACATCCAAGGAGCCAGTACTGAGCCGGCGATTGCAGCGTAAGCGATAAGTGGCAGTGACTCTTCAGAAGGTGCCAGTTGAGCACTCGATAGCCATAGTGGTGTTAACATAGCGACCGCAAATAGGCCTTGCATGTAGATCACTACCCAGTTACTTACCGGCATCTTCCAACGTTTAAGTAGTACACAGTAAGCGGCGTAAACAAGAGCGGCAATCAACATATAGCCATCACCTTGGGTGAGCTCTTGGTGTAAGAAAAACAGTGGGTCACCTTTACCTAGCATAAACGCCAAGCCCGATAGCGATAGTACGCCACCGACAATGCTCAGTCCTGAAATGGACTTGTGCAGCAGAGGAACGCTCAAGAAGATGCTAATCAACGGCACTAATGACGTAATTAGAGCCATGTTTGATGCACTGGTCGTGAGGCCCGCGTAGTAGCCAAGAGATTGATTCAGCACCATTCCCAGCAAGGCAAGAAAGGCTAGCTTAGTCAGATTCGGCTTAATGGCAGGCCACTGTTTAATGGCACTTGGCAAACAGAAAGGTGTAAGAATGAGCATAGCGACAAACCAACGAAAGAAACTCATTGCGCTTGGTTCGATAACGCTCGCTGCCATCTTATTTACAATGGCATTGGCACCCCAAATACAAACAGTAAAAAATGGCAGAAGATATGACATGTGAGCTCCATCGCAGAATGAGTTAATGTGCATAGTTTGACAGGTCGTTACAATAACAGATATCTTTAAAAAGACATCGAACGCGATAGGAAGACAAGTTTGAAAAAACATCCAAGAAATCTTCACCCTTCCTTATCAATTGATAAGGCACCATCCAACGTATTTATGAATTTCGAAGCGTTTCTCTCTAATACAGAAACCCGAGTTCACAGCCATCCTTGGGGGCAAGTACAACTGATTAGTGGTGGAATCTTAGAGATGGAAGCGGAAGGAACGCGTTTCTTAGCACCACCACACCTTGCCATTTGGGTACCAGCTGGCGTTATGCACTGTAGCTATAATCGTAAACCACTGGATTACTGTTCCTTGAACATTGCACCTGAGCTGACACAACACTTGCCAGAAAAGACCAGTCTAATAAAGATCACACCGATCGTGTCGTCGATTATCGATGATTTTCGTGAAAGGAATATCAATGTTGCAGAACGCGAACCAGACAAACGTTTAGTGCAAGTGCTGCTTGATCAATTGGCAGAGCGACAAGTTGAACACCACTTTTTACCATCAACCGATAACAAATACCTAGCCCCAATCCTTGCGGCGATTGAGGAGAATCCCACCGATGAAATTTCTCTTAAGGATTGGGCAGAGCGCGTTCATACCACAGAACGTACCTTATCGCGCCATTGCCAAAGTGAATTGGGGATGAGTTTCACCGAGTGGCGCTTACGCGTCCGTTATCTTTACTCAATGGATCTTCTACGTAATGGTCAATCGGTAAAAGAGGTCGCTCTCACCTTAGGCTATAACCAAGCCAGCCCTTTCATCTCAATGTTTAAGAAGTACTCCGGACAAACGCCAGAGCAGTATAAGAACCGATTGTTGTAAGAAAATGGAGATATCTCGACAATAATTTGCATCTTCTTGGTCCCATTCCACACAAGAGAGGAGTCAAATTGACGATAAACGGCATAAACCCAAAATCTAATGCCCTTAGTCAATAACCCGTTAGCTCCATATACCCAGCCCCAGAGTGGGAGCCTTGGATGGTGACTGGGCCTTCCCAGTATGGGACTGACAGCGGCATTTTTGCGTTAGGGTTGAGCGCTGAAACGGTGAGTTCAATTGCGTGATTTGGAATCGAGATTGTCCACTCCGTTGGGTAGTCTCGGTTGTCGATTTCCGTGTATTCTTTTACACGCATTACAATCTCATCTTGTGTAATGGCTGTACCTGAACCGTCTTGATGCATTAAGCGTGCATTAGAGTAACTTGCGCTTCCTGTTTCAGAGTCGCGAAGTTGGAATACCACTAGGCTGGTTTCATCATTAAGCCTTAATGCAAACCAATCCCAGCCCTGTTGTGAATCAAGCAAGAACTGCGAGCTCCACTCTCTATCTATCCAACCTTTGCCGGAAACTTGATGCGTGTTGCCATCAAGGGTGACTTCTCCAGAAACATCAATAAACGGTTGGCTGTAGTAGTAGGAAGCCACCTGCCCATCGGCACTTTTTACACTGTATCCCTGCTTACCTTGCTTTTGATAAGGCGCGCTACTGTTGAGAGTAAGCGAGTAACCGAATTGTTCGGAATTTGCATTCAACGTGGCAGGAAAGAGCTCATCGGTTGACGATGTCCATTGCCAATCATCCAGATAAACACGAAATGGCGAAGTATCGACACCTGCCAAAGCTGCGTGATCACGAGACCATTTTTCATCTGCGTAGTGCTTTTTCTGCGTAGTGACAGCACTGTGCGCCATGTAGATCTGGCTGCTTTGCCATTGCGTTTTCTTGGCTTCATTTGAAATAGATGGTGGAGCGGCTGCGAAGCGAAATTGGGTCCACTGTACACCGAGTGATTGCCCATCTTCATCGGTTAAATTGGCGGTCAAATACCACCATTCATGGCGAAAGTCGGGATGGGCTTGGTGGTCTGCTGGGAAGTGGATTTCAACTCCTTTTGTAACGGGAGTGAACTGGTCATCTTGTGATTGGTTGCTTTCAGCACTTCCCAATAGTGTTCCCATGGTTTGAGGTTGCTGCTCTTCGCAACCAACCAGTGCCAGAGCAAGTAGCATAAGTGTGCAGAGTTTGATGGGGTGAATCATTACAAAACCTCACTTTGCAGACTGGAGACGACAGGTTTACTGACTAACCGCCAAAGCGGTATCAGGGTGGCAATCACGCCGACCACAATGGTCACGGCAGCCATGCTCAGTGCATCACTCCAATTCCATAGGTAGTTCAAGCTCCAACCAAAGGCGCGCAGGGTAACAATATCCGTGAGTACATAACCGACCAAAGCGCCTAATGGTAAGGCGATCACCAGAGTAAAACTAACCAGAGCGGCAATCTGCCCGATCACCATCGTCATCAGCTTTTTACGATTCACACCAAGTGCATACAACCTTGCAATCGCGGCTTTGCGCGCATCGAGCAACATAAAACAGGCGGTGAACAGGCCGATCACAGCAACCATCAATGTAACGCCGTTTAACGCTCGGGTGATGGCAAACGTCTGCGAGAATATATCTAAGGCGATGGATTTGATCTGCGCTTGGTCATAGAGCTGACTTGGGTGCAGGTTTAGATCTTTACGTAACTGCTCATAAACCAACTTTGGATTGCCGGAGACTTTAATACCAAGGCTGGTAGGTAAATCAGTAAAACCGCTTTCTCGCCACAGTTGCGGCGCCAAGAGTACTTCGCCATTTGGGGAGCCGTAATCATGGAAAACAGCGCCGACGATGAGTGCTTTGTTTGGAATCGCGTCGAGCGTAAATTCACTTGCCAGTGATAACCCAAGTTTCACTGCTGTTGGCTCGCTAATGGCGACGACTTCACCTTGATAGAAACGTGACCAAAAGTCATCAAGCCGAGATTGAAACACCATGGTCTGCTCTAAAGTGTCTTTGTCTTTGGTGCCGAGCAAAATGGGTAAGCCATATAGGTTGTCGTCGACGTAGTACTGTTTATATACAGTTTGGACGTTCTCAAACTGTTCTAAAGCTAGCTCAACATTGGCGATTTCCCCTTGAGACGGGCTGACATAGATGTCAGCATGAAGTCGTTGTTCAAGCCACTGTTTGAGTGTTGATTCAAAGCTGCCAACTAGGGTATTCATCCCCATGTTGGCGGTCACGGCAAGCAGCAGTGCCATCATCGCCAGAGAAAGAGGGGAGATAAGCTCTCGCAGCTCTGCAAACAGATACTGCATTAATCCAGAATGCGTGCGCTGTTCACACCAAACTGCCAACACCATCAGTGTTTTCGGAAGGTATAGAGGAATCGACACCACCAAGAGCCCTAACCATGCCATAGTGAAACGATGATGTTCGCTCAGCCAAAGCCCAGCTAATGCCGTGATTATGAGTAACATGCCCGCAATGAACAGTTGGTCTTCATTGGATGAATCTGGCGCTTGGTAATACCCGCCATGGGAAGAGAGCGGTTGTTGCACTCGCTGCTTAAAGTGTTGCCAACATGCAAGTAGTGTTGCTGCTAAAGTGAGTAGTAGAGCTTGAGCCCACCATTGCCACTGCCACGTTCCCGGCAGTAACGTCGCGCCATAAAGTTGCTCGAGGGTAAGTGCAACCGTTGGGTGCAGCCAATGACTGAGCTGCATACCTAGAACAAAGCCAATTGAGGCACCAATAGCCACTAAGATGGTGAGCTCGACCAATAAGGCTGAGAGGACGAGAGTGGGCGCTATTCCGGCTTGCTGAATTTGCACGAGCAGTCGGTTACGTTTGAGTAAGCTGTATTTTACGCCGTTGTAAGCGACGAACAGTCCGACTAGGAATGCGAGCAAACTCATTGCCGTTAGATTGAGATGAAAGCTGTCGGTGAGAGAGCCTAAATCGGTGCTTTGATTGTTGGTTATCCATTGCCCTTGGTCGCTAATGTATTTTTGCCAAGTAGCTTGAGTGTCATTGCCTAAATTGAAAACGGCGATGTAACTGAGTTGACCTTGTTTGTTGAGTAACCTCTGAGCAAATCCAATATCCATCAACATTCGGCTACCGAGCTGCCATTCATCGGGTAAAACCGCGACTTGCGTTTTAATGTCGTCCAATACCAATGTGTCGATTTCACCGATATTTTGGTACTGCGACTGGCTCATCATCACGATGGGCTTGCCGGCTAACAGTTCTGGAAGCGGGAGTAGGCTATCGAACAGAGAAACGTTGTAATCATTGCCAGATGTATATCGCGAACGTGATGTGATCGCAGTGATCAGTTCACTGCCTTGTATCGACCAACGGCGACCTTGCTCATCTCTCACTCTTCCTTCAATTACAGGCAGCGCAGCGCTCAATCCTTGTTGTCTGAGAGTGAAGTAAAGCGACTCCGGTAAGTAGTTTTGCCCTGCTGGTGGAATAATTAGGTTCTGCGCTTGCGCACTCAGTTGTTCAGTAGATTCGGCATAACTGCGCTTAGCATTGAGGTTGATGGCTTGTACTGCAACAAATAAGGTCACGGCTAATACAATGCCAATCAAAATAGCGGCAGCTTGAAGGGGCGCTTGCCGATAGTGGGCGGCGAACAGGTTCAGCGCAAGCTTGGTATGACTGAATTTAAAAGCGTTAACTTTAGCGTGCTTCATATGAGAGGTCGCTTTGGCTTTTTGGACGTACTCGCTGATCGTTGTGCAGCTCACTGTTTTCAAGGCGCAGGCGTGTCTGCATAAACTCGGCGCAGTCGTTGCTGTGGGTGACAAGTAGAACTGCTGTGTTTCCTTTGGTTGTGATTTCACTCAGTAGTTTCATCACTTCGATACCGGCTTTTTGATCGAGGTTGCCTGTTGGCTCATCGGCGAGCAGCAGTTTGGGTTGGTGTGCCAGTGCTCGTGCAATCGCTACGCGTTGCTGTTGGCCGCCGGATAGCGCAGATACATGTCTTTCGAGCAGTTGGCTGATGCCAAGTGTCTCGACCAAGTAGTAACACCAGTCATTCCATTGTTGTTGATTCAGATGTAGTGGAAAGGCGATGTTCTGTTTTACATTCAGGGGCGTTAATAGGTTGAATTGCTGAAAGATTACTCCGAGTTTTTGATGGCGGAATTGACTCCAGTGTGGGTCTTTCCAGAGTTTGGTGTTATCGCCATCAAGCCATAGCTCACCAGAAGAGAGCGGTTCAAATCCAGCAATCATATTCAGTAGAGTACTCTTCCCACTCCCACTGGCACCGGTTAAAGCTACACTTGAACCTGTCTCTAGTGCAAAGTCGACATCTTCTAATACTTGATGGTTTTCTTTGCCATCGACAAAGCTTTTACTGGCACGTTTAAGTGCGACGAGTGGCCTTTCCATCACCTCTCCCTAGGGTTTGTTTTAGCAGTAACGCTTATAAATTGAGTTACTTAAAATTTTAGCTCACAAACGAGGAGAGTGGTGCGATTAAGCCCGAATAATTAATGACTTGCTAATCAAACTTAACGACTTTTCTTGAGCCGATATTGGTGGGTAGATTGCGGCAGATCTCTCACCTGAAGTCATGAGAGTTACGCCTGTGATAGACAGTGGTAGAGTCTAAAAATCTTGTACTAACGTTGGTCTTTTAGAGCGAAAGAGTTTGGTGAACAGAGATTTGTATCGCCAACCTAGGGACAATAGATGCTGCGCCAACCTTCTGTTTTCGATGATGGCGACTTCAATTCCTCGATAGTGGTAAGGCGAGCGTTTTACATAGTCGATGAACTCAGTCAGTACACCTTGACTGCGGACAGAGGGGGAGAAGTTAACCGACACAATGCTGAAGCGCTGGCTTCCCACAGGGCAGCGTACGAAGCAATGACCAAATTCGGTGTGTATGGTTTCGGAAAACTCGGGAAACGGTCGAGATTGGCAGGTCTTAGAAAGGGCATCGTATTCTGCGCAAAGCTGGTTAAGAAGGTGTTTGGCATCATCATTCATACTGGCTACTCCGGATTCGGTCTCGCTGTCTTTCTGATGACTATTTTAGCGCTGATTACCGGCGTAAATGAGGTATAAGGTGCTGCCTATTTTGTTCCGAGTTTTGGTTTTGTGCATCGACAAAAAAGGTTATGAAATAATGAGGTTTACATGGCTTGGGATTCGCGGAGCCCGTGTCATCCGTAATGATGGCGCTCATTGGGAAGTCTTTTTAATGCTATCGAGATAAGGACGGTATTCCGCTTTAGCGGATCAAGTTATCGCTTACCTTTCAGGGTTTTTACACTCGGTGTAAAGAATTTAGCTTTTTAGTAACTTAATAAATTCGGCTTTGTTTAGAGCATACACTAAAAATAATGTTAAAGTTTCACGCATTGCCAACATATCCTCAGTGCCGTAAACGATTGAATCGCATAATGAAGAGGCGCTGATGCGTAGGCTAGATTGGCTAGGAATATCAACGAGCAAGGAGATTTCATGCTTAATTCTGTAACGGCGAAAGTGGTGATCGATCACGCTCTCTTTTTAGGGGCTGATTTCGCAGAGCTATTCGTTGAACACCACCAAACCAGCAGCGTACAAATTGCGTCTGGTGAAGTGGACAAGGTTAATTCGGGCATCGATTTTGGTATCGGTATCCGCCTCTTCTTCGGTCATAAAGTCCTTTATGGCTACACCAACAGTACCGATGAGAATGAACTAAAACGCGTAACATCCCTGCTGGCGGCAAAAGATAAACGTGAGCAAATTGCTTCTGCAGGTGCTCTGAATCTGAACCGTTACCCAGTGCAGCATGGCTGTCGTATGCCATTGAGCAAAGACGCGAACCTCGATTCAAAAATTGCGTTCTTACTGCAAGCGGACAAAGCGGCGCGTGCAGAAAGTGAG
Source organism: Vibrio sp. KUL70 (assembly GCF_059725515.1). NCBI lineage: Bacteria > Pseudomonadati > Pseudomonadota > Gammaproteobacteria > Vibrionales > Vibrionaceae > Vibrio > Vibrio sp. KUL70. The sequence goes on from NZ_AP045835.1 coordinate 941,947, forward strand.
TACATTAGTCAGTTTATCGGCAGTGCGCTTCAACGCGAGCAGCAAGTCTCTATCTTCAACTCAGAAGGCCTTCACGTTGACGATACTCGTCACTACATTCGTGTCTCGGGTAACACAGTCGCTCAAAAAGGTACTGAGCAGTCTTCTGGTGTGGAAGGTCCGGGCGCACTTGCTGGCTGGGAGTTTAGTGAGCAGTTAGATGCCAAAGAGCTGGGTCAAAGTATTGCACAGCAAGCCCTAATTAAACTGGGTGCGGATGTTTGTCCGTCTGGTGAAATGCCAGTAGTGATAGGTAATGGTTTTGGTGGAGTCATTTTCCACGAAGCATGTGGTCACTTACTAGAGACGACTTCTGTGGCTAAAAAAGCGTCTGTATTCCATGACCAAATGGGTGAAATGATCGCGCACACTGCGGTAAATGCAGTGGACGATGGCACCATGACTAATGAGTGGGGCTCTATTCACGTTGATGACGAAGGTATGCCGACACAGCGTACTCAGCTGATCAAAGACGGTAAGCTCACCAGCTTTATGGTCGACAAAATGGGCGGTATGAAAACTGGCTATGAACCGACGGGATCGGGTCGTCGTCAAAACTACAAGTTCGCGCCAACGTCTCGTATGCGTAATACCTTCATTGAAGAGGGTAAGCACACTCTTGATGAGATGTTCGCAGGCATCGAACGTGGTATCTACGCGAAGAAGCTGGGCGGAGGTTCTGTTCAGCCGGGCACTGGTGAATTTAACTTTGCGGTCCGTGAAGCTTACTTGATTGAGAATGGTAAGGTCACCAAGCCATTGAAGACAGCAACTTTGATTAGCACTGGTCCTAAAGTGCTGAAAGAGATCAGCATGGTTGGACAAGATATGGCGTTAGCACCTGGTATGTGTGGTTCTGTGAGTGGTTCTGTACCGACGACGGTTGGTCAACCTACGTTGAAGGTCGATAACATTCTAGTAGGAGGCGGTAACTAATGAGCCAAGAACAACAACTTCTTAATGCCGTCGAATATGTACTTGCCGAAGCGAAACGACAAGGTGCGGAAGCAGACGTTATCGTTAACAGCAGCAATAGTTTCTCGCTTAAAGCGAACCAAGGCCAGCTTGATGAATATAAAGTGAGCTCAAGCCAAGTTCTGGGTGTGCGTGTGGTCAAAGATGCACGTGTCGCGACCAGTTACTCGGAATCGCTAGAGCAACCAAGCCTTGATCTACTGCTGACGAACGCGTTGCAGAGTGCTCGTTTCTCTAAGCAGGATGAACATCAAACCATTAGCTGTGTGAACAGCACAATTACGACGGATGTGGCTGAAATTGCTCAACAAGACACAACGTCGGTTGATGAAAAAATCGAGCTCTCTTTGGCGCTTGAACAAGGTGTGGTGAGTCAACCGCACGCAAAGAGCTCGCCTTACAATGGTTACAGCGATGGTGAGTCACAATTGATCATTGCTAACACTCAAGGTTCTCTGTGTAAGCATTTTGAGCGTTCGTTTAACTGTTATGCCTACACGTTATTTGAGAAAGATGGTAAGCAGTCAATGGCGGGCAAAATGTCAGTAGGTCGTCGCTTCGATGAGTTGCAGCCAGCCTACTGCATTGAAGAAGGTTACAACCTAGCTCGTGATCTGCTTGATGGTGCGCCAGTCGCTACTGGGAACTACTCAGCGATTTTCCATATCAATGCGCTTAGCAGCTTGTTCGGTGCATTTGATAGTGCATTTTCTGGTGTGAGTGCCATGAAAGGCATTACGCCACTCGGTGATAAGTTAGGTCAAGGTATCGCGAGTGAATTGTTGTCGTTCACCGATAAAGCGTATATGCCGAATGGTATGGCGATTGCGGGCTTTGATAGCGAAGGCTTTGCGACTCAAGACAATGCGATTATTGTCGATGGTCAGTTAAATACACTACTTCATAACAGCCAAACAGCGAGCTACCTAGGTGCAACATCGACAGCAAGTGCTGCGCGTGGTGCTAAGTCGAGCTTAGATGTATCAGCAAATCATCGTGTGATTACAACAGGCCAAAGTAGCGTAGCAGAAGTGAAAGCGGGCGAGTACTTAGAGCTGGTGAAACTGCAAGGTGTCCGTTCGGGAGCAGATGCGGTAAGTGGAGACTTCTCATTTGGTGCGAGTGGTTTCTTGTGTCGAGATGGTGAGCGAGTCCAACCTGTTCGTGGTATTACGGTTGCGGGTAACTTCTACAAGATGCTGCAAGAAATTGATGCTATAGGTAATAGCCAACTCAGCAATGATAGCCGCACCTTCTTTGCTCCAGATGTGCGCTTCGCGCGTCTAAGCATTGGTGGTAAGTAGCATTGGCGCCAAATAGCGGTCTGACAGCTACCTAGGCGATTTAGCTAAGAAAATTAGCAGCACCAAAACGACAAAGAGGACTTAATGAGTCCTCTTTTTAATTCTATACGGCTTAATGTGATAGCAATCAGTCAGCCATTTCAGGCTCAAGCACTTCGCTGATGCATGCGCGACTGATGTCTTCGTTGATATACGCCATGCCGAGCTTATTTTGGTAGTCCATACGATCTGCGGAGCGAAGATCAATATCCGGTCCTTCAATACCACACTCTTGGTATACCTTAGCTAAGTGGGCCATGAAGTTCTCGCCGATACTCATCATTAATAGGCTCATTGCACCCACGTCCGGTCTTACTTTCGCTCGTTGTTTTTCTGATAAGTTAACCGCCAGTACGATAGGTTGCTCATCACCTTCGAAACGCACGCTACGTTCACGCACCGTTTGTTGCGCCCAGTAGTAAGCCAGCTCTTTACTTTGAGTCAGGAATACTGGCTCTGTCGATTCTGTGTAGTTATTGCCAATCGTGGCCATTGTTTTCTGTGCTGCTTCATTCAGTGCTTTGTCTCCAGAGCGTTTTAGCCCTTGACCTTTAATTGAAGCAAGCAAGGCTGAAGAGGTTCCGTGATACCAAATATCACCGGTTGCAAAGCCATCGTCAGTTAGCAGTTCTTTTGCATCTTGTAAGTAGGTAGGTACAGAAGTCATAGGCACTCTCAACAACATGAATGGTATTAGTTTAGCCAGAAGAGCGGGAAGGAACAGTGGCTTATCACGCAAATCTGGCTTTTGAAAAAATCGCGTTTTATTTATTTGATACCAAGCTTTCGGGGGATAAAAGCTTGGTCAGAAGAGTTTCCTCTCTCACCAGGAGAAGAAGAGAGGAAGCTCGTTAAGCGATTAGTCAAATTGGTGTGAAGTATTCAACTCACCCGCAGCTTTCAGTGCGTTCTCACCAGCAAAGTACTCTTTGTGATCATCACCCATGTCTGAACCCGACATGTTTTGGTGTTTAACACAAGCAATGCCTTGGCGAATCTCTTTACGTTGAACGTTTGCAACATAGCCCAGCATACCTTGGTCGCCGAAGTACTCTTTCGCTAGGTTATCTGTAGATAGCGCAGCAGTGTGGTACGTTGGTAGCGTGATTAGGTGGTGGAAAATACCAGCTTCACGAGATGCATCTGCTTGGAATGTGCGGATCTTTTCGTCAGCACGCTTAGACAATTCAGTTTCGTCGTATTCAGCACTCATTAGGTTAGCGCGGTCGTATGCAGAAACGTCTTCACCAGCTTCAACCATTGCATCGTATGCTTGTTGACGGAAGTTGAGTGTCCAGTTGAATGATGGTGAGTTGTTGTAAACCAGTTTCGCATTAGGGTGTACTGCACGAACGCCATCCATCATCTCTTTGATTTGACCAATGTGTGGTTTCTCAGTCTCAATCCAAAGTAGGTCAGCACCTGCGTTGATTGCTTCAATACAGTCAAATACACAGCGGTCTTCACCCGTACCTTGACGGAATTGGTATAGGCCTGAAGGTAGACGCTTAGGTCGAACAAGCTTGCCGTCACGGTTGAAGCAAACGTCGCCTTGCTTCATGTCTGCTACATCGATCTCTTCTACATCTAGGTAAGAGTTGTAGATATCACCTTGGTCACCTGGCTCTTTCACTACCGCGATCTCTTTGGTTAGACCTGCACCTTGTGAGTCAGTGCGCGCAACGATGATGCCGTTGTCGATGCCTAGCTCTAGGAAAGCGTAACGAAGTGCACGTAGTTTCGCGTGGAAGTCAGCGTGAGGTACCGTTACTTTACCGTCTTGGTGACCACACTGCTTCTCATCCGCTACTTGGTTTTCAATCTGTAGACAACAAGCACCCGCTTCAATCATCTGCTTAGCCATTAGGTAAGTCGCTTCCGCGTTACCGAAACCTGCATCGATATCCGCAATGATTGGCACAACGTGTGTTACGTGGTTGTCGATTTGGTCTTGAATAGAGTCTTGTAGTGCAACATCACCGGCTTCACGTGCTGCGTCTAGTTCACGGAACAGACCGCCTAATTCGCGTGCATCTGCCTGACGTAGGAATGTGTATAGCTCTTCAACTAGGCCAGCAACGGTCGTTTTTTCGTGCATTGATTGGTCTGGAAGAGGGCCGAATTCTGAACGTAGTGCCGCAACCATCCAACCCGAAAGGTATAGGTAACGACGATCTGTTTTACCGCCAAAGTGCTTTTTAATTGAAATCAGCTTTTGTTGACCGATAAAACCATGCCAGCAACCCAAAGATTGAGTGTATTGAGAGCTGTCTTTGTCATAAGCCTCCATATCTGCACGCATAATGTCTGCCGTGTATTGCGCAATGTCTAGACCGGTTTTGAATTTATTTTGAGCACGCATACGAGCAGCAGATTCAGGGTTGATAGCATCCCATGGAGCACCAGCAGCACGTTTTGCAACTTCGATCATTTCGATATCTTGTGTGATTTGCGACATAACTATTCCTTAGTTTCACGTGGGGTATGTTTGCCAAATTTGGCTTGGATTAAAACTTTGCTATGGACAAAGAATAATCACACATGTGATAATTTTGTTAATTTATAGTTATTATATTCGGTATTTTTTATATGAATATTGCTCGTATAGACCTTAATCTACTTGTGTATTTAGACATGTTATTGCGAGAGCGAAACGTGACTCGTGCAGCTAAACAATTGGGTATTACTCAGCCAGCCATGAGTAATGGGCTTCGTCGATTGCGTGACCTTTTAGAGGACCCATTATTGGTGAGAACCAGTGAAGGAATGATACCGACGGAGCGCGCCCAGAAGCTTCAGCCGTTGATTCGAAATATCTTGGCTAATGTAGAGAAGACATTGCAGCCAACCACCGAATTCCGGGCGGAAGACAGCGAACGCGTGTTCCGAATCATGGCGAGCGACTACGCAGAATCGACAATTATTCAGCCCTTATTAAGAAGACTTAGTGAGATCGCGCCGAAGATTCGTCTCGATATTATGACGCCCAGTGACGTGAGTTATCAGGACGTAGAACAGGGCACCGTTGATATTATTATCAACCGTTTTGACAACATCCCTCAGTCCTTCCATCAGATGAGCCTTTGGCACGACGGGTTCTCCTGTTTGTTTAGTTGTGACAACCCAATTGCCGATGACTTTAGCCTTTTGTCGTATTTAAAAGCTCAACATATTTGGGTAAGCAAGACGGGAATGGGTACTGGCGTCGGGATCAACCCAAGTGAAGCACAGAAATTGGGGTGGATAGATGAGGCACTAATGCGCATCGGTAAAACGAGAAACATCACAGTGTTTACGCGACATTATTTGTCGGCCATTCTCTTTGCTCAACAGAAGAATCTGATTCTGACGATTCCAACAAAGGCGGCTCAGTTACAAAGGAACAATCCTAATTTGCTGATCAAGCCTGCGCCATTTGCTATTGAACCTTTTGAGGTGAAGATGGCATGGAGTCCGTTATTGCAGAGTAACCCCGACCATCAATGGATGCGTCGTTTGATTAAAAGTGTCGCTAGTGAAATAGAGAGCGGCGTGACAGGATAGCCCCGATTTATGGGTATTTTTTTCATGAATATTCAATATAAATGGCATAAATTAGCTAAATTTTGGTCCGTTACGTAGTTTATTGAGTAGTCATCGGTTAATTTGAGAGAGATTTTATGAGCAGTCGTATTCAACAGGGAAGCTTGAACATTGATAGCACCCTCTACCAGTTAATTAATGAACAGGTCATTCCGGGGACAGGCATTAACGCCGAAGATTTTTGGCAGTCTTTTGCTGATATCCTCAAAGACCTTGCCCCAAAGAACCGAGAATTATTGATTAAGCGTGATGACCTTCAGCATCAAATTGATGTGTGGCACCAAGAGCGTGCTGGTCAAACGCTGGTTCCGGTTGAGTACAAGCAATTCCTACAACAGATTGGTTACCTTGTTCCAGAAGGTGACGATTTCGAAGTCACCACAGCAAACGTAGAACCAGAGATCGCAACTCAAGCAGGCCCACAACTTGTAGTGCCTATTATGAATGCGCGTTTTGCACTTAATGCAGCAAACGCACGTTGGGGTAGCCTATACGATGCCCTTTACGGCACGGATGTGATCAGCGAAGAAGATGGCGCAGAGAAAGGGGGTAGCTTCAACCCAGTACGTGGTGCCAAGGTAGTTGCGTATGCTCGCGAATTTCTAGACGAAGCAGCGCCATTAAACGGTGTTTCCCACAAAGACGTCACTAAATACAGCATCAGTAATGTCAGCAAAGGTAATACTCTTACCGCAACGCTGGAGAATGGTGAAGAAGTTACGCTTATCGAACACAGTCAGTTCATCGGCTACCGAGGTGAGGCAAGTGCACCTTCTTGTATTCTTCTTAAACACAATAACCTTCATATCGAAATCCAAATTGATCCGAGTGCACCTATCGGCAGCGTAGATGCTGCTGGGGTTAAAGACGTTCTGGTTGAAGCGGCACTCACGACCATTATGGACTGTGAAGACTCTGTTGCTGCGGTAGATGGTGAAGATAAAGCACTCGCTTACCGAAACTGGTTAGGCTTGATGAAAGGTGACTTACAAGAGTCGCTTGAGAAGAATGGTAAGACTATTGTTCGCAGCCTCAACCCAGATCGTCAGTACACCAGTGTTAGCGGCGGAGAGATCTCTCTGAAAGGCCGAAGCATGCTGTTTGTGCGTAATGTTGGGCACCTAATGACTAACCCAGCAATCATCGACGAAAACGGTAATGAAGTACCAGAAGGCATCATGGATGGCATGATTACTTCGCTTATCGCAATGCATGATTTGAAGGGTAACAGCCCATACCAAAACTCGACTGCCAATAGCATTAACATCGTAAAACCTAAGATGCATGGCCCTGAAGAGGTGGCGTTTACCAATGAGTTGTTTGGTCGAATTGAAGATGCCCTAGGTCTTGAGCGTTTCACGATTAAAGTGGGCATTATGGATGAGGAGCGCCGTACCTCGGTTAACTTGAAAGAGTGTATCCGTGCCGCGAAAGACCGTGTGGTATTCATCAATACCGGTTTCCTAGACCGCACAGGTGATGAGATTCATACCAGCATGGAAGCGGGCCCGTTTGCTCCAAAAGCACAGTTGAAAACCATGACTTGGATTGGCGCGTACGAAGATCAAAACGTCGATCTCGGTTTAGCGTGTGGCCTACAAGGCAAGGCGCAAATTGGTAAAGGCATGTGGCCAGAGCCAGACAACATGGCCAAGATGATGGAAGCTAAATTAGGTCATCCTAAAGCGGGTGCGAACACAGCATGGGTTCCATCACCGACTGCAGCAACGCTGCACGCACTTCACTATCACCAAGTGAGCGTACCGAGTCGTCAAAAAGAGCTTCGTGAGCGTGTAAGGGCGAGTGTCGACGACATTCTAACGATTCCATTGCTAGGTAACCAAAAGCTGACTGCTCAAGATATTCAGAGTGAACTTGACAACAATACCCAAGGTATTCTGGGTTACGTGGTGCGCTGGATTGACCAAGGTGTTGGTTGTTCTAAGGTGCCAGACATCAATGATGTTGGCTTGATGGAAGACCGCGCAACACTGCGTATCTCAAGTCAGCACATTGCAAACTGGATTCGTCACGGTATCTGTGATGAGGCGCAAGTGATGGCAACAATGAAGCGAATGGCTGCTGTGGTTGATGAGCAAAACGCAGGTGACCCAAATTACCGTAACATGGCGGATGATTTTGAAAACAGCATTGCGTTCTCAGCTGCTTGTCAGTTGGTTTTTGAAGGTTGTGCTCAGCCGAGTGGTTACACTGAACCTGTCCTTCATGCAATGCGCTTGAAGTTAAAGGAATCGACCAGATAACAGAAATCTAATAAAACGAATTTCACACAAAAGTGAAACTGTAAAATCCCTGTTATTAACCAAGCCCAAGGTGCCGCACTCATTAGTGCGGCTTTTTTTGTTTTTAATTTCAGTGATATAGGAAGGGTTTTGAATCAGTTTTAGGTTCTCTGATTAGGATGATCTCGCGCTGTAAAATTGACAAAATCTGTAAAATTAACACTGTGAAGTTTTTGTTGTGAAATTGTTTCTAAAATCGATGTAGTCTTTAGTTACTGCAAATCACAACGCAATAATCAATTAAAAACGGGTCGATTAAGCTTTTTGATCTAGATGGAATTTAAAGCCGTACGAGGGAAAGACTATGAACATGCTTACATTGGATAAAACAGAACTACACAGAAACCATTCTACCTTTATCGCTGAAGCTGTCTTTGCTGTCGAAATGGTTAAAGCGGACAAACAGATGGAAAAACAACGCATGGCGAAGCAACTGCTAGACACGCTTTTCCCTCTAGAGAGCGGTTCGCATGAGGATGCAGTGAGCTATGAGATCGATTACCGTCACGTTCAAGTCTACTTTAAGAACGGTGAACACACGGGTCTGAAAAGAGCGAAGCACTTTGTGGCTTACGCAGGCGACAAATCTAAGCCTTCAGCAATCCTGTTCCGTGACGAAAGCGGCACACACGTAGAGGTTACGATTGGCGCTCGCGCTGGCACTGGTCGTCTAGAACTTGTAAATATCGAAGATATTCAGCTAGAAACATGTACCACATTTGGTCAGTCAGAAGAGAGCTACTCTTCAGGCATCAGACACTGGGTTAGCTTGGTACAAGGTGATGAGAAAGGCCGACCAACTGCGTGCAGCGAAGACAAAGAATACACAGCAAAAAACGGCGATGATTACAGCCTAGGGTTTAGTTTCGCACTGTGAAGTGACTTTAGCGATAAAGGATAATCCTGAATAGCAGAGACAAAAAAGAGCGACAGCATTTTATGCGAGTCGCTCTTTTATTATTCTAGGCACTAAACTAAGCGCTTAGCTCATGCTTAATCACATACTCCAAGCCACCCACGATTGCCGCAACTTGAGCATCATTACACTCTTCGTCAGTCACTTTGTCACTATCTGGGTAAACCTCGGTTGTTGTACCGTACTTGCAGTTGGTTACGCCGCCACATAGACCAAGCTCTTTCATTGGGTAGTTGATTACGCCGTGTTGAGTCACCTCTGAACCGATGATCTTGCCGTCAGCATCCGCTGGTGCGATGTGAGTAACCTTTTCTACAGAAGCGATAACGGCTGCCTGGAAATCAGGCTGCGGGTTTTCTGTATCACCCACGGTGTAGAAACCATCTGGGATCATACCTTCGATGTATTCAAGACCATCACGAGCAGCTAGAGCAGGGCGGAACTCAGTTTCGTCAGAATCTGTGGTTTCATGAAGGTCAATGTGCATCAACACCTCTTGTGGAAGAGAAGCGACGAGTGCACGTAAGTTCGCTGACTCTTCTGCAGGCGTATTGTCGTAGAAAGAGCGGTTTGGATCGACAGCGTTTGGGTTCCAACGGTTGATCACTTCGTAACCCCAAGGGCTCACACAAGGTGCGATAACGATGTTGAAGTATTGGCTGTAGTGTTCAGCTTGTGTATCTGCAAACTTCAGCGCGCCATGAACACCGCTGGTTTCGTAGCCGTGTACACCACCTGTAACCAGTACCGTTGGCTTATTTTCGTCCCAAGATTTGGTTTTGATTGCGAACAGAGGAAAGCGTGCTTCGTCATAGCTGAGTGTGCCGTATTGCTCTACGTCGAAACGTTCAGCCAGTGCTTTGATCTTAGGCACGACTTCTTGTTGATATTCACGTTTGACTGTCTGGCTTTCACGCCATTGTTGACGTTCAGCTTCGCCCCATTTTTGTCCAGCAATTCCGATAGGGTAAGTCGAAGTGGTTTGCATATCCATGTCCTGTAATTTGACCTAATTATGTGTAGAGGATAAAGGGCAATAAGCAGTAAAACAATCAATTAGGAAGATGTTGATGAACAATTGACACAAAAGACTTATTCTATCCGCAGAATTTAGAATGGGAGGGGATCCCAAAGGAAAAATCATGTTAATTCTTATTCGGCTGTTAAAGCTTGCTGTGATTTGCGCCATCTTTTTCACGGCATTTGATTTGTTGGAGTATGGCAAAGTTGAATGGGTTGCCAGGTTACTCAGCCGCTTCTAGCTTCATTAAAAATGCCGCTGACTTTGTTCAAAAAAAGTCAGCGGCATTTTTGATCTTATGTGATTTCCCCTTTAGACAGGGGCAAACCCAAAATCGGTTACTTGACTGTCCACGCTATCGTCTCACCGCCACGGATTGGTACGACGATGTCTGAACCGAACGGCATCGTTTCTGCAACGTTCCACTCTTCCTTGGTAAGAGTCACAGTGTCAGTGTTGCGAGGTATACCGTAGAAATCAGGACCGTTATGGCTCGCAAAAGCTTCTAGGTTTTCAAGCTTGCCTTCTTGCTCAAACACTTCTGCGTAAAGTTCTACTGCAGCATGCGCCGTGTATGAACCTGCACAGCCACACGCTGATTCTTTCGCGCCTTTTGCGTGAGGTGCTGAGTCTGTACCTAGGAAAAACTTCTTGCTACCACTTGTTGCTGCTTCAATTAGCGCTTGCTGGTGGGTGTTACGCTTAAGAATCGGTAGGCAGTAGAAGTGTGGCTTAATGCCGCCAACCAACATGTGGTTACGGTTGTACAGTAGGTGGTGTGCTGTGATGGTTGCAGCCACGTTCTCGTTGGCGTTTTTAACGAATGTCGCCGCATCAGCGGTTGTGATGTGCTCTAGAACAATCTTAAGGTTAGGGAAGTCGTTAACGATAGGTGCTAGAACGGTATCTAGGAACTCTTTCTCACGGTCGAAGATATCAACGTCGTGAGTGGTTACTTCACCATGAACCAATAGCAACATGCCTACTTCTTGCATAGCTTCTAGTACGTGGTAGATGTTCTTTGCAGACGTCACACCTGAATCCGAGTTCGTTGTTGCGCCAGCTGGGTAAAGTTTCGCTGCCACTACTGCACCGGACGCTTTCGCTTTGCGGATCTCGTCAGGAGTTGTATTGTCTGTTAGGTAAAGTGCCATCAGTGGCTCGAACTGCTCACTTGGCTTTTCTGCCATGATACGCTCGCGGTAAGCCAGCGCCATTTCTGTATCAGTTACAGGTGGGACAGTGTTTGGCATGATTAACGCTCGACCATTGTAACGGCTGATATCGCGAACGGTATCTTTCAGTACTTCGCCATCGCGTAGATGAACGTGCCAGTCGTCAGGACGAGTAATCGTAAGTTGTGTCATTGAAAGCTCCCACCAATTGAAATGTTATGTAGTTGGAGCCTAAACGGTGCGAAATCTGTGAAAGCAATCGCTTACGTTTAGGCGACAGGATGATAGTGGAAAAGCCGTTTTATTTCATCCTATTTTTACTATTTCATCGCTAGACCCTTCGATACGTTCTGATTAACGCGTTGATTTGTATTAAAGGCATACGATTATCGAGTCGCGACCCACAAGCCGTGGATCATTCCCGGGACCCAAAAGAAGATCGTGAGAATAATGTTGATCACTAGGTCTTTGCCAGCACCGCGAGCGACGAAAACGCCAAGCGGTGGAAGAAGAACACACAGGATAATGACGAGAAGCTTATTCATGATAATTCCTTTCTATTCAATGACGTTTCAAAGTTTAGTCTCGCTGCGTGATAAATATACACATCCACAAGGAGACAAAACTTATGAAACAGTTGAGGGGGAAAAGCGTATTTTGATCACTTCTCAATATAATAGCTGAGTATCAAGTGTTTAGCGTGAGTGAGTTCCTAAAACAGGGCGCTTTTGTTAGCATTGTTAAAAATCTAATAACATTGGAGTCGTTATGTCAAAGTCCCCGGAAGCTCAAAGTCCTTATCTCTCTCAGGTGAATGTTTATCCTGTTAAATCAGTTGGCGGGATCTCGCTATCAAGTGCATGGGTAGAAAAACAAGGTTTGAGTTTTGACCGACGCTTTATGTTGGCGCTCGCGGATGGCTCAATGGTAACGGCTCGTAAGTATCCGCAAATGGTGAAAGTGTCTTCTAGCTTGCAACCGGATGGCTTGATTTTCACCTGTGAAGGTAAGCCTGCACTGCGTGTGAAATATAGCGAGTTCAAGATGCAGGAAACACCAGCGACGGTTTGGAAGGATAGCTTCACCGCATACACCACCAATGATGCCGCAGATGATTGGTTCAGTGACGTGCTTGGACAACGTGTCGAGTTACTGTTTACTGGTGAACAGTCTAACCGTGTGCGTGAGAAGCTCGGACATAACGTGAGCTTTGCTGATGGTTATCCACTTCTGATTATCAGCGAAGCGTCGTTGGCCGAGCTAAACCGTCGTAGCCCAGAGCTGCATACTATGGATCAATTTCGTACCAACTTAGTCGTCTCGAATACCGAAGCATTTGGTGAAGATGGTTGGAAGCGCATTCGAATCGGCGAAGTCGAGTTTGAAGCGGTGAAACCGTGTCAGCGCTGTATTTTAACCACGGTTGATGTAGATAAAGGTGAGTTCCGCCCTTCAAAAGAGCCACTGAATACCTTCTCTCAATTCCGCGCAGATGAAACTGGTGGTGTTTTCTTTGGCCAGAATCTTGTAGCGAAAAACGAAGGTGTGATTAAGGAAGGCGATCAGATTGAAGTGCTAGAAACCAAACCTAAAGAGCAGTATGAAGATACGTGGGTCGAGTCGTTGCATCTTACCTGTGTCGAGCGTGAAGAGATCGCGCGCGACTTTACAACGTTTTGGTTAGAGCCTGCCAAAGGCGACAAAGTTCTACCTAGCTATCAGCCGGGTCAGCACCTACCGATTGAGATGACCATCGATGGCGAAAAGATATCTCGTCGTTATACGCTGTCTTCGAGCCCATCACGCGTCGGTCGCCTTGCAATCTCGGTAAAACGTGTCAATGATGGCCGAATCTCAAATTGGCTTAATGATCATTTTCAAGTCGGCGATACGTTGGTCGCGCAAAATCCAGATGGTGCTTTCTATCTGGAAGAGAATCCCAATCATCCGTTGCTGCTGCTTTCTGCAGGTAGCGGTGTAACGCCTATGCTTTCAATGCTGCGTTATCTTGCCGACCACAACCAAGTAGAAGACGTGGTGTTCTATCATCAGTGCAGCAGCGAGTTGGATATCCCTTATCAACAAGAGATTCAGGAAATTGCGGATAAGCACCCAGGCCTAAAGGTGATCTATTCGCTAAGTCAGCCAGCTAAAGGTTGGCAAGGTTTGTCAGGGCGTTTGAGCGTTTCTCATATCGCGAAGATCGATGACCTGCATCGACGCCAAGCATTTGTTTGTGGCCCAGATGGCTTTATGGACAATGCTAAAAAGATGCTGATTCAAATGGGTTTAAATCCACAGCATTACCATCAAGAAGCGTTTGGTGTTAACCACGCAACGGAAGAAGTGGTGAAAACTCTGCAGTTAAGCGTTAATGGTTATCTGTTTGAGGGCAACAACCAAGGTACTTTGCTTGACCAAGCGGAAGCGGCGGGTGTTTCCATTGCCTCAAGCTGCCGAGCTGGATTCTGTGGAGCATGTAAGGTGACTCTAGAATCTGGGCAAGTGCATCAACCTGATGTTCCAGCGCTGCAAGATCATGAGCGTAATATGGGGCAAGTATTGGCATGTTGCTGCGTACCACAAACCGACATCGAAGTAGTCGACTAGGTTGTGGCTTAATTGCTAATTGGTCATACCAATCACAGTAAGTAAGTGATCAAAAATAGCGCAGGAAAAAGGCTTGAGAACAAGGCAGCATTTTTCGATAAGTAGTTATTCTACAATCAAAAATTCTAACGCAGTTATCGAGCATTTTAACAAGCTAGGGTGAGCAGTTATTTACTACGATTGGTATCAATAGGCCCTAGTGATAAAACATAATGAAAAGGCCGACGGTGAACTTCACCGTCGGCCTTTTGCTTTGCGAGTTTTGAGCTAATTAGGCACGCAAAATACGGCGTGACCAATTTGAGCTTAGTCGTAGATCGTCGGGATCGGTTGACGTTTGTGCTGCGTCGCTTGATAGATGCTTACTAGACGATCAGAGACCTCTTTAGACACTTCTTTGCCTTCTAGGAAGTCATCGATCTGGTCGTAAGTCAGGTTCAGTGCATCTTCGTCTGCTTTTTGAGGATCCAGTTCTTCAAGGTCAGCTGTAGGGACCTTTTTCACCAAAAGTTCTGGTGCGCCTAGTGTTGCCGCCAGCTCACGAACTTGACGTTTGCTTAGACCAAACAGTGGTGCAAGATCACATGCGCCGTCACCGTGCTTTGTGTAGAAACCAGTGATGTTTTCTGCCGAGTGGTCAGTACCGATAACTAAGCCACCAACGTAACCTGCGATTTCGTATTGAGCGATCATACGAGCACGAGCTTTTACGTTGCCTTTGACGAAATCAATCTTAGCTGAATCAGTAGGAAGAAGACCTGTGCCTTCAAGCGCAACATGAGACGCGGCATGCAGGCCATCAACGCCCGCTTTAATGTTTACTGATACAGATTGAGATGGTTGGATGAAAGAGAGCGCAAGCTGTGCTTCATCTTCGTCTTTTTGCTCACCGTAAGGCAGGCGAACGGCGATAAACTGGTAATCGTTGCTGTTGCTTGATTCGTTAAGACTGTCTACTGCTAGCTGAGCGAGTCGGCCACATGTTGTTGAATCAACGCCACCACTGATACCCAGTACAAGAGACTTACATCCTGATTGTTGTAATTTGTTTTTGATGAACTCGACACGACGATCCACTTCAAATTGAGCGTCAATTGATGGTAGAACGCGCATTTCATCACGAATTAACTGTTCCATTAGTATTCCTTTCCTGCAAGCAAATTGAAATCTAGTGTTATCATACCGAAATCAAGAGAGATAAAAACCTCTTTACACAGTGAGATAAAAGAAGGCAGCGACAAGCGATGGAAAAAATAGCGGTTTTTGGTAGTGCATTTAACCCACCAAGTTTAGGGCATAAAAGTGTCATTGAGTCTTTGGTGCACTTCGACCGAATCTTACTTGTTCCGAGCATTGCTCACGCGTGGGGGAAAGCTATGCTGGACTATGATATTCGATGTCAGCTTGTTGAGGCATTTATCAATGACTTGGCTATTGAGCAAGTTGAACTATCTTTAGTAGAGCAAAGTTTGTATACCCCGGGTGAGAGTGTCACGACGTATGCAGTGTTAAAAAAGCTTCAAGAATGTCATCCAACGGCCGATATAACTTTTGTCATCGGGCCAGATAACTTTTTTAAGTTCTCGTCTTTTTATAAGTCTGACGAGATAACTGAGCGTTGGTCTGTGATGGCTTGCCCAGAAAAAGTTAAGGTTCGTAGTACCGATATCCGTAATGCGATTATAAATGGTGACGATTTTACAAATTTGAGTACAAAGTCAGTTACAAATATCTTGCAAGACGGTGGGCTGTATAAGACAATGTAATTCTTCACTCTAAGAGGTCAGAGCACTATGCTAAAAAGAGCACTTTTAACGACTAGCTTCGTCGTTACTTTCAGCTTGCATGCGCATGCTGAGTGTGACCTATTTAGCTTAGACTCAATAATGTTCGACTCGGATGACCAAACAACGTGCCTCGATTTTTCGGATAGCCTCGAAACCTTCAGCCAAACAATGCTGCTCCTGAGTGGGTTTAATGATGAAACAGAAGCATCTTCAAACGACTACTGGACTGATTGGGTACTGCAAACTAAAGATTCACCCATCATCACTCAAAGTATTAGCTCGAACTATGTTGGGTTGGGCATGTGGTTTCCAGAAGATCTCGAAGACAAAAAGTACGACATGACCACAGAAGAGTGGCTTTTAAATCACGGTTTGCAACTGAGCATCGGGTTTGGTGAGAAGTCAGTAGGCGAACCGCGTATGCGATTTGATTATCGTTGGCATGATGCAAGAGAAGCCGACATGATGATGCAGATTGAGTTTCCGTTTTAGTCGAGTCCATCCCTGTAACCAAGATTCTAGAAAATCTGTCTCTAGCAAATAAACCTCGAAAAACACGCCGAATTAAAAAAGCCGCGACACTGAGTTACCACATAAAGTTGGACAGTTCGCGGCTTTTTCGTTGTTTGGGCTAACTGATGTCAGCTTATAGCGTATCGCCAAACACCAACATACATAGTTGCTCGAACTCTTCCGTTTGACCCGAGAACAACTCATCAATTACCTTTTCTTTCTTCTGACCAGATTGCATACGTTTTTTCGCTTCACGCATCACCATCACTAAGGTTTGCTCTTGAGATAGTGGTGAGTCTTCAATGTTCCAACGGTTGAAGCGTTGCGATAATTCGCTTTCACACAGCAATGGTTTAAAGGTCAACACTTCCTGCTTAACTACTGCTAACAGCTCTTTACATGTTGAAGACGTATTATTGGTGTCTTTGTTTTTAAATGCTAAGGTCGCTAACTTATCTAATAGAGCTTGTGAAAGTGGTGTTTGGTTAACGTAGCCCGCTTGTTTAGGGAACGCATCGGTCAGGCGTACAGAAAAGTCGACACGGGCGATTTGCGTATTCGGAAAGTAGGTGAGTGAAGTCAAACAATCAAACGGGATCCAAATGCTTTGGTCTGGCTCAATTGCGTGTTCCTGCTTACCGACCTTAATTAAAACTAATCCACTTTCAACGTATACAAGGCTATGTTTTACCGCTTTTTTTCTAGGAGTTATTTCTAGGTGGGAGTAGTGAGCCGATGTGTATTCGATAGCGAAGTTCATAGAAGGTCCTTAGTTTTGCGACCGCTTAGGTTACCGTTAATTTTCTCAGATGCCAACAATAATGCTGGCAAAACTCATGTTTCTGGTCAGACCTTGTCAAAAGTATGGGTTCTGTAGCTGCGAGAAAGCAAAACAATGCGTAGAATGAGCCAGCTTTTTATTAGATGTAGTGAAAAATGACTTCTCAGACCGATCCATATATTGATATCCGTCCTTATAATGACGACGAAATTCCTGCGGCACTTGATCGCTTAATTAATGATGAAGAGTTCATCAGCGCGATCTTAAACTATCGTTTTTCTAACCACGCAGCTTGGTTCCAAGCGATCATGAGCCCAATCTTGCGTGTTTACTTAAAAATGAAGTGGAGTAAGTTACAGAGCGTTGAAGCGATCCAGATCGAAGTGAAGAAATACCTTCGTGATACCTTAGCGAACACAACTAAAGGTGTGACTTACACAGGGCTTGAAGCGTTAGAACAAAATCAGTCTTACCTGTTTGTCTCTAATCACCGTGATATTGCTATGGATCCGGCTTTGGTGAACTATGCACTGCATCAGCAAAACCACAATACATGCCGTATTGCGATTGGTGATAATCTGCTTAAGAAGCCATGTGCAACTGAGCTTATGCGTTTAAACAAAAGCTTTATTGTTAAGCGCTCTTTAAAAGGCCCGCGTGAGATGATGAAAGCGCTTGGCCAACTCTCTTCTTATATCAAGCACTCTCTAGATACGGGCAACTCTATCTGGATTGCGCAGAAAGAGGGGCGTGCAAAAGATGGTAACGACTTTACTGATCCAGCAATCCTAAAGATGTTCCATGTCGAAGGTCGTAAACAGAAAGTTACTTTCGCTGAATATGTGAAATCATTGAAGATTGTACCGGTTGCGATCTCTTATGAAAATGACCCTTGTGATACGGCAAAAGCACTAGAGCTGTTTGAAAAGGACGTTAATGGCTCATACGAGAAAGGTGAATTTGAAGATATCGAAAGCATCATTCAAGGTATTGTGGGCAATAAAGGCCATGTGCACGTTGGCTTTGGCTCTGTGATCGACCAAGATTTTGAGACGCCAGAAGCATTGGCGGAAGAGATTGACCGTCAAATTCACGAGAATTATAAACTGTTCCCTGTCAATCTTCTTGCAGCAGGCAAAGAAGACGACAGCATTACAGAAGCAGTGAAGCGTGAGTTTGAAGAAAAACTATCCAGCATTCCTCAAGGTGCGCATCAGTACCTAATTGATAGCTATGCTAACCCAGTAAAGAACGTCGGTTAAGTTCAGCCTAAGAGTTTGACGGCCAAGGGCAAAACTAAAAAGGAGCGTGATGCTCCTTTTTTGATCGCCTTACATGGCAAAGTCTCAAGCTCCAATGTGACTAGCGCGCTACCGCGCCACCTAGATTCAACGTCGTTGGCCATTTGTTTATGGTATTACCACCAAGATAGATATTGCCATTCACCGTCATCACGTCTGGAAACTGTGTAATCGAAGAACCACCAATATAGAGATTTCCCTCAACCACGATGCCGTTTGGCAGTTCGGTTAGAGGGGTCCGAATCAAACTCAAGTCACCCTTAACACGAAAACCATTCGGTAGTTTTGTCAGAGGAGTATCGGTGAAGTTGATAAAGCCGCCAACTTTGACACCCTTTGGCCAACTCTGGATCTGACTTCCTAGCAAGTTAGCGTAACCTTTGATAGAGGTTCCTGTAGGCACACTTCTGAGCAAGCTATTCGCTGCTTTCAGACTGCCGCCAATTTCTAGTTCTTTCGGCAGTTGTTTGATTGAGGTTTTCTCTATATTTAAATTACCTTTGACAACTAACCCTGCTGGTAGCTCGGTGTAAGGTTTGTTACGCAGGTACAGATTTCCGTAATTGTCGAGATGATTCAATATTTGATAGTGATCGAGAGGTTGGGAGATACTATTTGGTATGGTGAGTAAACACGCAAGCAATGTGACAATTCTGAGCATAATGGCGATCTTCTAACAGAGTTGCGCTTACTATATCGGAAATTGAATACGAGCCCAGAAATATTGCCGATAATTGTTAAATTTAGCCAATTAAACAGAGAGCGAAATATAAGTGAAAAGATTAAATGCAATTCAAGTCATATCTTTGACAGTAATATCGGGTCTATTTGGGATGAATACAAACGTTTACGCCGATAATATTATTTCAGTGCCCGCAAAAAAGGCAGTGATTGTTTCACAAAAGAATACGCACCCAAGGGTCTGCTATTACGATGACAAGACCTATAGTCTTGGGGCCGTTCTGGAAATTTCCGGTGTTGTCATTCAATGTACTAAACAGAATGACTTTGAGACAAATGGCGCACTATCATGGAAAACGCTTGAAAAAAAAGACGAGCAATAGGCTCGTCTTAATCACTAGAGTAGAGTGCGTTATTATCGCGCAATTGAACGTGTTTTCAGTTCAAAGATAATTTTCTCTGCGCTCACTTCAAACTTGAAACGAGTACGCAGTTCGCTAGTTTCTTCTGTTAGCTCTGTTGATTCAAACTCAACGCTGCTTGAAACTTGTTTAGCCAAATCAATGTACTTAGTTAGCTCTGCTTCCATCGCGTCTTTCGAGTTACCGTAGATCACAACTTCTGCTACATCGTCGCCTTCTTTAATGATGAAGCCCATTTCACCTGCACAACCGCAAGCTTCGCACACATCATTAGTGCCAACATCTTGGTTCATAACTAATCCTCTTACAAAATTTGAGGTTATTTTACCGAGCAATTTGATCTGTATCTACAAAAATTAAATCCTTTGGCCTATATCGCATTGGTATGCTATGTTGTTTGTAAAGGAAGTCAATGAGCATGACGTTTTATAAATGTGAATATGGGTGTGATCAATCTCATATTTTTCTGAAAATTAGTGTCATTAATTTGTCAGAACATCATTCAGTTAGTTGCACCCTGAATGATTTTATAAGAGTATCTATCGCTTGATAGTTATTTATATAATGAATTTATTGTTTCGTATTTCATATTCTAAGCAGTTATTTTTACACACTGCTTTAGAACGGTAAGGTGGGTTACGAAGACTAGTTAATAAAGTGCGCAAAGACGCAATGATATAAAACTAGTTGTATAGAGTGCTTTCGTGCTTTTAGGTGTAAGTACTCATGATAAGCCCCTTGCTTGCAGAATGCTGATAATGATTTTCATTCTGACTTCATTTGATGAGTTAGATGGATTTACAAAAAGAAGAGCCTGAATATGCCAAAGCGTAGTAAAGAAGATACAGAAATCACTATCCAGAAAATTATGGATGCCGTAGTTGACCAGTTATTGAGACTGGGTTATGACAAGATGTCCTACACGACGTTGAGTCAACAAACGGGTGTTTCTCGTACTGGTATTAGCCACCACTTTCCAAAGAAGACAGATTTTACGGCAGCGCTTGATGGTCGTATATTCAAAATGTTCATGGAACATATCGATTTTGAAAATGGTCTAGATGCTTTTTCTAAAAGCTGGATCAAAGCCTTGGAAGATGCTGAGTTCTTAGCAATCTTACGTCTGCTGTTCCACCACATCGTTACTTCTGAGAGCGCACATGAGTTCGCTGCAAACGGTATTGACCGCCTGTACAAACTGACTGAAACTCAGTTTGGCGAAACAAGCGGCAAAGAACTAGAGTGGTTAATTGGTAAGTCTCTCATTCAAATGAGCAAATAGTCCACCGAAATAAAGCTCCTCTTAAGGAGCTTTTTTATGCTTGCTGCTTTTGAAACCCATCGTTATTTGGCTCTCACCGTGGTTCCAGAAGCAACGAGGCGGACGATTGAATTTGTTACAAGTAATCATTCGGGATTATCGAAATCTACAGTAACAATATCTATTGTTGAACTGAACAATAGCTTAAATGCACGTGAATGACGTTTTAAGCCTTTAGAAACTAAAAAGAGCACCTTTTGGGTGCTCTTCGTGTTTTTAGCCAGCAGGGTGGACTTGAGGGAAGTTCATCGTAGGGTGCTTTTCAATAATACTTCGATAACCATAGACCTCTTCAACCATCTCAGGTGTTAGTGCGTCCCAGGGGGGCCCATCACACACTAATTGCCCATCTTTCAGCACTAATAAACGATCCGAATACTGCGCGGCTAGGTTTAAGTCGTGTAACACCACAATCACCGCTGCGTTTTGTTCGTCTGCCATTTTGCGCGCAACTTTCAATGTGTTGTGTTGATGAGCGAGATCGAGTGCCGAGGTGGGCTCGTCCAGCATCAATACAGTCTGAACACCTGAGTGATGCAGTTGAGTCAACACCCTCGCTAAATGCACGCGCTGCTTCTCACCACCAGACAGTGATGGGTAGAGACGATCAGCTAGGTGAGACACGTCTGCCGTATTCATCTTTTCTTGTGCGATTTTAGTCACTGCTCGGTTAGATTCTTGCAATGGAATACCGCCAAGTTCTACGACCTCGTTTGCAAGGAATGGGAAAGTGAGCGTACTGTGTTGTGGGAGCATTGCCACATGTTTCGCTAGCGTGCTCGGTGACCAAAGGGCTCTCTCTTGGCCAAAGTACTCGATGTGACCTTGGCTTTCGATTTCTTGGCACAATGCTTTGAGCAAGGTGCTTTTTCCAGCACCATTAGGGCCAAGAAGTGTTGTCACTTTTCCCGCTTCAATCTCAATGGATACATTATCGAGAATTACTTTACTACCAAACTTTACATGGATCTCGCTGGCTTTGATGGCTGGGGAGTGCATTACAGAATCCTCCCTTTTTGTTGAAATAGTAGATATAGGAAAAACGGTGCGCCGATAATGGCCGTTACGATCCCTACCGGCAGCTCGGCTGGTGCCAGTACCACACGCGAGAACATATCAGCGGCTGTCAGCAATAGTGCGCCTAGGACTGCAGATAGAGGGAGCAGTACACGGTGGTCAGGACCTGCAAGCATGCGACCAAGATGAGGAATCACTAAGCCAATGAATCCAATCATGCCTGAGAGACTAACGGTAATACCCACACCTGCAGCTGTTAGTAAGATCAACTGGCGTTTTAGTTTCTGAACGGGAATACCCAAATGTTGCGCTTCTGACTCACCAAGGAGAAGTGCGTTTAGCGACATCGCTTGGCGATAGAACAAGATAAACAGCACAACCAAGGTCATAAGAGCCAATACAATCCCAGACCATTTAGCGCCTGCCAATGAACCCATTGACCATAATGAGAGATCTCTAAGCATTTGATCGTCAGCTAGGAAGTTTAAAAAGCCAATACCAGCACCGGAAAGGGCACTGATCGCCACACCTGCCAGCAGCATGATGGTCACGGAAGTTCCGAACTTACCTGTACCTAGCTTATAAACCAAGAGTGTCGTTAATGCGCCGCCAAGAAAGGCGAACACTGGTACTGCTGCAAAGTTCATGAAACCTGGGTAGTTAAGGCTCAACTCAGAGAACATAACGATAGCCAATGCTGCCCCTAATGCCGCTCCTGCGGAAACGCCAATGATTCCCGGCTCTGCGAGTGGATTTCGAAACAGCCCCTGCATCACTGCGCCACATAGCGCCAATATGGCACCAATCACCATGCACAGAATGGTTCGTGGCAATCGAATTTCTTGGATCACCAGATTGATGTGAGGCGCGAGTTCATTGTTTGGATTAAACAAGCTTGCCGCACTGTCGCTCAAGCTAATGTTCATTGGTCCAACAGTAATCGAAAACAGAGCAATGAAGACTAGGGCGATACCAAAGCCTACCATTGATGTTTTTAAAGGTATGGTTCTTAACAGCATAATGAGAGCCTTAAACTAAACGCACAATCAGTTATTGTGGATAAATACGTGCGTTTAAACGTTTTGCTTCGGCAAGACTTGCTAAGCCAAGACCACCAACTAGTGCGCTACCGTTGACGGTGATGATCTGCTTATTCATACCCGCTGGCGTAGCCGCTAGCATTGGTAATGAATTCAAAATAGCGTCTGCTCCGCCCATTTTTTGGTAGCTACGGCCACTGACAAGAATAACGTCTGGTTGCATCTCAACCATAGATTCCATAGATAGTGGTTTATAAGACGTTAAGCTTTCAGCCGCTGGGTTAATACCACCCGCAAGCTCGATGATCGCGTTTGGAGTGGTCTCACTGCCAGCAACATTGGCTGGTCGACCTTCGTGAATCAATAGAAACAGAACTTTCTTAGCTTCGTTTTGAGGAACTTGGTTCGCTTTAAGCGCAGCGATCTTCTTACTTACTTCTTCTTTGACCGCTGTCGCGTTCTCTTGCGTGTGAGTGATCTTTGCGATTTGGTCGATACGCTTAAGTAGACCATCTACGCTTGCTTCTGTGTTAACGATTTCAACAGCAACACCTGCTGATTTGAGTTGAGAAATTGCCGTATCTGGACCCATTTCATCAGAGCCGATCAGAGTGGTCGGTTGCAGAGCAATAAGCCCTTCTGCTGATAGATTACGGTGGTAGCCAATTTTAGGAAGTTTGTCTGATTGCGGGAAACGGCTAGTAACATCAATTGCGACCAGTTGATCGTCGGCGCCAAGAGCTAATACAAGTTCCGTGACAGCACTACCGGCACTGATAATACGTTGTTGGTGCGCATCGTCGGCTGCAATCGCTGAATGAGTCGCGAGAGAGAAACCTAAAAGCGCTGCCATCGAAAGTAGCCCCTTCTTAAGCGGCTTTTTGACTGAGTGATTGTGATTGAGCTCTTTAATTGTATTCATAATTCTATTCTTATTGTCTGTTTTTGTCGGTCCGCATATTTGGCCGACATGATTTGAAATGTTTACAAGGCGTAGATTGGTGCCCACGCCTTTGAAGCTTTCCGTTTAACGTCGGCTGCTTATTCGCCTTCAGTCAGCAGTTGCGTTGCAGGGATACCGTTGTCCTGTAGGAAGGAGAGCAACTTAACGAGGTTCTGCACATCCGCGGTTTTGTCCGCACCAATGATGATTGGCTTTTTGCTATCACCAGAACCGACTTCTTCAAGTAGCGCCAACTTAAAGTTCTCCCAATCAATGTACTCTTTGCCGTTGATTGCCCAGTAGGGTTCGCGGTTAAGCAGGTTTACGCTGATCGAGTCTTTGTGCACCTCAGACACATTGCTGCTGTCATTACTCGGTAACTCAACGTCCAATGACTCCAACTTCACGGAAGCAGTAAGAAGCAAGAACACCATTACGATAAAGATGATGTCCAAAAGAGGTGTCAGATCAGGCGTTAAGCTTGATGCATTGTGATTCTGAGAGACTTTGATCATGACTAGCGCGCACCTTCCGTTGTAGCGGTCTGCTGTGATGCGGTAACTTGAGTCGTGGTTGGTTGCATCGACATACCCTCTAGCCACACGTTGACGTAGTTCAGAGTGTGCTCCAATTTAGCCAATACTCTGTCGGCCCATAGACCTAGCAGTTGTGCACCTGAAATCGCAGGAAGAGCGATGATCAAGCCTGCCGCGGTGGTGCGCATTGCAAGACCAAGTCCATCGGCTAGATCATTGGGTGTGATACTGCCTGTTGTGGCAGCAACGCCTTTAAACATCTCGATTAAACCAAGAACCGTACCCAGTAGGCCGATCAGTGGGCTGATAACGCCGATCAACCCCAGTAGTCGTAACCCCGCATGTAGCTGGTGGCGTTTCTCTTGAAGCCAGATCCCCGCAGCGTCTTCACGTAACCCCTTAGAAAAAGAGTGATGAGCCAGCACCATCGAAACACCTTTATAGAGCAGTGGGCGCTTATTGGACAAATTTACAGCGAGTGTTTCAATTTGATGAGTGTCGGTTGGAGAGATCTGGTGAAGCTCCTTACGAATAGCGCGACGTCCAACACCGATACTTAACATCACTTGGAAAATACGCTCAACGATGATCATTGCAGTAAGCGCTGAGCAGATAAGCAATGGCCACGTCATTAGGCCTAATTGCTCTTGTAAATAACTGATTTGTTGCATGTCTTAGTCCAACTTAAAACGAACAGGTACTTGTACACGGTGAGCGATTGCTCGACCATTTACGGTGTGTGGTGAAAATTGCCATTTTTTGATTGCGTCGAGTGCGGCCTTATCGAGAAGTAGCGCACCTGAAGAGTTCACTAACGCTTGCTTAACTTGCTTGCCGTCTTCATCAAGCCAAATCTCATAAGTCGCAACCCCTTCAACGCCACGGCGTCTCGCTTGTCTTGGGTATTTAGGCGGCACCGGTCGAGCACTGAAACTTGGTTTAGTGATTAATATTGGCTCTACATTCGTTACACCTTGGTTTACGGGCTGCGGCTGCGCTTTATTCTGTTCGCTACGTTCGACTTTTTTTTCGGCGATTTTCTTGTCAGGTTGTGGCTTAACCGGCTCAGGTTTCTTTTCTACCACTTTTTTTTCTATGGGCTTTTTCTGTACAGGTTTTTTCTTTACCTGTTTTTCAACTGGCGGTTTAGGTTCAGGCTTTTTGACGAGATCTTTTTTTGGCTCAGGTTTTGGCTTGTTAGTGATTGCTTCTTTTTTCGGCTGAACCTTTTTCGGTTCTGCTACTGGAGGTGGTGTGGGTTCTACAGGCGTTTCTGTTATTTCAGGTTCAGGAGTGACTTCTGATTCAACGGGTTCGGTGACCGTTTTTTCACGTTTCACGGACCGTTGAGTTTGTGGCTTAAAGTTAAGAGCAACAGTTTTAGATTCTGCGCCAGCTGGCATAGCAAATACCTTTGATTCTTGCGCGACAAACAACAACGCAGCATGAATCACCAATGAGGCTCCCCCTGCTATGACATACCTTGGAACGTTCACAATTAACCCTTCACCTAAACGAAAATCTAATACCGATTATTGCTTAGAATCTAAATAAGATCAATTATCAATTGCATTATCATTTCAGGCTATTTATGATTCTCTCAGTTTTTAGCGAATAGTCTTCCAAGCTTGGCTCGGTAAGCGTTTAGGTAATTTATATGACTCTCGATATTTATAAATTTGACCAATCTATTTTGGGTGTTTCAACGCCAGCCTCGCTGCGTTTTGCGTTTGCAAAAAAGCACTCGGCACACGCTGGTGGAAGTGCGACTCCCATTGCTCAAGATAAGAAGTTGAATTTGTTCGACGAATTGATGCTAAAAGAAGGAAAGAAACAGGATAAACGTTGTTTGTATATCCACATTCCTTTTTGCCGAGTACGTTGTACTTTTTGTAATTTTTTCCAGAACGCTGCTAGCCGCAAACTTGTTGACGATTATTTTGAAGCCTTGCTTTTTGAGTTGAAGCAAAAAGCAAAAACACCTTGGGCTCAATCTGGCCTTTTCCATGCGGTTTACATTGGTGGAGGCACTCCGACGGATTTGTCTGCAATGCAAGTTGAGCTGTTGGGCAAAGCGATTCGTGAGCATTTCCCATTAGCGAACGATGTGGAAATGACTCTCGAAGGGAGAATTAACCGTTTCAGTGATGAAATGTTTGACCGAGCGCTAGAGGGTGGCTTTAACCGATTCTCTTTTGGAATTCAAAGCTTCAATACCAAAGTCCGTCGCAGCGCAAAAAGACTAGATGATCGCGAAGTGGTTCTAGAGAGAATCAGCTCATTAAGTAAAACTGAGCAAGCCCCAATCGTACTCGACTTACTTTATGGTTTGCCACACCAAACCATGGATGTGTTTGAGCAAGACTTGCACGATTACATATCGACTGGCGCACACGGTATTGACCTATACCAACTGATCGTGGGTGGTGATGCACCAATGCTGAACTTGGTTGATAAAGGTAAGATTCCGCCTCCTGCGACAACCCCTGATAAAGCAAGCATGTATTTGGCTGGCGTCGAGTTTATGGAAAAACACAAAGTTAAGAAACTCAGTGTGAATCATTGGGCTCGTGACAATCGTGAACGCAGTATCTACAACAGCTTAGCTAAGACATACGCCGAAGTACTGCCTGTCGGTTGTGGTGCCGGTGGTAATGTTGGTGGTCACGGCATCATGCAACATCGAACGCTAGAGACTTACATGGACTCGGTTAAGCGTGGTGAGCGTCCAATCGCCATGATGACCAAGCAAAGCGAACTTGAACCTATTTTCTCTTCACTGAAAGCGGGTTTTGATTCCGGAGTTGTACGCAGAAGCCTACTGGCGACCTTCATGGGACAAGACACGTTTGATTATTTAAAGCCTCTATTTTCGCATTGGCAAAGTAACGGACTGGTCGAATTGTCTGAAGACTACTTAACTTTAACCATTGCAGGCAGCTTTTGGGCTGTGACATTAGTGCAAAGCGTTATTCAAGTTTTGAATGTGGATTACTTTGAAGCGAATCCACAAGCAAGACAGTCGCGTCCTGCTCATCACCCTCATGCTGTAAAGAAACACGCATAATTAATAATGGAAATGAATTCAATGACAGATACAACGGTAGAGATGATCGAAACATTAGAGCAAAGCGTCGCTCATATTCTCGAAGAAGAACCCAAGCTACTCCCTACAGCTATTGCTGAAAAGCTGAACGTGACAGAAGCAGAAGTCGTCGCTGCACTCCCAGGCGATATGTCTGTGATGCTAGACGGCTCTCGTGCTCAAGAGATCCTTGAAGGTCTTGTTGGTTGGGGCCCAGTAACGACGATCGTTCACTCGTTCGGTTCAATCTTTGAAGTTAAAGCGCCTTTCCCTAAAGGTAAAGTGGCTCGTGGTTACTACAACCTAATGGGCAAAGAGGGCGAGCTTCATGGTCACCTTAAACTAGACAACGTTAAACATGTGGCGTTGGTGAGCAAACCATTCATGGGGCGCGAGAGTCACTACTTTGGTTTCTTCAGCGAGACTGGCGAAAACATCTTTAAGATTTACTTAGGCCGTGATGAGAAACGTGAGCTTATTGCTGACCAAGTAGAACGCTTCAACGCGTTGAAAGCGCGAGGCTAATTATCATGTTTCGCGACTTGAGATAAGCAACGATTAGAGCGAGCCAAGAAGAGACATCGGAGTTTCTCCTTGGCTAAGAATATAATAATTTAGAGAAAGTAAATAAGGAATCACCATGGAACAGCAAGTAAAACAAGAACGTCTTCAAGGCCGCTTAGGTCCAGAGATCAAAGAGTTTCGTCAAGAGCGTCGTACGCTACAGCTGGCTACTGTTGATGAAGAAGGTCGCCCAAACGTGAGCTATGCGCCGTTCGTTCAAAACCAAGAGGGCTATTTTGTTTTAATTTCTGATATTGCACGTCATGCCCGTAACCTAAAAGCGAACCCGAACGTGTCTTTGATGATGATTGAAGACGAAGAGAGCTCAAAGCAGCTTTATGCGCGCAAGCGTCTCACGTTTGATGCAACGGCATCAGTCGTTGAGCGTGAGAGTGAACTTTGGACTCAAGTTATCGCACAAATGAAGGACCGTTTTGGGGAGATCATTGATGGTCTAAGCCAACTTCAAGATTTCTCACTGTTTAACCTTAAAGCTGAAAACGGCCTGTTCGTTAAAGGCTTTGGTCAAGCATACCAAGTATCTGGCGATGATCTAGTGGACTTCGTTCACCTACAAGAAGGTCACAAAAAAGTACCGAACGAATAGTCTGAACTTTTGCTTGATTGGTAAATGGCTCTCGCTTGTGGTGAGGGCCTTTTTTATGCGCCTAAGGTTGGGTTTATGTTTGCTTTTGCCAAGGTATTATCTAATAGTGTGCGCGAGATACCTATTAGGAGCATTAAGTGAAACCAGTAAGCCGAGATTGGGATGAGTTCTGTTATCCGTTTATTTACGAAGAGAGTCCAGCGTGCGACTTTGAGATCCTTTCCGATGAGCTTTGTTGTCGCATAGGCTTAGTTCTTACCATGGATCTCGAACCACAGGTTCGCGACGTATTAACTCGCCTGCAGCCGAATGTTTATCACTTGAATGGTTCGGTTCGAGGAAAGCTGGCAATCACTGAGTTAGAGTTGAGTGAACTTAAAGTCGACTATCATGCGATACGTGAGCGTTTAGAGGGCGGTTTCTCAGGGTTTGTATTGCCGGGAGGTTGCCGAGTTGCCAGTGAGTTGCACTTAGCGCGTTGCCAAGCAAAGAAAGTGGTCAGAGCGCTGGTGGCGATCGAACACAGCGGCAAAAAATCACCTGCTGATATCTTGTTCAAATACGCCAACTTAGTTGCCAATACTCTTTATGCTTTAGCGTCGCTAACCAATTTCATCGAAGGTGTGGAAGAGGTAGAATTTGTGAGTAAAAGCTACACAATGCCGAAGAAATAAAACTCAGGATAGCGATGGGCTGATTTCCACCGTTAAATCGTAATTTGCTGCTTTTTAGGTGCCTTTTCTAACGATTTTGCGCCTTTAAGCATCGCTTCGATCAGTTCACCTGCATTGAACTTTTCTAGCGCTTCGTGTGCACCTACCTGCTGAGCTCTATCCACACAGATTTCACTCGACAGTGAAGTATGCAAGATACAGTAAGCGTGGCGCAGCGAATCATCATTTTGCACTTCAAACGCAAGTTCATAGCCATCGAGTCCAGGCATCTCGATATCGCTTACCAGAAGGTCTATCGCGTGCCCACGTTGCGCTTGTTCACGCATCATTTTCAGCGCGTCCATACCATTATTGCAGATGCTATAAGGAATATTGATGCTATCTAGTGCATCAGAGAGCTGTTTTCTGGCGATGAGTGAATCATCAACCAAAAGAATATTGAGCGCTTTGAGCCGTTCACGTTCAACGTCTGTCAACATTGGGATCTGAGCGTTCTCATATTCTGGGTAGATTTTTGATAGCAGTAGTTCGACATCCAGCATCTGTACGATGCGATCTTGATAGCGTGTAATACCAGTCACAAACACATTTTGACCAACGCTTGACGGCGGCGATTCGATACTACGCCAATCACACTCGATGATTTTATCAATAGAACGGACTAAGAAGGCAACAACGGTTCTCAAGCAGTCTGTGACGATCAAAACACAGCTTTGGTACTCTTGAGGTGAAATTGGACGAAAGCCTACCGCAGCCGACATATCAATGACAGGAACAGTCAGATTACGAATAGTGACAGTCCCGATAACATGGTGGTGTGAGTAGGGCAGCTGAGTCATTGGTTGAAAAGGAACGATCTCTCTCACTTTCAACGTGCCGATTGCAAAACTCTGAGTCAAAGATAGCTTAAACATAAGCATCCCCTGAGACTGGCTCGCCTTACTGATCGTTTTCGCCATTGTTGTCTCCTGATTTCGTCGTTGTTTTTTTATTTATAAAAAGCAATGTAAAGGGAATCACGCACTGCGGCAAGGGACTTAATCAATTTTACCCTTGTTTTGGGCTTAGCTTAGCTTAATGAAGTGAAGAATGGTCAGTCTTGAGTTAAAATCACCACATCGCAACACAATGAGAAAGATCATGGCAAGAACCGCAGCAGCGCTTCATATTTTAGTGAAGCATAAAGAACAGGCAGAAGACATCATTAAGCAACTGAAAAAAGGTGCTAAATTTCAGACTCTTGCTAAGAAGTATTCAACCTGCCCATCAGGTAAAAAAGGCGGCGACTTAGGTGAGTTCAAAAAGGGCCAAATGGTGCCTCAGTTCGATAAAGTGTGCTTTACCGGAGAAACACTCGTACCTCACTTAGTGAAAACCAAATTTGGTTGGCATGTAGTCAAGGTACTCTATCGCATTCCCTAAACAACAGACTGAGGCCGAATGTGATAGTAGCATACAGTTATACGCGACTGTCAACGGAGAAACAGCTTAAAGGCTACGGTGCGACCAGACAGCAAGAAGCAATTCAAGCAGTTTGTGATGCCCGTGGTTGGACTTTAAGTGATAAGAACTACAGTGACTTAGGGGTTAGTGCTTGGAAAGGCTCTAACCGTCACACTGGTGCTCTAAGTGAGTTTATCCAGTTAGCTAAGAGTGGGGGTGTTGAGCCTCACTCTGTTCTCATCGTTGAAAATATAGACCGCCTATCAAGACAGGAAGTTAATGAGTCCATCAGGTTAATGCTTGAACTTATTGACCTCGGTGTCTCCATCTTTACGCTAAGTGACCAGCGACTCTACACCAAAGACTCCGACAACCAAATGGTTGACCTCATGGTATGGGCTATGACGGCTCAGCGTGCTCATGATGAGTCCGAGATGAAGAGCAAGCGCATTCGTGATGCTAAGAGCAGGAACAAAGACAAGATGCGCCAAGGTGTCATCGTCTCCCGAAAGTGTCCTGAATGGCTCACCGTGTCAAATGACAAAACTCACTTCATCATAAACGAGGACGTAGCTCAAATCGTCCGAGATGTCTTTACGTGGTACGCAGAGGGTATGAGCCTTAAGCCTATTGCTGTAAGACTGAATGAGTTAGGAGTCCCATACTGGGGTAAGTCTAAGAGCTGGACACATACGACTGTTCGTAATCTTCTAAATAAGAAATCAGTCATTGGCATCATGCAGCCTTTGAAGCGTGAGAATGGACGAGATGTACCTGACGGAGGTGAGGTTCAGGACTATTATCCTGCAATCATATCGAAAGAACTCTATGCTCAGTGTCATACCTTGAAGTCAAGCAAGGCAACATCGCAAGGACGTCATTCAAACGGTGCTATGGTGAACTTGTTCAAGGGTCTTCTGAAGTGTTCTTGTGGTTCTGGGTTAGCTTTGAATAGCTCGACAGTTAAAGGGGTGACATACCGTAGCCTCCGTTGTTCTCAGTTGCGCTCTTCGGATTGTGTGGCTAAGAATTGGCACTATAAGGCGACTGAAACAATCACAATGCTTGCGTTACGCCAACTTGACTGGGAGACATCTAGCTCCACACATGTTCAGACTTCAAAGCAACACCTTGAGGAGGCGTTAAGTCTTGCTATGGTTGAGCTTGAGCAGGTGTCTAGGGAAACTGAGAATGCGCTAGAGGCTCTGCTACTTCTACCCACCAGCAAAGCTCTGGCGGAGAGACTTAATGCAGCAGAACAGAGAAAGGCAGGTCTTGAAGAGTCTGTATGTCAGCTAGAGTCTCAGATACACGCAGAGGACATTAAGCTCTCAGCTATGCGTGACCACATTGACGAGATACAGCAAGTGCTGGAAGACGTTGGTAACGATGAAGACTCCAGATACCGAGTGAATGCTCTTCTCAATAGAAGATTAGAAAGCATAACTCTTGGTCAAGCTGATTATTATGAGACACAGAAGCTCATTGAGTTCCAAGACGCAGAGTTCCAAGGCTTTATCGACATCAAGTTGACTACCGGAGAGACTAAGCGTGTTGAGGTGGTCTCGGGCTATGAGCAGAGCTTTGAGTGGGTAGACGGTGCATTCACTGAGTTCGTGATAGAGCATGATAAGTACAAGCAGAAGAGACTGGCAGACAAGGAGAATGAGGCTGATAAAGTCCTAGAAGAATTCTACTCTTAAAAAGACATTATCCTTTCATCACACCTAGGCTGTCTTAAGGCTTATTGCTTAAAGATTGACCGAAAGTTCCAAGGAACCCAAGCTATATAGGGCGCACACACTGGGTTCCTTCCTCCTGATTAAACTTTGCGCAAAAGTTCCAAGAGACCCAAGCTATATAGGGGACACCCACATTGAGTTCTTACTCTTAGTCAGCTCGAAGACCCTCACTATTTCAGTGTCTTGCTTCGAGTTCAAATAAGACTTCCTTATCTATGTTCAACTGAAGAAGATTATTCTTCTTATAGGATAATCAATACAGTAAGAGCTTAGTGTCTCCTATGTACATAGGTCTAACACTAAGTCGGCTCTAAGTAGTATTTGCTTTAAGGAGACAGAAGAAATAGGAAGTCTTGCAGTAAGGAATTTTGTGTTAACTCAAAGTAGGGACTCAATGGCGAACTCAGGGCAGGAACTTGTTGGTGTCTCTTATAGCTTGGGTCTCTTGGAAGTTTTGCTTGTTATTTGACCGTTAGTGGCTGTGCTACGGATAACGAACATTGTTCCTTGTGAAATCTAAAGGTCTTTGGTTATGACAGTCTTCCAGATTTTACGAGAGGAACTGCTAATGGGTATTTAAAATTGAACACCTTTGGTCTTCTCATCGACTTTCTGGGTATATCAAAGACCCTAAATGAAAATACTGTTAAAAATTTAAGCGCAATATGTAGATATACGATTTCGTCCCTATCTCCCCCATACGCCCTTTGGGGTACACCCATGCTCGACTTGCGGGGGATGGGCTTGCTTATTGAAGAATGTTGACGGGGAGGTGGTAGACAACCTGACACTGGGCTAGACACAGCGTTGATGTTACTCGTTTCTGGGTATGTCTTCCTATAAATCACTAAGCCCCTAGCCTTACCTATGCATCTTAAGGATATAACCAATGCTTACGCCCATTGTTTAGATTAAGGGGGACATCATTCCTATCCTGAGTATTTACAAAGGGCACTCACTTAACGAGCACCCTTGGTGTAACAAAGGCTAAAGCACAATGTCATCCTCTATTTAATGGCAGTGTCTCATAAGTACACCTTTGGAGACTGTCTCATCGGTCTGTCTTTTTGTGTCTCAAAAGGTTGACTTTTAATTTCGGACACTGTTAATCTAAA
This sequence comes from Vibrio sp. KUL70, assembly GCF_059725515.1. NCBI lineage: Bacteria > Pseudomonadati > Pseudomonadota > Gammaproteobacteria > Vibrionales > Vibrionaceae > Vibrio > Vibrio sp. KUL70. Next base: position 975,483 of record NZ_AP045835.1, read on the forward strand.
AGCTCTTAGAGATTATGAGACACATTAAGAGACACACATCATGGCTGCATACTTCAACGCTAACCAAATCAAAGCAGGCTCACCATTAACTATCACTCTGGACAATGACCTAGTGGTTGTACTTGAGAAGCTACCTACTGGCTCACTCACTGCTACAAACGAATGGACAGGAGAGTCTTTCTGTTGTGGTGCGTCTCATGCTCGCAAGTATCTGGAAGAGTGGGAGAGTGCGGAGTCTTCTAACTCTTTAGACGAGAAGAGTATTGAGACACATGGCTCCAGAGGGCAGAACGTAGGTTATATCCGTGTTTCCACTGTAGACCAAAACACTGCGCGACAGCTTCAAGGAGTAGAGCTTGACCGTGTGTTTGAAGAGAAGTTATCAGCGAAGACAGTCGAGCGTCCTGAACTTCAGGCTTGCTTAGAGTACCTACGAGCTGGAGACACTCTACATATTCATAGTCTTGACCGTGTCTGCCGTTCTGGTGCTGGAGACGCCGTCACACTGGTAGAACAACTCACAGAACGCAACGTAAGCATTGTATTCCATAAAGAGGGTATGCGCTTTGACGGAGAGCTTACAGCCGCTCAGCGTGGCGTTCTGGGCATTCTAGCGAGTGTTGCTCAGATGGAACGAGAACTTATTAGAGAACGACAGCGAGAAGGCATCGCAGCAGCCAAGGCTGAGGGTAAACACTTAGGACGCCCTAAAGCTACGACAGCTACTCGCGAAGATGTTGAGCGTTTAAAAGGAGAGGGGTTAAGCATGGTAGCAATTGCAAAGCGTCTGGGAGTTGGTCGAGCGACAGTCTATCGACTGCTTGATAACTGATTAGCCGAATTAGATATACATTGAGCCTCACATCGTGGGGCTTTCTGGTATGTGAGGACTTGTACACGCCTGCCTTTATGTTGACCCTATGTTCCCGCTTATTTTACTGGGCGTCTATCTTCGCTCTCATTCCCTGCCTTTTCATGTCTTGATTGCCTAGATATTTGAGCTTTAACTCGTTTTGATAATGCAATATGAGACATTGCTACTGAATGAATATTAAAGTGTGTCGGTATTTTCAAGTTCGAGACCAGAATCATGACTTTAGTAACAGAAATGACAGCGGAAGAAGCTAAAGATTTTTTTCTTAAGCACGAGAGTTATTGTAGCTTCCCACTACCAATCTACTTCGACTTCGAGCCACTCCTAGAGGCTGTAAGTGCCGACCTAAATCAAAAACCAAACGGCATCAAAGATATTGGTTACAAAGACGCATGTAACTTTGAGGGTGCCAACTATACCTTACAGACAAACAAAGACGGTCACTACTCATGGCGTCCCTTTGAGTTAATCCATCCAGCTATATACGCTCACTTAACCCATGAAATTACAAAAGATGATGAATGGGAACAGTTGGTACAAAGGTTCGATGAGTTCCAAGGTAATGAGAAGATTGTTTGTGTCAGCCTACCTAGGGAGTCAGACGATGAAGACACTTCTGATACCGCTGAAACAGTAAATGGTTGGTGGCGAGATGTAGAGCAAGAGTCAATTAATAAGGCTCTTGAGTTCAAGTACCTTTTCACAACTGATATTGCTAGTTTTTATCCGTCTATCTACACGCATTCGATTCCTTGGGCTATTCACACCAAAGAAGTCGCTAAGCCTATACGAGGTGTCAATGCCAACCTTGGAAACCGTATAGATTATGCCCTACGACAGATGCGCTGGGGTCAGACTAACGGTATTCCTCAAGGCTCCGCTTTGATGGACTTTATTGCGGAGATTGTCCTTGGGTATGCTGATGAATTGCTAGGAGAGAAGCTGGATGATGAGGGCATCGACGACTATCACATCATTCGATACCGTGATGATTACCGTGTCTTCACGAACAGTAAGGAGGACGCTGAGGCGATAGCTCGCCATCTTACGGTTATCCTACAGGGTCTTGGTTTACAGCTTAATGCGTCTAAGACTTCTTTATCTGAGGACGTCATCTTCAACTCTATGAAGCCTGATAAACAAGAGGCTTTGATGGTGTTTGGTAAGACAGTGGCAGCTACCACTATCCAGAAGACGCTCTTAAAGCTCGCTATTTTCTCTAGGAAGCACAAGAACTCGGGTCAATTAGATAGATACCTTGCGAAGATAAACAAGCGCCTTGAGCGAATGAAGAAGCTGAAAGAAGATGTCCGTCCTATAGTCAGTATCATTGCAGACATGATGCTCCATAACCCAAGAACCTTTGCTTCTTGTGCGTTGGTCTTGAGTAATGTTCTAAGGTTCGTTGAAGAAGATGACGAGAAGATTGAGCTGATAGAGTTAGTAAAAGACAAGTTCGAACCGATCTTGGGTACTGGGATTTTAGATATCTGGTTGCAGCGTATTTCATACCATATTAATGACGACATTCAGTACCGTGAGACGCTTTGTTCCATTGTGTCTGGCTTACATGCAGACCCTCACGAGCAGGTATGGAACTCGGAGTGGATAACAGATAACAACTTCAAGAATGTCATCATGGCAACACCTTTTGTTGATGAGGATGAGCTTGAAGCGTGTGAGCCTGTAATCCCTGAAGATGAGGTTGTTCTGTACCCTTATGACATCGACTTTGATGATGAGGAAGAAGAGGAAGAAGATTAAGTTGAACTGGTAGCTACACAGCGTTCATATAAGAGCGGGTCTCCCACAAAGAGGCTCGCTTTTTTTCGGCATGAATAAATACTGCGTTTATGGCTATTTTACTTTTGCTCACTGTTAACAAACTTCACTAAGTTACCCCTTTAAGAAGAATGTTTGAGTTCATGATTGATAATACTCTGTTGCAAAGAGCTATTACTCCCACCCTTTAAGAGAAAGACAAACAATTCCCACTAACGACTAGTGAAAAGTTGATTGCTTTATCGTGACAGTGTCTCTTTTTCACCCATAAAAAAAAATCAACCCAACGCTACGAACTCTTCTAGCTAACTGACTAAGTGAGCCGATAGGTATCTCTTCGTCACCATTACGAATCCTAGAGAACGCCACAAATGAAAGACTATGAATACTATGCCATGCAACTTGAAATGGTAGGCGACATCGCGTCTACAGAACTGAGCGAGAAACGACAGTGCTCTAATTATTCACTTACGGCTATAGACCGCTCGCGTTTTACGCAGAAAGAGGAATACGCTTATCGAAAACGTCAGCGAGAGTTGATGGGGCAATCTACGCCATATAGCTATGAGAGCGTATTACCAATCAAGGAATTTAAGTCAGTGCATGATGCTCTTCGCCACTGTTATCAATTACGCGATTTACCAGAGTTTGCATGCGACGTGAGTTCTGGAGAGTGTTTCGATATCCGCCAGGTCTTTAAAGATGCAGCTCGGAGGCACAGTGTCCCGTCAATTCACTTGTTCAGTCTTTGGAAGAATGAAAGGAACCAAGACAAAAAGGTTTTATCTGAAGCGTTGAATGCTCGCCAGATTGCTATCTATGGGCAACCAATGAGTAAGTCTCACGTTGAGAACTACTTCTACGCGATCTGTGAGATTCAGAGCAGGCTAGCTAAACACCTCCGCATTCCACTTCGTAAGCCAGATTTAGACCCTCAAGCACTCCCTCAGCGTCTACGTTACAGCTATCAAGTGCTCAGGGAGAACCAAGGAGACAGACATCGAATGATTGTGTCTTTATCAGACGTATGCGAGATGTTAAATGTCTCAGACAAGACTGTCCGTTCTTACCTGAAAAAGCTATCAAACTTAGGGTACATCTTGTGTCTTGGTGGAGGCTCAAAAGCTAATTATTCCATCACCGTTTATGTACCTTGAGCATCAAATTTAACTCCACTAAGACCTTATTAGATTGAACCTCTAGGCGCTTATGCCATGTGGCGTGGCGTCTTAGGGGCGTCTAGGGGTTTATCCTAATGAGAACGCCACAAAATGACTAATTCTAAAGAAAACTATAAAGAAACAACCACCAGCATTATGCCTTTTCTAAGTGACACATACGGTACTCTAAGAACAACGACAACTGAGAACGGCGAGGTCTTGTTCATAGCGACAGACGTAGCAAAGGCTCTGGGTTATCGGGATGCAGAGCAGTTCACTCGTGTAGTAGATGATGACGAAAAGGATACCATTATTTATGGTACGGTTCGGGGTGACCAAAGCACTTCAGTTCTGACGGAGGCGGGTCTATATGAAGGACTCATGCGCAGTCGCAAGAAGAAAGCTAAGCCGTTTCGTAAGTGGATAAGCAAGGAAGTAATCCCATCAATTCGTAAACGTGGAATGTACATCATTGGTCAGAACACGGTGAATCCAGAGCTACTGGATGGTCTTGCTAAGGCTGTGCGCGATAACGCATTGCCTGCATTGAGAGAGTTCGACAGGATTACTCAGCACGACCATTGGTATGCGGTGAAGAACCCTGAACGATACAAGGCTTTGCAGCTACAGGCTATTTCAACGGTTGCTCTGGAATACGATCTCCCAACATCTTGGGTGTCGAAGCTGGCGACTTATGGGTTGAATGCTCTTGAGGCTCAGAAGATGCCGTAACGAGTAGCCCGTACAATTGAATAGGACTCTTAGTTAATACATCAGGTTGGCTGTACGGCCATCACAATGACATGCAGCATACCTCAAGGTAACTATATGCGTCTGATTTGGTGTACTTCTAGGAGTTCTCATTTTTATGAACAGTGTTTTTTATATTTGATTTGAGAAGAATTGAGACGCTGAGTGGTTTATAAACAATGGCTCTCTGTAAGGCTCTTTGAGGGCTTGTGTGTTTGCCTTGGTACAATCAGGTGTCTTGGCTTAAGTTAGGCTCTCTACGTCAATCAGAGAGCCTGTAAGTGGTCGCTGTGCAGTTTCTTAGTAGTGGTGCTTCTGAATGTATTTCAGGTGTGCCATATCGAGACGTCTTTCAATGTAAGCTGGGTCATTGAGTATTGCTTGCTCTCTAACCTTTGCTGCTCTGCGTGCTGCCCTGCGTATTTCTTCACGCTCCTTGTTAGATAGCTTCATCCAGTACGTAGCATCCAGTTTAAGGCGTCTTGCCTCATCAGTTAGCTTCCTGCTCTTGCGCCTAGCACTGCGTCTCTTGAGCATCTTCTTTCGTGATTCTTCTGATAAATGGGTCATGTGTGAATATCCTCAACAAATTCAAGACACTATTCATCAAGACGTAAGAGCATGGGAAATAAACAGGGAGCTGTCAAGCGACCCCCTCAGTATCTCACCATGCCTCTAATGCGCCTTGGTAATTGTATTGTCTCTTAGTGGCAGAACTTGTTCGGTTTATCAGGCAGTAACTTTCTCTAGCGTACCCTGCTATATGGCTGCGTCATATGGTAGACACAGGAACCATGCTCATAAAGCCAGTTTATCTAAGAGAGAGTGAGACTTCTCCCTTAACGTCCGTCTTAAGACGCTGAACCAGAACACATACACACATACGTTTAAGGTCTCTTTATCGGTTATCGAAGCTCAGACTCAGGAGCTACGCCGTAAGGAGTGTGTATGTACATCAGTTCGTGTTTGGTGAAAGTGACAGAAGATTAAAGTGTTGTACCGTACCTAGTCATTAAGCATGTAATGGAATATAAAGGAGCGTAAATACGCTCCTTTTTTGATACCTGAAGCCAGTTTTACTCAAATATGGCGGAGTTCTTCATCCCTAATGTTATGCGATATTTTAGGCTACGCCCTGTGTTATCCCCCTAAGCCCTTGCTAGGTAGGAGGATGGAAATCTTAGGCATAGCAATATAATGAACGCCATTCTTAGAGAGAATTTATCTGCAACCTTCGTCTTTTACTCTGTAGTTTAAGGTTGCGACTGAGTTTGGTAGGAGAACCACATGGAGAGTTCAGCAATGTTAAACCAACCAGCTACGGATGTTATTTTACACGCCTTCGATTGGCGTTATGCAGACATCGCGGATAACGCTGCACTGATTCAAGAATTAGGCTATAAATCAGTATTGGTTTCACCAGCAATGAAGTCGCTGCGTAGCGACAGGAACAAACCACAACAGAAACCAACCCAATGGTGGCAGCGCTACCAACCCCAAGATTACCGTGTCATTGATAACCAGTTGGGTGATACCCAAGATTTTGCTGCAATGGTCGATACCTTAAGACAGCATGGCCTCAGAACCTACGTTGATGTGGTCTTTAATCATATGGCCAATGAGTCGAGTATTCGTAGTGACTTGACGTACCCAAATCAAAACGATCGCGACGATTACCAGAAACATTCAGAGTACTACGAATCGATTCGCCTTTTCGGTGACTTATCAAAGCCACTATTTGATGAGAATGACTTTGTTGAAGCATTCGGCATTAAGAACTGGCGCGATAAGTGGGAAGTTCAAAATGGCCGTATTACTGGCGGTCCTACCGATCCAGGCTTACCAACTTTGTTGGATAATGAAAATGTTGTTGAACAACAGCGTAGCTACTTGAAGGCATTGAAAGCCATGGGTGTAAAAGGCTTTCGTATCGACGCAGCTAAACACATGACCTTAGCGCATCTGCGTAAGGTATGGACGGAAGATATTTGTGAGCATATGCATATCTTTGGTGAGATCATTACCGATGGCGGTGCGACAGAAGAAGAGTATGAGCTGTTTCTAGAGCCATATCTCAAGCATACTCGTCTAGGCGCTTACGATTTCCCGTTGTTTAACACCATCTTTAAAGCGTTTGATAAAAAGGGAAGCTTTAAGTCGTTGATTAACCCATATTGTTTCGGGCAAGCTCTCTCAAATACGCGAGCGATTACCTTTGTGGTGACACACGATATCCCAAATAATGACGTGTTCTTAGAGTACGTGATGGATGAAGATGCTGAGAAGTTGGCGACCGCATTCATCTTGGGACGTGATGGAGGTGTGCCTCTGATTTACAGCGAACTTGATACCAGTGGTATTAAAGACAGAAATGGACACCCTCGCTGGCTTAATGATTGGAAGGCCCCATACATGCGTGCCATGATCCAGTTCCACAACTGTACCCATGGAGAAACGATGCGTGTCGTTGAAGCGAATGACGACTTGTTGGTGTTTGTTCGTGGCGATAAAGGTATCGTGGTGATCAACAAGTCAAAGCGCAGTAAAAACGCCAATCTAACTTGGTGTGGTTCAGTGACTGACACGCTTTCGGCCAAGGTATTTGAGAGCAACGAGAAAATGCTGAAGCTCAAAGTAGAGGCCAATAGTTGTTTGATGCTGCTTACCAACCCGAAAGGGAAGCAGGGTTAGCCACACACCTGTACCATTTTTTCACATTAAAAAGGCCGGTTGAATCTTTCAAACCGGCCTTTTTTGCTGAATGTCTCGTCCTGAAATGTGTTTACACATTGAGGACGAGACATAACAAAAACAATGGGGTCGCTGTCTATTCGCCAATATTACACGGTGAACTTATTCAATAGCTCATCTTGTTGGCGAACATTATCCGTTTGAACTTGCATCGCTTCGTTCGCTTTTTGTGAAGACTCGGATACCTGAGTTGATAGGTCTTTGATCTTAACAGTGTTGTTGTTGATCTCTTCCGCTACTAAGCTCTGCTCTTCAGCCGCAGATGCGATTTGAATATTCATATCAGAGATGCGTTGAATGGCATCACGGATACGCTCAAGTGCAGAATTCGCTTCTTGGGCGCGCTCAACCGCATCGGTTGCTGTGTCTTTGCTCTGATTCATCGCGTTCGATACAGAGCTTGCACCCGCCTGAAGTTGTTCGATCATGTTGCGGATTTCAGTGGTCGACTCTTGTGTGCGCTGCGCGAGTGTACGAACTTCGTCAGCAACAACGGCAAAGCCGCGGCCAGACTCACCGGCACGTGCCGCTTCAATCGCCGCGTTCAGTGCTAACAAGTTCGTTTGGTCGGCGATTTCATTGATTACCTTCAAAATCGTTTCGATGTTGGCAGTTGCAGATTCAAGCACTTCTACTTCTGCTACCGCTTGGTCAATACGCGAAGATAGGTTGCCAATCGCTTGCGTTGTATCGCTGACGACTGAAGTACCATCAAGTGTCGCTTCATCAGCCTCACGAGCCGCTGCTGCTGCGCCTTGCGCGTTATTTGCGACTTCAGTGGCCGTTACCGCCATCTCGTTCATTGCAGTTGCTAGCTGTTCGAGCTCCTGTAATTGTGTGCCCATCGCGTGTGCAGACTCTTTCGCACCTTGGACGATGATTTCAGTACCACACTTGATTTCAACACCAATTGCTTTTGATTGAATGATCTGTTTTTGAAGATTCTCGGTAAAGGTGTTGAAGCCTTTCGCAAGCTCAGAGAACTCTTTATCCGTGTTGGTATCTAGACGCTTAGTCAGGTCACCTTGGCCGCTTGCCACGTCATTGATCGCTTCATTGAGCGCGTCCAGAGGGCGCATTAGCACACGAATCAGAACGGTTAGCGCGATAACGCTTAGGACAACAGCAATCAAAGAGTAGATGATAGAGCTATTTTTCAGCTCAGAAACCGTCTGGAAAGCGATTTCTTCATCTAGGATTGCACCTACGTACCAGTTTTCGCTTGGGATTGGCGTGAAGCTTACTAGGTAAGACTTGCCATTAATCTCGATACTCTGTGAACCTTCACGAATAGAAGCTTGTGGTAGGTAGCTCGATAGCTTCTCACCGTTATTTTTCGCTTCTGGATGCGCGATGGTCGTGCCGTCTGCTGTTACTAGGAATAGGTAACCCGCGTCAAACAAGTTCACCTTGTTCACCAATGTCGCTAAGTTGGTCAGTTCTAGGTCGTAGAACATACCAGCGGTGAACTGGCCATTATCTTTAACGGGGGTACCTACAGAAATGATCACTTTCTTGCTTGATGCATCTACGTAAGGGGCTGTTACAACAAGAGAGTTCTTTGTTTTCGCATCAATATACCAAGGACGAACGCGAGGATCGTAGTCTGGACCTGCATCCCAACCGTCATCATTTTCGATAACAAATCCGTTGGCTTCATAACCGAAGCCCACTGCCAAAAAGCTGTTCTTTAGTTTTGGTTTTTCCAAAATAGTTTTCACGTAGTCACGATCTTGCGGTGCAATTTCGATAACTTCGGTTGTCGATTGGGCAAGTGCTTTTTTGGCCGTCATTTCAGATACAACGGTATTTTTCACACCTGCAACCATCTCCTTGAGGCTGGCATTGACATGATTCTCGACCGCATCTCGAACAGTGTATAGTTGTTGGATAGACAGTAGCGATACTGTGACTAGCAGTAAGGTCGATGATGCAGCGACCACCTTATGGCTAAATTTCATTGAGTATTCCCCTTCTCACAGGCTTTGCGAAGACTAAATTAACTATTGTTTTTATTGTTCTATATATATCGGCAAATAGATTTTTTACTTGAAGATATTTTCACAAAAATATTACAAAGTGGCAGCGAGATAAACATAGTAGAACTTAATATTCTATGGGCCAAAATATTTTTTCATTAAAGTTCATAGGCTTGTATTCGAAGTTTTTTAACCGTTTGTATAGGTATGATGCATAAGGCTTGGGTGGTTATCCCGAGTGGTAAGGAGAGCGGAATTAAATGTGACTCAAAATAATTTAATTTATAAATGAAACTTTGGTGAAATAATATGCAAGTGGTTTGATTTGGGCGGGGAAATAAAAAAGCCTCACGTGAAGTGAGGCTTTGAGTCTATTTGCATAATTCGTAATTAGAATATCATATGTGCGATACCAGCAATAACTGGAAGCGTAATTAAGGTACGCAGAATAAAGATAATAAACAGTTCGAAAATGTTAACTGGGATCTTACTTCCAAGTAATAGTGCACCGACCTCAGACATGTAGATGAGCTGTGTGACCGACATTGCTGCAATCACGAAACGTGTCATCTCGTTATCAATAGAAGCGGCAAGGATTGCAGGGATAAACATATCAGCAAAACCAACCACAATAGTTTCAGACGCTGCAACGGCTTCAGGTACACCCAGTAGCTCCAAGAATGGAATGAAAGGCTGACCAAGAATAGCGAAGATAGAGGTGTACTCGGCAATAATAAGAGCAATAGTACCTAGGCCCATTACAACTGGCAGTACGCCAAATACCATGTCTACTGCGTTGCGAACGCCTTCACCGAAGACACCTTTCGCTGATTTCACTTGAGACGCTTTATTGACCGCGAGTTCAAGACCCCAAGAGAAAGTACTGTGACCTTCAGGGATAGCATCAGCATCTTCTTGTGGTTTTGAACCATCAATAAATGTGTCTTTTTTCATGCTTAGTGGTGGTAGGCGAGGAATCACAACTGCCGCAACGAAACCGGCTAAACAGATCGCTGCGTAGAAAGGTAGGAACAGGTGCTCTAGCTCTACCTGTGCGATAACCACAAGGCTGAAAGTAATAGATACCGCAGAGAACGTCGTACCAACAACGGCCGCTTCGCGCTGCGTGTAGAACTTGTTTTCGTACTGCTTGCTGGTTAGCAAGATACCGACACTGCCGTCACCCAACCAAGATGCCATACAATCGATCGCACTGCGGCCTGGTAGGTTGAAGATAGGGCGCATTACTTTACTTAGTAGTGTGCCAAATAACTCTAGTAGACCAAAGTTTAGTAGTAGAGGCAGTAGAAGGCCTGCAAAGATGAAAACAGAGAATAGTGTCGGCAGTAGCCCCTCGAGTACTAGTCCACCAGTGTTCTCTTCCCAAACCGCCGTTGGGCCTACTTGGAAGAAAGTCATTACCGCAGCCGCCCCACCGATAACGCGTACCGCCAACCATAAAGGCGAAGGGTTGAATAGGCCGTTCAAGAATGGGCTAGATTGAATAAACGCGGGCTTGAAAAGTTTAGTGCAAATGGACGCGAACGCCATAAAAGCAACAATCGCTGTAATTGCAGGTACCAAAACATCGCCAAAAACGGCTTGAATCGATTTCGCAAGGATTGCAACAGGGATGGTTAGATCACCTTCATAGCTGATAGGCGCCATGAATAAGAATAAACCGATGAGCGATGGGATTAAGAAAATCCAGAAACTGCTTTTTGATTTTTCAGTATTCGCAGTGTTCATGTTGTTAGACATTGTATAGTTCTCGTATATCTACTCGTAAAAAGCCACATCCTTGGCATTTTTATGCACTAAACATCCTTATTCTCTCATTGGCGGCAAGACTACATAGTATTAAAACAACTTGCAATACTATTCATTGTGGATCGGTAAATATTCACCACCAGCATGCTGCCATTGCCAGAAAGTCTAGTATAAAGTTTCGTAGATGTTACTTTTGTTTTAGTTATGTTGCTAGTTTTTTATAAAATATCTAGCTTATTCGTTTGGCGGTACAGATACAGCCAGTAGACAAACGCGATCACAAATGAAAAAGAAGCAGGAAAGGCCAATGCGGTGATCTCGAACTTTTGGAACAGACAAGCACCCACTAGACCGCCTGATAAGAAGCCAATTACGATAAAGAGCAGTAGCTTTGCTTTGCGGCGATCGAAAGGTGTTCCTTTTAAGCGCGCGCCGATCATAATGCCAAGATCAGTAATGATGCCGCTCATGTGTGTGGTGCGGATGATAGCGCCGCTATAGGTGGTGATCATTGCATTCTGAAGTCCACATGCTGCTGACGCGAAGTATTGACCGTAAGCGTAACCGTTTAGCAATGACCACAAAGCGGTGAATAGCAACGCCCCTTCAATACATAGTGCTATGCCGTAACGTCTGCCTAGTTTAAGAGCCTGATTCTCGATAAAGAAACCACTAAACGCAGCGCCAAGCATAAAACTGACTATGACTAACAGCAGGTGCCAAGAGATCAATGATGGGGTGAGTAGGCTGCTCCCAAACAAAGAGAGAGTGCCCGATATGTGTGAAATCGCTTGATGTTGAAATCCAAGCAGGCCAATTGCGTTCACACTGCCTGCCAGTCCGGCAAGCAGAAGTGCTCCATATTCGATCCAGCGAGGGAGTTTTGAGATCATGTGTATGGCCTGATGAATGAAAGAAGAGGCGGATTATAACGCTAGCAAAATGTAACGCTAGCGTTGTCCCTAAAGAGAGTTTGATCTTAGGCAATCAATCGCGATTTAGTTAAAACGTTCTATCTCACAATCAAATTTAACCCAGCCGTGCTTGCGCTCTTCGTAGACGGAGAAACTGGGAATAGGGAAGTCCCGCTCTTTGAAAAGGCCAAGTGGAACGATAAAGGCATCGGGAGCTCCAGTGGTTTGCAATAGCATGGTGGTGCCGCATTTTGGGCAAAATTGATAGTAGACTTCATTACCGCTATCGCTGATGCGTGAAAAACTGGTGACTTCGCCACTCAGAGTGACTTGTTCGCTGGCAAATCGAGCTTGTACCCCAAACACACTTCCTGTTCTTTTTTGGCACTCGTAGCAATGACATACTGAGGTTCTGAGTGGCTCGCCGCGACAGACCAAACTGGTAGCACCACAACGACATTCACAACTTCTTACCGCTTTATCATTTGCTTTGTTTGTATTCATGCACAACTCGCTTTCTAGTTAAGCTCATATTGCTAATTATACTAAAGCGATTTAAGGTCTGCACAAGTCGATGAAAATCAAAGAATAGAAGTTCATGAAAAAGAAAATTTTACCAATTCCACTGATCCTGTTGATCCCGATTGTGATGCTGGTGGTAGTGATTGTCGCGGGTCTTTATCGCTTTAGTTTGAGTGATGAAGAGATACTGGCCAAATTCCCCTCATCTCAAGTGAGCTACGATCCTGTGGTTGAGCGGGTGTTTGATCTAAAAGCAACCAACCCTTGGACAATTAAAGTACCAGAAACTCAAGCTTTTGCTTTTATTGATGAATATATGGATTCAAAGCAAATCGCTTCTGGTCGATACGATTCTGGGGCGGAGCGCGGCACGGTGCAAGTGGCTACAGATAAGATTGTTGCACTCGTTGTTGGACAAGATCAGATGTTTGTCGCACCGATGTGGGTTTCCAATCAAGGCTCTGGCGTGTTCCACTACTTAGCACTGTTTAAATTTGATAAAGCACGCAGTCGTGTAGTGTTGGTGGATGAGCTTCTTTTAGGTGACCGCATCCAATTAGCAACACTGGATATCACAAATGCTGCTGGCGAAGCTCAAAACAGTTATCAGGGGCTGGTGAGCTTTAACCAACACAGTGCTCAACAATCCTACGCAGAGGCGCCAGATGAGAAAGTGATATCGAGCTTTACAGTAAATAAGCAATCAATTGAACTGCATTAAAGGTTTTAATCGTGCATTGTTTTGTTGTTTATGTGAGCTAAATTACATATTATCTTAGATAGTTGACTGAAATTTAGACACAAATCGGTTTTGTGTTGGACGATTTTTACAAATGGAGCTTGCGAATGATTAACAAACGCTTTTTTAAAACCAAAGACGAAGTAGAAGTGACCTTTGAACTAGAGGCTCAAGAGGCGAATTCAGTGTCTATTGTCGCTGATTTCCTGGACTGGAAGGCTACGCCGATGAAGAAATTGGCAAAAGGAAAAGTCTACAAGTTTAAGACCCGTCTACCAAAGGGCGGAGAGTTTCAGTTCCGCTATCTAGTAGACGACCAGCAGTGGGTCAATGATGCCAATGCTGACAGTTATATCCCGAACGAGTTTGGCGAAGATAACTGTTTAGTATCGACGGCGAGCGCATAACTGGGATCAACACTTTAATGAGTTATAAAGCAGAGGCTGAAATGTCTCTGCTTTTTTATTTTTGTAATGAATGGATACAGACGAGTTCGGCGACAATAACTCAATGACTTAGCATGATCGAGTAAGATTCCCATCATATTATGACAATGTATTGATGATTTATGCGTTTGAAAAGCATATCCTATGACCTTTATATCGTAGAAAGACCTGTTTACCGTGTATTCAAAATTATTTTCATCTCCGTTTACTGCGCTTTCGCCCGTAAAAAAGATAACCATTTTGGGGTTGCCTGTATTCGCTTTAATTGGCGTCGCGATCAACTCGTCCCAATCGAGTTTAACCGGAACTATTGAACTCAACTTACCAGACTCGACTGTGATTGAGTCAATTCTCTCTCCATCTCATAACGTGATTGAGCCACCGACATTTGAATATCAGATTCAAACTGGTGATAGTCTGAGCGGCATTTTCACTCAGTTAGGCTTCTCTTATCAGTCGATGATGAGTGTGATGGAGACGGATCTAAACTATCTTGCTCTTGATACGCTAAAGCCGGGTAATCAGCTCCGCTTTTGGCGAAATGAGGAGACGAATAACCTGGATAAGATGGAGTTAAGCTTCAACGTTGCCGATAAGGTTGTATATCGCCGCCTTGAAGACGGCAGTTATGAGTTTGAAGATATTTCTATCCCTGGTGAGTGGAAGCAGAAGCCAATGGTGGGTGCTATTCATGGAAGCTTCTCAACGTCAGCTAATAAACTCGGTTTAAGTAGCGTTGAGATTGACCAAGTTGTCTCTCTTTTAAAAGACAAGCTTAATTTTAGCCGTGACTTACGCGCCGGTGATACCTTTGAGGTACTACAACGTGCGCAATATGTTGACGGTGTCGCGACAGGTAAACGCGAAATTGAAGCGGTGAAGATAGTTAACCGCGGGCGTTTAGTCTCTGCTTATTTACACAGCGATGGCCAATATTATGATGCCAAGGGTGATAGCCTACAAAGAGCTTTTCAGCGTTATCCGGTGAGTCGAAACTGGCGCCTGAGCTCGCAGTTTAATCCTAAGCGTTTGCATCCAGTAACTGGGCGTATTTCACCTCATAATGGTACTGACTTTGCGACACCCATTGGTACACCTGTGCAGTCGACTGGTGACGGTGTTGTTATTATGACTCGTAAGCACCCGTATGCGGGTAACTATGTGGTGATTCAACACGGCAGCACTTATAAAACGCGTTACCTCCATCTTAGTAAGATCTTGGTGCGTAAAGGCCAGCAAGTGTCACGTGGGCAGCGTATTGGATTATCGGGTAAGACAGGTCGCGTGACGGGACCTCACCTTCATTATGAATTGATTGAACGTGGTCGCCCAGTTGATGCAATGAAAGCGAATATTCCGATGGCAAACTCAGTGCCAAAAAAAGAGAGAGCGGAATTTTTTGCACTGCGTGACAAAGCAGATGCTTTGCTAAAGCAACAAGCTAGCCTTTAAGTCATGGGCAGCTCAAATGTAAGCCGTGAATAGTTAACTGTTCACGGCTTATTTGTATAAGTTCTCTACGTTTTCGTCTCTGCTTCGATTCAATATCACCTAGTCAATTGGTCGCGCAATCCGTCGTTGGTAACGCGTGGATTTTAGCGATCATGTCGTGTGCAGGTAGGGGGCAAGAGAAGAAAAAGCCTTGTATCTGATCACATCCCATAGCGTATAACTTTTCAAGCTGCTCTTTATGCTCAACGCCCTCTGCAACTAGCGATACGCCTAAGCGGTTTGCTAATTGTACTATCAACCAAACCACGCTCTCTGCGGTGTCACTGGTCAGTAACCCTTTGATGAAGGTCGCATCAATCTTGATACAATCAATTGGATAACTATGAATGTAATTCAAGCTTGAGTAGCCCGTGCCAAAGTCATCGAGTGCGATGGTGAAGCCTTGCTGCCTCATAACACTGAGCACATTTTTTGTCTCTTCGGTCGGGGAGAGAAGCACGGTTTCTGTTAGCTCAATGACAAAATCGCGCTTATCGAAATGAAAATGTTTGATCATTTTGGTTAAGTAGCTGAGATAGCGCTGGCTGTCATGTAATTCGTGTGCTGAGCAGTTAATACCGAGCTTCACTGGATACCCTAACTCTTTTTCTAAAAGCATTTTCGCTCTGCACGCGAGCTCTATGACTCTTTCACCCAGTTCGACAATCAGCCCCGACTCTTCAGCGACATTGATAAACTCAACGGGAGAAACATTGCCGTGCTTTTCCGTGTGCCAACGAGCGAGGACTTCAAAATAATCCCAGTGTTGGGATTGAGCACTGACGATTGGCTGAACCGCAACATATAAACCTTGTTCTGAACGCGGATCAATCGGTTGAGAAAGTTCACTTTTTAGCGCACTTACAAGCTCTGCCTTACGGTGATAAGTTGCACTGAGGTGTGTGTCGTAACACTTAACACGGGTATTCGGCGTCTGTTTACATGCTTTCAACGCAAGGCTGGTATTAAAGATGAGTTGCTCAATGTCCTTCATTCCGTCTTGAGAGCGAGCTAAACCAATACTGATGTTGAAATCAAGTTGCAACGAGCTGCCAATTCGACTGTGTTTAAGCTCTCTGAGTATGGCGTCGCAAACACAGAAAGGGTCGGAGTGATAAGTGATAAAGGCGAACTCATTGCCTGCGGTGCGGAAAGTTAGATTTTTCTCTGGCACGACCGCTTTCAGAATGTCTGCCAGCTTCTGCAAAACTTTATCTCCAATGTAGTTGCCATGCGTATCGTTGATGGCTTTAAAGCTATCGATATCGAGAATTGCTAAGGTGAAAGACGGGTTATTCTGTTGAGTAATCGACTCCAATGTATCCGCTAAACAAGAGCGATTGAGCAGACCTGTGAGACTGTCGTGAGAGACTTCGTAACTGAGCTGGTGCACGAGTTGTTCTGAGCGATCATTGAACCACATCTCTCTGAGAGTATGGGTCATGATGTTGGCAAAGAGCTGATGATGCTGAATCACCTTTTGCTGGTGATCTTGGTCTACGGGAGTCTTAAATATGGACAGTAATACCCCCATGACTTCACCGCTTGGTGTTTTGGTCGGGATTGCTAATAAATGGCTTGTCTTAACGACTTGTGTAAAAGCTTCTGATGGTAGAAGGTTAACGATGTGTCTCGCAGCATGACTATCTGGGTGATGATGGCGAACGGCTTCTTGATACAATTCACGATGTAGAGGGTTAATTCTGTCGTGATGGATGTGGTGATCGTGGGCAATGATCATCGGTGAAATTTGATCAGGAAAATACTTACGTTCAACGAGGCTTGTGTACTCGGTATCGTAAGCGCTGTGAAGGCTCAAAACGGCAGATTCTAGAAGATCCAATCCGTCGAGTTCGAGGAGTTGACCAACCGTGTTGAGCTTAATTTCAGTGCGATTATGGACGTATGCCATATGCACCTCCTAGCCGTAGCTTATTAATTTCAGTATATGCACATTGATTAGTATGGTGCGTATTAATCAGATTTCAAATAGTGTTGAGAATTTTTCTCACTAACCGTTGGGTTGTGGAGTGGCTAATAAAGAGGGCTTCCCTCTTGTCGTAAACGATCTTTTAAATGATCCAAAAACAGTGTGGTCAGAGTGTGAGAGTAGTCGAGTTTCGGGTAGTAGGCATAAACCATCAGCTCATCCGCAGTGACGTCTGGTAGGATACGAACCAAGTTGCCCTGTTGAAGATCCTCTTTGATGATAGTGCTGTTCGTTAGCAAGATACCAATCCCCCGTTTTGCTGCATGGAAGAGCGCTTCTGGGTTGGTGGTCGCAAAGTTTCCTTTAAGGGTAATTCGTTTACCTGTTGCTAGCCTTACTTCTCGGTCTATGCGCTCCCCCCAAACTAACGAATTATGCCGTTCTAGTTCGCCAATGTCTTGTGGAGTGCCGTGCTTTTCTAAGTAGTTCGGCGCTGCATAGAAGCCGGCTTTGTGTTCAAACAGTGGGGATTTTTTAAACGCAAGTGAGTTGAGCTGTTCTAGCTCTCGGCTAATGACTAAATCTAGTCTGAGTTCCGGTACTTGACCGGGAGTTGTGGTGATAAGTTGGACCTTGATATCCGGGTATTTCTCCAAAAAATCATCAAGATATTGCACCAAAAACTTAGAACCCACTGCAATGGTGGCCCCGATTTTTAATAAACCTGCTGGGGTCTGGTTAACAGAGCGTGTCTCGTCAACGATGGACTGCCAGTTTTCTAATTGTGCTTTTGAGCGAGTATAAAACAGCGCTCCAGCTTCTGTCTGGCTAATAGAACGAGTAGTGCGTTTAAGGAGCTGAGTTCCGATACGATCTTCTAACCAGTTAACGCGCTTGCTGATGGCGGAGCTGGTGGTGTTCAGTGAACGTGCCGCACCATTGAAGCTGCCTTCTTCAACCACTTTTATGTAACTTTTAACGTTTAGTATCCAATCCATATTCGTTCCCAGTAAGACTTAATCTAATTCCAAATTGGCTAATTATCATCGCTCAGCTTTGAATGTAGACTCATTATAGGGAAAAATTTAACTGAAAAGGAACGATATTGAACGCATCTGATTTTAAAAAGACGCCACTGCTTCTTGCGATGATGATCATCGCTACTGGGCAAGTGGGTGTGAGTATCTACTTACCATCATTGCCACTCATTTCATCGGATCTGGATATTTCTCAGGTCGATGTTCAACTTCTTGTGACACTTTTTCTAGTGGGTTTTGGTACATCTCAGCTCTTTTACGGTCCTATGTCTGATGCGGTCGGTCGTCGGCCAATATTTTTGCTTGGTCAAGGTGTTTACCTGGCTGGTACGGTGATCTGTTTTTTCTTTTCAGATAGCGTTGCTGCGCTAGAATTTGGCCGTCTATTACAAGGCTTGGGTGCAGGTAGTGCCTCGGTATTGGGGCGCAGTGTGCTCAGAGACAGTTACGATGGCGGGCAACTGACCAAAGCGCTCTCATACATTTCACTGACGGCTTCCATTATTCCAATCATTGCACCTGTTTTTGGGGGCTGGATTGCATTTCATTTAGGTTGGGAGTCGGTGTTTTTGTTTGTATTGATGTATCTGTCTGCGATTTACACCTTGGGTTACTTTGTCCTGCCAGAAACCTTGCCTTATGGTAAGAGTCGCTTTGAATGGAAAAACGTGATTAAGAACTACGGAAGTTTGCTGTTAAATCGCCAAGTGGTTGGCAGTGCGAGTTATAACTGGGTGAGTTATCTTGCGAGCTTAGTAACGTTGTCTCTGTTCCCGTTTTTGATGCAAAAGCAACTTGGATTGAGTACAGCGGATTACGGCTCTCTGATGATCATTCCTTCTGCTGGGTTGATGATGGGGAGCGTGCTATTGAATATCTTCAACAAGCGCTTCTCAACTTCTCAGCTGATGGCTGTAGCGATCACGATCATTTTTGCTGCTGGAACTTGGTTATTGATGAGTGAACTGACGATCTTTAATCTAGTGTGGGCATTTACTTGGTTGGCTATCGCACAAGGGCTCTCTTTTCCACTATCGATCAGCATGCTTCTTGAGCCCCACAAAAAACAAGCGGGTGCGGTATCTGCACTCTCAGGCTCAATCCAGATGTGTTTGGCTGGGTTGTTAGGCGGGCACTTGGTTGAAACTTGGGTCACGACTCATGTTCAACTCGGTTGGTTCTATTTGATCTCAGGCAGTGTGATGGGTTTAGTATTGTTTACCTCAAGTAAGCGTGGTGTCGAACAGAGTAGCCGTTCGAAGCAGTATGCATCGTAATGATTGAGTTTAACGACGCTGTTTCTTACAATGTGCGGGTTCATTTAATAGGTAAATAAATCATGCAGCATAAAGAATTCGAAACATTGGTAAAGGCTATCTGTGATCTTGAGACGCTTCCTCAAGCTCTAGAGTTGCTAAAGAGCAGCGAAGAGAGTGAAGTGGCAGAAGCAGCAGCGTCATTAAGCGGTCAATTTGCGCTGGCTGAAGTTGAGAACGAAAAGCGTATTTACCATGTTACTCAACAAGAGAATGAGCAGGGTGAAGAGCAAGAGTTT
This sequence comes from Vibrio sp. KUL70, assembly GCF_059725515.1. NCBI lineage: Bacteria > Pseudomonadati > Pseudomonadota > Gammaproteobacteria > Vibrionales > Vibrionaceae > Vibrio > Vibrio sp. KUL70. Next base: position 995,183 of record NZ_AP045835.1, read on the forward strand.
GTTGAGCATGTAATTAATGAAGGCGACGATCTGATCAAATTCGCAGCGTGGTTCTTTGACTCAATGTTTGGTGTTAAGCAGAAAGAAACGTATCAAACGGCAGGTAAAACGTACCGTCAACCTAAACGCAGCTAATCGAGACTATCTATACGGGTCTGGCCTAAAAATAGCTTAAAAATGAAGCTCTACTTCGGTAGAGTTTTTTTGTCGATACAGATGAGCCGATTAATCACGGCTGTGTAAATAAATTACTAAAAAATGTGATTTAAATCTTGTTTTTGGGTCTTTTAGGTGTAAAATTACCACATAAAGAAATTTTATTACATCTGTGGTGATTATTATGAGTTACGAATTAGGCAATGTTTACGTGGGTCATATTGTGGCGAAAAACATGATGCACGAAGCGCTACATGGCAAACCAAAACAGAAGAAAATCTCATTCGTTAAACGAATGATGAAGAAAATGGCGAACTAGCCATTGATCTTAAAGGATTTTAAAAGGCCTTAAGCGAAATGCTTAAGGCCTTTTGCGTATTCAACATAGCATCAGTTTAAACGCCATCACTATTGATACGTCTCTCTGTGGATGGACACAAAATGCTAAACGCGATCTTTTGATTCGATGTTAGCCTGTAGATTGGTTAGAAAGATCAACCACATTGTTTGGAATGGCATCTAGCCCTTTCTCTTTCATCCAAGCTTCTAGGTTGTCAGCACCACCAATGTACTGACCGTCTAGCCAGATTTGAGGCACGGTAACGGGGGTTTTCTGTCCAATGTGCGCCTTCACTTCAGGGATCATCCGGTACAGTGCAGCACTCTCTTTTACAACGTCGTGGTACTGGTATTCGATACCTGCTTCATCCAGCATTTTCTTCGCTTTCACACAGAAAGGGCAGGTCGCTTTACCATAAACAATGTTGCCTTTCAGCGTGTCACGCTCAGTCCACTCTTTGATCACAGACTGCACTAATACACCGCGATTGAGTGCTTCACCTTGGCTCACGACTTTACCTTCGACGATAAGTATTGGCGCATGCCAAGCACCATATCTCAAAGGCTCCCACCAGTGAGACAGCCAATCTTTCACCTCTAGTTCGATATCAACATCGGACAATTCATTATCAAATGTGTCCTGCAGAATATCTTTCGTAAGGGTACATTCACCGCAAGGGATGTTGACCTTAAACGGTCCCCAGCTTCCACCCCAACGATACAAGGTTATTTTTATTGGTTTGCTCATCGTGACATCCTCGTTTCAAATCTCTTGTAAATATAGAACGATAAGCTCCTACTTTTCTTCCCAAGAAATTTAAATATATTGGTGTTTCTCTGTTTTATCGCTCTTTCTTGGTTTCCCAATGGGTAATGAAAGCGACGGAGGCGATGATGATCGCAGCACCTAGCCAGAGGCGACCAGGTGGCACCCAGCTAAACACAATCCAACCAGCCAAAACGTTAAGAGGTAATTTTGCGTGATCGAAAGGTTGAACGAAAGACGCATCGGCAACTGAGTACGCTTTTACTATTGCCCATTGCGCCAACGCAGTTAGTACCCCGATAACAACAAGAATCGCCCAAATGTTAAAGCCACTCGGCATTTGCCATTCAGGTGCTGCCAAAAGAATGTTAAATGGTGTGATAAGCAGTAGCAGGTATACCACCATCGTCGAAGGGCTATCGTCAGAAGATAGCTTTTTCACCATCAGCGAGTAACATGCCCAGAAAAATGCGGCACCGACGGGTAATAGTGTTGCCCAGCTGAAATCATCGGCCCACGGCTCAAGAATGATCATTGCACCAGCAAAGCCAGCGAGCGTCGCGCCCCAGCGCGCTTTGCCGACCTTCTCTTTTAAGAACAGCCCTGAACCCACAGTCGCAAACAGTGGGGAGGTCATCAGCAGTGCAATACCTTGCCAAATAGGGACGGGGTAAGCGAGGGCCCATATCCATAATTGAATGCCAATAACTGATAAGAATACGCGTGCGATGTGCATTTTAAGATTGTTGGTTTGCAGGGCTCTGCGAATCCCTAACGTTTGCAAGTAAGGAAGAATCGCAAAGAATGCAATAGCGTATTGAATTACAGCAACAGTAGTCGAAGCGAGTCCAAAATGAATACTGGCGATTTGAGTTAAGCTGTTGATGATCGCGAATGCAAGGCCAGCGGTTAGCATCCAGCTTGCGCCTTGAATCGGGTGATGTTGAGACATAATGTTTCTGGTTCATTGATGTGGTTTACGTATGATACGGATTTAACGCAATGAAACCAGAAAAAGCATTGATGAACTTGGTCAAATTAATTGAAGAAGTCAAAAAAGCTGAGCACTTGCTCAGCTTTTAGAGGTTTTGTCTAGAAGACTAGATTAGAAGTCGTAGCGGACACCTAGGCGAAGTGAATCTTCGCTCTGTGTTTCTAGACCTGCAACTTTTACATCATCAAGGTTGTTTAGTTGGTAAGCAACGTAAGTACGAATGGACTTGTTGAACTTATAAGTACCCGTTAATTCAAAGAAGTCAGCTGTGTCTACCGTTACGTTCTGTGCTGAATCTTTTTCTTGTTTTTGGTACAAACCAGCCAGTTCAAATTGGTCTGTTAGCTTGTATTTAGCCGCAACTTCTATACCAGAGAATTCAGTCTTTGCTTTGTCGTCTAAGTCACCCATTGTGTAGGTAGCGCCTAGGTATAAAGCATCCATTTTGTAGTTGATACCAGCAATTACAGCTGTAGCAGAGCCATTACCAGCACCATTGTCGTTACCTGAGTAACCAAGCCCGAAGCCTAAGCCCATTGGTAGAGTGTAGATACCAGAAATACCATAGCCGTCAGTATCTTTCTCTTCACCAGCGATTAAACTTGCTTTTAAAGAGAGAGCATCAGCATCGTATGCGTATACAAACGTGTTATTGATTTGCTCGTCACCTGCATTGATGAATGCTTTTTGGTCGCCAGAGTAGATAGTAACATCCGACATTTCTGAGATTTGAGCTGCAGCTGTATCTTGACGGCCTACAGATACTGCGCCGAAGTTGCCTTCAAAACCTGCATACATGTAACGTTGTTTAAAATTATCAGTTTCATCGTTGTCAGCTGAGGAGTTTACGCCTTGCTCGGCTTCGTAAAAACCGAAACCAGATAAGCCACTGGTGATTTCAGTTGTACCACCAACATTCAAACGAAAACGGCTTTTGTTTTTCATCGTACCGTCGATTTCTTTACCACCTGAACCGATGAAATCACCGCGGAATTCCGCACGACCACCGATTTTAAGTTCAGTGCCGTCAGAGCTGTAAACTGTTGCTGCCAAAGATGAACCTGAAACTAGTGCTGCTACCACTGCAGAAGCTAGAACTGCCTTTTTCATAATCACTTACCTTGTATTGTAAATTCCGTGAGCGTTGTGCTCGTTCTTTTCGGGATGGGGTTAATGTAGAGCAGCCAAATTAAGCTTTCATTTCTGAAAAATTACATTTTCGTGAATAGGGAACTTTTCGTTAGTTATTAATTTCATTGCATTTTTATTTCATTTCTATTTTTGTCCGTGCACGGTTAGTCGATTATTCATCAAGGATTTTGACGTGTGATTCGCATCTAAGGTGGCGATCGACGCTATAGGTAACTTATTGTTATAGCTCAATTCATTCACAGAATTAAGGGTTGTTCTGCGGATCGATTAGGTTATGATTCAGACTGTAGTAAATGGATTAATTAGGCGTAACAGCGGGGAAACCGAATGAAAACAGAGTACTTAGGAGATGTGTTACAAGGAAGACAGGTAATTACCTCTCTTAATGTTGATGATCTCCCGGTTGGAGAGCATCAGTTTTGGTTTCAAGTGACCAGTGATGGACTCGGTCAGCCTAAAAACATGCCAGTGTCTGTTTTCAAAGGGAGCCAGGAAGGGCCAAAGTTGATGATAACCGCGGGGATTCATGGCGACGAACTGAATGGCGTGCTCGCGGCACAACAGATTATTCGAGAATTGATAGGGAAGGGGTTGAAAGGAACGGTAACAATCGTGCCAACGGTCAACTTACCGGGCCTGCTGAATCATAGTCGCGACTTCGTGTCATCGGACCCGGGGTCGTGCCCTGCCAATTTGAATCGTTTATTCCCCGGTGACGCACATGGCTTGGCGGCTGAACGATTTGTTGCGTCATTGTGGGAGCATCTACTCAAACATAATGCGACGTTTGCTGTTGATCTTCACACTCAAACCCGCGGTGCAGTCTACCCATTGTACGTATTTGCTGACTATCGTATTGATCAGTGTGTTGAAATGGCGCGCCTAATGAAACCGGATTGTGTTCTGAACGACCCGGGTGATCCAGGTATTTTGGAAACGGTTTGGAACCGCAGTGGCATTCCAAGTATCACTGTTGAAGTGGGCATGGGTAAAGTGACTCAACCAGAGATGATTCAGCGTGCTGTAGATGGCGTGTTCAACATACTCAGCTACTACGATATGTTGAGCGAGAATCGTGACGTTGCAGCCTTACCGGATATCGATTGGGTTGCAGGTGACAGCGTCGTCTCTATTCGTGCAGATATTGGTGGCTTTGTATTGCCTCAAGTTTCTCTGTTACAACAGGTTGTCGCAGGTGACTTGTTAGCGATTCAATACGATGCGTTCGGCAATGAATGCCGCCGCTACCTATCACCTTCGAAAGGGCATGTATTGAGCTACAATGTTGATGCTCTAAGGGAGCCGGGTGCTCTGGTTGCTCGTTTACTCTGTTAGATAGAAAGCGTACACCAAGCAGAAAAAAAACCGAGCAGCGCTCGGTTAAAGGACAGTGGCCATAGAGTAGGCATGTGTGTTGAGCTCTTTGTCTCAACACCCTTTAAGTTAGTCGTTGTAAGTGAAATTTATGTGGACTAATGATGACACTTTGAAACCACTTTGATTGCATTGAGATGACGAAAAATGGAAGCGGGATTTGCTTCCATTTTTATGCCTGCTTAAAACGCTTGGTCTACGACGTCTTTAAGCTTGTCATAAGGCATGTATCCCGGAAGGAATTGCCCATTAATGATCATTGTTGGTGTACCCGTTAAGCCCAACGCTGAAAATATCTGATGATTGGAGGCCAGAGCCGAATCAAGATCCGGTGTCGACTTCAGCAACTCTTCAGTGCCTGTGCGTTTCGCTACTGCTTCTAAAGAGCGGGTAGTATGCAGGCCGCTCTTTGCCACAAGCAGGTCATGAACTTCGGTGTATGCTTTGGGCTTTTGTTGCCAAACGTTCATCGCATAGAGTGCAGAGTTGGTTTCTATCTTGTCGAGCTTTTGTTGCTTGAACGACACGTAAACGTTGATGACTTTAAGGTCCTTCTCCTCTTCTACCAGTTGTCCAAGCGCTTTCTCTAATCGCTTGCAGTAAGGACAGTTGTAGTCAGTAAAGTTGATGATGATGTTTTTGCTCTCTGGATTACCCATAATCGGGTGAGCCGGATTATTGTAGAGCCATTCTTGACTATCTGCTTGTGCCTTCTCTGCTTGCTCTTTACTTGCTAAGTACTGTTGTAGGCTAGTGTGCAGGCCCGCAATTGTTTCTGGGTTATCTTTTAAAAAGGTATTGATCTCTTCCAGTTGTTGCTCTTGCTGAGGGCTAAGTGCTGCCAGTGCCGTCGTTGAAAACAGAGCACTCAGAACGATGCTAGCCAGTAGTTGTTTCTTCATTATTGATTCTCTTTTTTGAGGCCACTCCTCAGTTTAGCAAGAGTGGCGTTGTTATCGGTTTGGTTGATTTATGCCAAAGCAGCACGCAGCCAAATACCTATCGGTGTAGTGACACCTGTTGTAATACTTTTGATCTCTCCATCTTTTATGATGGCGATGGTCGGTGTAACACTGATCGCCCAGTCACGGCCAATTTGCCCGCTGGTGTCGTTGAGCACATCGAAGCTGTAGTCCTTGGCTTGCAAGTAACGAGAGACACGCTCATCAGGACCTGAAGACAGAGAGACCGAGACGACATTGCGAGATTTAGCTAACCAATTGACACTCGGGCTGACGAACTTACAAGCACCACACCAGGTTGCCCAAAAATAGACGATCACTGGCTCTCCCTGTTTACTCAACTCTATCAAGTCGATCTCTTCTCCTTGAATCGATGTACCGACCATAGCAATAGCGTCACCTTGAGGCATGGATTGTGACCGATAGAAGTCCATTGCCGCCGAGATCACGCCGACAATCAGCAAGATCGAAAGCAGCTCTTTTGACCAACGCTTGATGCGCTGACCTAGGCATTTCTGCTCATTATTTTCAGTTTGATCACCCTGCTTGGATTGGTTTGATTTAGTCATGATGATTACCTCGCAGTGTTAATCGCTTGAACCACAGTATCCCCATTCAAAATAACTGGCAGTGGTATACCTGTTGGAACCTTCGGTCCATATACAATATTGAATGGAACGCCGTAACGCCCATTGCTTTGTAAGTATCCCGTCACACTTTCGCTTGGTGTGGTCCAGTCTCCTTTCATTAATACTATGTTTGGTTGCTGTAGGTGAGGGTAGACAGGGTCTTGTAAAATCACGCCGACTTTATTGGCCTTACAGGTGATACACCAATCAGCTGTGACATCAACAAACACGGTTTTCCCTTGAGCGACTAGCTTTGGAATCTGCTTAGCATCCAGTGGCTGCCAAGCAAGATCGTCAACAATAGGTGTTCTCCAGTGTTCAGCCGTCACGCTTCCGGCAATCAAGCCGACGCCAGACAGTATGGTCGTGATCGCAATTAAGGGCACCATTACTTTGCGTCCGAGCTTAATTCCTACCCAGATCAGCACTGCGATGAAAATAGTCGTGCAGAGCACAATGGTCGGAAACAACCCGATAAATGGCTTGAGCAGACTTGCTAACCAAAGACTGGTCATAAACATCATTAAGCCAAACAGAAGCTTGACGTGATTCATCCAATTGCCCGGTTTTGGCAGCAACTTGGTTAGGCTTGGGAACAGCGCGAACAGTAGCCACGGAGAACTCATACCCAAGCCCAAGGCTAAGAAGATTGCCCACAGTTCAATGTAGCTCGCACCAAGCGCATAAGCGACGGCAGTTCCTAAAAACGGCGCACTACAAGGTGTCGCTAACAAGGTCGCAAACATGCCTTGCACAAAGTGACCGAAATGCGAGTTGTCCCCTTGGGTCGCCATCCAAGTGTTCATGCGCGATGGCAGTCTGACTTCGAATAAGCCGAGTAGATTGAGTGAGAACAACAATGTAATCGTCAGCATCAAAGCGATAAACCAAACACTCTGGAACTGAATACCCCAACCAACGGCATTGCCCCCCAGTTTGAGTAGCGTCATTCCAGTGGCGAGAATCGCAAATGATGTGATGACGCCTGAAGCCGATGCGATAAAGGATAGTCGGATGTGCTTGTTAGGCGCACCTTGGTTCTGGACAATGCTATTGAGCTTCATGCCAAGCACGGGCAGAACACAAGGCATAATATTAAGAATCAAGCCCCCAATCAGCGCAAAGCCGACCATAACCCAGAAGCCCTGAATGGTATTTTCATACACTATAGGTTGGGCTCCCACGCGAGCTGACAACTCTTCTGCGAAGCTGGTATCTGCAACGGTTACGTTAACAATTCGCTCAGTTAGGTCGACTTCGCCTAACCAGTTAGAAACATCAAACACTGCGGTTAGAGTGTTGTCTGTTATGTACACAGCAGGTTGAGCGAAGAAATCATCAATGACAGACTCACCGTCAATCAAGACTTGTGGCTTATCCCAAGCTTGATCGTTGTCGAGTTGAACAACTAGCTGCTGATTGGCTTTGTCCCAGAAAAGTTGTTCGTTAGATACGTGATAAGCAGATTTAGGTGAGCGACTCATGCCTTGGTTAAACAAGAACATGGCTTGCTCATCAAGTGCGAGTGATTGACCATCTATTGGCAACTCGATCGCATAGTCGTGAAGTACACAAATGGTCGTGCACGATGGGAACGTCAGGTTGGCACGAAACAGCGCAGGTAGATTCGGATCTTTTAGCGCCAGTGTTACAGGGAAGCTGACGTGCTTTTTATACCCGAGCGTCATCACGCCTAATTGTTCGTAATATTTCGGAATCGGCCAATGCCATTCGACAGACTCAATATTGCTGGACTCTGACCAGTCCCAACTTGGCGGAATACCACCCTCACCAGGGCTACGCCAATAGGTTTTCCAGTCTCCAGACAGTTCGACATCGAGGACGGTTTGAATGATTTTGCCGTCATTAGATTGTTCACCTGTCGACATCATCCGCATTTTTACGGGTGGATGCTCAGGTGCGCTTATCCAGCCTGTGCTTTGAGCAGAAGCCAGCATAGGCAGCAGTACTAACAACGTAGTCAGAAATTTTACGCATGTACGAGTGAGGGTTGCTAAACGTGCAGCAACGCTATGGGTTCGTGTGTTGTACACAAATGTATCTCCAAAAAGTAAATAAAAAGGGTGAGAGGCCCTCTATCTACTCTCTAAATATACAGTGCTCTAAATGAATACGGTTTTTAACTGTTCTTGCAGTTCGATCATGATTCGCTGGGATTCGAGATGATCTTGGCGCACTAACGAGTGCAATAACAAGTAAGAAAGTGAGGGGCAGAACCCAGCCAGTCAGTGGCGCTGAAAAAGAAGGTAGGCTTTTGGACTGACTACAACTGCTCTTATCGGGAGAAGTTAAAGACTTAGAAGCCTCAGGTCCAAATACATTGTTGAACAGCGACTGCATCTCTGAGGTGGATTCAACAGATGACGGAGCTTGAGCTGAATCAGCCATTGAAAGTACAGGCTTAGAGAATGATTTACCTTGAGATAGACCAAACGCCAAGCAAGTCATGATGACTAACCCGGTTAGCATTAAAGCCCAAAGGGAGCGCTGCTGGGTTTGATGATAGTTAGGTAAAACAGACAGAGGAGAGTCCTGCACATTATAAAATTGAGTGAACAAGGGTAGTGAATAAATGAACACTCGACAAGTCATAATCGTGTTTAACGCGTAGAACAAATGTAACAAGTTGAATGGATAGGGTATTTGACTGAAAAAACGATGGTTTTGAAGAGAGAATTTATCGAGGGGGGATAGAAAAGCCAACCCTTAGGCTGGCTCTAAACGTTTAATTTAGTGAGCTCGGCGTGGTCCGTTGCGCACTAAATCTTTGCCCGTTTCGTAGACATCATCAGTGATCCAGCGAGCAAACAGAACTTGGTGGCTGCTGTTGAACGCAGCAACGAAGTGACGACCGTCAGAGTTGTTAGTTGCCATACCTACGCCTTCAACACCTTCTAGGCCCAGACCGCCAGATTCTACGTCGATTAGAAACTTCTCTAGCTCTTCCAAAGAATCAATAATTTCAAGTTCGTTGTTCATCTTCATTACTCGTTATTTTACTGTTTAGCGACTTCTATTATAGCTTGTCATAGAGTCACGTTTTTTTGCTGGGCGCTACTCTACAGATCATCTGCTTAGATTGAAACTCTCAAATTATTGAACTCTCTAGTAATTCTGAATGATATTTGAATTAATTCCATTTAAATAATTGTTATCTATGTTCTTTTCACTACTCTTAAAAGTGGTTTTCGATCTTTATTAGAGGTTAAGGATGATAATTTTTTGGCGATATCTATTGTTGGTGCTGGCTCTGGTAACGTCTGTGAGTTTTGCAGAAAGCATCGAGAAAATATCAGAAACTCAAGACCAGTTAATGGTGGAGTTAACGGAACTGCAGTCTGCTCATGAGGCAGAGAAGCCGTTTTTAGAAGATATATTGAGACGCAAGAACCAGGCATTACGTGATGAACTTTTTAGTCAGTTGTCTTCGGATAACAAAGAGTTGGTGGACAAGGTTCTTGGGCAGCAAGTGGCGATGCTGGAGCAACTGCTCGAAATGAATGAAGCCAAGATCGTAACTTTGAGTAAGCAGAATCGAACCACAGAGGGCGAGGAGAAAAAGAGTATAGAATTAGTCGTTCAGAAGCGTATCGGAATGATGGATGACTACTATCGTCAACTCGCCAAAACACTGACTTGGTCGAGCGAGCGTGGAATTGATGTAACGGCGTCGAAAGAGAAGTTGAAAAACGCGCTCATTGTTCGGTCTGAATATCTAACCAATGCTATTTTGTACACGGATACGCAACGCCAAGATTTGGAAAAACGTCTTGGATTCGTTAGCGCGGACGAGAAGACAACTATCAATAGCGAGCTAGAGCGATTTAGTGAGCGGACTAGTGTGATGGTGGCGAGTCTCGAAGAAACCATCTCGCTCATGGAACCTTATGGGGTCGATGTTACGTCGTTCAAACGAGTACTATTAGCGACGACCGGTGATATTAACGCGGATGTGTTGGAATGGAGTGTTGCTCGTGAATTGCTAGAAGGTTGGGTAAGAAACTTTGGTTCATGGGCGTTTGAGAATACTCCATCGTTTGTGGTGAAGCTTGCGCTGTTCTTGGGGATTCTTTACGCGACGAGTTTACTTGCCAAGTTAGCTAGAAAAACAGTGAGAAAGAGCGTCTCTCACTCAAAGATGGACTTCAGTGTCTTGATGCAAGATTTCTTTGTCTCAATCGCGTCCAAAGCGGTTGTCTTCATTGGCTTGCTGATTGCGCTATCTCAAATTGGTATCGAACTTGCCCCCTTGTTAACCGGTTTTGGTGTTGCAGGTGTGATTATCGGCTTTGCATTGCAAGACACACTCTCTAACTTCGCTTCTGGGTTGATGATTCTTATCTATCGCCCTTATGACGTCGGCGATATGGTGAAAGTGGCCGGAGTGCAAGGCACAGTAAAAGACATGAGCCTAGTGTCGACCACAGTTCAGACCATTGATAATCAGCGCTTAGTGATTCCGAATAATAAAATTTGGGGTGATGTGATCAATAACATCACAGCAGAACGTGTGCGTCGTGTAGATATGGTCTTCGGGATTGGCTATTCCGATGATATCGATAAAGCGAAATCGGTGTTGAATGACATCATCATCAATCACCCTAAAGTACTGAAAAAACCAGAGCATATGATCAAATTGCATACACTCAACACCTCATCAGTGGATTTTGTAGTTAGACCTTGGGTAAAAACCGACGACTACTGGGATGTGTACTGGGATGTGACAGAAACTGTCAAGAAACGATTCGATGAGGAAGGCATTACCATTCCATTCCCTCAACGCGATGTGCATATTTATAATCATGAGCAGAGCTAGATCGAGCGGTTGAAAATGAAAATCACCATAGGCGCCTAAGTTGGCGTCTATTTTTTTGATTGTGAGTGCCAGACGATAAATGACTGTTAGGCCAAAAACTTCGGTATGATAGCCGTAGATTGAATCAGTAAAGAACGGCGACATGGACAATTCAGAGCAAAAACCTCGAATCAGAAAAGCGACACGCATTGAGAGTGTCATGAACTCTGCGATGTGGCATCTTACTCAGAGAGACATGACAGAGCATGAGCTTGTCTCAAAGTTGAAGGTTAAAACGGATAATCAAGAGTGGATCGACGAAGTGCTTCAAAGGCTGCGTAACTTTGGGTATCTGAAATCAAATCAAGACTTCGCTCAGCAGTTTGTTGAGCAGTCGTTTTTCGGTGAATTCGGCTCAGCCTACATTGTTGAAAAGCTAAAGAAGAAAGGACTGAAAGACTCCGATATTTACGATGCGATCAATAAGGTTAAGAGTGACAAGAATATTGACGAACAATCGCTACTCAATGATCGAATCAACAATTACTACAGTGACTTCAACATGAGCCGTGAGAAGCTAGTATCGACTTTGCAAAAGCGTGGATTTAGCTATCAACAAGTTAAGATCGCCATCGACCAACACCCGAATAGCTCGAACCTGAAAACCAACATTCAGATAAAGGCGGAAAAGGCGGATTTGGAAAAGGAGGTGTTGAAGTATGCTCGTAAAGGCAAAGGTCTAACAGCGATTAAGCAAGAACTTAAGCAGCGTCAAATAGATACTAGTGGCATCACCGAACTTGTCGACAGGCTGGTCAATGAGGATCAGTTAGATTTCTATTCGAGCTGTTTAGAACAACTGCAAAAGAAATCCTATGATGTGAGTGATCATAAAGAGAGAGCCAAGGCATACGCTATGCTCACTCGTAAAGGTTTCTCTTCTGATGAGATTAAGTTTGCATTGGCTGAAGCCGAAGGAGCGAACGAATAGCGTTGTGCTTCTCTGTGTTTAGTACATAGTTAACCCTTAGCAACGTATAATTGGGGGAATCTTAGATAAGGAGTTCTCCGTGAAACTCATTTCAATTTTTTGTCTCTCTTTCTCACTTCTCTATAGTCATGTAACACTGGCTGGTGAGTCCTGGTGGTTTCGAACTGTATTTAATAGTGACCCTAGCGCTCCAGACGCAACAAGCTTGATGCACGATGCTGAGTTGTTTGATTGTGGTGAAGTCGAGGGGACTTTGTTGTGCAGTGATGAGACGAACTACTATGATCTAAAAGTATTCGTTGAACTTGAGTTGATGGAAGGAAAGGTCTTTTCTACCAGACTCTCTTTCCCTAAGACTCAGCTAAATGATACCAAGGCGCAACTTTATTTGCGTAAAGATGGTTTACAACTTAAGTCCGCCACCATCGACGGTGTTACCTTCGATGTGTTGAAGGAGCTTGAGCTGGCCCATGAGCAAGGAAATAGTCCACACAGTGTCGATCACGCATTGGTGACGTTCCTTAACGTCGCGCCATCATCGAATTCGATGTTAGACAACAAATCCATGATTTGGTATTGGCCGGGCAATGCATCGGCGGTTGTGATGATGAGCCATCGAGATCAAGAGATCGTCATCGAACTCACAAAAAGCAGGCTTAAGCGATAAACAGTTCTATCGCTTTTTAACGAAGTTTTTGTAACAAGCTCACATTTTTGTAGTGGGTCATATCGGCAAAGTCTTTATTAATTTGAGGCTATAATTAAATAAGCATAGGATACGGTTATTACTGATATAGGAGATAACCTATGGTTACAAAAGTAACAATTGCGCCACAAGGTCCAGACTTTTCTGAGCTGGTTCAAGGATATTGGCGTTTGGCCGAATGGGGCATGACTCCACAGCAGCGTCTTACCTTCCTTAAGCAGCATATCGATCTCGGAATAACAACGGTTGACCATGCAGACATTTATGGTGGTTACCAGTGTGAGAAGTTGTTCGGTGAAGCGCTGGCTTTAGACCCAAGCGTGCGTGAACAAATTCAGATCGTCACTAAATGCGACATTAATTTGTGTGGAGGCCATACTCCCGATCGTAAGATCAATCACTACGACACCAGTGCTCAGCATATTTATCAGTCAGTGAACAACTCTTTGGAGCGTCTAGGCGTTGATGAAATTGATGTCCTTCTTATCCATAGACCCGATGTACTGATGGATGCCGATGAAGTGGCAGAAGCGTTCAACGAGCTTTATAAAATTGGTAAAGTGAAACACTTTGGAGTGTCTAATTTCACCCCTCGTCAGTTCGAGCTTTTGCAATCGCGCCTTGGTAAGCACTTGGTGACCAATCAGGTAGAGATCAATCCACTTAACTTCGAAGTGGCTCATGACGGTACACTCGATCAACTTCAGATGAACCGTGTTCGTCCAATGGCTTGGTCTTGCCTTGCTGGTGGTGAACTGTTTACAGGTAAGAGCGAGCAAGCAGTTCGAGTTCGGAATGAACTGGAAGCAATTCGCAAAGAGGTTGGTGCAGCAAGTATCGATCAAGTGATTTATGCGTGGGTTCGTCGCCTACCATCAAAACCACTACCTATTATCGGCTCAGGAAAAATTGAGCGTGTCCAAACGGCGATTGATGCGTTGAGCATCGAATTGACAAGAGAACAGTGGTATCGAGTTTGGGTAGCATCGAAAGGTCACGGTGTGCCATAGACTGAAACTGACGTCGTATACTAAGCCAGCGCTCAAAGCTGGCTTTTTCGTTACTTTTTAGTATCCAGAAGCGCGATAAGCTTTATGGAAGGGGGAGGGTGCTAGAATTTAAGTACGTTCACCCTCTTTATTGGCCAGTAAATTAACAACGGCTACTATTGAGTGGAATATTTTCTCAAAACACTCATAATGCACTCTGTTTTTCATTAGCTGGAATTGTCCTGTGACCACTGCAAAATTCTCTTCAATTGCCCTAAAACCAGAACTTATTCAAACTCTGGATTCGTTGGGGTATACCGAAATGACACCGATCCAAGCACTGAGCTTGCCTTCTATTCTTGGTGGTAAAGATGTCATCGGCCAAGGTAAAACGGGTTCAGGCAAAACCGCCGCCTTTGGTTTAGGTGTGCTACAAAACCTTCGTGTTAAGCGTTTCCGTGTTCAATCACTGGTGCTATGCCCAACACGTGAATTGGCTGATCAAGTGGCGAAAGAGATTCGCACACTGGCTCGTGGTATCCATAACATCAAAGTACTGACGCTTTGTGGTGGTATGCCAATGGGACCTCAAATTGGCTCTCTGGAGCATGGTGCTCACATTCTTGTCGGTACACCTGGTCGTATTCTTGATCACCTTGAGCGTGGTCGTATCGATCTATCTGAGCTGAATACCTTGGTTCTAGATGAAGCTGATCGCATGTTAGAAATGGGTTTCCAAGATGCAATTGACGCAGTGATTGATGCAGCGCCGAAACAGCGTCAAACCTTACTCTTTAGTGCGACGTTCCCAAAACAGATCAAGTCTATTGCTGATCGTATTATGAATAACCCTGAGATGGTGAAAGTCGAGTCGACACACGATCATTCAAGCATTCAGCAACATTTCTATAAATTAGAGGGTACAGAAGCGCGTGACGATGCTCTCGAGTTATTGTTACTTCATCATCAGCCAGAGTCAGCGGTTGTATTTTGTAACACTAAGAAAGAAGTTCAGAACGTAACAGATGAACTAGCACATCGCGGTTTCAGTGTGATTGAGCTACATGGTGACATGGAGCAGCGTGAACGTGATCAAGCACTGGTTCAATTCTCAAACAAGAGTATCTCGATCTTAGTGGCAACAGACGTCGCAGCTCGTGGTCTGGATGTCGATAACCTAGACGCGGTGTTCAACTTCGAATTGTCACGCGACCCTGAAGTACACGTACACCGTATTGGGCGTACTGGCCGTGCAGGTAGTAAGGGTGTTGCTTGTAGCTTCTTCAGTGAGAAAGAGATGTATCGTGTTGCTCAAATCGACGAGTACATGGATATGCCGATTGAGCCATCTGATCTGCCAGCTAAGCCAGTCGCGAAGCCATACTACTCAAACATGGTGACGATTCAGATCGACGGCGGTAAAAAAGCGAAGTTACGTGCAGGCGATATCTTGGGTGCATTGACAGGTCAAGGTGGTATCGAAGGTAAGTCGGTCGGTAAGATTAACCTTTTCCCAATGCGTGCCTATGTTGCAGTTGAAAAGTCAGTAGCAAAGAAAGCGTTACGTAAGATTGAATCTGGAAAGATGAAGGGAAGACAGTTCCGAGCTCGAATCCTCAAGTAATTCGAACGCCATAGTATTGTAACGCCTTAACGGCACTTTGGTTCAAAGTGCCGTTAAGACTCTCCACATAGCTCTATTCATCTGGGCGGATTGAATAGAGATCGTTGATATGCTTACCTTCACCAAGATACCAATTCATAGCTTCCTGACGATTGTTCGCTAATATCCTTACTGTGGTTATTTTTCCATCTTCAAAATAGCAAAGCTCATATTCTATTTCGCTCGAATAATGAGGAATAGCGGCCATAGATTGCCTCCCAAATACTGACCTTCGAGATTTTATGCAAATAACGTACCTTTTTGTACACTTGATTGCTTATCTATTAGTCAATAAATTACGAAAATCATCACTGCCAACGATTAATTTTATTTTAAGCATTTACCCAAATAGAGCACTTGGCAAGTACATCTCTTAATTTCTTTATAAATCAGGCTAAATGGGGCACAACAATCTAAACTGTCTGTGAGTAAACGTTACGAACAGAGGGGTTGTATGAAAGTTCATCGATATTTAGCGGTTATATTGGCAAGCCTTGCCACATTTGGGTGTGCCACTA
Source organism: Vibrio sp. KUL70 (assembly GCF_059725515.1). Classification (NCBI taxonomy): domain Bacteria; kingdom Pseudomonadati; phylum Pseudomonadota; class Gammaproteobacteria; order Vibrionales; family Vibrionaceae; genus Vibrio; species Vibrio sp. KUL70. Next base: position 1,011,238 of record NZ_AP045835.1, read on the forward strand.
AATTTGCCTACAACAATATTGATTGGTTCATTATCTCGTATATTGAAGACCTCGTCCCTTTAAGCTCCGCTCAGGAATCAGAGTTAGAGAGTCGCCTACAAGACTTACAGCAGTGGCACAAGTCTACTCAGCTTCCTTTGTATATTCAGCAACTCAATAATATTCAGCAACAAAGACGGCAATCAATCACCGCTGATTTTATTCAACAACAAGGCAACGAAATTAGAACGCATATTCGAGCTATCGTGACTGAGTTTTCGCCAGACCTGTATGCACTAAGCTTGCAGCTGTCATCGGAACAAGACCAAGAGTTTTTGAAAAACTTTAAAGCGAAGCAACAGGAATATTATGATGAGCGTTTATCCTTGGATGATAAAGCGGCTCGCGAGTTTTATTCCGAACGATTAAGAAAGAGGATGAAGCGCTGGCTCGGAGATATAAACTCAGAGCAAGATACCATCATTAAAAATTGGGCTAACGAGTGGGTAAATACAAATCCTGATTGGCACCAATATCAGAAGAATACTTATCAAGCACTATCAGAACTCGTCGAGAAAAAAGTCGATTTACCATTTGTTCAGGTGACAATCATGCAATTGCTGCTGAACAATGAATCTTATTACCCGGACACATTACCTGAAAAATTGAAGAAGAATAGTGCCATTTCAGCGAAGTATTTAATGCTCATTGCACAATCAAGTAACGACACTCAATGGCAATATTTTATGGATGAACTGAGTACATTAAAGTCCACTCTAATCGACTTACAGAAGTAGTTTGGTGCCCGTGACTGAATAGTCAAAAGCATGAATGAAGGGCTAGCTCACTTGGTTTGCCAATAGTTTTGATACAGCGGTTTTGCTGGTTTTTGAGATCTTCTGCATTAAAGCGAAATCGGGGTTGGTAATACCCTGGGCAGAAGAAGACGGCATAATGGTTCCTGATGAAAATGGTTTAGTAACGATTTTATTTGATGACAAGTTCGGTATAACCGGTCGACTCATCATGTTCACGGGTAAATGCGAGTTCAGGGTGTGTGTGTAAGACAAGTTCAGCCGTGGTAGCGATAAGTGTGCCTTCTAGCAGGTGCCCGCCGATGACCTTTCCTTGCTCGTCTGCTACTGAGATATGAATGTGCTGGTGGTTGGGCGTTAGAGTTCCCATTACCGAAACTATCTCAAATGGCGCGTCAATTTGTAGAGTTTGGTCAGCGTTGGCGAGTCGAAGGCTGATGGCTGAGACACAACCGACACAAGAGGCGATGGTACCTGCTGATATTTGGTGTTGGTTAACCAATTCTTGAATCGACAGTTTGAGGTCTTGGCCTCGGGTTAGCCTAACTGCTATTGGAGTGATCATAGTGTTTCCTTAAATCAACGCTAGAAGGAAAAACAGAAGCGAAGCCAAATGACTTCGCTTCTTACTGATTGCGTTACTTCTGTTGTTCTCTTTTGTGTTTAGGCACGAAGTTTAATACAGAAATCGGCACAGGCTTACGCGGCTCAAAGCCTTCAATCACGCGGCGCTCAATCAAATGACCGAGGCGCTTTTCAATGATACATAGGTTCTTGAAATCATCTTTTGATAAGAATGAGATCGCTTCACCTGAAGCATCTGCACGGCCAGTACGACCAATGCGGTGTACATAGTCATCCGCTGGGAACGGCAGGTCGTAGTTGACTACGCGAGTCAGGTTGTCGATATCGATACCACGAGCAGCTACACCAGTTGCTACAAGGAACTTTACTTTCCCTTTTTTGAAGTCAGCTAGGACTTTCTCGCGAATCGCTTGGCTGCGACCACTATGGAAAGACTCAGCGTGGATACCGCGCTTCTCCAACTGAGAAACTAACTTGGCTGCACCATGTTTGGTCTCAATGAAGATCAGTACTTGTTCCCAGTTTCCTTCTTGGATCATATGGCTTAGGAGTGCTGATTTACGGTCTTTATCAACAGTAACTAACCACTGCTCAATGTTGGCCTTCGATGCGGCATGCTTAGCAATTGAGATCTCTTCCGCTTCTTGAATAGCACTCTTAGCAAGATCTCTAACTGGGTTCGATAGAGTAGCCGAGAACAGCAAGTTTTGTACGTCTTGAGGAAGACGTGCGATGATCTTGTTGATGTCTTCAATGAAGCCCATGTCTAGCATGCGGTCTGCTTCATCAAGAACTAACACTTCTACTTCTTCAAAGTACACCGCTTTTTGACCGTACATATCGATCAAACGACCTGGCGTCGCAACCAAAATATCGACACCTTCAATGAGGCGCTCTTTCTGATGCTTGTACTCAACACCACCGTACATTGCCAATGAGGTTAGGTTAAGGTGCTTCGCATACTTTTTGATGTTGCGATCAACCTGAACGGCTAGCTCACGAGTTGGCGCTAAGATCACAGCACGAATGCGTTTTTTACGCTGAGTCGTCCCTTTGCTTAACATCTCCAAAATCGGCAACACGAAGCTCGCGGTTTTACCAGTACCGGTTTGTGCTGCGGCGATAAGGTTACGACCAGAAAGAACAATAGGAATTGCTTTTTCTTGGATAGATGTCGGTTTATCGTAGCCGAGTGCATTAACGGCTTTAACAATTGGGGAGCTTAATCCAAGTTTGGAAAATGGCATAGGAGCCTCTGTATTTATGAAAGTAGAGTCATGGAACGACTCTATTTTAACTGAATCTAGAAAAATAAAAGGGCTCATTGAGCCCTTTTCAGCGAATTGGTTAATAGGGAGACTAAGCGTTGTCTTTAGATGCCTGATCAACCATAGATAAAGCCAATGCTTCTGCAGCCTTAATACCATCAATACCCGCTGACAAGATACCGCCTGCGTAACCGGCACCTTCACCAGCAGGGTAGAAGCCTTTCAGGTTGATGCTTTGGTAATCTTTACCACGCTTGATGCAAACAGGCGAAGATGTACGAGTCTCAACACCTGTTAGTAGACCATCTGCACTCGCAAAGCCTTTGATCTTCTTATCGAACGCTGGGATTGCTTCACGAATTGCTTCGATTGCGAAATCAGGCAACGCTTTAGAGATATCTGTCAGGTGAATACCCGGCGTGAATGATGGTTGAACATCACCTAACTCACTCGGATCGCGACCTTTCAGGAAGTCACCAATTTTCTGTGCTGGGGCATCGTAGTTTTCACCACCTAGTACGTATGCGCCAGTTTCCAATTCACGTTGGAAGCGGATACCTGCCAGTGGGTCACCTGGGTAATCACGATCTGGGTCGATACCAACAACGATAGCGCTGTTCGCGTTACGCTCGGCGCGTGAGTATTGGCTCATGCCGTTAGTTACAACGCGACCTTCTTCAGAAGTTGCGGCAACCACAGTACCGCCTGGACACATACAGAAGCTGTAAACGGTACGACCATTCTTACAGTGGTGAACCAGTTTGTAGTCCGCAGCGCCAAGGATTGGGTTACCTGCATTTGGACCGAAACGCGCTTCATCAATCATTGATTGTTTGTGCTCGATACGGAAACCAACAGAGAATGGCTTCGCTTCCATGTAGACACCGCGCTCGTGCAGCATTTCGAATGTATCGCGAGCACTGTGGCCTACCGCTAGGATAACGTGGCGAGATTTGATCTCTTCGCCGTTAGATAGCGTCAGACCTGTGATTTGGCCATCTTCCATGTGGATGTCGTCAACACGTGTACTGAAGCGAATTTCGCCACCAAGTTCGATGATTTTCGCACGCATTTTTTCGATCATGGTCACCAGTTTAAAAGTACCGATGTGCGGCTTACTTACGTATAGGATCTCTTCAGGTGCGCCAGCAGCAACAAACTCTTCGATAACTTTACGACCGTAGTGTTTTGGATCTTTTACTTGGCTGTATAGCTTACCGTCAGAGAATGTACCTGCACCACCTTCACCAAACTGTACGTTTGATTCTGTGTTGAGAGTACGTTTACGCCAGAAACCGAAGGTATCTTTAGTTCGTTCACGAACTTCTTTACCACGCTCAACAACGATAGGCTTGAAGCCGCTTTGCGCTAGGATAAGCGCTGAGAATAGGCCACACGGACCGAAACCGATAACGACAGGGCGTTCAGTTAGATTTTCAGGCGCTTGTGCAACAAACTTGTAAGCCATGTCAGGCGTTACTTTCACGTGAGGGTCGCTCACAAACTCTTCGAGTAGCGCTTCTTCGTTTTCTACAGCGACATCGAGAGTGTAGATAAGAAGGATCTTTGTTTTCTTACGAGCATCGTAGCCACGTTTAAAGATATTAAAAGAGATAACCTGATCAGCAGTGATACCCAGTTTCGCTTCAATTGCGTCTTGGATCTCGTGCTCTTCATGGTCGAGTGGAAGTTTAATTTCGGTTAAACGTATCATGTATAGATGTCTCGTTTTTATAGGTGTCTTAGCTTGGCATTGCGGATCTCATCATAGTTGTTGAGAGAGTGCTTCGCTCACAATGGCGCGCATTTTACGAGAAATTGAATTCTCTGTCATAATAAATTGAAAGCAGAAGCGAATTAGAGATGATATTCCCTTGCGATGATATTGAATTTTGTCTTGGGATGAGTATTATCCCCATTCCTCAATTTTGACTAACTTAAGAGCAGAGCATCATGGCATTTGTCGTCGGCGATAACTGTATCCAATGTAAATACACTGACTGTGTGGCGGTTTGTCCCGCAGACGCATTTCATGAAGGCCCAAACTTCATGGTCATCAATCCAATTGAGTGTATTGACTGTGGCCTATGTGTGCCGGAATGTGATGCCCAAGCGATCTACCAAGAGGACGAAGTGCCAGAAGATCAGCAAATCTACATTGAGTTGAATGCAGAATTAGCCGAGCTGTGGCCTGTGCAGACGGAAGTGAAGCCTGCAATGGATGAAGCTGAGAAGTGGAATGGTGTACCTGATAAACTAGGTATGTTAGAGAAATAGAAAACAGAATGATTTAGAGGGTTGGTATGAAAATGCCAACCCTTTTTACTATCTCATGATACGAGATACGAGACGTCGTTGAGTTAAGTTAACTGTGCTGACGACGCATGTTGTCGAGAATGATCCCGGTCGCCATCGCTACATTAAGAGACTCTGCACCACCAAAAGCTGGAATCGTGATCTTGTCTGTCACGAATTGAGCCGCTTTTTCACGAATGCCGTGAGATTCGCTACCCATCAATAGGATACCGTTAGCTGAAAACTCAGTGCGGTGTACACTCTCACCTTCAAGAAATGCGCCGTATACCGGTAGGTTCGCTTGTTCCAAGTAGCTTGGTAGATCGGTTTGACTCACTTGCACACGACCAAAACTCCCCATTGTTGCACTGATGGTTTTTGGGTTGTAAGGATCAGCACAATCGCTGCTCGCCACAATGTGTTTAATGCCGTACCAGTCAGCAACACGAATGATGGTGCCAAGGTTGCCCGGGTCAGAGACACCATCAAGTGCGATCATCAGCCCGTTTGCTTTTGGAAGTTCGAATGATGGAATCTCAACAACTGCAATAGCGGCATTGTTGCTCACCAATGTGCTGGCTTTCGTTAGCTCATCTAGGGAAGCTTCAACGCAATCGAACTCTCTCAGTGCTGCTTGGTTTTGTGACAGAAATTCGGCTGTGGCAAAAACGTTCTTTACCACTAGATCGCTGTCGATTAGCTCAAGCACATTCTTTTCTCCTTGAACAAGGAACAAGCCGTGTGCTTTACGTTGCTTCTTTTGACCTAAGGCGCGAAGGAGTTTTAATTGGTTTTTTGAAATCATGTTTTTATCCTAGATATAAGCCCGCGCATTATAGAGCAAAGGTTAGGGAACACAAAGTGGGAGAGTGAAATGCTCGCGAGATTAAAAAGAAAAGTGCACCTCTCGATGCACTTTCGGTTTCATTTTAGCTTTGTTGTCACCACGTAGGGTGACGTGACCGCGAATTAGTAAGGTACTGGGTAGCGTCTAAATACGGTGTTGATATCAGCTAACACTTCTTCCGACAGAGGCTTACTGAACGCCGCCACGTTCTCTTTCAACTGGTCTAGATTCGTTGCACCGATAATCGTCGATGTAACACCATCAACTTGGTTACACCATGCTAGAGCAAGTTGGCTTGGAGTAAAGCCATGGGTCTTCGCCACTTCCACGTACTCTTTCACTGCCGAGTTAGCGATTTCAGTGTCACGGAAAATGCCTTTACGCTGCATGTATGTCCAACGACTGCCCGCAGGGCGCGCTCCATCAATGTACTTACCACTCAGCATACCTGCTGCCAGTGGTGACCATGGTAGGTAAGCGACGTCTTCATGAACACAGTTTTCAATCAAATATGGCCAATCTTTTGCGTGCAGTAAGCTGAACTCATTTTGAATCGACACCATGCGTGGTAGGTCGTGTTTTTCACTCAACTTGAGATAGGTATTAATCCCCCAAGTTGTGTCGTCAGACAGACCGCAGTGACGAATCTTTCCTGCTTTAATGCAGCTTGCTAGTGCCTGAAGGATCTCTAGCATTTGGTTTTCGTGTTCTTGGCGATCAATATCACTAAACGAAATGTGACCTGGGAAGTGCTTACCGAAATGCGGTGTTGCGCGGTTTGGCCAGTGTAGTTGGTAGAGGTCGATATAATCGGTGTTGAGTCGCTTCAATGACGCATCGACAGCGGCAATTACCGCTTCTCCAGTAATAGGACCGCCACCACGGACCCAAGGCAGGCCTGCACCGGCGATCTTGGTTGCGATGATCAATTCACTACGGCGCTGAGGGTTGCGTGATAACCAGTCGCCGATAATCTCTTCTGTTTTGCCATAAGTCTCTGGAGACGGCGGGACCGCATACATTTCAGCGGTATCGATAAAGTTAATCCTTTGGCTAAGTGCATACTCGATCTGTTGGTCGGCTTGCAGTTGCGTATTTTGCAGGCCCCATGTCATGCTCCCAAGACAGATGCGGGAAACTGGAATTTGGCTGCTTCCTAACTTTGAATATTCCATTGATTGCTGGATTCCTATTGTTATACGTCCACCGCAGATGAGAATTTTGACGAAGAATAAATTGCGAGTGGCGTGAGTTGGAATACAAAGTAGTAACATAAAAAAACACGTTCGGGTACGGTTTTTAACAATGTTTAGAGTGGTTGAATGAAGCGTAAGAGGGGACAAGTCTACGCGATTGAATTTAGAGAAAAGCTATTTGAATCAAGGCAAAAGGTTGAGAAACTAACGCCCTGCATGGATAAGTCAGGGCGTGATACGGATCTAAGTGAATGAGTAGTTTTTAGACTGCTTTAGTCCTCTGTACTCATGCCACCTTGTTGTTGAACCTGTCTTAAAGCTTCCAGTCTTTGAGATTCTTTGTCTGTCGATGCCGTATTAACTTGTTCCTCAGTCGCTTGAGGAGCAAAAACATAGTACTTATTGATAGTCATAATCGAACCCTCATGTAACGTATGACATAGTTTGCTTGAAGGATAAACTGTGATCATCATCCGTCTTGTTCTTTTTTTAGGCTGAGAGCGGAGGGCGTAGAATACGAACAAAACGACCGTTTATCATCCTCTTGCAATAAGTAACTGACGAAACCCTCTGGTTTAGAGTATAGGGTACTCAGTTCATTTCGCAGAAAAATGATTTGGAGCAAATCGCATATCCCTTAGAGGCGTAAGATGAGCGTTCATGCATCAACAGTTTCAAGACAATTTTTCTCAAGTCTTAGTCTACCTGAATCCCAATCATGTTGATGAATCAATTCAATAAAACCGCGGCGAGCACAAGTTATGGAACAGTTAGTTGAACGTTTTCTAAAGTACGTGACCTACGATACTCAATCTAATCCTTCGAATGCACAGTGCCCAAGCTCCAGTGGTCAAATGACCTTTGCAGAGGTGTTAAAGGAAGAGCTGATTGCACTAGGGCTGAGTGATGTTAGCTTAGACAGTAACGGTTACTTGATGGCAAAACTACCGTCTAATGTTGACCATCAAGTACCTGCGATTGGTTTTGTAGCGCATATGGATACCGCACCTGATGCATCGGGTGCCAATGTAGCTCCACAATTAATACGTGACTATCAAGGTGGTGTGGTACAACTTGGTAGTAATGGCGAGTGTTTAGACCCAGAGCAGTACTCAGACCTCAACAAATTGCACGGTCACGATCTCATTACGACTGACGGTACGACGTTGCTTGGTGCCGACAATAAAGCAGGTATTGCTGAGATCATTACAGCGATTGCTTACCTAAAAGCGAATCCTGAATTGGAACATGGTGACATTTGCATTGGCTTCACACCTGATGAAGAGATCGGTCGTGGTGCAAACTTGTTCAATGTAGAAAAGTTTGGTGCTGAGTGGGCTTACACCATTGATGGTGGTCCCGTAGGCGAGCTGGAGTTTGAGAACTTTAACGCGTCAAGTGCGGATGTTATCTGTCATGGCGTTAACGTTCACCCAGGCACAGCGAAAGGAAAGATGGTCAATGCGATGAACATCGCAGCGCAATTTCAATTGATGATGCCAGCGGAAGAGACACCGGAATGCACCGAAGGTTATGAAGGTTTCTATCACCTCAAATCTGCGGAGATGGGTGTCGCGCGCTCAGAGTTAGGCTACATTATTCGTGACTTTGAGCGCGAGGGCGTAGAGCAACGTAAAGCCTTCATGCAACAAAAAGTTGCTGAGCTAAATAGTCGTTTAGAGAAGGGTAGCGTAGAGCTTGTGCTAACCGATAGCTATTTCAACATGAAAGAGATGGTTGAGCCGCATCAGCATATTATTGAATTAGCAAAACAGGCGATGATCACTTGTGACGTTGAGCCGATGATAAAACCAATTCGTGGCGGTACGGATGGTGCAAGGCTCTCATTTATGGGTTTGCCATGCCCGAATATTTTCACTGGCGGTTACAACTTCCATGGTATTCACGAGTTCATTACGGTTCAGGGTATGGAGCTCGCTGTTAAAGTGATTGTAGAGTTGTCTCAAAATACCGCGGCTCAATATCAAAAATAGAATAAGAATGACGGCTTTATCTCTTTGGTTGTGATTTGGTTTGAAACTTTTGGCGAGTTTATTACTTCGGCAAAAATAAAATGATAGCCTAAAAGGCGCTGTGTCTTATGAACAAAAACGCTCAGATAATGGGCGTTTTTATTAGCTTAAGTCATCATCATTCCAAAGGAAGTTGTAATGGAAAAAATGTGGCAAGTGGTCGATTTTTTGTTATCACACAAAGGCCTGTTCAGTGCATTAATTATCGCTGTTGTTTTAATTATTCGTCGAATAACGCTATCTCAAATCAGAGGTGACGTTGCTTTTCTCTCTGAAAATCAGCGTAACTGGATGTCTCGCACAAAGAATGGCACTTTTACCCTGCTAGTGGTTATCTTGTTTATTCTTTGGCAGTCGGAAATCAGTGAGTTCGCGTTGTCATTAACTGCGATTGCGGTGGCAATTGTTGTGGCATCGAAAGAGATTATTCTCTGTTTTACCGGTTCAATCCAGAGGGCAAGTTCGCGCTCTTTTCGAATTGGTGATTGGATCGAAGTAGGCAAAATCAGTGGTCAGGTGATTGAACACAATATGATGGCAACCGTGATTCAGGAAATTGACCTGCACCACGGACAATATCAATATACGGGCAAAACAGCCACGCTACCTAACAGTATGTTTTTTACTTATCCAGTAAAGAACCTCAACTTTATGAAGCGCTATGTTTATCACGACTTTTCTATTGTGGTGAAAGATTTTGTCAACTTGTACCCCTTGTTTCCGGGACTGCTCAAACAGATTGAAGCGCACAGTGAGCACTTTTTTGAAGTTGCACGCCGTTACAATGCTGTAATTGAACGTCATGCTGGGGTAGATCTTCCGGGGCCTGAGCCACATATTCATGTCTCGAGTGGAGCCACGGGAGAACAAGTCGTGCATTTCATTATTTTCTGTCCGACAGAACAAGCCTCCCATATAGAGCAGGAGATTCGTCGTGACTTCATGGAAAGCTATGCTCAAGCGTTTCCAGAAAAGCCTCTGCTTAATGAATAATAAAAAGCCCTCCAATAATTGGTGTCCAACTATTGGAGGGCTGTTCAATCATCGGCTTGTTAATATTGGTGAGTAACCTGAATCATTAAACTCTGTTCTGAGTTAATTGAGTTCTTCTACCGGCAACCAATCTACTTGTACGCCGGCCTGTTCAAACATATCTTGGCTAACTTTAATCTTGTCGCCCCAACGTGACAAAAAGTCTTCACTTTGAGCTGGGCAATGAACGGCAGCAATACCTGTTTGGATGATCTTCGCTGCACAGTTGGGACACGGGAAGTGTGTCACCCAAATTTCACATCCGTCTAGATCTCGCTTGGCGAACAGAATTGCGTTCTCTTCAGCGTGTAGTGTCTTCAGGTATTTCATCTCACGTGCATCGGTGTCAGCACTATCGGAGACACCATGTGGGTACCCATTAAAGCCAACAGAAACAATGCGGTTGTGCTTGGTGATTACGGCACCTACTTGAGTCGAAGGATCCTTGCTCCATGAGCCGACCAATTCGGCCATTTGGTAAAAACGCTTAGCCCATTTTGAAATCATGTACATTACCTTAACGATCAATAAGAGATATTTTAGATATGAAGAGTCATCATGTTAGACAATATCTCGGCAGACTAAAAGTATAAGCCTAAGATTTTCAGGGAAAATGTAGCGTAATTGTAAGCTATTTATGCGCATCTGGTTGCAATTTACATGTTGAAACATTTTGACCGGTGATAATTGATATTCCTCGGACAATGGTCGCAATTGTGTTACGTAGATTTTATACTGTTCTATTTTTAACTAACGATGGTATACCAATGCGTAAAAAGCTACTCCTGACCGCTCTGGCCAGCTCTATGATCCTTGTCGGCTGTGGGCAAGATGCCCAAAACGCCCAACAAGCGCCTTTACCTCTCGTAGCTGTACAGGATGTTAATGTTATTCCTCACCAACAAAGCAAGTCTTATATTGGTCGTATTGAAGCCGTAGAAGACACAGCGATTACAGCTCAGGTCTCAGGCTACCTTCAAAACCGTCATTTCAAAGAAGGGCAAATGGTTGAGAAAGGTCAGTTGCTCTACACCATCGAGCCTTCCTCTTTTGAAGCACAAGTAGCTAGTGCGAAAGCCTCGGTAGCACAAGCGAATGCTAACCTTAAAAAAGCTGAACTCGACTTCAACCGCGGTAAAAACCTGCTTCCGAAAGGCAGTATTTCTCAATCTGAATTCGATGCTCTTACTGCTACGCTTTTGGGTGCTCAGGCACAGCTTGAAGCGAGTAAAGCTCAGTTGAACTCAGCGAATGTTCAGCTTTCTCATACCCGCATTGAAGCGCCGTTTGCAGGCCGTATCAGCGACAGCAAAGTGAGCACCGGCGATCTCGTATCTCCATCTTCTGGCGTATTGACTACGTTGGTAAGTCTAGACCCAGTACATGCATCGTTTAGCATTAGCGAACGTGAACGCTTGGCGTTGGGTATGGACCGTATTGAAGGTGATGGCAGCAGTGATAGTGACCGTGTTGAAGTGCAAATTATTCTTGAGAATGGTGAGGCGTTTGAGCACTTAGGCAAGCTAGATTTCTTAGGTAACCGTATTAACCTTAATACCGGGACTATCGCGATGCGTGCGATTGCCGATAACCCGAATCAGCAACTTTTGCCGGGACAACATGTGCGTGTCAACCTTCGTGACAAGCAAGAGATCGACGTCGTGACTATTCCGCGCCGCGCTGTTCAGACTGACCTTGAAGGTGACTTTGTGATGGTGCTTGTTGAAGGCGAGGGTGCGCCAGTGGCAGAGCGTCGTAATATCGATATGGGTCGTCAGGTTGAAGGCGGCGTGATTGTGCATTCTGGTCTTGAAACGGGCGATGCGATCATCACGCAAGGTCTACAGCGCGTAAGAAATGGAATGCCAGTGAGTATTCAGACTTCAGCTTCTGAGAAAACAGAGTAAGGGACACAACTATGCTAAGTCGTTTCTTTATTCAAAGGCCCAAATTTGCCCTTGTTATCTCGATTATTCTGACACTGGCTGGGGCAATTTCTTTGGCCATTCTGCCTGTAGCAGAGTACCCAAAAATTAGCCCACCTTCGGTAAGTGTATCTGCATCGTACACAGGCGCGAGTGCTGAGGTTGTAGAACAGGCGATAGCCGACCCCATAGAAACTTCGGTTAATGGTGTAGAAGATATGATCTACATGTCTTCTAAAAGTGCCAACGATGGTTCGTACAACCTTAACGTGACCTTTGATGTTGGTACTGATCCAGATATGGCTCAGGTTAACGTACAAAACCGAGTTGCCCAGATTGAATCGAAACTTCCACAAGAAGTTAGAATGGTAGGTGTAACCGTTAAAAAGCGTTCACCTGACCTGTTGATGGTATTGAACTTTTACTCGCCAAATGGTGAGTATGACGATCAGTTCTTGATCAACTACATCAACTTAAATGTGAAAGACCAGTTAGCCCGTGTGACTGGTATTAGTGAAGTGAATGTGCTTGGTGGTGGTGAATACGCAATGCGTGTTTGGTTAGATCCTGAAAAAATGGCTAACCTCAATATCACTACTTCAGATGTGAATCGTTCGCTGGCGGAACAAAATGTTCAAGTCGCGGCTGGTCGCATTGGCGCAGCGCCTTATAACAACGCACAAGAAGTGCAGTTCAACTTGGTAACAAAAGGCCGACTAGAAACGGTTGATGAGTTTGAAAATGTCGTACTTCGCGCAAATAAAGACGGCTCAACGGTCTATTTGAAAGATGTTGCGCGTGTAGAGTTAGGTAAAAGGTTTTACGATGGTAACGGCAAATATCGTGGTCAAGACGCTTCAATCGTAGCATTGTCACTGCAGTCAGATGCTAACGCGTTAGAAAGTGGCCAAGCGGTCATGGCGATGCTGGAGAATCTAAGTAAAAACTTCCCTGAAGGTGTTGCTTACGAGGCGAGTTACGACACCACAGTGTTCGTTGCTGAATCGATAAAAGGTGTTGTTAAAACGCTTATTGAAGCTATCTTACTGGTTATCGCTGTAACCTATCTATTTTTGGGTAGTGCGCGTGCGACTTTGATTCCTGTTGTTGCTATTCCGGTATCCTTAATTGGTACTTTTGCAGTGATGCAGATGACCGGTTTTACCATCAACACAGTTACCCTATTTGGTTTGATCCTTGCGATTGGTATCGTGGTGGATGATGCGATTCTGGTTATCGAAAATGTCGATACCACAATGGCTAAAGATCCAACCATCTCTCCTCGCAAAGCGACACTGATTGCGATGAAAGAAGTAACGGGGCCGATAATCACCTCTACCTTGGTACTGTTAGCGGTATTTATCCCTGTGGCAATGCTTCCGGGTATCACCGGGATCATGTATCGCCAGTTTGCACTGACTATCTGTATCGCGGTTGTGATTTCGTCTATCAACGCATTGACGCTGTCTCCTGCATTGTGTTCTCTGGTTCTGAAACAGGGTGGCGGTAACACAGCGCGTTGGTATCAAGCATTTAACCGTGGTCTAGAAAGCGTGACCAAGAAGTACGGTCAAGTCGCAGGCTTCCTTGTTAAGAAAGGCGTACTGTTGTTTACCTTCTTCGTTGTGGCATTGGCTGCAGTCACTTACTTCTCGAAGACAACGTCTACAGCGTTCGTTCCTCAGGAAGATAAGGGTATCTTGCTGGTTAATGTGCAATTGCCTGATGCTGCTTCTTTGTCTCGAACACAAGAGGTGACTGAGCACCTACTGGAAATGGTAGAGCAAGAGCCTGGAGTGGATGGTGTTACTTTGGTAAACGGCTACGCCTTTATGACGGGTGCATCAGCATCAAATGGTGCGTCGCTGTTTATCAAACTGCACGATTGGGATATGCGTAATGCACTCGATGGAGAGCATTCAGCACAAGCGATTTCTCAGCGAATTAACGGTCGCGCTGCACTGGAACTGCCACAAGCAGTAGTCTTTGCGATGGGACCTCCGGCAGTTCCAGGTATGGGCGCGGCATCTGGCTTTGAGTTTGTACTAGAAGATACATTAGGCCGTAGCCGAAGCGATCTTGCGATGGTAATGGATGACGTCATTCAGAAAGCTAACCAGCAGCCTGAAATTGCACGTACTTTTAGTACTTTCCGTGCCAACGTTCCGCACTACTACGTGGACATTGACCGCGAAAAAGCGCAGCAGTTAGGTATCCCTCTGTCTGAAATCTTCCAAACATTGCAAGGTAACCTAGGTTCAATGTATGTGAACGATTTCACCATGTTTGGTAAGAACTTCCGCGTAACCATGCAAGCCGACAGTGACCATCGAAATAGTATGGAAGACCTGCAACGCTTCCATGTTCGCTCCTCATCGGGCGATATGATCCCATTGAGTACACTGGTAACGCATGAGCAGATCTTTGAACCTGATGTAGCGTGGCGTTACAACATGTACCGTAGTGCTGTGATTCAAGGTCAACCAGCTCCAGGTTACTCAAGTGGTGATGCGATTGCCGCAATGGAACGAGTTGCTGCAGAAGTCCTTCCACAGGGTTACCAGTACGAGTGGACAGGCATGGCGTATCAAGAAGTATTAGCGGGTAACCAAGCTATCTTCGCGTTCGCTTTGGCACTGATCTTCATCTACTTGTTCATGGTTGCGCAGTACGAGAGTTGGACAATTCCGATTGCGATTATATTGGTGGTGCCAGTGGCCACGTTGGGCTCTTTCTTAGCACTTAACCTCACAGGCACGCCACTTAACTTGTACGCTCAGATAGGTTTGGTTCTACTGATAGCACTGGCGGCGAAGAACGCTATTTTGATTGTGGAATTCGCGAAAGTTGAGCGCGAGGAGAAAGATGTGCCTATTGATGATGCGGCAGTAAAAGGAGGAACCTTGCGTTTCCGCGCGGTAAACATGACCTCTTGGTCGTTTATCTTAGGTATCTTCCCATTGATCTTCGCGGCGGGAGCTGGCCACGTGAGTCAAAACTCGCTGGGTATTTCATTGATTGGCGGTCTGCTATGTGTGTTGTTAGCAGGTACGTTCCTCATTCCTGGTTTCTATGCGTTTGTTCAGCGCAGACGTGAGAAAGCCCATGGCGGAAATACCAAACTTATTCCTCTCGATGATGAATAACGCGAGTTGATATTAACTACATGAAACAAAAGGCTTAGCATTTGCTAAGCCTTTTTTATATCCAAAAAGAATATAAATTGAGCTCTATATACCAATTATTCAAATGTATCATTGAGTTTATACTCTAAACATGATCTTCTAATAAAATAGCGTTTTTTAAATAAATCATTGATATTTAATGTGATTATGCATTTCGGTGAACGTGTGTATGCTCGAAAATGTTTGCACAATATTGTGAAGTGTTTCAAAATTAGCGGGTTAAGTTAAGTTATTTTTGTGCATTGAGGTTCTTATGAAGGTCATTGATTTATTTAAACACCGTAGTGAAAGTGTTTCGCCACAACACTCAGAGTTTATGCAATGGATGTCTCCAACTCTAAGAGAGTACTGGGGCGATTTTCTGAACCGCACGCAAAATAGCCACTTTTTTGCATGGGTACGCGACCACCATAAACCAGCCGTCAATGAAGATGCGCCGATCCAGCCAGCTGCACCGGTTGAGAAACCGATCGAGCTAAAACCTGAAGCACAAGCGGTTTACGATGAGCTGTCTGCTCAGATCGGTGAAGTGATCCATACTGGTGATTGGATTCATGTAGGCCAAGATCGTATTAACCAGTTTGGTGAAGTAACGGAAGATATGCAATGGATTCACACAAATCCTGAAAAAGCAGAATCTGACTCGCCATTCAAAACAACTATCGCGCACGGCTTTCTCACGCTGTCTCTATTACCACGTCTGACAGACAGTGTTGATCCAGATAAGTCGCAATTTCCGACGGCGAAAATGGTGGTGAACATTGGTTTGAACCAAGTACGTTTCCCTTATCCTGTAAAATCAGGTAATAACGTACGTGCTAAGAGTACTCTGACGAAAGTGACGCCAATTCGTAAAGGTCTTGAGATTGAACGTGAAATTCGCGTTGAGATTGAAGGCGTACGCCGACCAGGTGCGGTTGTCGTGTCAGTAATTCAGCTTCACTTCTAATCGTCATACAAGATTCAAAAAAAAGAGAGAGCCTTAGCTCTCTCTTTCTCGTTTGTGCTCGAATTATTTCACTCGAGTGTATCCGTACTCTTCAATAAGATCTTGGCCCTGCTCTGAAGTTATAAACTTAACAAAGTCTTTGCTCTTATCTGAAACCGACTCTTTCTTGTAAAGAATCAAAAATGGACGAGCCAATTCATAACTGTGATTAGCGATATTTTTGGAGCTTGCTTCTACACCGTTAAAGGATATCGCCTTAATTGAGCGGTCGATTGAGCCTACCGATATAAACCCAATTGCGTGTGGGTTGTGATTTACAATGGTTTTAACCATGCTGTTGCTGTTTACAACCAAGTTGTTTGGGTTGATGTCTGAAACCAGACGATCGTTGATGATTTTGGTAAGTCCCATTAGGTTTTCGAAACTATAACGAGAGCCAGAAGATGCCTCACGAGTCACTACCGCGATAGGTTGATCTGCGCCACCAACCTCTTTCCAGTTCGTTATCTTACCCTTGTAGATATTAAACAGCTGCTCACGAGTAATATTCGCGATAGCGTTTGAGCGGTTAACCACAACAGCTAAGCCGTCGTAGGCAATAGGTTTAACCGTTAAATCATCTGTTTGCTCTTGAACGGTTAAGTTACGTGAGCTCATACCAATGTCCGAAACGCCTTTGTTCACCATGGTGATACCAGCTGTTGAACCAATACCTTGAACCGCGATGTAGTTGTCGGTGTGTGTTTTATTGTACTCCTCGGCTAAGACGTCCATAACACGAGCGACAGAGGTCGAGCCTGAAATTGTGGTTTCTTGCGCCAGAACGGTCTGAGAAGACAAAGCTAGGGATAAAAGAGAGGCAAGAGCGACTCGTAACATATACAACTCCTATTGGATTACATTTGCCGCCTATCATAGGTAGCTAATATGACACTTTTGTGAAATTAGATGCGGTTAAGTCATGGTAGCTTGGTTCACACATTCATAAATGTGCGCTCACATTTGATAAACTCTTGTTCGCCAAACCAAGAGTTCAGTTCTAAGCTTTATTTAGGGCGGTTCGCCAAATGAAGGGTGTCAAGGAGGGAGTGGATGTCGGTAGTACAAATAGAGCTTAGTCGACTTCTACATGGTGCTGAAAAATTATGCACATCACGCAACCAAAGTTTGCCCGTTGAGCTTGGAAAGTCTCACTTTGAAGAGTGCGAGGGTGGTGTCGTTTTTTCGAAAGCTCACTACCTACTCGACTCATCCCATAGCGACTACACAGATGATGTCGCGCGTGTCGTATTCGATACTACTGACTCGATTTGGCTGGTGGAAGTGCCGTTAGACGAGGGAGTGCAGGGTGATTCGGTTCTCTGGGGGCCTTATCCGTATCTATCGCGTTCCAAGGATTTGGAATTGATTCTCCATGAAATAGAAAAAGACCCAAAAACTTACTTTTGGGTCTAATTATTATCATAGCTGCTTAAGACTTTTCTAAATCCGACTTATGTCCCTTAAGTCTCAACGCATGTGCTCTTTAAGCGACTTTGTGCAATGAGTGCACGGAAATCCTTGGGTGTTTTCCCGTGATACGTTTTAAATGCGGTACTGAAGTGTGCGGCACTCTTAAATCCCGACTCATAGGCAATCTGTGTGATCGATTTGGTCGATATTCTCAGTTGCGTCGCGGCGTGCGTAATTCGTTTGATTTTCAGTAGGTTTGAAAATGAGAGATTTTCTGCAGACAAACGTCGCTTCAAGGTTGCAGGTGACATTCCCATGTTGCTTGCCACGGTATCGAGAGAGATATTGTTTTCGATATTCTGCTCAATATAAGTGATGACCTTTTGCGTCACTGTTAGCTTCGAAGCTCTGCTAATCACTGCGAGTAGGGGCGGATGTAACTCAACCATTAACGAGAGTAAAGCCAAGCCTAGTTGAGTGACTGCGTAATCATTTTTACTCGGCGCACTCGCTAGCGTTAAGAGTGTCTCTTTGAGCTGGTCTAATTCGCGCTCTTCGCTGTTGAACTTGATGTATTTCTCAGGTGCTTTTACTGATTCAAGATCATCAAATTGATTGATGAATTTTTGGAAGATAGAAAGGTCGAAATCTAAACAGGTAGCGTTGAACTCGCCATGTTCGGTATGGACTGAAACGTTTTGTATTTCACCCGAATTGTAGAGTGCGAATTCACCAGCTTGGAGAGAAGCTTGATTGCCATTGGGGGAGGTAAAAGAGATACTGCCTTGGCGAACGATAAAAATACCATTTCTTGAAGCGGGGTACCTTTCCCTTTTCCTAGGCGTAAAGTTTCTAAATTGAGTGACATTGATCGATGGCATATACACTTCTTTGGCGTTCTAATAGCTTAAATGCTCTTTCTGCAACAGTATGCAAAAGTGGCTTATTATTATGTGCAAAACTAGCTTGCTCTTTTTGTTATTTTTGAGAAACGGCGATAAAAAAGGCGCTAATCATTAGCGCCTTTAGAAGAGTTGTTCAATGAGGATTAGCTTTCTTGTTCGCTCACTTCTTCTTTATTTGGTAGATCTGCGAAGATTTGAGTTGGTTTAGCGACTAAGCTGCGGTTTTCTTGGTTAACCTCAGAGAGAACGACTTCTAATACGTCTCCCAGTCTGTATACCATTTCTTTATCGATAGATACAGTGCCCATATCACCGTTGCACTCAATTCTTTCTTTGTTATCGAGAATGAGCGAGCCAGGGATAAACGCAGCAGCGCCATTCTCAAGCAGACGTACACGCATACCGGCACGGTTGATATCGAAGATCTCCGCTTGGAAACGGGTCTCTTCTGCTGGGGCATTAGCAAGTGTGCGCGCATATAGCCAATCGCCAACGTTACGTTCTGCCATACCGTGGTGACGGCGATGCAGTGCTAGTTCTTCACCGACCGTTTCATCAGGTGTTTGAATAGGTGCTTTACCTAGAATGTGTGCTTTCAGCATACGGTGGTTAATCATGTCGCCGTACTTACGGATTGGAGAAGTCCAGGTTGCGTAAATATCTAGGCCCATCGCATAGTGTGGCGCTGGTTCATTGCTGATTTCACTGTACGCTTGGAATTTACGAATACGGTTGTCGTAGTAGTTACTCTCAAGTGAACCTAACCAGCGGCGCAGAGCTGCAAAACCTTCCAGAGAAGCGATTTGTTCTTCTGTGTACGGTGTTTCCGCTTGTGGGTTTACTAGCTCAAGCACGTCTGCCAGTTTGTCTGTTTTAAATCCTGCGTGGCAGTTAAACACACCTTGATTGAAGCTATCTTTTAGCACTCGGCCAGCACAGATATTCGCGCTGATCATTGCTTCTTCAACCAACTTGTTCGCACTACGACGCATGTCTGCGTGAATGGCTACTACGTCATTGTCTTCGCTTAGTTCAAAGCGGTAGTCAGGGCGGTCTGGGAATACGACAGCATTCGCTTCACGCCATGCTGAGCGAGCTTTAGCAAACTCATGTAGGTCAGCAACAATGGTTGCGATCTCTTCGCTTGGTTGCCACTTCTCTGACGAGCCGGTTTCTAGCCAATCGGACACGTTGTCGTAAGCTAGGCGAGCATGAGACTTGATGTTGGCAGCGAAGAATTTAATGTCGTCACCAATCACACCGTCTTTAGAGACAGTCACTGTACAGCAAAGTGCAGGACGCTCTTCGTTCTCGATCAGTGAACATAGGTTGTCTGCTAAATCGCGTGGCAACATCGGGATGTTGCGTCCCGGTAGGTAAATCGTGAAGCCGCGATCGCGTGCCACCTTATCCATCTCATCATCTGGTGAGATGTAAGCCGTTGGGTCGGCAATGGCAATCGTCAGTTCGAAATCGCCGTTCTCTTTTTTCTTCGCGTACAGAGCGTCATCCATATCTTTGGTGCTTTCACCATCGATAGTCACGAAAGGTACGTGCGTCATGTCGATACGCTCTAAATCCGCATCGTCATTGATCTGCCAGTTATCGATGCCTTCAGGTTCGCTGTTTGGTAGATCATTTTGAGCAAGCGTTACCCACCAAGGTGCGATTTTGTCGTCGGCATCGGTGATCTTTTCTGAGATCTGAGCAAGGAAGCCGTTATCACCTTTTAATGGGTGCTGAACGATGTGAGCAACAACCCAGTCGCCTTCTTTTAGCGTTTCAGGGTTTAGGCCTTTCTTCGCCTTGGCTTTTAGTTGCAGCTTTTTAAGCTGAGGGTGATCAGGTACAACGTTTAGACGGCCTTTGAAAAGCTTAACGCGAGCGATAAATCGAGTAAGACCTTGTTCTACTAGCTCTTCTGGTTCAGCGACTTCACGTTCTTTCTCTGTACGGATGATCGCGACCACTTTGTCACCGTGAACACACTTCTTCATATACGGTGGCGGGATAAAGTAGCTAGTCTTGCTATCTACTTCTAGAAAACCAAAGCCTTTTTCTGTTGCTTTGATTGTGCCTTCCTTTTTAGGAAGTGTTTCTTGGATTTGTTGTTTAAGCTGAGCGAGTAGAGGGTTATCTTGAAACATCTTACTTTTATCTTACGAGAACAATTGAGCACACTATAATCATTGCGAGGCCTGATTACTACTTAAAGCACGTGACAGCGCAAATTAAATGGTGACAACGAATGTGGGTGACTTTGCACGATAGCCCCTCATTTGAATGGGTTAACGTCAAATTTTGATGACAAGATAGCCAAAAATTCAGTAAATCAGAAAAATATGTGATGTATTTCAATTTTTTCTGGCTTTTTTTATGCATTTAAGGAATAATCCGCCTCCCTTAGACGTCCCTAATGGCTTGATGCGTTTTATTACTGCTTCGCAACTGAACGGAATCAGTATCTGATAGGATCAGTATTGGAATTGGTAGAGCTCCCGGGACCTTTTGTTTACTTAATATAGTGGGATCCCAATGTCCGAATCTGTAATTCAATTTAATGAATTAGCACTTAACGAAAACATCCTTTCAGCTCTTGATAGCATGGGTTTCGTATCTCCAACTCCAATCCAAGCGGCAGCAATTCCTCTTCTTCTTGAAGGTAAAGACGCACTAGGTAAAGCACAGACAGGTACTGGTAAAACAGCAGCATTCTCTCTGCCTCTACTGAACAAAATCAACCTAAACCAACATAAACCACAAGCAATCATCATGGCTCCTACTCGTGAGCTAGCGATTCAAGTTGCTGCGGAAATCAAAAACCTTGGTCGTGACATTAAAGGCCTTAAGGTTATTGAAATCTACGGTGGTGCTTCAATCGTTGACCAAATGCGTGCTCTAAGCCGCGGTGCTCACATTGTTGTTGGTACTCCGGGTCGTGTTAAAGACTTACTAACTCGTGACCGTCTACACCTAGATGAAGCACACACATTTGTTCTTGATGAAGCAGATGAAATGCTAAAAATGGGCTTCGTAGATGACGTTACTTGGATCCTTGAACAAGCTCCAGAATCTGCACAACGTGTACTATTCTCTGCAACTATGCCTCCAATGGTTAAGACTATCGTTGATCGTTACCTACGTAACCCAGCGAAAGTTGACGTTGCTGGTACTAACCACACAGTTGATAAAGTAGCGCAGAACTTCTGGGTTGTGAAAGGTGTAGAGAAAGACGAAGCGATGTCTCGTCTTCTTGAAACTGAAGAGACTGACGCGTCAATCGTATTCGTACGTACTCGTCAAGACACTGAGCGTCTAGCTGATTGGCTATCTGCACGTGGCTTCAAAGCTGCTGCACTACACGGTGACATTCCTCAGTCGCTACGTGAGCGTACTGTTGATCACATCAAAGAAGGTGTTATCGATATCCTAGTCGCAACTGACGTTGTTGCACGTGGTCTAGACGTTCCACGTATTACTCACGTATTCAACTACGACATCCCATTCGATGTTGAATCTTACATCCACCGTATTGGTCGTACTGGCCGTGCTGGACGTAAAGGTAAAGCGATCCTTCTAGTTCGCACTAACCAAATCCGTATGCTTCGCACTATTGAGCGCGTAACTAAGTCATCAATGGAAGAAATCCAACTTCCTCTACGTGACAAAGTCGCTGAAGCTCGTCTAGCTAAGCTAGGTGCAGAACTTGAAGCTGAGAAAGAGCATAAGTCTCTAGAAAACTTCGCTGAGCTAGTTGCTAAGCTACAAGAAAACCTAGAGATCGACCCAACGACTCTTGCTGCAATGCTTCTTAAGCGTCAACAAGGTAAGCGCCCACTGTTCTACATTGGCGAAGACCCAATGATCGCTGCAATCGAGCGCGATAAGAACCGTCGCAAAGAGCGTCGTGAAAACCGCGATCGTGACGGTGGCCGTGGTGGTCGTGACTTCAACAGCCAAGATTGGGATACATACCAACTGCAAGTTGGTCGCGAGCAAGGCGTTCAAGTTAAAGACATCGTTGGCGCACTAGCAAACGAACTAGGCCTAACTAAAGGTTCTATCGGTGCTATCAAACTAGACCAAGCAGCAACTTACGTTCAGCTTCCAAAAGCGATGAACTCTGAAACTGCTGGTAAGCTAAACAAACTACGCATCCGTCAAAAAGAAGCGGGCGCAGTGGTTGTAGACTTCAACGATTTCCGTGAGCCACGTCGTGGTAACGGCGGCCGTGGTGGTCGTGATGGCGGTCGCGGTGGTTACCGTGGCAACCGTGACGGCAATCGCGATGGTAACCGCGAAGGCGGACGTGGCGGCTACCGTGGTAACCGTGACGGCAACCGCGAAGGCGGCCGTGATGGCGAGCGTCGTTTCGACCGTAACCGTGGTGGCGATCACCGTGGTAACTACCGTGGCGAACGTGGCCATGGTAACGGCAATGGCGGCCGTGGTCGTCGCAATGACCGTGGCGAAGGTTAATCTTAGAGATTACCTCGTATAAATTAGAGGAAGCCGAGCATCTAGCTCGGCTTTTTTGTACCTGTTACTTTGTCGGTTTGAGTTTTATCCCTTTCAAAGACTGAAAAACAATCGGATATCTATAGAAAAATCTCGAATGGAGCGGTGATCTACGCTGAGCAAGCCTACCATTTACTCACGCTACATTGTCTAATCTATTGTTGGATATGTGACCTATTTAGCTTGGGAATATTAATAACAGGCAGAGTGTTTTTGAGTGCAATGCGTATAATTTATAAATATATACACTTGGTTGTATTCAACTATATTTTAATTTTTAGGCCTAAAAAAAACCAGTTAATGACTCGGATCAACTAATTTGTGTTAATTTAGTTAAATATCCAAAACAAAAGTTGATAAATTCAAAAATTATTGAATAATGGGCTTAAATAAAATTGAAGTAAAATCTTCATCAAACTCGTACTGAAACAGGATCCATATCCAATGTCTAATTCGTTTGTTCTGGTTATTAACTCAGGTAGTTCTTCTCTTAAATTCGCTGTTATCAACTCCGTAACAGGTGATGCAGTTGTTAGTGGCTTAGGCGAGTGTTTTGGCCTTCCAGAAGCGGTAATTAGTTGGAAACACAATGGTGAGAAAGTTGAAGAAGCGATTACTGCTCCTGACAACCACCATCAACATGCAATTACTCGTATCGTTGCACTGATGGAAACACTTGGTTTCTCTAGCGATCTTGTTGCTGTTGGTCACCGCATTGTCCACGGTGGTGAGAAATTTACTTCTACAGTTCGTATTAACGATGAAGTATTGGCAGAAATCGAAAGCCTGTCTGACCTAGCACCTCTGCACAACCCAGCAGGTGCAAAAGGTATTGAAGCTTCTATGCAAGCGTTCCCTCATCTTCCTCAATTTGCTGTATTTGACACAGCGTTCCACCAAACAATGCCTCAAAAAGCATTTACAGGTGCGATTTCTGGTGAGCTTTACAAAGAGTACGGTATCCGTCGTTACGGTTTCCACGGTACGAGCCACTACTTTGTAAGCCGTGAAGCAGCAAAAATGCTGAACAAGCCGGTTGAAGAGGCGAGCTTTATCTCTGTTCATCTAGGTAATGGTGCATCAGTGTGTGCAATTGAAAATGGCAAATCAGTCGATACATCTATGGGCTTTACGCCACTAGCGGGCCTAATGATGGGTACACGTTCTGGTGACCTAGACCCAGGTGTTATCGAGTTCCTAATCAAGAAAGGTTGGACGACTGAAAAAGTATTCGAAACGCTAAACAAGAAGTCTGGTTTCCTTGGCGT
Source organism: Vibrio sp. KUL70 (assembly GCF_059725515.1). Lineage (NCBI taxonomy): Bacteria > Pseudomonadati > Pseudomonadota > Gammaproteobacteria > Vibrionales > Vibrionaceae > Vibrio > Vibrio sp. KUL70. The sequence continues at coordinate 1,035,490 of NZ_AP045835.1, forward strand.
ATCTGGCCTAACTTCTGATGCACGTGGCATCCTAGAGGCGATGGAGAACGGTCACGAAGGTGCGAAGCTAGCATTTGAAGTATTTACTTACCGTGTTGCAAAATACATCGGTTCTTACATGATTCCACTAAGCAGCTTAGACGCTGTTATCTTCACAGGTGGTATCGGTGAGAACTCTCTACCAATTCGTCGCGAAATCCTAGCAAACCTAAAACTTCTAGGTTTTGTTGAAGACGAGAAAGGCAACGAAGATGCCCGCTTTGGTGCTGCAGGTATCATCGCGAAGTCAGAGATGCTGGATGCAGTAGCAATGGTTATCCCAACCAACGAAGAATTTGTTATTGCTAAGCAGTCGGTTGAATTGCTGTAATAAACAATAAAATCATATAGTTAAAAGCGAGCCTAGAGCTCGCTTTTTGTTTTTGTGAGTATAAGAAGACGTCGACCCTGACTAAAGTTCTATTGTTTACCATGAGTAAATTATTTAGTTACTGATATGCAGTTTATTCGTCAGTACTGGTTCATTAGTATTGCCCGTCGCCCTCGCACTGCGGGGGTGGTCTTAAATATCTCACAGGATCTGACTCATGAAAAAGATACTCGCGCTCTCAAGCCGTCATCACGGCCAGTTTATCGCTACGGGTTTGACGTACTTATGAAAGCGCTAAAAGCCTATTCCGTCTATCTCATTATGAAAGGGTCGACAGGGCTGTTTTTCTCACTCATTGTCACCGTGAACTTGGTTTACCATACGACAGTGGTGGGTCTAACTCCGTTACAACTGGTCTTGGTTGGTACGGTGCTTGAAGCCAGTGTGTTGTTGTTTGAAATTCCAACCGGCGTTATTGCAGATGTTTATAGTCGACGCTTATCCGTCATTATTGGGACTGTATTACTTGGTGTCGGATTTATTATCGAAGGGGCTTTTCCTCAATTTGAAATGATATTGTTGGCACAGGTGATTTGGGGGATCGGTTCGACTTTCCTCAGCGGAGCGACGGAAGCTTGGATTGCAGACGAGACAACACTACTGCCAGATGGGAAGAGACCTAGTTTAAGCCACGTGTTTTTGCGTGGAAATCAAATGGCTCAAGTAGGGGGATTGGTTGGGATTGGTCTAAGTATACTTTTAGCGAGTTTCAATATTACTTGGCCGATTATCCTTGGTGGGACTCTGTACCTACTGCTTGCTGTCTTTCTTTGTTTGTTTATGCCAGAAAACGGATTTTGTCCTGCGCCAAAAGCAGAACGCGACTCCTGGCAAGCGACAATACGAACCACAAGAGAGGGAGCAAAACTTGTTCGCGGAAAACCTACATTACTTGCGATTTTAGCGATTGCTTTGATTATGGGGTTAGCTGGTGAAGGTTGGGATAGGCTTTGGACACCGCACTTGCTTGAAAATATCACACTACCGCCGATTGGACCTTTGGATCCTATCGTTTGGTTTGGTTTAATCAGTGCTGTCTCTATGCTGCTAGCGATAGGTGTCACGGAGGTCATTCGGCGTTATATCAACACTGATAGCCAATCATCGCTTGTTAAAACCTTTATGGGTCTCTACGGCATTCTTATTGTAGGAATCGTCCTTTACGGGATGACGACGAGTTTAGCTACAGGGCTGGTTGCATTTTGGATTGTAGGCATGGTTCATAGGCTTCTTACCCCGTTGCTACAGACTTGGATCAACCAACATGCGGAGTCTAACGTCAGAGCGACTGTTTTGTCGATACAAGGGCAAACTAATGCTTTAGGGCAAATGGTTGGCGGGCCAGCCGTTGGTGCGATAGGAACGTATTTCACACTACGAGCTGCGATCGTGACGACAGGCTTTCTCTTGTTACCTGTGCTGGTCGTGCTACACCGGACATTGCGACAATCCAAGTCTGCTTGTGAAGCATAAAAAGTAGAGCCACGAATGGTTTAATCGTGGCTCTACTCAACGAATATATTCGATGTTACTGCTTACTATCTGGGTAATGGATAATGTTGTGGAACACAGCGTTGTCTTGACCGGTATTTTTATAGCCATGTATTTGATTGGCATTGAAGCGAACGGCTTGACCCGCTTGCAATGAATGCCACTCTCCATCAAAAAAGACAGCCATCTCTCCAGAAATACATAGGATATGTTCGGTAACACCCAAGTTATGTGGGTCAGACTTATGTTGGTACTCAGGTGCCAAAGTGAGTTCGAAGACCTCAAAGCCTAAGGCTGGCTCGAACGGGAACAATAGACTGACGAAAAAGCCGATATTGTACTCTTCACGTCTCAGTTCGTTGGCATCTCTAAAGAGACTCGTCAGTTCATTGTTCGAGCTAGTGGTAATAAAGCTGGAAAATGAAACTTCGAAACCCGACGCGATTTGCCACAGTTTTGCCACGGTTGGGCTCGATTCTCCACGCTCGATCTGTCCGAGCATGGCCTTGCTCACCCCAGTCGCTTGCGCGGTTTTATCTAGGCTCCAACCTTTCTCTTTGCGAAGGCGCCTTAGGTTGTCACCCACCTTTATCTCTGATTGCATACTTTCTCAACAAATTTTTTCGATAAATAAGTTGTGCGTTATAACGCACAAGTGCTAGATTAATCCTATGGACGTTATAACGCACGTAGGGAATAAATAACATGACTAAGCTAAAACTTTCGCATGTCACGACCGGTTTTATTGCGGTTTTCATTGGCTATGCGAGCGCCGCGGCAATCATTTACCAGGCCGCGATGAGCGCAGGCGCAACGGATGAGCAAGTCGCATCATGGTTCTGGGCATTAGGGATCGGAATGGGAGCCACGACGATTTTGCTCTCATTTTACTATAAGAAGCCGATCGTCACGGCTTGGTCGACACCTGGCGCTGCGTTACTTATCACGTCCCTTGAAGGGCTGAGTATGAATCAAGCCGTCGCAGTGTTTCTTTTTAGCTCACTGTTAATCACCTTAGTGGGAATGGCGGGTTTATTCGAGAAGATCCTTAAGCAGATACCAACATCGATCGCTTCAGCGATGCTCGCGGGTATTCTTCTGCAATTTGGTTTGGGCTTGTTTACCTCTCTCATTAAAGAAGTTGAGATTGTTTTAGTGATGCTCACCATGTTTATTTTGGCAAGAGCTTGGTTAGGAAATTTGCTGATCCCAACAATTTTTGCCGTGGCTTTGGGTATGTGTGTTGTGATGGGGAAGCTTGATTTGAGTGACGTTTCCATTGGTTTGACGGTCCCTGTAGTAATTTTTCCTGATTTCGAATTCTTTTCGTTGATCAGTGTTGGTATCCCGTTGTTTATTGTCACTATGGCGTCGCAAAATTTGCCGGGCTTCGCGGTATTAAAAGCCAATGGCTATCAAGTGGATTCCTCAAAGGTCATTACCACGACGGGTGTGACCGGTCTTTTACTCGCGCCTTTGGGGGGATTTGCGTTTAATCTAGCGGCAATTACGGGGGCTATTTGTATGGGCCCTAATGCGGATGACAATCCTAAAACGCGCTATATGGCAGGCATTTCAATGGGCGTGTTTTATCTTCTGGCAGCAGTCCTAGGTATGTCCTTGGTGTCTTTGTTCAGTGCAGTACCTACAGCGATAGTGATTGCGATAGCTGGCTTGGCCGTGATGCCGACCTTACTAAATTGTTTGTCAGTATCAATGGCGGATGAAAACTATCGAGAACCCGCACTGTTTACCTTTTTATTTACTGCCTCTGGCATCAACCTAATGGGAATCGGTAGCGCCTTTTGGGGGCTCTGTATTGGTCTACTTTGTTGCTGGTTGCATGACTATAAAACGCGCTCGTGTCGAACGAATAGAGCTTCATCAACACATACATAAAATGTTGAGGTTTAGATAAGTACACGAGAGTGATAAAGCGGCTTAAGTTGGCTACCAAACAAAAAAAAGCTGATGTTCATTAGAATATCAGCCTTTAATCTATGCGATTCAACCTTAATGATTAAATTGATTCACTAGGCGTTTGAGACTTTGTAGGTGTGTCGCGAGAGATTCTGCGCGTCTTACTGAAGTCGAGGATAATTCACGAGTTTCGATGATCGCTTGTTTGACTCGCACTACGTGGTCATTGATCCCGTGAGTGACTTGCACTTGCTCCTCAATCGCTTGAGAGGTTTGAGCGCTTTGCTCGTTGATCGATATAAGATCTTTCACAATTGCTTCAAAAGAGGCGCGGCTTTGCTGGGACTTTTCAACACAAACCTCAGATGAGTGGATACCTTCTTCGATAAAGCGACCTGTTTGATTGACCGTGTTTTGCAGAATTTCGATACGCGAGCGAATCTCTTCAACGGAAGAACTTGTCTTGCCAGAAAGCGCTCGAACCTCGTCAGCAACCACGGCGAACCCGCGCCCTTGTTCACCCGCACGTGCGGCTTCAATTGCAGCATTGAGTGCGAGAAGGTTCGTCTGTTCGGCAATACCTTGAATCATTGACAGAATCGCTTCAATGCCATCCACGTCATTGTAAAGTTGCTCAAGTGCGGATTTAGAGCCTGTTAAGTGCTCGCTAAGTTCATGCACGGTTTGTGCGGCTTCTTCTACAGTAGAAGCACCTTGTTGCGCTTGATCTTGTGCGTTGATCGCGAAATCAGCGCTCTGCTTGGCTTGATGAGCAACTTCATCGATCGATGCTAACATCTCTTCAGCTGAAACTGCCATCGCATCCGTTGCGAGATCTTGTTCACCCAACTCATTATCAATACTCCGGCGGTTCGCCAGCTCTTGTTTGGCTGAATCAATCAGATCGGTAGAGGTTTCCGAAGCGCGTGATGTCACGGCGCGTAGCTCTGCGCTTTTCATCTGCATTGCGAGTTCAATAGGAGAGAGATCATCACAGTAACCGGTATAGGGCTTTTCCATGATTGGGTTATCGTAATGCTCTTTGGCGAGCTTATGGATGGTTGATAGACGTTGTTTAAACATCGCTGCGCAACCTGCTTGAGCCAGGACTGTGCTTAGTAGTGCGATAGCAGCCACCGTTGTTGGGATCACGTTAGCAATAAGTGCTACCCCCAGTAGTGCTTGTAGTCCCAAAAGAGCATATGAGCTAAGAAGCCAGCGCATTCTTCGAATTTTAACTTTTCCAGCGTGCATTTGAGCGTAAAGCGTTTTAGCGCGCTCAATTTGGCCGTCAGTGGGTTGTGTTCTTACTGATTGGTATTCATGTACCGATCCATCCGAGTTACGAATAGGCGTAACAAACGCAGAGACCCAATAGTGACCCTTGTCTTTACATTTGTTCTTCACCAAACCCATCCAACTATTCCCCGATTGGATGTACTGCCAAAGCTGAGCAAAAGCTTCTTTAGGCATGTCTTGGTGGCGAATAAGGTTGTGAGGTTGCCCTAACAACTCTTGTTCGCTGTAGCCAGCAACGTGGTAAAAGTCTTCATTACAATAAGTAATATTACTTTCTGGCGTGGTGGTCGAAATAAGACTATCCGTATCTGAAAAGCGAACTCTTTCATCATGATTGTTCATTACGTACTGCCTTGTATTTGTTATAAGAATTTATTGTTTTATAAGGCGCGTATTATCTTATAAGTGTCAAAATGATGCCTTATCAATAAATTGACGGCAGTCATTATTTAACCAATTGAAATTTAACATGGTTTGATATGGATCAATATGAATAGCATCTAAATAAGCTAGCTGTGAAGTTTATCGATTAAATGTCATTTATTCGTCATAAAAATGGAATTAGCGTTCCAATTTTTGAGTTGTTTTTTTCTATATATTTCGGGCGAACTTTTCCATCGATGCACCAGTTTGGTGATCGCGTTGCACTAAAATAGGGAGTGTAATTGCTTGATCTGTATGTAAATTAATCATACAAGTTAATCAAAGCCATCTTTTTCATATGGTCTATAAATTGCTTTGTTACATATAGATGTAAAACAAAACAAGGAATGTAGATGAACCTTACGGATCAGGAACGTCATTGGCTTAAATGGTTTGGCTCAACGGGTAAGATTGCGATGAGAAAGGCCTGTTTTTTAAATCGAACGCGCACTAGGGAGTTAGAGCAGACGTTCGAAAGTATTGCGGAGACACGGGTACAGTTACTAAACAATTGGGTAAAGAACCAATGGGACTTTCTCGAAGATGCTGCGTTGTATGTAGCCAGTAGAACGGAACAGCAAACGGCGGAAACTTTACAGCGACTCCTCAATCGTAGTCCAGACATATCAGAACTTGCGGTCGTGGACGAGAGAGGCATTGCCCAAGCATCGAGCTACAGTAATCATGTTGGTTACACGCTCACCGACCCCAAAGCGCTTAACCAAGGTTTAAAGCAGCGCTACCTTCATGGTCCCTATGTCGATGAACGAACGTTATCAGTTGGTGCTTCAAGTTCGTCGTTTCATGACCAGGTAACACTGATGTTTTATGTACCGTTCTCACGTGAAGATGGCAAGCGATTATGTTTGTGCGGGCGAGTACCAAACGATGTGATTGGCGATATTATCCAGCGTGAAGCGGGGCACATCTATAGTGAGTCTGGGGACAACTATATCTTTATGGTGGAGTCGAATCACGATCCACGTATTGAGGCTGGTGTCGCACTATCCCGTTCTCGATTTGAAGACAACACTTTCTCACATGGTGAAAACCTCAAGCAGGGTATCAATACCGATTGGGGGGTGGTGAAAGTTCAGCATCATACCGAGTTTGAAATTCGTTTTACTGATCCCGCGACCAAGCAGTTGCACCCAGGAGTAAGAGAGACGATTAAGAAAGGTAATAATGTCTTTGTTGAGTACCCCGGTTATTCCGATTACCGACACATTCCTGTGATCGGTAAGGGCGTTACTTTTCAGCTCGATGGCTCACCAGATAAGTTCGGCATGATGTGTGAGTCAGATTTGGAAGAGGTGTACCGCGATAGAAGCCTTAGCTACACGTTATCGAAACACTTTATTGGCAGTATGCTTTTCACCCTTTTCCTACCTCTGTTGTTGACTCACCTTTTTGATTTATCTCCTTTTATACAGGCAAGCTTAATGGTTGTTTGTATGTTGTTGAGCCTTGGTCTGTTTCGAGCGTTTAGTGCTAAACCGCTGGTCAATAAAATGAGCAAGATGACGATGGTAATGCAGACACTGGCTGAAGGGGACGGTAACCTCAGTCGTCGACTCGATCCCAGTACCTTCAGCAGCGATGAATTAGGCAGTTTAGGGCGTTGGACCAACAGCTTTATCGACAATCTTGATGGGATCATCAGTGAACTGATCCATGCCAGCAGTGAGGTTCGCCAAGTGTCAGAATCGATGTTTAGGCGCAGTGTGGTGATGAATCAAGCTAGTGATGACGCCTCGCATTCACTACACAATATGCTGGAGTTGAGCCAGCACCAGCAGAGTGAAATCACAAATGCGACGGTTTCAGCGACTCAAATGGATACGGTGATGAAACATGCTGTTGAAAGCGCTGAAGAGGAGTACAAGCAGGCGGCGCAAGGGATGGAGTCTGTGCGCCATATTGTCGAAAGCTCAGCGACCAGTGTTAACGAAGTGAATAACGAGATGAGTAAGGTCTCTGATATTATCAACATCATTACGGATATCACGGCACAAACCAATTTATTAGCTCTCAATGCGGCGATTGAATCTGCGCGAGCGGGTGAGCATGGTCGAGGCTTTTCGGTAGTGGCATCAGAGGTTAGAACCCTAGCTGATCGTACTTCACAGGCGGCCAACCACATAGGCGATCTGATGAAAGAGCTGCATGCCAAATCACGCAGTGCTGTAGCGTCTATGGAGCAAGGAGTAGAAAACGTCAGTCGAGGGAACTTGATGGTCGATTCCAGTGCTCGAAGTGAGCAGATGCGGGTCGCTGTTGCTGAGCTGTTTGCGACCATGTCAAAACTCGACGAAAACAGTCAACAGAACGGCCATACCGCAGACAAAGCTCAACGTTCAATCTCCGACCTGCAAACCTCGACTCAGCAATTGGCGCGTCGTGTGACTCTGATGGGGAATGCCTTAGGCCGTCTGGAGCAACTCATCGGTCGCTTTGAGGTGAGTAAGAAAGTGGCTTAACACTCCAAAATTGAGCGATTTATTCAAATAACTCTCGCCCACAAGTTACATCAACATTGATGACAGCTTGTGGGTGTTTTTGTTGCTACCTCACTATATCTCTACCTCTGTATCACACCATACCAATTATTCTTCTGAGCGAGATTTTCTAACTTGGTCAGCTCGTTTTCATTCTCTTCAATAAGCCACTCAATCAGATCATCAATGACCGCACTCTTGGTATTTTGATGCAGGTAGTACGTCCATGCACTGTGCTGAATTTTTGCGTTTGGCGGGCAATATAAGAAACCACGTTCTAACTCAGGGATGATCAACAACAAGTCAGTGACGGTAACACCTTGTCCAGAGAGGCAGGCGTTCAATGCCAAATCAAGGGAGAGGAAGCTAGTATTTCTGACAGGCGTTGTCGGTGGATACGCCACGTCCGACAACCATGCTTTCCAGTCTGTATGATCAAGAGTCGGGTGTAACCTAGGCAAGGTTAGGATTGAGTCCAAATCAAGATCATCCGTCACTAAGCTTTGCGAGCAGACTGGTGCCATAAACTCTTCGCGCAATACACGGATGCCGGGTTTGTTGTCGTAGTGGTTCTTCAATTGAGTGTGGAAAATCAACAAATCGTAATCGGTGTAGTTAAGCGCTTCATCCTCCTCGATAACAGGAATAATCACGATCTCGTAATCAGGGTATCTCTCATTAAGCTGTCTAACTTTAGAGATCAACACGCGCGTGGCATAGCTGAGCGCCGCTTTGATGACGATTCGTTTCTGCTTAGGCTCTTTCCAACTGGCAAGTACAGATTCAATATTGCTATAACCTTCACGTAGCGCAAGGTATAGCTCATTGCCTTGTGGTGTCAGCTCAATCGCGCGATGCTTGCGACGCACCAGCGACACTTTTAGCTCGTCTTCTAACTGTTTCACTTGTCGGCTTACTGCACTCTGGGTGACATTGAGCTCGTCTGCAGCCAGCGTAAAGCTCATAAGCCTAGCGACAGACTCAAAGGCGCGTAGTCCATTGTGAGAATAGGGCAGATTCGGATATGGGGTCATAAAATACTCGCATGAGTTTTTGGAATGTAAGAGTGGCAGATATATCAATTGAAGGCTAGTGATAAAAGCCTTAGGGTTTGTGGAAATCTTAAGAGGCTCTCATGAAAAAAATACTCGCACTTGCATTCCCGCTCATCATTTCACAATTGATATCAATGGCATTGGTTTTGACCGATGTATGGATGATGTCTCGAATTAGCGTATCTGCGCTGGCTGCAGGTGGTTTGGGTGCCTCGATCTACTTCTTTATTTTTCTTATTGCCAGCAGCACCGTCGGCTGCGTCGCAAACTTAATTGCTATCGCGTACGGACAGAGAGTCGCGCGTCCAGACTTTGGTAACCAACAGATCCGCCTGGCGGTAAAAGGCGCAGTCATGCTTTCGTTTGTCATGAGTGCTGCTTTGATGTCTGGCTTCTGGTTTGCGCCTCAAATCCTTAAAATGGCTAAGCAACCGCCAGAGGTGATTACTCTTGCGATGGAGTACGTTCATGCACTTAAGTGGGTGATGTTGCCATCATTGTTATTACTGGTTTTGCGTGGATTAACCAGCGCCTTTGGTAACGTACGCTCTATTTTGATCATGTCGATAGCCACTGTCATTCTTAATGTGCCTGTGAGCTACTTTATGACATTCGAGTTGGGTATGGGATTGACGGGGCTTGGTTTAGGTACCGCGATTGCAGCTCTTGTTGTGATGATAGGTTATACGTTTTGGGTATTTCAGCGTGACGAGTTTAAACCGTTCGCCCCTTGGCTGCACTTGGATGAGTATTCGGTCAAGTTGATGGCTCCGCTGCTATTGATGGGCTTGCCTATCGCGGTCGCGGCGATCCTGGAGCATGGTCTTATTTATGGCGGCACGCTCATGGCAGGGACCATCAGTATCGCCTCATTAGCATTGCACCAAATTCTACTTCAGTGCCTAAGCTTTACTTGGAACTTCAACTTTGGTTTCTCTCAGGCAGCTGCAATATTGGTCGGTCGTGATTTTGGTGCGGGTAATATTGAAGGCATTAAGAAAACCTCAGTTCAGAGCTTTATTCTGGTCTCGCTGTTGAGCTTGGTGTTGTGCGGTGTCTTTATTGCGTGGCCTGAAGCCATTGCGGAATTATTCCAACTTGATGACGGCACCGACACCATGTCGACGCTGCTAACTTCGGTGATTTGGGTGGTGGCTCTCTGCTTTATTGTTGATGCATGGCAGTTGCTGGCGATTAACCTGCTAAGAGGTATGAAAATCGTCTCTATGCCAACGGTGATGACAGCGATTGGCTACTGGGTGTTTGGTCTACCAGCGGCGTGGTATCTGATGCCGGACTATCAGCTTGCGGGTATCTGGGGCGGTATTGGTATCGGCCTTGGCGTGACAGGGATTTTATTACTGATCCTGCTGGTGGTTGAACTCAGAAAGCAGCGCATTTTAGATTGCTCGGCACAGTTGGCGCATTAATCCCGTTTGTACAACTTAGACCAACGTCGTACAGAAACCCTCGCATAAGCTGATTACACTGTATGGAGGACTTAAGGAAAGAGGTTGTACAAATGGAAGTAGGGTTGTTTTGGGCCGAGAAAGGGATGTTGGTACTTGGGGCTCTTTTTGTACTGACGAGTGTAATGCAATACGGGAAGCGCAGTTCTGATTGGAAAGGTGTGATTACCATGTTCTATAAACGTATTCCTATGAGTGTCTCGGAATATAAGTGGTATCGCTTAGGTATTGCGCTTCTGGTTTTTGCTGTCATTTTACGTTTTGCCTTACTGATTCTATGGCCAACGTATCAACTTTAGTTGACCGATTTTATCACCAACCTTGATAGCGGTTTGACTCTATTTATCAAATACTATTGCTTAACTTTCCTGTTTAATTGACGCCGTTCGATTTGATAAGAAACCCTTTTATATTAAGGGTTTCTGACTGCATATCTTGATCTCACAAACATAGCAAAAACTTCTGGTTATCTGACTTGCAATCACCATATTAATAGATTCAACCCGTACCTTATACTATAAGGATCTGTTACACTCGCTGTTATTCGCTTCAATCATTGGTGGTACATTAATGTCGTTTCCAGTTCTTATATGTGATGATTCTGCCTTAGCCCGCAAACAGATGGCTCGCTCTTTACCGCCATCTTTAAATGCTGACATAACCTTCGCAGTGCATGGGTTAAATGCACTCGAAGAATTAGCGAGTAATGAGTTTAAATTAATGTTCCTCGACCTGACCATGCCTGAGTTGGATGGTTATGGGACATTAGAAGAGATGCAGCGTTTGGGTAATACGACACCTGTCGTCGTTGTGTCTGGTGATATTCAGCCCAAAGCCAAACAGAAAGTTATGGATCTTGGGGCGAAAGCTTTCCTGCAAAAACCAATCGACCAAGAAGCGCTAAAAGCCATTCTTCGTGAGTTGGTTGAGCCAACTAAGCAACCACAATTGGTGACACCAGCTCCGCTAGAGCTTCCTATTCTGCGCAGACGCGATATCTACATGGAAGTGGCAAACGTTGCAATTGGTCGCGCCGCAGACGCGCTAGCCCGTCACTTTGATGTATTTGTTCATCTACCACTGCCTAACGTAAATATCTTTGAAGTGAGTGAACTTCACATGGCACTGCGTGATCTTGCCGACAATGATCAGGTATCGGGTGTTTGCCAAGGTTTCAGCGGTGAGGGTATCGCTGGAGAAGCATTGGTTCTTTTGAGTGATTCGAGTGTAAATGATCTCAAGAAGCTGATGAAAGTGCCAACGGACAGTGAAGAGCTTGAAGAGTTAGAGCTGCTTATGGATGTATCCAACATTCTTGTCGGCTCTTTCTTAAATGGCCTAGGTGAACAGTCTGAAGTTCGCTTCTTCCAGAGCTCTCCAGTACTGCTAGGGCAACATATTCCAATCGAATCTGTGATTGCCAATACCAGTGGCTCGTTTAAGAAGACCATGACCTTTGAGGTAAGCTACAACATTGAAGGCACCTCAATTCGCTGCGACCTATTGTTTATGTTTGTAGATGAATCGTTACCGCTACTAGATAACAAGCTGTCTTACCTAATGGAGGAGTTCTAATATGCTTCAGTTACCTGCAGAGTTTGAGCAGTTCCATTGGATGGTTGATATGGTTCAAAATGTCGACATGGGGCTTGTTGTGATCGACCGAGACTTCAACGTGCAAGTGTGGAATGGCTTTATGACGCACCACAGTGGTAAACAGTCTCATGATGCGATTGGCAAATCGATCTTTGAACTGTTTCCTGAGATCCCAGAAGAGTGGTTCCGTCTCAAAACGAAACCCGTTTATGATCTTGGCTGTCGTAGTTTCATTACATGGCAACAACGCCCATATCTATTTAAGTGTCGCAACGTACGACCTGTTACGCAGCAAGCAGATTTCATGTACCAGAACGTGACACTGAACCCGATGCGTTCTCCAACTGGTCAAGTAACATCTCTGTTTCTTTCTATTCAAGATGCGACGGCAGAAGCTTTGGTTGCTCGTCAGTAACGACCTTCGGTTTATAGGGCTGTTCAGTTTAAAAGAGCATTTAGTTTCAATTTAAAAGAGCCATATACAAGACCTGTAAAGAAAGGCACGCGATCATGCGTGCCTTTGTCGTTGTTAGCTACGTTTATCATTTAACACCATTTACTACCTATTATGTATAGGTCGGTCGTGTCATTGAACCCGTCCATACACTGAAATTTCACCATCTTCATTTAACAACGACTTTTACAAACGATCGTGTAGTGAAAAGAACGACTGTACAGTGATGGTTTTTTCGACATTTAAACAAGAAAGTTAAGAAAAGTACTGCGTTTTGACATCTATTTTCTGGCTGGAAAATGACTTTGTTGACGTGTCTAGCTCACAGAAATGTAAATAAGATGACAATCTTGCAATGGGTGCTTAGGAAACGTTTGCGCAAAGAAGCATAAGTTTGCGTCATGTTGTGCGCTTAAGTGGTTAATATCTAAGTAAATAACTGAAATATTGAGAAAGAGAGGGAGTTTCGGATATGGAATCTTTGAGAGGATAGCATAAAAAAAAATGAAATATCAGACTTGCTGTAAATAAATCACGACCTATAATGCTGAAAACCGGAGCGTCTGCCAACGCTCCGGTTTTTTTGTGTCCGAAGAAAAGTAAACTCGTCTGCCAACGACTTTACAACGCACCGTGCGAGTGACACATACATTTATGAATCAAGGAAAAACACCATGCGTATCGAACAAGAACTTAAGTTAGGCTTTAAAGATGTACTGTTTCGCCCGAAGCGTTCAACACTAAAAAGTCGTTCTCAAGTAAATTTAACCCGCGAGTTTACATTCAAGCACAGCGGTCGTCAATGGGCTGGTACTCCTGTTATTGCAGCAAATATGGATTCTGTTGCAAGTTTTGAAATGGCAGCGGCTCTTGCAGAACACGAAGTAATGACAGCGGTACACAAGCACTACACAGTAGAGCAGTGGGCTGACTTCGTAAAATCAGCAGACAAGAAGACGCTAAACAATGTTTTCGTATCAACAGGGACTTCTGACGCTGATTTCGAGAAAACAAAAGAGATCATGGCGCTATCTGAAGAGTTGATCTTTATCTGTGTTGATATCGCAAACGGCTACTCAGAGCACCTAGTAGAGTACGTGCAAAAGGTACGTGCTGAATTCCCGAACAAAGTTATCTCTGCAGGTAACGTTGTAACAGGTGACATGTGTGAAGAGCTAATCCTAGCGGGTGCTGACATCGTTAAAGTGGGTATTGGCCCAGGCTCAGTATGTACTACACGTGTTAAAACCGGTGTTGGTTACCCTCAACTTTCTGCAATCATCGAGTGTGGTGACGCAGCACACGGCCTAGGCGGTATGATCATCGGTGACGGTGGCTGTTCATGTGCAGGTGATGTTGCAAAAGCATTCGGCGGCGGCGCAGACTTCGTAATGCTAGGCGGTATGCTAGCAGGCCACGAAGAGTCAGGCGGTGAAGTAGTAGAGCAAGACGGTAAGAAGTTCATGAAATTTTATGGAATGTCGTCTCAATCTGCTATGGACAAGCACTCAGGTGGTGTTGCTAAGTACCGCGCAGCTGAAGGTAAAACTGTTTTACTTCCATTCCGTGGTTCTGTTCACGGCACTATCTCTGACATCCTTGGTGGTGTACGTTCAACTTGTACATACGTAGGCGCAGCAAAGCTTAAAGAGCTAACTAAGCGTACAACTTTCATCCGTGTACAAGAGCAAGAGAACAACGTATTCGGTAAAGAGTAACGTTTAAAACGATTGTTTTAATTTGTAAGAATTGAGCCACTTTGGAGTGGCTTTTTTTTGGTTCATCGCGGATTAGCGGGAACTTAAAACAAAAACGGTAGTAAGTGATATGGTTTAGTCGCCAAACAAAAATCATACACAAACTACCGTTTCCATGCCGAATCATACTTTCCTATCTTCATTCTGGGAAGGCTTTCAAATAGTAAAGTCTCACCAGACAGCAACACTTATTACCCTTACTCTTAAACCTAACTCTGAAGCTAAATGCCTCTGTGGTCTTGAAGCCGAAGCTATCCATGAGTATCAATGGCGTCATGTAAAGGATGCCATGTTACTCGGTGTTCCAGTTGAACTTTCCGTTCAAACTCGAAGGATTAAGTGTCGCGACTGCGGCATAAAAACAGAGTCTCTATCTTGGTTAGAGCCTTATGCTCGCATAACGAAGCGCCTAAAAAGCTATATAGAACAACTATTACCTCTTCTCCCTATTAAGCATATCTCCCAGTTAACGAGCGTTCATTGGCACACAATTAAAGAGATAGATAAACGCCGGCTTAGACAAGTTGTACCGTCAATAAAATGGGAAGATCTAAGGCAACTCGTCATGGACGAGTTCGCCATCTTTAAAGGACATCGATATGCCACGGTCATCGCTGATGCTAAAACTCACCAAGTCATTTGGATAGGATTAGGTCGTAGCCGCAAAGACATACGACCGTTCTTCGCGCAATTAGGCGAGCATGGGATAAATATCGAAGCCGTCGCGATGGACATGAATACGGCTTTCGATCTTGAAGTTCAAGCGCACTGTCCGAACGCAAAAATCGTTTACGACTTATTCCATGTTGTCGCTAAGTTCGGTCGCGAGGTGATGGATAGAGTTAGAGTCGACCAAGCTAACAAACTTAAGCAAGACAAAAAAGCGAGGCAATGGGTGAAGCGTTCACGCTGGGTACTGCTGAAAAATAGAGGCAACTTAAATACACGCCAAGAAAGCTATCTTAGTGAAATATTGAATATCAATAAGGACTTAATGACCACTTATATACTCGGAGCACAACTCAAAGAGCTTTGGTATTGTGAATCAGAAGGGCACGCTAAGGGGCTCTGGGACGCGTGGTGGGAACAAGTGCAAGAGAGTGGGATTAAGCCATTAAAAGAGTTCGCACGAAAACTCAGACCATATCTTCACGGGGTTATCGCATCGGCAAGTTATCCGTTAAATACCTGCACGCTTGAAGGGATAAACAACAAGATAAAGCTAATTAAGCGAATGGGATATGGTTATCGAGATACTGACTACTTCTTCTTGAAGATAAAAGCGGCTTTCCCCGGAAAGCCGCGATGAACCTTTTTTTTTACCTGAAATTTGGTGAGTGGCGACAGCCGACTAAAAAAATTTGTGGCGGCAGGTTACAGATTTGAAAGAGGGTTATGGAGAATTGCTTCAGATAGGTGATCAGGCGCGAAGTGAGAATTGTCACACTGATATCGGCTTGGCCTAGGGTATCTCGTAGCAACAAAATATTGCCGCTATTCATCATGAAGAACCAAGGGCCAGACGCACCAATTTAATTCGTCTTGTACAGAGCTCAATTAATAGCAATCAATCTTGTATAAATTTGTGTAGATATCAACGTATCAAAACTCAAACTTGATATTTTTACAAATTGAAACAATTACAAAGATAAATAGTATTGTTATGTTATAACATTGCAATTAGTATTGCCCGCAATCTTGTACAAATGTATTAAATTAGAGGAATCAAACCTGTGAAATTGAAAATTTGCTCTTTGATTGTTGGCAGCTTATTAGCGTCTTCAGCATTTGCGAACACGTTGTCTAATCCAGAGATCGGTATCGTACTAGACGGGTATTACCAAGACGGCCAACGTAATAATTCTGAGCGTGGTGAAGGTTTTGGCCTTGGTCACACAGAGTTAAACATGTCTGCCAACATCGATGACAAGTTTTACGGTAACCTAACGACTGTAATCGAAAGCCACGGCGATCACACCGAGCTACTGCTTGAAGAAGCTTTTGTTCAAACAACTGCGATGCCTTATGGCCTTAGCTTGCGTGCGGGTCGTTTCCTGTCAGATTTTGGTTACCTAAATAACCAACACCTACATACAGACAGTTTTGTTGAACGCCCAGCGGCTTACCGTACTTTTTTGGGTTCTCACTACTACGATGACGGTGTTCAAGCAAACTTAATTCTACCAACAGATATGTATGTGAAATTTGGTGCTGAAGCTCTGACTGGCGAAAAAATGCAAGCAGATGGTGATGGATCTGATGTTGGTGTGTTCACGACGACATTCAAAATCGGTGACGATATCTCTGATTCATCAAGCTGGCAGTTCGGCCTAAGTTACCTACACAACAGAAATGGTATGAAGCATGATTTCGCTGACGACCATCATGCGCACGGTGATGAGCACGACCATGATCACAGTCATGGTGCCGCAGTAACAGGTAAAAACCTTTATGGAGCAGATTTTGTATGGAAGTGGGCGCCAGACGGTAACTACAAGTACAATAACTTCACACTCGCGACGGAATACATGATTCTGGATGCTCTTGCAGACGAGCAGTACCATGACGCTGCTGATAATCTGCATGCTTATTATGTGTCTGGTGTTTACCGCTTTAATCCAAGCTGGTCAGCAGGTATCCGTTATGGCGAAGCGGGCAGCTACTACGGTCATGAGCATCACCATCATGGCACTACTCATAACCACGGACCTGATATTGGTTTCCACGATACGCAAGAGCGTGAAGTTGACCTAATGATCGCTTGGGATTCATCTCACTTTGGTACGATTCGCGCACAATACTCACGTGTTGAAGGCATCAAGGATGGGCGATCTCAAGGCACTGACAACGTGTTCACTCTACAGTACAACATGACATTCGGAGCTCACGGCGCACATGCATTCTAATCAGTCTTGGTCTTTAAAAGGTAAGGCGTTAATGGCAGCAGGAGCTGCCATTTTTTCGTCTAATGTTTTCGCACTCAATATTTTCGTTTGCGAACCAGAGTGGCAAGCTTTCATATATAGTCACGCTCCAGAAGCGACGATCTACTCTGCCACAACTGCTAAGCAAGATCCGCATTATGTGCAAGCTCGCCCTTCGCTTATTGCCAAAATGCGTCAAGCCGATATGGCAATGTGTTCTGGTGCTGAGCTTGAAGTGGGTTGGTTGCCCATGTTGCAGACACGTAGCAGTAACCGCGCAGTGCAAAACGGTGAACCAACGATGATCTATGCTGCCGATTACGTTCGCATGCTCGATACGCATAACCACGTTGACCGTAGTATGGGTGACATTCACGCTCATGGTAATCCGCATGTTCAATTTGCGGTAACCGATATGATCCCACTGTCTCGTGAGGTCACTAAGCGGCTGCAAAGCATCGACCCTGACAACGCGCAACAATATCAAGTCAATGGTATGCGATTCCGTTTAGAATGGCGTAAAAAGCTAGAAGAATGGAGTGAAAAAGCGGCGCCGTTAGAAGGCAAGCATGTGGTCGGTTATCACGCAACCTATCGTTATCTATACGATTGGTTAGGTATGAAGCAAGTGGGCGATCTCGAGCCTAAACCAGGGATCTCGCCAACTACTTCGCATCTGCAATCTCTGACTAAACTGGATGCTGATTCGTTTGATGCTATTGTTTATTCTTCGCACCAAGATAAGCGTCCGGCAAATTGGCTGCACCAGCACACAGGTAAACCAGTGATTGAGTTACCTTTGAGCGTCGAAAAAGGCCAAAGCCTTGACGAGCTGATCGACAAAGTGATCGATCAACTACTCGACAAGTTAGTGGCGAAATAGATAAATTAACAGTTAGGCAGCAGACAAATGATGGCAGATTACAACTGGCTACTACCAGCCGTATTGTGTGGGTTGATTGCATTGGTTGGCAATGTGGTACTTGGTCAACAAGTGCTAAAAAGACAGATTATTTTTATTGATCTCGCTGTTGCACAAGTCGCTGCATTAGGTGCTGCTCTGAGTCACTATTGGCTCAACCAATATGCGTTTCTATCCGGGTCGTTTGTTGGTGAAATGCTTGGTCCGTGGCTCATGTCTTTGATACTTTGCGGATCTATCGCCCTGATGGAAAAGCGTTATCAAGAACATCTAGAACCCATGATCGGCAGCTTGTTTGTGGTTTCGGCCTCACTTGCCATTTTGCTTGTGAGTAAAGATCCGCACGGTGCCGATTTCATTCAAGGCATCCTAAATGGGCAGTTATTGTGGGCTACTTGGGATGACGTCGTTCCTTTAGCGTTAATGACCATAGCCATAGTGCTGCTCATTTGGTGGAAACCCCAGTTTATGGAAGGCAGTGGTTTCTATCTAATATTTGCTATCTTAATGCCGATTACAGTCAAGCTTACCGGTATTTACTTAGAGTTTGCGCTGTTGGTTATACCTGCCTTGTGTGCGGCGGCTTTAAAAGGCGCTAAGTTCTTTATCGCTAGCACATTAATTGGCGCTGTCGGTATTCTTTCAGGCATTGCTGCATCTGCTCATTTTGACTTGCCAAGTGGTGCGAGTATCGTGATTACATTGTTCATAGCAGGGTGTGGGTTCAGTATGAGTTATTTTGTCCTCAAACGCTTGTCGAACAGAGGCTATTCGGCTGTGTCGTTTAGAGATTGATTTGACTTAGCTGGATTATTTCCGAGATGTAACTCAAATAATTTGAGACACCAAACCGTTTACAATTAAGCGATAAAAAAGAGTGCCAGTCAGAGAAGTAGACGGGCATTCTTGTTTTAAATTGCCTGATTGTAACCTAATTCATCGTCTTTATATAAAACGACTTTAGACTGCTCGCTTAATTTTGCTTCATACATCGCTTTATCAGCAAGCTTCAACACATCTCTTCCATCTTTGGGGTAGAAAGCAACGCCAATACTCGCACCTACCGATAACTGGTTTCCATCATATTCAATTGGCTTACAAATTTCCGAAAGAATTTTGTATACTATTTTAGTTGTCTTCTCTTCACATGTAAGCAAATCCAATACAACAACAAATTCATCCCCTCCAAAACGGCTAATAATATCTGTTTTTCTTGTGCTTTCAATCAGCCTTTTCGATACCTCTTGTAGGATTATATCGCCAGCATCATGCCCATAAGTATCGTTAACTTCTTTAAATCTATCTAAATCAATGAAAACCACGGCTAGGTTTAACCCTGTGCGATCACTTTTGTCCATCGACTTAACAAGCTCACGCTCCAATACCCGCCTGTTTAAAGCGCCTGTCAAAGGGTCTTTTTCTGCCAGTAATTGAAGTCTTCTTTTTTGTTGTTTGAGTAATTTTGTTTGCGATTCTATTTCCAAACGCATTGATTGCTTGCTGACGACATTCTGATGCAGTAATCTTGTCATCTCATTAAATTCATTGCATATTTCTTGGAATTCTTTGTCTAATCCACTTTTATCTATGCTGTAATCCAGTGTTCCATCTCTTAAGTGTTTAAAGCCCAGATTTAAAGATTTGGAGCCTTTGATGAAGCTCTTGAGAAGCAAGAAAGCAACAATGACTGATGTTATCGAAAGTACTATCAAAGCGGGGGTGTAGTACTTCATAATGCTGACCAGTTGCGACTTTTCCTTTTTGATCAATTTTTTATGTGATTGGTTTAAAAACTGCTGCATCTCTTGAACTAGAATATTCATCCTAGATTTTATTATGCTATCTCTCTCGACTAGTTCTCTTTTTTCTAGTTTTATTCGTTTTTCTTTATTGAAGCTAACTTCGTTGCTAAGTAAATCTTCTAATTGATCTAGTCTATCGTGGAGGTTATTTGATACAAACTTATCCTTTTGATTCCATGATACGCTCAATCTTTCCTGTAACTCTAACAGTTCATTTAAACTACTAGCGTCTTGGTAGTAGGCATAATTTTGAAGGTATAACCTTAAAAGGTCTACATCCAACTGAAGTTCTATGATTAATAAATGGTTAAGGTTATTTTCATTATTGGTTTTATATTGATAACCCAAAACTACAGCTAGGTTACATATTAATAAAATATTCAGACTGCAAAAAATTAGCATTTTAACAAGAAGTGATTTTTTCATCATTCATAAACCTTTTTTTGATAAATATCATAACTTGTTCTCGTGATAATATTTCTGACATCTAGATTTTTACTATTCAACTTTTTATTTATAATCGACCATCTATATTGAGCTTGAATGTTTGAAATCAGTGAAATATCATTCGTTAGTGAAAATAGGTAATCGTCCCATCCCCATCTTATTTGTTCGATGTTGACCTCTAATTTCTTAGAAACTAGCAAAATAGCGGGTTCTTTGTTATCGTTCATCCAGTCTATAGCGTTTGATAATGAATGTAGCAACACCACTTCTTTATCTAAATCGTAGATTTCCTTCTTCTTTCTGATTAGATTAAAAGATAGCTGATGAATGTTACTCACCCCTATATTGTTTACGGGCACGGTAGACTTCACTTTAGACAAAAATCCATAAGGTTCCCAAATTGAAACTGCATCTACTTGATAGGACAAAAGAGCAGGTATTACATGATTCGGTTCCAAATAAACCCGTTCAACAGGAATCTCTTGCAATGACTGCGATATCAACTGTAGATCAAAATAAAACTCACTAGCGCTACCTTTTACTATTCCCACTTTTTTGTTGGATAGATCTTTTATTTCTCTTAATCCAACAGGTTCAAGTGTCAGGAGTTTCATGTCGTTATAAGATTTAACAAAACTTGATACAATCTCTACATTGCTGTTTTTGTCGTACTGGAATAGAGCGACGGTTTCAGAAGCAGTAGCATAATCTATCGATTTGTTTTTCAGTAGATCAGCACATTTAACCCCACCAAAACAAGGGACTATTTTTACATCTAGTCCGTTATCTCTGAAAAAACCTTGTTGTTGTGCGACAAAAAATGGAGCGCTTAGTGGGGTCTCAGAAACGGCCACGGTTATTGTATATAACTCCGGCTTCTGTTTATTGTAGATTGGAATGCAGTACAAAATAGCAACGGCTAATACAATTGAAAAAAATTGTAGCAAACGTCTCCGAGATACCATTTAGCGCTCCCATCTAATAAAATCATTCCCTTTATAAACTTTAGTGCATATTGGTTGAGGCGTAGAAATTATTTTTCCTCAACCTGTCGTTAACTATGTGATCATGCTGACAAATATCCCTACTACTTTTGTGTATTAATTGTGAACCATTGATTTGAGTCAATGGCTTTTTCATACCATCCTTTATAGATAACCCAATTACCAAAGACTACAGACTATGGGCTTTTTACTGAAAAGGCTCGTAAGGTGAGTCTATGGATAACAAACAATAACGAGCAAGGTTGCTACACCTTTGTACGTAGTGGGTGGTATATGAAGTCATCGAAACCAAAATTCTCTGAAGGTCGTCGCCGCTTTCTGCGTGACACCGCAAGAACCGCGGCAGGTGTCGGCGCAGCGGCAACTGTACTTGGGTTGCAATCCATGCAAAGCAAAGCGCGAGATACAACCGGTCTTCCAGTGAGACCGCCAGGCGCATTAGAGGGCGAAGCGTTTGAATCGGCCTGTGTGAGGTGTGGTTTGTGTGTTCAAGCTTGTCCCTACGACACGTTAAAATTGGCAACACTGCTTTCGCCACTCCATTCTGGGACTCCCTATTTTAATGCTCGAGATATTCCTTGCGAGATGTGTGAAGACATCCCTTGTGTGGTGGAATGCCCAACCGGTGCATTGGACCCACTACTTAAAGATATCGATGATGCGCGAATGGGTACGGCGGTATTGATCGACCATGAGAACTGCCTTAACTGGCGTGGTTTGCGTTGCGATGTGTGTTATCGAGTATGTCCGCTAATCGACAAAGCGATCACATTAGAGCACGTCCGCAATGATCGAACCGGATACCATGCGAAGTTGATACCGACCGTGCATTCTGATGCTTGTACTGGCTGTGGTAAGTGTGAGCAGGCTTGTGTCCTCGACGTATCTGCAATTAAGGTGATTCCGACCAACTTAGCTATGGGTAAGTTAGGTGAACATTACCAGTTAGGCTGGGAAGAGGTCGATAGAGATCTCAACAACGCGCCGGTTGAAGATGTGATTCCCACTGATGCACTTGAGTCTCTAAACTCCTTGAAGAAGGGGAATCATAATGGCTAAGAATCTAGCAAAGAATGCAGGTAAAGAAGCGATCGAGACTTTAGGCTGGTGGCGAGCACATCGGTTTCTTGTTCTCAGACGGTTATGTCAAATTGCGGTTATGATCTGTTTTATCGCTGGTCCAACGTGGGGGATCCTGCAAGGTAACCTATCATCAAGCCTGCTTTTAGGCACCGTGCCTTTAAGCGACCCCTTGATTGTGATGCAAACCATAGCAGCGGGTCATATCCCTGAACTCACGGTTCTGACGGGGGCGGGGATAGTGATTGCTTTCTACTTGATCGCAGCGCCGCGCCTCTTTTGTGGCTGGGTTTGCCCAATGAACATTGTTACCGATGCCGCTGCTTGGCTTCGCAGAAAAATGGGCTTGAAAGCGAGTTACCGTTGGTCACCGCAAATCCGTTACTGGTTAATCGGTGTGTTGCTGGTGGGCAGCGCAGTCACTGGCACGGTTTTATGGGCGTGGCTTGATCCAGTGGCGACCCTGCATCGAGGCTTAGTGTTTGGTATGGGGGCAGGATGGATTCTCATAGTCTTAGTGTTTATCGTCGATTTACTGCTCGTTGAACACGGGTGGTGTGGTCATTTATGCCCATTGGGTGCTATGTACGGTGTGATTGGTCGTAAGAGTGTGATTCGCGTAAAAGCAGTTCGTCGCGAAGACTGCGATAAATGCATGGACTGTATTTATGTATGTCCCGAGCCAGAGATACTTCGCCAACCTTTGAAAGAAGGGGATAGACGAATAATGTCGCAAAACTGCATCAGTTGCGGTCGCTGTGTAGATGTCTGTGCAGAAAAAGTCTTTGAGTTTAAAAGTCGATTGGATGACAAGTAACAAAGCTCGTTGAAATGGTATTGAACACTCTAAACCACTTGCACTCGACAAGTGGTTTTTTATTCAAATCGATAAAATCCCTTCCCGTTTAATGGCTGATATTCCCAATTAAAAATTTGAGTAGTAACTCGAAAAAATAAAAGTTATTCAGAATCCAAACGTTTATTTAGCACTGTTCTCAAAAATGAAACACATTCATATTTTAAATGGTTGAATAAATGTAACAAGAAATTTATAAAGTAGTAACGTTTGGCCGGGTGGTCTTTAAAGAAGCGAAGAATATAAATAATAGATGCTTCTGTCGGTATTGCTGCTTTGGAATTGCTTGATGAAAATAAAACATAAACTTTTTGGCCTGACTGGTCTAGCGAGCAGTGCGCTTATCGTTATCGTATTGATCACTGAAATCAGTAACTTAAAACTGATAAAACTAGAAAAAACCTTGATTGAGGTGAAAGATTTAGAGCTTTCACTACAAGAGATGAAAAGGATAGAGCTTCAGTTTTTGAATTCGTCTGATACTCGTTTGTCTGCTCTGTTTTCAACGGAGTACGATCGTTTCAATGCGCTTTCACAGTCTTTACTCGCTCACCTTGTTGAACTTGAGGTTGTTGTGGATGATATGCCAAAGCTGCTGAAAGAAATAACGCAATACCAACAAGGGTTTGAGTCGTTAGTGCCGATTTATGGAGTGGACGAAACCAAAGCCTTAACCATCATCGCTCGGTCTGATTACCTCTACAATGATATCTACCGTATTTTCGAAAGTGTCGAGAGGCAGTTTGAGCAAGAGATTGAGTCTGCACAGTCTTCGATTAACCAGTTTATTTTGATTTCGCTCTCTTTCGTCATTATTACACTTGTTCTGTTGTCTTACGGCTTGATCAACAGCATTCAACGCAGTATCTCTAATTTAAATCTCATTACTAGCCAAGTGGCACGCGATCATGATTTAACGTTGCGAGCAACAGAATCTAACGATGAAATCGGTGATATTGCTAAGGGTACGAATACGCTGATTGTGAGTATTGAGAGTCTGATTACTCAGGTACAAAGCAGTGTCGAGAACCTAGGAGCGGTATCGGTGCAGCTTAGATCTAACAGTCATCAAACAGAACTTTCGTTACAACAACAACAGCTTGAAACTGACAGCGTTGCAACCGCCATCACTGAGATGGGGGAAACCATCAAGGAAGTTGCAGCTACGACAGAGCATGCAGCGAGCAACACACAAAAAGGGTTTACGGTTGCGCAGCAGGGCTTAGTTGAAATTGAATCGACCAAGCAGACGGTGACAGAGCTGTCTAATGAGTTAGAATCGGCAGAGAGTGAGATCGAGCATTTATCAGCACTCTCTTCTCAAATTAGCTCTGTTATCGGTGTGATCCATGAAATTGCGGAGCAAACAAATCTGCTAGCACTGAATGCTGCGATTGAGGCAGCACGTGCCGGTGAGCAAGGCCGCGGCTTTGCGGTTGTTGCAGACGAAGTAAGAACCCTAGCGAGTCGGACCCAAACGTCAACAGAAGAGATCTCGAGCATCATCACTTCAGTGCAGAGCCAAACTCAAGCGGTTGTGTCGACTATGAAAGGTTGTCGTACTAAAGGCACGTTGAGCGTAGAATCCTCGCAAGTGGCATACCAACAAATTGAAGCCGTGATGGACGAGATGCAGAAAATCTTGGACAGCAGCACACAGATTGCAGCAGCGGTGGAAGAGCAGAGTATGGTGTGTAATGAAGTCGCGCAGAATATTGTGGTAATTCGAGATACGACAACTACTAATGTTGAAGGCGTGTCTGACAATACGCGCTCGACGGAGGTTGTGAATCAACAAACCACAGACCTACGAAGTGCGATTGAGGTCTTCAAGGTTCATTAATAACATCAGCCTCTATTGAGTTAAGGTGAGTCTAGTTAGAAATTGATCAAAACTAAAAGCCTTAGTTATTAGCGCAATGTACCTGTTTAACGCCCAAAGCGAAATTCGTTTTGGGCGTTTTGCCTTTGATTATACCATCAACGGATAGAACGGACGCTGGTCGTCATTAACCAGAATGCGGTTAGTAGCTGTGTGGCAAAGCATCCGACGAACAACCATTCAATACCAATCAATGATGTTAAATAGCCTGAACCAGCAAGACCAAATGGCATTAGGAGTTTGAATAGCGAGCCTGTTAACCCGTTTACTCGGCCGAGAACGCTGACATCAAAGGCTTCTTGGCGGTAACTCCAGATACAGATGCTGCTATATAAACCCACAGCGGACACCCAAAAGAACCCGGCAATAAGTGCTGTTTGATTCTCCATGGCCAGTGGAATAACAAACCCGATGGATTCGAGTGCGATAGAGATAATGAGAAGCCATCCCAGCCCCCATTTTTTGCGTAATTTGTCGGCGCTGAATGCACCAATGAGACCACCAAGGCCAGAAGCGACGATGAGGTAACTGACTCCCACCGCATTCAATCCTAAATTTGCTTTGGCATAGTAGATAGCCTGAATCCAGAATACGGCACCTGTTGTGTTGATGATCATGACTGCAAGAGTAATTAGCCACATGTTCTGCTCATTGCGTAGTGCTTGCCACCCCTCTTTTATGGCGCTGAAAGTGCTTTGTTTGTCTCTGTTGATGGGTGTTTTTACGTCGAGCCTTTTGAGCTGCCAAAAAGCCAATAGCATCAAAAGCGCAACACCGATGAAGACGTTATGAATGGTCGCCAGCAACATGATAGCCCCTGAAAGAACTGGCCCAACGGTTTCCATAAAACTGCCCAAGGAGCTCATTCGAGCTGTCGCCACATTTTGAGTTTCATGGGAAAGCGCGCTTTTCTGAATCGACATACGCGCATTATGGTAGCCGTAGTTAAACGCCATCATTAAGAACGCACATGGAAACAGAACCCATAATGGCTCTGCTAGGAACTCAACCGCCAGGAACGAGATAAACACCGTTATAGCCTGACCAAGTAACATGCTCAGCGACCACTGCTTTTTATCACTGCGATCAACCCACACGCCAATAAATAGAGCCAGCAATAGATTGGGCAGAAACTCCATGGCTCTCATCCAACCCATCCACTCAGAGGACTGGGTCAATTCATACACTAACAACGGTAATGCAAGTGTGTAGATTTGGCTTGCAAAGCTAACAAACAGAGCACTGCTAAATAGTGTAACGAAGGTTCTATTCTTCCAGATAGAGCCATGAGACTCAGCTAACGTATTCATCTAAATATCCTTTTTATTTTTTGTAACACGGCTATTATTTGAAAATAAAAGATGAAGAAAAATAGAAATATAATTTTAGGATTTCACCTTTATGCGCTATTGGTTAGCTTTGGTATTTTTGCGAGATTTTGGATTTGAGATAGGTCGATGGACACCGATTTCATTGGATGACATTACGAAAGCGTTGAACTGCACACGTCGTAACGCTCAGTTGGTCATCAAAAGGCTGGTGGAAGAGTCGATCATCGATTGGAAATCGGGTGTTGGCAGAGGTAATTTGCCTCAACTTCTCCTTAAAGAGTCGGTACACACCACATTAATCGAACAGGCTAAGTTTTGGATGAATGAGGGAAAAGCTGATCAGGCGTTGAACCTAATAAGAAGTAAAGATCGTGATCAGTTTATTGCCGAGTTTGTGAGTCAATACCAACAGCAAGATAGCAATCGAGACATCCTCATGATCCCTTTTTATCGAGCGACCCACAGCTTGATCCCTTGTGAAATATCTAGACGTACTGAACGGCACATTGCTGACTACCTCTATGCGAACCTGTTGCGCTTCAATAGAGATACAAGCCAGTTGGAGGGGGATCTCGCACAAACTTGGGTGCATACAGGTGATACGCTGAAGGTTCGACTGCGTAAATCACTTAAGTTCTGGGACGGCTCTGCACTTACCGCATATGATGTGAAGAAAGCTTATGAGTCGATCATCTCGTCAAACTCGGTGAGTCGAGGTCTGTTCTTACTCATTGATGAGTTTTCTGTGGTCGACGAGCACAACTTACGAATCCGCTCTAAGCGTTTGTCTCACTATCTGCCAAGGTTGATGGCGCATGGCGCGTTATCCGTTTCCAAATTGAACAGCGACGGCTCGATAGTCGGAAGTGGAGCGTTTCGATTGGCAGAGCAAACCGATTATCGAACGCTACTGACTGCGTCTCCTCATTATCATGGCTATCGACCTTGGCTAGATGGCGTAGAAATCTGGAACATGGGCTTATCTGCAAATGATTTTCAAATGCATTGCGATATTGTGCATGGCAGCTCTGCCCCGGATATTGCTGATGAATTCACACAGGTACAACAGTGGGAAGAGGGCTGTATCTACGCTTGTTTAAACAGTGCAAACAACGCATGGATGACGTTGGCAAAGCATCGTCGATACATCCAACAGTTGCTGCAATTCTTGCCGATGAATGGTGTGAGAGACACTATGATTTATCGACGAGCCTCAGGAATGACAAGCCTTGAACCCTTAAAACTTGGTAAAGCAGTGGACTTGTCTTTCGCGAATCAGGTACCGCTTGAGGTGTTAACTTATCAGCTGCCTGGGCATATTGAAGCGGCTGAAAACATCACTGAGCTGCTGTGTCAGTATGGTTTAAACTCAAACCTCACCGTACTGCCATACCCTGAATTTGACCAACTCGAGCGACAATCGAGAGCGGATATTATTGTTTCTGGTGAGGTGTTTGGTGAACATAAAGAGAGTTCCTGGCTCGGATGGTTGTTGTGCACTAACACCGTGACGGCGACTCTGAATAAGCAATCAAAGACTTGGTTCGAACAGCAAGTCTTTGATAATTTGGCTCAATCTGATGAAAGTAAGCGTGTACAAGGTTATCAGCGAATTGAGCGCGAATTGATTCGAAAAGCGATCTATATTCCTCTTTTTCAATGCGCGCAAGATATGAGAATCTCTCATAAGGTGAATGCGATGGATCTTCTTACTAATGGCTGGATCGACTTCAATCAGGTTGTTTTTGAAGGCCGTTAAAGGAGAACAAATCTAGAGTAGATAAAGTCGTTTGCCGTTATTGGCGAGGTAGAAACCGAATTGAGGCGCACAACGACGAGCTCGAAGTGTTGATTAAAGATAAGAGATAAAAAGTGAACAACGCAAAATACCTGACGAATTTGCGCACAAAAACGATTTCGTTCACGCTTTAGTAAATAATAATCTGCAAAATGATTACCTCACTCTCAAGAGTGCTGTTAGTATGGACGCAAATAGTCGGGGGGCAATTACACCATGTTGTATTTGCTGAGATCGAATTTCGAGACCCGTTGAACCTGATTCAGTTAGTACTGGCGTAGGGAACTATTGATACTAAAACCTATGCGGTACCGACTTTCATTCCATCGATCCTTCGATCTCTGGTGCCTGCCATCTCGGTTTTAGTTCAGTTCTCCTGCGTCTTTTAGATGGTAGGAGCGACCATGACACAGCATTCCAGCACCCAAATCGACACTCAGTCCATTTCTTCAAGCACTCCAATTGTGTTAACCATTGCGGGTTCAGACAGTGGCGGCGGCGCGGGTATTCAAGCCGATATCAAAGCCATGTCTGCGACCGGTAGTTTTGCATGTTCAGTGATCACTGCAATCACGTCGCAAAATACACAAGGTGTTTCCGCCATCTTTCCGATTCCATTAGATCATGTTGCAAGCCAGCTTGATGCAGTATTCAGTGACCTGAACGTCGTTGCGGTCAAAGTCGGCATGTTGGCAGATTCAAACATCATCAAGGTTGTAGCGGATAAGATTAAGCAGTATCAACCCAAACATCTGGTTATTGACCCAGTAATGGTTGCGACCAGTGGCGACTTGTTGCTTGAGCAGTCAGCCATCAGTACCTTGAAAGAAACGCTTATTCCACTTGCCGACATCATTACACCTAACTTGCCGGAAGGTGCTGCATTGACTGGGAAACCTGTTCCTGAAAGCGAAGCCGACATGCAAGATATGGTTGAAGAACTTCGCGCGTTGGGTGCGAAAGCAGTGCTGTTGAAAGGTGGCCACTTAGAGCAAGACGAAAACAGCAATGACCTAATGATTTTGCCAACAAGCACTGCTCTCATCAGCGCAAAACGCTTCCCAACCAAGAACACTCACGGAACGGGATGCACGCTTTCTTCTGCTATCGCCTCTTACCTTGCGCAAGGGAATGAGCTGACTCAATCCGTTGAGCTTGGTAAGCGCTATATCTCGGAAGCGATTGCCCACGCAGATCAGTTAAATGTCGGTCAAGGGCACGGACCTGTGAATCACTTCTACGCAGGTCATGCTGATGTCCGCTAAATCTTTTGGCGTTGAGATCACCAGCGCCAGCATTCGTTATCTCGATAACCAACAGTCGACGTTACAAGGCCTGAGCTTATCGATTCCTGCATCTCAATGGACCGTGTTATTGGGCAGAAGTGGCTGCGGGAAAACCACCATTTTACGTTATCTCGCTGGTCTATTGGGTGAGAACATTGAGTGGCAAGGTGTTGTGAAGACGAGTGATGGTCAATCACTAGAGGGCAAAGTTGCCTACATGGCACAGCAAGATCTGCTGCTGCCTTGGTTATCGGTGATTGATAACGTATGTCTAAGCCAGCGCTTTGCTGGGAAAGACACTCAAAGCTTGGAAGGTGCTTCGAGCGATGCAGACAACCACGAAAGAGCTTTGTCTTTGCTGAAATCGGTTGGGCTTGCTGATTACGCTCACGCTATGCCACAACAACTGTCTGGTGGCATGCGTCAACGTGTTGCATTAGCGCGAACGCTTATGCAAGACAAACCTATCGTATTGATGGATGAGCCTTTCTCCGCGTTAGATGCGGTAACAAGGCACAAACTGCAAACCTTAGCGGCTCACTTGCTGCAAGATAAAACCGTGGTCTTGATTACTCATGACCCACAAGAAGCGGTGCGCTTGGCACACAACCTTTACATGCTGCAAGGCTCACCCGCATCTGCTCAATCACTGCAAGTTCCGACAACATTGCCCCCAAGAACCATAGATGGTCAGTGCGCGAGCATTCAGCAGAAAATATTAGAGCAGTTGGAGCAAGACTATGCATAGTTCCCAAGCGCTAACCAAGCCTCAATCGGTATTGAACCATAAGGATCGCTCTATGAGCCCGTTACTGCGTGTCGTGATAAGCACCGCAATTATTCTGGGTTTGTGGCAGTTGGTGGTTGTGGTGTTTGAAATGCCGAGCTTTATTTTGCCAGCTCCGATGGAAGTGTTTAACAAGCTGCTTGAACGCTATGACGTGTTGTTGAAGCACACATGGGTGACCGCCCAAGAGATCCTGCTGGGGCTGCTACTTGGCTTATCGATGGGATTGTTCTTCGCACTGCAAATGTTGTTATTCGAACCGCTTAAGCGTTGGTTGCTGCCTATTCTTATCGCAAGTCAGGCTGTTCCTGTCTTTGCAATTGCGCCGGTACTGATGCTGTGGCTTGGCTACGGTATCGCTTCGAAGGTTGTGATGGCGGCGATCATTATTTTCTTCCCAGTGACTACGTGCTGCTACGACGGTTTACGCAATACCCCACGTGGTTATCTCGATCTGGCTCAAACTATGGGCGCCACCAAATGGCAAAGGTTACGTCATATTCAGCTGCCAGCGGCACTGCCGACTTTGGCATCAGGTGTGCGTGTGGCTGTAGTGATTGCACCAATTGGTGCGGTTGTCGGTGAGTGGGTGGGTTCAAGTGAAGGGCTTGGTTACCTGATGCTACAAGCTAACGCACGAATGATTATTGATGAGATGTTTGCTGCGCTATTTATCTTAGCTGTGCTCTCTATCTCACTCTACTTTGTCACAGACAAATTACTAAAAAAGGCGATCCCTTGGGAAAGCCACAACTAAACAAAATCTATAAAAATAGAAAGTTCAAAAGGAAAGGTTAATCGTGAAAAACAGTAAATTTATGAGCGCAGCTGCTCTAATGGCTTCGTTGGTTTCAGGTCATGTTATGGCAGATGAAACTAAAGTAACGCTAATGCTAGATTGGTTTGTAAACCCGAACCATGGGCCTATCGTGATTGCTCATGAACGTGGTTACTTTGAAGAGCAGGGCTTAGAAGTTGAAATTCAAGAGCCAGCAGACCCAAGCACCCCAGCCAAACTGGTTGCCGCAGGGCGCGTTGATCTTGCCGTTACATACCAGCCGAGCCTAACGATGGATGTGGCAGCAGGTCTTCCATTAGTGCGAGCCTCTACGCTTATCGCAACACCACTGAACACGCTAATGGTTCTGGACAATGGCAAGAATGATTCACTGGCCGATCTTAAAGGTAAGAAGATTGGTATTGCTATTGCGGGTAACGAAGAAGCGACGATCGGCACTATGCTAGCGCAGGAAAACGTTGCGTTTACCGACGTTCAAACCATCAATGTGGGTTGGGCACTCTCTTCTTCTCTGGCATCAGGCAAAGTAGATGCGATTTGGGGCGGCCTTCGCAACTTCGAAACCAACCAACTGGCTCTGGAAGGCTACAAAGCAAAAGCCTTCTTCCCAGAAGAGCACGGTGTACCTGCTTACGACGAGCTGATCTTTGTTGCTAACGCGAACAAACGTGATGAAGCGGCGATCAAAGCGTTCAACAAAGCGCTAGAGCAAGCGACGACCTACATCGTGAACCACCCAACCGAATCTTGGAAACAGTTTGTAGCTTACTCGCCAGACACTCTTAACAACGAGCTGAACCAGCGTGCATGGAACGACACTCTAACGCGTTTTGCACTTCGCCCATCGGCCGTCGATCTTAAGCGTTACGATGATTACGCACAGTTTATGTACGACAAAGGCATCATCAAATCATTGCCAAAAGCGGCTGACTACGTACCGACGTTTGAATAAGGAGCATTATGAAATATCAAGATTTAATCACAGCTTGTCAGCAAGATTGGCAGGACTATACCGAACATGAGTTTGTGCAAACGCTGGCTCAAGGTACTCTGCCTCAGCCGTGTTTTCTTCACTACTTGAAGCAAGATTTTCTATTCCTAAAACAGTATGCCCGTGCTTATGCGTTAGCGATTTACAAAGCCAATACGCTGGCGGATATGCGTCGTGCATTGCCAAGTGTGCATGCACTGCTGGATTCTGAAATTGGTCATCACGTGACTTACTGCGAGCAGTGGGGGCTGACTGAATCGGACTTAGAAAATGAGCCGGAAGACTTTGGGACTGTCGCGTATACACGCTATGTGCTGGATGCCGGTATGACGGGCGATTTGGTTGATCTCTACGCAGCACTGGCACCATGCTCTATTGGTTATGCAGTGATTGGCAAAGCACTGCTGGAAGACCCTAAAACAGTCTTGGAAGGTAATCCATACCGCAGCTGGATTGAGTTATACGGTGGCGAAGAGTTCCAAAGTGGCGTAGCGGCAGGAGCTGAGTATTTCGACCAGCTATTGGCGGAAATTGATATCAATAGCCAACGTGGACAGAACTTGATTCACATCTTTAAAACGGCGACACGCATGGAAGTGGCGTTTTGGCAGCAAGGACTTGATGCAAGCGATGCTGACTGCTTGTCTAAAGCTTGATTACTTTGCTTACAGTTTAACTGATTAAAAGAACTCTGAAGCCAAAAACAATAACCCCGAGTCTTATCAACTCGGGGTTCTTTTTATTGGTATAGATTCAACTGGCCGTGATTAAGGAACAAGCTAGGCGCTTTTAAAGCGGTCAACTTGGCTCTTAAGGTGATGTGCGACCTCAGTAAGATCGCTCGCCGCTTCCGAAATTTTAGCCACAGATTCTTGGTTACTCTGGGCGATGGTATTCGCGCCTTGAGCATTGTCACCTAGAGAGCGAGTTAGGCTATCTTGC
Source organism: Vibrio sp. KUL70 (assembly GCF_059725515.1). Taxonomy (NCBI): domain Bacteria; kingdom Pseudomonadati; phylum Pseudomonadota; class Gammaproteobacteria; order Vibrionales; family Vibrionaceae; genus Vibrio; species Vibrio sp. KUL70. Next base: position 1,068,733 of record NZ_AP045835.1, read on the forward strand.
TCATCGACCGAAGCTGCAATCTGGCTATTTGCTTGGTTAAGGTCTTGAATATGTTGGTTAATCACATGCAAGTTTTGAGAGGCCTGCTGCGCCTGCGTCGAAGCTTGAGATACTGTGCCATGGCTCTCTTTGATCGACTCGAGAGCGTCTTTAGCGCCGCGCTGCAATGAGGTGATCAAATCATTGATCTGGCTAGCAGACTCTTGAGTACGTTTCGCTAGAGTACGTACTTCATCTGCAACCACGGCAAAGCCACGACCTTGTTCACCAGCTCGCGCAGCCTCAATCGCAGCATTCAGTGCGAGCAGGTTTGTTTGCTCGGTTACGCCCTGAATCACCTCTAAAATTGCGCCAATGTTCATCGACTCAGCATGCAGGTCGCTCACTTTCTGGCTGCTCAGCTGCATCTGCTCGTCAGCTTGACCAATCTCTTGCAGGGTTTTGTCTACTTCTGTTAAACCCATCGCAACGTTTGAAGTCGCTTGGCTTGCTACTTCAGAGGCGTGATTAGCGCTAGATGCGATTTCTGATGTGCTTGATGCGAGCTGAGACACAGCTGATGAGATGTTGATGATTTCGTCATTGAGTCGCGATGCGTTGTTTGAACCCGTTGTGGTCACGCTGTCGAGTGACTCTGACATTTCACCAATACGCAAGCTGGAAGTATTTACTTGCTGAACGATATCGCGCAGCGACTCGATGGTGGTTTTCATGTTCTCCAGCAACTGACCAATTTCGTTCTGGTCAGTGACTTTAACGTCAACACTCAAGTTACCTTGTGCCAACTCATTGGTGATCTCTTTAACCTGAGCGATCCCCTTGTTGATAGAGCGAGTGACAAGAATCGCACTCGTAGTCCCAACCAATAATGCAATGCCTGTGAGTAACACGATGATCTGAATTGAACGCTCTTCGCTGAGTTCGAGCTCTGGGATAAGTGCGTTTTTCTGTTGCTCGATGATAGATTGTGCATCTAATACGGCAATGGCGAGGGTATCACCTAAGCTGGTTAGCTGGGTTTGAAGCTGTGCGTTCTCAAGTTTCTGTTGGTGGACTTGCTCAAAACCCGTTGCGTAGGCTTCGCGCTGAGCGGTGAAGCTATCGATTAATTCTGCTTGGTAATCTGATGACTCTAGAGAGCGGATGTCACCCTCAATGCCGGGTAGGGCATATTCAAACAGATCTTGGCCTGTTTCGTAGGTCTTTGGATTACCGTCGTTTGAGTAGCTTAGCACTGCGATTTTCGCGGCTAAGAAGTTCTCCATCAGCATCCCTGCGTATAGGCTCGCGTTGGAGTCGTCGTTATTATAAGACTCGTAAAGTAGGCTCTGAGCCGCTTTGAGCGCGTTCTCTTCTCTTTTCACCATCTCAACCGTGACTAGCTGGTGGATTAATTGCTGGCTTTGACTCATCAATTGATAAGCTTGGTCAAAGGCAGTAATGCTCTGTTGAACCTGAGACAGGCGTTCTAAGCTATCGGCGTGTTGAGTTTGGCTGAGTAAAGATTGCAGTTGTTGGTCGATGTCGCTTTTATTGGCGAGATAAGCTTGCTGATATTGGTCATCAAGCGTTGCTAGGTAGCGCTCGGAGGTGAGGCGCATTTGTAAAAAGTGGGTCTCAATATTGCTGGATTCTGCCGCTTGCCCACTCAATAGACTGTAGTGTTTAAAACCGTTAGACAGGGTTTGGATCCCTTGAAAGCTAACAAAGCCCGAGATGATGAAAAAGAGTAAGCAGATCGCATAACCCAGTTTCACTCTTAAAGAGATAGATAGTTGACGCATATACATCCTTATAATCCGCGTTTCACTGTATTCTTGCCTGTAAGTACTCGTAGAGTATTTCACATTTAAGATGTAAGAGCATGTAAAATGTAACATTAATGTGTCACTTGTAGGCGTTTTGTTGTCTTTGAGTACTGGTTTTAGAGTTTTTGAGTGGTTTGATGTGTGCTTAGTAACATATTGTTATGGTGTCAGAGTTAACAATCAGTGAAGTTGACGATAGGTGTTTAAGGGAGTTCAATCAATATTAGGGCTATATTTCTCTAAAGAATCGTTGACCTTACCCTTGGGGTAACCTTTATAGTGACGGTTCAAAATATATGGATTGGTTATGACGCATTCACTTAAGACATTTTGGATTACGATCTTCAGCATCTTTGCGATGTTGATGTCGACGTCTGTCTCCAGTGCGTCAACCATGGAAATGCAGATGATGGATAAAGAGACGATGTCTTGCCATCACGCGAGTATGATGACTCATGCAATGTCTTCAATGTGCGATGTTTCTAGTGATGATCAATCTATGCATGATATGGGACAACATGAGACTTCTCATTGCTCACATGGTGGGGATATGGGCGCCAATTGCTGTGTGTCCATCTGCCTAAGTTGGTCCTATCCAATCCAACCTATCAATTCCTTATCTAGTTTTGCCTACTCGCTTGCCCCTTATCACTCTGTGATTATTGGTAATAAAGTTGCGCGCATTCAGTCTATTCTAAGACCGCCTTCCGCTTAATTCACAATTCCCAAATCTCATTACCTATGACCAACCTACGAGGTTGAGCCTAGGTGCGATCTATGCGTTGTTTTAACGCCACAAAATGGATTTATTCTTGTGAATATTGAATCGAGATGGTTGGTGCTGCCAATGTGCACCAGCTTGATAGCGATGCCTGCATTTGTGATGGCAGCATCGTCAAATGAGGCAGATACCTCTACAAACGGAAGTCGTGCAGTACTTGCGAGCGAAGTAGAGACTCTACAAGCCCAAGAGCGCCAGTTAGCATTGCTTATTGACCAAGCCTTGCAGCGTGATAGCGGACGTCAGCAGATCATCGCGCAATCTCAAGCGACTCGTCATGCGGGTGTCGCTTCAGCTACCCTCAGTGATCCAAAACTAAAAGTGGGTTTTGGCGGTCTTCCTGTCGATAGCTTTAAGTTCGACGAAGATCCAATGACCAATATTTCGGTCGGATTAATGCAGCAGTTTGAACGTGGATCGACTTTGGATTTAAAGGCGCGCCAGTCAAGTCAGCAAGCGGATGGTATTGACTTGCAAGTTGCTGTTCGAGAGAGAGAAATCACCAACACCATTACCACACTATGGTTGGAGCTGGGTTATCAACAAGCTGCACGTTCAACCTTGTTAGAAACGCGCCGTTTAATGGTAGAGCTTGAGCGTTTTGTTGAGACCAATTATGGGATCGGTAACAGCGAAGCTCAGGACCTGCTCAACGCTCAACTGAATGTTGCTAAGTTTGATGAAAAGTTGCAAGCAAATCAGCAACAGCAGCGTCGAATTATCGCTCAGCTTTCTGAGTGGTTGGGTTCAGACTGGTTGAGTTCATCACAGGCAAATGTTGCTGCCGATGCGTCACAACCAAGCGCACAACCTCAATCTATTCACGCCAGTAACGCCTTGAGTTGGCGTGCTTTAGAAGGCCAGTTGAAGCCTTACGTTGGTCAATCCCAATACTACGCTTTATTGCAATCACACCCTATGGTTCGTGCTGCGGATACGGCTATCACCGTCAACGAAACGCAAGTAGAGATTGCAGAGCAAGCGTATCTACCGCAGTTCGGTGTCGAGGTGATGTATGCCTATCGACAAGCGAATAATATGCAAGGTAATCCGGCGTCAGATTTGGTCAGCGCCTTTGTGACCATGGATATCCCGCTATTCACGGGTAATCGTCAAGACAAGAGTGTTGAAGCTGCTCAGTACCAAGTGGGCTCTGCCCGAGCTCAGAAAGAGACGCTTCTTAGTCAAATGAACGCTAAAGTGAATGCGCTCTTAGTGGATAGAGACAACCTATCTCAGCGTATCGAACGTTATCAAAACAGCTTTATTCCTCAAGTTGATGCAACCACAAAGGCCGTTGAACGCGGTTATCAAAATAACACTGCGCAATTTAATGACGTGATCACTGCTATGACTAACGCGCTCAATATCGAGCTAGAACAGCAGAGATTAATCACCGATTTAAACATAGTTAACAGCCAATTGGCTGCGCTTATTGGTGGCTCATATCACCAGCCTTCTCAATCATCAAAGACAACGCCACAAGCGCAATAAGGAAACATCATGAAATCATTTACAGTCGCAAGTATTGCTCTTGTCGTTGGCGCAGCAATCGGTGTTGGTGCGAGCCAATTTTTCCCGATGAACCACGCTGCTATGAGTGGAGAAATGTCAGAAAAAACCGCAGATGAGCCGCTTTATTGGGTTGCCCCGATGGATCCGAATTATCAACGAGACCAGCCGGGTAAGTCACCAATGGGGATGGACTTAGTTCCTGTTTATGCTGATGACTTGGCAGGTAAAAAAGATAAACCGGGAACGGTCACCATTGCCCCTTCAGTGGAGAACAACCTTGGGGTAAAAACCGAGTCTGTGATGTTAGAACCTTTGACGCCAAAAATAGAGACGGTGGGCTACGTTGCCTTTGATGAAAGTCGTCTGTGGCAGACCAACGTCCGTGCGGCGGGGTGGGTTCAAGACCTATTTATTAATGCGGTAGGTGAAACGGTATCTAAGGGTGAGGTGCTGTTTACACTCTATTCTCCAGAGTTAGTTAAGGCACAAGAAGAGCTGTTGAGCGCTTACACAACGGGTCGTAAAGGTATGATCTCAGGTGCTAAGGAACGACTGGTCTCTTTGGGGGTTGATAAACAACAGATCAATCAAATCGTGAGACGTGGCAAAGCATCGCAAACCATAGAGATAAAAGCGCCAGCCGATGGGGTTATCGCAACCTTAAACATTCGAGAGGGTGGTTATCTTTCTCCTGCTCAAGCGGTCATTAGCGCCGGCCCGTTGGAAGAAGTTTGGGTTGATGCAGAAGTGTTTGAACGTCAAGCACATTGGATTTCGCAAGGCACTGTAGCTTCGATGACGTTAGATGCGGTTCCGGGTGGCGAATGGAGCGGTCGAGTGGATTACGTTTACCCAATCCTAGATCCAACCACTCGAACACTGCGAGTGCGGCTTAAGTTCCCCAATCCTAATGGTGAGCTAAAGCCCAATATGTTCTCCAACATCACGCTCAAACCAGAAAGTGACGATCAAGTCCTGACAGTAGCACGCTCATCGGTGATTCACTCGGGTGGCATGACGCGAGTGGTGTTGTCTGAAGGTGATGGCAAATATCGCTCACATCGTATTCGTGTAGGGCGCGAAGCGGGCGATCGTGTCGAAGTACTTGAAGGTCTCGAGCAGGGTGTGAGCGTCGTTACGTCTGCTCACTTCATGTTGGATTCTGAGTCTAGCCAAACCGCAGATTTGTCTCGAATCTCTTCAATCAATGAAGAGCCAATGCAGATGAGCGATTCCGTGTGGGCAAAAGGCAATATCACTAATCTAATGGTGGGGCACCGCATGGCAACTATTGAGCATCAACCGGTTCCAGAGTGGGATTGGCCAGGAATGGTAATGGACTTTACCTTCTCTGATGAGGTTGATTTATCTGGCTTAGCGAACGGTCAGGCGATCGATTTTAAAATGGAGAAGACGGATTCAGGGCAATTCCAAGTCACCGAAGTGAGCCAAAGTGATAACACATTGGCGACGGAAGTCTGGGTCGAAGGCGATATCACCATGCTGATGGCTGATTTTGGCATGATCACAGTCAATCACCAAGCTGTTGATGAGTGGCAGTGGCAAGCCGGAGAGATGAATTTCACCGCTAGCGATGACATTCCACTTGATGATTACAAAGAGGGACAAAAAGTGCGTTTCCTGGTGGTGAAATCAGGCACGGATTACGTGTTGAAAAAAATTGAGTCGGCTGAGGAGTAGTGATGATTAATGCAATTATTCGCTGGTCGATCAGCAATCGATTCTTGGTGCTTGTCGCCACTATCGCTCTGACTTTAGGTGGCCTCTACAGTGTGAAGAATACGCCCGTCGATGCCATTCCGGATCTTTCTGATGTGCAAGTTATCATCAAAACCAGCTATCCGGGACAAGCGCCGCAAGTGGTAGAAGATCAGGTGACCTATCCGCTTACTACAGCAATGCTCGCAGTACCCGGTGCGGAAACCGTTAGGGGCTATTCGTTCTTTGGTGATTCGTACGTTTATATCATTTTCAACGATGACACTGACATGTATTGGGCACGTTCAAGGGTATTGGAATATCTCAGCCAAGTCGCGCCTAAGCTGCCGGCCAGTGCTAAGCCAACACTTGGCCCAGACGCGACCGGTGTGGGCTGGATCTACAGTTACGTTCTACAAGACAAAACTGGTCAGCATGATCTGGCGGAACTTCGTAGCCTTCAAGACTGGTTCTTAAAGTATGAGCTGCAAACCGTCAATGGTGTGTCTGAAGTGGCGACGGTTGGTGGCATGGTTAAGCAGTATCAAGTGCAAATTGATCCCGCTAAATTGCGTGCCTACGACCTAACACTGAAGCAGGTCAATAGTGCTATTCAAAGCGGTAACCAAGAAACAGGCGCATCGGTTATTGAAGTGGCAGAAGCTGAGCATATGGTGCGCACGTCGGGCTATTTAAGTGGTATTGATGATCTCAAAGCACTGCCTTTGAAAGTGACCGCTAAAGGTACACCGTTATTACTTGGTGACATTGCTGACGTGAATCTTGGCCCTCAAATGCGTCGTGGTATCTCAGAGCTTAATGGTGAAGGTGAAGCCGTTGGCGGAGTCATCGTTATGCGCTTTGGTGAGAACGCCAGTGAGGTGATCGCACAAGTAAAAACCAAGCTTGATGAGTTACAACGTAGCCTGCCGGATGGGGTTGAGATTGTTGCGACCTATGACCGCTCAACCTTGATTGATTCGGCAGTAGAAAACCTTTGGCAGAAGCTTGCCGAAGAGTTTTTGGTGGTTGCTATCGTGTGTGCGTTATTCCTATTCCATATTCGCTCATCATTAGTCATCGCATTGAGCCTTCCAGTTGGTATTTTGTCGGCATTTATCGTGATGCACTGGCAAGGAATCAACGCCAACATCATGTCTCTAGGCGGGATCGCAATTGCTATCGGCGCTATGGTTGATGGCGCGATCGTGATGATTGAGAACGTGCATAAACACATTGAGCGCACGCCGCTGAATGATAACAATCGGTGGCAAGTGATAGGTAAAGCTGCTGAAGAAGTGGGGGCACCGCTTTTCTTCTCACTGCTTATTATTACGTTGAGTTTCGTGCCTGTGTTTGCTCTAGAAGGTCAAGAAGGCAAGATGTTCTCACCGCTGGCGTTTACTAAGACGTATGCAATGGCGGCGTCTGCGGGCTTAGCGATTACCTTAGTGCCTGTGCTTATGGGTTACTTCATTCGCGGTAAGGTCCTCCCTGAGCATAAGAATCCAATCAATAAAGGCTTGGTCGGTCTATATCGCCCATTGCTTAATCTAAGCTTGCGTTTCCCGAAAACGATCATCGTGGTCGCACTGGCTTTGATGGCATCTGCGTATTACCCAACCAGTAAGCTAGGCAGCGAGTTTATTCCACCGCTGGATGAAGGAGATTTGATGTACATGCCGACGACCTATCCGGGTATCTCGATAGGTAAAGCGCGTGAATTACTCCAACAAACCAACAAGTTGATTAAAACCATTCCTGAAGTCGAAACGGTGTGGGGCAAGATTGGCCGAGCAGAAACAGCGACCGATCCCGCGCCACTAACCATGATCGAGACGGTGATTCAGTTTAAACCGAAAGACACCTGGCGTGACGGTGTCACGCCGGAATCGCTGCGTGATGAGCTCAATAACCTGATTCAATTCCCGGGCCTAACCAATGCTTGGGTAATGCCAATCAAAACTCGTATCGATATGTTGGCGACAGGGATTAAGACTCCAATCGGGATCAAGATTGCAGGACCTGATCTGAAAGTCATCGAGAAGATAGGGGCAGATATTGAACCTATTCTTAATGACTTACCGGGAACTGCGTCTGTCTATGCGGAGCGTGTAGCCGGTGGTCGTTATGTCACTATCGACATTGATCGCCGAGCCGCTGCGCGTTATGGCCTAAACATCGCTGAAATACAGCAAGTGATATCAACAGCGGTAGGCGGGATGAATGTCGGTGAGACGGTAGAAGGTTTAGAGCGTTATCCGATTAATGTTCGTTACCCGCAAGAGTATCGTGATTCGGTGATCAAGTTGCAAAACCTGCCTTTAATAACGGCGAATGGTGCGCGCATCGCGTTAGCCGACGTCGCTGACGTGCGTTACGAAGATGGTCCGCCAATGATCAAGACGGAAAATGCGCGTCCAAATGGTTGGGTATTTGTCGATATTGCAGGGCGTGACTTAGGAACTTATGTCGAAAATGCCAAGCGTGCCGTGGCAGAACAACTAGAACTTCCTGCTGGCTACTCGTTGGCTTGGTCTGGGCAATACGAATATATGGAGCGAGCGAAGGAGCGCTTGAGCATTGTGGTGCCAATCACTATTGCAATCATCATGCTCTTACTTTACTTGAGTTTCCGACGTGTTGGAGAAGTCATGGTAATCATGCTGACTTTACCGCTCGCGATGGTTGGCGGGGTGTGGTTGATGCATTACCTCGGCTACAACTTCTCGATAGCCGTAGGCGTTGGTTTTATTGCCTTGGCTGGCGTTGCAGTGGAGATAGGAGTGATTATGTTGGTGTATCTCAACCAAGCGTGGAATTTCAAAAAACTAGACCACGAGAATACGCACACACCGCTGCAGCACAACGATCTGCTGGATGCGATTCGTGAAGGGGCTGGTTTACGAGTTCGTCCTGTAATGATGACGGTTCTGACGGTAATCATTGGTTTGATTCCCATAATGTTCGGGCAGGGTACAGGCTCTGAAGTCATGCAGAGAATTGCAGCCCCAATGATAGGAGGCATGGCCTCAGCATTACTTCTGACTCTGTTGGTGATCCCCGCCATTTTTGTTTTGTGGAAACAGCGAGATCTGAAATAGGTTCTCTCTGAATTATTGAATTAAATGGCCCAGTGCGACTTTCGCTGGGTCAAAACAACATTAGGAAATATTATGAAAAAGACAATTATCGCTTTGAGCTTAACTCTATTCACTTCTTCTACTTTTGCAGAGATGGACCACTCTAAAATGGACCATGGAAAGATGGATCACAGCTCGATGAATCATGAAATGATGGACCATTCTACTATGGATCACTCGAGTATGATGGGAATGCAACGTACATCTAGTGTAGGGATGCCAGCGAATGGCGCTAAACCAGACAAAGTGATTCATGTGGTCCTCAATGACGACAAAACCATCACTTTCAAAAAAGAAGTTAAGATCGAGCCAAACGATGTGGTGCAGTTTGTGGTAATGAATGCAGGCAATGAGCCTCATGAATTCTCGATTGGCAGCAAGGAAGAACTAGAGAGTCACCGCAAAATGATGGCAGCAATGGCGGGTATGGAACATGACACCAAGAACTCTATTGTCGTAGAACTTAAAAAGGCTCGTCAATTTATGTGGCACTTCCACGGTGACAATAACGTTGAATTTGCGTGCAACTTTAAAGGGCACGCTGAAGCGGGTATGACGAAATCAATGAAGCTTTAAATTGAGATTGGTATAACACAAAGCTATTGCAAAAATCCCAATCATAGTGATTTGAGAAAACAGTTCGTTGTTGGAGCAGTTGCGAAATTATCACCCGAGCCTGTTTCGCAGGAGCAGGTGTAGCATCGACGATTCGTTGTGATGAGTTATACCATTTAATACTTAGGGTGCCTATTATCTCGTCACTTAAAGAGATAATAGGTTCTTATAGAAAGGCTCTCTCCAAAACAGTGGGCGGATGATGTTATGCTTGGCAGTCCGTCGAGAGTAAGAAGAGATTAAAGGACAGAGAATGAGTAACCTTACATCCAAGCAAGAGGCAGCTTTGGCGACCTTTAAGGAGAACCTACATTTACCCAATGGTGGTTTTCACACATTGATCACTGAGCTGGGTAAGGAGTACCAACTTCCTTTTCAAAAAGTCCGTTCTGTCGTTAAGCAAACACAGCAGGACGTTGAGCGTCGTATTAAATCTGATATTGAGACAATTGACGCTGACGCACTCACTCAGGCGAGTTGGATCGCTGCGATCAGAGAAGAGCTCGAAGAGCTGGCCAAAGAGACGGAATCCGTCATGGACAAGCTCAAGGCGAACACAAAATATTTAAACGTCATTACCGCGATTGAAGGCTCAATTTCAACTGAAGACGAACGTGAAGCGTGGATCGAACAGCTGATTCAAGTCTACGAAAAAGAGGTGTTGAAACCACTACTGGCAATGCTACGCACGACTAAGTTGTATTGGACGCTAATGCTGGTGGATGAAACTTGTAAGATGACGCCGGAGCAGCGTGAGAAATTTGCGGATTATCATCAACATATGCAAGCCGCAGAACACTTGTACGAATTAGACCAAAAGCTTAGAGCGAAGGCACTTACACAATAGGGCCCTAACCCATAAATGTCTTTTGTTTCATGGCAAAGAAACGCTCTTCACTGTTAAGAGTTAAGAGTTAAGAGTTAAGAGTTAAGAAACGATAAAAAACGCCCAAGCACTTCTGCTTGGGCGTTTTGATTTCATTGGTAATGTTTACCTAAGAATTATGCTATTTCATTGCCGCTGGCTCATCGAGCTTTTTTACACCACCGCGAGCGGCGTTAACCAGTAGCACACCGACTGACAGTACAATCGAACCACACAGTAGGAATAGAGCGCGACCAGTGATGTCATTTGGAATCAGAGCCATTGCCAGAATGCCGAAACCTGCAGTACAGATTAGTTTACCAAGCATTGAACGCTGTTTTGTGTCTAGGTTCTGTTGCTCTTGAGACTCTGCCACAACCGGTGTGTTCCAGTTCTCGAATAGCTTCTCAACTTCCGCTTCACGCTCCGGTGTACGACCTTTGTAAACCAGTGTTGTCGCAAGGAAGAAGCCACCAGTGAACACAACGTGTGCTGCTAAGCTCAGTGCTACTTTCAAGTCAGACCATTCACGACCCGTTAGTGCGTGTTCTAGGTTAAACCAGTTCTGTACGTCTTCAGCTTGTAGAGAGATACCGAAGATGTAAGAAACGAAGCCACCTACAATCAGTGTTGCCCAACCAGCCCAGTCTGGAGTCTTACGAACCCACATACCTAGAAGTACAGGGATAAGCATCGGGAAACCAATCAATGCACCAACGTTCAGTACGATGTCAAATAGGCTTAGGTGACGCAGTGAGTTGATGAACAAGCCAATACCGATGATGATGAAGCCCATCATTACCGTTGTTGCTTTACTTACTACTACCAGCTCTTTTTGTGTCGCTTGTGGGCGAACGATTGGGCTGTAGAAGTTCATCACGAAGATACCTGCGTTACGGTTTAGACCAGAGTCCATAGAAGACATGGTCGCTGCGAACATTGCTGACATTAGAAGACCAACCATACCTGCTGGCATTACGTTTTGTACGAATGCTAGGTAAGCGGCATCTGCGCCAACTGAACCGTATTGTTCTGCGAAGTCAGGCATGAATGCACTTACGTACCAAGCAGGTAGGAACCAAATCAGTGGACCAATAATCATTAACACACACGCTAGGCCCGCTGCTTTACGTGCGTTTTCGCTGTCTTTTGCACATAGGTAACGATAAGCGTTGATGCTGTTGTTCATTACACCGAATTGTTTAATGAAAATGAATACAATCCACAGAATGAAGATGCTCATGTAGTTCAGGTTGTTACCAACCATGAAGTCGCCATCGAAGTTCGCAACGATATTGCTGAGGCCGCCACCGTGGAAGTATGCTGCGACTGCACAGGTGATTGTCACAGCCATGATAACAAGCATCTGCATGAAGTCAGATGCAACAACGGCCCAAGAACCACCAGTTACCGCCATCAACATGAGAACTAGACCTGTTACCACAATGGTTGCTTCCATTGGAATGTTGAATACAGCAGCAACGAAAATTGCAAGACCGTTCAACCAGATACCCGCTGAAATCAGGCTGTCAGGCATACCAGCCCAAGTGAAAAACTGCTCTGAAGTTTTACCAAAACGCTGACGAATTGCTTCGATTGCTGTTACAACACGAAGCTGGCGGAATTTTGGAGCAAAATAGATGTAGTTCATGAAGTAGCCAAATGCGTTGGCTAAGAATAGGATTACAACGACGAAACCGTCGCTGAACGCGCGTCCTGCGGCACCTGTAAACGTCCATGCTGAAAACTGTGTCATGAAGGCGGTTGCACCAACCATCCACCACAACATTTTGCCTCCACCCCTAAAGTAATCACTTGTCGATGTTGTGAACTTACGGAACATCCAACCAATGGCTACAAGAAAGAAGAAGTAGGCAAGAACAACAAGAGTATCAATAGTCATTTTTTCAGCCTTTTAAGTGTGATCATTAACTGACTCCTAGATTACTCTTTTATAGGTATATTTGTACTACAATATGCTTTTATTGTGATCCAAACCAAGAGCTTTTTGATACATGAAAATATTGACAAAGCCATGACATACGGGGCTTTAAAAATGATTTTGTAAAGATTGATTTACAAAACTAATGTCTTTTGTTTGTGATAATTTGTAATACCATTGGTTCCATTTTAAATCATAGAGTTAGATGTTAAGAGTGTGACTTCGTTGTTGAGAATATATAATGATTATCCATTTTGGATTAGAAGTTTGTTCTTAAAAAAAGTAGGTTGCGGTGGTTCTTAAAGCGACTAAAAACAAGAGCCTTAGGCGCGTGACTTCAAACATCGTCATCCTATCGAAGTATGAATCAGAAGTAGCTTAAACCAAAAAAGCGAACCAATAGGCTCGCTTTGAAGATAATATGCAATCAAATGAATTATTTTGCGACGTGATTCACTGCGTCACGTACAAGTGCGCCAAGCTCGTCCCACTTACCTTCATCAATGAGTTGGGTTGGAACCATCCAAGTACCGCCACATGCAAGTACAGAAGGGATAGATAGGTATTCGTCAACGTTCTTCAAGCTAACACCACCAGTTGGCATGAATTTAACAGGGTAAACCGCTGTTAGAGCTTTAAGCATGCTTGTGCCTCCTGAAGGCTCTGCTGGGAAGAACTTAAGTGTGCGTAAGCCCATTTCCATTGCTTGTTCAACTAGGCTTGGGTTGTTTACACCAGGAACGATAGCAACGCCTTTGTCGATACAGTATTGAACCGTGCGTGGATTAAAACCTGGGCTTACGATGAAATCAACGCCCGCTTCAATAGATGCGTCAACTTGCTCGTTAGTCAGAACAGTACCAGAACCGATTAGCATGTCTGGGAACTCTTTACGCATGATGCGAATCGCTTCGATTGCGCATTCTGTACGTAGCGTGATTTCTGCACATGGCATGCCGTTTTCAACAAGCGCTTTACCTAGAGGGATAGCGTCTTCAGCACGGTTGATAGCGATTACAGGAATAACTTTCAGGTTAGCCAGTTGTTCATTTAATGTCGTCATGGATAATATCTCACGTATAAATTGACCGATAAATTTTTAATTATCAGTGCCTTAAAATCTATTGTTCAGTCTAATCTTCGGCTTTAATTGAGCATAGCATGACGCTTCATGACGTCATGCTCACACCAAGTTAAGAAGACAGAGACAGTGTTGGCATAGCTTCTTTTGGAATAATCGCACCTTGGTGCTGAATCACTGCGCCTGCGACACAGTGGCCTGCAAACGCAGCGTCACGGGCATTGCCACCACAGAAGCGCTTGGCTAAGAAACCAGCACTGAAGGAGTCACCAGCAGCTGTGGTATCAATAACGTTGTCTACTGGGTTAGGAGCAACATAATGCGCAGCATCCGCCTCAACTACTAGGCAGTCTTTACTACCACGTTTAATGATGATCTCTTTAACACCGCTTTTCGTTGTGCGCTCAATACACTGCTCAATGCATGTGTCGCCATAAAGCTCTTGCTCATCATCGAAAGTCAGTAGCGCGATGTCCGTGAATTTAAGCAGTTGTAGATACCAAGATTGCGCTTCTTCTTCATTTTTCCAAAGCTTTGGACGGAAGTTGTTGTCAAAAATAACTTGACCACCTTGTTTCTTGTACTCTTCCACAAACGTCAATAAGGCGGTACGACCTGTCTCTGTCAGAATCGCTAATGTAATACCACTTAGATAAAGCGCGTTGTAAGAGAAGAGTTTATCAAGCACTAATGATGCATCGTCACCGTCAAGCAAGTATTTTGCTGCTGCGTCATTGCGCCAATAGTAGAAGCTACGCTCGCCCGTTTCATCGGTTTCAATGTAGTAAAGACCAGGCTGCTTGTCATCGATCTGCTTGACCAAGCTCGTGTCTATGCCTTCTGCATTCCACTTATCCAGCATATCTTGGCTGAATGGATCATTGCCCAGTGCGGTAACATAGCTTGTTTTAATGTTGTGATCTTGGGTTAAGCGAGATAGGTACAAAGCCGTATTAAGTGTATCACCACCAAATGTTTGCTTAAGCCCATCATCTTTTTTCTGTAGCTCAACCATACACTCGCCAATGACCGCGATATTAAATGATTTCATGTGCTTACCTTAGCAACTGAGGTTGCGCTATTAATTATTTTAGGAAGTCTTCGCGAGCAGGATTGAAGATATCAAGAAGAATACTGTCTTGCTCAAGAGCAACAGCGCCGTGCATCATGTGCTTACGTGCAAAGTATGCGTCACCTTCTTTTAGGACTTTCTTCTCGCCTTCGATTTCAGCTTCAAAGCTACCGCGAACTACATAACCAATTTGATCATGAATTTCGTGAGTATGAGGGTGACCAATCGCGCCTTTGTCAAAAGATAGGTGTACAGCCATTAGATCGTCAGTGTACGCCACGATCTTACGCTTAATACCGCCGCCTAACTCTTCCCAAGGTTGCTCGTTATTGATAAAGAATGCGTTCATTGTGTGTCTCCAAAGCGTGTAATTTTTTATGTGTTCATTAAGTTGTATCCATCATAAGTGATTAGGTTTAATTGTAATACAATATATCTAGAAATGTGTGATATTGATCAAGCGCTACTTTGTATAGCGTTGTAAAATCAAAGACTTAACAGAACTCTGGTAATTATCATTGGCTATTTAGATCAAGGGCTTAGTGAGATTTATGTGATTCTGCTCATCATTTCACGATGAATAGGTGGGATTAAACCTCATATTGTATTACTTTATATGAAAGTTTAAGAATTAGATTGAAATTCAAATATAGAAACTCTTCATCGAGGGTGATAAAGAACATGACTACACAACCAATACTACTAACGGACGCGGAAATTGAAGCACTTCATTTAGAAGTTGGTCGTCCAAGTTTAATGGGCAAGACGATCGCAGCGAATCAAAAAGAGCTGGAAGCCTTCATGCGCTTGCCTATTGACGTGCCAGGGCATGGCGAGGCGGGTGGTTACGAGCACAACCGTCACAAACAAAATTACACATACATGAACCTAGCTGGTCGTTTGTTCCTTATCACTAAAGAGCAGAAGTACGCTGATTTCGTTACTGAACTATTGGAAGTATACGCAGATAAATACCTGACGTTTGATTTTCATGTTCAAAAGAACACGAACCCAACGGGTCGCTTGTTCCACCAAATTCTAAACGAACATTGCTGGTTAATGTTCACTAGCTTGGCGTATTCGTGCGTTAAGTCTACTTTGACGCAAGAACAGCGTGACAATATCGAGTCTCGTATCTTCGAACCTATGCTTGAGATGTTCACGGTTAAGTACGCACATGACTTTGACCGCATCCATAATCATGGTATCTGGGCTGTCGCAGCTGTGGGTATTTGTGGTCTAGCACTGGGTAAACGCGAGTACCTAGAGATGTCTGTATACGGTCTTGATCGTAACGACACTGGCGGTTTCCTAGCGCAAATCTCTCAACTGTTTGCACCTTCTGGTTACTACATGGAAGGTCCTTATTACCACCGTTACGCGATTCGCCCAACGTGTGTATTCGCAGAGGTGATTCACCGTCATATGCCAGAAGTAGATATCTACAACTACAAAGGTGGCGTGATCGGCAATACAGTACAAGCAATGCTTTCAACAGCTTACCCTAATGGTGAATTCCCAGCACTGAACGATGCTTCACGTACGATGGGCATTACCGACATGGGTGTACAAGTCGCGGTTAGTGTTTACAGCAAACACTATGCAGTGGATGGCAAGGTTGACGAAAACATTCTAGGTATGGCGAAAATTCAAGACGCAGTATGGATGCATGCTTGTGGTCTAGAGCTTTCTAAAGCGTATGAAGCGGCAACGGCTGAAAAAGAAATTGGTATGCCTTTCTGGCCAAGTGTTGAGTTGAATGAAGGCCCAGAAGGTCACAACGGTGCGCAAGGCTTCATCCGTATGCAAGACAGCAAAGGTGATGTGTCGCAGCTAGTGATGAACTACGGCCAACACGGCATGGGTCACGGCAACTTCGATACACTGGGTATTACCTTCTTCAACCGTGGTCAAGAAGTGCTGCGTGAATACGGCTTCTGTCGTTGGGTGAACGTTGAGCCAAAATTCGGTGGCCGTTACCTAGACGAAAACAAGTCTTACGCACGTCAAACTATTGCGCACAACGCAGTAACGATTGATGAGAAATGTCAGAACAACTTTGATGTTGAGCGTGCAGATTCTGTTCACGGCTTGCCTCATTTCTTCAAAGTAGAAGATCAAAAAATCAACGGTATGAGCGCATTTGCGAACGATCACTACGATGGTTTTGACATGCAACGCAGTGTGTTCATGCTAAACCTTGAAGGCCTAGAATCTCCGTTACTATTAGACCTATACCGCCTAGATTCAGAAAAAGGTGAGCATCAATACGATTACTCTCACCAATATGAAGGGCAGATTGTTCGTACTAACTTCGATTACCAAACAAACAAAGAGCTACACACATTAGGTGACGACTTCGGTTACCAACACTTATGGAATGTAGCAAGTGGCGAAGCGAACGAGACAGCACTAGTGAGCTGGCTACAAAACAACACTTACTACACATGGTTAGGTACAAGCTCGAACGACAACGGTGAAGTTATCTTTACTCGTTCTGGCGCGAATGACCCAAGCTTCAACCTACGTTCAGAGCCAGCGTTCATTCTACGTAGCAAAGGCGAAACTACGCTGTTTGCTTCGGTTTTAGAGACGCACGGTTACTTCAACGAAGAGTTTGAGCAATCAGTAAACGCTCGCGGTCAAGTACAAGACATTAAAGTACTTGCGCACAACAACATCGGCTCTGTTGTTGAAATTGAAACAAATACCTCTCGTGTGACAGTGATGATCAGCAACCAACTGGGTGCGACTGACACTACTGAACACAAAGTCGAATTAAATGGCAAAACGTACAGCTGGACAGGTTTCTACTCTCTAGAAGAGAACCTAATTGACTCAACTGCAGCTGGTCAGGAGAAATAATAATGAGCTATCAACCACTTTTACTGAACTTTGAAGAAGCAGCAGAGCTTCGTAAAGAACTTGGCAAGGATAGCCTATTAGGAAAAGCACTTACTCGCGATATCAACCAAACTGACGCTTACATGGCAGAAGTAGGTATTGAAGTTCCGGGTCACGGCGAGGGCGGCGGTTACGAACACAACCGTCATAAGCAAAACTACATCCATATGGATCTAGCGGGTCGTCTATTCCTTATCACAGAAGAGACAAAATACCGTGATTACATCGTAGATATGCTAACGGCTTACGCGAAGGTGTACCCATCGCTAGAGAGCAACACTAGCCGTGACTCAAACCCACCGGGTAAGATCTTCCACCAAACACTGAACGAAAACATGTGGATGCTATACGCTTCGTGCGCATACAGCTGTGTTTACCACACGATTTCTGAAGATGAAAAAACGCTGATCGAAAACGACCTATTCAAGCAGATGATCGAGCTGTTCGTTGTGACATACGGTCACGACTTCGACATCGTGCACAACCACGGTCTATGGGCAGTAGCGGCTGTAGGTATCTGTGGCTACGCAATTAACGATCAAGAATCGGTAGATAAAGCGCTTTACGGCCTTAAGCTAGATAAAGTGAGCGGCGGTTTCCTAGCACAGCTAGACCAACTGTTCTCGCCAGACGGTTACTACATGGAAGGTCCTTACTACCACCGTTTCTCACTGCGTCCAATCTACTTGTTCGCAGAGGCAATCGAGCGTCGTCAACCTGAGCTTGGTATTTATGAATTCAACGATTCAGTAATCAAGACAACCTCTTATGCGGTATTTAAGACGGCATTCCCAGACGGTACGCTACCAGCGCTGAACGATTCATCGAAGACGATTTCTATCAACGATGAAGGCGTGATCATGGCAACATCTGTGTGTTACCACCGCTACGAGCAAACTGAAACGCTACTTGGCATGGCTGATCACCAGCAAGACGTATGGGTTCATATCTCAGGTAAAACACTATCAAACGCGGTTGAAGCAGCAGACGAAATCAAACCATTCAACTGGGGTAGCCTGTTTGTGACTGATGGTCCGAAAGGTGAGAAAGGCGGCGTGAGCATCCTTCGTCACCGTGATGAGCAAGACGATGACACAATGGCTTTGATTTGGTTTGGTCAGCATGGCAGCGACCATCAGTACCACTCTGCGCTAGACCACGGTCACTACGATGGCCTACACCTAAGTGTGTTCAACCGCGGTCACGAAGTTCTGCACGATTACGGCTTCGGTCGCTGGGTAAACGTTGAGCCTAAGTTTGGCGGTCGTTACATCCCAGAGAACAAGTCTTACTGTAAGCAGACGGTTGCTCATAACACAGTAACGGTTGACCAAAAAACTCAAAACAACTTCGATACAGCATTGGCTGAGTCTAAGTTTGGTCAGAAGCACTTCTTTGTGGCAGACGATCAGTCTCTACAAGGCATGAGCGGCACAATCTCTGAGTACTACACAGGTGTTGATATGCAGCGCAGTGTGATTCTTGCGGAGCTTCCTGAGTTTGAAAAGCCACTAGTGATTGATGTGTACCGCATTGAAGCAGATGCTGAACATCAGTACGACTTACCAGTTCACCATTCTGGCCAAATCATCCGTACTGACTTCGATTACAACATCGAAAAAACGCTTAAACCACTTGGCGAAGATAACGGTTACCAGCACCTATGGAACGTGGCTTCAGGCAAGGTTAGCGGTAGCTCTTTGGTTAGCTGGTTGCATGACAGCAGCTACTACAGCCTAGTAACAAGTGCTAACGAAGGCAGTGAAGTGATTTTTGCTCGTACTGGCGCTAACGATCCAGACTTCAACCTGAAGAGCGAGCCTGCACTTATCTTGCGCCAATCGGGTCAAAACCATGTGTTCGCTTCTGTACTAGAAACACACGGTTACTTTAACGAGTCTATCGAAGCCTCTGTTGGCGCTCGTGGTCTTGTAGAATCTGTGTCTGTTGTGGGCCATAACAGTGTCGGGACTGTTGTTCGCATTCAGACCACCTCTGGCAACACTTACCACTACGGTATCTCGAACCAAGCTGAAGATGTTCAGCAAGCAACTCATACAGTTGAGTTCGCAGGTGAGACTTACTCATGGGAAGGTGCATTCGCTAAGCTTTAATAGCTCAAACAGCGAATAACGATGAATCGGGTGTCTTCGGACGCCCTTTTTTATTCGGATTTTTGTCTTAATTGGTGTTTTCTGATTCGTGATAAATCAGAGACTACAAGAAATTAGTATTGAGAGGACTGGCAATAACAACCTAGTTAGCGAAAAGCCGCGATGTGAAATGCAAATGACTAGGTCTGTCTGGCGTTGTTGCTACGAGTGAAACGTGGCGATGTTTCTAGTGGAGGGTAGAGTGATGCTGCTCTAGAGGACTGTGAAATGTCCTAGCTTCTGTCCACTGTTCGAGATAATGGTTCCGATACTCTCTCTTTCATCAAACTCGAAGTCGATGAGATAACTTGAGTGCTGTAGCCTTGGCAGTATGTGGCGATGCAAAATGTCACTGTTTAATTGTCGTATCTCCGTGACCCAAGAGATGTTTTCTTTTAATAAGTCTATTTTGATTTTGAGCATTTATGACCTTTAAATTTATTGAGCGATTTCTCGCGAGTTAGTTGATACCAATGGATTTGTCGTGTTGTTCTTCTAGACATAACTGTGCCTTGTGTTTATTACATTAATATTGAAATTAATCAGATAGATTTGCTGGCGATCGAGGATCTGCTAAAACAAAAACTAACTGGGGTGTTGGAACAAAAATGACGCTATTGAATGACTATCGAAGTAAAGCTGACGCAGAGGCGGTGTAACGAGGTATCGCGAACTGTCTTTGTGGAACTTGGCCTGGGATGTTGCATTAACAGCTCATGTTTTGAGCCAGGTGGTGTAATATACGCCTCGATTTCTAAATTTCAAGCATTATTTCGATTATTTTCAATATAAATCCTGAGATTCTTTCTGAGTTAGCTTCTCTCCTTTAAGTATGCCTTGCTCGAGTAAAAGTATGATCAAGAGAGGCACTATTCTTTTTTGTAATACTCATATTTACATTTCTAAATGACAAAGTTGTTGTAGACCAAACTTTTCGAGAATATTATTGATAATAATTCTCACTTGCGTTACAAATTTGTTGTCAAGTTAATGACATACTTTAAATAATCGTTATCTCGCAGTTGTACGGTTTATGACACGGCAATCGCTTTCGTGTGTTTGATAGAAAATCGTCATAACAGCAAAGGAATAGAAATGAACAAAATACTAAACTCAGCTCGCAATCTAGTGACTGGCTTAACTCTGGTGTTGGCGTCGTCGGTATTCATGACAGCTCACGCAAAAACAGTGACGGTAGAACACATTAAGGGTACTACGGAGGTCTCGGGTATACCTCAACGTGTTGTTGTTCTTGGTTATGGTAGCTTAGATGTTTTGGATCAGATTGGTGTGGCTCCAGTCGGTGCATCACATATGTTATTGCCTGACTACTTAAAATCGTACGCAAAAACGACGACAAATACCGGTTCTCTAAGTGAACCAGATTTCGAAGCCATCTACATGCTTAAGCCTGACTTGATTATTGCTGAAAACCGTATGCTTAAGGTTTACGATCAGCTCGCTCAAATTGCTCCAACGATCATGTTTTACGTGGAAGGTGATAAGTACTGGTCTGATACACAAAAAAACTGGCGCACATTAGGTGATATTTTTGAGAAGCAACCTGAAGTAGAAGCGCTGATTGAAAAAACTCAACAGCAAATTACTGCGGTAAATCAGAAAGTAACCAAAGACGAAACGACAGCAATGATGCTAATGAATAATGGTAGCAACATCGCTATGTTTAACAAAGGTAGTCGTTTTTCTATTGTCTTTGACGACTTTGGTTTCGTTGAATCTAAGAGCGCAAAAGTTGCACCAATCAAAGGCAGCCACGGCAACCTTATCTCTTTCGAATACATCGCTGATGCGAAACCAGAAGTGATCTACGTATTAGACCGTGAACAAGCGATTGGCCTTTCTGAAGGTCGCGCTAAACAACTGTTTAACAACGCGCTTGTGGCTGAGACTCCAGCTGCCAAGCTAGACAACATTGTATTTATTGATTCAAGCGCATGGTACTTAGCTGGTGGTGGTGTAACAGCGACTCAACGTATGCTGAATGACATCGACCGTACTGTTAAACAATAAGTCGTCATTTAACTATTGGGCTTATAAGTCTTTTCTTATAGGCCCTTTTTAAATTTTGCTCCGGGTTAATCTCACCCTTCCTTAGTAATATTTTTTATGTTTAAACCCATTGCTGCCGCTGTCTTTCTGATTGCGCTATGTGTTGCTTCTTTGATGATCGGCGTGGCTGAAATCAGCTTTAGTGATTTTTTCAACGGAAATGACCACGCTAACTCTATTTATGTCGTAAGCCGAATTCCTCGTTTGCTCGCTATTGTCCTCGCTGGTGCCGGATTGAGTGTCTCTGGCCTGATCATGCAGCAGATCGTGCAAAATAAATTTGCTGCACCATCGACTATGGGCACCATTGATTGTGCGATGCTTGGCTATATTGTCGGTTTAGTTTTCTTGGGCAGCGCAGCGCAATGGCACTATTTGGGGTTCATTTTCACGTTCGCTGTTCTGGGCACTATGTTGTTGGTGCGTTTTTTACAGCACCTGAAGTTTAAAAACGCGGTTTTGGTGCCGTTGATCGGCATCATGTATGGCAATGTTGTTTCGTCTCTTACCACCTTCATTGCATACAAATACGATCTTGTACAAACGATGTCTGCGTGGACGATGGCGAACTTTGCCACTGTGCTACAGGGCACTTACGAGATCTTATACCTCGCAGTCCCGGCTTGTATTTTGGCGTACATTTTTGCAAGTCAATTCAGTGCCGCCAGTATCGGTGAAAGCTTCGCCCGCAATATCGGTTTAAACTACCAAAAAATTGTCGCAATTGGCGTTGCGTTAGTGGCAGTTTGTGCCTCGTCGGTTGTGATGATCGTCGGCGTTATCCCTTTCTTAGGGCTCATTGTACCGAACATTGTCTCTTTGATGATGGGCGACAACATGAAGAAGATCTTGCCTTGGACTGCGTATTGGGGCGTGATTCTGGTATTAGCGTGTGACTTGCTCGCAAGGGTGATCATTTTCCCTTTTGAAATTCCGATCTCTATGGTTATCAGCATCTTCGGTGGCTTGATCTTTATTTATCTAATTTTGAGAGACAAGTCCAATGCGTGATTCTATTAAAATGGCTCTATTGGCTGTTGTCTGCATCGTGATGATCGGGGTGTTTATCGGACAGGGTCTTACATGGGATAACTACGAGTTTTTTCTAAAGTTACGTACACCAAAGATCTTGTCAATCGTGTTGGCTGCGATTGCCATTTCAACGTCTTCTTTGGTTTTTCAAACCATCACCAATAATCGCATTCTGACGCCGTCGATTCTGGGCTTCGATAGCCTGTATATGTTAGTGCAAGTCTCGTTGTTGTTTGTATTTGGGAGCCTGAGTTTTTGGGTAGTTGATGCGGTTGCGAACTTTACACTTTCCGTGTGCATCATGGTGCTTTTCTCATTTGGTTTGTTCCATTTCTATTTCAAAAGTAAACGCAACAATGTCTTCACGCTGCTTCTTATCGGTATTGTTTGCGGTAGTGTTTTCGGTAGCTTATCGAACTTCCTAGGAATGCTTATCGATCCGAATGAATTTGCGGTATTGCAGAATGTGATGTTCGCGAGCTTCAACAATGT
Source organism: Vibrio sp. KUL70 (assembly GCF_059725515.1). NCBI lineage: Bacteria > Pseudomonadati > Pseudomonadota > Gammaproteobacteria > Vibrionales > Vibrionaceae > Vibrio > Vibrio sp. KUL70. The sequence goes on from NZ_AP045835.1 coordinate 1,091,925, forward strand.
AAAAGGGGAGTTGGTTTACTTAAGCATTGTGCCTTTGGGGGCGTGTTTGCTGGCGCTATGGTGGATGTCTCCGAAGCTTGACGTGTTGTGGCTTGGCGTTGATAACGCAACCAGTTTAGGCGTGGATACCAAGCGCTTAACACAATACGTCTTGGTCGTAGTGTCGATTATGGTCGCCGTTTCTACAGCGTTAGTTGGTCCTGTTTTGTTCTTTGGGTTGATTACCGTGAGTTTAGCTCGTCAGATGTTTAAGTCTTATCAACATCGTGTGCTCATTATTGCGAGTAGTTTGCTCGCGGTTGCACTGCTGGTCTCAGGGCAATGGTTCATAGAAAAAGTGATGAGCTTTGGAACCACGGTTAGCGTTATTATCAACCTAGTGGGTGGTTTGTATTTTATGTTCTTGTTGTTACGCACCAGAATTCAATAAAGGTAGTGAGAAGTGATTAAGTTAACAGGATTAAGTAAGAAGTATGGCAAGACAACCGTTGTTGATGACGCTAGCGCTCTGTTCCCGAAAGGGGAGGTGACTTCCATTATTGGTCCCAATGGTGCGGGTAAAAGTACGCTACTTTCAATGGCGAGTCGCCTTACAGATAGTGATGCAGGTGAAGTTCTGATTGGCGACAAACTTCTTGCCGAGTGGGATACCAAAGAACTTTCGAAGCACCTTGCGGTATTGAGACAGTCAAACAACATCAATATGCGCTTTACTGTGCGTGAACTTGTCAGCTTTGGACGTTTCCCTCACTCTCAAGGGAGAATGCAAGACAATGATCATAAGGTGGTGGATACAGCTCTGGAACACTTGAGTATTACTGATATCCAAGATAAATATCTCGATCAATTGAGTGGTGGTCAGCGTCAAATGGCGTTTATCGCTATGGTCGTCGCACAAGACACAGACTACGTTTTTCTTGATGAGCCGCTTAATAATTTAGATATCAAGCACTCGGTCGAAATCATGCAGACCCTGCGCCGTTTAGCTCATGAGTTTAATAAAGCGGTGGTGATTGTTATTCACGACATTAACTTTGCTTCGAGTTACTCAGATAACATTGTTGCGATGAAGCGTGGACAAGTGATCAAAGCTGGCAAAGTGGATGAGGTTATTGACAAGGAAATTATGGAGTCAATTTATGAAATTCCATTTGAAATCCGCGAATTTGATGGTGTGAAGATCTGTATGTACTACTCAGGCCGATAACAGCATCGATCAAACGATTCAGCAATAAGATAGAGAAAGAGCGCCAGTGATAGGCGCTCTTTTTGTTTAATATGGCCCTGGTATCAATAAATCTATAGTTCTGTAAATCGATGACTGGGAAATTGTTCTTACAGCAGTTTGCAATTTTGAGGTTGACGCGTTTTAATGGATTGGATCTAGAGCGAAATGACAGTTTTTCACTTTTAGAATGAGTCGGTTATGCAAAATACAGGATGGTTTTAAGAAGACTAATGGACTTAAAGAAGTTTGACCAATTTTTAGAATTGTTAGATACCGAAGACCGAGTCATTATTCAGGCTCATGATTTCCCTGATCATGACGCGATCGCGTCTGCCTATGCTATGGCTTATTTGCTTAGCCAAAAAGGATTTAAGCCTTTTCTTTCATACCAGGGATTTATCGACCGAGTTTCACTGCACAACCTGATTGGTTGGTTAGATATTCCAATCGTAAAGTCGCACCAACTAGATTTAAAGCCTAGTGACAAAATTATTGTGATTGACGGTTGTATCGGCGAAGAGAATGTTACGGACCTACCTGGCTTAGAAGTAGCGGTGATTGATCATCACGATGTGAAAGTGCCGAGTTACGTTTGGTATTCAGATGTACGCACTGAGTGTAGTTCGACGGCAACGATTATGGTGGACTACTTTAACTACTATAAGATGCCTATTCCTAAGAAAATTGCTACTGCGTTACTGGTGGGGTTGACGTTTGACACGGGGAGTTTCACCCAGTCGATAGGTGAGGCGGATATCAAGGCGCTGTTCCAACTTCAGAGACGCGCTGATATGGTGACTGTAAACGGTATTTGCCGAAACCAAATTGAGTATCAAGAACTGGAATACTTTGATTCTATGTTGGCCTCAATGAAGCGCGACAAAAATAGCGCGTTCGCTACATTACCGGAAGGATGTCCTAAGAATATGCTTGGAGTTCTCGGTGATTTTCTCCTAACAGTCGATGAGATTGATGTCGTGGTGCTGAGCGCGAGATTTTATCAAAGGACTTATGTTTCTCTTAGATCTGAATGTCAGGACAATGATGTTGCTGAAGTCGTACGAAGCGCGCTTAACGATAGTGGTATTGGTTTTGGAGGAGGGCATCCACACATGGCGGGTGGTGTTATTAATCGTCGGTTTAGTATCCCTGATGAGCTTGCTTATCTTTACAACTTGATCCGTCCAAATCTAAACCTAGCATAAACGACATGCCCTATCATTGTGTGATAGGGCAGGACGGTCTTTTTCTAGTCGTACATCAACTCTTTCGCTTTTTCTTCATCAAATTCATTCAGTGATTTTCTCGCCAAGTGTCTAAACGGCAGTGCTTTAACGATCTCTTCAAAAGGTTGAATAGCAAACGCCCAAAATATCGAACCATCAAAGCCAACTATGATCAGTGCGCATAATGGTATCGATATGATCCACTGGCCTGTGAAGTTGATTTTGAATACTGCTGTGGTCTTACCTAGCGCTCTTAACACGTGGCCATGAACCGTGTTGTAGCCACGTACGAAAGGCAAAAATATATAAAGTGGGGCTATCACAGTCAAAGCATCATAAGTCGCGCTGTCTAAATCGGGGTAGATGTCGCCAATAAAGAGACTCAAAGCGACAAAAAAGAGCATCGATAGAATAGAGATGATCACAGCGATATCGATACTCACGTCAACGTTCTTTCTGAGATCTGCCATCTGTTTAGAACCAATGGCTTGGCTAATGGTGATAGCAGATGAGTGCGCCCAAGCAGTGATAAATTGTGTACCTGCTCGTATCCACGGCATCACCAAAGTAATCGCTACATAGGCATTGATATTCAGTTGCGTGTAGAGCAGCTGATAAATTGTCGCGCCAATCGATAACATAGTGACATTCGCTGCGACTGGGAATATCTCTTTGAAGTGGTTGAGCACATTGCGAGAGAAGTTGGAACCAAATGCATTGAAAGATACTTCAACACAGTTCTCGAAACGAATGCATAAGTAGAGGTAAAGAGTACGAATGATGATCGCTACTAAACTACCGATGGCGGCACCTTGAACGCCTAAACCTTCAAAGTTCGACCAACCATGAATAAAGATGTAGCTGACTAGAGCGTTGATTGGTAGCTCAATCAGATAACCTCTAAATGGCACTTTGGTCTTGCCCAAGCCGTTAAACAGCGCAATGATGACTTGCGTCACTGCGGTGAATAGAACAATGTACTTAGAAAAACTGAGGTAGATGGCAATTTCGCTGTGTAGAGACGTATCGTCCGTCAATGAGCTTATCAGCGAGTCGTCAAAAAAGGTCAGGGCCAAGAAAAAGAAAAAAGCTGCGCCAAAGTTTATCAGCATCCCCGCTAAAAAAGAGCGTGATAATGTTGCTTGAATACCAGAGCCTACGGCACGACTTAGTACCAACTGTGTACCGTTTGCCAGCGCCATTTGGATACCAAGTATAAATGCGATAACTGTCGTCGCAATCCCCATAGCAGCAAGAGAAACTTCACCGAGTGGCGATACCAGAAGTGTGTCAATCATCAGCATGGACTGCATCAACAGGGCGTTAAGCGCTAATGGCCAGGCAAGAGAAAGGTTCTTTTTGACGTAAGATTGAGAAAGCACAGTAACCTCGTAAAGAGCAAACTCATGACACAAGCGATTTATGTCATGAGTGTTTCAAACCGGATGTTTAGTGAGTGAAGTCGCTAGTGTTAAGCTATTGCCACTTGCCTTAAAGGTACTTTGGATAGTTTTTGATTATCGTCGTTTAGTAAGCCGTGTGAGGCTAACCGGGCTCCTTCACTATTTCCAGACATAATGGAATCATAAATCGCTTTATGCTCGGCTAAGCAGAAACGTCCGCCTTCTGCTGAATGATCAATAAACTGTCGGAAGATCGCTGACAAAATATTGCCAAATGGAATATAAAATTGATTGCCTGTTGAGAGGAATATTGTTCGATGAAATAGGTGGTCGTTGACGGTCCAACTTCCGTAATCGAAACTCTCTGCCGCGAGCGTCATCTTTTGAAAGAGTATGGAAAGCTCTTTACGTTGTTCAACCGATGCATTCTTGGCTGCAAGTGCACAAGCTTCTGGCTCTATTGCTTTTCTAAGACCTAAGAATTGAGCCAGAAATGGCTTAGTGTCTTCGAGATCTTGAATCCAATCTAAGAGCTGCGGGTCTAAAAAATGCCAATTAGAGCGAGGCATGATACGAGTGCCAACTTTGGGTTTCGACTCGATCAGCCCTTTGGCCGATAACAGTTTCGTTGACTCTCTCAACGCAGTACGACTTACACCAAAGATTTCACAAAGCTCCATTTCGCTGGGTAGCTTTTCTTCTTCTTTTAATTCACCAGATAAGATCTTGCGGGCGACTTGTCTTGCAACTTGGACATGAATGCGGCGGCTAGAATCTTCCACCAGTGTGAATACTGACATGTACATCACCTATATCAAAAGGGGCAAAGCCAGAATTAACTGGCTTTGGGGTATCAGTGTTACGTCTTCAGTGTTAGGTAGGGTAATCAGGATAAGACGTGATAAAGAGAGTTAGCTCAACCAAATTCACCATTTCAATATACTGCTGACCACCTGAGGTACTCAGTGTGAGTATTTAGACGTACCACTGCAAATTAGCGAGATGCGATAGTCTCATCTCATTGATGGTCCATAAACGGAACCGACGTTGTTGTAAAATTATTGGCTGACTTTCAAGATAGGTATTGAGAAACCGTAGCAACGATCGATCATCATGAACGCTACTAGACGAAATTGACAATATGAAAAACCTGCCGCCAATTAATAATACAATAGCATCTTTTTGAATCAAGCTGTACGGTGCCAAAATCGACTACGTGTGGCATTAATTAGAAAAAAGAGTCCATATATGTGACATTAGTCATACAAACAATCCATTAAATGCAAGTGAGAATTATTATAGATGAGTGGATGGGTTCGAGTTGAGTATCGAGTTTATCCTATTCAGTTTATACCATTTATTTTGGCTAAATCTGTGGCGGAGCGCAGTAACGATATTTGGTAGTTGAATACATAAGTGATATAGTAGGGATTAAATAATACATAAATAACAACAAGTGAACATATGGTCGGAACATTCAATTCAATCGCAGGGTCAAAGCGTAGCCTACACGTGCAAGTTGCTCGTGAAATTGCTCGTAGTATTCTGTCTGGTCAGTTAGCTCAAGGTTCTATTATCCCTGGTGAGATGGCGCTTTGTGAGCAATTTGGTATTAGTCGTACAGCACTGCGTGAAGCGGTAAAATTGCTGACATCTAAAGGTCTTTTAGAGTCTCGCCCAAAAGTGGGTACTCGTGTTGTTGATCGCGCGTATTGGAACTTCCTAGACCCTCAACTCATTGGTTGGATGGACGGTCTAGCAGATACTGACGAATTCTGTTTCCAGTTTTTAGGCTTACGTCGTGCGATAGAGCCTGAAGCTTGCGCACTGGCTGCGAAGAACGCGTCAGCTGAACAGCGCATTGAGCTTTCGGAAACATTCCAAGAGATGGTCGAAGTGTCTGAAGCTGAAGTTTTCGACCAAGAGCGTTGGACAGATGTAGACATGCGATTCCATAGCCTGATCTTTAATGCAACAGGTAACGATTTCTATCTTCCATTCGGCAATATCTTAACAACGATGTTTGTTAACTTTATTGTCCACTCTTCGGAAGAGGGTAGCACTTGTATCAATGAACACCGTCAGATCTACGATGCGATCATGGCTGGTAACAGTGAAAAAGCACGTGCTGCTTCTGCAAATCATCTACAAGAGTCGAAACACAGGTTGCCAGCAGCGAGTTAAGCTTCGTTCCCCACCTAATTAAATACAAATAACAGAGCCAGCATACAATGAATTTTATTCATAATGCTGGCTCTGTTTTTTTGTTTCAAGCTTTATATAGGTGACAAGCTTCGGACAAATTAGAAGCTGTAGCTAACACCAACGCGGCTACGTAGCTGGCGGTCGCTGCCGTCTTGTACGTTACCGAATTCTACATACGGACGCCAATTCCAGTCAGCCTCTTTGTAACCGACTTTGATGTTGTAGTCCCATTCGTAGTCTGCCCCGCCGCCAGCGGTCCATTTATTATTGGCAAAATCTTCTGCGTAGTTTGCTTCAAAGCCAAACTGGAACGCATTCCAGTTGTAATCTAGGTTACCGGTGATTTTACTACGGTTGAGATTCTCTTTTAAGGAATCAGATGTGTAGTCGCGGAACTCATGACGGTAGCGTAGCTTCGCCTTCAAACCCGAATCGAACGAGTATTGAACACGAACTTGAGGTTTATAAGTGATGCTTTCAGAACCAAAAGTGACTGGCATACTTGGTTGGATCATCCATTGATCATTCAATTTGATTTGGTAGCCGTATTCAAACTCATTGTCAGCAGCTTCCCAGTCTGAGAATGGCTTCCCTTTTTGCTTCATTTCTGCACCGAAGAAGTGGTTGTCTACTGAACCACTCATTTTGATGCGGCTCGCCCACTCTTCCGAACCGTGTTTGTACTCTTGACGAGCATCTAATGAAGCAGCTGAAAGGTTGCCAGCAAAAAGAGTTGCTGTAATCGCTAAAGCAATTTTATTTTTAGAAATCATAATGTTGTTCCACTTAATTAAAATTGTCATGGGGGATTCACCCACCGTAGGGGACTTATAGTTTGGGTTTAAAATAATACAAATATGCTATCTCATTATTTTCAATGTGATCTGTGAATTAGATCAACTTGTGATGACAAAATGGGCGGTAACAAACCGTTACACTCTGAAATAAATATGCTAAGCATCTGTTTTATAGGGTGTTGGTGAGTTTGCCAGAAGTTTAATTGGCAAATAGATATTTAAGAATTGTGCGTTCAATCATGGAAATTAGAATAACCGCTTTATTTTTATTTGTAATACATTAATATTATTGCGGCTGGCGCGGAGAAGCATTTGGCAACGGTATGTTGCAGTTTGATTGATTCGCTTTGGCTATCGGATCTTAGGCATTGATTGAAATGCCTTACACCGGTATTTCAATTCTTGCTCCCAACTATACTAATGACGACTTCTGTTGAACTTTGTTGATATAGAAGAAGGTGGTGGCAATACTGCCTTTGCGCCCATGTTGATACAGGCTACATGGGCGTTTTTTTTTGCTTAATTGAACCTCCTAATTAAGCTAAACACCCCTCAAGTCTTCGCTTTTCAGCTCGTGTATTAAGAAACATCCAGATGTCAATTGGATACCAATAGACTCATTAGTATTACTTAATCTTGGTCATTATGAATGGCAGGGTTCTAATGTAATGAATCAATTAGACCGTTTTAGATCAGTAATCTTACTTGATATTTCAAATTCGAATATTGGCTTTTAAGTATGATATCGATATTTTATATGATTTATCTTCGAAAATTCACACTTTTTATCTTCAATTGGCATCTGGAAAGCTTTTATTTTCTCTATCGTCTGATGAATTTGAGCTCGATCACTCAACACGTGTTTACTTGTCCAAATTTAAGATTTGAATCACGCATTTGAAGTATTGTAGTACAAATGTTGGTTGTCTATATCTATAGTCGAGGCAACAAAAAAACAAATAGAAGGTCTCCACGATGGAACTCAATACATTAATAGTAGGTATCTACTTTCTCTTCTTAATTGCAATAGGGTGGATGTTTAGAACGTTTACTAGTACGACAAGTGACTACTTCCGAGGAGGGGGTAGCATGCTTTGGTGGATGGTTGGGGCTACTGCTTTCATGACTCAGTTTAGTGCTTGGACCTTTACCGGTGCTGCGGGCAAAGCGTTTACCGATGGCTTTGCTGTTGCGATCATCTTTATCGCTAATGCGTTCGGCTACTTAATGAACTACTTATACTTTGCACCAAAATTCAGACAGTTACGTGTGGTGACTGTTATTGAAGCAATTCGTATGCGTTTTGGTAAGGTCAATGAGCAGGTATTTACTTGGTCTGGTATGCCTAACAGTGTTATCTCTGCTGGTATCTGGTTGAACGGTCTTGCAATCATTGCATCAGGCATATTCGGTTTCGATATGACAACAACCATCATTCTTACTGGTTTGGTTGTATTGGTGATGTCAGTAACGGGTGGCTCTTGGGCGGTTATCGCATCTGACTTCATGCAGATGGTCATCATTATGGCTGTAACGGTCACTTGTGCTGTTGTTGCTATGTACCACGGTGGTGGTGTAACCAATATCGTTAATAACTTCCCAACGGATTCGTTCATTACCGGTGATAACCTTAACTACCTGAGCATCTTTAGTATTTGGGCTGTTTTCATTTTCCTAAAACAGTTCAGCATCACCAACAACATGTTGAACTCTTACCGTTACCTTGCGGCTAAAGACTCGAACAACGCGCGTAAAGCTGCTCTGCTGGCTTGTGTGTTAATGACGCTTGGTCCAATCATCTGGTTCATGCCTTCTTGGTTCATTGCAGGTCAAGGTGTCGATTTAGCATCTCAATACCCAGAAGCAGGTAGCAAAGCGGCTGACTTCGCTTATCTATACTTTGTACAGGAGTACATGCCTGTAGGTATGGTGGGCTTATTGATTGCAGCGATGTTTGCGGCAACTATGTCTTCAATGGACTCTGGTCTAAACCGTAATTCAGGTATTTTTGTTAAGAACTTCTACGAGCCGATTTTACGTCCAAATGCGAATGAAAAAGAGTTGGTGATTGTTTCTAAGCTAACGTCTACTTTCTTCGGTATTTCTATCATCCTTGTTGCTCTGTTCATTAACTCGCTGAAGGGTCTGAGCCTATTCGATACGATGATGTATGTCGGTGCCTTGATTGGCTTCCCTATGACTATTCCAGCATTCTGTGGCTTCTTTATTCGTAAGACACCAGACTGGGCAGGTTGGGGTACATTGGTTGTTGGTGGTTTCGTATCATACTTCGTCGGTTTTGTTATCACGGCGGAGATGGTTGAAGGCTGGTTTGGTTTGAACGAACTTACTGGTCGTGAGTGGGCCGATCTTAAAGTGGCTATTGGCCTGATTGGTCACATCGTGTTTACTGCTGGCTTCTTCGTACTATCAACGCTGTTCTACAAGCCTCTTGCTGAACATCGTGAGAAAGACGTAGACAAGTTCTTCGACAACCTAGCAACGCCATTGGTTGCAGAGAGCACTGAGCAGAAGAAACTAGATAATAAACAACGTCGTATGTTGGGTTCACTTATTGCGGTTGCGGGTGTTGGTGTTATGACGATGTTTGTATTGCCAAACCCAATGTGGGGACGTTTAGTCTTCGTACTGTGTGGACTTATCGTTTTCTTAGTAGGCTTACTTCTAGTCAAAGCTGTTGACGACACAGTTGAAAGTGCGCAACAAGAAACCACGGCTTAATACGAGCCAGTAAAATCATCAGGCCGCTCAATTCAAATTGAGCGGCTTTTTTACGTCTTGAAAACGGAGAGGCGCTGGAGTAAATAGCACCAATGACGGGTTCATAAAGGAAGTAGCCAGGACTTTGCATCTTTCTAAAAGGCGTCTAAATTGTGACCTGTACTTACTAAATCGCTGGTTGAATTATTTATGTACTTACAAACTGTCGATGAAGGTCTGTTTAATCAGGTCAATCACAGTGTCGTATCGACGTGGCAGGGTACGGTTTCTCTTCTGTACTAAGTAGAGTGCCTCTTCCACTTTGACCTTGGGTGGAACTACGTGCAGTTGATCTTTATGCGGGAAGTTTTCGACTGCGCCTTCAGGCAGCACTGTAAAACCAAGTCCTTTGGAGACGGGTAGTAGAATTTGATGAAGCTGGTTTATGTATCCCGTCTTAGGAAGTTCGTTAATATTGAGCTTTTTCAGCGCATCATCACCACATAAATCGAAATACAGAGAGAGATAATGGGTTGAGTCAGGGTGAGCGATTAGGCCCAACTCGTGGAGCTTTTCAGGAGTAATCTCGACGTTTTCCAAGCTCTTGTGAGTAATCAGACACAAGGCTTCCTTACCAATCATTTCTGTTTGATAGACTCGATCGTTCGGTAGTTGAGTCACGATGCCTACATCAATCGTTCCTTGTAACACATCGTTGAATATTCGTTGGTTGGGTGAAGCCTCGACGTGAATGCTGAGTTCTGGATGCTCGGCTTGCAGTTCGAGAAAGTCGGGGTAAAGCTGAAGAGCAAGGGTACCAGAGCACGACAGGTTGCATTGACCTGCAAAAGGGTTGTCAAACCGAAGAGATTCAAACAACTCTTCTTGCTCTTTGTTTAGCTTAAGCGCGTAGCGATAAATAATTCGACCTTGCTCGGTTAGCTCGAAGGTTTTGTTTTCTCGTGAGAGCAGGGAGCAGTTACAGGCTTGTTCGAGTTTCTTTATGTGCTGGCTGACTCCAGGTTGAGTCATATAGAGTTTTTCTGCCGTTTGAGTGAAGTGACCCACTTCCACAAGTGTTTTAAAAGTATTAAGCCAAAGCGGATTAATCATTACGCGCCCTATATAACAAATCATTATCACAATCTCTAATTATCATAAGTCATAGTGGTCAGAATTGATAAGGATATCGTTATAAGTGTCAGCGATTAAAGGGTTGCAACTTTGTTGTTGATTTGTTGTAGTTGCCACCTGATGCATAAAAGGTGGCAAAATGAACAGGAACGTTTGGATACTCTCCCTCTGTCAGGCTCTATTGATGACTGGCAATATTCTTCTTATCTCTGTGATTGGCTTGATCGGAAAACAGATCGCGCCGAGTCAAAGTATGATCACTTTGCCTGTGGCACTGCAATTTCTTGGTCTAATGGCGGCGACCATTCCTGCGTCTCTCATCTCTGGGAAGTTGGGGCGCAAGCGAGGCTTTAGTATCGGTAATATAGTCGGTATCTCTGGTGCGAGCTTAGCGACCTTCGCGCTCTCAACTCACCACTTTTACCTGTTCTGCTTTGCAACCTTTTTACTCGGCATTGGGATCGGCTTTGGTACTTTGTATCGATTTGCTGCGATTGAAGTGTGTAGTGAAGACGCACGTCACCGCGCAATATCCATTTCAATGGCGGGTGGGGTTTTAGCTGCCGTATTGGGGCCTAACTTGGCGGTAATGTCTCAGCAGTGGTCACAAGATGGTCTCTATATTGGTGCTTTCGCATCACTAATCGGGTTGAACGTGTTGGCATTGATTATTCTCCAGACAGTTCAGTTTCCTAAGTTCAACCTAACAACCCAACAAGTTCAGCCAGACCCAGTGCGCACCATGATAAAAGCACCTAACTTCGTTGGCGCTGTGTTTGCTGCTATGGTCTCTTATGCGGTGATGAACATTTTAATGACGGCCACTCCGCTTGCGATGATTGGATGTGGTTTTGATTTTACCAAAGCAGCTGGCGTGATTGAGTGGCACGTATTAGGTATGTTCGTTCCTGCATTCTTTACGGGTGGGCTAATCGAGAAGTTTGGCGCCAAACGTATGATTTTAGCTGGCGCAGTACTGTTTTTATTGTGTATTGCTATCAATATACACGGCGAGTCAATTTGGCACTTCAGATCGGCGCTAGTGTTGCTCGGGGTTGGTTGGAACTTTATGTTTATTGCGGCGACAGGGTTATTTAGCCAATCTTACCAAGCGAAGAACAAATCTAAAGCACAGGCTCTGAATGAGTTTGTGGTCTTTAGCTGTGTTAGTGTTACGGCACTTCTCTCAGGTTGGCTTGAATCTACGGTTGGTTGGCAAATGCTTAATATCTACGTATTGCCGTTTGTGTTGCTGGTGATCATGGTGTTTGCGTTCAGCGCAAAGAAAGCAAGCAGCCCATCAGTAACGCAGTAAACATCAAGCTTTTAAGCGAAGTGCTCGCTCGGTTTGGACGAGCACTTTGATTGTGATTTTTTATCGTGACCTATCTGATATAGAGCCAAAAGTTCATAATTTCTACATATTGTATTGGATGTGTAGGTTGCAGTTTCCTATTCGATAGTTTCTTTACATAGCTTTATTCGATATTTACTTTTTTTTTATGAATCGTATGTATAATTACGCTGCTTTTATTCAAGGAGGCGTAATGAAAGTAGTAGATCGTCCAAAGTTAACGTTGTCTTTGTTGTTGCCAAAATATTGGTGTGTCTGGTTTGGTTTTGGCTTTTTAGCTTTATTAGTAAATCTTCTACCTTATCGAGTCTTGGTCTTTATCGGAGAGGGCGTTGGTCAGCTTGCAAGGTTGATTATCAGCAAGCGTGCGAAGGTGGCACGACGTAACTTTGAATTAGCATTTCCTGAGTTGTCTGCTCAAGAAGTTGAGAAATTAGTTCGACGAAACTTTGAATACGCAGGAATGGCTTTGATTGAAACCGGCATGGCTTGGTTCTGGCCTGATTGGCGAGTGAAGCGTCACATGCGTGTAGTGGGGAAAGACCTCATTCTTGAGCAAGAAGAGAATGGGCGCGGTGTGCTGGTGGCATGTGGTCATTTTCTTAATCTAGAAATGACAGCCCGAATTTTTAGCCTATTTGCACCGGGTTACGGTGTATATCGACCGCACAGTAATGCTGCCTATGAGTTTATTCAGCATTATGGTAGAACGCGTAAAGGGCATAAAATGATCGATCGTTCTGATTTAAAAGGTATGCTCAAAGTGCTTAAATCAGGCAATCGCTTATGGTATCTACCTGACCATGATTATGGAGCAAACGCTTCTGTGTTTGTGCCATTCTTTGGTGTCGATAAAGCTTCAACGACAGCGGGCACAGGGTTTTTAATTGATGCAACTAAGTGCGCAGTAATGTCAGGAGTTAGTGTCAGAAAAGGTGGTGTCTATGAGCTACAGATCAGCGAAGATTTCAGCGATAAATTCCCACGTAAGCAGCCAGAAGTTGCAGCGCAAGTTATGAACCAAGAAATCGAACGCATAATCCTAAAAGACATCTGTGCTTGGATGTGGTTACACAGAAGGTACAAGACGCTGCCTGAAGATCATCTTGGTCCTTGTCGTTATGCATAGTCTATTTGTGTAATAAAGTCACAACGCATAGTCCTGTGATCATTTCTATTAAGCCTCGGGTTGAATCTGAGGCTTTGTTGTATTTGTGAGCGATTGCGGTAAGAAACGAATAAAGTCCCGTCATTTATCTAAAATGTGACGTTCATATTTTGTCATAATTTCAATAATTGTTTATATTCGCCTGCTAAAATTATAAATACTAATAAGCAACGGATAATGACTGCCAGCCTCTCTTCTCAACAACGGGAAACACTTTTAAACGATACTGATCAGTTGGTATCGACGACCGACCTAAAAGGCGTGATTACTTATAGCAATGAGGCGTTTTGTCGCATTGCAGAATACGGACAAGATGAACTTTTGGGCCAAAATCATAATATTGTTCGTCATGATGAAATGCCCAAAGCCGCCTTTGCCGACATGTGGGTTAACCTTAAACAAGGTAAGGCATGGCGTGGTATTGTTAAGAATAAAACCAAGTCTGGAGGGTATTACTGGGTAGATGCTTACGTAACGCCGATCTACGATGATGGTGTAATTAGTGGTTACCAGTCGGTTCGTGTGAAGCCTAAAGCTCAATGGGTACAAGTTGCAGATAAAGCTTACCAAGGTTTATTAAAGGCTGAGAAGAGTGGTCGCCAGTGGTCATTACAAATCAGTGACAGTGTTCGCTATGCGATTCTTCTAGGCTCGCTTTCGGCTCCAGTGCTATCGAACATGATGGATCTAGGTCAGGCAGCACAGTGGTTGTGTAGCTTACTGCCTGTTTCTGCACTCGCATTGTTATTTAGACAAGAACTTATCGATACACCGCGCGAGCTTAAAAAGCTTCAATCTAAGTTTGATAGTGTTAGTCGTTTAGTGTATTCGGGCAATAGCCAGTTTTCGGTTGCCGATTTCCATCTTAAGTTGGCTTCGGCTCGTATTCGTACTGTATTAGGTCGAATGACCGATTCAGCGAAGCCAATTCAAGATTTGGCAGATAACTTGAGCGCGACTTCTTATCAAGTAACGGAAGCGCTTGATCAACAAACCAGAGACATCCTTGAAGTGCGTGAAGCGACAGCTGAAGTAGAAATGACGGCGAATGAAGTGTCATCGACAACTCAAGAAGCGCACCAGGTCGTAGATATCACCTTCAAGACATGTGCAAGTGCAAAAGAGAGCATCGACCAAACGCACAGCAACCTTGATAGTTTGAATGTACAGGCTGAAAAGGCGACTCAAACGACTTATCAGTTAAGCGACCAAGCTCAGAACGTCAGTAAAATGATGGAAGAGATTGGTGGTATTGCTGAACAGACTAACTTGTTGGCTTTGAACGCTGCCATTGAAGCGGCGCGTGCGGGCGAGCAGGGGCGTGGTTTCGCTGTGGTAGCCGATGAAGTTCGTGCGCTCTCAGGTCGCACTTCGAAAGCGACGGTACAGATCAAAGAGAGCATTGAAACTATGCTACACACCATTGAAGGGTGGCAGCGTGATATCTTGGATAACCAAGCGCAAACCGCAAAATGTGGTGAATCTGCTCAGGTAAGTTCTGAACGACTCTCTGAGGTTGAGACGTTAATGGGACAGATGAATCAATTGATGCAGTCTGTTGAGAATGCTGCTAACCAACAGCGTCAGCTTACTAGCGATGTGAACCTGCATATTCAGTCTATTGCTTCGACGGCGGAACAAAACCAAGCGGCGACACATTCAGTTAAAGAGAACTCAGATGATCTTAAGAATCAAGTCGGGGAGTTCCACATGCTTGCGCAGCGTTTTGAAGAGAAGTAACAATAGCTCAGTTTGGCATCCATAGAATATCAAGCCCCGCACTCGCGGGGCTTTTCTTTAGTCAGGAAAACTCGATCAATAGAACGCATATACATAATCCATTTACATATATTGTTTTTATGAGTTAACATTTTATTCGCATTGATGCTTATTTGTGCTAATGCGAACATAATAAAAAGGACAATATTAAAATGAAAAATATGGCAAAAACGTCACTAGCAGTGGCTCTATCGCTAGCAGCATTCTCTGCTAGTTCGGCTAATATCATTGCAGATGGACGAGGCAATGGTATGGGGAATACAGGCGTAACGTCCGCAGACTTTCTTCTTGCTCCATTCTATAACCCTGCACTTGTTGCCGTTCATAGAGAAGAAGACGACTTTGGACTATTAGTACCTTCAGTTGGGCTAACCGCTAAAGATACCGATGAAACATTGTCGTTGATCGACGACTTACAAGATGCGATCGATAAAAACCCAGGGAGTGTCAATGACCCTGAAGTTGATCGCCTGTTGAACGAAATTAAAGGAAACTCGCCTGTTGCGGTAACGGCAGGAGCTGGTCTAGCTGTTGCTTTCCCAATTAAGGCTCTTTCAGCAAACCTCTTCACTCGCGGTTATGCAGAAGTGATTGCTGTACCGGATGTAGATACTTCGGGTAGCACAACCGCTCAGAGGGTAGCAGATTCGGAAGTACATATGGTGGCCTTTGGTTATTCCGAATTTGGTTTAGCGTTAGCGAAGCGAGTCAACCTCGCAGGTTATGACGTTTCTTTTGGTATTACGCCTAAATATCAGAAGTTGATGACATACCAAGACTCGGCAAACATTGATGACTTTGATCTCGAAGATTATGATCAAAGCGAAGTAAGCGAGACTGCTTTCAACGTCGATTTAGGTGCTGTGCTCATGCTCAATAATTACCGTGTGGGCATTGCAATTAAAGACTTGTTGTCACAAGAAGTAAAAACTTTCGATGGCACTGATACTTATAACCTAGATACACAGATTACGCTCTCTGGTGCCTATGCATTGGAGTTATTTACTGCAACTGTCGATTGGGATGTTACGAAGCAAGAACGCTTTGCTAAATTGGCCGATGATACTCAGTTTTTACGTTTTGGTGTTGAAGGTAATGCATGGGGTTGGGCACAACTGCGTGCAGGGTATGAAATTGATCTAGAAGATACATTAGATAATTCAATCACTGCTGGTATTGGCATTAGTCCTGGGGATTTAGTTAGTTTAGATATTGCCGGGAGTTATGCTGGTGATAACCAATTTGGTGTCGGCGGCAACCTCGCCTTTACCTTTTAACTTAGATCCAATAAAAAACGCCCCGCTAACTGTAGCGGGGCGTTTTAGTATCCAGATGTAGAGATTAAGCTAGAAGCTCTTTCGCTGTGTTTACTACGTTTTCAGTAGTGAAACCGAACATCTTGAATAGCTCACCTGCTGGTGCAGATTCGCCGAATGTTGTCATACCAATGATCTTGCCACCGAAGCCAACGTACTTGTACCAGAAGTCAGCGATGCCAGCTTCTACAGCGATACGAGCTGTTACGTCAGATGGAAGTACAGATTCACGGTACTGCGCGTCTTGCTTGTCGAATGCGTCAGTTGCAGGCATAGATACTACACGTACCTTCTTACCTTCAGCTGTCAGTTCAGCCGCAGCGTTAACCGCTAGCTCAACTTCAGAACCTGTAGCGATAAGGATAAGCTCTGGCTTACCTTCACAATCTTTCAGGATGTAACCACCCTTCGCGATGTTAGCTACTTGCTCTTCGCTACGCTCTTGCTGTGCAAGGTTTTGACGAGAGAAGATTAGAGACGTTGGGCCGTCTTTACGCTCGATAGCCAGTTTCCAAGCGACTGCAGACTCAACTTGGTCACATGGACGCCATGTGCTCATGTTTGGAGTTAGACGTAGAGAAGCCATTTGCTCAACTGGTTGGTGAGTTGGGCCATCTTCGCCAAGACCGATAGAGTCGTGCGTGTAAACTTGAATGTTCTGAACTTTCATCAGAGCAGCCATACGCATTGCGTTACGAGCGTATTCCATGAACATTAGGAAAGTAGCGCCGTATGGTACGAAACCACCGTGCAGAGCGATACCGTTCATGATCGCCGTCATACCGAATTCACGTACACCGTAGTGGATGTAGTTACCCGCTGGATCTTCAGCAGAAACAGACTTAGAACCAGACCACATAGTTAGGTTAGATGGTGCAAGGTCAGCAGAGCCGCCTAGGAACTCAGGTAGCATAGCACCGAACGCTTCTAGTGCGTTTTGAGACGCTTTACGTGATGCGATGTTTGCTGGGTTAGCTTGAAGATCAGCAATAATTTGGTTTGCTTTCTCTTCCCACTGTGCAGGAAGTTCACCGTTTACGCGGCGTTTGAATTCAGCTGCCAACTCAGGGTGTGCTGCTTCATAAGCTGCAAGTTTCTCGTTCCACGCTGCTTCCTTAGCTGCGCCTGCTTCTTTCGCATCCCACTCTGCGTAGACTTCCGACGGAATTTCAAAAGGACCGTGCTCCCAACCAAGTTCTTTACGTGTAGCTGCAATTTCTTCAGCGCCTAGTGGTGCACCGTGACAGTCGTGTGAACCAGATTTGTTTGGAGAACCAAAACCGATGATAGTCTTAGTACAGATTAGAGTAGGGCGTGGATCTGCTTTGGCGGCGATAATCGCTGCGTTGATCGCTTCAGCGTCGTGACCATCTACTGCTGGGATTACGTGCCAGCCGTAAGCTTCAAAACGTTTTGGCGTATCATCAGAGAACCAGCCTTCAACGTGACCGTCGATAGAAATACCGTTGTCATCCCAGAAAGCGATCAGCTTACCAAGACCAAGCGTACCTGCTAGAGAACATGCTTCGTGAGAGATACCTTCCATCAGACAGCCGTCACCCATGAATGCATAAGTGAAGTGGTCAACGATGTCGTGGCCTTCTTTGTTGAATTGTGCTGCTAGAGTTTTCTCAGCCAGCGCCATACCTACCGCGTTCGTAATACCTTGACCTAGTGGGCCAGTTGTTGTTTCGATACCTGGTGCGTAACCGTACTCTGGGTGACCCGGAGTCTTAGAGTGCAGTTGACGGAAGTTCTTAAGATCTTCGATTGATAGCTCGTAGCCTGCTAGGTGAAGCAGAGAGTAAATCAGCATAGAGCCGTGGCCGTTTGAAAGAACGAAACGGTCGCGGTCTGCCCACTCTGGGTTTGATGGGTTGTGGTTTAGGTGATCACGCCAAAGAACTTCAGCAATGTCAGCCATACCCATAGGTGCGCCAGGGTGACCAGAGTTTGCTTGTTGTACGCCGTCCATGCTAAGAGCACGAATAGCATTAGCTAAATGTTTACGATCCATAATTACTACCAGTGTTTAAATATTGAAATTGGAAATTGAAAGGGGAACGCAAACGTTCCCCCTTTTTTTTATTCTGTGTGATTACAGCTTAGCTGCGATCATGTCTTCTAGTTTGCCTTGGTCAACGGCGAAGTTGCGGATACCTTCTGCAACTTTCTCAACTGCCATAGCGTCTAGGTTGTGCTCCCATAGGAACTCAGCGTGAGTCATTGGAGCAGGACGCTCTTTAGAGCCTTTAGAGTCAACTAGCTTCTCTACAACTTCACCTTCAGCCGCTTCTAGTTCAGCTAGAAGAGCAGGAGCGATAGTTAGACGGTCACAACCAGCAAGTTCTAGGATCTCGCCGATGTTACGGAAGCTTGCACCCATAACAACAGTGTTGTAGCCGTAGTCTTTGTAGTAGTTGTAGATATCAGTTACTGAGATTACACCTGGATCTTCTGAAGCTTCAAAGTCACGACCTTCTTTCGCTTTGTACCAGTCCATGATACGACCAACGAATGGCGAGATTAGGAATACGCCAGCTTCAGCACAAGCACGAGCCTGAGCGAATGAGAATAGAAGAGTAAGGTTACAGTTGATGCCTTCTTTCTCTAGGATTTCAGCAGCGCGGATACCTTCCCAAGTAGAAGCCAGTTTGATTAGGATACGATCGTTAGTGATGCCAGCATCGTTGTACATTTTTACTAGCTGACGAGCTTTCGCTACGCTGCCTTCAGTGTCGTAAGAAAGGCGCGCATCAACTTCTGTAGAGATACGGCCTGGGATTGTTTTCAGGATTTCTTTACCGATGTTTACTGCAAGCATGTCACAAGTGTCTTGAACTTGTTGTGCTTTATCAGAGCTTTGTGCTTTAGCGTATTCAATTGAAGCATCGATAAGCGGTGCATACTCTGCGATTTGAGCCGCTTTAAGAATCAGAGAAGGGTTAGTTGTTGCGTCTTCTGGTTGATACTTTTTGATTGCGTCAATTTCACCAGTGTCTGCTACTACTGTCGTTAGTTTACGAAGTTGCTCTAATTTGTTGCTCATTTTGATCATCCTATCTATCGCATAACATCTCGTGTGAGGGGAGATGTGGGCATTTGCAAGCTAGCTAATAAACGACTCATCACCAAATCATTGGTTCAGTTGTTCATTAATTTTAAAATTTCGAGCTGACGAACATTTGCTTCGAACATATGTTCGTTGGCTGAGTAAATGATGAAGCCATATTTATCCGATCTCGCGCTAAAGTCAATGGGAAGTAGTGCAGTAAAGTGACTTTAATCAAATATAATTTACTCCAATAAACACGGGGTCTGAAAGCAAACGTTTAATGCTTGTGTGTTGAGCCGTTTAATGACTCTTTGATGACAAAGCTCTATGTGAGTATTTGTTTTCTACCATTACAAATGTTCATGATGTAAACTGATGCGACAGTTGCTTTGCTATCGGGCATTTGCTGCTTATTTAGGTGAATAAATTGTTAAATACTTGTTGGGTGGTATATGAGTAAGAATATTCAAGATGTGTCGGAAGAAAATACTGATCTTCTCACTGAAGTGGCGGTTGCCTACTATCAAGACGGTGCGACACAAGAAGAGATATCGAAAAAGTTCTCAATCTCTCGTGCAAAGGTTGGTCGAATGCTCAAGCAAGCGCGAGACGAAGGTATCGTAGAAATTACGGTAAAGTACCACCCGGTGTTTAGTGCCAAAATTGAGCAGCGCTTAATTGAGCGCTTTGGTGTTAAGCGCGCACTTGTTGCGCTGGATCAACCGAATGAAGAGCAACAACGACAACAAGTCGCAGGTTTAGTATCTAGTTACCTAACCAGTACCTTAAAAAACGGCATGGTAGTGACAGTAGGCCAGGGGCGTAACGTATCGTCTGTGGCGCACTACACTGGTGTAATTACGCCACGTGATTGTAAGTTCGTATGTGGTATCGGAGGTATTCACCCAAGAGGGGGGATGTTTAATGCCGACCATATTTGCCGTCAGTTAGCGAAAAAGTACGGTGGTTCATCGGAAACCTTGTATGCCCCCGCTTATGCCGAGAACAAAGCACAAAAAACCGCCTTTATGGAAAATAGTACCGTTAAGCAAACTCTCGACCTTGCCCGAAAAGCTGATGTAGCATTAGTCGGCATTGGTGATATGAGTGAAAACAGCTACATGGTGGATCTAGGCTGGTTTACAGCGGGTGAGGTGGTTCAATCTCGTTTGCTACAAGGTGTCGTTGGTGATTTTGCAGGTTATGATTTCTTCGATGTACACGGTAAAGCAGCGAATACGGTAATGAGTGACCGTGTTATCGGCTTGGGTTTGGAAGAGTTTCGCCCGATTGCAGAGGTGATTGCTATTGCTGCTGAGAATAGTAAGCCGCTTGCACTGCTTGGTGCACTTCGTACTGGTGTTGTGGATGTGATTGCAACCAGCGTAAGCAACGCATTGACTGTTCTCAACTTGGATGAGCAGATGAAATATGCAGAAAAGGGTGGAAGTGCTAAGTAACTCATTTGTGGGTTTATTTAGTTAGCGACATTCGATCAGACTTACTTGGGTAAAATAAACAAAAATGGAAGCGTCGGCTTCCATTTTTTATGCTTCGCACTCTTCCTCAACTGAAGGTGTATATCGCTTTAGGTATTGGCTAAGCTCTTCATATGGTATTGGTTTAGCAAAGTAATAGCCTTGCATTAAGTCACAGTGGCAAGCCTTTAAGACATCGAAGTGCTCTTTGGTCTCGACGCCTTCTGCCAGTACCACCATGCCAAAGTTTTTACCAATGGCGATGATGTTTTGAACCATCGTCAGAGATTGGGTATCGCAGTTAATGTTCTCAATAAAGCTCTTATCGATCTTCAATTCATAGATAGGTAATGCCTTCAACATGCTCAGAGAAGAGTACCCCGTACCAAAATCATCCAGTGAGATCTTAATGCCTTTGTCATAGAGTGATTCAAATATAGGGCGTACCTGTTGTACATCTTCTATAAATAAGTTCTCGGTGATCTCCAGCGTGAGATAGTCACTTGGGAACTGGTATTTTTCAAGCGTCGCTAATAGGTGTTCTGTAAATGAAGCGTGCATAAACTGGCGCACAGAA
Source organism: Vibrio sp. KUL70 (assembly GCF_059725515.1). Taxonomy (NCBI): domain Bacteria; kingdom Pseudomonadati; phylum Pseudomonadota; class Gammaproteobacteria; order Vibrionales; family Vibrionaceae; genus Vibrio; species Vibrio sp. KUL70. Next base: position 1,113,366 of record NZ_AP045835.1, read on the forward strand.
ATATTGATTGATAAACCCAGCTTAAACTTATCGATCCGATGCAGGTGTGCAATCTGCTGAATACTGGATTCAATGATGAACTCACCCAATTTAGGCATTAACCCCGTTTTTTCAGCGATGGGAATGAAGACGTCAGGCGGCACAAATCCCAGCTCATCATCGATCCAGCGCACCAGTGCTTCAACGCCATGAACAGTGCCATTTGCTCGTAGAAGCGGCTGGAACACCATAAAGAGGGTCTGCTTCTCAACAGCAACTCTCAGTTTTTGCTCAACCTTCATTTTGTATAGGTGAGTTTCCTGCATCTCCGCAGTGAACATGCTGTACGAGTTTTGCTGCTGTTTCGCTTTATACATTGAGATATCAGCCGAACGCAGAAGACTATCTAGATCTGTGCCGTGCTGTGGGAACTGAGCGATCCCGATACTGCAACTTAACAGGAACTGTGATTCGTCTACGTCATAAGGTTTCGATAACACCTCAATAATTCGTTCCGCCAAGCGTTGCAACTCTCTCTCATTGGAAAGAGGGGTTAAGAATAAGAACTCATCACTTGCGTCTCTTATTACGAGGCTTAAGCGTGATTGGAAGCGACTAAGGCGTAGGGCTATTTGTTTGAGAATCTTATCGCCGAAATCATGGCCATGCGTGTCGTTCACACTCTTAAAGTTGTCGATATCGATAAATAGCAAAGTAAACGGATGTTTTTCATCATCAAGCCACTTGCTGATGTTTTGACGCATATAGAATCGATTAGGTAAAGAGGTCAGCGGGTCGTGATTCGCTTGGTAGATAAGTTGCTTGCGTGTGCGAAGCTCGCTCTTTGAAATCGATTTTACCAATACATAAAAGCCAGCGTGTAGCAGCAAGAAAACGGCAATGTAGATACTAAATTCTTCCCAAAATACTAGATCGACATGAGCAAGTTCTGTTGTACCGATAACCCAAAGTTTGTAATCGTTTAGGTACCTCTTGGTTACGATGCTATTGTTGCCCTGTTGCTCCACGATTGTTGAATAAATTTTTCCACTTTCCTTGGCATCTTGGATCGTGATTTTGTGCGACTTGGCAAAGCTATTGTTGATATGCTCGACCATATTCCGATCAACGGGAGTCGAGTAGGGTCTCAGCGAAACCACATCTTTTGAGTAGAATTGTTGATATAGATCGTCACGTAGTAGGCTTAAACTATTATATTCAGCCGTATTAACGTTCTTTTTAAATAGGATGGTGCTATTGAGCTTTAACCCAGCCGTCATTACCGCGGCTACATCAGTGCCGTTGATGGAAATTGACTTACGAATAGGGATAACCAGTGTGCCTAAGGAGTCTTGAAAGTAGGTTCGACCTAGAACCATTTTTTGGCTTTCAATCGCTTCCAAAAATGAGTCGCGTGTGTAGTCATAGTTGAGAAGATTGGGTTGTTCAGCCAGCAGCAAATTCGAGCTAACGGCTAAATATTCTCCTCGAGGATTGATCAAGCCGAAGGCGGCGATGGCTGGGTGAGTGTCAAGTAGCTTGTCCAAGATAGGACGGATCTGGATTGCGGCTGTACGAGTAAAATCGGATTGTTGGAGTAGTTGATGGCCGACGACTTCCAGTAGCGCTTCTTGGCTAGTAAGAAGAGATTCGATAGAGTTCGAAAACAGTTCCAGTTGCATATGCTGCTGGCGCGTAAAGTCGTCTCGGTTAGTTTGCCATTTGATAATCCCAAACGCAGAAAAAAGTATCAAAGTCAGCAGTACGATTAATACGTACAACGTCCAGATATTTTTTTTGAATACAGCCATACAACGCCTTTGGATCTAGATAACACTCATGTAACGGCCAATTTTGAGAAACCTTGAATCGAAATTATAAAAAAGAGCACCGTACCTGTTCTGTTGTATAGTAACAAAACACATATTGATTGAGTATAATTTCGATCAAAATCATCTGTTATTTGGTTGAGTGGGATGACTTTTTGAGCTGACTTTTATGATTTGGTCACTTCGATCGGCAGGTTTTCATTGGATCCCCATTCTGTCCATGAACCGTCGTAAACACTCATGGGATTGTGGTATCCCGCCATTTTCGCAGCGAGCAAAATAATACAAGCTGTAACCCCGGAACCACAGCTAAAGACCATAGGTAACTGTTGGTGAATGTCTAAATCGCTGAAGACCGTTTTGAGTTCCTGCTCTGATTTTAAACGCCCTTGCTCCATGACTTGAGAAAATGGGAGACAAACAGAGTGTGGAATGTGACCGCTTCTTAGTCCCGGACGAGGCTCTGGTACTTTTGAGTCGAAACGAGCTTGAGAGCGTGCATCAAGAATATTGGCTTGTTGCGTTTTCGAGTAGTCGTTTACTTGATCAGCATCGATGAAGTACTGTTCATCTAAGGTGCCTTCAAAGTCACCCAAAGTGTCGGCACTTGTGTAGTTTGAAACGGTCTCGAAGCCACTCTCTATCCATGCAGGTAAACCACCGTCTAGAATCAGAGTATTGGTATGGCCCATAGCTAAGAACATCCACCAAGCGCGTGGTGAGGCAAACGTACCTGCATTGTCATACACCACAACGGTACTGTTATTGTTTATGCCAAGCGCTCGAGCACGTTCGTTGAAGTGTTTCTCGGTAGGGAACATGTGCGGAAGCAAGGTGTGTTTATGACAGAAGTCTTTGTCGTAGTCGAATCTCACTGAGCCCGGAATAAACTGGTCCGTAATTTTTTTTGTTTCGCCTGGGATTTGAAATTCAATACTGGCATCGAGAAGAATAATGTCTTGCTGTTGTAGCAGCTCGTGCAACTGAGCGGGTGTGATCAGAGGTTGAGTCATAGTACTCCACTTCCTGTGTTGTTATTGTTTAATTTGAGATATTTAAAAAAGATGAACTTCGGGCAAGCTATTGGGTGCTGTCTGCGGCAATACAGTGCTGATATTTATAGCTTTGTTGCCCAGTAGTTTGATTCAATAATGCATCAATAATCACTATAGAATCAATGGGGCATTCAAGAGTTGCAGGGACTGACAATCGAAAGCTTGGCTCATCACCAAGTTTTAAGGTTAAGTAACGACGGTGGCCATCAAGCGATTGGGTAATGGTATTCGCTATGACGATCGCTCGCTTTTCTACAGGAACAGAGGAAGGGGCGGTTAACTGAATTAACGCCACTAAAACTACAACCCCCAAACCTAGAATAACAAACGCTAACTTTATCTGTTTCATAGAGTTGTTTGGGTTCCTAGACTATGTGCGGTTAGTTTTAAGATACGCCAATTATACTCAATTACGAACTTCTCCGAGTAAGTTCGTGAGATAACTAACAACAAAAAGCGAGCCCATATGAGCTCGCTCGTATTTGGTTAGGTCTCTACCACGTAACTTGCATCACATCTGATGAAACCACTTGCTGAAGCGGCGCTTGACCATCATAGAACCAGATCTCAATCAGGATGTTCTCCTCGCTGATTGGAGCGGTAAATGAAGAGCTAAATTGTCCGTTGTTTAATGACCCCGCTAGTAATCGGCTTGAATAGTCTGGCTTAAAAGTCGCGTCACTTCGTTCAGAATAGCGGCTGTACACAGATACGAATGAACGGTTCGTCGATATATGACTGATGTCGATATTAAGGTCATGCTGCTCGACTGGGTTGTAGTCAAAACCATCGGGTACGGTTAAGTCGGACATCGTGCTTGCCACTGCCGGAGCGGGCGCAGCCGTTGAACCGCCACCTCCGCCGCCCCCACCTCCACCACAACCAAAGATTAATGTAGTGGTGGCGAGTAGTATTATTAATGATGCTTGTTTAACCATGACTCCGCTTCCTTGTTGTAGACGCTTCTGCTGTGCCGATGAGTTTGTGTTGTTGTCGCTAATATGTGGTTGTGAGGCTTTCATTTGTCTGTTCATCATGATTACTCCTCAGATTTCAAGTCGTAACATTGGCCAGCTTCAGGAGACTGGAACCAGGTTGTGGCCTCTTCGCCGCCAGACTCTGCAAACGTCTTGAATTGCGGGTATGCCGTTACGATGTCTACACGTTCTTGTGGCCATTCCCACTCGGCTGTTGACGTAATCATTAATGCCCAAGGGTGGTTCTCTGCAGTTTTGAAGTACTTGCCTTCACTTGGATTGCTGTCATCAACACCTAGGCCAGTTTCGAATAGGTTTGCACTATCGAAGGCTTCGGTGGGGGCTTGGTCAGCTAAGTGAACTTCCCAACTACGACCTGGATGTAAAGGTAAGTTTGGACCATGGTAATGACCGGGAGTCGCGAAGATGAATGGGTCGTATGGCATATCCGTCCAAGCGTTCGCGTCAACGCCTTCTCCTTCTAATGAAATACCAATTTGGAAGGCAAATTGTTCATCGTCTTTACAGCCATTTTGTGTGCGATAGAAATCACAGCTGGTGGCGATTTTTTCAGTCAGGTTCTCAGCGACAACAAAAATGGCTTCACTGCGACCGCTTTCCATATTGAGAGTCGTGAACACACCATTCTCTTTCATGTAAGAGTTACCAGTGCTTACAGAGCTTGGCGCTAAGTTTGGAAGACGTACAGCAAAGCCATTAAGGTAATCCGCCCCGACCGCTACTAAGCGACCATCAATCGTTGATTTGACGACTTTGCCATCTTTTACGATCTCTGTAATGCGATAGCGAAGTACAGCGTCATTCATGTCGTAGTCAGCTTTGTAAGGCCAATTATCTTCATAAGCGAGCGTGGCGTACCCCGATGCACTTGGGAAGTATCGAGCGGTAGCTCCGTCATTCAGTACATCGACTTGAATATCAACAACTTCACCGGACGTAGAGCCACCGTAATACTCTAGGTTGGTCTGTTGGCTGAAACGGAAACGAGCCCATGTTGTACCCGTCAAAGCGCTAACATCGACATTTAGGAATAGCTCGTTTTCACCAGTGGAGAGATGATAGTCAGAGAACACTTTTTCGTTCTCGCCATCAAAGCTGCCATCTTGGTTCCAATCGATCCAAGCGGATAGGTAACCTGTAGTTGACGCTTCAATCATGACTTTGGAATCAAGACCAGCTTCGAGAGCGGTAACAAATCCGATACCGCCGTTAGTCCACTCATCGTCTATGCCGGTTGTTTCATCAGATTGTGGCGATTCGAAACCATCTTGCTCGCCATCTGGGGCTTCGCTACCAAGCCATGTAACACCGTCTAATTCATGTCGCGGTCCATTACTGCTCAGCAGTGTCAAGTAGCTATCTGGTGCATCACCGAAGTCGATATTTGAATCTTCATTAATCACTGGAGCATTGGCACAGCGTGCACCATCATTTTGATTAGAGCTAGGGCCGTTAGATACAAACTCAATGGCAGGCACGATACCGGCAGCGATATTGGCAGAGTTATCTGGTGATAGATTTACACGGTAGATTTTGCCGTCTTGGTTACGTGAAACATAGTAGTTGCCATTGACATCGAAATAGCCGGCACCAAAGGTTCCTGTTTCTCCGGTATCACCAATTGATATTGTAGCGCCGGTGTTCGGATCGAAGGAGTAGAGCACACCAGAATTGTTGTCGATTCCGTAAAGCTTGCCGTCACTCGGATGAAACGCAAAGTCAGTGAGTTTAACCGTAGCAACATCAGATACTTTCACAACAGGTAGGACTGCGTTGGGGTTTGACGCGAGCGGTGTAAGATCAATCGTGAACAAGCCTTTTCCGGTTCGGTATAGGTAGTAAGTGCTGTTATAAACATCACCGACATAAAAAGTGTGGTCGGTTGGCAGACCGCTGGTGTTAACAACCTCGGCTTGGAAGTCTGAGCCTAACCTAACGATGCGTTTATTGGTCGTGTCATAGCCATAGATATAGCGGTCGTCAAAGCTAAAGCCGACACCATTAATGTTAGCGTTAATACCTGTATCTGACTGTAATAGCGTGGTCGACCCAGTGACTAGGTTAACGCCGTATACTTGAACCGGTGTAGATTGGAAAAGATACGCCTGACTTGGGCATGTATCGAAAGGCGCAGCTTGGGCTAGAAGCGGTGCACCGAGTAGCAAACTTAACGTTGGAATTCTCATAGCAGCATCCTTGTGATGGAAGATAACGTATGAGTATCAATTCTTATGCCATTTTTAAGTTATTGTATTTATTAGGTTTGTGTTTTCATTTTTTGGCTTTCTCAAAATGAGAATTGAATTGGAGTCGAGATAGGCCAAGTCGCGTAGAGAGTTTTCAAAATGAAAATAAGGGGAAGTGAATAGAATAAGAGCTTCAAATCCAGGGATGAAGCTCTTAATAGGAAGTGCGTTGTAGTGTGATGTTTATTTGGAGACACCACACACGGTACAGGTCGGCATTTTCATCAATTTCATCTCGCGCCAACTGTGTGACATCGCATCTAAGATCAGCAGCTTCCCCTCTTTTGGAGAGCCAAATTGCGCGATCACTTTAATGGCCTCCAAAGCCTGTGCAGCGCCGACCATACCTACAACCGGTGCCATAACGCCAGCCTCTACGCAGCTAAGTGCAGCCGATCCGAATAGCGCGCTTAAGCATTGATAGCACGGAGCGTTCTCGTTTTGGTAGGTAAATACACTGATTTGACCTTCCATACGAATCGCTGCACCAGAGACCAATGGAACCTTTGCTTGGTAGCACAATCGATTGAGTTGATTACGCGTCTCTACGTTGTCACACGCATCCAGCACTAATGTGTGAGATCGAATCAGGCCATCTAGTTCATCGTCTGACAGACGTCGGTCGACTGCCTCTACCGTCAAGTGAGGATTCAGCAGTTTAAGTGATTCAGATGCCGACTCGACCTTCTTCTTTCCGATGTCAGCATCGGTATGCAACACTTGCCTTTGCAAGTTAGATAGCTCTACTACGTCATCATCGATGAGCGTGAGCTTGCCAATACCCGCTGTAGCCAGATATTGGGACGCTGCACAGCCTAAGCCGCCGGCTCCTAATACTAGAATAGAGCTTTGCTTGAGGGCTTCTTGCCCTTCAAAATCGAACTGTTTAAGAATGATCTGGCGGTTGTAGCGAAGCATCTCCGCATCAGACAGAATTTCCATTAACAAGCCTCGTTAGTAGAGTGTTGAATTAAACAGTTGGATTTGAACAGTTTCACCTGCTTCGACACGACCACGCTCACGTTCAAGTACCACAAAGCAGTTCGCGAGGCTCATTGATCGGAACGCGCCTGAGCTTTGGTTACCTGTTGTTTCGACAACAAACTGACCATTCTCGATAGTGTAGATGCCGCGTTGATAGTCGGTACGTCCCGGCGCTTTTTTAAATGCAGAACGTGTTGTCGCGGGAATCGACTCAGGTGCTTTCCAAGCGGTGTTGCCAGCCAATTTAGCGAGCATAGGTTGTACAAGTACGTACATAGTCAGAACCGCAGATACTGGGTTACCTGGTAAGCCACAGAACCAAGCGTTCTCTAGTTCGCCAAATGCAAAGGGTTTACCCGGTTTAATTGCCAATTTCCAAAAACCAATCTGCCCAAGCTCTTCAAGGATGTCTTTGGTGTAGTCCGCTTCGCCAACACTCACGCCACCAGAAGTTACGACAACATCAGCGAGCTCTTGCGCTTTTTCGAATGTTTGCTTCAGCGTAGTAGGGCAATCAGGAATGATGCCTAAATCAATGGCTTCGCAGCCGAAAGCCTCAATCAGTGGTTTAATACCGTAGCGGTTGCTGTCGTAGATCTGACCATCTTCTAATGGTTGACCTAGAGGTTTAAGCTCGTCACCAGTAGAGAAGAAAGCAACCTTAGGTTTGCGCAGCACTTGAATGTGGCTAATACCCAAAGACGCGATCATTGGAATATCACGAGGCGTCAGACGTTCGCCTTTACTCAGTACAACGTCACCTTGCTTGATGTCGTCACCCGTTGGACGAATGTTGTTGTTCGGCTTGATGTCAGTCTGTTGAATTTCGATGCCGTTTTCGGTTTCACGCGTATTTTCTTGCATGATGACCGCATCGCAACCTTCTGGAATCTTAGCGCCAGTCATAATGCGCACACAGGTGTTTTGTGGCCATTCGCCTTCAAAAGGTTGACCCGCGAATGATTTACCTGCGAGTGGGAGAGTATTGCCATTTTCTAGGTCTGCTAGACGAAGGGCATAACCATCCATTGCTGAGTTATCAAAAGGAGGAACAAAAATAGGTGAGAGAATATCTTCAGCAAGAACGTAACCTAGAGCATCTGCCAATGGCAGTGATAGTGTATCTTGAATTGGGGTAATTGGTGATAGCAGCTTATCAAGTGCTTCTTCAATTGGCATTAAGCCCGGAGCGTCGCAACAGCCCATAATTGAATTCCTTTGATCGTTATTATTTTGATTTGTTTGTTGGTACATCGGTATCAACGAAATTGATGCCACTTTAGCATAGTTTGAGGCCCGTAAATAATGACCTCCCTTAAAATATGGGTGTAATTATTCAAAATTCCGAGTATCCTTGTCTGCCATCCAAAAGGGGTAATAGAAGAGGAAGTTCAATGTCAGGTCTTAGCGAATCAGCGAAGTTGGTTAAAGATGCGCTAGCGAGCCGCGGGTTAGAAACACCAATGAGCCCGAATCAGGTAAGCCGTGAAGAGAAAAAGGAACGAATCGAACACCATATGCGTGAGATTCTGACTCTTCTAGAACTTGATTTAACCGATGATAGCTTGGAAGAAACACCACATCGTATTGCTAAAATGTATGTCGATGAAATCTTCTCTGGTTTGGATTACGCCAACTTCCCTAAAATCACCGTGATCGAAAACAAAATGGGCGTTCGTGAAATGGTACGTGTGAAAGACATCACGGTAACCAGCACTTGTGAACATCATTTAGTGACGATTGATGGCAAAACGGCGGTTGCTTATATTCCTCGTGGAAAAATCATTGGTCTTTCTAAGATCAACCGTATTGTTCGCTTCTTTGCTCAGCGCCCACAAGTTCAAGAGCGCATGACTCAGCAAATTTTAGTTGCACTTCAAACTCTGCTTGAGACCGATGATGTTGCGGTAACAATGGATGCAGTTCACTACTGCGTGAAGTCTCGTGGCGTGATGGATGCAACCAGTGAAACGACCACAACGGCACTGGGCGGTATTTTCAAGTCAAACCCAGCAACTCGTCATGAGTTCTTGCACGGTTTACGCTAATCTACGATTGATTAGATAAGTTTGATTTCACTACTTAAATCGACAAGAAATATTTGAAGCCCCGCAGTCTGCGGGGTTTTTTGTATTCGCTCTACGTCATTCTCCAAAAAGCGAAAACGAGGAATAAGCATCGTAGGGAATCATTTACGAAGGCATGATTTGAAATGAATGCGCTCAACAGGCAGTAAAGCGCATTTTCATTTGAGTTTGAAGTGATTAAGACAGGTTAAACAAACGCTTAAGAGTATGAATTAAACCTGATGGTTTATTCTGAGCTTGATAGATGCTCAATCCATCGTAGAAGCTACCCATAAACGAGACACGAATCTCATCTTCGGTTTGTCTTACGATTCGACAAAGTAGGGCAGCTGTCGCGGCTGCATGATCGTTCGCTAGGCTGTAATCCATTCCCATACGACCTTGAACAAATAACCAAAGGTGAGTGATGAATTGCAGCTTCTTTGAACTTGAGTGGCTGAATTTCTGACTGTGCTCTTGGCCAACCGTCTCTTCTAGTACCTGCTGCATCGCTTCGCTGGCATCTTTGTCAGAGCTAAATTCATAGCTGGCATCGATGTGCGTTTTCGTCAGCAAGCCAAGTAGGGTTTGAATACTGGAGTTGTCAGGTTTGTTTTCACACGCATGTTTGAACAATGACTGATTGCTCTGGATAAAGTCTTTCGACTCGTGCTCAAACCCAATTTTTAGGGCCTGGATCTGTGCAAAGCCTGCTTCTGATAAACAGTGTTCGAGTTTACTCATCGTACGGGTACTATTCGTTGCTTTGTAGCTCTTCCCAGGTCACTTCAGCTGACTTGGTATCACTGTTCACAAAGGCTGAATTGCCCGTTAGCATCACTGACAAATCCATCGTACGTTCCGTCATTTCAGCCATTTGCTCGATACCTTCATTGCTCAGGCGAACAATTTGAGCGTTCAAGTAGCCAAACTTACCGCGGTTTTGTTCCCACCAAACATTCGACTTGGTGTTAAAGCTAAATACTTTGACTGACTTTGCTAAGCGAGTGGCTTTTTTAACGCGCTCAGGATCCGGCTCACCAACATCGATCCACTCTAAGATCTGATCATCAAGAGACTTTTGCCATAGATCAGGCTCTTCAATGGTCGACAAACCTTTAGTGAATTGAAGCTCTGGTGATGCATTGATACAAAACGCCATGATACGAGCCATCATGCGTTGTTCTGTCTCAGAAGGGTGTTGTGCGATAGTGAGGTTGAACGAGTCGTAGTAGTCTCGATTCATGTCTGTGAGTGAGATACGAAATTTGTAGATTGTAGGTTTAAGAGCCATTAGCAGAGTCTGGTATGATAAATTGGGCTCTATCTTACCTTAACTGAATGAATTTTGGGTAAAAAAAATAGCCAGCATCGGCTGGCTATTTTAGGAATGCGTTAAGCGATCAATTAGATTACTTTGATGCTGTCTGCTTGAGGACCTTTTTGACCTTGAGATACTACGAACTCAACTTTTTGGCCTTCAGCAAGAGTTTTGAAGCCGTCACCAACGATTGCAGAGAAGTGTGCAAATACGTCTGGACCGTTTTCTTGTTGGATGAAACCGAAACCTTTAGTTTCGTTGAACCATTTTACTGTACCAGTAACTGTGTTAGACATGATGATATCCTAAATTATTTTTTATTTGAGCCTATTGCGGCACCGATAGCGTGGAAAAGTTTATTGCTATTGCGTACAACACAACGGGGAGTTACTAGTAATCCAACGATATGTTTATATACAAAGAACTTTCTTTCTAGCCGAAATCGAGTCTAAATTAAACAGGGTCTGTGTCAATGGGAACTGTGCTAAAGGTTGCAGAACTTTGGGGGCAGTCAAACTTTCCATTCCTTAGATATCATGGAGTTACAGTGGCATGGTGTTTTGTTGTACTTTTTGTGACAAATAAGTGTGATTTTTGATTAAAAACTGGAGTCATAGCACTAATTCAACAGTTATTTATGTCAATAGTAGTGGTGAAATGTGAGGCATAAAACAGATCAGAAACGAGAATTATTGGAGTAACTAGACAATTTACACCTTTATCTAAACGAATCTCCAAGGCAGATATCACATCAAAATGATTACAATATCCTACCCTAGCGACAAACCTAGTGGATTATGCGATATAAATTGCCGTTGTCGGTACTAAAGTAGATATCACCCTCTGGTGTGACTTCAATATCGCGAATTCGCTCTCCCATATCTTCAAACAACCGCTCTTCGGCTACCGCTTGGTTGTTCTTATTCAGAGTGACAACGTTAATGTGAGCGAGCTTCAATGCGCCCGACAATAGCTTGCCATTAAGTTCAGGAAATTTATCACCTCGATAAAGCACTAAACTGCCCGGAGCGATAGAAGGAATATAAACCTTAATAGGTGACTCAATCCCTTTTTTGGTTTTTGCTTCACCAACCTTAATGGGGCCCCAATACTCTTTACCGTGAGATGTGATTGGCCAGCCGTAGTTTGCGCCTTTCTTTATCAGGTTGATCTCGTCACCGCCGCGTGGTCCATGCTCAATCGACCAAAGCTTGTTGGTTTTTTGATCATAGAAAAGACCTTGTGGGTTTCGGTGGCCGTAGCTCCAAATTTCATTCAGCACGTTTTTGTTTTTCACAAAAGGGTTGTTTTTGGGTACCTGTCCGTCAGGGGTTAGCCGCAAAATAGAACCCGCATGGGTTTGCGTGTCTTGGCCGTTGTCCCGATCACCGCGATCACCAATAGAGAAATAGAGACTGTTGCTATCGAAAGTAATGCGGCTGCCAAAGTGACGACCTGTATCCGTTAGGGATTGAGAGACGAACACGTCTTGCCAGTCGGTAATCTGTGTTCCGTTATAGGTCGCACTTGCGAGAGCAGTAACGGCATCACCTTGTTGCTTTTTACTGTAGGTGACATAAATCTTGTCTTTTTCAAAAGGAGATAGAGCAATATCTAAAGCGCCACCTTGACCTTTAGCCCAAACGTCAGGCAGACGAAAAAGCGTTTTTTGCTCGCCGGTACTTAGATTAACTTGTTTAATGACTCCTTCGCGTTCGGTCACTAACATTGTTTTGTCGTCAACATACGCAAGCCCCCAAGGAATCAATAACCCATCGGTGATCTTCTCCACTTGAAGTGCTTGGCTGGGCAACGCAATGGCGAAGCTCAAAGCCGCGGTAATACAATGAGTTAATTTCATATGGTTTCTCCAAATAGTCCCTGTCTTTTAGTGTAGCGTTACTATGGTTTGTGAAAAGTGACTATTTCGAAAATAAATGTAAACAGTATTGTATGAATAAACTCGGTGGCGTATGTTATCTCGTCTTTCCTCACGATGTTTAACAACCATGCTGACACGATGGCTTGTTATGCAAGCATTGTTTCTATCGCTCTAGTTACACTTATCAAAATTAGGTTGCGCAACCATGAAGTCCAGTTTTGAATTTAAAACTATCTTGCTCGCTTGTTTGATCATCAGCGTTGGTCAACTTAGCATGGGCTTGGTGTTTCCATCACTACCTTGGATTGCCAAAGACTTTGATGTGTCACTGGAGCAGGCTCAGTTGTTGGTCAGTGTCTATCTGCTTGGCTTTGGACCTTCACAATTCTTGTATGGCCCAATCTCCGATGCTTTAGGGCGTAAAAAAGTGTTATTGACCGGCCTCCTGATCGCTTTGATGGGACTGCTCGTGATTATTTTCCTGAGTCACTCATTCTCGAATATTGTACTAGGCCGCTTCTTGCAAGGATTAGGAACGGGGTGCTGCGCGGTATTAGCTAGAGCGACAACCCGTGATAGATATTCGGGTTCTGAGTTACCCATAGCAATGTCTTATATTGCTATGGTAGCGTCGATTACACCGTTGATTGCTCCGGTGATTGGTGGATTTATCAATTTCCATTTTGGCTGGAGTATGGTCTTTATCTCGCTGCTTGGCTACGTGAGTTTAGTGTGGTTTGTGATCGCTTTTCGTTTCAAGGAGACGGTCAATCAGTTTTCGAAGATCCCTTCACCGAAGCGTATGGCGATTCAATATAAGGAACTACTGAGTTCCCGATACTTCATCAGCTTTGCCAGTATCGGCTGGCTCAACTTCAGTCTGATGATTACAACCGTTTCAGTGATGCCGTTTATCATGCAGAATCAAATTGGCATGACATCGGATCAATACGCAATGTGGGCTGTGATACCTGCGTTGGGTATGCTAGGAGGCACCAGTCTGTGTAGCCGCATTAGACCTATTTTCGGCAGTAAGAAAACTCTGCTGATTACCCCTGTTCTTCATATCTGCGCGGCTGTTTGGCTGTTTGTGTGCCCTCTAGAGCCTTTATACCTGATGCTTGGACAGTTATTGATGATCCTTGGTAACGGTATTGCATTGCCGTGTGCTCAAGCTCTCGTGATGCTTCCATACAAAAAGAATGCGGGTGCGGCGGCAGCGATGTCTGGGGGAGGGCAAATGGTGGTGTCGTCGTTAGTGAGTATGGGGTTGGTTAAACTGGGGTTAGGCCAAACTTGGCACCTGTCAATTGTGATTGCTGTGTTTACTTTAATTACACTCTTTAATATCACTCGTGGTTTTAATAGCCCAGAAGCGCAGCAGGTAAATGGATAGCCTACTGCCTATCTGATTTCATGAATTACTCATACACGGTGTCCATGCATTTACAATGCTGAGAACATCGTGAATCACTTCAACAAAAAAACTGGAATATAAATAACTTTTGCTGGGGTGACGCTCTACGCCGCTTGTTATTTTGTAGATTTAGCTGCTCGACGTTTATTATCTGGATGTCGAGGGCAATCATCACACAGTTTACGAGAGTCACACTTGTAGACGAGACAACAGCTCGTTCTGATCAACTTCAACATTCCCGTTTCAGGATCGGTTTTAAGGCTGCTTAAATGGCGATCGGGTAGCTCACAAGCCTCTAACCACAGCCTCGCTTGCTCACGTATATATTCGTTGCTGAACTCATTATGGTGACGTTGAACCTTAATGAGTGCCGCTAGAAGATGATCAGCCAGCAAATGCTGTGTAAAGCCCGGACGAATGCGTGTCCAGCTATTAATTTGCTCTCGGTAGAACTCGGATAAAGCCAGTAGCGCTTTACCGGCTTCGGGGATCAAGGTTTCAGGCTTACCATGTTGGTGTGCATCCGTGCTAAAACGGTAGCCAGTGATAAACCCTTTTAAGCGTGATTGACCAATATTCTGGATATCAGGCAGTGAGTGCAACGCATAAATGGAAATAAAGGAGACGTATATAGGTTGCCAGCTGAGTAAATCCCAAGTGCGAGTCAACCAATATGGATTCCCCGCTTCAGGGTGGTTTTTGGCCAAGATATCATAAACACGTTTGATCTCAATGTGACTTTCTGGATTGCTGATCACAATACTCTTGCCGTTAATGGGCCCGAAGCTACCTTTTAAGAAAGGGGTGACTTCTTTTGAAAGGGAGAATACTTTTTGATGAAGAGGCGGGGCTTTTTTACGGGTGACAATGTCGTGAATTTGAGCCAACATAAGAACGTAATAAATGATAATCAATTTCGTTATCATAACCAAACAAAGCGCACTTCACCATACAAATTGGTGCATTGACGTCGTTTGAAATGGATCTTTTGGAATCAGTAACAAACGGTGCGTGACCCGAATCGAGGTTAATGATACTAATATTTGCAAGGCGAATATAACGTGTCGATTTATAACCCACTCAAGACGAAGAAGTATAAACGTTGAATAAGAATACCCCTGCATTTGAGCGAATTAGTAAGGTTCTCGGTTTTATTCACAATAACCTTAGTAGCCCACTCTCTTTAGAAGAGATAGCGACCCAGAGCTGTTGGTCTCGTTGGCAACTGCAGCGCGTCTTTCAGTCAGAGACAGGAATGACCGTAGCGAACTATGTTCGAGAACTTAAGTTGAGCAGAGCCGGCGAAATGTTGTTAGATGAAGACCAAAGAGTCATCGATATCGCGATTGCTCTGGGGTTCAACTCAGAGATTAGCTTCAGCAGAGCGTTTAAGCAGATGTTCGAGATTAGCCCCAGCCAATATCGAAAAAACGGCAAAAGGGTTGGTTTAAAAAAGCCTATTGAGGTGTCGGAGTTGTCTACTGCTTTAGAAAAAGGGAGTTGCGCTCGTTTTGTAGAGGTAAAAATTGATGAGAAGGATGCTTTCCTGATCAAAGGCATGAGCACAGAAATCAGTGGGTTGTTTTCTCTCACGCAGGATTTTTCTCAAAAGGTGCCACAGTTGTGGTCACGCCTTGAACAAGAAGTGGTATTGCCTAAACAACAAGACCTGCGTTTTATTGGGGTGGTCGATATCACTCAAGCTAATTTTGACGGCACGAACCTGAAATATTGGGCTGGTGTCGTGTTAGATGAAAATGTCTCTATGCCAACCCTACCGAGCGTCGTTTCAGAAAAACTAGAGATACTCACCGTACCTAAGCAGACTTATGCAGTGGTGAAACATAAAGGACCTATTCAAGGTTTGCCTAATACGTTGTCTTGGTTTGTTCTTAATTGGTTTCCATCCTCAGGTTATCGCGGAATTGACGGCTACGAACTAGAAGTCTATCCAAAGGATTATCAGTCACAGTCACTAGATGCTGAGATGGAGTACTGGGTTCCCATAGTAAAAGCCTAATCAATCTCTGATTTTTTATGGGGAAACCCAAAATTTGACCATATTTATTGAAGGGTCAATTGCTTTTTACTGAGCAATTGACCTTTTTTATAGATATTTGCACCAAATTGTTAACTATCACGCCTTTAGATACATACAATGCAAATGAGATTTATTATTATTTAACTTAAGCATTGGTATCTGAGGGACTCATGAACACCCACACTCATTTCAAGTATTCCGCATTAACTGTCGCGCTCATTAGTGCTTTATCCGCTCCAGCATATGCAGAAGAGTCGAAAGCAAACTCTGAGCAAGATGTAGAAACAGTAACGATCCTCGGCAAGGCGTATCGTAATACTGCGACAAAATCTGCTTTGGAGCCGGAAGAAACCCCACAAGGTATTACAGTCATCGAAGGGGAGCAGCTTGAGCAGCGTGGTGTAAAGTCACTCAACCAAGCACTGCGTTATGCGCCGGGTGTGGTTACAGAGCAGAAGGGTGCGTCAGTGACGATGTACGACACATTCTCGATTCGAGGTTTTACTAATAATCAAAGCTACTACGATGGTTTGGTACTGCCATTCCTGACCGGTTGGAACTTACAACCACAGATTGATCCCATCGCAATTCAACAAGTAGAAGTGTTTAAGGGGCCAACATCGGTTTTATACGGTGCAATGCCACCTGGCGGAATGGTTAATATGATTACCAAAACGCCACAAAGTGAGGCTTCTACTAAGGTTGGTGTTTCGACAGGTTCACGAAGCCTAATGGAAGCGTCGATTGACACAACCGGACAGATTGGTGACGGCGATCTTTCATACCGCTTGATAGCGTTGGCGCGCAAACAAGACAGCCAAGTAGATAACGCTGAAGAAGAGCGTTATGTAATTGCGCCTTCTTTGGATTGGCAAGCATCCGATAACACACTGATTAATTTCAACCTTTATTATCAGAATGATCCTGCAATGGGAACAAACTCTGCGATGCCATTAGAAGCGATCAAATATCATGATCCATCTGTGTCGATGGGGGATAAAAATTGGAGTACTTTCGAGCGTGAAGTACTTATGGTGGGTTACAAAATCAATCACCAATTTAATGACAATTGGTCGTTCTTGCAAAATGCTCGTTATACCGATGCTTCTCTATATCAAGAGAATACATATCATCGTTCGACAAATTTTAACCCTGCTACGGGCGCGATGATTCGAAATGTATACAGTACCGATGAAGAGTCACAAAGCTTCGCAATTGATAATCAAGTTTCAGGTACTGTTTTGGCTGGTGGGCTAGAGCATAACCTTCTCTTTGGTGTTGATTACATTAAGTTAGATGGGGACTCTCTCTACAAAGAGTATACCGTTAATCCTGGTGCAGGCTTCTACGGCTTCAATGTGTATAACCCTAACAATGATCTTTTGGATCGTGACAACCTCCAAGAGAGTTATCGTGAAACACATGATATTTCGACAGAGCAGCTAGGTTTCTATTTCCAGGATCAAGTTCGTTACGATGCGCTAGTTTTACTCGCGGGTGGTCGTTATGACATGTTTAAAGCGATGGATGATAAACAAAGTGATTTACCAACCTACGATGGTAAAGATGAAGCCGATCATAATCAGTTTTCTTATCGTGTTGGGGCGCTATATGAGTTAAGCAATGGCTTGTCACCATTTGTAAGTTACGCAACAAGTTTTGAGCCAGCTGCTGGTACAGATATTAATGGTAAATCTCTGAAACCTCAGCTAGGTGAACAAGTAGAAGTCGGTGTGAAATACCTGTCTCCTGATATGGACAAGCAGTTCACTGCATCATATTTCCATATCACTAAACAAGATTCCATTGTTGCTGACCCTTCAGATCCTTCATACAGAGCTAAAATTCAGCTGGGTGAAGTTCGTTCACAAGGTCTGGAACTTGAAGGACGATGGTTTGTTACTGAAGAGCTAGATATTCAGGCAAGTTATACCTACTTGGATATGGAAGTGACAGAAGATGTAAATCCAGCTCTTGAAGGTACGACTCCTATTTATGTCCCTGAACACGCAGCCACGTTATGGGGGAACTACAACGTTTATGATGGAGTTTTGTCGGGAACACGCTTTAGTGCTGGTGCCCGATACATGGGCGAGATGCAAATGGATGCTTCGAATACTCAAGGTATGGTGCCATCTTACACTGTTGTTGATATCTCGATTGGTTACGATTTAGGCATGATGTCAGACTCTCTTTCAGGAGCGTCTGCAAACTTCTTAGTCAACAATCTATTTAATGAAGAGTATTACACCTGTTACGACAATAGTAATTGTTGGTTCGGCGAAGAGCAGTCTGTCGAGCTGAGTGTTAACTACGAATTCTAAAGGGTTAAAGTAACCCAAACAATCAAGCAGCCTGAGAAGGCTGCTTTTGTCGTTGTGCGCCGAGCATGGTGTCAACCTAGGAGGTGAAAGTCCTCTACGCGCCTTGTCGAGCAGGAAGCGTTAGCCTATGCAAGGGTGTCCATCGTGAGGTGGAATCTGAAGGAAGCAAATGGCAAAACATAGCTTTGACGAACAGAAATCTGATAGTAGGCATAATCAACTTGGGTAACCTAGCAACAGATAGAATAGCCCAAAGTCTCGAACAGAAGTGTGATTATGTAAATCAGGCAGAGCTATGGGAAAGGGTGACATCTTACCTCGGGAGGTCTTATCAATTGTCCGCGAGACTAGGCTAGCAGTGATGCTAGACGAAGATTGATAAGAAGTCAGCAGAGGGCATAGTACCTACAATGTGGGGAAGGCCTGAACCAAGGTTTTAAGGCTACAGTTAACAGATTCTCAGTGTGTATGGAGTCTCAGTCAAAAGTAGAACCCCTACAACTCCGCTAATAATGATGGTGAAGTCGGAAACGGATCTGTTGCTAGCGAAGAGAGACAAGCCACATTGGCGTTAAAGTTAAATAGTGGACTTAAGCTAACGTAAGTTAGTCTACCTTGGAACCGCCGTATGCGATACACGCTTGTACGGTGGTGTGAGAGGACGGAGGCCGTGAGGCCTCCTCCTACTCGATTCAAACATACAACTAAAACCGATAGAGAACAAAATGAAATTAATAAATAAAGGCTTACGACTTTCCAAAGTAGGAATTGGTTTATCGATTATGGCTTTCCTATGCTCAGGACAAGCATTCGCCAAGTTTGAAGTACAAGATAGTGAAGGCGCTAAAACCTTACCTTCACAGCCTGAACGAATTGCCGCACTCAACTGGGATATTGCAGAGCAGGTGATTGAGCTCGGAGTGACACCTATTGCCGTGCCAGATATCGCTGGATACAACGAGTGGGTTGTTCAGCCTCCCATCCCAGAAGGGGTGCAAGATGTTGGGACACGCACAGAACCGAATTTCTCCGTTCTTAAGCAGCTAAAGCCAGATGTGATTTTGATCGCTTCACCG
This sequence comes from Vibrio sp. KUL70, assembly GCF_059725515.1. Classification (NCBI taxonomy): domain Bacteria; kingdom Pseudomonadati; phylum Pseudomonadota; class Gammaproteobacteria; order Vibrionales; family Vibrionaceae; genus Vibrio; species Vibrio sp. KUL70. Next base: position 1,132,584 of record NZ_AP045835.1, read on the forward strand.
CAGAAAGATCTCGAATCCCGTTTATCTGAAATTGCACCTGTTCTCTACTATAAGACATACAGCGAAACTCACAATAACGCGCGCGCAGCGATCGATAACTTCAAGAAAATCAGTCATGTCCTTGGTAAAGAAGAAGTGGCTGATCAAAAACTGCAAGCGATGAATGAAAGAATCGCTGAACTTAAAGGCCTGCTCGATAAAGCATATCCGGCAGACAAACCGAAAGTAACCTCGTTTCGCTTCGCGAGCACCAACTCGGTGTTCATTTACGGTGATAACTCTATCCCACAATACGCTTTACAGCAGTTGGGCTTCGAAAATGCGATTCAATTACCAGCAAGCCAATGGGGTATCACTCAGAAACGAATCACAGAGCTTAAGCACGTAAAAGATGGTATTGCACTGTACTTCGAACCTTTCCCTTACACGGCGAAGCTAAATCGTTCACCAGTATGGAAGAGCATGCCGTTTGTGAAGAACAAACAAGTTGCTTCAGTCGCACCAAGTTGGAGTTATGGCGGTGCGATGTCAATTCTTTACAACGCGGAAGCGATAGCTGAATCAATGCTGGAGCTCGCTGAGAAGTAATGAAATATAACGGGTTAATTGTTGTGGCTGTATTGTTGTTCGCAGCCACCATTCATTTGTGGCTAGGGCAGAGCGATTTTGGGCCGGTATCTTTATTAATGAATGAGGTAGCGGCGGCAGGAAGCTGGTCGGCTCTACAAGACTTATATGCGCAGTCATTTGAGCTGATGGGGTTTATTGATGTCAATTTACCGCGTTTGGTGATGGCGATATTGGTGGGCGGCTCTCTAGGTACTATTGGTAGCCTATTTCAGCAATTAACTCAAAACAGAATGATGTCACCATTGACGCTGGGTACATCAGCAGGTGCTTGGCTTGGGCTGGTGCTGCTCAATGTCTTTGCGCCAATGTTAGTTGGGCAGTATTCCGTCTTCTTCGCACTGTCGGGTGCTTTGGCCTCGATGGGGCTGATTGTCGCGATTGTGGGTCTGAAAAACATGAGCGGCTTGCCGATAGTATTGGCCGGTATGGCCGTCAACTTGCTACTTGGCGCATTTGCGACGGCGATTATTCTGCTCAACGACCAATATGCACAAAATCTATTTATTTGGGGTGCGGGCGATCTCGGCCAGAATGGTTGGGAGCAAGTTGAGTGGCTGCTTCCTAAACTTCTACCTATTGTTGCTATATTCCTATTTGCACCGCGAGTATTGACGTTGTTATCGATCGGAACTGAAGGTGCCGCGGCTCGTGGTTTAAACATCGGTACCACGTTCTTTTTGTTGATGTTTATCGGTGTTTGGCTGGTTTCTGTATCAATTACTACAGTCGGGGTGATCAGTTTTATAGGTTTGATTGCACCAAATATTGCTCGTTATCTTGGTGCTATTAAGGCGAAGCATGAGTTATACGCGAGTGGGTTATTAGGCGCCTTACTTCTGTGCGCAACGGATAGTCTTGCTATCTTCATGGGGCAATGGTCATTAGATATTATCCCGACCGGTACAGCGACGGCCGTTATTGGTGCTCCCGCGCTGATTTTAATTGCAAGAAAGCAGCTAACCGCACAAGATCAGATGTTCTTTTCGATGCCGAAAGGAGCAAAGCAAACGGGTGCTAACGTCTATCTTGCGATAGGTACGGTAATGATAGTGCTGCTTGGATTGAGTTCTTTTTCACATCCGCTATCTAGCGAACACTACTTTCAGGTTCCAGATGCGTTTGAGTGGTCAATTCGTTGGCCACGTATGCTGACGGCTATTTTTGCTGGTGGTGGTCTAGCGGTGGCTGGGGTGATCCTCCAGCGACTGGTTTACAATCCGCTTGCGAGCCCAGATATCCTAGGGGTATCGTCGGGGGCGGTATTAGCGTTGATTTTGAGCAGCTTATTGTTTGGTCATTCAATCCATACATTAAGTCCTTGGGTCGCGTTTTCGGGTAGTTTAGGCGCTCTTGCTCTTTTACTTTTTCTCGGAAAGAAACATCAATACGCGCCTTCCATCTTGATCTTAACCGGGATCTCGTTAACCGCTGTATTAGAGGCTTTGGTTCAGTTTTCATTAACACGAGTGGGAGAGGGTAAATACACTTTGTTGGCGTGGCTTGCTGGCTCGACTTATCGTGTGAAACCTGAGTCTGCGTTAACTCTTGCTTTAGTCATCTCACTGGTCGTTATCGCGGTTTTGTCATTAAGTCGTTGGGTTACTTTAATTGGCTCGGGGCGTCAGTTCGCTTCAGCCCGAGGACTAAATATCTCAACCGCTTACTTAGTGCTGTTGTGTCTGGTCGCGGTGCTGTGCGGTGTGGTGACAACAACAATGGGGCCTGTTGCATTCGTTGGTCTTTTGGGACCGCATATTGCGGCAATTGTTGGCGCTCGAACGGTCAAAGAGCAAATTGTATTGTCTATGTTCATTGGTGCCACCTTGATGTTGTTTGCCGACTGGCTAGGACAAATTGTGGTATTTCCCGATCAATTGGCCGCAGGGACTTTGGTTTCTGTCATCGGTGGTAGTTACTTTATCTTCCTCTTGTTAAAAGCAAGGCGTGATTAAAGACTCATGTGATTGTGATGATTTAGTACTTAGCAGAACTTAGGTACTGCTTTTTATGTGAATCAACATGAATACGTTGATTAGGTATCAAATTTACCGATAGATATTTGAGTATGTTAATAAAATGTTTACTCTAAAAGTAAGCCCATGACATCGGATGTCTTACATTATGCCTAATCAAGATCGTGTAACTTGCACTATAGATGACAACAATATCGCGACAGTAACCCTCAATCGACCAGATAAACTGAACGCCATAGACATGGATATGTTTATGGCAGTGAACCAGCTCACTCGAGAACTAAAGAAAAATAAAACTCTTCGAGCAGTGATTGTGACTGCCAACGGAAGTGATTTTTGCTCTGGCCTCGATGTTAAATCACTACTCACGAGTAAAATGGGTGCATTAAAGCTGCTGTTCAAATGGTGGCCTACCCAAGCGAATGCAGCACAACGCTTTTCAACCGGATGGCGAGAGATTCCATGCCCCGTCATTTTCGCTATTCACGGTAAGTGTTGGGGAGGTGGTTTGCAGTTAGCCTGTGGTGGGGACTTCCGTATCGCGAGCTATGATTCAAACTTTTCAATAATGGAAGGTAAGTGGGGATTGATCCCAGACATGGGAGGCTCGCTTGCTTTTCGAGAAGTGATGCGCCAAGACCATACATTGGAAATGGCAATGACGGCAAAGGTGATCGATAGCCAGACAGCGAAAAGCTACGGTTTGGTTACTCACCTCTCGTCAGATCCTTACATGGAAGCATACAATTTGGCGTTGGAGTGCGTTAATCGAAGCCCAGACGCAATTGCCGCAAGCAAAAAATTGTACCAGAAAACGTGGTGGACAAGTCCTGGCAAGGCACTCATGTTAGAGACTTGGTATCAGATCAAGGTTGGGATGAGCAAAAACAGAATCATTGCTGGTCAGCGAGAGAGAAACAGAGAAGAACCGAGAGCTTTTGAGGCGAGGCAATTTAAGTAGGTCTGGCTCGGCCTTTGTTTATTGGCTGGGGCGCATTGACCTCAATCTAGATTAAGGTTCTGGTTTGTTGTTATTCAAGTTACTCGCATCACGTACGCATTGAACAATGAAGAGCAGCCATCGATTTTTTAACGGTGATTGCTCTTTTTCGTTTGTCGATACGACTAGAATTTCACTTTTGTTCTTGATATTGAGTTTGTACCTCAAAGCAAGATAGAAGCTTCAAGTACATGGTGCGCTTCGTCGCTAAGATCAGGCATATCGGTCATGATCTTTTTCAACTTATCGTCAATAGACTCAGCTTCACTCAATGCCTGGAAGTTACGGATCGCTTGTGTAGGTTGTTGTGCGACGTAACCTTTTAGCGTATTGAGCTCAATCTTGTTCGCATTTTCAACTTTAGTCAGCACCACTGTAATGGCGTCTACGCTTAACTCTTTATTTTTTAACATTTTTGTTATTACGACATTGCTTTTGATGCGCGAACACTAACACAAGGTTCAAATCGGTAGATTGATTGAGATTATGAAATGCCGCTACAAAGCGGAAATCTGCCAATGTTGCGAGTGTGGTCTCATATCAATCTGAGGTTAGGATAAAGGCTGTTCTCCGCTGAGATGTGTTTATAAATTAAGAGTAAATCCGGTAAGGCATTGATTTGTAGTTACTTATCATATTAAATCGTCGACACGGCATTAGTTACGGGGGTCAAAGTGGCCAAATAAGCAATAATAGAGGAACCGAGATGGCGATAACTAAGAGCTCTAACGGTAGTCCCAACTTCCAGTAATCGCCAAACTTGAACCCACCTGGACCGAGGATTAGGGTGTTGTTTTGGTGACCGATTGGTGTCAAAAATGCGCAAGATGCTCCAATCGCGACAGCCATTAAAAATGAATCAGGACTGACATTCAACGCTGTTGCGGCTCCAATCGCAATTGGACACATTACTGCGGCAGTAGCAGCGTTGTTCATTAGGTCAGACAGAAACATCGTCACAATCAAGATTAGAACCAATGTAACGACAGCGTTTCCTTGAGCGATCGTGTCTAGTAAAAAACGAGCGATGATATCCGCCATACCAGAGGTCTGTATTGTAGTTGCAATTGGGATTAGTGACGCGAGAAGTACAATGACAGACCAATCGATGGCATCGTACACCTTTCTGAGCGCAATCGTTTTAAGCGCCAATGAGGCGACGACACCGATTGAGAATGCGACTGTAGCGGGCAATAAACCAATTGCTGCGACTACAATCGAAATCAACATAATTGTACTAGATATCAGCGCATTACGTTTGTTGGGTAATCGCAGGTCTCTGTGTGCTAAAGGAACACATCCGTAATCAGAAGCAAAAGCCATTACAGACTCTTGATTGCCTTGTAAAAGAAGTAGGTCCCCAGATAAGATGGATTGAGCTCTGAGGCGATGTGTCTTTTTGTGTCCTTCACGAGATAACGCAAGTAAATTAACCCCATATTTAGCTTGTAGCTCTAAATCGCCAACACGTCTGTTACAAAGTACAGATGATGGTTTCACAACCAACTCAAACAAACTAACTTCATCTTGTTCACTGTCTGATTTGTCACTATCAGGTTCATTGGTCTCGTTATCATTGTCATCACTAGATGTTTTAGATGTCGTCTTTTGAACAGAATTAGTGAGAACTTCTTCGCCATGTTCCTGTTTGTTTTCAAATTCGTGCAACAGTTTGAGCCCTAAAACTGATAGAAGCTCGTTTAACGAATCAGCTTCGGCCTCAACAATTAAAATATCATCTGACAGTACTCTTCTTCCTGGGTTAGGTGCGATAATTTTTACTTGGTTACGAACTATGCCCGTAACTTGCGCATCTATGTCTTTGATGAGTTCTTTGATCTCTCTTATGGTCAAACGAACCACTTTACTTGTTGACCCTACATGTAACTCAGTCAAGTAGGCCCCTGATTCAAATCCATCAGATTCAGCCTTAGCTCTTGCAGGAACAAGACGCCAACCAATTGCCGCGACAAATAAAATTCCAGCGAACGCGACAGAAATCCCGATAGGTGAAAAATCGAACATTGAAAAACTGCCGATCCCGACTTCCTCTCTAAAACCGGCAACGATCAAATTTGGTGGTGTGCCGATCAAAGTAGTCATTCCTCCGAGAATCGTACCAAAGGCGAGAGGCATTAATACTTGGCCTGGGGACATCTGTAGCTTTTGTGACAACTGAATCGCGACCGGCATTAACAAAGCCATCGCGCCGACATTGTTCATAAAACCAGACAAAAAAGCACCTAGGCCCATCAAAACAAAAATACTGACGGTTCTACCTGCATTCTCAGGCAAGATATTACGTGCAAGTATGTCTACCGCCCCGGAGTTTTGTAAGCTTTGACTCAATATTAATATACACGCAACGGTCACAACAGCAGGGTGTCCAAAGCCAAGAAAAGCTTGGTCAGGAGCAACCAGCCCGAAAATAACAGTGGCTGTTAGTCCTGCAAATGCGACCATGTCGTGACGCCAAGAGCTGAACAAGAACATAGCAACAATGGCCGTGAGAATTAGGGTTAAAATATATTGGTCATTGTTCATCCATGAACTAAACATCTGGATTCCTTATACGAGTTATCAGAGACGGGTAATCGTTCCACCCATATTGAGAAATAGTAGTGTAATACTAGATTGGTCAACAAATTCCGGATGTTATTTATTGGTCTTTTTGGCAATAATTGTCGACAGCCCATCATTTGCTTCATGAGGCCGTTATCTATTTTATTTAGTCATCCATTAAGCAATGGTTGTATGACTTCATGGGCAAAAATAACTGGCTTCCAGACACACAAAACCACGCACTAAAGCGTTTCACTACAAACAGTTAAATTGGGATTTTACTTACAAAGAGTTGGAGCGTGCAGCGGGAATCGAACCCGCATCATCAGCTTGGAAGGCTGAGGTAATAGCCATTATACGATGCACGCTTATCGTCTTATTGAGAAAGACTAAGCAGGAGTAAGAGTTGGAGCGTGCAGCGGGAATCGAACCCGCATCATCAGCTTGGAAGGCTGAGGTAATAGCCATTATACGATGCACGCACATCGTCTTAACGAGAATGATAATGCCACATCTGACTGAAAACGAAACCTTTTTTTCCCAATTTTTATGTTAAGTGGTCGCATAATCACCGTTACGCTTTGTTTTTGTCCATTATGATCTACTGTGTACACAATTTAGCAAGTAATACCCATTCGAGTCTGTGTTGAAAAAGAGATCAGAAAAGGCTTGAAAACAAGAGGTTCTTATCGGTCAGAGAGTTTTGGTAGTAGTGGTTTTTCAACTCGCAACTTCAGCGCAGTTATCAATCATTGTTACAAACTAGGGTGAGCAACTCTTTACTACGACTGTAATAGTCTCTCATTTGTTATTAGGGTTTTATTTGGATTGGTTCAGCAAACTATATGGCATTGATATAATTGGTCACCATTTCAGAAGGGGGCTTTGTATAATGTGATTTTTATACTGAGAAAAAGCATAAAAATGAGTGACTAGTGCTACCAAATTGCTCGTCAATTCGACCCACGTTTGTTACATTTGCACCATATTTATTCACCTCGATAACGTCCATGCCTTCCCAGTATCGAATTAACAAAATTGTTGAAATCGGCGACACTCTACATCGCAGTGGCTGTGCTCCTTATAAACTTGAAAAGTACACACAACACTACGCCCAAAAACATGGTGTTGATGTGATGATCCAAGCGACACCAACGGCAATTAACTACCAGTTTCCTGATGATAATAATGCGGTTATTTTGAAGCGTCTTAAACCTGCTTCAATTAACTTGAGTCTGTTAGCGAACACCATCATTCGTATTAACCAACCGAGCAGCGAACCCGTTCCAGAACCCGTAGGCTATTCGAAGTTTGTCACAGCTCTAGCGAACATGGGGATTCCACCCGCGTACTTAATGTTAGTCGGCAGTACTTTGGAAGCCGTGGGCTTTTCTGTTCTGTTAGGCTTGATGGTGTGGTTGTGTCAGCAAATTTGTCATGGGCGACGCGCCATTGCAGTCGAGTTCATTGCTGCGTTAATTACCGGTATTTTTGTTGCCTTCCTCGCTAGCACTGGGCTGCCGATTCCTGTATGGGCTTTGTGTATTGCTTCGATTGTACTGTTTGTACCGGGATTGTCGATCGCTAACTCATTAGAGTGTTTAGCGTTCAACGATTTGGTCTCGGGGACGAGTTTATTAGGGCAGAGCGCGTTAACCTTGATCAAGCTTTTCGTCGGCATTGTCATGGGGTTAAACATTGGTGAGGCATTATGGGGCCAAGCGGTGTCGATCTCATACATCAACGAAGTGCCCACATGGATGCATATATCCGGTCTGGTGTTAATCTCAGTGTCCATTGGTGTGATGTTCAACGCTCGACCAAAAGATATTCTGCTGGGTTTGCCTGTCGCAGTACTTGGAATGTGGGGACCATTCTACCTAGGCTTCGATAGTGGTTGGGTTGTTGGCACTTGGGTGACGACCGTATTGATCACGCTATATGGTACTTGGATTGCCAAAAAGATGGAGCTCACCGGTTCAATCTATATTGTCCAAGGTATCATCATTCTGGTTCCGGGCAGTCGTGTATTGGTAAGTGCTAGCCAATCGGTCTTTGAGCAGTCCATATTGCCAATTCCGAGCATTGGTTTGTCAGCGCTATTTATGTTCTCGGCTATTGTCGCGGGGCAGATCACCGCCTATTCAATCTACTCCCCAAAAGTGGAAAGATAAGTATCAAAACTCATGGTGCCTGTTTTATACGGGCATTCATGTTCTAATTTTGTCGTTTTTGAACGGGTGTTTACGATGTTCTTGCAGCAATATCATGAGGTGGCATGCCGAAAGTCTTCTTGAACGCGTTAGTGAAATTGGATGGATGCTGATAGCCTGCTTCGTATGCGGCTTCGGTAATTGATACGAGTCCTCTTTCCAGGTGTTGACGCGCGATTTCAAGTCGTCTGAAGCGGATGTATCCGTTGATCGTCATGTTGTAAGACTGCTTGAACCGTCTTTGGATATTAGAAACACTCATTGAGAACTTCTTCGCTAGAGTCTCTAAGCTGAGCTCTTGATCCAAATGAATTTCAATATAGCTGATCATCGCCTCAATACGTTCATCGTTACTTCTGTTTCGTATTGCACTTGAGCTGTTTGCCAAGCCTAATTTCTCTGGACGGTTTTGACAAACTTGGCAGCAGGATAGGGTAAGTTGTGAAAGTGAACTTGCCAACAATTGTTGTGTTAAGGCTTCTATATGCAGTTTCTGGTGGAAATCATCTGGTGTAGAACTTGTGGTTAATGTTTGGGCAAGCTGGAAGATCTGATCGGTGATTTCTAGAGGGTAGTTTGCCGTATGCGATTTAATAAATTCGCGACTAGTGCAGTCTTCATTCATTCGAGCTTCAAGCCATTGTGGTTTTACTAAGATATTAATCTTATTCAGATGATTATTGGCGACCATGGCACGGCGGAAATTCGCAGGTTTAGCGAGATTTACCACAACACCTTGCGGTTTTTCTGATGCGTCAAGGCTGAACTCCAGATCATCATAACCAAACGATAATTTGCCCTCCAAGAGTATCGTGACTAAGACAGCGGCATGCGCCGTTGAGACGATTTTAGTATCCACGAGCTCTACACAACGCCCTCCATGCACAAAGATCTGGTCATTGTATTGATAAGAAAGAAAGGTCCCTTCAGCAAGTGAAGTCTGCTTAGGTTGGCCCTGTGTGACAATAATCTGCTTTTCTGTTTGCTCTAATTTTTTTGTCAACGTGACTTTGCCAATTCTAGCTCGTTTTGAAACTACTTCACCCATTTGACTTTTCCTCATAACACCTATGCGATTTTGCATAAGTGAATCGTCTGTCCATTTATAAACTCGCCTCATATTATATATGAGAATTATTATCATTTATATCTAGGAAAAGAATTTATGGAAAGCCCAATCCATTTGACCATTAAGCGATCAACATTATGTCTCGCAATCGGCGCGGCTATCGCTAGCCCTGCTTTTGCCGAAGATTCAACATCACACTTTGAAGAGGTGGTTGTCTGGGGAACTAAGGTGTCGAGTAACTCCGAGTCTATGGTGTCTGAAGACATGTCACTCAAACAGGCGGATCATATGTCTGACCTACTGCGTGATATTCCTGGTGTTGATGTTGGGGGCACGCACTCTGTTAATCAACGAATAACGATACGTAGTTTAAGCGAAACGGATCTCGATATTCGCTTAGATGGTGCGTCTCAACATGCGAATATGTTCCACCATATCGGTAACCTCACTCTGAACCCAGATATTCTAAAGTCTGCTGACATTCAGGTGGGTAACAATTCAGTGACTCAAAATGGACTGGGTGGTGCGGTTTACTTTGAAACGAAAGATGCGAAGGACTTGCTGCGTTACGATGAAACCTTTGGCGCTCGCGTTTATGGTGGCTATGCGACAAATGACAGCCAACAAGGTTCATTAACGGTTTATGGCACCCCAACAGATACCATTGATCTGATGTTGTATGGCAACTTTGTAACACGTGATGACTTCGAAGACGGAGACGGCAACAAGACCTTTGGCGCGGCAGGTGATGTCTATAACGTTCTAGGTAAAATCGGCTATGAGCCGAGTGATCTACATCGTTTTGAATTAGCTTATGATCTTTATAGAGATAGTGGCGACTATAGCCCGCGTCCTGACATGTCTGGTGGTGCAAACGAAGGCTTGTCGAGCGATAAGCTCATCCCAACGGAATATGATCGTGACACGGTCACGTTGGGCTACGAGTTGCGCGGCGACACGCATCAAGCTGACGTAACACTCTATAACACGATGACAGAGATCGTTCGTGACGAATCCGTTATGGCTCCAGCATGGCCTGGCAACCGTCAATCGAAAAACAAAGCAAAAAACCAGAACTTTGGTTTGACTGCAAAAATTCAATCTGACTTTAGTATCGCAAGCTTCGACAATACAGTGACCTATGGTTTTGATTACATGGATAAGACGTCAAGCTCTTACTACGGAAGCCGTAAATTCATGGATGAGTCTGCTATTTCTACGGCGCTGTTTGCAGAAGACCAATTTTATTTCACAGACAATTTCTCTGTAACAGCGGGTCTACGTTTTGATGATTATAAACGTAAAGCAGAAACCGGTACTGATAATTTTGATGATGTGACATGGGCGTTGGCAACCGAATGGGGGGTAACACAAGACTGGACCGTGTTCGCAAGTGCACGTTCACTGTTTAAAGGCCCAGAGCTGTTAGAGAGCTTTATCGCTTACCAAGATGTGGCGTATCTCGCTGAAGATATTAAAGCTGAAACTGGCCTGAACACGCAGGGTGGCGTTCGATTCAGCAAATACATCGAAGATCACTTCTTGGGTGCAAATGTGACGGTATTCCAAACCGATATTGATGACTATATTGCGGAGGCATATCAAGGTGCTACTTCGTCCTACTTAATCTACAACTTGGGCGATGTTGAAATTAAAGGTTTCGAAGCGAGCGTTTCTTATAGTTACGATATGTTCAATAGTAAGCTCTCTTACTCGCGTTCAGATACGAAAAACAAAGAGACAGGTGGCTATGTACCGGGTGGTAATGGCCGAAGCATTGATATGGGTGACAGCATAGCGCTAACGTTGGATTATCAAGCGGATTCCTTAGAGACAATCTTCGGTTGGACGTCGATCCTTGTTAAGGATGAAACAAACGTGGCTGATGGTGCGCCAATCAAAGAAGGCTACGATGTACACAACCTTTATGCTCAATGGGTGCCAAATAGTGTTGAGGGTTTATCGGTTACGTTCGGTATAGATAATGTGTTCGATGAGTTGTACACCTCTCATGCGTCACGTTCAGGTACAGCTCGTGGTTTTGTGCTAGACGATTACGAACCGGGTCGTAACTACAAACTGTCTGCCGCGTACCAGTTCTAACGGCGTAGGGTTTTGAAACAGTGCGACCAAAACGAGTCGCGCATAATCAGAAGGATACATGCAAGCAGGTTAACGTTCACTCAATATGATTTATCCTCATAGGTATCAGTATTGAGTTGGCTTGGGCACTAAACGAACGTTAATTTAATTGTGGCAAAATGGCCTTGAGCGATTAGCTTGAGGCCATTTTTTTGTCTAGCGATTAAGATAGGCGCGAGAGCGAAATTCAATCCATTTAAACAGGCGAGATAGGGCAAAGCACAGGACAAAATAGACCGCACCTACAATAAGCCAAATTTCACTTTGCGATCAGACCTGTCGCCTAGGTGTTTCACCACGTCAATTTGAAAACCAGCCAGTTCGCCTTTCCTGTCACGCGTACAGGGTTCTTTAGCTGAAGCAATACCTAGCCTTCATTTTTAATAAGTAAAAGAGGTGTTTAAGCTCACAGATGCCTATGTAGTCAATTAACAATTAATTGACTTTGTTTTAATATGCTGATTGTTGTTTTTTGATCTAAGCCTGAAGATGGTAAAAAGGGGTATATAGTGAGTGTCACTAATGATTTAAAATTTGTCATTCGCAATACATTGGATAATATATCTGAAACATATATATCCAAATCGAGCGTACATGGCTTTGGATTGTTTTCGAAGAAGAAGATAAATAAAGGGACTACGCTAGGATTTTTGGATGGTCAGGTAATGACCTTAAATCAATGGGATATTATAAAAAATAGCATTTCCCAAAATATCCCTGGGTATAGTGACTATTTCTTCATGGAATGTAATTATATGGAAAAAGAAAAATTACTTGTAAGACCATTAAGAACTAAGTATTCATATATAAATCACAATAGAAAACCAAACTTAGAAATAAACAAAGATAAAATGTCTATTGTCACAAAAGTTGATGTGGAAAAAGATGAAGAGTTGTTTTTAGATTACAGACTAGAAAATCTTCCTAGCGACTACATCAACGGTTCTCAGGGTAGGTACTTATAATATGGTCAGATTTACTATAATGTGCGTTCAACCAATAGACATACCAGTTGAGCTTTTCAAACACTTAGTGAACAGAAAAGTGAGAGTAAAGTCTTACGAAAAAATTTCTATTCCTTGGGTTGTGAGTTTTTTGGAAACTCACTCTCGTGCGAAACATTTTAACTCTATAATATCAGGAGTTAAGTTTAAATCAGAGCTTCTCTTGGATGATTTAAAATCAAGTCGTTTCAAAGTTTTTGATCAGTACTCTCTAGTTGATTTTTTAGATACTGACTCCGTAAATTTTTCACTAATGTTCGATGAGCGGTTGTCTAGTTTTACTCTCATTTATGAATTTGCTTTTAATATCAATGAAGAAAGTATAGAACATTTGTTCTCTGATAATTATTATGACCATGAGTTTAGACACAATTTCTACAACACAGTTAGAAACCTCCTAGTTCAAGAATCTAGTTCTAGTCAAATAGGAGACTGGGCTTCAGAAGTAAGAAAAGTTTGTTTAGATAAAATTGAATCAATATTCAAAAAGAATTTAAGTAGAGATGAATCTCCCAAGATATATAAAAACACCGGGAATATATCTTTGATGGTTGATGGAATATCAGAGGTTAATAAATCGAAATATAGAAACTTAATTTTAAACTCTAATCAAATGGCTGAGAGGGTTGAAAACAACAAAATAACATTATTAAATAACAGTGAAGTAGAGTTCGCTTTTCATGGTAGATTTCATACTATAATATCAAGTCAGTTTGATGACTATTATAGATATTTTCCAATACTATATCATGCTCAATTTATATGGAGTGCAGTTCATCAATTTACGTCATTGATGGATGACTTAAATAGGAAGGTACTGTTGGGAGACTTTTCAAATGATAGCAATATTCACATAATAGATGAATATATAAATAAATTTGAGTTGGTTAGAATTCATAACCAAGATATGAAAATGTACTTTGAATCTGATAGTGAATCAGTATTTTCAAAAATCGAATCAGCTTGGACAATAAAGGAGTCCTTAGATGAGATAAATAACTATGTATCTTCGTTTAAAGAGTTTATAGAAAGATCGTATCAAAGAAAGATGGAGAGGATAAACAGGAGGCAAAGCACCATTCTTTTCGTTATTTCTTGTATTCAGACTTTAGGTTTGGTCAGTATTTGGGGTGATTATTTGTCATTGTCTAAGGTCGATAGTTTTGTCCAGACGACAGGACTCATACGGGGTACAGACAATATATCACTTCTTTTAATAAATACCTGGTTGCCTATTATTCTACTTTGTATAATATTTGTTATTTTATATAACTCCATTTTTAAAAAATAATATGTATACAGAATCCGAACAGGATTCGTTATCTGGTGCAATGCTGACAAAGTTTGATACGGGGAAACGATTAGATGAAAGAGCGAGCAATATAAGCAAGTGATATAGAGAGCTAAATCAATGTCTTTTAGGGCATGATAATCACCATACCACTTGTTAAGTGACGTAAACTTAATCATCTGAGAAGTTGCGTTCAATTTGCAGTTCATCTGTAGTTACGGAATGAATTAACTTAACAACATAAAAAAATGATTGCACATAAAATTAAGAGCTTATGAGAATTTCGTTAGATCATTCGGCTAAATAAAAAGCAGCGCCCAAACTGGGAGCTGCTTTTCTGAAACGTAAGAAATCTGCGTTTGATTCAGTTTGATTAAAAAACGTTGTCGCGCCTTGTATCAACGAACTTGTTTTTATGAATTAACCCAACGCGTGCGTTAAAATAATAGCCTACACAATCGCTGATTCTAGGATTTCACGCGTTTTCTCAGGAGTAATCGCTTGGTTTTCACCTAGTTTTACATAACCGTGAGACTCTAGTTGAGCGATAACGTTATCAATTGCGCTTTCTTTGCTTGCTTCATAGCCGTCGAACTGAGTTGCGACGTCTAAGCTGTGGTAGAAGGCTTCGATTGCATCAATGGTACGCTCTGCTAGATCTGCGCCAGATTCAAGGCCAAACACGTTACGACCCATTTGTTCCAGCTTGCCACGTTTTACTTCTAGCTGGTTACGTAGAAGTGAAGGCTGAACAATGGCTAGTGAGCGCGCGTGGTCTACATGCCAAAGCGCTGTGAACTCGTGGCCGATCATGTGTGTTGCCCAGTCTTGAGGAACGCCAGTACCAATCAGACCGTTCAAGGCTTGGTTTGCTGTCCACATTAGGTTTGCACGCCATGAGTCGTTATCACGCTCATCATATTGCTTACCAAGTACAAGTAGGTTCTTTAGTAGCGTTTCTGCATAGCCGTCTTGAACCATCGCCTCTGTTGGCATCGTAATGTACTGCTCACATACGTGTACCCATGCATCGACCAGACCGTTGATAAGCTGGCGCTCTGGAAGAGACTTCATGACATCTGGGTCCATTACCGCAAACTTAGGTTGAACAGAAGAGTGCATAAATGACAGTTTCTCTTGCGTTTCTTTGCGAGTAATTACAGCACCCTTGTTAGATTCAGAGCCCGTTGCAGGCAGTGTCAGTACCGCACCGATTGGTGTTGCTTCAGTTATCTGGTGTTTACCCGCTAGGATGTCCCAGCCGTCACCGTCATATTTTGCTGCTGCAGCAACGTATTTAGAGCCATCAATTACTGAGCCGCCGCCGACAGCGACAATGAATTCAACGTTTTGCTCTTTAACGATAGCAACCGCTTTGTCTAGTGTTTCTTTGGTTGGGTTGGCTTCAACGCCAGAAAACTCGATCCAAGAGTGATCTTTTAGAGCGTTCACAACTTGGTCGTAAACGCCATTTTTCTTAATTGAACCGCCACCGTAGATGACAAGTACTTTCTTATCTGTATCAACAGCTTGGCTGATTGCGTTGATCTGGCCTTTACCAAAATGAATCACAGTTGGGTTAACGTATGTAAATTGCATCATTGTATCCTTGTGTAAATCGGAACTTGTTATCCTGATTGATTGCTCAATTTCTATATTTGCATATTAGTACAGTGAATTAGTGTAATGAAGAGTAAATCCTCCAAATAAATTGCCTATTTCTACAATCTTGTTATTCTCTAATTGATATCGGCTCGCAACCAGCACGGGAAATAACCATCTATGAAGACTCTCGCTCAGTTACTACAATCCTACGTTGAATATAAAGGTTGGGATGATCTAGAGGGGATCAGAGAAACGGGTATCGAAGGTGTTTGGCTGTACAGAAGCAGTCGTGGTAATCATCGTCAGCCATTCACCTATCAGTCTGGCATCATCATGTTGGGGCAAGGTAAGAAGAACATCTACATAGGTGACAGGCCAGTTACTTATGCAGCAGGCGATTATTTGGTTGTCGGTGTGCCAATGCCGTTAGAGTGTGAAGCACTGCCTGTTGATGATGAACCTTTGTTAGGTTTATCGATTAATATTGACTCCCAACGGCTACATAGCTTGGTGAAAAAGCTCGAAGACCAAGGCTTTTTAGAAAGCTACTGTAACAAGCACAAACAAAACGCGAGTGGTTTAGAGTCCACACCGATGGAAGAGGCGATGTTAGAGAGTTTTAAGCGATTGGTGAAAATGCTCCATTGCGACATAGAAGCTAATATTCTTGGTGATGCTATCGTTACCGAGATTGTTTACCGTGCACTCACGGGATCAGAAGGGCGTGTTCTGTTTGATCTTGCTCATCATGATGGACATTACGCTCGTGTGGCGAAAGCTTTGTCTAAGGTACATGAAGAGTACGATCAAACCATTACCGTTCAATCTCTCGCTGAAGAAGCAAACATGAGTGTTTCTGCTTTTCATAGTGCTTTTCGTAGCGTTACTTTTGAATCACCACTTCAGTATCTTAAGAAAGTAAGGCTTAACAAAGCCAAAGAGCTGATTCAACTGGAAGGCGTGCGTATTAGCGATGCGGCTCGTCGAGTCGGTTATTCCAGCCCATCCCAATTCAGTCGTGAATTCAAACGCCACTTTAACATCACGCCAAGAGCAGTATAAATCGTTGTGTAACCCCATTTCTCTCTGTACTTCTTCCGTTCAGGGCTGACTTTTTCACGTATAGCGACTACAAAGTGGGTATCTGTTGTAGGTTTTTCTCTTTTATTTGTAATACAAAACTAAAGTGGGGGATTTACATGACCAACACTCAAGTTAAGTTATTTAAAAGCTTGTCTTGATAGATCCTATCAATTTATTAATAAGTATTTCGTTCTGGTCTAAATGTAAGAAAATGTGTAGTTTAGAGCTCAGTTATTGAGATTTTGCATGTCCTATCACCCATTCAGTTAGGCGGTTTCTATTGCCAATAAATCAACTCTAAAACTGCAGGATCGTCGTCACGCATTTGAAGTATTGTAGTACAAATTATCTTGTCATCTATCTATATTGTTCTCAAAAAGAAGCAGTAATAAAAAGCCACAAGAGCAGTGTAATTAGAAGATTTACCCGTCTGGGTGGCGGTTAATTTGTTAATCCATTATTTAATGTGAGAAGTAAGATGAAGAAAAAATTCGTTTCGGTAAGCATTGTTAGCGCGCTTACATTGGCTTTTGCTACGGGCTGTACGACTCAAGAGAACACATCACTAGTGCTGAGTGCAGCAGATCAATCCGCTCCAGTGATTAATGACATCGATCGAAACTACCTTTTGAACAGTGATCGTTTAGTTGAGGTGAATGGCAACACACTTCCAGTAGCATCAGAAGAGCAAGTCGCTTCCCTACAAGCGCAATTTGAAAACTTGAAAGATGGTGATGAAGTGGTTATCCCTGATGGAAAGTACACAAATCTGGGTCAAGTGACGATCACTGCAAACAATATTACTATTAGAGCTGAGCAGGCGGGTGCGGCGTGGCTCACTGGTTTGGTTCAATTCGAACTAAAAGGTAATGATATTACCTTAGACGGTTTAGTGTTTACCGAAGGTGGTCCAAACGAGCGCTTTGGTGCGGTTCGTATGATGGGTAATAACAACACCCTTCAAAATTCGACCTTTTACTATTTCAACCATGATTACACGTACGAGCCAGATGAGCGCCGCTCTGAGTACCCTAAATTCTTGTGGGTTTCGCTGTGGGGCAAAGATGGAAAAGTGATCAACAACCGTTTTGAAGGTAAGCAAAAGCGCGGTACATTGATTGGTGTTCAAAAAGATGACACGCCAGATAATCATTTGATTGCGAATAATATTTTCATGGATCAGAAACCGAATCAGTTCAATGAATTCGATATCAAAGAAGCCATTCGTTACAACGGAAATAGCTGGGAAGCGATCCGAATTGGTGACTCTAAGTCTTCACAGTGGGACTCAAGCTCTAAGTTTGTAAACAACCTAATGATTGATATGGATGGTGAGCGCGAGCTTATCTCTATAAAATCGGGTGACAACACAATCGCAGGCAACACCATTTTCCAAAGTACAGCGCTCATTTCACTTCGTCATGGTAAGGGTAATACCGTTGAAAACAACATGATTCTTGGGAACGAAAAACGCTTAACGGGCGGTGTTCGTATCTACGATGAAGATCATGTTATTCGTAACAATTACATTACCAATACTCGTGGCCGTGATGGTGTGATTGAGGGCAATGCAGACTTGCGTGGTGGTATTGTAATTAATACGGGCATTATTGATGTAGCGAACGGCGAGCAGCTTGACCAATCGGTGAAAGGTAAGGAACTTAATAAGCAATGGACACCGAAAAATATCACCATTGAAAACAACTCTCTGGTCGATACTGAGTGGGGTATTGTTTATGGAAATCAGAGCCACCGTGTGAGCCTGTTCAACAACGCAGAAGTCGAGGGTATTTATGCTGGTGTTGACATCGCATTCAACAACAACGTGGTTGATAACTCAAAAACACCTGAGTTTGTGAGTGTTCGCGCAACACAAGATTTCCCATTGGTTGGAGCAACTTACAGTGATGAGACGTACGTTGGTCAGGTAACTGAATCTGAATTGATCGGAAGCTACTCAGTTGAACTGCCAAAAGTAACGGTTGAAAACGGCATCAACGCTTACCGAGGTAGAGGCGCGGATGTCTCTAAACTTGCGATTGTGACAGCAGAAACAGCGGGTCCAGATTACGTTCTTACTAATACGACCAAGTAGCTTTTCTTTTAAAGAGATGAGCGACCAATTAACTTCACGTTAGTTGTGCAAATACCCAAAGTTCAAAAAGCCTCAGCAAGGTCCACTTGTTGAGGCTTTCTCGATCTAGCTACAAATTTTTGATGTCTATCAATACGTGCCCATCAAAGAGACGCTCAAGCGCGAAATTCACACTGACTAATCCCTATAGATGGTTAGCATGCGTTGCCGAGGAGAGGGTTTAAATATCTGTTATATATAGAAAATAAAAATGTTATAGGTTGCATATGAAATTGAGTAGGCTTACTCTGCCTGTTAATCGTGATTCAAAAAGGACAGGACGCAATGATCATCCAAACAGATAGACTCAATATGGCTCAAATCACAACCGAAGACTGGGCTCTTTTTCAGTCTCTAAATCGTGAGCCAGAGGTGATCCGACTGTGTTTCGATGAGCCATCGCCTGCCGATATTAAAGAAGCTTTCGAATCGCGATTGCCTGCTTGGAATAAAGATTCGACACATTGGCTTTGCCTTACTATCACAAACAAAGAGAATGGCGAGAAGATCGGTGTGACGGGCTTTCGTATGGTCGAGGGTGTTGCGGAAGTTGGTTATCTGATTTTGCCGCGGTTTCACGGCTTCGGCTTTGGTACCGAATCTTTAAAGGCTCTCATTAGCTGGGCAACCAAAGAGCAAGGGATTACGTCATTTCAAGCCATTGTAACAGAGGGCAATATTGGGTCTGAGAAAGTGTTACTGAAAAGTGGTTTTTCACTCAAAGAGGTCGTGCCAGACGCTTACACCATTGGTGGCAAGCGCTACGCTGATCATATTTACACCCTTTAAAATCAATGTCTAACCCTCAAAGATGTGTTGTTTCCTTAACCACAACGCGCCTGTTTTGTGATGTTGAAACAATTGAACAGATAAGATAAAGCCACTCAGGTGAATCACGCGAGTGGCTTTTTTGTTCGAAACACGAAACCTAGATTAGGCGGCGTTGGTATTAAGCGATGCCTTGCTCTTTTGCCATTTGCGTCGCTATCTTAGGTGCGTGCCATAAACATGGCAGTAAGATAAATGATACAGGAACAGCGGTAATCACAATGAACGACTGCAGAGCAGAGATACCGCCAGAACCCATAGAGATAAGTGCAATAGCTACCGCACCCATAACAACTCCCCAAAAGGTACGTACTGCTGCATTCGGCTCCGTTGTACCTGTCATCACGACACTTATTGTGTAGGTCATTGAGTCACCTGTTGTGACGATGAACGTGGTAGTGAGGATAAGGAATAGAATCGCGATCAGAGTCGGGAATGGAAGTTGCGCAGTAATAGCGAGCAGCACAGCCGGAAGGTTGAAACCTTCGAATGCATCAGAAATTACGCCTGGATTTTCTAACTCAAACGCTAAGCCACTGCCGCCAACAATGCTGAACCAGAAACAGGTGACGAGGGGAGCAACGATACTAATTGAAACCATCATTTGGCGAATGGTGCGCCCGCGTGAAATACGAGCAATGAAAATAGCCATCATTGGGCCATAACCTAAGAACCAACCCCAGAAGAATACCGTCCAGCCTCCGAGCCATGTGGTATCTTGACGGTAAAGTGCCATAGGGATGAAGTTATCGACCATTTCTCCCATGCCTTGTAGGTAGCCGTCTACGATAAAGCTCGTTGGACCGACAACTAAGATGTAACCGATTAAGCACACCGATAAGATAATGTTATAGCGGCTAACCAGTTGGATGCCTTTATTCACGCCACTCAATGCGGACAAGGTATACATGGCAATAGCAAACAGGATAACGACACTTTGTGTAGCAAAGCTGTCTGAGATTCCAAACAGTTCACTTAACGCATAGCTGATTTGAAGTCCTAAGAATCCAATTGGACCGATAGTCCCAGCAGCCACAGCAACAATACTGCACGCGTCGACTACGTTACCAATCCAGCTATTAATTGCCCTATCGCCAAGCACAGGGTAAAGAAGAGTCCGAGGTTTTAGAGGAAGCCCTTTGTCGTAGTGTAGGTGCATGAGCACGATAGAGGATAAGCCACCTAATATTGCCCAAGCAAGAAAACCCCAGTGCATGAAAGACTGTGAGAGCGCATTGAGTGCTTTAGTTTGTGGATCTGTTTCATCATAAAAAGGTGGAGCAGAAACAAAGTGGGCGATAGGTTCAGCTGCAGCCCAGAATACACCACCACCGGCAAGTAAGGTACAGAGAACTATCGACATCCATTTGAACGTGGACATTTCTGGTAGGGCAAGTGCTCCTAATCGAACTTGCCCTGTACGGCCCAGTGCTAGCACCAAACCGAGAATAAAATTGAGCAGCAAGAGCACTTGCCAATAAGCGCCGAACCACTGGGTTGAGTAGTTAAAACCGATATTGACCAGCTCAGATAAAGCTGAAGTATTGGTAAAAGCAAGAACGACAAAGAGAGTTAAAAAACTGCCGCTTAGCCAGAACACTGGGTTTCCGAGTTCTAGTTTTTCACCCAAAGATTGGGCTTTAGTGAAGTTGATAGAAGTAGATTCTGCGTTGATGTTTTCGTTGGCGACTTGCGTCAAGTTAGACATTATTTCTTCGCTATATTTGGCCGTGAAGCCTGTGTATTTCCCGCACATCTCCATTATAAAATGTGAGGTTCGTCAAAAAAGCCGCAAATCCTAACATATCTGTCACTAGAAAGTCGGCGAATTGCAAAAAGAAATCCATTCCTTCAATAAATCTATCCTTTTTGGTTACTTTGAATGCAGTTTGTCCATGTTGTATTTGTGGCTTTTTGGTGTGATAAGCAGTTATTTTTTAGGTTATCGAAATAAATTTATTATTAGTTGTTGGTGCAAAATAAGTGTCGAGTTCTTGCAGAGTGTAAGCAAATAATTGCGAGTCATTTTATAAATAGTGAATGTTATCAGTGCGCGACTAGCTTTGTTGCCTAAAGTTGTTTTGCGAAGAGATTTAAGTGGTCGTGCGAATACGATCGAAATTAAACATCTTGAAACAACAACTTAAGGGATACATAAATGCACCTAAACCAAGGAAGAGTGGCCAAAAAGGTTTTTACACTCAGTACACTCACCGCGTCATGCTTAATGGCGTTCAACAGCTACGCGGCTGTTGATTGTTCAACGTTAGAAGCGTGGGATTCAGCCACGGTATACACCGGTGGTGATCAGGTTTCACATGACGGCAGCGCGTATTCAGCGAATTACTGGAATAAAAATAACAATCCGAGCCAATTCGAGGGTGACTATGCTCAGTGGAAAAAAATTGATGTGTGTAGTGGAGGCGGAGGTACGCCAAATGAAGCACCAACCGCTTCGTTAACAGCGCCAACTGCGTCCGATGTGATCATTGAGGGCGACAATGTCATCTTAAGTGCAACAGCACTCGATGCTGATGGCAGTGTTGCTTCAGTAGAATTTTTTGTCGATGGTACTTCCGTCGCAGTAGTAACAGCGGCACCATTCGAAGCGGCTTGGACTGCAACGTCGGGCAACCATCAGGTTTCTGTTGTTGCAACAGATAATGAAGGTACAGCGAGTGCAGCAAGCGCGGTATTTGTTTCTGTTGATTCACTGCAACCTGGCAATGAAGCGCCAACGGTATCAGTTGCACTTTCAGCGGCTTCTGTTGATGTAGGTGGTGTGGTTACACTCACTGCAACAGCTGCAGACAGTGATGGTACGGTTGATAAAGTCGATTTTTATGTGGCAGGTTCTTTAGTTGGAACGGCTGCAACAAGCCCGTATACGCTTGACTACACAACCACTCAAGCAGGTACTTTGTCTGTTTACGCCAAAGCGACCGACGATCAAGGCGCAACAACGGATTCAGCTTTGGCTTCTTTGAACGTGAACGGTGCTCCAACGGTGAGTACATGTCGTCCTGATGGCTTGTATCAAACGCAGGGCGTCGATGTTCCTTACTGTACAATCTACGATGATGAAGGCCGAGAGAAAATGGGCGCGGATCATCCTCGTCGTGTGATTGGTTACTTCACGAGCTGGCGTGCAGGGGACGACCCACAAGCGGCTTACTTAGTGAATGACATTCCTTGGGAACAACTCACACACATTAACTACGCGTTCGTGAGCATCGGTTCAGATGGCAAAGTGAATGTTGGTGATGTGAATGATCCAAATAATGCGGCCGTAGGGAGAGAGTGGCCAGGAGTAGAGGTTGACCCGGCATTAGGCTTTAAAGGTCACTTTGGTGCGCTCGCTACCGCGAAGAAAAAACACGGTGTTAAGACGTTGATCTCAATTGGTGGGTGGGCTGAGACTGGCGGTCACTTTGCCACAGACGGCAGCCGTGTTGCTGATGGTGGCTTCTACACCATGACGACCAATGCTGATGGTTCAATCAACCATCAAGGTATCGAAACATTCGCGACGTCAGCCGTTGAAATGCTGCGTAAGTACCAGTTCGACGGTCTAGATATCGATTATGAGTATCCAACCTCAATGGCAGGCGCGGGTAACCCATACGACAAAGACTTCATGGAACCACGTCGCCAGTACCTATGGGCTTCGTACCAAGTGTTGATGAAAGTACTACGTGAGAAGATTGATGTGGCGTCTGCTGAAGATGGAACACACTACATGTTGACTATCGCGGCACCTTCTTCTGGTTACCTGTTGCGTGGTATGGAAACATTCGATGTCACTCAATATCTTGATTACGTGAACATCATGTCTTACGACCTTCACGGTGCTTGGAACGACCACGTCGGCCATAACGCTGCCTTGTTTGACACAGGTAAAGATTCAGAGCTAGCCCAGTGGAACGTATACGACACGGCGGCTTATGGCGGTATTGGCTACCTGAATACCGATTGGGCTTACCATTACTTCCGCGGTTCAATGCCTGCTGGCCGTATTAATATCGGTGTGCCTTACTACACGCGTGGTTGGCAGGGTGTAACAGGTGGTGAAAATGGTCTTTGGGGCCGAGCTGCACTGCCTAATCAATCTGAATGTGCTGCTGGTACAGGTGAAGGCGAGAAGAACAACTGTGGTCACGGCGCGATTGGTATCGATAACATGTGGCACGATACTGACCCTAAAGGAAACGAAATGGGCGCAGGTTCGAACCCTATGTGGCATGCGAAGAACCTAGAGAAAGGCATTTGGGGTTCTTATGCGGATGCTTACAAGCTTGATCCTGTAAACGATCCAACGGA
This sequence comes from Vibrio sp. KUL70, assembly GCF_059725515.1. NCBI lineage: Bacteria > Pseudomonadati > Pseudomonadota > Gammaproteobacteria > Vibrionales > Vibrionaceae > Vibrio > Vibrio sp. KUL70. Next base: position 1,156,438 of record NZ_AP045835.1, read on the forward strand.
TGTTTTAAGAGGTACTTACACGCGTAACTACGACAGCGTAGCGGTTGCACCTTGGCTATGGAATGCTGAAAAAGGCGTGTTCCTTTCTACGGAAGATAAAGAATCTATCAATGTGAAAGCGGACTACGTTATCGATAAGGAAATCGGCGGCATCATGTTCTGGGAACTGGCTGGTGACTACAACTGTTATGTACTTGACGCAAGTGGCAACCGCACAACGGTTGATACCACAGAGCAAGCGTGTAACAGCGGTAACGGTGAGTTCCACATGGGTAATACTATGACTAAAGCTATCTACGATAAGTTTAAGTCGGCAACCCCATACGGAAACAAAGTAGCGACTGGCGCAATTCCTACCGAAGCATTAGACATTGCAGTATCGGTTGGTGGCTTCAAAGTCGGTGACCAAAACTATCCAATCAATCCTAAGATCACGTTTACCAACAATACGGGTCAAGCGCTGCCTGGCGGTACTGAGTTCCAATTTGATATTCCAGTATCGGCACCAGATAACGCGAAAGATCAATCTGGTGGTGGTTTAACTGTGATTGCTTCGGGTCACACTCGTGCGGATAACATTGGGGGACTAGACGGGCCTATGCACCGCGTAGCCTTCACATTACCTGCATGGAAAGAGCTGCCTGCTGGTGGCGTGTATGAGCTCGACATGGTGTATTACTTACCAATTTCAGGCCCTGCTAATTATGCCGTTAACGTAGGTGGTGTCGATTATGCCTTTAGCTTTGAGCAACCCGATCTACCTTTAGGTGATATCAGCTCTGGCGGCGGTAACCCTGGCGATGGTGGCACCAACCCTGGTACTTGTGATACTGCAGGCTTAACTGTGTACCCAGATCTGCCTCAGAAAGATTGGGCCGGTAACTCAAGCCACGCAAATACGGGCGATAAAGTGGTTCACAACGGAATCATTTACCAAGCTAACTGGTGGACAAGCTCAGAGCCGGGTAGTGATGGTAGCTGGACGGTTGTTTGTTCGTGAGAGGGGGCTAGGTGTCTCAATGATCATAAATAAATAAAACAAAACTTTATATATGAAAAAGCCCGAATAAGGTCAATTATTCGGGCTTTCTATTTGATTCTAGTACTAGGCTTTGGCTGCTTTTAACGCTTCCGTTTTTTTTTCTTTTTGCATTTTAGCTAAGAAATAAACGTTGACGATTGCGATGAAGCCATTGGTTGCTACGACCGGCCATGCATCAATCATTACGCCGTAAGCTGTGAAGAGAGCACAGCCAATAAAGTTAAGAACACGTAAGCGAACGATGTCTTTCATAGTTAATGAAATCGCAACCATGATAGATGCAGCGTAACCTAAAATTTCAACCATATTAAATTCCATTGTTGGACCCTCTTAGTTTTGCCGATACAGTGTCGGTACCAATCCTTCTCTTCATGAGATTATTGAGGAAGCTCCGTGCCTCGAATGGTCTGGTTTTATTTAACTGGTGCTGACTATAGCAAGCCTTTTTTTGTGATAAAAGCCCCAAAACGAGTGAAAGTGAAGGTTAGCGATTACGCAAACGTTTAAAAGGTTTTTACGTAATATAATTACTGAATGTGTTGGTGTTGAAAGCAATAGTAGAGCATATATCGAAAAGGTCGCGAGGTATGAGAAATAGATGCCTAGACGGGTTGTGTTGATCGTTTATTCAGAGACCTGCTCAGTCGATAAAACGATTAAGGAGGTCAATAATATTGACTCAGTAGTTGAACATAATTCGAGCCATCCATGAAATTTGTAACTAAAGGTTCATTTGAGTAAAGCAACGTAAAGTTTCGGCGTCTTTTCTGAGTATTTAGCTATACTGAACAAAACGTTAACTCAGGTTTTATCCAATGAAATTGTTCGCTAAATATTCACTTTCTCTTGTTGGTTTATTGGTTGCGAGTAATGCTGTAATGGCAGCACCAACGATTGTACCTTCTCCCCCTAGCCTCGGTGCGAAAGGCTATGTCTTAATGGATTTCAACTCGGGTGAAGTCCTTGTTGAAAATAACGCTCACACAAAACTGAACCCTGCGAGTTTAACCAAGTTGATGACCAGCTATGTTGCTGGGCAAGAGATGAAACGCGGCAACATCTCAGCAGAAGATAAGGTGAGAATCAGCGAAAACGCGTGGGCAAAGAATTTTCCTGACTCGTCTAAGATGTTCATCGAAGTCAATACCAATGTTGATATGATGGATCTCTACCGCGGCTTGATTGTTCAGTCAGGTAATGACGCGAGTGTGGCTATTGCTGAACATGTGGCTGGCTCTGAAGGCGCTTTTGTCGATTTAATGAATTCATGGGCTAGCACGCTTCAACTAAACAATACCCACTTTGCTAACGCACACGGACTTGATGCCGAAGACCTCTACTCAACGCCTTATGATATCGCGTTGTTAGGTCGTGCAATTATTCGTGATCTGCCAGATGTTTACGGTTTATACAGCGAGCGTTCGTTCAGTTATAACGGCATCACACAGCACAACCGCAATGGTTTATTACGTGATAGAAGTTTGAACGTCGATGGTATGAAAACCGGTTATACCTCTGGTGCCGGCTATAGCTTAGCAAGTTCTGCAACACAAGGTGAGATGCGTTTGATTGCGGTAGTTATGGGGTCAAGTAGCGTTAAAGGCCGTGAGTCAGACAGCAAACAGCTATTGAGCTACGGCTTTAGATTCTTCGATACACTGAACCCACATCAAAGTGGAGATTTGATTTCAGAAGAGAAGCTATGGTTTGGGGAGCAAGACACACTCAAACTGGGTGTTGACCGAGACACTTTCATTACGCTACCAAAAGCAGACGGCAAAAAGCTTTCGGCATCGGTTGAACTGACTTCTGACTTAAAAGCACCTATCGAGAAAGGTCAAACCTTAGGTATGGTTCACTACACCGTTGATGGTGAAGATATTAAAACTCAGCCTTTGGTCGCTCTAGAGTCGGTTCAAGAGGGCAGTTTCTTTAAGCGAATCCTAGATCATATCAAGCTGTTCTTCACTAACTTGTTCTAAGTTAGGTTCCGCCTAAATCTTGCCTGCAGGCTAGTTAAAATGCACTGGGCACCTCAAACTCGATCCATTGTCCAGTTGTTGGGTGGACCAGTTTTAAGTAGCCAGCATGTAAGTGCAGACGGTCGCGTTTATAGCCATAAAGGTCATCGCCCGTAATTGGAGTACCTAAGCCATCAGGATGGGCGCAATGAACACGGAGTTGATGCGTTCGCCCTGTTTTAGGGTAGAGGTGAACCTTAGTTTTACCTTCACTTCGGCGTACTACTTGCCAATGAGTTTGTGCCTTTTTCCCATACTGATGGCAAACTAGCTGTCTTGGACGGTCTGTAATGTCGCCTCGTAATGGCAGACTTATATCGCCACTTTCTCCTTGAACATCCCCATCAAGCAGTGCGGTGTAACGTTTCTCGACAGTCCGCTCGATAAATTGCTTTTGGATATGGCGGTTGGATTCTGCTGTCAGAGCAAGAATCAACAAACCCGACGTCGACATATCTAGGCGATGTATGATGAGTGGGCCGGTTGCGTCTGGGTATTTTGCTTTAATCCGAGAGTAGACGGAATCCTCGATAAATTTACCTGGAACAGACAGGAACTCTGCTGGCTTATTCACTACAACAATCTCTTTGTCTTCATAAACAATATCAAACTGTTTACCAACCGCTGGGTTCACGATCAAAGGGTTATCCTCTAACGCCATGCCTTCAAGTTGATGCTCTAGAATTTCGAAACTTCGGCTCTGACAAACTGGGTATAAATTGCCATGCTGACGTATTTCTTGACGCGGAGGGCGACCCCACCAGAACTCGGCAAGAGCGAGAGGTTTTAGGTTGTGTCTAAATGCGAAATTCAGAAGTTTTGGAAGGCAGCAATCCCCTGTACCCTCAAGAGCCTCTTTACCGTTCAAAAGCTTCAACAATGATTTGGTCTGATTGCTCGCATTGAGAAAGTGATAATGCGACAAGCGCTGCTCTTCTAGCCGAACAGCAAGCTCTGCATACTGTTTGCGCTTATCGTGTAATGTTGTGTTGATTGTGTCTATGTTTGATTGCAGCTCAGCGATCGCTTGTTTCCATTTAACTCTCAGAGCCTTGAGATCGCGCTTCTCTTGGCTGCTCGCAGCGCCCAATTGTTTGAGAAGGTCGCTACCTTGAGCTGTGTGCTCAGAAGAATCTGGAATTTCCTGCATCGAGGCTTCATAGCTAGCACGTAGAGCGTCTCGTTCCGTTTTGTTGTTTGCCATTTGTTTCTGGAAGTTGGCAATTTCGGTTGCGGATTGTTCTTTAGCTAGTTCGAGTCTGATATTGAGCTCAGCAAGGTTATGGAGTTGTTCAAAAGATTCGATCTGTTTAGCTTGTTCTGTTACTTGGTTGATTAAACCGCCACACTCTAACTCGAACCTAGTTTTCTCAAAAGCAGAAGGCACAAATTCAATCGAAGACAGCGGGGCAACAAGGCTTTCATCAAGCGCTAACCCTCCATGAGCCGACAAATAACCAAGCTCACCTGTGTTTAGATCCTGCGTGAGCAATACCGCATAGAGCTGACCAAAAGAGTCTCCATCAACGCCTGCTTTTTGTAGGCGTGATTGCAAATCGAGCATCGCCAACTCACACGTTTTATGAGGCGCGTAGTAATACGGGAACGTAAAACGATCTGGTAGTGTGTGATGGTCTGCCGGATCTGTAGGCAGTGGCGTGAAGTGCAAAAGACGCTGTGGCATGGGATGAACTCTTTGACAAACGATAGAGCTCGGTATTGTTGACGAAATGGAGTCAAATGAGAAGCCAAAGCAGCTTTAAAACGTACTTTGGCTTCGAGGTAGTGGTTAACTAGCCGTGTTTTTGCTCGATCTCATCCGCTTTTTGGAAATTTGGATGAGACTTAAGGCGCTCAGTGTAAGCGACAAGGTTAGGGTAGGCGTGTGATGCACCAAAGTTATCCATCGCCTCGACAATAAATGACATCATAAAGTCTGCACCGGTAAGAGTCTCTCCAACAAGGTAGCTCTTTCCTTCGAGCGATTGCTCTAAGTAAGCCATGATCTTACTGTTTTCGTCTTCAGCATATTGCGCCAAGAAGTTGGTTTCACAACCGTCTTTTGCCACAAAGATCTTAAGTAGAAGCGGCAGAATGCCTGAGCTTTCTGCAAAGTGAAGCCACTGATTATATTCGAGGTGCTCTTTAGTACCTCTTTGTGGTGCGAAACGACCATTACCGTAGGTTTCAATTAGGTAATCCGTAATCGCGCCCGACTCAGCAATGATCATGCCTTGATCTTCGATAACTGGTGATTTACCAAGTGGGTGGACAGATTTCAGTTCTGGCGGTGCCAGAAACGTTACGGAGTCACGCAAGTATGGTTTGATCTGGTAATCAACGCCCAGTTCTTCTAGTAACCAGATAATTCGCTTTGAGCGAGACTTATTTAAGTGGTGTAGAGTAATCATTGTTATTGCCTATTTTTCTTGATTAGTTTTAATGACGAGTTTGCCGAAGTTCTCACCTTTTAGAAGCCCCATAAAGGCTTGAGGTGCGTTTTCCAACCCTTCGACCACCTGTTCTTTGTACTGAATCTTGCCTTGAGCGAGCCATTCTGTCATTTGAACGGCGAATTCGTTGTAACGATGTGCGTAGTCATCAAAAATAATGAACCCTTGCATCTTAATGCGCTTCACGAGCAGCATTCCCATCAATGCCGACATGCGATCAGGGCCGTCTGGTAGTGATGTCGCGTTGTATTGAGAAATAAGGCCACAAACTGGTACGCGCGCCCCTGTGTTTAGCAATGGCATAACCGCATCGAAGACTTTTCCGCCCACATTTTCGAAGTAGACATCAATACCTTTGTCGCATGCTGCGGCTAGCTGTTCAGCAAAGTCTTCTGCCTTGTGGTCGATACACTCATCAAAACCCAGTACTTCTTTAGCATGGCGACACTTTTCTTCTCCGCCGGCAATACCAATAACTCGGCAGCCTTTAAGCTTACCAATCTGGCCTACAGTCGCACCCACAGGTCCTGTCGCCGCCGCTACCACAAGAGTGTCGCCTTCTTTTGGCTGACCGATATCAAGCAAACCCATGTAAGCGGTGAAACCTGGCATACCCATGATGCCTAGAGCGAAAGATGGATGGCTTGGCTCCATACCTAATTTGACTAGGCCTTCACCGTTTGAAACACCGTAATCTTGCCAGCCGGTATAAGCCAATACCCATTCGCCAACTTGATAATCTGAATGCTGTGACTGTTCCACTTGGCAGACTGTCGCACCAACCATCACTTCGTCAATCGCTACCGGTTCTGCGTAAGATTTTGCGTCACTCATTCGTCCACGCATGTACGGATCAAGTGATAGGTAGATAGAGCGCAGTAAAATCTCGCCTTCTTGAATACTTGGTACCGTTGCAGTCTCTAGTCGAAAGTTGTCTTGGGTTGGGGCGCCAACTGGGCGAGAGGCGAGTACGATTCTTCTGTTGTTATCAGTCATTGGAGCTCCTTAATGAAGGTTTTATATATTAGACCAGTCGTCTAGTTATGATTTCTAAAAATCCCGCCTCTTTATACGTAGACGGGAAAGTCGATGTTATTTTCGTATCACTTAAGTGATTATGTTAGCGCGATGATGCGTTTTGTCTCGTCAAAAGCGCTGTCTAATGTGTCTGTCCGTTGGCTCAACTTACTCAAAAGGCTTGCGCCTAACCACAGTGAATATAGATTTTTGGCGGCCTGCTGGTGGTCCAGTGAAGCAATGGAACCCTCTTTAACGCCGTTTTCTAAACACCTCGCCATTTGTTGAACCACTTTGTCTGCACCTTTTTGCAGAGCGAGTCGCATCGAATCAGACAGATCAGATACCTCTGCAGAGAGTTTCACAACTAAACATTTATGTGCGTTACACACTCCGTTTTGTGTATCCCGCCAGCGAGAAAGGTAATCCAGTAGTCGCTCTGCATGGTCACCCTGTCCGTGTACTAAGATTGACTCGACTTTGGTTAAGTAAGTATCAAAGTAGTGTTCGACCAAAGCCTCACCAAAAGCTTCCTTTGATTTGAAGTAGTGATAGAAAGAGCCTTTTGGTACATCAGCGGTTTTAAGCAGTTGAGAAAGCCCAACAGCAGTAAAGCCTTGATTGACGATAAGCTCATAGCCGACATCCAAAATATGCAGGCGTGTGTCGTTTGTTTTCTGATTCATGGGGTGACTATAATTAAAATTAGACCAGTCGTCTAGTTTTGTTCATCTATCTGTTTGTCATTAGATTTGATGCGCGTAAGAAATCGTTGGTGTGAAGCTTGGTCATTCGTTGGCACAAAAAAAGCCCTGCTCTAAATGGCAGGGCTATTGCAGGTTCGTTGTTAGGTTACTTTATTGATAGTAGCTCTACGTCGAAGATCAGCGTTGCTGAAGGTGGGATTGGACCTGTGCCACCTTTTCCGTAGCCGAGCGTGCTAGGAATAAACAGTCGAACCTTTTGACCTTCAACCATGTAGGTTAGACCTTCCTGCCAGCCTTTGATTACTTGCTTAAGTGCAAATGTGATTGGTTCACCTCGCTCTACTGAGCTATCGAAAACTGTGCCGTCGATCAGGGTGCCGTGGTAATGAACCGTAACTTGGCTGTTTTTCGTTGGGTGTTCTGTACCCGTACCTTCTTCAAGAACTAGGTACTGTAGGCCGCTTTCTGTCGTGACAACGCCCGCTTTTTTACCGTTTTCGATAAGGAATTGTTGGCCTTGTTCGAAGTTTTCAGAACCAGCTTTGTGGTTGGTCCAAGTACGGTAAATCATGAAACCAGCCATGATGAATACAATAATTGGGATGACAAATTTAGACATATTGAAACCTATTTATAAAAATATTCTGTTGTTGAAAATCAACCATTAAGGCTGAGTCAAAAGGAAGTTGATGGTTTTGCCGATACCTTCCAAATCTTGATGACCTGCAGTCAGTACTTGGTATTTACCGTTGACGATGAAGGTCGGAACTGAGTTGATCTGACCTTTCATTGAGATCTCTTCGGCTTTTTGTACGTACTCAAACAGTGCAACTTGTTGATCTTTTTCTAGCTGGTATGGGCTTACCAAACCGCGAGAGGTAAACGCTGTTTCCAGAGCTTGCTGGCGAGCTTCTGGTGTTGCGTCGCCACCCATCTGTACAGCGGCAAATAGGTCTTCCATGAAGGCATGGTCTGGCGTGTCATTCAACTGCATTACGGCAGTGTAAAAGATCATTGCGCTGATTTGAGCGCTTTCATTAAAGGTAACGTGTACCTTACCAATCTTCTGATTAGTTAGAGATTCGATCTCAGGAATTGCGCTCTCCATAGTACGGCAGTGGCCACAGTTAAGAGAGAAGATTTCTGTCACAGGGGATAGGTCGTACTCGGTTAGCGCAACAGGAAGCGCTTCATACTGAACGCCGGGTTGTGGCTCATTGCTTTCACTACAACCTGCTAGGGCGACCGTAGCGACAAGAGCGATAAGAGCAACAAATAGTTGGGTAAATGGCTTGAACATATAATTTACTCTAGCGTTAAAAATTCGGTAAATTCTAACGATTTAGTGGGATTAGGAAAACAATTATAAAGTAATTAAATGCAAACAGATCGATGTGGCGATCCGAGAGCCGTCAATTCAATGTCAACTGTGATCGGAAACACTCTTTACTTCAGATATTCGGCGTGGTGAGGATTTGCTATCGTTTAGATAGCATGCTCAAGCAGATAGAAGAGCATCGAAATTTTCGGCTAAAGTTATAGCAAAGCCGCCGATATAGTATCTGGTAGAAGTAAAACGTTTAAGTGGTGGGTGAATTAATGAAGTATTTGGCACTGATTTGCAGTTTGGCATTGGTAGGGTGTGAAGCAACCAACTCAATGGCCATGTTGGGCGGTAACATGTTAGAGACCGCACCACAAACGGACTACGACGTAATGTACCCAGAGTGGGGTGTTGTTCAAGAGACACGTGTTGTGACCAATTATCGTCAAGCTCAAAACTCTTCACGCAAAACCATCACTACAAATTATGGCGTAGGAATATCTACCGATGACCCTCTAGAAGTCTTTTTGAGACAAAACCGCATTGACTATCAAGTGTTACCGGGTAATCACGTAATGGTGAAATTGAACCACCATGTGAACTTTAAAACAGGTTCGGCAATTCCAGCACCGGTGAATGATCTCTGGTTAGACACGTTAGGCAGCTATCTTTCACAGCGTTCGGATATCGACATAGTGATTGAAGGGCATACCGATAACACAGGTAACGATCAAATTAATGATCCTCTCTCAGAGCAGCGAGCGAAAGAGGTGAAAGCAAGATTGGAGCGCAATTACGTATCGAGCCAATCCATCTATACGCGTGGCTTCGGTGAATATGTTCCAGCTTGTACCAATACTTCTTCTCAGGGCAAAGCGTGTAACCGTCGAGTGGAATTGATGTTGATAGTTGCCAAGTAGTTTCACAGATCCCACTGACAAACAGATATAAAAAATCCCTCAACGTTGAGGGATTTTTTGATTCTGGCTTTCACGAGCAGTTGTTATTTCAAAAACGACTGCTACTTGAAGAAAGAGTTAAGCGAAGTTCTTCTCTAGGTATGCAACGATGTCTGAAGACTCGTACATCCATTCCGTTTTACCATCTTTTTCAATGCGTAGGCATGGCACTTTTACGCGACCACCACCAGCTTCAAGTTCGGCGCGGTGTTGATCGTTGTTTTTCGCATCACGCAGTTCAATTTTTACAGATTGGCGCTTCATTGCACGACGAACTTTTACACAGAACGGACAAGCTTCGAATTGATACAGAGCGTAGCTCTTTGCCTGTTCATCAACTTTAGATTGATCTTCAGCTGAGCGTTTAACGCCGCGTGGCGTAAATACAAAGTTAAGTAGCAGAATGATGCGGCCTAGGAACCAACGGATAAACTTCATAATTATCTCTATATTTTCACAATTAGGATTACAATTCGCAGCATTATATACACAAGTCTAGCAAGATGCTCGTAACAATTGTGAAACTCTATTTCGTCCGTTCAATACTGTGCGACTTGGCGACGTTGAGACCTAATCGCTTAGCAAGACGAGTAAGGTTAGCCCTGTCGGTTTTTAATGTTCTACCTGCTTGAGCCCAGTTAAAGTTCGCTTGTTCGAGAACATCAGTAATGATGGTTCTTTGGAAATCTTCTGTTGCACCGCGTAATCCTTCCGATAGATCAACTTCAGGCGCAGCCATTGAACCTTGACCTTGTGCATTGGAAGCTGGTGAATTAACAGCAAGTTCTTGATCCAGTGGCCCACAATCTTCTTTAGTGATGGTCACTAAACGCTTGTTGGTGCTTCTTGCTAAGGCTTTGAGTGCTGAGCGGCTAATTACGTGTTCAAGCTCACGTACGTTACCTGGCCAGTTGTAACGATTTAGGAATACCAACACATCAGAGCGGAATTTGATCTGATTAATACCCAGCTTGCGTCGAGCTTGCTCCAAAAAGAATCCCGCGAGCAAGCTAGTGTCATCTCCGCGGTCACGAAGCGCGGGCACGGCGATAGGGTAAACACTGAGTCGGTGGTACAAGTCAGCTCTAAAGTTTCCGTCTTCGACTTCTTGTTTTAAATCACGGTTAGTTGCAGCAAGTACTCGAACATCAATGGTTTGAATGTTGTCTTGGCCGACAGGTTGAATCTCATTGTTTTGCAGTGCACGCAACAGTTTACTTTGCGCAGCTAAAGGCAGCTCACCAATCTCATCTAAGAACAGCGTGCCCCCATCGGCCAAAGCAAACTTACCTGAGCGGTTTTTATCAGCACCAGTAAATGCGCCACGCACATGGCCGAACAGTTCACTTTCAACTAAATTTTCAGGTATAGCCGCGCAGTTTACGTAGACTAAGGGTTTGCGTTTACGTGCAGATTGATGATGCAGAGTTCGCGCAACCAGTTCTTTACCAACACCGGTTTCACCATGGATGAGGATATTAAACTCGGAAGGAGCAACGACAGCGATGTCGTTTTTCAGAGCCATCATGGTATCGCTTTTACCAATGAGCTCTCCGCCTTCGCGCTCCCAAGCTTCTTCATTAAGCTCTTCTAATAGCTGTTTTGACTGTTTAGCTTGGCTCTCTAGTTGAGAGAAGGTAAGAGCCATCTGCATGGTTGAAGCGGCGATGGCTGCCAATACCTCTAAGTTGCGCGCTGGAATGTTAGCGAAAACATCTGGCGTAAGACTATCTAAGGTAAGAACGCCAAGCAGTTTGTCGCCAAAGAGCAGTGGCAGCCCCATACAAGCGTGCATTGGAAGATCGCCATCGTGATCGATCAGCAAACCATCAAATGGGTCGGGTAGTGTACTGTCAGAGTCGAATCGAACGGGAGTCTTAGAAGCACAAATTGCCTCGAAGCGTGGATGCTCTGAAATGATGAAGCGGCGCCCGAACGTGTCGCGACTGAGACCTTGCATCGCAATAGGTACTAGAGTGTCACCTTGGAGACTCAATAACGCCACACAGTCACAGGTAATTGTCTTGCGTATCGCATCAATGAGGCGATTGAAACGATCTTGGTCGTTGACGCCACTGGCTAGGCCGATGGTCATTTCCATGAGGGTTGATGCGGAGATATCTTGCATGATTCACTCTAACTGCGTGGGTGTATGTACATGATAGAGTCTTAATGACACAAATAAAAGGTCTTTTTGACATTTTTATAAAGTGTATTTTTGCTTGAAAGCTAATGATGACGGGAGTTGGAGAAGTTGGCACTGAATGTGCAAAAGAGACATCGAAAGCTAATTATACCAATGATTTATTGATGCATTTTTGATCTCAATCAATCGATGTTTATTAATTGGTTTTTGTGATTTTTTGAAATAAAAACAAGTCAAAATAACTTAGATCTCAGAAAGTCGAACAGTCATTCTTATTTTTTAAAGGTAGTCAAAGTGACATACATGTCACAAGGCTCAGTGTTCGGAGTAAATCCATGCTTAACAATGTACATATCGATATCATCAAGTCTACGATCCCGCTACTTGAGAGTGCAGGCCCAGCGTTAACAACACACTTTTATCAACGTATGTTTTCTCACAATCCAGAGTTGAAAGACATTTTCAATATGACTCATCAACAGACTGGACGCCAAGGTGTTGCACTGTTTGAGGCCATTGCTGCTTACGCGAAGAACATTGAAAATTTAGCAGCGCTGCAAGGTGCGGTAGAGCGCATCGCTCAAAAACACACCAGCTTTAATATCCAGCCAGAACATTACCAGATTGTTGGTCACCACCTTATTGAAACATTACGTGAATTAGCCACTGAAGCGTTCACACCAGAAGTGGAGGAAGCGTGGACAGCTGCATACCTTTTCCTTGCTCAAGTCTTCATTGACCGTGAGGGCGAGCTTTACCTGCAAAGAAAAATGGCTGTGGGCGGTTGGGAAGCCGCAAGAACCTTCGTTGTAGAACAAAAGGTTGTGGAATCTGATCTTGTGACGAGTTTTGTATTTAAACCAAAAGACAACGGCCCAGTATTGGATTATGTTCCGGGCCAATACATCGGTATTGAAGTGAAACCTGAAGGTGCGGCGAACAACGAAATTCGCCAATACTCGCTTTCAGATACACCAAACGGTGAGACCTACCGTATCTCGGTTAAACGTGAAGGTGAGGGCGGTCAGTTCTCAGGTCTTGTTTCAAATCACCTACATAACTCTGTAGAGGTGGGCGATGAGGTGAAACTTTACGCGCCAGCAGGTGACTTCTTCTATCAAGAGCGTCAAAAGCCAGTAACCTTGATCTCTGCAGGTGTGGGTGTTACTCCAATGCAATCTATGCTGGAGTACTTGAGCAAACAGCAGAAGCAAGAGCCTGTTCTTTACCTTCATGCTTGTGAAAAAGTAGAGCAGCACTCATTTACTCAACGTGTGTCTGACATTGTTGCTGACAAAGGTTGGTCGGCAAAAACGTGGTACATGAACAAGCCTTCAACGGATTGCGACAACGTACTGGAAGGCCAGATGGATCTATCTCAAGTGAGCGGAGCGCCAGGGTTTGAAGATAGTGATTTCTACATCTGTGGTCCAGTTGGTTTTATGAAGAATATCGTTGAACAGCTGGATGCACTTAAGGTCGATCGTTCTCGTGTCCATTACGAAGTGTTTGGACCTCACTCTCAGTTCTAGATTGGATCTAAACTTCTTGCTAAGAGGCCTCACGTTTGTGGGGCCTTTTGGGTAGTAAATGATGGAAGGGGCAACCCAAGGCTGCAGAGTAACAGCAGTATCTGGGATTAATTAAGCTACTCTGAACGCAGTGCTCTTAACATTCCAAGTGAAATTGCGCCGGTAGTGTCTAATTTATTTCGCTTTTTTCATGAGATGACTGGGAGTAAATAATTCTGGCCAGTACATTTTCACATATCCACCCGATACCCAGATCACCAGAATGGTCGCAACAGTAAGCTCGAAAAAGCCAAAGTTATGTAGCCAATACCATTGCGGAAACTCGGAGCCGAAAAACTCCGTAAGTCGATGCATTGCGACAGCACTGATCACCGATGGGAATGTTACGGCGGCGATCGACGGTTGGAACTTCAGTCGCATCAGTCGGATATAACACAGGTAGATAAGCAGCGTCATCGTGATGGCTATGCCTGCTAAAGCTCCGGTTAAAATTGGATCGGGTGATGGGAAGTTAACTAAATAGGCTGCGAGCGACAAGTTGACAGGCGCTGCCATAATCGCAAGTGTTGGTCTTGCTCTTCGCGGAAGGTTGCCTTCGAACACTAAGCGATATAACACCACAGGTAGCATGAAGAAGTAGATACCGATGCACGTGGCTGCGAGTGTTTCTGAAAATACCGTGTGTCCAAACTGTGTGCCCGCCAGCGAACTACTGATCAGACCAACGGGATACAAGAACCAGCTAGGAACGATGTTCGACATTTTAAAGTTGATGATCTGAAAACTAAAGAACAGCACCATCATCGTAAAGTGGAGTAATAGGGCGCAGAACCAGATAGGGTAGGCGATGACTGGTGATATCTCGGCAAGATAGTCACATAGGATCAACAGTGCCATACTCATAGGCGCCATTAAGCTCCCACTTAACGGGTGGCGAATGTCGTTGATGAAGGTATTAAAACTGGTGAGATAACGGAGTAAAACAGGTAGCAAGAGTAGTGCACCAAGCGACGCGAGATAAGGACGAATGATCTCACCAATCCCCGGAATATATAAAGCCCATGCTTGTCCTAACCCAATAACGCCAAGTGCTAAAGACGCCTGAGAGGGCGGCACATTTTTAACTTGGGTTAATCTTCTCCAGTTCAACGACTTGCTCCAACTTAGTTATCTATCAAAAAATACAAGTTATCTATCAAAATTAGGATTATTGCTCTAGACAGAGCGTACAGTTGGGCTCTCAATAGATGTTGAGCAAGCTCAACTAATTTTGAGTGGATGATATCAAGTTTAACGTTTGCTTTTTTGATTTTGATTCGAAATCGGGATATTAAGCACGTTGAATGTGTGCTTTTGTTTCATGAGTCATTTGTAATTAACGAACTTCTTCTTGCTGAGGGAGATCTTGTTGTCTTAATTTCTCGTTTTTTAGTGTGCGCTTCAATAGTTGGCTGTAAATCGGTTGACCACCCAGCACCTGAGCAATGATGACGGCACCAAGACAAGTGATGATCAACGGCAATATCAGGTAGTAGTTGTTGGTCATTTCTATAACGAGCAAAATTCCTGTGATAGGGGCTCGTACGGTCGCTGCAAATAGAGCTCCCATTCCTGCAATCGCAAACATGCCCGGCTCGATATTCAGTTCAGGAAAGAAAGCAGCTGCGATAAGTCCAAATGCATAACCGAAGAGGGTGCCCAGTGCTAGCATAGGAGCAAAGATACCCCCCGGCGCGCCAGAACCGAAACAGAGTAGTGTGGTAAGTACTCGTCCCAAGAAGATAAGCAATAAGATGTTGGTACTGTAATTTCCATTGGTGATATTTGGGATGATACCAATACCACCACCCGTCAGTTCTGGAATATAGAGAAGCAATAGGCCAAAGCAACCACCAAGCAGAGTCCCCGTCATTAAGTAACGCTTCCGGTCGTTTTTGTGTATTGCGACAAACATGTCTTGTGAAAGGGTGATCAGTTTATTGAAAATCACACCAAACATCCCGAACAGTACGCCTAACAGTAGAAATAGCCACAGTGCACTCAATTCAGGTTGGTGATATTGAGGCATGGTAATGACAGCCGACTGCCCATTGATAGAGCGAAAGACAATGTTGGCAGCCACTGCAGAAATAATCACAGCTTTGATTGAGATGAGAGAGTAACGAAACTGTGGTCGCATCTCCTCAACAACGAACATAATCCCGGCTAATGGTGCGTTGAACGCTGCTGCCAAACCTCCTGCGGCACCGGAGGCAAGCAAGGAGTGGCGGCTGTCGTCATCTTTTACACGAAAGATGTCCGTAACCATACGACCGATGCTACCACCCATCTGTACCGTTGGCCCTTCACGACCTAACACCATGCCTGAGCCGAGTGCGCCCATACCACCAAAGAATTTTACAGGAAGAACTCGCCACCAACGAACAGGGCGCATGCCGTCCATCGCGCCTTCAATCTCAGGAATACCGGATCCCGCGGCTTCTGGTGCAAAACGATGGACAAGAAAATATCCGATGAAAGCAAAGGCAGCACTAATAAGAAACGCGGCCAGCCAAAGCGGTACATAGCTCCCAATTTCATCTTTTAGCCAATCGGTACGAGTTTCTGTGATGAAATGAACCGCAACTTCAAAATAGGTACCGACTAAACCTGCAAGGATACCGACAATACAAGAGAGAATGAGAACAGATGCGGGAGTTTTGTCTCTGGAGAGAAATTGGTTGATAGCATCCCTTGGCATTTTTGCTAAAAAGGATTGCATTATTTTCTCTCTGTTAGTCATTAAAGCTAGCTTCCTGAGTTGATGCGCTGGGGAGGTCTCAAATTATACGCTTCCCATACTTATCCTATAGCAGCAAAGATGCAAAGTTGAATTTCATTTATGAAAGTAGTGTGTTTCATAGATTAGAATTATAGCCAATACATTGGAATCGCCGTCACAATTTTGATCGAATCTATATTGGTAACTTGAATTACGGTAAAAATGAACCATATTTAAAGCGTAAAGCAACATAACGAACCGCAAGGAGAAATGAGGTTTTACACACAATTTGGATGGATTCAAAAAAGAAATTTTCTAGTTCCTCGTTCATTGTTCAGGTCGATGACAAGACTTCCTGATTCGCGAACTCACGATTGAGTAACGAGGGTAAGGCGCGCTACCGAAGTGCGCCTTTAGTTTGTCTGGAATAGCATAAATCTTGACCTTCAGCCAACTTCATTTCATCCACATTTGAAACTCCTGCAATACGCTTCCCTAAATCTACTTTTATTCCTTTCTAGTCACTATTAATCCGATGCGGACAAACCTTTGATATTCGGTATATACTCCTAAAAAAAGGAGAATGGACTATGACGAATAGAGTTCCTACCAATATTATTACTGGCTTTCTCGGGGTGGGTAAAACGACCGCGATTCTCAATTTGCTGAAGAACAAACCAGAGAACGAAAACTGGGCAGTATTGGTTAACGAATTTGGTGAAATTGGGATCGATGGCGCGCTGATGACTGATCAGGGTGCAATGATTAAAGAGGTTCCGGGGGGATGTATGTGTTGCACGGCAGGTGTTCCTATGTCTGTTGGGATCAATGCGTTACTTCGTCAAAAGCCTGATCGTCTTCTGATTGAGCCAACCGGCCTAGGGCATCCTAAACAAGTGATTGCTACGTTGACCTCTGAGCAATACACACCTTATGTTGATCTAAAAGCGACATTAGGTTTGGTTGACCCACGTTATCTTTCAGACGAAAAATACACATCAAATCAAAATTTTAATGACCAGTTAGACAGTGCAGATGTGATTATTGGCACCAAGGTGGATCTTGTTCACTCTGAGGACATCGATACCTTTAATGACTGGGTGACGAATCAATCTCCGGCTAAGGTGTTCCATAAACTGATCCATGATGGCGAAGTGCCGCTTGAAGTGTTAGACATCGAGCGTGTTCGCGGCGGCGCATCGTTTGGAATTGAAGCGCATCATCATGAACATGCTGAACTAGAGCCTCAGTTTGAACTTCCACCGGGTGAAGATTTCATTCGCAAAGAGAACAAAGGGCAGGGCTACTTTAGCTGTGGTTGGCTGTTTGGTGC
The DNA here is from genome assembly GCF_059725515.1 of Vibrio sp. KUL70. NCBI lineage: Bacteria > Pseudomonadati > Pseudomonadota > Gammaproteobacteria > Vibrionales > Vibrionaceae > Vibrio > Vibrio sp. KUL70. The sequence goes on from NZ_AP045835.1 coordinate 1,173,733, forward strand.
TGAGCACAAATTTGATTTCGACCAGCTATTTTCTATGCTTTCAGCACTCCAAGCTGAAAGGGTAAAAGCGGTAGTCAATACAGATCAAGGCTGTTTCGCATTTAATGTGGCTAATCAAGTGGTCTCAGTTAATGAAATCAGCTTAGATGGCTTTGAATCTCGCCTAGAGGTGATCGACTCGCAACTCATGCCTTGGGCAGACCTTGAACAGGTATTGCTCAAACTTTGCGGCCTGAAATAGTAAAAAGATGGCACTTGTTGGGCTTCACGCTCAATAAGTGTCAATTAGAGTGATAAAATTTGCGTTGTATCACGATAAATGTGAGATAAATCACTCTAATTACTTTATAGTGCTCGGCTGAAATAGAAATGTAGGCTGTCTGCTTAAGGAACTCGTAACAATGTCATTTTCCTCTCAAGGTTTTGCTCCTGAACTCGTAAAAGCGCTGACTGAGTGTGGTTATGAAAAACTCACACCTATTCAACAAAAAGCGATCCCAATGGCGCGTAAAGGCCATGATATTTTTGCTACGGCACAAACGGGTACGGGCAAAACAGCTGCGTTTTCATTACCTGTCATTCAGCACTTGTTGAACAGCGGCAACAAAGCATCACGCGGTACGGCTCGTGCTTTGATCCTTGCGCCAACACGTGAACTGGTTGCTCAAATCGCACAGAACATCAAAGACTACGTTAAGTACACCGAGCTGAGCGTAGCGGCGGTTTACGGTGGTAATAAGATGTCATCACAGGTTCGCCAGTTAGATCTGGGTGTGGATATTCTTGTTGCAACTCCGGGTCGTTTAGAAGAGCACCTAGAAGAGGGCAATGTCTCTATCTCTAATCTTGAGTTCCTGGTTTTTGATGAAGCAGACCGTATTCTCGATATGGGTTTCATCAATGCGGTACGCAAGATCATGATGGATGTTGAAACCTCACCGCAGATCATGATGTTCTCAGCGACAACTTCAACGCAATTAAACCAGCTTTCAGTTGATATTCTACGCAAGCCAAAGCGCATTAGCGTGGAGCGTGAAAACTCAACGGCGGCGACGGTTGGTCATGTGGTTTACCCAGTAGACCAAGAGCGTAAAACTGAATTGCTTTCTGAGCTGATTGGCCGTAAAAACTGGCGCCAAGTGCTGGTGTTTGTGAACTATAAAGAGACAGCAAACGAAGTCGTTAAAGAGCTTAAGCTTGACGGTATCAAAGCGGTATTGTGTCACGGTGATAAGGCACAAAGTGCTCGTCGTCGTGCGCTGGATGATTTCAAAGAAGGTAAAGCTCGTGTGATGGTAGCAACAGACGTTGCAGCTCGTGGTCTAGATATCGAAGACTTACCGCACGTAATCAACTACGACATGCCATTCCTAGCAGAAGACTACGTTCACCGAATTGGTCGTACGGGTCGTGCTGGTAAACAAGGTCATGCCGTCTCGTTTGTTAACCGTGAAGAAGAGCTGACGGTTGTACAAGTAGAGAAACTGATTCAACAACGCATTCGTCGCGTCGAGCAACCGGGTTACGAGCCTAAAAAGCGTGATGCTTACATCGAGAAGTTAAACACCAAATCGGCTTACAAGAACCGTCAAGGTCGCAGAAACAATGCGAACGAAGAAAAGCCAGACCAAGCAAATGCTGAGCGCCGTCTAGCGATGATGAAACGCATTAAGAATCGTCGTAAGTAATTCGCTCAGTCATTCGAATCTAAAGAGCCACGGTAATGTGGCTCTTTTTCCTTCTGTACGAAATAAGTCTCCTCTTGCATGAATTAAGGTAGCACTATGGACAGCGCACTACTATTGGCTTTCATCCCCACATTTTTCTTTGTCTCAATTACCCCTGGGATGTGTATGACGTTGGCTCTGACGCTCGGGGTGAGCATCGGATATCGTCGTACTCTCTGGATGATGGTTGGCGAATTGGTTGGTGTCGGGGTTGTGTCTGTGGCTGCGGTGCTCGGTATCGCTTCCATTATGCTCAACTACCCGTGGTTATTTACTGGCTTTAAGTTCGTTGGTGCCGCGTACCTGTTTTACCTTGGCGTTCAAATGTGGCGCTCGAAAGGTAAACTGGCGATAACCGCTGATACTCAAAACCAAGCAACGGGTAATGATTGGGATTTGGTGGTTCAAGGCTTCGTTACAGCCATCGCGAATCCCAAAGGCTGGGCATTCATGATTTCGCTGTTGCCGCCTTTCATTAATAGCTCTAAGGCTTTGTTCCCTCAACTATCTCTCTTAGTTTCTATTATCTTGGTGTCCGAGTTTGTGTGTATGACGTTATACGCGACAGGCGGTAAAAGCTTAAAACACCTTCTTGGTCAAGCAGACAATGTTCGTTTAATGAATCGTATTGCTGGCACCTTGATGATGGGTGTCGGTGTGTGGTTGTTTGTGAGTTGATATTGTAGATTTCATCATTAGAAAGGGCGACGGATTCTATATCCATCGCCCTTTTTTTTTAGGTGGATTACGTAGTTTTAAACCGCGATTTCACCACCGTCTTCACGACGGATAACCACAGTTGCAGCTCTTGGGCGAACCTTGCCTTTTGTCTCAGCGGTTGCATCGTCAGACATTGGCCAGTTTGCAGGGTGCTGAATGTTTACAAACAGTGACTTGTAATCAGGGCTAATGGTAAAGCCTGTTACTTCACAGCCATTTGGACCAACAAAGAAACGCTTCAATTGGGTTTGGTTTTCCGTACCCACAACCGCATGGTCACCATTGCTATCTGTGAGCTGAGATGGAACGACAGCTAACATTTGATCGTTAGTGTACTGAGTCACTTCATCGGCACCGTTATCCGTCTGAATCCAAAGAATGCCACGACCATCAAAGGCTAAGCCATCAGGGCTGGCGAATTGGTTCATATCGTTGAGGCCAGATCGATTGATCTTTGGATCTGAAACGGCCGGTGAACCGAACACAAAGATATCCCATTGGAACGCATCAGCGGTTTTGCCTTCATCCCAGCGGATCACATGACCAAACTTGTTGTTAATACGTGGGTTTGCTGAGTTCGCTTCTTTACGCTTAGTGTTGTTGGTTAGCGTTAGGTAAGCCGTGCCAGTCATTGGGTCAACCGCACACCACTCAGGGCGATCCATCGGAGTTGCACCAACAAGGTCAGCAGCGCCAGCAGTATTTACAATCAACTCAGCTTGAGAGTTGAATGTGTCGGACAGCTTACCACCTTTCGCAGTCATGCTATTAAGCGTTAGTGGAAGCCAAGAGCCTGTACCGTCTTCATTGAATCGAGCCACATAGAGTGTGCCTTTATCCATGTATTTGTCGCCAGCAACGAGGCGGTTTTCTGGCTTCGCATCTTTTGGATCCCATTTCGCGTCAGAAACGAACTTGTAAAGATATTCGAAGCGAGAATCGTGACCAGAGTAAAATACAACTGGCTGACCTTCGGTTACCTTGCCAAACGTACAGCCTTCGTGACGGAAACAACCCAGTGCAGTGCGCTTCTTCGCACGTGAATTAGCAGTGTATGGGTCGATCTCAACGATGTAGCCGTGACCATGTGCCTCGTTACGGTAGTCATCTTTGGCTGACTTGCCAGTAGGAGTCACATCAAAGCGTGCGAACTCGTCTAGTCGCTCTTCAGCACTGCCAGCTAGTGTATCCCAGCCGTAACGTGTTTTATCTGTCGCAATACCGATACGCTCTTGCGCTGTGGTGGTTTGACCCTTGTTAACAAAATAACCCGGCCAGTTTTCTTCACATGTTAGATATGTGCCCCAAGGGGTGTAGCCATTACCACAGTTATTGAGAGTTCCACGAGCTTGGCTGCCGTCAGGAGAGTATTTGGTTTTCACCAACTCTGTGTGAGCAACAGGGCCAGAAAGATCCATCGTTGTCGCACCTGTGTAGCGGCGGTTGAGTGGATCGTTGTCGACCATAACCCATTGATTGCCCTCTAGCTTAACGCGAACCACACTTACACCATGTGCGTTGATCTCTTTACGCACTTCATCAATGCTAGTGCGAGCGCCATCTTGATATGTAGGGCCATTTGGGTGCAGCGCTTTCTGGTCGATGTATTCGTGGTTGATAACCAGTAGGCCATCGTTGCTGTTGCCGTCTAGTGGGAAGAAGTGCATGCCATCGTGGTGCATACCGAGTGCATTGGCTTGGTCGTCGCTGGTGTTTTTGCCATCTTCACGCCATGCATTACTTTGTTTGTTCAATGGTGTTCCCCAAGGTACAAGCACCTGTGCTACGTAACCTTTAGGCACAACGACACTGTCGGTCAGAGATCCTTTTACAGATTCAAAAGCAAGCTGTGCGCTGCTCTTTGTTGACGATGCATGAGATGCCGCTGCAGCGGGTGCACTATGGCCTGCTAAGCCGAAAGCACCAAACGCCGTCATTGCACTGATACCTAAACCACCTTTAAGAATGCTGCGACGAGATAGGCTCGCTTCTAGTACTTCTTCAAAGGGTTTGTTATCACTCTTGTTAAAGCGACGGCTATCGAATGTTTCCTTGCTCATGAACTTACTTCCTATTGAGGTTGAGATGGTTATTAGAGTAATAGTTTCAATACGATGCCAATCCTGATGGAAGTAAGTGACATATTTTTATAAATTATATTAAGGTTTTGTTGCTGTAGCACGATTCTTACGCTTTTGAGTTCTGTGCCTTACAAATCCCTTTAGAATCGATGGACAACTGTGTATAAATGCTTATATCCCCATGAGAAATGGGCGGCACAATTAAGAGAGAATGCTATGAAATTAGATAAAATCGAAAACAAGAACCGTCGTCTACGTAAAAAGCTATACCTAGGTGAGTTCGCTATTTTGGGTTTTGAAGTGAGCTGCATAACATCTATTACTGATTTTGACCAGTATGATGTATTCATCGATGAGTTCATTGATTTTATCGATGGTATCGGTTTGTGTTTTGGTGGCGGTGGCCTTGAGCTATTTGAAGGTTTTGTATGCGCAACGGAACGCTACCGCTCAGTAACAGAAGCAGAACAGTTGCAAGTTGCACAATGGCTGGAAGCTCGTGCAGAAGTGAACAAAGTCGAAGTGAGTGAGCTAGTAGACGCGAACTACTTATAACCTCACATCGCTTTGAACATTAGAAGCAACTCAGATCCATCAAGGCCCAGTGTTCACCCACTGGGCCTTTTTGTTGGGTGTTTGTTCAGACACTGTATCCTGAGTGAGAGAAAACCAAGAAACTTGTGAGACTTTTATGAGAATTGAATGAAGTCGCTGATAGATCTCATTGCCATCCTATTTATCAACACTTTGGTCGACGACCATTTTTGATAAAGGCATAACTCGCTCAATGAGTGACACTAGGATGGAATCATTATGAACAAGCAAAAAGTTTTCGGACTCACATTTTCGGCACTGGCATTGTCTATGTCGGTTTCAACACTTAACGCGGCCGAGTTGGATATCTCTATTACCAATGCGACGAAAGGTATCTACTTCACACCGATTCTAGTCGCCGCGCATGACTCTAGTTTATTTATGTTTAGAACGGGTGAAACGGCCAGTGCTGAACTGGAAGCTATGGCTGAAGGTGGCGATATTTCAGGTCTATCGAGTGTTATTGCCAACGCTGGTGGTGTTGTATCGGAAAACCCAGCTAACGGTATCCTAAACCCTGGGGCAACAGCGTCATTGACTATCGATACTGGCGATCTGAAGTATCTATCTTTGAGTGCAATGCTTCTACCAACCAATGATGGTTTTGTTGGCCTAGATAGTTGGAAAATTCCAGAGCAAGCCGGTACCTACAAAGTTTCACTTAATGGCTATGATGCTGGCACAGAAGCGAATGATGAACTTGCCGGAAGCATGCCAAACCCTCCATTCATTACATTCGGCAGTGGCGGTACGGGTGTAGAGACAACCGTATCAAATAATAAAGTCCATATTCATCCGGGTAACATTGGTGATGACAACGCAACTGGTGGTATTAGTGATCTCGATAACAGCAGCCATCGTTGGTTAAATCCGGTTGCGACGATCACGATTGAAGTGAAATAGGAGGCAGTTATGAAATTACGTATTTTAGCCATAGCTGCTTCTGTGGGGGTGCTCGCAGGTTGCCCAAGCGATGACAATGATCACTATTATCGCTACAACGTGACGGTAACGAATTTGACGCCAAGTCAACCAATGTCGCCGCTAGCTGTATTAAGCCACAATGGTAACTTTGAGCTGTTTGCTATTGGGTCAAGCGCGTCAACTGAACTCGAATATTTAGCGGAAGGCGGAAGTAACTCTCAGCTAATCGGTCTGATGAACAATGATAGTAATGTTTACCAAGGTGTGTCAGGTAATGGACTGATTTTGCCGGGTGAGGGTGACACCGTCACATTGACTCTGAACTATAAACAAGCTAAGTATCTCTCATTAGCCTCTATGCTAGTGAATACCAATGACGCGTTTATCGGTGAATCAGGTATCAATATCAAAACCCTGTCTGTCGGTGAGACCTTTACCATGAATATGGATGTGTGGGATTCAGGTACTGAGGCAAACAGCGAAACCGCAGCGACAATTCCCGGACCAGCAGGTGGCGGTGAAGGGTTTAATGCTGCACGCGATGATACAGATGCAGTCTCATTTCACTCTGGTGTGATAAGCCAAGATGATGGTTTAACTGCATCGACGTTGAGCGCATCGCATCGTTTCTTGAACCCCGGCGCTCGTCTGTCTATTACTCGAATGGAGTAGATATTAGCCAATTGAATGAAATAATTCTTTCCATGTTCCGGTCGAATAGAAATGGACGCTACTGGAACATGGTTGAATTATGGAATCGACAGCAAACAAAATGACAGCGCAGATACTACTGGTTGAAGATGATAACGATCTCGCCGAATTAGTGACAATGCACTTGCGCTTTCAGGGGCAAGAAGTGTGCAGAGTCGCCAGTATTGGAGAGGCAAAGTCTGCCTATCAAGAAAACGATTTTGATCTAGTCGTACTTGATCGCGGTCTACCCGATGGAGATGGCGTGGAGTTTTGTCGCTCTGTGAGAAAAGAGAAAGACTGGACGCCAATGCTGATGCTGACCGCTCGTGATAGTGAGATGGACAAAGTCTCAGGGTTAGAAGCCGGCTTAGATGACTATATTACCAAGCCATTCAGTGTCCTAGAGTTCCAAGCGCGAGTACGCAATGTGATCCGAAGAATCAGTCACGAAGACCTTCCGGCTCAACCAACCTCTCAGCAACAACATACGATGTCTTTTGGTCCACTGATTATTGATACTGAGCTTCACCAAGTCGTGTTAGACGGAAGAGAGGTCTCTTTGACGGCTATGGAGTTCTCCTTGTTGTCATTTTTAGCAACCAAGCCTGGGCGCGTGTATAGCAAAGATCAGCTTTTAGATCATGTATGGAACACTCACCATGCCGGATACCATCACACTGTGTGTAGCACCGTAAATCGTCTGCGCAGTAAGTTGGTTACTCAAGACGGTGAACAAAACTATATCCAGACGGTGTGGGGTGTTGGATATAAGTTTCACTCTAAGCAGCTATAACTAGTTTGGATGGGTTGTAAGTTTGCTTGCTAAGCATTGGTTGAATTATTCAGCAGTTGGATAGGGCAAAGGGAGGTTGAGTTATGAGCTTCAAGTCTCGATTGATGGCATTCACTAGTATTTGGTTTTTGCTGGCGAGTGTGGCAATTGGTTTTACATATCATTGGCAAAAACAGACGATCGAGCAGAGAACCAAGCAGAGCTTACACAAAGACTTGGCGCGCCATATGCGTGATGACAATCCTCTTATGGTCGGGACTGATTATAACCCTGTAGCGCTTAAGAGTATTTTCCATACCTTAATGTTGATTGGCCCTGACTTTGAGATCTACTTTCTCGATGCTCAAGGTAAGATCACCACTCACGCTGCTCCTGAAGGCACAGAGATGATGGAGTATGTTGATTTAGAACCCATCCAACGTTTTCTCGCCAACGAAGCATATCCAATCTTAGGGGAAGACCCTCGTACGCCGACAGATCCTAAAGTGTTCTCTGTTGCAGCTATTCAAGAGTTAGGCTCAACGGTGGGCTATCTATATGTGTTGATTGGTAGTAATCGCCATGCTGTGATTGCTGATGCCCAAGTTGATTCCTCGTACATTGCACTCGCAGCTTTGGTATTGATATCGATTTTAGGTTTTGCAGTCGGCGCTTACATGCTAGTAAAACGAAGTTTGCTTAATCCTATTGAGAAAGTGACAGACAAATTGCAGCAGCAAGCAGAGCATGACTTTAGGTTAGAGCCTGATTTCACCAAGCAGGTGCCTGAATTAGTGCCTGTGGCGAGGTCTTACGAATTGATGGCCAAACATATACAGCAGCAGTTTCTGCACCTTGAATATCAATCCTCACAACGTCGCCAAACATTAATCCAATTGAGTCATGACCTAAAAACACCACTGTCTAGCGTGTTGGGTTACTTGGAAACGTGGCAGTTACAGAACCCGAAATCGGATCCATTGATTGATGTTGCGTATCGAAACAGCAACAAATTGTTTGAGCAACTTAACTCGCTGCTAGACACAGCGAAACAAGAGAAAGAGTTGCCAACGTATGAATACCGGACAATTGATTTCAATCGCTTACTGACGCTATGTGAGGAAACATTTAAGAATCAGCTCGATGCCAAACATATTAAACTCAACGTCAGAATCGACAGTGCGGTGTTGATCGTCGGGGAACAGAAGTTGATTGAGCGATTGATGTTTAATCTGATGGAAAATGCAATTCGTCACGCTCCACACGATGGTGAGCTAAGCATTGTTGTCGAGCAAGGTACGCAAGCTAAGCGAACAAGAGTAACCATTCAAAATGAGGTCGACAGCCTTGCCGCGAAAGGTTCGCTCGGTATAGGGACTCGCATCGTACAATCTATTCTGATGCTTCATCACAGTGTGCTAGAAACAACAAAGGCAGATAACACCTTTAAACAAAGTTTTTATCTACCTTCTGCAAACGCTCTTGGGTCTTAGGGAAGAGAGCTAGGCTAACCCAAAGATGATATTATTGTTCACCTTTCTGCTCGTTCACTTTTGCGTAGAAGTGAAGAAGTTCGGTGAGCTCTTTCACCCAACCGAATGCATCTTTCGGTGCACTCTTCAAAATCGATTCTACCTTTTCACAGTGAACCTCAATTGCGATCGCTTCTTCCAAATTGAATGAGATCGAGTAGAAGTGCCAAAGCAGAAGACGGGTCATACGATCAATATTCTGCTGAGCGTTCTCTGATTCGGAAAATGCCAAATTGACTTCACCTAAAGCAATCGCCGTCATTCGTAGCATCGCGTCAAATTTAGCTGACTGCATGCGCTCTTCGCTGGTCACTTCTTCTTGCTCAAAGGTAAACAGCTCATTCATCGCATCTTCTGGTACTAGACGATGGATCATTCTTAGGCTGAACTCTTCAAGCTCATGACGTGGCATGGTGATCAGGCAGTTAAGTGTGTAATCGCGTTGCATGACATTCTCTCTTTAGAAAAAGGTGCGCCAGTGTAAATGAGAAATAGCGCGATAAAAAGTGAATTATCATCGTATCAGCTTTTATGCGTGGTGCTTTGGGGGCTTGTAATCAAGTGATGCATCTTTTTTAAGAAAGATATTACTTGCGAGTAGGCTACCACTGCAGATTAATGCTAGAGAGATCCAGCTGCTTACACTGGGCACTTCTTGGAAGATTGGAATAGCCAGTAGTGTAGCGATAACCGGCGTTGAACTACCAAAAGCTGCAGAGCGCTCGGCGCCAAGGGTCTGTACCGCATATAAGTAAGTCGCTGCCGCAATAATTCCAGCTCCCACACCCTGAATCGCACTATGGGTAAGTAATTCGTTGACTGGCCATTGGGTCATCGATTGTTCATATAGGTAGCTAGGAAGCACTCCTACGACGATTAAAGCTATCAATAGGATGCTCGACATCAAACTGATTAAGCCCGCCACAACAAGGGCATTCAGATTCGCAACTCGCGCTGAAATGGTGAATATCGCCCACATCAAACTGGCAAACAGGAATAGCAATTGGCCTAAAGTCTCAGAGCCAATTAATGAGTCTCTGCTGTGTTCTGTATGCAGAGATAAGCCAGTATATAAAAAGATAACAATCCCGATGATCACAAGCGCGAAGCCAGTAATACGATGATGGCTGAGTGGTTGCTTGAAAAAGAAGACGGCGATCATGGTTACAAACAGAGGTAATGTCCCCGGTACGAGCGCACTGCCTTGAGCAACAGGCACATACTGCATCGCTGAACTGGTAACCAGTAAGTAGGGTAGTCCGCAACCGATGAACATACCTATTAGGTAGATTTTAGGTACCGATGCTATCGCATGGCGAGCTTTATATACCAGAGGAAAAAGAGCGAGTGACGGGATGAGAAATCGCGTCATTGCGATATCTGCAGGAGCTAAAACCGAGTTAGCCCCTCCTTTTAGAGATAAAAAGAAACTAGCCCAAATCATTAAAGTGACGGCAATGGAAGTGTACCCGAGCAACATTGTATTTTCCTATCCTTGGTTGATAGAGACATTATGAAGCACGTAAAAAGGTGAAAGTTGGCAATATTTGCTTTGAAATGTTTATTGATTAACTGATATCGTTAATTTTTAGTAACTATTTGACGATTTTAACCAATATGGGAGTCTGTGTGATGGATCGTATCGATAAACACTTGTTAGAACTATTGCAGCGAGATGGCCGCTTAACCATTGCAGAACTGGCGGATCTCGTCGGGTTGTCTCCGTCTCCTTGTGCTAGAAGAATCAAACGCCTAGAGCAGAATGGCATTATTGATAGCTATCGAGTGAGCTTGTCCCGCAGTCATGTTGGTATTGCAATGAGTGTGTTTGTGGAGGTGAGTCTGAGTAATCACCAAGAGAAATCAATCAACGAGTTTGAGCAAGCCATTGTGGAGATGGAAGAGGTGATCAGCTGTCATGTTGTCTCTGGTGCGTATGACTATTTATTGGAAGTGGTTAGTGAAAACCTAAATGCGTACGAGTCGTTTACTCGGAAGTTGCAGCGTTTAGAGAACGTAAAAGATATCCATACCCACTTAGCAATCAGGCAGGTTAAAGGGAATACACCGTTACCTATTTATAAGGCGTAAGTTTGAAGCCAGTTAGTGAAAGGTGTGAGTGATGGAAAAAGTGTGGGCCTAGAAACGAAAAACGGAGCACATAAATGTACTCCGAATCCAAAATCAGTCGCTAATTTTAGTGATATTTGAAATTGGAAATTGAACAATCTCCAGTTTTCGTATCAATTCTGAATGAGAAAGCATGTGAATGATAATCAACGCCGTCATTCCAAATTGTCTCACCAAATATCTTGCATAGCTCTAGCTCACTTACTGAACCGAACTCTTCCATGTGTTTTACTACTGATAAAAGCTTGGCTCTTATCTCCGCAGTCCATTCCGTGTTACTCAAGCAGTTTAAAGCCATCGATTTTTGCATATTACCTAGCCAATATATTACTTGTTATTAAGTTATATGAATGGCCATCATAGCAATTTTTGAGAGTTTGTAAATATTTTTTGTGATGAGTGTCCCAGATAAGTTTGGTTTTTGATTGTGTTTTAACCGATGTTGTTGGCGTGGATAAAATTGGCGTTACAAGTTGTTGATAGTGTGAATGTTTATAAAAACTAAATAAATAGTCACTTCATATCGACGTTATCTTCCAAGGCCGCTTGTTTGGCCGAGAGTATAGAATTGGATTCACTAAGGTATCGGAGGGCGAGATTTCTGAATTTATCACTCAAACTTACATAGTCTGAGATGAGTGTTTGCGTATGCACAACGTGGTTTTGAGCTGTCTTATATTGGCGATCTTGATTTTGTGCGCGGCAACTCTCAGCAGTTTCTGCCCAGTTGTCTTTGAGTTGAACGATTTGTTCGATCTCAATTTGCGTTAAATGCGCTTGTTTTAAAAGTATCTTGTACGCTTGACGTGTCGTTTTTATCTGCTGGTCGAGCTGTTGTTGAAAGAAGGGGTTGTTTTGTCTCCAAAACGAAATGAGCTCTTGCTGTGAAAACTGCTTTGACAGAAAAATGTGTGTTTTGAACGTTCCAAGTACAAGGTTGAACTCCTTTGAATAGTCATTATAGCGACTCTCAGCTGTCAATTGACTATCCAGTAATTGATCCCATTCATATTGGTTACACTCAACGGCATGAGCTTGAGAGGTTGTTGTGGTGGCGGCGAATGCGATCAACCAGACGAGCGCATATCTCATACTAACATCCATCTTTCTAACATATTGAATAGAGTATAGATGAGCATCAGAAAGAGTTGTTGTACACTGAGTTTATCTATGGAGAGTGAGTAACATTTGTCATGAAAAAAGTAATCATAGCGTTGGTGATATTGTGTCTTCTTGGTGGAGGAGGGGCTGCCTATTACTTTTTAGTAATGAAAAAAGACGATGTGACTCCCCCAGAAGAGGAAAAGGTGCCTGTTGAACAGATGTCACAGGAACCGAATGAAGAGCCTAAGCCAATACTGGACTTATCTGCTCTACCCGAACAAACCGATTACTATGTATCTGAACGAAAGATAGCGGTTTACGATGAACCTAATGTCGATGCTTTGATCAAAGACTATCTCTATAAGGGGGATCACATCGAAGTACTCGAAAAGGCGAACGGTTGGGGGCGCATCTCTGACTACATTGTTTTGAAGGAGGGCGCCCCAGAAATGGCAGAGTGGATTGAGATGTCTAATTTAAGTGAGAATGAAGTCATCATATCTCCCGATGAGCATGTTGAAATCCTAGATTCTTACTTAGTAAAGTCTGATGACCTAAAAACTTACCGAAAGCCCTTTAGAGTCGCCGTTGACGGTTTGATCGAGAATGGAACCTGTGAGCCGGGAGATTTTGAAGAACTTGGTGGCTGGGTTAAGTCAGTCAAGTACTCGAGTCGTAATGTTTACTTCATTTATTGCGGTGGTTTAAAACTGGAAAACAAAATTTACTTAGACGTTGATTCGGGTGACATATTTTCATTTTAAAAGAGTAATTTAAATGAAACATATTTGAAACTAATAAAGTCTATTAGACATTAGTTTGGCGTTTAATAACAAAAAGCTCATCAATTATGATGGGCTTTTTGCGTTTCTATATATCTTGTTTTCTCCTCGGTTAATAAGAATTTGCAGTCATAGCTTTATGTTCTAATCAAGGTGGTTAAAGTTAAATTATCAGTAATTATTTCAGTGAATATAAGAGAGTTCAAACTTTGCACTTGTTTTGCAATGAGTAGGGAGACAACAATAACATTCGAAAATTCAGTCGCTTACATTTAAAGCTGATAAAGTGAACAATAATTAAATGATTATAAATCATTGGCTTACGTGGTTTTACAAGGTGATAACATTTCATTGGGTTTGAGATCTAGGTCAAATTCTAACCATTAAATATGAAATTAGTTTAGTTTGTAATAAAAGTTTTTAGTCCAAGCATGTAGGGTTTAATTAAAGCGGTAGTCATGGAATTAATAAGACGCGCTAAGCATTTTTCTTAATAGTATTGTTATTTGCTTGTATCGGATGGAGTTATCAATGAAAAAACTTGCTTTAATTACAGGTTCGAAAGGTGGGATAGGTTCAGCAATTTCTTCTAAGTTGGTCGAACAAGGCTATCGTGTTATTGCGACTTACTTTACTGGTAATCACCAATGCGCAGTAGATTGGTTTAATGAAAAAAAATTCACTGCAGAACAGGTCAGATTGTTTGAGCTTGATGTGACTAATACTGAAGAATGCGCGCAACGCTTAAGCAAGTTATTGGAAGAAGAGGGTACGATTGATGTTCTGGTGAACAATGCCGGTATCACTCGAGACAGCGTTTTTAAGAAAATGGATGCATCGGCTTGGCGTGATGTTATCGAAACAAATTTGAACAGCCTATTCAATGTCACCCAGCCACTTTTTGCTCCTATGTGTGAAAAAGGAAACTGTCGAGTCATCAATATCTCTTCCGTCAATGGATTAAAAGGTCAGTTTGGTCAAACAAACTATTCAGCAGCTAAGGCTGGCATGATTGGATTCTCTAAGGCTCTTGCAGCAGAAGGCGCTCGCAGCGGCGTGACAGTCAATGTGATAGCACCGGGTTACACGGCTACCCCTATGGTCGAGCAGATGAATCCCGAAGTGCTTGAGTCAATTAAAGGACAAATTCCAATGAAGCGCTTGGCGACACCAACTGAAATTGCGGATGCGGTTGGCTTCCTTGCAGGTGAATCGGGTGCGTACATTACAGGCGAGACGTTGTCTGTAAATGGCGGCTTGTACATGAATTAAGGAATTGTTGAGGAATAAATTATGGAAAAGATATTCATTGTTGCCGCAAAACGTACCCCTATTGGTTCATTTACTGGCTCTTTAAAAGAGACATCGGCAGGTGAACTCGCAGGTGTCGCTATCAAAGGGGCTTTAGATGCAGCGCAACTCGATCCGTCCAACGTTGATGAGGTCATTGTGGGTAACGTTATTTCTGCTGGACAAGGAATGGGGGTTGCTCGACAAGCCTCTCTGTTTGCAGGTGTTCCGCAAGAAGTGCCAGCTTACGGCGTAAACATGATTTGTGGTAGCGGCATGAAGGCAGTGATGGACGCAGCAGCACACATTAAAGCGCAAGATGCTGATGTTGTTGTGGCGGCTGGTGTGGAAGTGATGTCTCAAATTCCTTTCGTTGTACCTTCGTCAGTTCGTAATGGCCACAAGATGGGCAACATCTCGATGACTGATCTCTTGATTGGTGACGGTCTAACGGACGCGTTTAATCAGTATCACATGGGCGTGACGGCAGAGAACATCGCAAAAGAACTCAACATTTCTCGCTTAGCACAAGATAACTATGCATTAGAGAGTCAGCAAAAAGCGGTTGCGGCGATTGAGGCGGGAAAATTTGTTGACCAAATCGTTCCGGTAGAGGTGAAACAGCGCCGTCAAACTGTCGTTTTCGATACCGATGAATACCCTAAGTCCGATGCGACCTTCGAAGGTTTACAGAAGCTAAGACCTGCATTCGATCGTGAAGGTAGTGTAACTGCTGGAAACGCTTCAGGCATTAACGATGGCGCAAGCGCAGTCATTGTCGCTTCAGAAAGTGCCGTGAAAAGATTAGGGCTTACGCCACTAGTCGAACTCGAGAGCTATGCTCAATCGGGCTTGGATCCGAAAGTGATGGGGTTAGGGCCAGTTGAGGCAGTAACTAAAGCCTTAGCTAAAGCTGATGCTCAACTGAAAGATATTGAGCTGTTTGAGCTCAATGAAGCGTTTGCTGCTCAAGCACTGGGAGTCATGTATCAGTTAGCTGAAGAGCATGACCTACCGTTAGAGGCATTTAAGCACAAAGTGAATGTAAATGGCGGCGCAATTGCATTAGGGCATCCATTGGGCGCTTCAGGCAACCGCATTATTGTCTCTTTAATTCATGAAATGTTATCGGCTGATGCCAAATCAGGCGTGGCTTCGCTGTGTGTTGGCGGTGGCATGGGCACGGCTGTTTTATTGAAAAACGTCAACGAGTAACTTCAGTAGTGGTGGGCGATAAACGGCTTCGCCACTGTTGGTCAACCTCTAGAAATGAACAATACGAATTGTAATTCAATCTATGAAATCTTTAGGAGTTATGTATGTACACGGATATTTTTAAATCAATGACAGACCAAACAGAAAAGCAATTTGAACCTTACTTTAAGTTCAACAAGCTCATTGCTAAGAATGTAGAGGTTATGACTGAGCTGCAAATGAACGCAATGAAGACTTATACAGATATGGGTCTAGCGCAAATGAAAGCGGTAACAGACATCAAAGATGTAAACGGTTTTGCTGCATTTAACAGCCAGCAGCTTGCTGTACTTAGCCAACTGTCACAACAAATGATGAACGATAGCAATAAATTCCAAGCTGCGGCGAAAGAGTTTAAAGAAGATGTGGAATCGTTGACGACGGAAAACCTAAACACAACATCTGCCTAAATTAAGTCGCCACTGGCTCATAGGTGTAGTCTTTGTGGATTATACCTGTATGAAGTCAGTGGCGATTTTCCGATCATTGGAGTTAGATTATGTTCCAACACTTCTTTTCGGACTACCTTGTAAAACTTCAGCAGACAAACCAGCAATGGTGGGAGAACTTTGAACAAAGCAAGGAAGCCGCACAATCACCTCTCAATAAAGCGATGCAAGAGATCAATTTCGAAGATGCATCCAAGATCTTTGAGCAAGCCATTAACCAACCTGCAGATATGTTGAAGTTGCAGACACAATGGTGGGAGCAGCAACTACAAATCTGGCAGAATACCGTCTTGATGGGTAACACCAGCACCATAGTTTCTGAAGAGCGTGATGACAAACGTTTTATCGACGACGCATGGAAAAATGATCCCTTCTACAACTTCATTAAGCAGTCTTATTTGCTGTTTAGTAAAAGCTATTTAGAAACAATTGAATCGATGGAAGGCATTGATGAGAAGACAAAAGAGCGTGTTGCTTTCTTCTCACGCCAGGCGATCAATGCACTTTCACCAACAAACTTCATTGCGACGAACCCTGAGTTAATGAAGATTACCTTAGAGCGCAACGGTGAAAACCTTGTTGATGGCTTAGAACAACTGCGTGCTGATATTGAGTCCAGTGCTGACATTCTCAAAATCCGCATGACAAATAACAATGCCTTTAGGTTAGGGCAAGATGTTGCAAATACCAAAGGGGACGTGGTGTTCAAAAATGAACTGTTTGAGTTGATTCAATATCATCCTAAGACAGAACAAGTGAATGCGACACCAATGTTGATTGTTCCGCCGTTTATCAATAAATACTACATTCTTGATCTTCGAGAAAAGAACTCAATGGTTCGCTGGTTGCTAGAGCAAGGGCATAGTGTATTTATGATGTCTTGGCGCAACCCGAGTGAGGCACAGAAAGACGTTGAGTTTGGTGACTATGTGACTGAAGGCGTTGTCAAAGCTGTCGCTGCCATTGAAGACATTACAGGTAGAGAGCAAATCAACGCGGCGGGTTACTGCATTGGTGGTACTGTATTGGCTTCAACGGTCGCTTACTATGCGGCTAAGCGTATGAAGAAACGCATCAAGACAGCGACCTTCTTCACAACATTGTTGGATTTCTCTCAACCAGGAGAGGTAGGTGCCTACATCAATGACACCATTATCAGTGCCATTGAGAAGCAGAACAATATGAAAGGGTTCATGGACGGTCGTTCATTGAGCGTTACGTTCAGTCTACTCAGAGAGAATAGCCTCTACTGGAATTACTACATCGACAACTATTTGAAGGGTAGTAGCCCAATGGAGTTCGACTTGCTCTACTGGAACAGTGACAGCACCAATGTTGCCGCTAAGTGTCATAACTTCTTACTGAGAGAACTCTACTTAGAGAACAAACTCGTTCAGGATAAGGGCGTGAAAATCGGTGGCGTTTGGATTGATCTTAATAAGATTAAAATCCCAAGCTACTTTATCTCGACCAAAGATGATCATATTGCGTTATGGCAGGGCACTTATCGAGGTGCACTCAACACCGGTGGCAACAAAACCTTCGTGCTTGGTGAGTCTGGCCATATTGCAGGCGTTGTGAATCACCCAAGTAAGAACAAATATGGCTACTGGCTGAATGACAACCTTGATGATTCTGCGCAAGAGTGGCTAGCCAATGCCAAACACAATGAAGGGTCTTGGTGGGTTCACTGGAACAAGTGGTTAAGCGGGTATGAAAGTGATGAGCCGCGAGAGCCGTTTAACCGAGGGTCAGAGTTAAACCCTGTGATTGGTACCGCGCCAGGTGAGTATGTGAAACAAGTATTGCCAATTATAGACGCAGAGGAATAGTTCAAGTTTAACTCTCTACTTTTATATAGAAATAATAAAAAAGCCACTGGAATCAGTGGCTTTATAGTATCAACTAAATAGGCAAAAAGTTGATAGTAATTAGTCGACTTCTTTATCTTTACCGAATGAAAGAATCCAGATAGAGATAGCAGCAACAACTGCGAAGCCTGAAAGAATGATGAATGGCATCGCACCGTAACCAAGGATATGCCAAATTACTGATTCTAAAGTACTCATTGCTTATCCTCTTATTGCCAGCCTTCAACACCGTGCATGTCAGGCAGTTTGTGTGCGATACCTTTGTGGCAATCTACACATGTTTTTTCGCCTGAAGCCAGTGCTGTTGAGTGCTGTTTAGCACTTCGTGAACTCTGTTCTGAGAAGTCCATGAACTCAAATTGGTGACAGTTACGACACTCTAGAGAGTCGTTCTTTTTCAAACGAGCCCATTCACGCTCTGCTAAGTGATGACGACGCTCTTTGAATTTCTCAGGAGTATCAATCGTCTTAGCAATAAAGTGAGCGTATAGCTCTTTTGATGCTTGAACTTTACGAACGATCTTATCAGTCCATTCATGTGGTACGTGACAGTCTGAACAGATTGCACGAACACCCGAGCGGTTTGAGTAGTGAATCGTCTCTTGGATCTCTTCAACGATAGGAGCGTGACAGCCAGAACAGAATTCTTCTGTGTTGGTTGCTTCCATCCCTGTGTTAAATGCACCCCAGAAAAGTAGACCACCTGCAAAGCCCATGAACAGTAGAACACCTGCCGCTGCTTTACTTGGCGTCGATAGCCTTTTCCAAAACGTTTTTAATAGTTTCATAAATTCGCCTCTTCTCAGGTACGGATTAGCGAAGAGATTCTACGCGCTGGTATTCATTCTCAATCAATGGTTTTGCATTTGCTTGAGGTACGTGGCACTGAAGACAGA
The DNA here is from genome assembly GCF_059725515.1 of Vibrio sp. KUL70. NCBI lineage: Bacteria > Pseudomonadati > Pseudomonadota > Gammaproteobacteria > Vibrionales > Vibrionaceae > Vibrio > Vibrio sp. KUL70. The sequence continues at coordinate 1,192,552 of NZ_AP045835.1, forward strand.
AGTAACGACGAGGTGACACGTCTGCAAGTACAGCATCTTCACGGTTCATGTAGTGAGTCACACTGATCTTAGTTGCACCCATCTCTTTCGCGTTTTTCCAGCTGTGGCATGACAGACATTTGTTCGCGTTAAGAGACACTTCGTAGCTACGAGTTGAGTGTGGGATCAACGGTGGCTGGTAAACGAAGTCGCTTTCTAGTACTTGTTCACGAGGGAACTTTTTAAAATCATCTGCAGGACGAGTTGATTCTAGCTCGCTAGCACCACGTAGTGATTCTACACCACCGATACCACCTGGGTTTTCAAGCTCAGCTTGAGCAACACCAGCGATCATTGCACCAACAGATAACAGTGTGATGAGTAATTTTTTCATTATTTATTCTCCGCCGAATGGCTAAATTCTTATAGCGGGCTGCACAAAGGCTGCAGCCCTGACATTCTTAACTAATTAAGCGACTTTTGTGATTTTAACTGGGCACTTCTTGAAGTCTGTTTGCTTCGATAGTGGGTCAGTTGCATCTAGAATCAGCTTGTTGATTAGAATGCGCGCATCAAAGAATGGTACGAATACCAAGCCTTGTGGTGGACGGTTACGGCCGCGAGTTTCAACACGAACTCGTACTTCACCGCGCTTGTTAGAAATAAGAACTTCTTCACCACGACGAACGCCACGAGCTTTCGCATCAGCAGGGTGCATGTAACACACCGCATCTGGAACGGCTTTGTAAAGCTCAGGAACACGACGAGTCATAGTACCTGTGTGCCAGTGCTCAAGAACACGACCAGTACATAGCCACATGTCGAACTCTGAATCTGGTGCTTCTGGTGGCGCCTCGTACGGTGCAGAGATGATCAATGCTTTACCATCTGGCTTACCGTAGAAGTCCCAACCTGAGCCTTCTTTCGCATATGGATCTGAACCTTCTTTGTAACGCCAAAGTGTCTCTTTGCCGTCAACAACAGGCCAACGTAGGCCACGTACAGTGTGGTAAACATCGTATGGTGCTAGATCGTGTCCGTGGTCACGACCAAACGCAGCGTACTCTTCGAAAAGACCTTTCTGGATATAGAAACCAGCTGCTTTTGCATCATCGTTTAGCTCTTGAGCTTCAGATAGAGGGTACTTGTTTACTTTGCCGTTTTGGAAAAGCATGTCGTACATTGACTTGCCACGCCATTGTGGAGCTAGAGCCAGTTGCTCTTCAGTCCAGATCTCTTCCATCTTGAAGCGTTTAGTGAATTCCATGATTTGCCATAGATCCGACTTCGCGCCTTCAACTGCAGGAACTTGTTGGTACCAAGCTTGTGTACGACGCTCTGCGTTACCGTAAGCACCTTCTTTCTCGATCCACATTGCCGTAGGAAGAATAAGGTCAGCTGCTTGAGCTGTTGCTGTTGGGTATGGGTCAGAACACACAATGAAGTTCTCTGGGTTACGGTAGCCCGGTAGACGTTCGTTGTTGATGTTTGGACCCGCTTGCATGTTGTTGTTACACATTACCCAGTAAGCGTTCAGCTTGCCGTCGTTAAGCATACGGTCTTGAAGAACTGCGTGGTAACCTGGTTTTGGTGGGATAACGCCAGTAGGGATGTCCCAAATTTTCTCTGCGTACTCACGGTGTTTAGGATTCATTACCACCATGTCTGCTGGTAGACGGTGTGCAAATGTACCTACTTCACGAGCAGTACCACATGCAGATGGTTGACCTGTTAGTGAGAATGGGCTGTTACCAGGAGTTGCGATCTTACCAACCAATAGGTGGATGTTGTACACAAGGCTGTTCATCCATACACCACGAGTATGTTGGTTCATACCCATAGTCCATAGAGACATGACTTTCGTGTTTGGATCCGCGTATTGCTTCGCTAGTTCGATTAGTTTCTCTGGTTCAACACCAGAAATTTCAGATGCTTTTTCTACTGTGTAAGGTGCAACAGACTTCTTGTACTCCTCGAAAGAGATAGATGTCATTTTGCCAGAGTTTGGATTCGCTGCAGCTTGCTGTAGTGGATCTTCATCACGTAGACCGTAACCGATATCAGTGTCCGCTTGCTTGAAGTTCGTGTGCTTGTTCACGAAGTCCCAGTTCACTGCATCGTTTTCGATGATGTAGTTAGCGATGAAGTTTGCAATCGCAAGGTCAGATTGTGGCTTAAAGATATAACCTTGGTCTGCTAATTCAAATGAACGGTGATAGTAAGTAGACAGTACGTTTACTTTTACATGTGGGTGACTTAAGCGACGGTCAGTAATACGAGTCCACAGGATAGGGTGCATCTCTGCCATGTTCGACCCCCACAGAACAAAAGAGTCTGCGTGCTCGAAGTCATCGTAACAACCCATTGGTTCATCGATACCGAAAGTACGCATGAAACCAACTACAGCCGAAGCCATACAGTGACGAGCGTTTGGATCGATGTTGTTAGAACGGAAACCTGCTTTCATCATTTTAGCGGCAGCGTAACCTTCCATTACAGTCCATTGACCAGAACCGAACATACCAACAGATGTTGGACCTTTCTTCGCTAGTGCTTCTTTCCACTTTTCAGCCATTACGTCGAAAGCTTGGTTCCAAGAAACTGGCGCAAAATCACCATCTTTGTGGAATTTGCCATCTTTCATACGAAGTAGCGGCGTATCTAGACGATCCTTACCGTACATGATTTTTGAAAGGAAGTAGCCTTTGATACAGTTAAGGCCTTTGTTTACTGGTGCTTCTGGGTCGCCTTGAGTTGCAACCACTTTACCATTTTGAGTACCTACCAGTACTGAACAACCCGTACCACAAAAACGACAAGGCGCTTTATCCCACGTGATTTTTGTTTCATCTGAGCTGGCGATCAGGTTAGCTGCTGTTGCTGGTAGAGTTACACCCGCAACGGCTGCCGCTGATGCAGCCGCGTTTGCTTTCACAAACGCACGTCTTGTCATTTTCATACTTCACCCTCGATTTGAGAATTATTGCTTCCAGTGTCTAATTCTGATTCGTCTAGGTCTGTTTCGACTTGGTGGTAAACCAAAGCGGTTCCTAGAACGTTTTGTATATTGTTAATTGCTTCTATCGTGTCGGTGACAAAACCTTGGTTTTCTGTTTCCAGCACGACGATGATCTTGCCTTCAGGGCTATCACCATAAATCTCGGCATTGTCGAACTTCTCGATTTCTGCTTTGATCTCGGAGAGGTGCTCTGGGCTCACATGCACGACTAAACTTGAAATATGTACTTCGTTTAGCGACATAAACTGCTCTCGTTATTTTTATTTATGCATTACTCACAAGGATAGCTGAAGTCGGGCAAACTGCTACGCAAGCTCCACATCCACTACACTCATCGATATCGATTTTTGGCAGCGCCACACCACCGGCTCTGAGTTGAAACTGAATGGCCATTGGCTCACACATATCACCGCAACTGCGGCACTCAACATTGTTTTGGGCTAAGCATTTGTCTGAAATCGACGCTTTGGCTTGCCAAGGTGTTTCTTGTTTATTTTTAAAAATAGGTTCAGGACAAACATCGGCACATTGGTAACAAAACGTACACTCATCAATTGAGAAATCGACAGTAGGAAACCCTCCGTCGCCCAACACAATGATGCTCGTTTCGCATTTATCGATGCACTTTCCACAGCGAGTACAGTCATCAGTAAAATTGTTTAACTCTTTGATCCAAGGTAATCGGATAAGGCTCGAATCTACTTTTTTACGAGAAAACAGACGCCGTTTTGATAAATCTAGCACATGCTCACCTCAAATGTTGCTAAGATGTTGTAATTGTAGACTGTTTGTTCGTTAACATCTTGTCATTTATCCTCACATGCAGTGTAGTTTTAGAAATATTTGCATAAATACCCCCTAAGGGCTAAATGGGGTTGTATATTGTCTTAGATCAATAAATTACGTGGTGATAGGTCACATATTGGTTGGAGCTATGAATATCGATATGTGACAATAATTGCCGTTAAGCTCCTTCGAACGATTGGGATTTCCTTTTGCTTATTAAACCTGTTTCATCTCTCACGAGTACCATCGCCAAGTCGCTTCTTTTTATCTTGCTTTTATCGGTTGCGACGACAGGATTTGCAATTTTCACTTTGGCTTCGAGTCTTAATGACGCAGAGGCGGTCAACGTTGCGGGCTCAATGCGAATGCAAAGCTACCGTTTAGCTCATGATATTCAAATCCAATCAACGAATTACGAAGAGCATATGCGAGAGTTCGAAGACTCTCTCTACTCAGAGTCGATGTCTAGCCTGGTCGGTTGGAACGTACCTACGCATATCACAGAAGACTACTATTTGATCATTGGTCGATGGCACGAATTGAAGCAGGTGCTGAATAGTTCAGACAGGCAATACTACTTAGTTCTTGTTGAGAACTTTGTGTCTGAAATTGACGGCTTTGTGTTTAAGCTTCAAGAATTTTCTGAAAACAAGCTCATCAAATTGGCCTGGGCTGGTGGTATCGGACTGGGTGGGATTCTAGTCATATCTCTTTTTGTTGTTCATTTTGTTCGTAAACAAGTTGTTAAACCACTGCATGCCTTAGTCGCGGCGAGCCATCGAATAAAAAACAGTGACTTTGAAGTCCACCTGGAAGTCACAAATAACAATGAGCTTGGGATTTTAACCAAGACCTTCAACTCGATGACGCGAGATTTGGGTGCGCTTTATCGCAACTTAGAGGATGTTGTTGATGCAAAAACCAAAGAGCTACAGAGTGCGAACCAATCTCTTCAGGCACTGTATCATTCGTCTCAGGAGCTAGGTGTTACGCGCGTCTCGCCAGAGAATTTTCGAGCTATACTCCAGCACCTTGTGGGTTTGAAAGATATTGAGTCATTGAGACTGGAGATCTTAGATACCTCTGGTCGCTCTTTTGTTCTTGATGAAGGTTACGACGAGAATTCGCACTACGAAAAATTTGAAATGAAGCTTGATGACAGTGAAATCACACTAGGTTATCTGTATTGTTGCTACCATCATGGGCACTCAACAAAAGCGCTAATTGATAACTTTATTCGCCTACTTTCACGTGCGGTATACTATAACATTGCACAAAAACAGGCAGAGCAACTGATCATCATGGAAGAGCGTGCGACGATTGCACGTGAGCTTCATGACTCGCTAGCTCAGTCACTGTCTTATTTAAAAATTCAAGTTACTCTCTTAAAGCGAGTGATAGGAAAGCTCCCAGAGCACAAACACAGAGAGCAATCAGAACAAATTGCTCTAGAGTTGGGGAATGGGCTGGCTGATGCTTATACTCAATTGCGAGAATTGTTGACAACCTTTAGGTTATCAATCAAAGAGGGTAATTTCGGAGATGCTTTGAGCACTATGCTTGAGCAGCTCAGTGAAAGAACTGATGGCACGATTAATCTAACCAACAATCTGTCATCGATTGAACTTGACGCACATAGCCAAGTTCACCTGCTTCAATTGATCCGTGAAGCAACTGTAAATGCAATAAAACACGCCAATGCCGATTTGATCGATGTATGTTGTAACGATGAAAACGGCGAAGTATTAGTCGTGATAAAAGATAACGGAGATGGTTTTGACCATAGTACTGCTAAGTTAAACCACTATGGCATGAGTATAATGCAGGAGCGCGCGGCAAGGCTGAATGGCGAATTAACGATTGAAACAGCGAAGGGTAAGGGCTGTACAGTCATTCTAAAGTATAAGAGTTTGAAGGAAGTTAATCTTGACGATTTGTAAAGTAATGTTGGTCGACGACCACCCGTTGATGCGCCGTGGTATCAGTCAGTTACTCAGCTTTGAAGATGAGTTTGAAGTCGTCGGCGAAGCCAGCAACGGCACAGATGCAGTCGCAATGGCTCATGAGGAAGATCCAGATCTGATCTTGTTGGATCTCAATATGAAAGGCATGTCTGGGCTGGATACATTGAAAGCACTGCGTACTGACGGTTCTAGTGCGAACATCGTGATTCTAACTGTCTCTGACAGCCCCGCAGACATTGAGGCTATCGTTAAAGCAGGCGCTGATGGCTACCTTCTTAAAGATACTGAGCCGGATGAGCTGATTGAGCTTTTGAAAAAGGCGCACAGTGGAGACAAAGCGTACAGCAGTGTAGTAGCCAGTTACTTAAGCGATGCTGCAAGCCGCGAAGATATTTTTGACCAGCTGACGGAACGTGAAATGCAGATTCTGCAAGAGGTTGCCAAGGGCTACCGAAACAAACAAATTGCCGACCAGCTGTTTATCTCTGAATCGACCGTTAAGGTGCATATGAAGAGCTTGCTCAAGAAGTTGCAAGTAGCTTCTAGAACTGCCGCAACCGTTCTTTACTTAGAGAGATACGGAGAGATGAAGTAGCTTCATCTTTATTTGGTTAAGCGCTTCTTCTCCTATTTCGAAGAGCACAAATAAAAACGCCAAACTCAATGAGTTTGGCGTTTCTTTTGGTTATAACGTTTCTGTCGGTGATACTTGAGTAAGAGGAGCGTTATGCCGCCATTGGAACTAATACCAAAGTACCTAAGATAACCGTAATCAGGCCACAGATAACAGGTACAGAGGTACGTTTTACCACCTCAAATGGACTGATTTTACCCATACCTGAGGTAGCGACAACTACACCAGACACTGGAGAAATTGTACGGCCTAGGTTAGACGCCTGAAGCATTGGAATGATAAGGAATGCAGGGTTTAGTCCCATTTTCGCAGCCAATGAAGGTGCAAGTTCAACGAACGCGTAGAAAGGTGCATTACCCGAGCCTGTTGCGATTGCTGCTGCTACCGTTAGACCTGTTAGGATAAGCATTAGAGCGATACCACCGGCACCAGCGGCTTCCGCTAAGCCAATTAAGTTGTCGATTGCGCCAATAGACATCAGACCTTGTGCGAACACACCAGCTGCAACCAGCAGCATCACTACGCCTTTAAACGCCTCAGCCATACCTTGGTAACAAGAGTCTAGGTCTTCCAGTGTTTTTTCACCATCGAACTTCTTGACGACGTAATCGACAAGCGCGCCTACAAAAATAGAGCCAACAACGATAGTGTAGATATCAAGTTGCAAGCCAGGAATGGTGCGGCCATTGAATAAGAAAACACCGGCAATCGGCAAGAAAGGTAGAGCAGCGTAGAAAGCGGGTGCATTTGCTTCAATCTCTGATACATCGATCTTTTCCATCGGCGTGTTTTCTTTCTGGTCTAGGTATTTGTTCCAGAAGAAAGCGGCTGCAGCCATTACGATGATTGCGCAGATAGAAACAGGAAGCACAGTTTGAACTGCAAATACATCCAGTGATAATCCTGACTTTTCCGCAGCAATAACAACGTCACCTGATGTTGGAGAAAGAATGATTGCAGCTGGTGAAGCACATACCGCGACAGCAGCAGGGCGTGAGATACCCATAGCTGTCATCATTGGGAATAGGGTTGCCATCAATAGAACGCCTAGACCTGTTGCTGAGCTAACAGCAAGGGACATTAGACATGCCACGATATATGCCGCCACTAGAAGCACGTAAGGTGATTTGATAACAGACAGTGGCTTTGAGAACTGTTTAACAACGACATTGTTTGCGCCAATGTGCGTCATGTACGAAGCGAAACCACATAGTAGCATGATCTGCATACCTAGGCCGCCACCACGGTACTGCAGCATGTATTTTACAAATTCAAGTGCATCAGTAACCATGTTACCCGTAGATGTCACTTTCGCAGGTAGAACCGTATGGCCAATCACACCTGTGATAAGAAGTAATGCGATACCAGCGGTCAGGAGTACCCCAGCTGCTTTGTAGCCTTTAACAATAAAATAGCCAACGGCAATAGTCACCACAAATCCAATTAAGAGTTCTAACATAGAAATCTCCATCAAGTTTAAAAAAATATAAGAAACTGTTTCAGAATATGTCATTGAATGTACAGAAAACTGTTCTGTGGCACGAGGTCAAGTTGAAGTTCGTATGATCTAAAACAAACAATTTCTTTGATGTTAATTTTGGTCGTTAATAGTGACTAAATTGTGTTGTTTAGATGTTAATAAAAGAAATTAGCGGCGAGTTAGAATATCGAACGGATCACCTTGTGTTGGAGATGTTGAGCACAGGTTGGAATTGTAACGTAGGAAAACGCGGTTGAGGTGTTTAAGGAAACTATAGGCTGAGTTGGTAAAAATGAACAAAAAAGGGGCGACAGCCCCTATGAATTTTAGTTATTTTCACTCACAATTTGCGATATTAATCTTCCGTTTCTGCCAGTTTAGGTACTTCATTTTTATAGTGTGGAAGGTCTCTACATGCGACTGATTTACACAGGTGCAGCATAGAGTTTGGTGTTATCAATAAAATCTCATCCTTACTGATTGGAATGTACGGCATGAAGTCTGACGACAAGACAGAGCCTTCGCTTATCATCACCTTTTCATAAAAATCAAGCTCTCGCTCTGGAACAATTCGTTGATGCTGTTCTTCGTCCAAAGAAATATGCTTACTGGTAATGCTGTAAGTGCCTGATGATGTAAATCCCACTTCTCTATTGGTGACGTAAAGAAGGTCATAACTGTTATTCTGTTTAAATTCAATATTAATTGAAGAGGCATTATAGATGATATCATTGGGCGGCATAATAACATTGACTGGGTTAGCCAAATAATGGCCTTCCAGCTTAAAGCTAGTAAATATTGTCGCCAGCCAACCTAGCAAGATACCAAATAATGCTACGAATACAATTAGCGTGTTATTTTTACTCACACTCTACTCCTGTAAATTCGTTCGGAAAGCTAAGCGACTTACCCGTATGGTCAATAATGATATTTCTATCCTCATACTCATACATGGTGACATTATACAGCTCTTTAAATTTTATATGGTCACTGGTAATTCTACAGGTCAGGTAGTGCGATGTAGTCACGATTTTAGATACCGAGACTTTTTCAAAGTAGGTGAAGCCTAAATAGGATAGGACAGTACTCATGATTAAAACCAACGTGATTGGAATTAATTTTATTGGTGTCACTTTCGGTTGTTCTTCCTGCTCTTCTACTTGAACGACTTCTGGAGTTTTATCCAGTTTGACTTCAACTTTTCCTTCAACAACTCTGCCGGAAAATCGATAACCTTTGCCGCGCTCAGTCACAATTAAAAGTCCAGGTTTGTCTTCAAGTGCTTTTCGGCACAGAGAGATGGTTTGCATCAAACTGCCGTCTTCTACATAGATGCCTTTCGATTCCCAGACTTGCTCAATAAGAGCTTGGCGGGTGATCACTTGGTTGGGATTTTTAAAGAAAAACTTGAGCAGCTCAACCTCATTGGAACCTAAGGTAAAGGTTCGCCCTGTTTTGAGGTGGTGAATTTCATACTCTTTTAAATCAACTTGTATCTCATCATTGATAGTGAATTCAGAGGACATACTTTATCTCATTTAATAAACGCCTTTACTGAAATATAACAAAAGGCAGTACATATATAAACAGAGCATGTTTGGCGTTCAAAAACCTCTAAGTCACCGATATATTTTGGCTTTTTGTGTAATTGATGTTCTCTGATAAACATTTTTGAACTTGTTTGAGGTTGTTTAAGGTGTCTAAAAGCAAGGTGTATTGGATCATTTGGATGTGAAGCTGATTTAGTGGGTCGGATTGAGTGTTCAAGGCTCTTACGTAGTTTCATCGGCGTCGCAAGTTGAATAGTGATTATGTTGAGGTTGTTATCGGGTGGTCGTGAATTGACACAACCATCTTTAGTTATCGACTCGATTTATCCATTCATCGCTGACAACAAATTGGAGAGCTGGACTCGGCTCCAAATTCAACCATGAACCGACGTATCGATATCGAGCACGAAGATGCTTAAATGAGGAGATGCTTTGTCTAAATTTAAAAAATCACATCTATGCGGGTTAATCGCACTGGCGCTAATTGGCTGTCAATCTGACGAGAGCACGACACAAGAACCTGTGTCTGTTTTTGTCCCATACAATGTTCAAGAGTTGCCGAAACCAAACGATGGTTATGGCTATGATAACGACGGCACGATTACAGGTAGCGGGGAGAGAAAAGCTCTTTTAGCTTTGAATGGCGAAGAATATTACCAAGACTACAACAATTCATATTCTGCTATCGATGGTTGGGGCTTATGTGCCGAACCTATTTTAATTCCTTTACAGAGCATTAATTCCGACAAGCGATTCCCATTAGATGCGAATAGCCTAGAAGGAAACGTGATGTTAATGGATGATTCTAGTGAGAAAATTAGTACAAAAATATCATCAGATGGAAGCAACATTAAAATAGAGTGTGAGGCGAGCCTAAAGCCTAACGAACTATATTATGTTGTCGTGACTGATGCTGTTAAAACAGAATTTGGTGAACCGCTTCAAGCTGACGACAGTTTTAAAGATATTCTTTATGGCTTGGTACCGCAAAATGTAAACCAAAATCAAGAACTTCAAGAGCAAGTATTAAAAGCCATCTCTTTATATCAAGGGGAAGGCAATCCTGTGTATGCGGCTCAATTTAAAACTCAGAGCGCGTATTCAACGCTGGATGCAATGCGAAATAATCATATGTATGAAAATACGAGGTTTATTTCGCCAAAGTTAACAGTAGTCCAAGATAATGATGAAAAATACGATCTCTATAAAAATACTTTGGAGGTCCCATTCTACTTGCCTTTTACGGAGTCTAGAGAAGTTGAATGTAGGCTTAGTGAGTTCGACCCTATTGAGTCTTGCCCACCGCTGTACGAATGGATGAAAACGGCATCGGGTGGTTTTCCTACCATATCGGATCCGCTACCAGAAGTTGTAGAGACTCAGAGGATCACGACTGATATTTATACTCCAGCAGGTTGGGATGGCGTTAGTCAATTACCAACAGTCGTTTTCATTCACGGTGTCACCGCGGACAAGTCTGCTGCTTCATTAATGGCGAGCGATTATACGGAAAAAGGCTACGCCGTAATTGCTATCGACATGCCATATCATGGTGAGCGCGTGCGCTACGCTAATGACATCGATTCTGATAACCAAGATGACATTGAAATCAGTGCGCGTGCAAATAAATCTTTCTTCATCAATATCGACTCACCATTGGCGTTGCGCTCCAACTTGCAGCAATCAGTTTCGGATTTCTTAGGCTTGCGATATGCGTTGAACGACGCTCCATGGGTCAACAAAGACCAAATCCACCTAGTTGGACATTCGCTTGGTGGGATCATGTCGGTGATGGTGAGCGAGTTCAGCCAGGTTAGCGCAGACTTTCACGACAACTCAGACTTTTCTTTTAATACCGTGAATTTTGTTGTTCCGGGGCAAGGGTTAACCAACCTAGTACTCTCTTCTCAGACTTTAGGCCCTGAAATGTCTGAAGCTGTGAAAAAGTCACCGGATATACAGCGAAGTATTGCTGAAACTGTCATTCCTGATGTGTGTACTCACGAAGCAAGCAACCAAGTTTGTATTGAAGCGTTAAGAGAGTTTGTCGTTGCATCAGAAGAGAACGCGATTACGGTGAGTCAGCTAGAAGACGACATCTTTGATTTGATCGTAACTGATCTCAAACAAGGTGTGCAGATGACGATTGATGGGGCAGAGCCTGCAAGCTTCACGTCAAGACAGGTAGCGAACCAACAACCAACTCTGCTGCTAGCTGCTGTAGGTAGTTGTGGTGAAACTTGCGATGTAGGCGAAGATTATGTGCCAGACAGTGTGGTTCCGAACTTTGCTCCCGACAATATTCGCACCGGTACAGATCCTCTTATTAAGGCGCTTGGGTTGACACAGATTGTTGGTTCCACGCCAGTACCTTTGCAATCTCTTGAACAGACGCGAGGTGTCATTCGCGCAACCACAGGTGGACACGGGACTTATCTCTTCCCGTATGAGGGCACTATGGATGAATCAGGTTTGCCGGGGCTACCCGGCAATGGAGAGCTTTCATATGTTTGGGATGCAACTAACACCCAACAAGTAGCCGTAGCATCAATGGTTGTGACAGACGGTCATGCGATTGAAATTGACAATGTAGAACACATCGAAACGGAGGTAGCAGACCATGAATAATCGAGTTCTGATTACCTCTACCGTTGCGTTACTGCCTTGTTTTACACAGGCCGCGGGTTTCCAATTGAATGCACAGTCCGCTACAGGCCTAGGTCGAGCTTTTTCTGGAGATGCGGTGATAGCGGATAGCGCGGCGGTTGTATCTAAAAACAGCAGTATCGATCTTGGTGTCGGAATTGTGATGGGTGAGAGCGATGATGTCGATGAGAGTTTAACAACGATACCGGGAACTCAGAGCAACATTACTGCTGATGTCAGTGCCGACGCACTATTAGTAGGTATGCAGTATCAATATCGTTTTTAGTGTAATTCGAAAAAGCTAGCGTCTCACATTTTAAGTACAACAGGGCTCAATAGTGACGTTGAGCCTTTTCTCTCCACAACTGGCTGTTATTAGCATTGAATTTAATAGCAGGAAGCTAGTTCAGTTAAAGATAGCTGATACCAATCGTAGTAAGTCACTGCTCATTTGCTTACTGGGATTGGTATAACACTTTAGCGCACTCATTATTGAGCACGCTCTATGGTTACTGTAATGAAATTGACCCTAATTAGTAAAACAATTGCTTATACACTTCTTACACTCGCTGCGCCTTCTGCATTCGCTGAGAATACAGATCAAGTACCCGTTACCGTGGAACAGGCGACGACCCAAGTTTTTACCTCATCAATTAACGAAGTAGGTAAGATCCGTGCCACTGACTCCGCCGCATTGACATTCAGTGCATCAGAAAAGCTTCTCAAAATTCACTTTAAAGACGGCGATTTTGTAAAAAAGGGGGATGTCATCGCACAGCTTGATGACACCACAGCGAAAGCCGATCTGGACAAAGCGAAGAGTTCATTGGCGTTGGCGAAATCAAAGCTCAAACGTGTTCAAGAACTCCTTAAAAAGCAGCCCGATTCAATGTCTCAACAAGATGTTGAAGAGCTAAAGGAGCAGGCGAATTTAGCCGCCGCAGATTTCCGTCAAAAAAAGGCGTTAATGAACAATTATGTGTTGATTGCTCCGTTTGATGGTCAGCTTACTAACTTTAGCCACTCTGTAGGAAGTCGAATTGATAGTTCTAACGTGTTGGTGAGTTTGATCAAGCTTGATCCTGTTGAAGTTCAATACTCAATCGGACAGTCCGACCTAGGTTCAGCGAAGCTAGGTCAAGATGTATCGATTGAAGTCGATTCTTTTGCTGGCGAAACGTTTAAAGGGGTTGTGGACTATATTGCACCAGCCGTTGATGAGAGCTCTGGTCGTGTCGAGATTCACGCTCACATTAAGAATCCAGAACACCGCCTTGTTCCAGGTATGTTCGCTAAACTGAGCCAAGTGACGAGCGATGAGGAGCCGGAGTTAGTGATATCTCAAAACGCCGTTCTAGCGAAAGACAACACCCGTTTTGTTTGGGTCGTGAATGGTGAGACGATTGAACAAAGAGTGGTTGAGTTGGGAGTTAACACCAACGACGGCCACGTTGTGATTGAAGACGGACTGCTGCTAGGTGAAAAGATCGTTGTTACTGGTCAACAGAATCTTAAACAGAGTTCTCTGGTTAAAGTCATCAACACTGCGCTAACGGAATCGGAACCAACAACCTCTGTAAATGTACACGGCGGGCCGACAGCTTATTTACTTCATGAGCCCGAAAACACATCATCGGCAAAAAAGGGTTCGGAAGGCAACTCCTCAGAAACCCATCAACAAGCAACGACAGAATCAGTCACTTTAGATTCAAATAATGAAAACTCATCACAAAGCAGCACGGAAGCGACAACAGTAGGAGTGAACAATGAAGCTTCCTGAGATTTGTATTAAGCATCCAGTGTTTGCATCTGTGCTTAGCATCGCCATGGTGTTGATTGGTTTACTCTCTTTTCAAAAGTTATCTATTCAATACTTCCCCGAACATAAAACGCCATCGGCCACGGTGACTGCCGCGATTAATGGTGCCAGCGCAGAGTTCATGTCACGTAATGTCGCTGACAAGCTTATTGCTGCGGCAACAGGGCTCGATAGCGTGAAAACTATGACGACAGACTGCCAAGAGGGCTCCTGTAGTCTGAAAATAATGTTTGAAGACGATGTTGATGAGGTCGAATACACCGGCTTGATGAACAATCTACGCAGTAGTGTTGAAGCGATCGGCGATTTTCCACCGAGCATGACCGATCAACCAACGGTGACGGATGACTCTTCCGACACTGGCACGCCGAGCAATGTGATTACCTTTGTTAACACGGGCAATATGTCTAAGCAGGAGATGTTTGATTACATCAGCCAGCAAGTTGTGCCTCAATTCAAGCACATCCAAGGTGTGGGTGGCGTATGGGGCCCATATGGCGGTAGCTCAAAGGCAGTGCGTGTTTGGTTACAACCGGATCGTATGATGGCGCTGAATATCAGTGCGTCTGATGTAGTGGGGACATTGAGCTTGTACAATGCAACCTTTACAGCGGGTACGATTAAAGGTCAGGTTCGCGATTTCTCTATTAACCCTGTGAACCAAGTCACCAGCGTTGAAGATGTCCGAGACCTTGTTATCCGAGTCGATAATGGAAAGATCATCCGTGTGGGAGATATCGCAGACGTAAAAATGGGTGAAGAGAGCTTGGCGCCAAGTATTCTTCGTGTCGATGACAAGTTAGCGATGTCTATCCAAGTGCTGCCACTTAAGAGTGAGAACCCAGTTACGGTAGCAGACAGAGTGAAACTACAAATTGAAGACATCCAGTCTCAGTTGCCAGAAGGCATCGAGATGAAGATGGTCTACAACCAAGCAGATTTCATCAAAGCAGCAATCGATCAAGGCTTCATGACGTTAGTCGAGGCCGTTGTTCTAGTATCAGCGGTAGTGATCATCTTCTTGGGTTCTTTCCGAGTCGCTTCGATTCCTATTATCACGATTCCGGTGTGTGTAATCGGTGTATTTGCCGTGATGTGGGGATTGGGTTTTAGTATCAATGTTCTCACCATATTGGCGATCATTCTCGCGATTGGCTTAGTTGTGGATGATGCGATTGTGGTTGCGGAAAACTGTTATCGTCATATCGAAGAGGGCGAGACACCACTGAATGCTGCGTTGAAAGGGAGCCGTGAGATTGTATTCCCGGTAATTGCTATGACGCTGACGTTAGCTGTGGTTTATCTACCTATCGGTTTGATGGCGGGCCTGACGGCCGACTTGTTCAAACAGTTCGCTTTCACCTTAGCTGCGGCCGTGATCATCTCAGGTTTTGTGGCGTTGACACTGTCGCCAATGATGAGTGCCTATCTAATGAAGCCGGTATCTACACCTGCTAAATGGTACTCAGTTGTCGATTCTAAACTGAATAAATTGTCAGACCGTTACAGCGCAGAGTTGAACAAATGGTTTGAACGTAAAGTGTTGATGACCGGAATTGCGTTGGTGATGGTGGCCTTGTCTGCGGTTGCTGTATGGAAAATGCCTCAGGTATTACTGCCGACTGAAGATACTGGCTTTGTTGAAGTAACATCAACACCACCAACCGGTGTGGGTCGTCAGTACCATCTAGACAACAACGAGCAACTTAATTCGGTCTTTAAAGACAATGATTCGGTTGAAGCGAACCTGTCTTACATTGAGGGCACACCAACTAACCACGTACTGTTAAAACCATGGGGTGAGCGAGACAAGTCGGCAGACGAACTACTCAACGAGTTTATTGCCGATGCTAAGAGCAATGTTTCTGCTTATGGTATGTCTTTTAAAGTGCGCACTGCGGATAGCCTAAATATCGCGACCAATATGGTGCTCGAATTGACGACGGTGAATCGAGATACCGATGCGTTATCTGAAACGGCACATAAAGTGGTTGAAGCATTAGAAAACTACGAAGGCGTGACCAATGTACGCAACTCAATGTTACGAGATCAGCTGCGTTATGATCTTTCCATTGATCGCAATGCGATTGTCCTGTCTGGTGTGGATTATGGCAATGTAACCAATGCACTCTCGACTTTCTTAGGCTCCGTGAAAGCGGCTGACCTGCAAGCTGACGATGGTTATACCTATCCAATCCAAGTGCAGGTTAACCTAAACGCTTTAGGTGACTTCAAGGTGTTGGATAAGCTTTATGTCGATTCAGAATCTGGTCAGCGACTGCCACTGTCTCAGTTTGTATCGATCAAACAAGTGACATCTGAATCGAGCTTTAAAACCTTTATGGGTCAAGACAGCGCGGAAATTACCGCTGACTTGATGCCAGGATTTACTGCGAGTGATGTAAAGGCTTACGTCGACCGAGTCGTACCAGAGTTGCTCGAAGATGCTCAGAGTTATGAATTCAACGGCATTGTAAAAGATCTTGTGGATTCAAGTGCTGGGGCGCAGATGCTATTCGTGTTAGCGCTCGTGTTCATCTTCCTAATCTTAGCGGCGCAGTTCGAGAGCTTTGTTGATCCGATGATCATCTTGTTAACGGTTCCACTGTGTATTGTCGGTGCGGTATTGACCTTATCGGTATTTGGTCAGAGCTTAAACATCTACTCTAAGATTGGCTTGTTGACTTTGGTCGGTCTGGTGACCAAACACGGTATCTTGCTGGTGGAATTTGCGAATGAGCAGCGTAAGAAAGGTGCGACGGCGAAACAAGCGGCAATGGTAAGCGCACGTTCTCGACTGAGACCGATTCTGATGACGTCGCTGACGATGATCCTTGGTTCATTACCATTGGCATTGGCGGAAGGACCGGGTTCATTAGGCCGTATCAATATCGGATTGGTATTGTTTGGTGGTTTAACCGTGGGTACTTTCTTCTCTTTGTTCCTCGTTCCAGTGGCTTACGTTGGAATGGCAAACCTAAAGAATGCCGACATTCTTGCTAAGTTAAGAACGAAAGCAGCTTAACTTAGAAGTCTTTTAAATGATGCGCTGGTGAGATTGAGTAGAACACAATTTCATCAGCGCTTTTTTATGCCAAATTTCACGCTTTAAGTACGATCTTGTTTCACTTTTGAGATTTTTGTTAATAACTCCCTCCACATTTCATAATTATGACACTCTGTCATAAAACTGTAGCAATAGGCCTGTAGTCACTGATTCTCGATCACTCTCTCATTTATTTAATTTTTGAAAATTCACTGTCTGTTAACATATAAGACTGTGTTACAGGTCTCGTTTATGGTCCAACCTTGTTGATAGAGTTATCACTAGGGGTCGTTATTTACATCAGATGTTTTATATGAATATTAAAAATAAACTATTTTCATTGGGTCTATTCTCAATTTTAGGGATGGTATCTCTACTATTTACCACCTCCCATTTTACAAAAACCGGTGAGCAGCTTCATGAAGCAACATTGATCACTAAAGATTTAGAAGTTCGTTTGCTTAACTTGCGTCGAAACGAGAAAGATTTCCTTCTCCGAAGCGATATTAAGTACTTAGACAAGTTTGAAAACAACTACCGTCAGTTTCAGGATCTAGAATCCGAGTTGGCGAGTGTTCTTGAAGATTTAAGTCTCGCGAATACAGCTCAGCTAAGACAGGACATCTCCGACTACCATAAGAGCTTTACGGTGCTTGTCGGCGCGTACCAAGTTTTGGGTCTATCAGATGATGAAGGCTTATTGGGCCAGTTCCATAAAGACTTGGCGGTAAGCTTTGAAAGAGCTTCAGACGAAGAGAGGCTTGCTATGTACCAATTCAATGAGTTGGTTGAACAGGGTAACCTTGATTTAAGCTTACTCTCTAATGCTCAGGCAAGCTTCTTAAACTCAGCTCAGCAGGTCGTAGATCAGAGAGTTAAAATTGGCCTAAAGCACAATGAAGGTTTACTAGGCGAGGCGCGCTCTGCTTCTCATAAGGTAGAAACGCAGTTTAAAGAGTTTTCATCATTGCTCAAAGATA
The DNA here is from genome assembly GCF_059725515.1 of Vibrio sp. KUL70. Lineage (NCBI taxonomy): Bacteria > Pseudomonadati > Pseudomonadota > Gammaproteobacteria > Vibrionales > Vibrionaceae > Vibrio > Vibrio sp. KUL70. Next base: position 1,210,455 of record NZ_AP045835.1, read on the forward strand.
CCACTGCTGAACAGCTAGACAGGTTGAATCTTATAAACAAAGTATTAAGCGGTACGTTGCTCGTCATTATTGTTTTGTTGAGTTGGGTGATCGTTCGTTCTATTGTTGGTCGCATTGAGTCTCTGTTGTCTGTTATTCGCCGTATTGTGGATTCGAACGACGTTTCGATTCGCTCAGAGTTGAAAGGGCACGATGAGCTAGGTTCACTGGGTGAATATTTTAATCAGTTGTTGGATCAGCTAGAGAAGCTTATCTCGGCATCTCAGAAGAAGTCTCAGCAGCTCACTTCAAGCACATCAAATATGCATAATGAACTGGAATCAGTGATTAAGCAGTTTGACGTTCAAGCAAACCACACGGGTGAAATGACAGTATCGGTTCAAGAGATGGTATCAACCATTGGTGAAATCTCTGAAAGTACCGCGATTGCCGCAGAAGGAGTTCAAAAAGCGCGTCTTAATGCGGATAAAGGTCGTGAGGTTGTCGTTGAGACAATCAACAACATTACGCAATTGTCTGAACGCCTATCGAGCAGCCAAGACTCAATAAGCTCATTGAACCACCATGTCGACCAAATTGGTGATGCGGTAAACATCATCCAAGGTATCGCTGAGCAGACGAACCTGCTAGCACTGAACGCAGCGATTGAGGCGGCACGAGCAGGTGAACAAGGTCGCGGCTTTGCGGTTGTAGCAGATGAGGTTCGCGCGCTAGCAAGTCGTACGCACCAATCAACCACAGAGATAACTAACGTGGTGTCGGCAATTCAAAGCCAAATGGAAGCTTCTATGGCGGAGATTGGAGAGTGTAACTCTCAAGGTCAACGTACATTAAGTGACTCTGAATCATTGGATTCAAGTCTACAGCTGATTCTAAGTGATATGGAAGATATTCAAGGCAACTCAGAACGCATTGCTTCTGCAATTGAAGAGCAGGGTGCGGTTATGGCGCAGGTGAGTGATTCTATTACTGAGCTAAGTGCTATCTCGAATCAGAATACGGCTTCAGCTCAACATTGCTTGGTTGAGGTGGATAAAGTAGCAGCACAGGCGAATGAGATGGACAGTGCAGTGGCGCAGTTTAAAACATCATAAACTAAGACAGTCAAAGCATTTAAGAGCTAAAGTTCTTGTTTGCTAAACCGTTTTAATGCTGAAGAAAAAACGAAGGCGCACGATCAAGTGCGCCTTCTGCATTTTAATTTGGGTAACGTTTATACCAATCGCAGCAACCATTGCTCGCTCTAAACGAGGAGCAGTAGCTGAGAGGGTTAAGCGTACTGCTCTACGGTTTGGACCCAATTACGCTTCTGTTGTTCGAAGTTGAGCTTGATTTGCTGGTAACGAACTTTAAGTAATGAGTGCTCATATTTCTTAACTACGTCGTCGCGTTTGCTCTCAAGCAACTGCTTTTTCACCGCATAGTATTCATTCATGTTTGCCACAAGAGAGTCGAACTCTGCTTGCAGCTTTTCAGCAATTTGAATGTTGTCTGCTCGATGCATGATTTTCTGTTGAGTACGCTTTAACAGCATCGCAGCTTCTGCTTTCTCTATTCGTGCTTGTGGCGTTTTCTTTAATTTCGACGTTAGGCCACATAGCGACGCGCTTTTGATCAGCCACTTAGTTGGATCGTATTGCCACCAGTAAATGCCATTGCGGTAATCGTTCTCAAAAATATGGTGGAAGTTGTGGTAACCCTCGCCAAAAGTCAAAACCGCAAGAATGCCATTATCACGTGCTGTATTCTTGTCTGTGAAAGGTTGGCTACCCCAGATGTGCGCAAGTGAGTTAATAAAGAAAGTTGTGTGATGGTTAAGTACTAGGCGAACTGCACCAACCATTAGCAACATGCCAATCACGTCGCCATAGATCACGCCAAGCGCAATAGGTACGCCAAAATTCATAACAAGTGCTAATAAGATGTAGTGTTTATGCTGCCACATCACAATTTTGTCTTTTTTAAGGTCGCGACAATTTTCGTAGTCCTTGTAAATTGAAGTGTTGTAGTTACGAATCATCCAACCGATATGCGAGTACCAAAAGCCGCGTTTCGCAGAGTATGGGTCTTTGTCGTTGTTGTCGACATGCTTGTGATGTACGCGGTGATCTGAAGACCAGTGAAGGGCGCTGTTTTGAAGTGCAAATGCACCACCTAAAGCAAAAAGAAATCGTAAGCTAGAATGTGCTTCAAACGCTTTGTGTGACCACAAACGATGGTAACCCGTTGTTATTGATAGATTACAAAAGCTAAAACAGATTGCTAACCAAACCCAATGCTCCGCTCCATAGCCGTTGTAGTAGCCATAAAGAGGGGCGGCAATCAAAGCCAAAAGCATACTAAAAGAGAAGATAAAAACATTTAACCAGATAAGAGGTGGCTTGCTATTTTGCGTTGTATTGCCAGTTGTCATCAGCATATTCCATTGAGCGTACAGTTGTTCGCTAGAATATCAGCGTACACGTGTAAGTCAATAATCAAAGTGTAAGTACCTGTTAGTAGTCAGGCTTTAATAGTATGTTTTGCTTTAATTTTGTGTTTAAGTAGTATTAAATGTAGAAGTAATAAATAAATGGAAGTGCTAAGGGCTAATAAATGGAAATTAGAGTAGCTGAATATAAAGATTACGAGCGTATCGCACAGTTACACGCAGACAGCTGGAAAATCTACTATCGTGGGATTCTTGCTGATCAATATCTAGATCACGACGTTCTAGAAGACAGATCGGTAATTTGGCAGACTCGCCTCATCAATCCACCTTTTAACCAACATGTACTGCTGCTTGAAGAGGGTGGTTTGCTTGTTGGGTTTGTATGTGCGTTTGGTAATCACAACTTCGACCGTGGTACTTTTATTGACGCTTTGCATGTCGATAACGCCTATCGTGGTCGTGGGATTGGTAAGCGTTTATTGTCAGAGCTCTCAGAGCGACTTGAGCAATATTATGCTGATAGTGGTCTCTACTTAGAGGTGATGTCGAAGAACAAGCAGGCTATTGGTTTTTATGAGTCTATTGGTGGTAAAGAAGAGCTTGAGCAGATCTGGGACGCGCCTTGTGGCAGCAAAGTCAAAGAGAAAGTCTACTCTTGGTCATCGCCTTCGACTTTGGCCCAGCAACTGCAAACACCTGCTTGATAAAGCGAACAAGATGATAAACGAAAGCCCCGAGTATTCGCTCGGGGCTTTTTGTTGTGCGCCGAGCATGGCGTTGATCTAGGAGGTGAAAGTCCTCTACGGGCTCAGTCGAGCGAGAACCGTTAGCCTATGCAAGGGTGTTCGCCGTGAGGTGAAATCTGAAGGAAGCAAATGGCAAAACTTGGTTGTGACGAACAGAAATCTGATAGTAGGCCTGTACAACTTGGGTAACCTAGCAATAGATAGAATAGCCCAATGCCTCGACGGGAAGTGTGTATAGGTAAATCAGGCACGACCAAGGGAAAGAGCAACGTCTTACCTCGGGAGATCTTATTGCTTGTCTCAGTTGAGACTAATACAGCAGTGATGTTGTGTGATGGGCAATGAGAAGTCAGCAGAAGGCATAGTACTTTGAGGAAGTACAACTCAAAGGAAGGCCTGAACTGAATATATCAAGAAGCAGTCACTATTTACTCAATGATGTGGAGTCATAGCAAGATGGAAAACATCTCTACGTCCCAATGGGCAATGCCGCAAGTAGAGCTCATGGTCACGAAGAATGACAAGCATGATCGGCGTAGAAAGGAGGACGAGTCTTGGTGACCCCAACTCCGCTGATGGAGCAAATCTGCTCTCCAGTGAATTTGAACCATGCTCTTCGACGCGTGAAGAAGAATAAGGGTTGTGCAGGTGTCGATAGACTCGATATCGAAGCGACTATCTGTAAACTTCGACAAGCTTCAAATGGGCAAGAGCTCCGGCAGAGTCTTCTGGACGGAAGCTATCAACCTCAACCAGTCCTTGGTGCAGAAATCCCTAAACCTAATGGTGGTGTAAGGCAACTAGGCATCCCCACGGTGCTTGATAGGGTTGTTCAACAGGCAATTACATCGGTGCTGACTGATATCTATGAGCCTAAGTTCTCCGCCAGCAGTTATGGGTTCAGGCCAAACCGCAGTGCGCATTATGCATTAGTGACCGCAAGCCGTTACATCAGAGAGGGTCGAGGTTATGTAGTGGATATCGATCTAGCGAAATACTTCGACACAGTGAACCATGATAGGCTGATGCACAGGTTATCTAAGGACATTAGTGATAAACGAGTATTAAAGCTAATCAGGGCATATCTACAGGCAGGCTTAATGCGAGATGGGTTAGTTGAACGAAGACAACGAGGAACACCACAGGGTGGTCCATTATCTCCGTTACTCTCAATATCGTATTAGATGAACTGGATAAAGAGTTAGAGCGTAGAGGGCATAAGTTCTGTCGATATGCAGATGACTGCCAAATCTACGTTCGTAGTGAGGAAGCCGCCCATCGAGTCAAAGAGTCGATAACGGGGTTCTTGGAGCAGAAGCTAAAGCTCACGGTAAATCGTGAGAAAAGTGCAGCAACAAGAGTGACGGAGCGAGCTTATTTAAGCCATAGCTTCAAGAGAGACGGAACCATCCTGATATCAAAATCGGCACAAGCTCAAATGAAGAAGCGAGTGCGGAGAATAACGAAGCGAAATCGAGGTCGAGAGTTATCGGTAATAATCACCGAGTTAACCCAATACCTACGAGGTTGGCAGCACTACTTCAAGCTCGCCCTGCGTAAGAGCGCGATGCAGCGTTTAGACGAATGGATACGGCGTCGATTAAGATGCTACCGACTGAAGCAGCGCAAACGCAGATACAGCATAGCGACATGGTTACAGCGACAAGGTGTAACAGAGCGCAATGCGTGGAAGCTAGCGATGTCAGATAAAGGTTGGTGGCATCTGACGTTAACGCCTCAGGTGAATCACGCCATGCCAGTTAAATGGTTCAATGAGATGGAATTATACTCGTTACGAGACGGGTATGAGTCACTGAAAATATATTCGGAACCGCCGTATGCGACCTACGCTTGTACGGTGGTGTGAGAGGACGGAGGCCGTGAGGCCTCCTCCTACTCGATTGTGTACAAGTCACAGCAAGTCATCGATTAAGCGCAACGTCGTAAGATGACTGAAGAGTAAAGTCGGCTTTTCGGCGCAATTCGGTAGCTAGCGACTCTATAATCCAAAAACTCTAACGCCATTATCGTTTATTTTGACGAGTTAGGAATTGCGATTGGAATTAACGCTTGTTCTTCAGGTAACGCTTGCGACGTTCTTCTTTTTTCTTCGCTTTCTCTTCTGCTTTACGCAGTGCTTCTTGTTCAACTTCGATCAGCTCTTGCGTGATCATTTCTGGCAGCTCTAGAGTTACTTGACCAAGTGTGCCGTTACGCAGTTCATGAAGAAGAATTTCTGAACACTTATGCAAATCGATATGACCACCTGCACGCAGTGCACCACGCTTGCGACCGATCTCTTCCATCAATTCGATGTCTGACTCTGGCAGCTCTTCGATTTGGTAACGCTCTTTCAGTAGGTGAGGGTATTGCTTCGCCAAGTACTCTACCGTGTAGAATGCGACTTCATCGTATTCCATTGCAGTATCTTTTACTGCCCCAGTTGCTGCTAGGCGGAAACCACTGTGAGGGTTTTCTACTTTGGGCCACAAGATTCCCGGAGTATCCGAAAGCACCACACCGTTTTGTAGGTTGATGCGTTGCTGGCGACGAGTCACAGCAGGCTGGTTACCTGTAACGGCGATCGTACGACCTGCCAGACAGTTAATGATGGTTGATTTACCAACGTTTGGAATACCCATGATCATGGTGCGAATGTTTTTACCAATCTCTTCACGGTGAGGGGCTAATTTACGTACTAGCTCCATGATGTGATTTACTTCTTCTTTAACGCTGGTAGTAATCGCGATCGCTTTTACACCTTGCTCTTTTTCAAAGTGCTCAATCCACATTTGGGTTAGTTCTGGATCAGCAAGGTCGCGTTTGTTTAGAACTTTAACTACCGGTTTACCTGCTTTGATCTCTGCAATCATTGGGTTTTCTGAACTAAATGGAATACGCGCATCTAGTACTTCAATGATAACGTCAACTTTAGGGATAACTTCTTCGATTTCTTTGCGGGCTTTGTGCATGTGGCCCGGAAACCATTGGATTTTGCTTGCAACCATATGAAAATTTTTCCTTTTATTTTTTCAACTAGGTCGGTGGAGTATTGCTAAGATAACTTGAACTCGAATGAAACATCGAATCAAATAACAAGAGTCGTTAAGGCGATGTCAATTTATAAGACCTTATAGCATGTACGAAAATTGTTCGATGACGTTTATGTTACTAAATGCCCCACATCTGCTTTATTCCGCTATCATAATTGATGTGGACCTAAAAAGCTATCGATACCGTGAAGGCAAAATAAAAGTTACTGTGAGCTTTGTTTCGTATAAAGGCAAGTGGGCCATATTGTGATCATCAATATTGTACGTGATAGCGTGTTCATGGGTTATCATATTTAACTTGATAAATTATACATAATTTACAATAATTAATTTTTAAATCTGTTTTTTTTGTAATAACATCAGTCTTATATGGTAGCAATGGAAAGTCCAAGTTATAAGGTTTATATTTAATGATTAGAAAGTATGCTATATTTAGAAACAAAAACAGATATATGAGCAGAGCGATAGAACTATTCGTTGTTATATTGACGTTTTTAAATTTATTAGTTATTTCCGTATCGGATAATATTAGCACAATAAAAATAGCTATTATTTTATTTCCGTTAAGTATTATAATACTTGTATTTTTATATCTGTCAGAGAAGTTAAGCCGTCTATTGCCACAATGAAAAGCTTATAACTATATCTTAAATGCAGATCTTAATTGTGTTATTTTTTTTGGGAATTTTTCGAAATATTATAAATAATCGTATGATTAGAAATTGTTTATTTTAACATCGTATTATTTCCCGATAATCGCCGTCTAATTTTGGTTATGCATTTCTTCTAGATTTTAAAGTTTGATGCTCTTTACACAAGTCATTTTTGGCCGTGTAAATAACTTTGTATTGTTGTGCACAATTGATTTCATATGTCTTTTATAATAATATACGTAAACCTTTCGTTTAGACAATAAATGCACCTGTACAAAAGAAAATTATATCGGAAGGTTTCCGTAAAGTGAGAGGTGCTCGCAGTATCCGTATTATACTTATTAAGTATGCGTTCAATAATGCGTCTAGAGCGAGTGTTAATAAAGCCTTCGATAGTCTCATTTTTCTCAAAAAACAATCATTGTTCATCAGTTTGATAGATTAGAGCGATGTTATCTTATCAAGTCATTAAGACTACTTGTGTTAGTAAGGCTTTTGTGTATTACTCAACACTACGTCATATATAACATTCTAAACTAACTTTATCTTCGTGCTTCACGCTATTTGTCGGCGCATCTATATTTGTTTCCTTGACACCTGGTTTAAATAGGCACGTCGTTCTAATTGAATTGGAAGTTTTTTCTAAAATGAATACATCTGAAACAAGGAAAGTCTGAAAGAAACTTTCCATGTTTATGAACTCGGTCTGTTCAGTACAGAATTGACATTTAACTTGAGTTAAAATTATAAATTGCTTGTTTTGATTAACAGGGGTCTACTGGTTTACGTTATGACTAATTAACACTCTTAAAATGATTAGGAAGCACAAGCGCGAAAGTCTAAAATCAATGTGATCAGTATCACCTAATGACCGTATTTTATGTATAATTTATGCATTTTTCCTATGGTTATGCGGTAGCTCCATTTCTAATGCCGATGTCATATGCGAGGTGGAATCGTAGTGTGATAAGAAAGATATGAATGTGATTTCAATAGAGAGCAAAGAAATAATGATAATGTCTGAATTGTATGATACTAAACACATAGAAGCAAGGGCTACATTAATTGCTAGTTCGATTCAGTCTGTGTTAGATATGTGTGATAATGACTTAGTCCAAGGAAAAAACGTGCATTGTACTTTTAAACTGCCTTTAGACGAACTCGACTGGTTAAAGGCATACTTCATAAGTAAGGGCGGAGTTAGATTTAGCGTAACCAATGTTTTCGACTAGGTACTCATAATAAAAATGAACTAAAATGTATGTATCGTCATTCGAAATCGGAGAAAAAAATGGTCTTGGTTCATGTTGGGCCTTTTGAGCTAGAAATATCTAACACTGCTACGTTGAAGTTACCAGACGGAGTGTCTTATGTTATCACAATTCCAGAAGCAAATATATTGAAAACGCTTCATAGTAATGTTGACTTACTTGTATCAAGAAAAGATTTAGAGATCGCAGGATGGGGAGAGAATAATTCAACTGGAGTGAATTCTTTAGCGGTAGCTATATCTAACTTAAGAAAAATTCTTAAATTAGGTGGGATAAGTATTGTAAATGAACCGAAGCGTGGTTATAAGATAGTAATTGATGAGGAAGTAAAGCGATCTGATAAATTTAATTCAAATGCTGAAAGCCAAGGTGTTTCAAATGTTGAAAGCCAAGGTGTTTCAAATGTTGAAACCCAAGGTGTTTCAAATATAGACAAAAAGCCAGGTAAAGTTTTATTAAAAATAATCATATTAAGTTTAATTCTGGCTCCCACTTTAGCGCAGTTTTTCTATTTCTATATATCCTGGGTTGATGTCAAATGTGAGAAAATATTTACAAATGACGTTTGCTACTTGTCTTCAGAAGAGAAGCGCCTCGTTGATTTGAGATATAGTACTGGAAGCAAGATCTATTTCGTATCTTCGAAGTACTATACAGAGGTAAAAGAACAATGAATAGACTGCTCGTGATATCCATCTTGTGTTCTATATTTGCTTTATCATGGCTGAGTTATGGAGTAATTAATGGTTTCGGTTGCTCATATCAGATGACAACAATGAAATCTGAAGTAAACAGAGAAACATTTGTAACTTGTTATAGAGGAAAATTTGTAGCCATGCATTATCATTTCGATGAACAACATAAGCTTCTATCTACATGGAAAGTTGAAGGGCGACAATTAGCATATGGTAATCAAATTATTTATTTGGTATACAGTCGAGAAAGAGTACAAGGAGGGAATAAAGAAAATTCTACGGATCGTTACAACAGGATGACACAGGCTTATCTAATGTTGTTTTACCACATGCAACGAGATGGTAATACCATGTACATATTTCAGGAGTTTCCTGAAAATAAACTTATTGTTGCTAATATTAAAGGGAGGTTGACTTTAAATGAATGAAGAATGTAATGGCCGAAATTTAGTCATTGTTTTATTTTATGAAAATCATTTAACTAGAATTTAATTACATTACTGATAATTAGAATAGAAATGAATAATGATTAAAATAATTAGAGTAAACTTCAATAATGGATGTAACAAAGTTGAAAGTACTTATACTTGATGACTCAAATGTGGTTATAAGTAGTGTGCGAGGTATGTTATCAAAAATCGGATTTAATGAGAAAAATATCGCATTTTCTCAAAGCCCGAAAAGTGGGATAGCATTGGCTAAAAATGAATTATTTGATGTCGTAATTTGTGATTATAACTTCTATTCAACACTTGACGGAAAACAAATTTTTGAAGAAATGAAACATTTTGACTGCCTAAAGAGTGAGTCATTATTTGTTGTTATAACCGGAGATTCCTCTTTAGAAACAGTTAATGCATTGATTGAGTTAGAACCAGATGATTATCTGTTGAAGCCATTTAATCAAGAGTTTCTTAGGAAAAGAGTTGTATCGGGTGTGAAGCGTAAACATGCGATGAAGGATATATATATAGCTCGAGATAAAGGTGATTTTGAATTAGGTGTTCAAGAGTGTGACAGATTACTTCCTTTTCTTCCTCAATATTACAATCACATTATGCGGGAGAAAGGTAGATTCTACCGTTTCATGAAGCTATGGAACCAAGCTAAAAATTTTTATAAAGATCTTCTAAATGATAACGAATCCGATTGGGTTTTATTGGGTTTTTCAAATTCTATGAAGAATCTCGGAGAGCTGGAGGGTGCGAGGAAATTAGTAAAATCCATTTTAGAGAGAAGCCCGAAGAATATAAATGCCATAAAAGAATTGGCTAGTATTGATCTTCATTCTAATAATATCCCTGATAGTATTGTACATCTTAAGGTTGTCAATGGGTTAACTAAAGGTAGCTCAGAGAGGGAATTAGTAATATCTAATTTAGCATTTGCTGTTGGTGATTATTGTGAATCATTTAATTTTTACAAAAAATATTATAACTTAAATAACGACACATTTAGAAATAATCTTTGGATGAAGTTGAATTTAGTAAGAAGGATGTTAACATTTTACTCTATGGATTCACCGAAGAATAGCATTTCTTTGTCTAATATAGAATCTTCAGTGCTAGAACTAGTTTCCATAGAAGAAAAATCTAGATCATTACAAGTAAATGTAGATATATTGGCATCACACTTATTACTACTCCAGGGGAAGTTCGATGAGTTTTTATGTCTGTTAAACTCATGTTTTCGAGAGGTAGTATCTAATAATAGTCTTTTTCATTTTTACGACCTTTTATATTTTGTTTGGTTATTATCTTTCTGTTCTTATGACAAAGAAAGTCAAAAAGCAACTTTAATGCTAGCGAAATCTTATGAAAGAATAATAGTGAATAATAAAAATGAAATCAACAGTGAAATAATTCTTGAGTCTATGAATGTTCTTCTCAAAAGATCAAAAGATTTGGAAGAAGAAAAAATAAATTGGCTTAATGAAAGATATCAAGCATTACGGAATTTAAATAAGAAAGAGTCACTTCTAATTTATATCGAAATTTCTAATAGATATCCAACCTTAGTATCTGTTCGAATTAAAATTGTGGAGCATTTGGGGGAGGTTTGGCCTGAAGGGTTAGGTAAAAATCAAACAAGGATGTTGCTAAAACAAAGTGATAATGTAATAAGACAGCTTAGCGATAAAGATTATCTTGAAAAACATAAGTATGATTATTTTTATAAAAGAGCTTTTTCTACTATTCATGATATTTGATAAAAAGACTGAGTATACTAATAACGTTCCTATTCCTTGTCGAAAGTGCTAAAAATTTCATGGTTGAAATATATCGGAAATATTGACTAGAGTTTTAGTGTCTGAAACTAATGTGTATCTTAAGATAGAGTGTTTAGACATTGGTTCTCATGTCTCCTTTGTATATGACATGATAAATTCACATTAATTTTATATTTTTCAACTTATATATGATTTGGGTTTGAAAACTTTTTATTTTATCCCATTAGCGGATTTAGAAAGACGATTAATTATATGAATTTATATAGACTATGACTTCGTTGCCCTTTAAATTAAGTTTTCGTCTTGAATATATTAAGGCGTGATTTTAGTTTCATAAAGAGGATTTATAATGAGAACTCAATTAAAACTAACCAGCTTGGCTATGTTGGTTGCTTGTAGTGTGGCGGGAACGGCACATGCAGCAAAATGGTCTGATGCTAAGCAAGTATTTAACGTATATGAACATGATCAGTCATTACTTCCTGTTGCTGGTTACTTATCTAACTGGGGTGTGTATGAAAGAGGCTTCAATCTCAATGATATTGAAGGGAAGTATGATAAATTAGTGTATTCCTTTATGGGTCTGTGTGGTTCAGGCGTAGGTGACCCAACCAATACTTCCGCTGTAAATGCTGTAGCTAGTGTGTGCTCGAAAAATAACTATCCGGATTTTACGATCGTATTCACCGATCCGAATTCAGATTATTTGACAGATTATGGTAGTGGTAACGGTTATTGGAATAGTGAGATACAAGGTGGCGCGAGCTTCGAAACCGGACAACAATATGCGGGAGGTCTCATTGCAGTACTGAGAGATATGAAAGCGAAGGACCCTAACTTAGAGTTAGCGTTTAGCGTAGGTGGTTGGTCATTGTCTGAACCATTTTCTCGTATGTCTGCAGATCCAAAATCTAGAAAAGTATTTATAGATAGTGCTATCAAATGGTTCACTTTATATCCTATGTTTGACCAGATTGATATTGACTGGGAATATCCAGGTGGTGGAGGTGCTAGTGGCAATTCATGGTCAGTTGATGACGGCAAAAACTACACTCTGTTGATAAAAGAGCTGCGCCAAGCTTTGAATCACCACGGAATGCCAGAAAAGAAAATTGCTATTGCAGCGGGAGCACCAGCAACCAAACTTGCAGCATCCAATATAAAAGACTTAATCGATAATGGCTTAGATTATGTTCATTTGATGACTTACGATTTTATGGGTGAGTGGCAAGACAAATTAGCTCATCATACAAATCTCTCCGGTGATATATTTTCAGGTGACGATACTTTTCATTCAGCAGAAAAGTCGATTGATTACATGATTGATGTTCTGGATGTACCTTCGACAGCCATTCAAATTGGTTACGCTAATTACAGCAGAAATGCAGGTAGAGTTGATCTTCAGAGTGTATCACCTCTTGTGGGTACTTTCGTACCGAATAGTTCGACAAATAAAAGTTACGATGTTGGTGTATCAGAGCTTTACGATTATGCTGATAATCTAGTTAGCTATAAAGCTTCTGGTGTTGTAGGTATGAACGGCTATGAAATGTACACAGATACTGATGCAAATTCTGATTTTCTGTTTAACCCAAATACTAATCAATTCTTGAGTATTGATACACCGCGAAGTGTTTATGCAAAGGCTGCATATGCTAAAAAGAAAAATCTGGGCGGTGTTTTCAATTGGATGGTAGACCACGACCCTGGTTATCATGTTAATGCTGCACGTGAAGGCCTTGGTTACCGTATAGTAAATACCAAACTAGATATGACTAACTTAATTTCCTCTTGCGGTTTAATTGACACAAATGGTAGTAAACTATCCGAAGCTGATTGTAAGACGTTAACTGGTCTTGTCGACAACGAAGTACCGGAAGTACCGGAAGTACCGGAAGTACCGGAAGTACCGGAAGTACCGGAAGTACCGGAAGTACCGGAAGTACCGGAAGTACCGGAAGTACCGGAAGTACCGGAAGTACCGGAAGTACCGGAAGTACCGGAAGTACCGGAAGTACCGGAAGTACCGGAAGTACCGGAAGTACCGGAAGTGCCGGAAGTACCGGAAGTACCAAATGATGACCAATGGGATGCAACAAAAGTGTACAGAAGTGGTGATGTTGTACAGTATGCAGACAGGAGTTGGGAAGCTCAATGGTATGTAAAGGGTGGAAACAATCCAGAAGTTACCTTTAATAACGATAAGTGGGGTGTTTGGAGACCAGTAACTTCAGAAGACCCAAATACTCCAGAAGTTCCTTCTGAACCATCGACTCCTGAAACAACAGCATGGGACTCTACGCTTATTTATAAAGGAGGAGAAACTGTGACATACGCTGGTAGTGAATGGAAAGCCCAATGGTATATCCAAGGTGGTCAAAATCCGAAAACAACTTATGAGAATGATAAGTGGGGAGTTTGGCGCCCAGCCAACTAATTACAATAAAAATTCTTGTATCTAAATCGAAGCCAGCTCATTTTGCTGGCTTTTTTCTTCCTAGCGCATGACATTTATTAATTTTAATTAATCCTATATTTTACATTGCTTTGAAGTACGGTGGCAGTATGTAGGTTGTTGAATTGCCCCTTTATCTATATAAGCTTTGGAGTTGCAATTGCATTAATTAACTTTAATTCTTATTTAAAGGAAAAACTCTAAGAGATTTTGATGCTTAGCTGTAATTTACCATGTAAATTACAGCTAAATTAACCTTTTTTATTAGGTGTTATTGCATAATGCCGGTAACGTACACAGCGTTTCGGTACAGAATTGGTTTAATTCTATTCGACTCGTTTTTTAGATATTTTAAGAGAAAATCTATGATTAAGCTTAGAAAAACACCTAAGGTACTTTCAACTTTACCTATGTTCTTGTTAATGAGCACTAATGATGTATTTGCCCACGGTTGGGTTGAATATCCTAGTGCTAGACAAAATACATGTTATTTAGATGGAGGTTTTTGGACAGGTCAACTTCCTAATCAAGCGTGCCAGCTTGCGTTTGACATGTCTGGCGCTTATCCATTCGTGCAACGTAATGAAGTTGCAATCAATATCGTCGATTACAATGATATGGATTCAGTTAAGTCTGCGATCCCAAACGGTACACTTTGTTCAGCCGGGTCAAATGCTAAAGCTGGTTTGAATATCGCATCACCTCATTGGCAGAAAACCCCAATAGCGTTAGACGATAACAACAGATTCGAGTTGGTTTTTAATGCTACTGCACCCCACAATCCGTCTTTCTGGCAATTCTATTTAAGTAATGAAGATTATGATCATAGCCGCCCTCTTAATTGGGAAGATTTGGAGTTGATAGACACAGCAGGAAATGTACAGGTAGATGAGGATAGAAAGTACAGAATCGAACTAACCCTACCAGAGGGACGTTCTGGTGATGCTGTTTTATATACCCGCTGGCAACGCAATGATGCCGCTGGTGAGGGTTTCTATAATTGTAGTGACATAACTTTTTCGAGTGGTCAAGTGCCGCCAGGTGAAGATGCAACACCTGATGAGCCAGAAGGCAATTATCTTGTAGATTTAGGCTACTTTCTAACTACAGAATTTCCAAGTGTAGATATCGGTGATACGGTTAGATTCCGAACATTTAACAAGCATGGTATTGAGACTACCGATGTCCGTTTAGATATATCTTCACCTAACCTAGATAATTGGCCTGCGGTACTAGCTGCAAAGTTCAATGAACAGAAAGAAGGAAAGTGGTTTGTTGGTATTTGGCACGAAGCAATGAATCATTATATGTTCGATACAAGCAACATTTTTTCGAATAAAGTCTTTGCTAATTCGTCGAATCCAAGTTATCAATTATCATTGATAAAAGCAACGGAGCCACAGCCTCCAGAGGTAGATCCTGAGCCTCCAGTGACTGGTCACCCTAGTTGGGATAAAAATAAAGTATATAACGATGGTGATATTGTTGAGCACAATAACTCAATATGGGTAGCTCAGTGGTGGACTAGAAATGAGGAACCAGGAACAACTGGCGAATGGGGTGTATGGCGTATTCTGGAAAATGAATCTGTACCCCCTACTGCTCCAGAAGTACCAACAGAACCTGAAACACCCTCCATGGAGTGGCAAGAGTCCAAAGTCTATAATAATGGCGATTCTGTAACATATAACGGTGAAATCTGGACTGCATATTGGTGGACGCAAGGTGATATACCAGGTACAACTGGCGAATGGGGTGTTTGGAGAAAATAATGCCTCGAGAGTAACTTTTCTGTTGGCTCCATAAATTGGCAATTTTCTTTGCTTTTCTCACTAAGCCACTTTATATAAAGTGGCTTAATTGTAATTGATGATTTCTTGTTTAAATAGCGATTAATTAAAAATTGATTTGTAGCTAGGAGGCACTTCTTAAATATATACTTAATATCGGGTTTAAATTGACTAAGAATTGATTTTATTAATAACAACTCCCCGTGTTAGATAGAAATACTAAGATGGTTTAAATCGGAATTTTAGTTAAAATTGGCTTGATTAAGTAGGTGCCTTTAAGTAGAAGTTAAAAATGAATTTAAAAGAAATTATAGATAAACTAAATTTATCTCATGATAATAATACTACTCAAGTTATTATGCTTGGTAATGATGCTGCTTATATAGCATCGAAAGGGAAAGAACTTAAAGTAACGACTATTCCTTTTGTTAATGGCGACTGGGAAGGGGCACTTGTAAATTCTTTAAATAGTGAGGTTTTTACCGGAAACAGTTTACAACTTATTGTTTGTGCTAAACATTACCAAGTCTATCAAGTAGAAAAACCAAATATTCCAGAGAGCGAATGGTCAGAGGCCTTACCATTTTTACTTAAAGACTTAGTCTCTGAAAGAGAGATTACTGCGAGTGCCGTAGCCTTGCCTGGTTCGAACAAACTGCAAGTGTATATATTGGCAAAAAAAATATTAGATAAGTTGATTGATATCGCTCGTTCAGCGCAAGTTGAGTTAAAAGAGATCGTGCCAGAAGATGAAGTCTGGTGTCATAGTGCTAGTGATCTGTCAAACTTCATTCTTTTACAACGTAGTCCTAACTCTAATTTCAAGCTAAGGGCGTTTGTTGAACATACTATTTTTTTTCAAAGAACTATTCGTGGTGTTGAGTCTTCTCTAATTGAAGGTAAATTTAATACTTTACAGCTAGAGAGCCTTGCTCTCGATCTTCAACGATCGATAGATTACTTGTCTTCACAAATAAAAGATAAGCAACTTAATCAACTAAAAATTTGCTGTGATGATGTAAATGAGGATGAGTTACAAATTGCGTTAAACAATACGTTAAGTCCAACAGTTTCGCTGCTAATAGAGGGTGATCGCGAAAATACTGAAAATTTGTTGGTTCAGTTTGCAGCTAAAATAAAATCTTTCAAAGTAAACCTTTATCCAGAATATTTAAAGCCGAGAAAAGACTATTTTAGTCTAGCTAATTTGGCCACGATCTGGGTCGTTATTGGCATGTTTTCACTTGGCTGCCTCCTTGTTATGGACTATCAAACCTCCCAAATAGATATTGAATTGACTGCGCTACGACAAGAATCAAACCACCTTAGTAAGCAGATTAACCAATTGAACAGTGAGTTAACTCAACACAAACCTTCTCTTGACAAAGTTGCGGCAGTTGACCGCCTAAAACGCGAATATCAGGCTAAAAGAGAAACATTAAATGCTGTCAGTCAATACGATGAATCTATGCAAGTTGGTTATTCTAATATTATGAATTCTCTAGCTCAACTGGGCCGCAGTGACCTTTCCCTCTCTCACATCTATATGACCCATGACACGTTAGACTTAAGTGGTTTGGCTCAAAATGCCAATGTTATCCCTAATTGGGTTGGCCAATTTAAAAATGAACTCAATCTTGTTGGTCGTTCTTTTGAAAAACTAATAATTGGTCGTAATGAACAAGATATAGTGACCTTTGAACTGAATACACGCAGGGAAAGTAAGTAATGCAGCAGTGGAAACAGCTTAGTGATTATTTCGTTGTATTAAGTCGAAGAGAAAAGTTGCTGTTAGTACTGAGTAGCTTCGTTGGTTTCTCGATGTTGCTATTTACTTTAGTGATCGAGCCAGCATACCTCGATCTAAAAACAAAAAATATACAGATGACTAGCTTGATTGAATCCAATCAGAGACAGCAAGGTGAATTACTTGTTATGCAAGCTAAATTGAGCAAAGACCCTAATAAAGAGTTGATGCTCGAATACAAAGAATTGATGAAAAAGAATCAAGATCTGTCCGATGAGCTTGCTGGAATGCTTAGTGGGCTGGTATCACCGTCTCAAATGTCGCAATTACTTGAAAGTGTACTCAATGTAAGTAATGGGGTGAAATTGGAGTTACTTGAATCACTAGAGCCAGAAGCGATTTCAAATAATAAAGAGACCAGTGAATATTCTGGCTATTTTATTCACCCAGTTAGAATTGAACTGACAGGTGGTTATTTTGATATTGTAGTTTACCTTCAGACACTAGAGTCTTTATCCGTTCGTTACTACTGGCGTACTTTTGAGTACACGGTAGAAGAATATCCTAAAGCTCGATTTATATTTGAGGTGTATACCCTAGGTAATAGACAGGAGTTTATTGGTGGTTAGAGTTCTTTTCGTGTCTCTGCTGTTTTGCAGCTCATCGGTTTTTTCGGCGCAAGATCCAACCGCACCGCTAGGGTGGTTGGTTCCAAAAGAACAGAAAGCAGCACCTGTGAAAAAGACCCCAACTCGCTATCGCGTCCCTTCATTACAGAGCATAGTGTGTAAAGGAGAGAGCCCGTGCTATGCCATTTTGAATGGTCAGGTTGTCTCGCAAGGCGAGATGGTTCGTGGGTATAAAGTAAAAAAAATAGATTCAGAATATGTCACTCTTCAGAGAAATACTCAGCAATGGAAGTTAGAGCTGTTCTCTTCAGATATTAAAAAGAATTAAGTTTGGGTAAAGACATGTATAAACTTATGGTAGTAATCCTAGCATCATCTTTAGTCGGTTGTTCTATGGGCCACCGTGACCCAGTAGAGATCAAAGCGTCTTTAAATGAATCCATTAATGAAGCCAATAGCCGCGCACTGAGTGAGCTTCCTTCATCGGTTCAAGACGATCTTATGCCGCAATTTGACGATGATCCAATGTCGGCAAATATGGAGACGGTTAAGCGTTTTCGTATTCAAGCCAATCGCGTTGATGCTCGAGCTTTCTTTGCAAGCTTAGTCAAAGGGACGGAGTTTAGTGCCGCAATTCACCCAAGTGTTACGGGCAACATTACCGTTAATTTAACCGACGTTACTCTGGATGAAGTGCTGTCTGTCGTACAAGATCTTTACGGCTACGATATCGAGAAGCGCGGCAAGGTTATCCAAATCTTCCCTGCTGGCTTGCGCACCGTGACTATTCCTGTTGACTACTTGCAGCTCAAGCGAGCAGGTCGTTCATTGACGACGATTACAACAGGGACGATCACGAACTCAGACTCGAATTCATCGAATTCTTCTAGCTCTAGCTCAAGCTCTAACTCAAACAACGCTTCTACATCTTCAAACTCTTTGTCTTCGACAGGGGGCACTGAGATTGAAACCACGTCTGAGAGTGATTTCTGGCCTCAGTTGGAAGCGGCGGTGAAGCATTTAATTGGTAGTGGCAATGGACAAAGCGTTGTTGTGACACCTCAAGCAAGTGTGATTACTGTTCGCGCGTACCCTGATGAGATTCGTGAGGTTCGTCAGTTTTTAGGTGTTTCTCAAGAGCGCTTACAACGTCAAGTTATCTTGGAAGCTAAGATCTTGGAGGTCACTCTAAGCGATGGCTACCAGCAAGGTATTAACTGGACCGAGATGTTCTCATCTAATGGTACTAATTACACCATAGGCAAGGGTAACATTGTTAAAGATACAGCGGGTGTCATCACTCCTAGGACGCTACCTGGACTTGATCCGGTTGGTGCGCTGCTCGGTGGTCAATCGAATATTGTTGTCTCTGGCGGTAGCTTTGAAGCGGTATTGAGCTTTATGGGTACTCAAGGCGATCTGAACGTACTATCTAGTCCACGAGTAACGGCATCCAACAATCAAAAAGCGGTGATCAAAGTCGGTACCGATCAATACTACGTGACGGACTTATCGAGCTCTGTAGGCAGTGGCGACAACGCTAATGTTGCACCAGAAGTTGAACTAACCCCATTTTTCTCTGGTATTTCTCTCGATGTTACGCCTCAGATTGATGACACAGGCAACGTGTTCCTTCATGTCCATCCTGCAGTTATTGATGTGAGCGAGGAGACCAAGTCTCTAAACCTCGGTTCAACAACAGGCATCGTCGAATTGCCGTTAGCAAGAAGCTCGATCCGTGAGTCAGATTCGGTGATTCGTGCACGAAATGGTGATGTTGTTGTGATCGGTGGATTGATGAAATCTAACTCCAGTGATATGACTTCTAAGGTGCCATTTTTGGGTGACATCCCTGTACTTGGTCACTTGTTCCGAAATACCAGTCAGTTGACGCAAAAAACTGAGCTAGTGATCTTACTAAAACCGACAGTTGTTGGTGTGAACACATGGCAAAGTGAGCTTGAGCGTTCACGTGATCTTCTGCAGCAATGGTTCCCTGATGAAGAGTAATCCGCAGTTTTACGTAGTGGCGTCGTCACAGAGGTGATTAGTGATGTATCAAGCTCACTTTGGTTTTGAACAATCGCCATTCTCTCTAACGCCAAATACGAAGCTTTTTTATGGCTTAGCTCCGCATTTTGAGGCTATTCAAATGGTCATATCGGCATTAAACATGGGAGAAGGTATCATAAAAATAACCGGAGAAGTTGGAACAGGTAAAACGATGGTGTGTCGGATGTTGGTCAATCATCTAAAAGACTTCACAGCCCTAATTTACTTGCCAACGCCCGTGTTTTTGGGCTCTGAAGTACATAATGCTGTTGCAAGCGAGCTTGGTGTAACTGTTAAAAACAAAGTTGTATCGTTAGATTCTATTCAAAATAAGTTGATTGAATTGCATAACTCAGGTCTTAGAGTTGTCGCAGTAATTGATGAGGCGCAAGCCCTCTCAAATGAAGCGTTAGAGTCACTGAGGTTGCTTGGTAACTTGGAAACTGGAAAACAGAAATTACTTCAGATTGTAATACTCGGGCAACCTGAATTGGATGTTCGACTAGAAGCTTATGACCTTAGGCAATTTCGTCAAAGAATCACTTTTAGTTCTTGTTTGCGAACACTGAATCTTGATGAGACTGTTGCCTATATCGACAACCGAATCAGCAAATCTGGTGGTGCATCAACCCTATTTAGTTTGAACCATAAGAGGGCGATTTGGCGTTCAAGCAGAGGTGTTCCTAGGCTAATTAATCAACTGTGTCATAAAGCACTGTTAATGGCCTTTAGCGAGCATAAGCAGGCCGTCGAAAATCAGCACCTATTTTCAGCGATGCATGAAACCTACGATGTATCAAAACCTAAGTTTAAGAAGCCAATTTTGTGGGGTTGGAGTGAATCATGAGTACCATAAATAACGCCTTATCAGAATTGGCTAAGAAAGAATCCAAAGTAGCGATTGAAGCTGCTGAAGTACCAAAGATAAAAACACGCTCTCCATTGCTGTGGGTAACGGCTGGCTTCTCATTGAGCCTGGCTATGGGCGGATGGGCTGTGTCTCAAGGGCCAAGTGTGGAGTCCGGTACGGTTGAGCTAAGCCGCGCAGTGAATGATGAGGTAACTGCAACTAACGTTGTTTCATCTCCTGTATTAGCAGAGTCACCGACGAAAAAAATCGTGTCTGCAGAATCACAACCTGCGTTTGAAAAAGCGTTAGCTAAAACGGCTGTAAATGGTAAACCTGCGACGGCAACAAATACTTCGGTTGGTGCGGCATCAGAGCCGGTAAAAGCGAGTCGAGCCAACGTCAGTGTCGCAAGAACTACCGATACTCCGACGGTGACAACATCAAAACCAGTGTTATTGGCAAGCGCGAAAACAACGCATGCTCAGTCGAAAAAATCAGTAGCTCAAGCGAAACCGTTAACAGCCGAGAGTGCAGCCACTGCACAAGAGAACGCAAGTGGGATCGTTGTTGAGCAAGTTGATCTGACTCCGGAGCAATTGGCTGCAAATGCCGTTGGCCGAGGTAAGAAGGCACTTGATGCCAATAATCTAGAGGGTGCTCTGCAAGGGTTTACAGAAGCGCTGCGCTATACACCACGCGATGAAGAAGTCAGACAGAAACTTGCGATACTCTATTTTGGTAAGGGTGAAACACGCAGAGCCTACGAGCTTTTGCAAGCGGGTATACGCTTGAACAACGACAGTGAAGCCTTGCGATTAGGACTATCAAAACTGTTAGTCAAAGCAGATCAAGCAGAGGCGGCACTTAGCCCGCTGTTGTATTTACCAAGTAATGTATCCAAAGAGTACCTTGCGATGCGCGCTGCGCTAAGCCAAAAAGCTCAGCGAGAAACGATCGCGCTAGAGAGTTATCAAAAATTGACGGAGATAGAGCAAGACAACGCGCGCTGGTGGTTAGGTTTAGCTATTCAGCAAGAGCGTCAATTGATGTTTGAAGATGCAAAGCAGTCTTACCAAAATGCGTTGGTTCGTGTCGGTATCTCATCACAATCTCAAAGTTTTATCCGCGATAGGCTAAAAGTTATCTCAGACCTAGAGGGCACCAAGAATGCAGGTTAGATTAAGAAAAAGACTCGGTGACCTATTAGTTGAAGAGGGCATTATTACTGAGGCGCAAGTTGACCAAGCACTTGCCGCTCAAAAGAGCTCAGGCAGAAAGCTAGGTGATACGCTTATTGAGCTCGGATTCTTGTCTGAGCAACAGATGCTGAGCTTCTTGTCGCAACAGCTTGATATTCCTCTTATTGACTTAAGCCGTGCTGCGGTTGATGTTGAAGCAGTCCAACTGCTTCCTGAAGTGCATGCGCGACGTCTTCGTGCGTTGGTTATTGGCAGAAAAGATGACATGTTACGTGTCGCGATGAGTGATCCTGCGGATCTGTTTGCTCAAGAAGCTCTGCTTGGTCAATTAGGCGATTACGCGCTTGAGTTCGTGGTTGCCCCTGAACGCCAGTTGGTTGACGGCTTTGACCGTTATTATCGTCGTACCAAAGAGATCGCCTCATTTGCTGAGCAGCTGCATGCTGAGCATCAAGTGAATGGAGCTTTTGATTTTGATATCGCTGAAGAAGATAGCGATGAAGTTACCGTTGTTAAGCTTATCAACTCACTGTTTGAAGATGCGATTCAAGTTGGCGCTTCCGATATTCATATTGAGCCAGATGCCAATGTATTGCGCTTACGTCAGCGTATTGATGGTGTGCTGCACGAGACACTGCTTAACGAAGTGAATATCGCGTCTGCACTGGTTTTACGTTTAAAACTGATGGCAAACTTGGATATTTCTGAGAAACGTTTACCACAAGATGGTCGTTTTAACATTCGTGCCAAAGGGCAATCGGTGGACATTCGTATGTCGACCATGCCAGTGCAGCACGGCGAGTCGGTGGTGATGCGTCTACTTAACCAATCGGCGGGCCTACGTAAGTTAGAGTCTTCAGGTCTTCCAGTCGATCTCTTGGTTCGTTTGCGCAAACAGCTGCGTCGACCACACGGTATGATCTTGGTAACGGGTCCAACAGGTTCAGGTAAAACCACCACGCTTTACGGTGCGCTGAGTGAGCTCAATGAGCCAGGTAAGAAGATCATTACCGCTGAAGATCCGGTGGAATATCGTTTACCACGTATCAACCAAGTACAGGTTAACCCGAAAATTGACCTCGACTTCTCAACCATTCTGAGAACCTTCCTGCGTCAAGACCCAGACATCATCCTAATCGGTGAGATGCGTGACCATGAAACGGTCGAGATTGGTCTGCGAGCTGCATTAACCGGTCACTTGGTATTAAGCACCCTTCACACGAACGATGCTGTTGATAGCGCTCTGCGTATGATGGATATGGGGGCTCCAGGTTACTTGGTGGCTAGTGCCGTGCGTGCGGTAGTGGCTCAGCGATTGGTTCGTAAGGTGTGCAGCGACTGCAAGGTAGAAGATGATCTAGATGATGCGCGTAAACAGTGGCTCAGTGAGCGATTCCCCAATCAGGTTTCTGCGTCATTCGTAAAAGGTCGCGGTTGTCAGAACTGTAACCTCACCGGTTATCGTGGCCGAATTGGTGTCTTTGAAATGTTGGAGCTTGAGCAAAATATGATGGATGCCCTTCGCGCTAATGATGCGGTCGGTTTTGCTCAAACAGCAAGACGCTCTGAAAGTTATAAAACACTGCTCGCATCGGCGATGGAACTGGCGTTGCAAGGGGTAGTCAGCCTAGATGAAATTATGCACCTTGGTGAAGGTGACGCTTCAGGCTCGGCAGAACCAATCTTGTTGTAGAGGTGTAGAGTATGCCTACTTATCGTTATGTTGGTCGCGGTTCCGACGGTCGTCAGGTTTCCGGACAATTAGAGGCGAATAGCGAAGAGCTCGCAGCTGAGAGTTTGATGGGGAAGGGGATCATCCCAACTTCAATTAAACCGGGCAAAAGTGGTGAATCTGTGCTGGAGATGGATGTCTCTAGCCTATTCTCACCTAACGTTCCGCTCGAAGTTTTGGTGCTTTTCTGTCGTCAGTTATACAGTTTGACTAAAGCTGGTGTTCCTTTGCTACGCTCTATGAAGGGCCTCACACAGAACTGTGAGAACAAGCAACTCAAAGCTGCACTTGAGGAGGTGAGTAATGAGCTCACCAATGGTCGCGGTCTTTCAGCATCGATGCAGATGCACCCTAAAGTGTTTAGTCCGTTGTTCGTCTCTATGATCGGAGTCGGCGAGAACACGGGTCGACTGGATCAGGCTCTGCTTCAACTCGCTGGTTACTATGAGCAAGAGGTCGAGACTCGCAAACGAATTAAAACTGCAATGCGTTATCCTACCTTTGTAACAAGTTTTATTTTGATTGCAATGTTGATACTGAACATCAAGGTTATTCCACAATTCTCAAGTATGTTTACACGGTTTGATGTGGATTTGCCATTGCCAACTCGCATTCTAATTGGTACGTCTGAGTTTTTCGTCAACTACTGGATGTTGATGGTTGGCGTGATTGTGGGTTTGATTTTCGCGTTCAAGGCTTGGGTGAAAACTGATAAAGGCTTGGAGACGTGGGATAGATTCCGCCTCAAGATGCCAGTGATTGGTGGGGTTGTTAACCGAGCTCTATTGTCGCGCTTTTCACGAACCTTTGCTCTGATGCTTAAAGCGGGTGTGCCACTGAATCAATCTTTGGCGCTATCAGCAGAAGCGCTGGATAATCGATTCCTAGAGTTGCGTGTCCAAGAGATGAAATCAGCGATTGAAGCGGGCAGTACAGTCTCTTCAACCGCGATTAATAGCGAGATTTTCACACCACTGGTGATACAAATGGTCTCAGTGGGGGAAGAGACAGGTCGTATTGATGAACTGCTTCTCGAAGTGTCGGACTTTTATGACCGAGAAGTGGATTACGATTTGAAAACCCTGACAGCGCGTATCGAACCAATTTTGTTGGTAATCGTCGCTGGCATGGTGTTGATACTGGCTCTGGGTATTTTCTTACCGATGTGGGGCATGCTCGATGTCATCAAAGGATAAGTAATGTTTGAAGGATAAATACTTTATTAAATCTACGTCAATAACGTAGTTTGTATTTAAGTAAATTTATATAATAAATGTGGATAAATACGAGATGAATGCATAATAAATCGCTATGTATAAAATACATTTCGACGAATGTGGTTATACTAGAGTACTTATCTGATGATAATTGGTTAATTTGAAAAAATGAATAGAAATAGGAAAGGCTTTTCTCTAATCGAGTTAGTGGTAGTCATTGTAGTAATAGGTCTGTTGGCGTTGACTGCGTTACCCCGCTTTATTAATGTAACAGAAGAAGCAAAAAAATCTAGTATTGAAGGTGTGGCTGGAGGGTTTGCTACAGCTGTTTTATTGGTAAGGACACAGTGGATGGCCGAAATTCAACCTAATATTAATGAAAATAAAAATCAGTATAATATAGTCAATTATGATGGAGTTAAAATTTTATTAACAAACGCTGTTGATGAAAAAAGTGTTGAGACGGGATTCCAAGATGGATATCCATGGGTTATCTATGAAGGTCATATAAATACACTTCATAATATATCAGATAGAACCTGTTCTAATCTAATGGAGGGACTTTTACAAAATCCTCCTAAAGTTGCCCCTGCTACGGATATTAATGGTAATGGCGTATACAAATATATGGCTAAGTCTGACTCTAATAATGCAACGTGTACTTATGTACAATTGGCGGCAAATACAAGGCATAAGTTTATTTATGAACTAAAGACTGGTCGTGTAACAATAGAATTACAATAAAGGTTTAATAGTGATAATAAATAAAATTAATTCTGGTTTTACGCTGATAGAAATGATTGTAATTATAATCATTTTGGGTATTTTATCTAAATCTGCCATAGGTTTGACCTCCGGTGTAAGCGACTATTCTGTTTACTCTTCGCAAGAAAAAGTAATTTCTATTATTCGTCAAATTCAAGTGAATAGAATGCAATCAAATGTTTCAAATCCTAACGATAATTTACGTATTGTTATTTTAAATGATTGTTTAGGTTCAATAAAAGCATGTCATCTAGACTTATCAAATAGTGTTCAAAAATTAGAAGCAGAAGCACGTAGTGATTATATACGCGAGTCAAATATAAATTTCTCTCCAGATAATATTATCATAGATTTTGACCTTTTAGGTAATCCATCTACCAACTCAAGCATAAACATTACAATCAGCTCAATTGGCAGCAACAATAGCTCCCAAGTTTGTATTAACTCTCAAGGTTATGTTCACAAAGGAGCTTGTTTATGATTCGAAAACATGGATTTACATTAATTGAAAGCATTATTGTAATTATTGTATTGGGAATATCGATGGTGACAATAACTGGGTTTTTAGCACCCCAAGTAGCAAACTCAGGAATACCACAATATCAAAGTCGAGCAGCGGCTCTTGGACAGAGCTTAATGAACCAGATTATAGCTCGTGATTTTGACGAACATAGTGATTTTAATAATGGTGGATTACGTTGTGGGGATATAGGTTTCGTTGCTTGTTCCTCCCCTATGGATCTTGGTGTTGATGGTATAGAAATAACGCCTGCTTCTTTTAATGATGTTGATGATTATATAGGGTGTTGGTATACAAGTACCACCGAAGCGGCTTGTATATCACCGGTAAAATATCCACTTGTTAATGTATTAGATGAAAACATGGAAGATAGTTATGCTAATTTTCGGGTCGAAATCTCTGTATTTTACGATAGTAATATGGATGGTATTGATGATGGTACTATTGGCAGTATGAAACGTGTCGAGTTAGAGGTTTTCGGCGGTAAAAATCGTTATAGCATCATTGCTTACAAAGGAAATTATTAATGAAGCAACGTGGATTTACCTTAATTGAGATGGTTGTAACGATAGTCATTGTCGGAGTGATTGGACTAACAATATCAAGCTTCATTGAACATAGTATGAAAGGTTATGTCGCTACTATTGATAGGCAAAAAGTGCAAGTAAAAGGTCAATTTGTAGTTGAGAAAATGTCGCGGGAAATCGCTCACGCCGTACCAAATAGTTTCGAGTTTAGTATACCAACTAATTCTGTTTTTCCACAAAAGTGCCTTACTTTTTACCCTATAAAGTATTCTGGTTTTTACGAACTTGATGAAATGGCGAATGATTTATATTTCATTATAGGCCAAGATTCACCAAGACTGGAAGCAAATGATTTCATTATTATCAATCCAACAAATCATTCTGAGTTTGTAACTGGTTCAACTAAGCGAATTTCACTATCAGGCTTGGTTTCAATCAATAATGTTTTTATTTTTCCTTCTGTAGGCTCAATTAACCACTCAGTTGCTAAGCGACATTATGTATTTGATGAAAACTCTTCAGTAAGATATTGCTTGGTGAACGATACTAATTCAAATCAAGGTTTAGTTAAACGCAATGGTGTTACGATTTCAGATAGCATAAATTATAATAAAAGCAATTTTCGTTTCGAAGAACCGAGCCTACAAAGAGGTGGTATAATACACATCGAATTAGTTATTGAGCAAAACAATGAAGTAAGTGTTTACCAACAAGATATTAAGGTACTAAATGCGTCGTAGAAAAATCTCTCAAAATGGTAGTGTTTTATTCGTTGTACTCTTTATTATTTTGGTTATAGGTTTTCTTGTGAAATCTCTGTTACAAACACAATGGTCAAACCATGATTCGTTGACGCGCAAGCATTTAGGCACGCAAGCATGGTTCATTGCACATTCAATGAATGAATATGCGCTTACTCAGCTTTTCCCATTAACTACATCCGCTGGGGGGGGAGCAGACGTAGGTGCAATATGTAGAGGGTTAAGCGCTAATCAAATTAATGGAAGTGTATCGGATATATGTTATGTCGATGAGTTGAAATGTCATGAGTTTGGAGAGTTAAAAGGCAATATGCTTATGAAAATTACAGCAACAGCAACGTGTGGTAGTGACATTTTTCATGTGCAAAGAATTCAAGAAGTATGGGTTAGGGAGTGATGTTTATGAGAATAAGTATAGTTTATACACTGGTTCTATTTTGGATACTTTCATATACTATCGCTTTAGCTAATGCCAATGATAAAAATATAACATTATCTAATGATATTTGTAATTTGACACCTCATGTAATCCAATCTTGGCAAGGAAATAGTAGTCTGACTTGGACCTCTAATACCAATAACATAAGAATTGAAGGTACTTATCAGTCTAATGGGCATGTTGGTATATGGGTTAATCCTCATAACCCTACAGTAACACCAAAAAGACAATGTGACGGAAAAGAGTGTATTGAGAATCCTTCACTTTATATAAATGAGCCACCTATAGTAGATCTGGATTTGCCTAGCGGTAATAATATTGATGCTGGCTGGCAAGAAATTGAATTGGCAAATGGTAAATATAATAGAGTATCTTCCGGTGGTTCAGGGACTATCAAATTTACGGGTGATACTTACTATATTGAGAACTTAGTTATTGGCGGTAGCAGTAAAGTCATTTTATCAAAAAATACTAAACTTTACGTTAATAGATTTGAGCTATCTGGTTCTGCTAGACTAGAAAGTAATAATAATTTACTACATATCTGGGCGGAAAATTATCGGGGGAAAAGTGCTCTAGTCCAAGTAGATGAGAGTATAAACGCACTTGTTTTTAGTAGAGACAAAGTAATTGTCTCAGGTGGTAACGGGGTTATAAATGGACGTGTAACGGCTAAACATGTAGAAATTAAACCAGATGGAAAAATTATCGATGATGGTCAAAAATGTGAATCAGAAAAACCAGAGTTAGAGTTGAAGTTCATACCTAAGAAAGAATTCTTTTTATTGTGCGAGTCGCCATTGGCGACAATTGTTGTAACAGATGCACAAGGGAAAGAAGTTTCAGAGCAAGTTGATGTGAACATTTCTATACCAATAGGTACTAGTATTAGTGCTGTAATTGAAGGAAGGTATAATGGGAATAATTCTTATTCGACAAACTCGTCTGGCTTATTAATTATAAGATTAGAGTCAGATACTATAGGTACATATAGAGTTGAAGCTCATTTAGTAGCAGATCCTAGTAAGAAAGATTTTGGTGATTTTTTAATTTCACCATATAAATTTGAAGCGAGTGATGTATATGCGATAGCCGGTCTTGAGGCCCGATTCGATCTGGAAGTATTAGCATGCAAAAATGATCAAGTAACTCGTGTTTCTGGTTATCAAGGCTCAAAAAACTTAAATGTTTCAGATTTTTCATTAGATGTCCCAACAATTAATCAGGGTGCAATCCAAGGAAGCCTATCAGTAAATAGTAATACTAATTGGGCGTCATCAACAGTTACTTTTAACTTTGACCATTCAGCAAAAGCGAGTGGCTCTATCGTTTACGAAGAAGTTGGAAAAGTAAGTTTCAAACTTTCAGATCCTTTTTTTGAATGTCCAAAGGGGTATCAATGTACTGATAATAATGGCGAGAGCTGGAGCAACCTAGAGGGTATCGTTGATGTTTATGTAAGGCCCTGGCAATTTGCAATATGTACCGATAAGAATTCTGATGGGAATAGCTGGATTGGAAATGCATTTGTTGCTGCCGGTGAAGAGTTCGAGGTGTACGCTAAGCCAATTAAATTTACAAATAATATTAGTCAACTTTGCACCAATAACTTAGTGACTAAGAACTATAGGTTATCTGACGCTAAAGTAGATGTCGTATATACGCTTGATAGTCCAAATAACAATGGAGCTATACTCGGAAACCTGTCATCAAGTGGTAACCTTAGTCAATCTAGTGTCGACATTATGCCTCAAGATCATGGTTATAAATTTAGTAAATTGAAATATTCAGAGGTTGGTAGTTTTAATTTCATTGTTAATGAAACCGGGCACTTTTATGGATCGATTCTGGGAGGGCTTTCAGGAGAAAAATCAATAGGTCGTTTCTATCCCAAATATTTTCTTCAAGGTAACCCCGAATGGAATGTAGCAGGGCAAAACGACATAGCTTATTTAGGTCAACCTTATGACTCAACAGTACATAAGCTATATCCAATGGCATCCGGTGAAATAACTATTGATAAAGCTTTAAATAACTATAGATATTTTGATCCGACCTTACAGACCGGATTTGGTGTATTAGATGATAATAGCGTTGACAATTTGTTTTTACTCGACACAAGGGCAGGATCTTGGAATGAATATCGTAAATATTGGCTTTTAGTTGACCGATCATCCATTCTTCGCCGAGTGACAGACTCGAATAAAGTGAGTCGAAAAGATACACCTTTTAATACTTCTGACCCTAGCTCAACCTCAACCAATTTCGGTTTCGTGTTTATTGATAGCGTTGATCCGGTTTCCTTCTCAGACGACTATAATGTTACTGACTCTGTAGTGTTTTTGATTCAACCTCCGGCTCGATACGGTCGGATGGTACTTCAAGACACGGGCGGTAATTCAAATACAGTAATGACCATTCCATTAAAAGTTGAATTTTGGGACGGAAATAAATTCGTTATCAACGTTGATGACGGAAACAACATAAGTCAGTCTCTGTCTAGTAGTTTTAATAGCGAAAATTATTGTAAGCAGCTAATTTGGAGTGGAGACAATAGGGGCGATACTTCAATTTTATTAAATGGCAAGGGTAATGTTTCAGATGGTCAAGGAAAATTGTCTGCCACACAAACCACCATTGTGGGTGGTAAAGCACTACGCGAACAGGCTCGCTTTTGGTTACGGATGGACGACGCAACACCTTTGGCAAGAATTAATGAAAATCCTATAGTCTGCTCTGGTAGTCATCAGAACCAACCTTGGCTACGCTATAACTGGAGGCAACTAGGAGATGAAGATCCTTCAGCTCTTATCACCTTTGGTATATCACGAGGTAGTGACCGTGTGATTTATAGAGGCGAACAGGGGATGTATGGTAGATGATCAAATAGAGTAAAATATGCGATATAACATATAAATTAAGCTTTTTTAGAGAAATATATAGCCAGAAAGATTACCTTTGCTTTGATTTCGAAAGATGTTTCCGTGTTATTTGCTTGGAAAGTATCTTAATTTGAACCTCATATTTGGTATTCGTAAAAATGAAAATTGCAAAAAATGGTTTTACACTCATTGAATTGGTAGTAGTTATTGTTATCTTGGGTATTCTTGCCGTTACTGCCGCGCCTCGCTTCTTAGACCTACAATCAGATGCACGTGCAGCTACAATGAAAGGATTAAAAGGCGCTATGGCAGGTGCGGCTGGTATAGTATATGGTAAATCAGCAATACGAGGAGTAGAAAAAATCGAAAATCACACCGATCAAGATACAGGGATTGTTCTTCGTTATGGATATCCAGAAGCATCTAGCTTAGGTATAGGTCAAGCTGTTCAAGGTCTTGAGCAAAATGGTGATTTTTTGGAGATTCCGTTACATGTTAGTGCTTCTTCAAATACTATTGTGTATGGTTTAGCGCCCGTAGCCATAGATAGTACATGTATTGTTACTTATACTGTAGACGACCAAGGAAATGATGCACCGACGATTACGTCGCCTGAAACTCAACATTGTTAACTTTTTTTGTTGATCGATTGCTAACTGCCGCTTAATGTGTGGCAGTTAGCATTTTGGACTTAATAATCTAAAGTTTCTTTTACATGTGTATTCTTCGTGACGTGCATGACCGAATGTTTCTATCTATTAATCTTCATTGCAAATACTTTAAGTTGGTAATCTATATTCTAAGGTTTAACTAAAACAATTACTTGTTTATAGACATATAACCGTTGTTTTATGCAATTATTATATAATAATGATGTATCCCGGCAAGAAGTACTAAAATAATTGGTCGATTATTGCTCAGTTTTTTACTGTATAGGAGCGTTTATTTCTATTATTTATAGAAACTTTTAACCTATAAAGATAACTTCGTCTTATTACAGTAACTGTAGTAATACCAATCACAGTAAATAAGTGATCAAAAAAATGCAGGAAAAAGGCTTGAGAATAACGCAGAATTTTTCGATGAATAGTTATTCCACAATCAAAAATTCTAACGCAGTTATAGAGCATTTTAATTTTCAGCCCTAAACCACCTACTTCAGTAGGTGATTATCATTCAGTTAGGCTTTGCCTATAGTTCTACCCATGTTAAATGCTCCCTTGATTTTTAGCGAAGTCAAAGAGGACAAATAACATGAGTAGATACAATCAAGCTTCCCACGTATTTTGGAGATGTCAATATTACATAGTGTGGACGCCAAAATACAGATTTAGTATCTTGAAAAACAATGTAGGTAAAGAAGTTTATCGGTGTATAAATGTTTACTGTAATCAACTTGGATGTGAAGTTGTTGAAGTGAACGTCCAAGTTGACCACGTGGACTTAGTCGTAAAGGTTCCACCCAAGTTATCAATATCCAAGTTGATGGGCGTATTGAAAGGCAAAATAGCCTTAAAGCTTATCAGTAAGTTTCCATATTTGAGGAAAAATAAGCTTTGGGGTAACCACTTTTGGCAAAGGGGCTATTTTGTCGATAGCGTAGGAATTAATGAAGAAATCATTCGACGTTATGTAAGGCATCAGGAGAAGAAAGAGCGCGTGGAACAGCAACAGTTAGCACTGGACTAAACAAAGGGCCCCCTTTTAGGGGGCTCACACAAAGCACCTTCTTTAGAAGGTGGTAATTTACAAGCTAGGGTGAGCAACTATTTACTACGGTTGGTATAATTATTAACTAATAATGATATTTGATTGTGATGTTGATTCAAATTCCCCAGTTTTGAAGGTGCTAATTTATCTTTTTTTATTATTTTGGTTGATGTTATTGATATGTTTCATATTATAGAAATAATTAATTTGGTGTTTACAAGGTAGATTATGGAGAACAAAAATAAGCGTTCATTCAATCAAATTCCGGTATATGCAATCATTGTTTTGACAACTCTTATACTGATGTTTGATAGATTTAAACATAAATTAGA
The DNA here is from genome assembly GCF_059725515.1 of Vibrio sp. KUL70. Classification (NCBI taxonomy): domain Bacteria; kingdom Pseudomonadati; phylum Pseudomonadota; class Gammaproteobacteria; order Vibrionales; family Vibrionaceae; genus Vibrio; species Vibrio sp. KUL70. The sequence continues at coordinate 1,243,141 of NZ_AP045835.1, forward strand.
AGGTAGTTTGGATGGTGATTTTAAATATGTCGCTTTGTATACGGAAGCTTTGCTGTCTGATTATGCTAATATTATAAAGAATATAGAGAATATAGAGAATATAGAGAATATAGAGAATATAGAGAATATAGATGTAAGCAATTTTTATTATGAAGATATTACTATAGAACCCGAGGACGAAGATTACACTATTTTGTCAATCGTTGAAAATTTACTAGACAAAAGAAAGTATATCGATAATGGAGGTGTTATATTACCGCATAACGAAGTGGTCTATTCGCACATTCCTTATGTTCTAGAACGTGAAACTATGGAGTTTTCAAGTTTTTGTGACAAGCTTAATATTTGTGTCAGTGAATCACACATAAATGGTGTTTATAATATAAATAGAATTAAGTTTAGCCGACCATATGAATCAGCTGCTGGTGGATATGTTTTGATGATTTATGAGAACGTGCCTTATCAAAATAATAAGATAGCTACCTATTTCTTGAAGCTTGAATTATCCAAGAGTTCTTATTTAAATAATGTCGTTACCATTGAAAATACTGATTATACAAATAAAGAAATTAAATTCAGATTAAGACCTTTGGAAAAGCATGACTCTTTATTTTCATTTAAGATAAAAAATGAGTTAACCATCCGAGATAAGAAAGTCTATTACGACGCTAAAATACCTTTTAGTCAAGTTTTTGAGCCAAAAGATATAACTCTTAGTCTTATGGTTGGCTTAGTGATAATTTGGTCGTTTTTTGTATATAGTTCAAAAAAGAGAGTAATTAGTGATTTTTTGAAAATTAATGAGCATGCTTATATCGACGCGCTGACTGGAGTATATAATAGAAAATATTTTGATAAGCTCAAACAAGACTTTCATACGTTAGATGATTTTTTCGTAATATCGATAGACGGCAACAAAATAAAATATATCAACGATACTTATGGACATAAGATCGGAGATGATGCAATAAAAATTATCGCACAGGCTCTTAGTCGTAATTTTAGAAGTAATGACTTAATTTTTAGAATCGGTGGCGATGAATTTTTGGTTATTGTTGTTGAATGCAATGAATTAAGAAACGTACATGGTGTAATGAACAGACTTATTGAAAATCTTAAAGTTTGTGAAGTGATAAAAGGCGAATGTGTTTCCGTTTCTTATGGTGTTGCATCTTCAAAAGAGTCTTCCGATATTGATACGTTGATAGGCATATCAGACTCAAGAATGTATAATGATAAAAAAGGGCATTGCGTTATTGGTTAGTGTAGTTCTGATTACATATAATAAGTACTACATTCATAGGAAGGTGTAGCAAAGTTAAGCGATTGGTTATTCTCGTCAAAGAAACAAGAAGTAGGTACGTCCATGACCAGGTATTTCTATTGCTGTTATTCAAGAAAACTGCCGTTTTTGTAATCAACTGCACCTTTACACAAGATTAAGGCATCGCGGGGTTAGTGATGCCGTTGCCTAGATTACGAGTGCTTATTTCAACTAGACGAGGCATAGGAAGCCTAAAGAATAAAAGATAAATCATTGATATGACTAGCTCTGGTGTTCGATAAACAAGAACTTATACTAAAGTTCTTTAAAGTTGACATATAAAAACGCACTAAGCACTTTCAAAAAATTACGCCAAAACAAGTAACATCGATACCTTTTGATCTAACCAATTTTGAATTGATATACGAAGTTGACGATTAATGTTCATTTTCAGTTAGGAATAAAAATCAACCTTGGCTTTGTTACGCAAGGAGAACTCGATATAAACGAATGATTGCTCATACTTTGAGATAAGAGTTAGCCATTCCTTTAATTAGCTGTATTGGTTCTTTTAAATATTTACAATCCCATTTTTTGATCTGGTGATTATAGCGTGGAATCATCGATTATATCGTTAGATCTCATTGGAAAACAATATAGTCAAGGATAAAAACAACTAACCTTACACTAAGCTCTCGTATTAAGTAGTTACTGATAAAACTATTGTCTTCTTTAAGTCAGAAGAGATGTAAAATAAGGTTATCAGCACCTTTATTGAATGAGAATATTGTCATTAATAAAATGGTTGGAGCCAATACACATTTGACAAGTTTCATTCATGCCTTAGGTTGAGATTAATAATTTTTCTGACTGAGACAGTGTAATTTCAGTCTAATAACACTCAATAATTTATATTGTTTTTTACTTGTTAATAAGAGATAAGTGTATAATTAATTTTTTAACTTTGGGGGCGTCATTGAAATCAATTATCATATATATCCAGTTGCTAATAGGCTTGTTTTTTTATCCAATGATATTAATGGCAGATAATAATGAGGAATTTATGAGTGTTAATACTATACACAGTATCGAATTTTATTACTCAGGGAAAGATTGTGCGCATTTAACCGTCTCTGGATATATGGTTGGTCATAATCATGGCTTGCCTACATCACCTCTAATAAAAACACTTAATGATGAACACTGTGTTATTGACGGCATATTTTTTAATATGCCAGGTATATGGAAAATTAAAGTAAGTAGAAAAGATGAAACTGTCAAAGCTCTTTCTTTTGTTGCTAAGTAGTTGTTTGTTGTTTGTTTGTGCCTTATGTTTCTATCTTAATAAAGGTGAAGTATATTTTACATCACATGAATATAACTTGTTAAGTCAGTCTTTACTTGACCCTAGATTACGTGATCCTGATAGCTTGGATCAATCTACGCTTGATTTAAAGGTGATAGAGTTAGGGGAAAAGCTTTTTAATGACAATAGGTTAAGCAAAAACAAAGAGGTAAGTTGTGCAAAATGTCATGTGCCAAATAGAAATTTTCAAGATGTAAACCGTATGTCTGAAAAAATTAATTCGGATTCTATTCGTGCATTAAGCTTACGAGGTGTTAAGGACCAGTATTGGTTTTTTTGGGATGGAAGAGTTGATTCTTTATGGTCACAAGCACTAGAAGCACTGGAAAATGATCATGGGCTAAAAAAAAATGAAATATTAGAATACGTATGTACCACTTACAAGGGTAAGTATACTTTAGAACTCGAATTATGTGATAACGAAAAAAGCGATGACCAATTAATTGTCGCTATCGGTCGTACAATTGAAGCCTATGTTTCAAGTATAAACCACTATTGGACACGGTTTGATGAATTTGTATATCAATATATCATGAAAGATAAAGTGATTGTTGGGCTCCTTTCTGAACAAGAGATCGCAGGTGCTAAGCTCTTTTTTGATTCTCAGAAAACAGGCTGTATAGATTGCCATAGTGGCTATAGGTTCACTAATGGAGGTTTTTATGCGATTGGAACAGGTAAAACACCTAATTATGACCGGCAAACTGGAGGCCAAAAATATAAAATAAATAACTATAAATGTCAAAATTGGCAGGAGTCATCATCTTGTATATATACAAAATATGCAAGGATTGAAGGAGCAGATTTAAAAGGAGCCTTCAAGGTTCCATCATTACGCAATTTAAAAGACAGTCCAGCGTTTATGCATGATGGGCGGTTTGGGAAATTAGAAGAAGTGATTGACTACTATATAAACCCTTATAGTTACCCATTGACACATACTGATATTAGGCCATTAAGATTAATGCCTCATGAAAGACAACAATTACTCGCTTTTTTAAAGGTTTTAAATGAAGAATATTATACAAGTACTAAAAAATATTAAATATTTAATTGTCACATTATTGATGTTGATGCCCACGATATCATTTGCTCATGTTCAGTGGTTTGTTTCACCTGAAGAGATGAAACAAGTTTCTTTTAAGTTCGATTGGCTTTATTACACTATTACTCTAACGGTTCTTACATTTGCTTTTTTAGCAATACTTATAACTCGGTCAAGCTATAAAAACAAGTTGTTGAATTATTTTATATCTTGCTATTCAGAAGACAGTAAAAATTTATATACTACAGTCTTTTCGCTTTGTACTGTGCTATTTTTTTTACTAATGCTAATTAAAGGTGGTTTTATCGCACCTAATTTAAATTTACCCACCAAGTGGATAGGTGTAGGTGTGTTTTTGCAAGCGATGATAGTTTTATTAGCATGTGTTAGTATAAGTTTATCTGGCTTCGCGGTGCTAGTGTCAACTTTGTTTATGATGATGCATATTCCTTTATTTATTAGCATAAATTATGCGTTTGAGTTTTTAGCCGTGGGAACGTTTATGTTTTTAACCGGGCATTATTTATCTAATGTAGATCGCATCGTTGTAAAAAAATTACAGTTAGATAAGAAAAAAATGTGGTGCGCAGCGGTTACAGTGCTCAGAATCGGTATTGGCTTACAACTTATTATACTTGCATTTACAGAAAAGCTAGTCTACCCTGGCTTAGCCTTAGTTTTCGTTGAAATGTTTCCATTCTATAATTTCTTCCCATCTATCGGGTTTGAGATGATGACAGATCTACACTTTGTATTTTTTATAGGCTTTTGTGAATTAATACTTGGTATACTATTAATATTTGGAGTGGCGAATAGATTGGTAATGATAATGTTAACCTGTGCATTTGTCACTACGGCTGTAATCCATGGAGCACATGAAATAGAAGGACATTTACCTATATTTGGAGCAGCTTTTGTCCTACTTTTTGAACTATGTAATAAGACTAATATTAGTAAAGAGAGTAAGTGTGTTAGGTTATTTTATAATTAGCCCTGGAGTTGTATAAGAACTGTTTTTAAGCCGAGTAATTATACCAATCGTAGTAAATAATTGCTCACCCTAGCTTGTTAAAATGCTCGATAACTGCGTTAGAATTTTTGATTGTAGAATAACTACTTATCGAAAAATTCTGCCTTGTTCTCAAGCCTTTTTCCTGCGCTATTTTTGATCACTTATTTATTGTGATTGGTATTATAATGGTCGGTTTTTATATAACCGAACAAAGGTGGCATGCGCGGTATTTTCTATTTGTGACAGGTTTCGTACATAATTCGGATATAAAGTTAAGCTGCCTGAATTTGTGTGATTCAGGCATACTGCGTATTAACATGAAGGAGATCGGGTAATAACATTTATGGAGATCAGTTTTCTCCGGCGTCATAGAACCTTCTTTAAACTACATTTACTGAGCTCTTTCCGTCAACTGACTACAGACTTTTCTCATTGATTCTCCCGCTAAGTTCACTTTGATGCTTCCGTGAACGAGACGGTCTAAGATTGCATCTGCATGAGTAGTAACTCCGATCATCCTATGCAATTCTTCTATTGGAAGCTGACTGATGAACAAGATTGAACTTTTTTGATAGTGCTGATCGATGATCTCCAGTAAACAACTCGCTGATTGGCAGCAAGTGGCTCTAGCCCCAGTCATCGGTGATGAGGAGCGAGCTCTTTGCAAGCTTTCCGGGAAGCTTAGGATAAATGCCATCAGCATGGCTTTGATAACACTCTTCTAAGAGGTTCTTTAGTCGGAAGTAGTAAACGCTATGGCCTTGTCGGCAGAGATATCTACCTAGAGCACAAGCTAAGTAAGTTTTTCCACATCCTGTCGCTCCTGTAAGAAGGATTTTTGTTTCCTGCTTAACCATTGACCACTTGCCAAGTTTTGTATCACGGATTTCTTTAGCCCTCTTACTGAGCGGTGATCCAGTTCTTCTAACTCACCATGAAGCCTGAAGTACGCCTGCTTAAGCAGGCGCGCGATCCTTTTATTCTCTCTGTGTCAGTTCTTCATCTAACAGTAAGCTAAGCCGTAAGTACTAGGGAGTTCATTTTGTTGCTCTAGAACGCTTTTCACGCCCGAGAGCTTCAGTTGATTATGTATGGCTTGCATATCGATTTCCTGTGCTTAGTGATAGTACTGACTGCCTCGTACGTTTCAGTGTTCTAGATCCGCTAGATGATCTGAAGCCGGTTGAGGGAGAGGCTGCTAGTCGAGTCTTTTCTCTAAGATGGATTTAATCCCTTTGAGTCGATAGACACTGGTCGCTAACGCGTCATTCAGTTGGTGATAACCGTAAGGTTCATGTAGTTGCATTAACCCCATAAGATAACGATATGTTTGGGTCAGATGCTCTTTACTATCAAGGATATGCATCATCAGTTCTTCTGTCGAATCATCACTTACTGCCACTCATTTTAAGAAGCGTTCCGGTGTTCATTGTGCGTACTGACGGTGATTTTCTGGCATGTGTTTTTCTAATGTACTGTAACCGAAATGCCTTTTTCTTGGGTGGCTAGAGACAAGTTGACCGTTATGGAAAAGCGTGGCCAGTTCACCGCTTATATGTACCTCTAACTGCTCTTGCAGTAAGCGATATGGTACTGAGTAGTGATGCCCTGGAAGCTCTACATGATAGTCCATATGAACGCGCACCTTTTTTACGTAGGTGTATTGATACGCTTGTTGTGGGAGCGCGTTAAGCACAGGTTTATCGAGCTGGGTGAATAGTTCGTATCGAGAGCTCTTTAGCTTCTGCATCGGTCTTTGATTGAGTTCGACCAAGAGCTCCATAATACGGTAGTTGAGCGAACTTAGGCTGAAGAACGTTTCATGACGGAGCTTAGCCATTATCCACCTCCCTACGACTTGGACGGCAGTTTCTACCTTTGCTTTATCCTAGGTTTTCTTGGTCTTGCTGGCATCACAGCGACACCATAATGTGCCAACATCTGTTGGTAGGTAGGATTAATAGCGGGGTCATACCGACACTCTCTTGTTGTACTGCATTTTAAGTTATCAGGAACCACGATTTCGGGGAGGGGGAGCCTTCTAGGTAGTCAACATGACTCATGACCCAGTCTTCAATCCCTTGCGACCAAGTGGCTTCGGCATAGGTGTAACTTGAAGCTCCCATCGTTGCCACGAAGATTTGAGCCGTTCTTACTTCTCCACTATCAGGATCGACAACGTCCAGAGTAATCAATAAATAGCTTTCCACCAGCCCTATGAACCTGTGAACCTGACGCATCGAAAGCGACATGGTTTTGCTCCAAGCCTTGTAAGCTTTTTCAGTGTTTTAATCACTACGTATGTGAGTATTGTAATTTATAAAGCTTAGCGCCCCTCCTAGCGACGGCTTAACACTATTTATGGCTGTTTCTTATAGTAAACGCTTCCACTCGTTTTGTGTTTCTTTATTAATCGAGAAAGTGATTGAACCAAAGCCGATTACGGCTTTCCAGCTAGTTGTTTTATAATGAGGTTTAGACATAAGGCTACGAGTATTAGCTGATTTAGCCGTTTAAATCTTAACTTCTTGATTTAATTACATCGAATTACCAACAAAGCAATTTTGTAGATTATAATATTAGTTCAACCAAGCAAAATATGGTGGAAAAGTAACTGTATTCTGTATAACTAATCATAGTTGGAAAGTGACTATATGAATGATTCAATTTGTGATGATTTGTAAAGTTACTTTTATTGTTTTAAATTAATTTTAATTAAACTGTTTTCTATTAAGGAATAAATACTAGATCGATGTAATCTTTATATGAATCAATTAGTTTTGGGTTTCTTATAATTTGTTGTTATTGTCGAATGACCAGAGCGTGATTTATGTAACCTGTTTAATTTATACCTTCATATCAGAGTAAATAGGTTGGTATTAATAGTAAATGCCAACCTATGTATCAAAACTATTATCTATATTGATTTAGATATGCGATCTAAATCATAATTATTGAGGATTGAGGCCTAGTTTTTGTAGCACTAACTTAAAGTTTGCACGGCGCTCTTCGACATTATGAACAGGACCTGTATCACAAGCTAAAGCCGGACATCCGCGGTTAACTATGCCTGATACATCATCAATAAATTGATTGCCTTTCATACCATTGTTTACGTAACCCTTGAGTTCATCGTAGTAATTCCAACCACCGTATTGACCGCTTTCATCAGGGTAAGCTTGTACTGATGTTACCCAGTAAAACAATCCAGCAATCCATTTAATCTCTCGGTTTTCTTCTGAGCTACAAATCAAACCAGGATTAGAACAAAAATCTAACCCAGCATATAACGGATTTTCTGGTGGTGCTTCTACTACTACACCATCAATTGTTTTACCGATCGTATCAGGATCTACATGTGAACGTCCCATGTAGTGGTTAAGCGTGCCAAAGTTTTGGCGTCCTGTGGTCTGAATAACGCCACGGCCCCACCAACCACAACCTTGAACACTTTCTTGACTACTACCATCCCAGATGAACTTACCAGCCAGTTGACCCTCATAGACTTTACATTCATCTCGCTCCCAAACTTGTTTAGAGGTGTCGATGGCCTCAGGGACATCGTTACAATGACCTTCGTTAGACCAACGGCCAGCGTGACCATTAACAAGCAAACCACGTTCTTCTAGAACTGAATCTGGAGCTGCAAATACCGGGGCTGGAGCTCCATACCATTTTGCATGAGTTAAAGCACTGACTTCCATTCTGTCATCACGTGGGCACGATAGCGCATGATCCCGCCCTGTTATAGGGTTAAAACCATAATCCGCATACTTTTGGTCTAGTTGACCACAACTTGCTGACATTGGGTAATCAGTAGGTGCTCCCCAGCGTGTTTCAGACCAGTTATTCTCATCACATGCATTGTAACGTATAGTTTCCTGCATACTTTGTGCTAAGAAGGCTGCAATAGCAACTTTTGCATATTTAATGTTAGTTTCTTCATCAGTTTGATCGTCGATCAACCAGAACTTGTTACCGGCAACACCAATGTTATGCATGGCATTTAAGCCATCTAAAAAATCAGACCACTTGTAGACAGTAGAAGGTATCCATTCTGATTGGGGAGTCTCAAATAAGAACGCTTCGTTGTTCATGACGCTGGTTGCTTCAATTAGATCTTGATTCAGTTTTTCGATGGTAGTCAGCGGACCTTCATGTACGTCATTTCCATCGTAATAGAGTGGGATTTGTGAACTCTGATAACGTTCAATTCTTTCTTGAAGCTCTGTAGATTCACTGTCGAATAACACGGCGAATACATTGCTATAAGCCGCTTTACGAAGGTTACTTTCTCCGATGGTGTTACCCATGAAATAGTAAGTAGCTTCTTGAGTGGGAATTGGAGCTAGTATTGCCGGTGCCTTTACATAATCAGTTATTTGTTTAATGTATTCTAACGTATTGTGCCATTGAGTATCAGTTAGGACTGGCGTTTCAGTACCTTTGGAAAACGCTAAAAAGTTTGCCTCGATAAATTGTTCTGATTTGTAAATCTCAAGCTTATCTAGAACGTTCGCAGTTAAGCCTGACGCATTGTCCCATATTGATTGTCTACCAGAGTACGAGTCATATGCGAAGTCACCAATATTTAATGACCAGCCAAATGTTGCTTGAGGAGCGAGAGTTGACACCACTAAGTTGTGTGCAAGAGCCCAACCTTTGATGTTGTCACTTAATAAATTGACCTTATCAAAGTCCAAAGTTGCGCCCGTTTGAAGAGCTGCTTGAAGTAGGGCTTTTTTAACAGGCACAACACCGAGTGATGCACCCATATCAGCACCAACATTACTTAAGATCTCACCATTAAGTACAATTGAGGTAGTTCCGACATTTTGAGTCTGTTTAATTAATGATATGAAAGCACTTACTACGTGGTCATAACTTGTGATCTCATCAAGTCCAACAGTATTAATTGTGGTGACAACATGATTCGAAGATGAAGGTGAAAGTACTACAAGCTTGTTTGGCCAGCCGTCGACTTCTAGTCTTAAAGGATCAAGAGGGTTAGGAAGTGAGAAAAGGGGAGCGGTTCCTGGAGCAGTACCGTCACAATTTAAGTGATGACTCCAAGAGTCATCACTTCCCGGTATGGATGGAGTATAATAGTTTGCAGAGTAGGCAATGTTTTGGTGAACCATGATATCTCCTTTAAGTGCATGGTCGCCCCTTGTCCAGTTCGGATAAACATTGAACTCTTGACATAGTTCTCCTGGTGCGTGAGGTACGTCAGGTACATCAGGTACGTCAGGTACATCAGGTACATCAGGTACGTCAGGTACATCAGGTACGTCAGGTACATCAGGTACGTCAGGTACGTCAGGTACATCAGGTACGTCAGGTACGTCAGGTACGTCAGGTACATCAGGTACGTCAGGTACGTCAGGTACGTCAGGTACGTCAGTTGGACAAGCTACTTTATCCCAAAACCATGAAGTCGACGTTGGGGTTTCCCAAATTCCTGGGTTATTTTTAGCAATAAAACATTCGTTATTGTACATAACTGTATCACCATTGTTGACCGCAGTTGTACCAGGGACAAAAATAATCACATTGCTTGGAACATCAGGAACATCAGGAACATCAGGAACATCAGGAACATCAGGAACATCAGGAACATCAGTTGGACAGCCGACTTTATCCCAAAACCATGAAGTCGATGTTGGAGTTTCCCAAACTCCAGGGCTGTTTTTAGCGATAAAACATTCACCATTATACATTACCATATCACCATTATTGACCGTCGTTTTGCCAGGGACAAAAATAATTACATTGCTTGGTGTTTCTGGTGTTTCTGGTGTTTCTGGTGGATGAGGGACTAACTGATCTACCATTTTCCAAGGGCTGTCCCATTCATTAGCGTAATTATTTGTTGGACTTTGACCAGGGTTTACCCACCATTTAGCTTCATATACCTTCCCGTTAATTGATACTTGCTGTCCGCTAGTGTAGGACTTGCTTGGTTCATAATTTTCAGCTGAATAAATATAACTACTAAAAATAACAGTTGATACAGCAAAAGCTAATTTAGTTAATTTTCTCATACCTCATTGCCTTATTACGTTTTCTATTTGTTAATACAGTAAGTCTTCAAAGGTTATAGGTTTTTACCTAGATGACCCGAAAAATTCTACACAACAACATTTTAGTAATACTTAAAATTAACTAAAATCGACCATATTATTGGTAATTTATCAAATAAATTGCTCTTTTTAGTTTTTTTTACGCTTAGATCTTGATAATAGCTATGCCAGTTAAGGTTTTTGTTGATTTGTTGAAGGGGTGTGCGTGTGGCGATAAAGAGGATGACCAAAAGAGAGTTTATTGAAAGGTCAAAGCGAAAGTGGGGGGATAAGTATGGTTATGACAAAGTAGATTATATAAATAGTAGAACTTCGTTGAAGCTATTTTGCAATAAACATCAAGTGTACTTCAAACAAACACCCAAAGCGCATTTTATGGCAAAGCGAGAGTGTTGCCCATTATGTTATAAAGAGATATCAGGATTATATCAAAATTTATGGAGAAGTAACAAAGGTAATGTTGAAGAATATAGTAGTTTGGAAATAATTAACAAAAAGATTAATACTATATTTAGTTGACTTTAAAGAATGTTATATTTATTTTATAATTTGTGGCTTTTATTGTCGGTGTCTATGACTATAAACATCGAACATGGTTATTTTATATGAGTTTAATAAATGGGCTATATTACTAGTGAAAAAATTAACGATTAAGTCTACCTTGTTGTTTTTGTTTCAAATTAATTTCAGTGACAACTAAGTAACAAAGTTTGTTCAATACGGGCAATTATGCGATAGATTGGTTTTCCTAGTAACTTTATGGTGGCTATTATAACTATCGTATAATTGATAAAAGATAAAAATTAATCTCTTCGGTATTTAAAATGTATATGCGAAAGATACTACTTGTTTGCTCTTTGGGTTCATCCTTAGTTGCTTGCTATTCGGATGATAATGATTCGGTCACACATCCACAAAGTCCTCCCTCTATCGATGGGATTGTAGATATCGCTTTAGAAAAAGGCGATGCGAAAAATATATCAACTGATGATATTTTTAATCGATTAATTAATGAGAAAAAGGTACTCAACACACAGTGTAAAGAAATACTCACGCAATTTCCTAACCGCGACAAAACCGATGGAACGATAGACAAAACGGACGCAATATTACTCTTTGATGAAACGTGGATTCCTATCTTAGCTGATAAAACTACGCATGAAACCTATATGGCTGTAAAAGAATATCCTAATGGTTCGAGAGTTGTGGTTAGTACCGTCGCTGCCTTTGTTGCTCCTTCCGCAGGAGAATACATATCTGGAGGTATTGGTGTGAACGTGATCGATTGGTTAAGAGGAGCAAGCTCAAGCGATGACTTGAAAATTGTTTATAATCAGGGTTCGGGTTGGGATTATCGACAATCTTTATTTCATGGGATTAAATCGTACTTAGATTCACACGACTACCCTTATCAACGTGCCGATTTTATTAGTAGTATTACGCCTGACACAATAAAAGATCACCCTGACACATTAATATTTACTGGTGAACCCAGTCCAGATGTAATAGATGCACTAGAAAGCTCAAAGCAACCCGTTGCTATGTACATTCATTTGTTTAACCCGGTATACGGAGGCAAAAAAGTCGGGCTGCCGATGCACTTAGCAGGTTGGGGACCAAAAAACGTTAGTAATTTCGAGGCGACAGATTTAGATAGCAATTGTTTATCTGGATCATTTGTTAGTGAATCATTTTCTCTAGTCGAAAAGCTTCATCAGTCAAAGATAAAATTTCCATTCCCTGAAGGAAGTTGTCCAAATAATCAAAATAACAATTGGACATGGGGAAATACGAGTTACCCAGGCTATGGCTGTAATGGTGCTCCACCAACTCCAACGTTGGAAAATGAATTTGGAAACGGTAATTTTGAGAGTGATTTCATTAAACCCGTACAAATTCTGACAGCAATGAACTATTATCACAATGTCCGCAATATTGATATATTCGAACAAAGTCGATACAAGTGGGTGAAACTGCTACACTTAATGGCTGACAAGTATAGAGATCAACTAAGATTCCCACTTGATAAAGCTAAGGGGGATATCTTTTTCTATCGTGGTTTGTTTGCCGATAATATGGTGAGTTATGCTAGATCGAGTAACTCTGTGCAAACGGATATGGGGAGGTTTTTAGGTGCAGATATGAATATTGAGGGGGCTTATGCCACAAATCAAGAGATTCATAATCTTCCCGCTAAAATAGTTGATAAAGTGGTTACTTCCAAACCGTATGATATGGTTACTGCCAGCTGTCTTTATGCTTTACCTGGTAAAGAAATCACGGTTGAGAGGAAAGATAACAATAAAGCGGATAAATTTTACTTCCAATTTAATATTAACCGACCAAATACGTACGAAATAGAAAGAGATGATGGTTATGACAAGCCACAAACATTAAGATCTCCTCGTTTTTATTTAGAGCCAGGGCAGGTGTATACTTATTCTACACCTTATGGTGGCCCAATTTACTTTAACTCTCAAGGGGAAAACTCATCGAACGTGACTTTCAACAATGTTGCTGAGCACCCTTGTTTAGATTTGTCCGTAGCTCAAGGCAACGACATTGAAGAATTCTGGGAGCTCGCAACAAAAGAAAAAGGCAGATTTAGTTGGATTGACATTAAGCACGATGGCTTTGAATTACATAGTCTTTCTAAGCGTTTAGTCAACACTATTGAACATAGCTACGATGGCAATATTGATGATTTTACGCAACGAATTGATAAATACCTGATTAAAACTAATCTCGAATTGATCGGTTTGCATGGTAACTCTTTGAATGCATTGTCTATCAGCGTACGTGATTTTTGTTCAGTTTTTTCAATAGATTGTGATAGTAGTTATGTTAATTACAACCCAATTCCTTCACATTTTAACGCAGATAGTTCATCTGTTTGCGGTAATGCTTGTGCTGGAAACCCAGTGGATATGGAGATCCCGTTTGATCCTAGATCGCAATTGATTTCTCATGAAATAGGCCACAGATTGGTTCCAGGTCGAATGCTAACTCCAAGCGGTGGTGAAACCGGTAACCTACTTATTATTTTGCGTAGTTCTTGGGCTGAAGCCAAAGAAATGGGGTGGAGTACGTTCAGTGGTTGGGACCAGCTAAGAATTAACTTTTATGATTCCTATCAATACCTACTAACTAGACAAAATGAAACTCCTGGGCAAAATCCTCTTTGGGTCAATAATGTTTTATTTTATGCGCAATTATTGTATACCGCTGATGACGTTGAAAATGATGTTTGGGACTTTTATACAAAAATGTTTATACTGACAAGGTATTTTGATCATGTTGCTAAGGATGAAAATGAGTGGCAAAGAGTTCGTTCTAATTTCCACTTGGATAGTTATGAACTGGATGACCTCCAAAAGATGAGCTCAATAGACTTTATGATTTATGCTTCTAACCTTATCACCAAAAAAGACTATAGAAAATTCTTTGCAGCTTGGGGGTTAGCACCGACGAGTAAAATGGATGTCATGTTGGATTCTTTAACTTATAATAAAGTTCAACAAGCAGTATTTTATACAGCACCTTGGCAGCAAGATAATTGTATATGGGGGGCTGATTGTATTACTTGGCCTGTAGACAACCCAACAGAAACGATAATTATCGGTGATCCTTTAGAAAAGAAACCTTAGATTGATTAATCAGTTAGATAAACGGTTTCATAAAGTTACACATTTGTTTTAATGAATTTTAAGGCCTAGTTCCGAGATCTCAATGGAGCTAGGCTTTTTATATTGATTTACTTAATATTGCAGTATTCAACCTACCTATTAATACGATCTATTGAATCGCTTTTATGTTTGAATTCTGATTTTGTTACATTTCTGCTTTTCTAGGAAAAGAAGTTCTGTATCACAACGTTACTTAAAAATTTTCCGAGACACACACTTTGACTGAATTATTAAATATTAAAGTTCTAAAATCAATCGAATTATCATTTTATATGTAAATTAGTGATTTTTTTATTTAATTACCTGAAAAAGTAGAACATAAGGGTTACCCTAATATCTCTATACAAAGTTATGGTATAGATAAATCTAACAATAAACTAAAAATGGTTTGATAAATGAAAAAATCACTTATTGCAATCGCTATATTATCTAGCAGTGCAACAGTAAATGCTGTTGAAATTTACAACTCTGATGAAGGAACTGTAAATTTTTATGGTCAACTACGTACGGAATTGAAATTTTTAGACAACAATGATCATAAAGCAGACTTAAGTTCCGGATCCTCTCGAGCTGGAGTTAATGGTACATATGCACTATCAAACAATATTGACGTCTTAGGTAAAGTGGAATTTGGATTACGTGATAATTCTGATGTTAATGTAAGACAGCATATCTTGGGTTTTAGCAGTCAATACGGCACAGTTAAACTAGGTAAACAGTGGACTATCTCTGACGATGTATATGGTGCGGATTATTCGTATTTCTTTGGTGGTTCTGCGTTAAGATATAGCACTCTAAATGGCGCTTTACATGATTCTCAAGTTAAGTACTCATATGACAGTGACAACTATTGGATCAAAGTTGGTGTCGGTTTAAATGAGAACGAAAAGAACCAAGACTTATATGAAGTTTACACAGGGACTTCTATTGGTGATTTAGACTTACATGCAGGGGTAGGTTTTAATAAAGATTATAATTCAACATCTGACTTGATTGGAACTGTTGCTCCAACGCAAATAAAAAATGAATTTTATCAATTAACGGCCGAATATAATCGTGATGACTTACTAGTAGGCTTTACTTATTTCCACTCTAATTTGTCGACTAATTTAAGCTCTGCAAAAATAAAAGAAAACGGATACTCATTAGCAGGTAAGTATAAAGTTACGGAGAAAACCAGTATTTATACCGGATATGAGCTGACTGCCCACGACTTATCCGGAGTTAACGGGGAGTTTATTGATGATAGTAAAGTAATCTATTTGGGTTCTGAATACAAGTTTGATGATAAATTCAGAACATATGTCGAATATGGATATGGAAATGGAACCACGTTTGGTTACAATAACGATGACAGAATGATTAAGCCTCAGACTGTTGATAGCGTTAATAATTTTGCCGCTGGTGCTAGATTTTACTGGTAAAAGTATAATCTATAGTGTAGCCGCCTATTTTTAGGCGGCTTTATATAAAATAATATGAAAATATTCAGTTACTTTTAGTGTGATTTTTTAGTGAAAAGTAGATTTATATTAAAGTGCACTTCAGTATTAGATAACTTTGGAGAAGTATCATATACTACTATATTCGGTAGTTATGGGGTGTTTTTAGATAACTTTTTTGTAGGAAAAATAATAAACGATACCTTTTATTTGAAATGTGAAGGGCATCTTAAATTGCACTTTATGTGTAGAGGAGTAAAACCTTACTCTTATACTAAACTAGGGAGTACTATCATAACGAATTATTTTCCTGTAGATGTTGAGAATAGCAGTTATTTCTCTTTGCTAATCCAAAGTGTTGTGAGTAATTGTGAAAAAAATATGACTCCTAAGCGTGTTAGGATTAGAGATCTTCCTAACTTGAGAGTATCTACTGAACGTCTCTTACGTAAAGCAGGTATCAATAGTGTCGAGTCACTCAAATGTATGGGATCTTTATCAGCATGTATTGCTATCTATCAAAGTCAAAATATTAAAGTAAGCTCACAATTTCTGTTTTCTTTGGAAGGTGCTATAGTCGGTTGTCATTGGTCAGTTGTACCAAAACTAAGACAAGAAGAGCTGTGGAATGGTTTTCATTCAGCGATTATACAAGTCGATGGTATTTGAATGTTTAGTTAAAGTTCATGATTTTTCCAATATAGAGTTAGGCTAGTTTGCGTGATTTGATAAGTTAGATAGACACAATATTTTGGCCAAGGTAAAAAAGAAAGTTTCTCCGTGGATATTTATCGTTCTTATCTATTCTTATTTTTATAATCTTGAACAAGTTAAAATATATTATAAATAAATTTCATCCAGAGTGAAGGGTATTAAAAATTCGATTTCCCGTAAAGTGGCGATAAATAAGTTACTGAATTATATTAATGTTCTTGTGTATATTGTGTTTATCCAAAAATAAAGATCGATTATATTACGAACATTTGTTTTGTTATAATTAGATTTCTATATTGTACACTAAAGTTTTAATATAAGTGTCCAAGTCTTACGTTAGTACGTTATTTCTTACGATCTTTGTAACAAAAACTTGTTGCTTATAAACCCTATGCTACTAGCAACATAGGGTTGTATTCAGTTATTGGGAGCGTAGCCGCTAACTAAAGTGCTGATTTAAGCTCTGTGAGGAATCGAGCGATGTCTTCGCTAGAGATATCACGGTGTGTCACAAAGCGGATTGGTTTGCTTGGTGTAATCGTGATCTCTTTTGTTGCCAGTTTATTTGCGATTGCAGTGATATCGACACTGTCATCTAGCTTGGCGAATACGATGTTAGTTTGAACAAAGTCGGTGTTTACAGAGAAGCCTGGCAGTTCGCTAAGGCCAATTGCGAGATCTTTTGCATTTTTGTGGTCGGTTTTCAGTTGCGCCACGTTTTCTGTAAGCGCCATTTTACCTGCTGCCGCCAAGATACCGGCTTGACGCATACCACCACCCACCATTTTTCTTAGGCGACGTGCTTTAGCGATATACTCTTTGCTGCCTAGAAGTAGTGATCCAACCGGAGCACCTAGACCTTTAGATAAACAGATGGTCATTGAGTCAAAGTGTTGAGCGATCTCTTTAACAGGGACATCTAATGCTACCGCTGCGTTGTAAACACGAGCACCATCTAAATGCAGTTTTAAACCGTGCTTGTTGGTAAACTCACGAGCTTCTACCAAGTAGGAGAGTGGTAACACTTTACCGTTGATGGTGTTTTCTAAGCTCAAAAGTGTTGTGCGAGCGAAGTGGCTGTCGTCAGGTTTGATTGCACTTTCGAGTTTGCGAAAGTCTAGAGTACCGTCTGGGTTGTTCTCGATCGGCTGTGGCTGAATTGAACCGAGAACTGCGGCACCTCCCGCTTCATATTTATAGTTGTGAGCTTGCTGCCCACACAAGTATTCATCACCGCGGCCACAATGTGCCATCAATCCAAGAAGGTTGGCTTGCGTGCCCGATGAAGTGAACATGGCGGCTTCAAAACCTGCCTCTTCGGCGGCCCACTGTTCTAAGTCATTTACAGTCGGGTCATCACCGTAAACATCGTCGCCAACTTCTGCATTAGCCATAACTTGGCGCATAGCCTGACTTGGTTTGGTGACGGTATCAGAACGAAAGTCCATATTTCTCTCCTATAGGTAGCCGCAAAGTTGGGCTTTACTTAAACACGCGATAGTTTTGGTATCGGTAATTTGATCGTTACGAATTTTTTGTTGAAGCTCTTCAACAGTCAGTTCGAGCACTTCAATCACTTCGTCATCATCACAGCTAAAGCGTGTGGTCAGGTTGAGCTCTGATGCGACGAATAGATGCTGGATCTCATCACAGAAACCAGCGAGTGGAGTCACTTGCCCCAAACTCTGAAATTGATCAGCACTATAACCAGTCTCTTCTTCGAGTTCTCGCTTCGCACAATCTAAAGGTGTTTCACCTTGTTCCATCGTGCCTGCTGGGAGCTCTAACAGCCATTTTTTTAACGAAGGTCTAAATTGATTAATGAGAATGACCTTTCCATTGGACGTGATGGGAAGTATGACTGCTGCGCCAGGGTGTTGAATCGTGGTGTGAGTAATTAAGGACCCGGTGGGTAATTTAACATCCTCTTCTATTAATGAGATGCTTTTCCATTTGTGGATTATTGTTTTCATGGAGTGGTAGTCACTTTCCTTGCCAATTGCCGGACATATAAGACGTTGACCACCTTAACGCCAAATATGTCGAAAATAAAAGAAAAATTCTGAATGTGTTTCCTGCAACTCATCACACATTGTGACTCTATTCTCAAAATTGGAATCTTTGATTACAGCAAAATTACCAATCTAACCATCTGATATAAATGCTACTCAACAATAAAATACACTTGTAACAAAGTGCTAACAAATGTATAAAAACATATCTACACTCTTAATTATCTTGAAAGTTTCCGGAGTTTTGCTGTGATGAATCCTTCTGTATCCTCCCATGCTGACAAAGCATTACTCTCCGAACGCATTAACAAGCTTGCCCAAGCCTTATCTGACGGTGTCTATGAACGTGAAGACACCATTAAACTTTGTTTACTTGCTGCGCTTGCAGGCGAAAGTGTTTTCTTGCTTGGTCCTCCGGGTATCGCGAAAAGTTTGATCGCGAAACGTTTAATACAAGCTTTCGATAACAGTAGCTACTTCGAATATTTGATGACGCGCTTCTCAACCCCAGAAGAAGTTTTTGGCCCGTTGAGTATTCAAGAATTGAAAGACAATGGTCGTTACGTGCGTTTAACCGAAGGTTACTTGCCAACAGCTCAGGTTGTTTTCCTTGATGAGATTTGGAAAGCAGGTCCGGCAATCCTTAATACGCTATTGACCGTTGTTAACGAAAAAACCTTTAAAAACGGCAGCGATATCGAACGTGTTCCGATGCGACTGCTGGTTTCGGCATCTAACGAATTACCAGATGAAGACAGCGGCCTAGAGGCACTTTACGACCGTATGTTGGTGCGCGTGTTCGTTAATCGTATCCAGAATAAGCAAAACTTTAAGTCGATGCTAACCACGGGTACACCTCAAGAAGCGACTATTCCACCGGGTCTTGCCATCACAGATATTGAGTATCACCAATGGCAGAAAGAGCTGGATCGTCTAGAGCTTAACGATAACGCTTTCGACAAGCTTTATGAGCTTAAAACCATGCTTGAAGAGACAGTGAAGAAGCAGGGCGGTGTAATGTCAGACTCAGAACTTTACGTGTCTGACCGTCGTTGGAAGAAAGCCGTTAAACTGCTTAAAGCAAGTGCCTTCTTCAGTGGGCGTGATACCGTGAATCCACTTGATATCATGCTACTTCAAGACTGCCTATGGCATAGCCCAGAATCTCGTGACGTGGTTCGTAGTGTCGTTAACGATTTTGCGTTGAACCGAGCGTTTGACCAACAAGAATCGAAACACCAAATTGAGCTAGCACGTGAAGAATTAGAAGAGATTCAAGCGGACGTAGAATCTACGCTGTCTGTGTCTCTTTCGATGGAAACGAGTAGCGGTCTACTGCGTAAAGACATTTACCAGCACGATATCAAAAACGCCAAAATGTACAGCGTAGGTAGTGCCTACAATCTAGTGAAATTGGTGCTGTTGCAAAGCAATATGTCAGTATCTGAGTCTGAAAAGGGCGACAGTCGCTGGGTTTACGTTGCGAAAGACGACTTCGACCGCGTGATCAAAGAAGGTCACGGTGACATCTATGGTTATGTAAATGAAAACAAAAACCTATGTCGCCTGAAGCTGGATTTAGATGCATCCAACCAACTTGTTATCAAAGATATTGCTAACCGTTCAGTGTTAGTGAGCGTCGTGACGTCTGATGGCCTGGACAAAGAGCTATACGACAAATGGTTAACGGGTGCAGAAGCCGCGCTTAAACAACTTCAAGATGCAGAATTTAACCTTAAAAAAGTGCGCTCAGATTTCCATGGCGCGCTACCACATAACTTTATTGACCCTGAATTACCGAAGGCGATGGAGGCAAGCTTGCAATCCATCACTCAAGATCTTGAAACTACACAAGTTAAGAGCAGTAAGATCGTTCAGCGTATCAAGTTCATGAGCCAATACTTCGAGTAAGGGGGGCATTACATGTTAGGAGCAGACGGATTAAATCTGGCTTTAATGGTGGCAGACTCTGGCATCATTGATACTGCAATGAATGACTTATTGGCCCGCTCGCAAGTGATGATGGCGGCGGAGAACAAAGGCGTAAAAACCTCTGTTAAAAACCATTTAGTTAAGTGGCGTGGCAAGGTAAAAAAACGCGTCACCAAAGTCTGCGAAACCGATCGATTCCAACAAGAAATTGCCCTCTACCAAGAGGTGATTCACTGGAATGAAGAGCAGTTTTTTGAAGAGATCGATTCGGTGATCAAAAAGCTGGAGTGGCACTCTGCGTTTTATCTGCAAGCTCGCCGTCTGCTTGAACACAACAAGGGTGTGTACAACGCCATGTTCCCGCATTACTTCTGTGACCAGTGGTATCAAGCCCTGTCTGAAGCGATCAAACAAGCTCAGGTGACTGAGCTTGAAGCAAGCAAAGAGAAAGTGCTTGCAGATCTTTACCAACGTATGGAAACCATGAAAAACATGGACAAAGTGACGGAATCTGGCGACGAAGGCAGTGTAGGGCGATTGTGGGATATGGCGTCGGCTAAGCTGAGTAAAACCGACCTTACTGTAATGAAGCGTCATGCAGAGTTCCTCAACAAGCACAAAGGGCTTCAAGAGATTGCTGAGAAGCTTGGCCGTATGGCCGGGTTAGAAGATGATCCTTCACTGCATAAAGCACCGGTTGAAGAGCTTCAAATGGTGGAAGAGAAAGCCGATGAAGCGGTAGATGATATTGTTGGTATTCACGAAAGTGACGACCTCAATAAGATGCTGCCAAATGAGACCATGTTTTTGGCTTACCCAGAACTAGAAGTTATCTTCTACAAGCATTTAGCTGATAAGCGTTTATTGAGTTACCGCTCTCAAGGTAAATCTCGAACTTTAAGAAAAGTGAAAGCGCAAAAGCCAGATGCTAAGAATGTCGACATCGAAAAAGGGCCGTTTATCGTCTGTGTTGATGCCTCTGGCTCAATGAGCGGATTCCCTGAGCAATCGGCTAAAGCTATGGCTTATGCTCTGATGCAAATTGCTTTGGCGGAAGAGCGCGATTGTTACGTAATTCTGTTCTCTTCAGAGCAAATCACTTATGAGTTAACTCGGCAGGACGGATTGCGTGAAGCGAGTGACTTCTTAAGTTACTCATTCCACGGCGGTACCGATCTAGAGCCTGTGTTAATGAAGTCGATTGATCTTATGATGGGCGATAAGTACAAGAACGCAGATTTGGTTGTGCTTTCTGACTTTATTGCGCCTAAGCAGTCTGATGAGATGATTGCGCAGGTTGAGAAATTGAAACAACACAAGAACCGCTTCCACGCTGTGAGCCTTTCTAAGTACGGCAACCCTCAATTAATGAGTATGTTTGACCACTGTTGGTCGTACCATCCAAGTCTCGTTGGGCGTTTAATGAAAAAATGGTGATGTAAATTGCTGTACGATTTCTGTCTGAATAGGTGGAAGGTGCAGCAATTTGATTTAAATGTCAGCAAACAGAATTTAAATGCACATTTTTATTTGACTATCCTTTCTCAATCCGTAAAGTAAGCACCCGAACACAGCGGGACAACATCCTAACGTGTTGAAATAAAAAGGCGCCTTGGCAGAGTGGCTATGCAGCGGATTGCAAATCCGTGGACCTCGGTTCGACTCCGGGAGGCGCCTCCATTCAAACCTCGAGTTTGAATACTATGCGAGACTAGCTCAGCTGGTGGAGCGCAACCTTGCCAAGGTTGAGGCCACGCCTTAAGCCTTGAAGATAGGGAAGCTCGTGTTTCGCTCAAAATTTTGTAATGTTGATTCACTTCGACATTAAGATGGTGTTTACGAATCGTAACGGCATCGCAATAAAGAATTGCGTGCCCTGGTGGTGGAATTGGTAGACACAAGGGATTTAAAATCCCTCGGCGTTCGCGCTGTGCCGGTTCAAGTCCGGCCCGGGGCACCATCTATTTCTCTTCCAAAGAGACACGTAGTTACCTTAGACTACGACAACCAATTTAAGGCGCCTTGGCAGAGTGGCTATGCAGCGGATTGCAAATCCGTGGACCTCGGTTCGACTCCGGGAGGCGCCTCCATTATTCAATCAAACCAGTCCTAGTGACTGGTTTTTTTGTATCTAAATTTCCATGAGCTTGTTTTGCCTCACTTAAGTTACTGAATCAGTCATTTCTTAGTTTTTTAAATAACGTGTTTCAAAACCTCTCGCTTGTAAGCGTGTGTAATGAAATCGAGCACTATAATAAAACACTGTTCATAATTGTTGGGTTATCAAGAAAAGGAATAGTGAATGTTCAGAAAACTCGTATCAGTATCATTGATTACCATGTTAACCGGTTGTGTGCTTTATCCAACAACACGAGACTACTACAAGCCGATTGTGCAAGCTGGGCAAGCAGAGACAGCAAGTTCTGGGTGTGGTTATCACAAAGCGAAATATGACGCTCTTGAGCAGACCGTCGACGATATCACAGTACGAGTTTATCCTAGCTTGTCCTCAGAAAAGACATTGATAGTGAACTTTGGATTAGAGTCTTCACAGGACAGTGACCATTTGAAGCTAAATACCGTTGTCAGTAATGACGTTCAATTAAATGAGGAATCTGAATCGCTGACTTTAACGTCGAAGTATTTAAATGATGGAGTGTATCGCACTTGGTACTCGTCAAATGCTTTCCAGCTTACTGACCAGCCGAATCAACTGATGATCTCTGTGTCAGACAGCCATGGCAAGACATATCAATTTATGTTTGAGTTTACTACTCATTCAGATATCTACTACGCGTCGATCAACTGTTAAGCAGTGACAACACTTAGAATCGCGTAGGGCAATTATGTATTTACCTCTGATCAAAAAAATCTTTGTTGCGAATGTACTTACTCATTAAGTGATACGAGAAGGGACGAATAACCCAACTGAGCAGTGAGCGCCCAAAGCGAATTAGGGTTGGGGTGTTCTCATAGATTCGACCGTTGTAAAGCCAGAGCATTCTGCCTGCATGCCAATAGACAAGGGGAATGGGTGGCATGAAAGTCACGATGTCTAAATCACAGCAGATGCGATAAGTCTTCTTGTTAAGAGAATAGCGCTGCTTGAATTGCCAGTTGCCAATCGCTGGTTGGCCAAACGTCACGACACGTTTAATGCTCTTTGGGTATTTGTGATTCAGGTAATCAGCGAAAACGCAGCCAATAGCTCCACCGGAAGAGTGGCCGGTGATGGTAACGCGCTTGCCTTTTTCGATCAGTGGCGCGAGTGTAGTGTCTAAACGCTCGAAGACTGAAGCGCCGAGTGTATCGTCGTTTCTACTGGGTTGGCTCTCTTGAAACAAAAGATGATAAAACCCTGCGTGGATTCGGTAGTTGAGTCCAATAGATTTACAGCTTCTTGTCCATAACGCAAAGTTCATCAGCCAATCACTGAGGCTATGAGACCCTTTAAGCACCACAATCACCTCTGTTTCTGCTTCACTCCACAATACTCGGATCATGGTTTTGCCAAATTGATTTTTGATGATTCGTTGTCCGTTTGGGTCAAACCCATAGCGTGTATGTCTAAACACTCTCGGGTAGGCGAGATTGCACAAAACGGCATACCTTTCATATTGGTATCTTTTAAGTGGTTTCAAACTTGATTCCAATTTTCCCTTTGTTTCTTACCTTAGTGAGCAATTGTGAAGTATCCATGAAAACTAATACGAAGAATTTAGCTTTTGGGGGTTTGTGTGCTTATTTTGTTCAACATTAGCTTAAAGCATCAACGAATGAGACAGTAAAGTTTAGGCAGCGGTTGACTCTATTTTTATAGGCGTTATAGTACGTCCCGTTCTCGCACAGAGCGTGTAAGAACACGGCACAATTGTTATAGGGCATGGTTTTATACAAGCTCCCTAAGATAACAATAAAGCTCAAAGGCGCCTTGGCAGAGTGGCTATGCAGCGGATTGCAAATCCGTGGACCTCGGTTCGACTCCGGGAGGCGCCTCCATTTCACTATCACTCAGATTGGTCAGCTATGCTGGCTTTTTTTATATCTAAACTTTGTGCTCCGAGCTGAACAAGTGTGAGATTAGGGTCAGCTTTTTTAATTAAAAGCACCTAAAATTACCTTGTTATCAACAAGCTTGCGAGAGTCCATGAGAAGTACCGACGATTACATCATCTTTTATCACTTAATCGAGCAAGGCTCTTTTAGTGGCGCAGCAAAACAGATGCAGTTGACCAAGTCGGTGGTGAGCAAGCGCATTGCTAAGTTAGAACAAGATCTCGGTGTGCAACTTCTCTATCGAACGACACGCAGTATTAAGCTGAGCGAAGCGGGCCAGTCGTTTTATGAACAAGCAAAACGCGTTTATCAAGCTGTTGCAACAGCAGAAGAATCGATCGTTGGCTTAGGTCAGAGCTTGTCCGGTAGCATCAAGATTACCGTACCGACCATCTCTGGTGAGCTCATTTTACCAGGGGTGATTGCTGAATTTAACGAACGTTACCCAGACATCAACATAGACATGGATCTCGACAATCGCTTTGTCGATATCGTTAACGATCGCTTCGACCTTGCTATTCGAACTGGTGTGCTGCCAGACTCGAGTCTGATTGCTCGTAAACTGGTGGATGCACACTGGGTCGTGTGTGCTTCTCCTAAGTATCTGGCCGTAAATGGCAAGCCAGATTCCCCTCAAGAGTTAGTCAAACACAACTGCTTGGCGTACTCCTACCAAGAGACTGGAGCAAAAGAGTGGGCCTTTAAAGCGGGCGATGAAGTCTACCAAGTCAAAGTTGATGGTAATCTGTGTACCAATAATTCATCGGCATTAAGAAACGTGGCTTTGTTAGGGCAAGGGATCATTTACGTACCTAGAGTCTTGATTCATGAGGATTTAGAGCAGGGGCGTTTAATCCAACTGTTTCAAGGACAAACGGCCAAGTGCTTAGGCATTTATGCGGTTTACCCTTATACGCGTCAGCAACCTGAAAAGGTGAAGCGTTTTATTGAACACCTATACCAAGGGTTCCAAAAGCGCAGCCATCAGTTCTAGGCACTGTTTAAGTCTCTAGCAATACCCCAACGTTTTTGCACTTCACTTGGCGAAACTTTACTTTGCGATATTTCACTTTGCTAAATTGCACGGTCAACTGCATATTTCCTTTGATGTTACATTGTCGCTGAGTAATTGTTCCTCCCATTGATTATCTTCGACTCTGTATATCATGCTTAGTCACTCACTTAGCGACTGGATTATATGCAGTTTCAAGATATGCATTTGCAATAACTGGATGTGTGACGCAGCTGTTAATGTTTGGTTTTGATATTGTTTCCATAAAGAAACAATCTGTTTCTTACTCAAATTTTGAAATTTGTTTTTGTTAAATTGCTGAAAATATTAGCTTTATTGTAAGTAAGCCTAATGTTGGATAGTGTTGGCGAGATCAGCAGCGTAGACGCTGTATAACAGGCTGCTTATAGTGGCTGGGCATAATAATTAGAGATATGGATATGGAACAAAAGCAGCTGATTGATCAATTCAAGGTAATCGTGGGTGACGACAATGTGTTAACCGACGATATCAAAACCAAGTATTACCGTTCGGGCTTTCGCTCTGGTGGTGGCTCTGCACTGGCCGTTGTCTTTCCAAATACCTTGGTAGAACAGTGGAAAGTTATTAAGCAATGTGTCGAAGCTAACTGCATCATCATTATGCAGGCTGCTAAAACCGGTTTAACAGAAGGTTCTGCACCAAGCGGTAACGATTATGACCGCGATGTTGTCGTTATCAATATCACTAAAATGAAACAGATCCACCTTCTTGATGGTGGCAAGCAAGCGGTTTGTCTGCCGGGTGCGAGCTTACACTCCCTCGAAAAAACACTAAAAACGGTTAACCGTGCACCACACTCTGTTATCGGTTCTTCTTCTTTAGGTGCGACAGTGGTTGGGGGTATCGCGAACAACTCAGGTGGCGCGTTAGTGAAGCGTGGCCCTGCCTACACTGAGCTTGCGATATTCGCTCAAGTCGATAAAGACGGCAAACTTCATTTAGTTAACCATTTAGGCATTGATGGTCTTGGCGAGACACCAGAAGAAATCTTGCAAAACATTCAAGACGGTAACTTCGACCCAAGTAAAGTGGTTCATGATGATCGCATGGCGTCTGACAAAGAGTATGACGAGCGCGTAAGAGACGTGACCTCTGATATTCCATCACGATTCAATGCGGATGATCGCCGACTGTTTGAAGCCAGTGGTTGTGCCGGTAAGCTTGGTGTGTTTGCAGTACGTGTTGATAGCTACCCAGTACCTGACAAAGAGCAGGTCTTTTATCTTGGCACAAATGATCCGGCGAAACTCACTCAGCTACGCAAAGACTTTTTGACTCAGTTTGAGAATCTGCCTGAAATGGGCGAGTACATGCACCGTGATATTTTTAATATGGCGGAGAAGTACGGCAAAGATGTATTCCTGTCCATCGACCATCTTGGTACGGACAACTTACCAAAAATGTTTGCTTTAAAAGCCAAGGTTGAAAATACGTTAGAGCGAATCCCGTTTGTTAGTAAACATCTGCCAGATACGATCTTGTACTATGCGAGTAAGTTGTTCCCGCAACATTTACCACAAAGGTTGCTAGATTATCGTGATAAATACGAGCACCACTTGATCCTCAAAATGAGTGATGGCGGTATTGATGAGACTAAGAAATACCTTAAAGAGGTGTGGGCAGCAGAACCAGACCAAGATTACTTTGAGTGTACCGCGGAAGAAGGTAAGAAAGCGTACCTGAATCGTTTTGCAGCAGCAGGAGCGGCGATTCGTTACGAAACCATCCATCGAAATGAAGTAGAGGACATTGTCGCACTCGATATTGCGTTACGACGTAACGACAAGGAGTGGTTAGAAACACTGCCACAAGAGGTGACAGATAACCTTGTGATGCCTCTCTATTACGGTCACTTTATGTGTTTTGTCTTCCACCAAGATTACATCTTCAAAAAGGGAACAGACACAAAACGCATGAAGCGATTGATGTTAGAACACTTGAATAGTCGTGGCGCAAAATACCCAGCGGAACACAACGTAGGACACTTGTACGAAGCGGAAAACTCACTACAGAAGTTCTATCATCAGCTTGATCCAACCAATACCTTTAACCCAGGTATCGGTAAAATGGACAAGTATCGCCGCAATTGTAACTGCTGTGCCTAACGAGCTCTAACCGAAACATAATAAACAAAGCCACTTCAACGAGTGGCTTTGTTTTTTTATAGCGCCTGAGTTCGAGCATTTGGGCGTTTGAGAGTTTGAGTAAGGGTTTGAAGATCGAACTTGCGATGCTAATACTTCAAATACAAATGACTCAAAAGCTAAAGTTGATTGGAAGAGTAAGGCTTAAGCGTGTACCAGTTATGCTCGTCGGAGGTTTAATTAATGGTTGAGCGCGGTAAACAAGGTCGACAGCTTCGTTATCTAACGAAAGGGTACCCGAACTTTTAACCAACACGACGTCAATCACATTACCTTGGCGATCCATTGTAAATTTGATAACCGGCATGCCTTTCTTCTTCATGCGTTTCGCTTTTCTGGGGTAACGCTTTTCTCGCTCAAGATGTGCATGAAGTGCTTGCTGCCAATTAATTTTAGCCGCTTTTCCCGCTTCAGAAAGTTGTCCAACCCGAAGCGCACTCGCTTGCTGCTGGCTATTTTCAGCCATTAAATTAGGTTGAGATTTTGCTGTTTGCACGATTTGTTGTTGGTCTTTGAGAGCATCACTGATTGGACGCGGTTTCTCAATCGGAACGGGCTTCACAATCGCCTTTTGGGGATCGGGGGTGACTTTAGGTTTCATCTTTTTGACAACGGGAGGCTCTGGACGACTTTTAGGTGGTACAGGCGTTTTCGCAATCTGTTTTGGCTCATCGGGTTTAGTTTTCGTCTCTTTTTCCGGCTTGGCCTCTTGGTTTATTGCTGATGAAAGTGCGTTTGCTTTCTCAACCTCAACGAATTTTGGCTGCTCTTTCACAGGTTTTGGTTTGACGATTGGTTGTATCTCCTCAACCGTTGCAGCTTGGATCATCTGCTCTTGAACTATCTCAGGTTGATTTTCGCCTACCTCCGTATCTTCTACTTGCATTTTTGCCATCGCAAGAGGGGCAACAATCGTAACCTTAATGGGTGCCGCTTGCGGAGGCGGAGCAAAATCGTACTCAGGTGTCCAAAGGTAATAAACAAGTGCAGATAAGTGAAGGGCAACACTCAATGCAAAACCGACGACAAACCAAGGTCTACGAGGCTTACGTGATCTGACCCTTAAGGTGGCAAAAATACTCATGCTTATTACCCCTGCGGCGTTTCTAAACCAACGAGCGCAATCTGGCTGTATCCGGCGCGTACAAGTGTGTTCATGACTTTCATGAGTTCGTCATAGGTAATGCTTTTGTCAGCTCTTAGATAAATTCTCTGATTTTGGTCCTCGATAAGTAGCGGAAGATCAAATGGTAGCTGTTCTAACGTTGAAGTCTTATCCTCACCTAATGTCAGATCTAGCCCCTTACCAACGGTAAGGAACAAAGGTTCATCAGGTAAAGGTGTGGCTTCAGCAGAAGATGAAGGTAGATCGACGGGCACATTAACGGTAGCTAATGGTGCAGCTACCATCACAATGATGAGTAGAACGAGCATTACATCAACCAAGGGTGTCACGTTGATATCGTGGTTTTCCACCAGTTCATCGCTGTCTGAAGATGTTTGAAATCCCATATCACACCACCTGCTGTAATTGTGATGGCGTCTCTTCATTGGTATCGCGGTCACAATCTCGGCTAACAAGTACCATGGTCGCAACAGACACGTCTGTTAGGAGTGCTTTGTAGTGTCCAATACGTCGAGAAAAATAGTTATACATCATCACCGCAGGAATAGCGGCAACCAAACCGATCGCTGTTGCGAGTAGTGCTTCAGCTATACCAGGGGCCACAACGACAAGCGTCGTACTTTTGGCTTTCGCGATGCCGATAAACGCATTCATAATTCCCCAAACTGTACCAAATAGGCCGACGAATGGGCTAACTGAACCTATGGTTGCCAAAATGCCCGTCAGTGACGTCATGTCTTGGGTTAACTCCGCTTGAACTCGCTCAAGTCTTAATTGAACGCGTTCTTTAATGCCGTTATGAGTCGCAGGGCCTTGACCAGACATATAGATTTCGTGCTGTGCAGCGGTCACCACGGAGACTTCTTGCCCTGTTTGTAGCGTAAGAGCGGACTCCGCATGCTGAAGAGTGTCTGCGGTCACTAAGGTTGCTAATAGTTGCTTAGTTCTTTTCGTAGCAAGAACGAGCTGTATCTGCTTAGTAATGAAGACTGCCCAGCTCAAAATGGAAGCGACTAATAAAGCGATCATAACCGACTTAACTACCCAATCTGCAGCATGGTACATTCCCATTGGCGAAAGATCGTGGGTGATCAATGGATTTGAAGGTGGGGCAATCTGTTGGTTTGAGACCACAGTATCGGAGATAGGTTGAATCGACGTATCACTCAAAGAATAATGGGAAAACGTCAGCATTAAAAACACTGACGCGATACGAAAAAAAAGCGTTGTCATTAGGTATCACTCACTAGGGATTGAATTAGGCTGGTGGAATAAATTTCCACGTTGTCGCTACCTATACCGAATGAAATTAAAAAAACCGTAAAGAAATTTTAATTATTTTAAAAACGCCTAGTGAACTTGATAGTGATCTCATTTTGCTGGTAGGTGTAGAGCCAATCAACATTGCTTTTTATTCTTTTATGATTCCAAACCAATGAAGGGGTAACACCGAATAACTTGATATCTTTTAGCGAAGCAGAGAGCGCGTAATTTTGCTCTTTATCTCTACGTGTTTCGCTCAGAATGCTATTGAAGCCTTGGTAGTCACGATGTCTAAACGATCCAAAAAGTGTCAGATCAACCCAAGGAATCACATCTGAATTCAAGCCAATTTTACCGCCATAAAGCTCGTAAGCATGGACTTGTTCTTTATTCTGTTTACCTGTCCAGTCTATGCCACCGAATAACAATAAGTCATGATTAAATTGGTACCAATAAGTAAGATATGAAGCCAGTTGCCAGTCTGTTTGATAGCTGAGCACATTTGGGATGTAGTCTTGATAGTCGGCTTTGAACTCGAATTTAAGGGCACTGTTTTGGCTGGTTGTTCTAAGCCAGTCTAACTTGGCTCCTGAGCTGAAATAAACAGAGCTATTCGCGTAACGACTTAGTTCAAAAGAGGGGCCGATTGATACTTTGTTGAGGCGATCATGAAAACTGTATCCGAAGCCGATTCGAGAAGTATGTTCATTGTAATCACTGTTGTTCCCGTAGTTGGTGCCATAAGTTAGGCCTTGTAAATGAATACCGTGGTGTCGAGACAAAGAGAAACGTTTATTGATACTCGCCTCAAAATCGATCCCATGTGCTTTTTCTTTTTTAGGCGTGACACGATCAAAGAGACACTGACCTGTGTTGGATGTCACTAGGCAGGTATAGGATTCAGAAGAGCTGTTTAAGTTATCATTAAAAGAACCGCCAATCGCCACAGACCCGTTCCAGCTGTCGCGAGCAATAAGCGCTTGGGTAAAGCTGTCGATGGTTCGAATCACACCAGCAGCTCTCGGATTTTGTGAGGGTATTTTTGATTTGATTTGATTGAACAGATTGAGCGCATCTCGGTTTTGGTTACTTTCAAACAAGACTCGTGCTAGCTCTAACTGCGCGGGCATAAAATTGGGTTGTAAGGCTAATGCGTCTTCGAATGCGAGTTGGGCGTGTTCCAGATCACCTTTAGCTCGAGAGATTGCGCCGTCAGCGTATTTCAGTAACAGTGGGTCAGGCTGTTCAAACTGTCGATAGATTTCCAGTAACTGGCTAGCTTGCACCCATTGACGATAACGAACAGCAAGATGAAGAGCTTTCGCGACTTGATTCACATCGTTTGTGTCGATCTGGTTTCCAGTTTGGGCTGGTTTTTGGGAGTTAGCTTCGCGCTGGTTCTCTTCTTCAAGTATTGCTTGTTCTTTGTTTTGAGCCGACAGGGCGTCTCGTTGTTCAATACGAAACTGCGTATCCGTGTCTTGAGACCAAGAAAGAGGTGAAGAAAAAACGCAAGACAATAGTAGGCAACGTATAAGTGGAGTGGTGTTGGAGTTCATGTGGTGCTCATTAAAAAGAAGCAGCCGAAGCTGCTTCTTAGCCATTGAAGGTGATTACTCTTTTGCACCGCCGAATGCAGTATCAAGATCAGAGTTGCCAGCAAAAGTCGCAATACCAGCAAGTGTTGCTGCATCTGCGCCAAAGAAGTGACCTTGAGAAATACCTTGAGTTGTCACACCTGCTTGGTTAGCTGTTGCCGTACCATTGAACGAAGCGCTTGCTGCATCAATCGTGCTATCCACATTGATAGATAGAGACGCATTAGCAATGTCGCCTGTTAGTGTTTGTTGAGCGAAATCAGCAGTAAACGTACCTGAAAGTTTGTTGCTACCGCTAAAGTGGTTAATACCAGTAATGTTATACGTCGCGCTACCTGAAGTAGGCACAGTGGTACCAGTATTGTCGCCTACATAGTAAACAGTACGGTTGTTATACGTTTCATCTTGGTCTCCCTCATACCACTCACCAAACCATACGTCTTGGTTAGCCGCTTGCGCAAAGTTGTAAAATGATGAACTAAAGTGCTTACTGCCAGAAGTATGTACATTATTTCGCTCTTTACTACTGAAGATATTACCTGCTAGTCCATCGAAATCGACGCGCTTGCCTGTTGAGCTGCCAATGCCAGCTTTACCTTTCGAGTGAAACAGTGGGACGTAAACTTCAGATTCACCAACCTGGCGTAGAGAGTCGTCGCTAATCGCACCGTCAAAACCTGCTTGAACAAGTGGGCTAAGGCCAATCATTGCAGCCGCGATCCATGAGAGTTGAACTGGTTTCATTTTGATTCCTTTTAAATTGAGTATGATAAGTAAAAAAGCAAACCCAACACCCGGTGCGCGCGACAGATGTCGTGCTTGCTTTCAACTATTACACCGTTTAAGAAAG
Source organism: Vibrio sp. KUL70 (assembly GCF_059725515.1). Classification (NCBI taxonomy): domain Bacteria; kingdom Pseudomonadati; phylum Pseudomonadota; class Gammaproteobacteria; order Vibrionales; family Vibrionaceae; genus Vibrio; species Vibrio sp. KUL70. The sequence goes on from NZ_AP045835.1 coordinate 1,275,788, forward strand.
AGAAAACCGTAATAGCGAATCGAATTTTTTATAAAATTTTATCGGCTAGTGAAATCGTAGTAACCGCCAACACGCTCTATCAGCGTAAAGTCATTTGGCCCATTTAAACTCCAAGCAAAACCGAACAGAACTCGAGTGGTTTGGCCATGTGTTGGAGGAGATAGCAAAGTCAGGGTTTCACGGGTACCTGCAGGAATCACATAAACATCAGATTCGGCGATCTCACCGAAAGGGGTTCTTATGATGGGTTGTACGATGCCTTTGAGCTCGGATGCAGACGTCACGGTAAGAGTGATGTCTTTTTCGACGGCCTCAAACGTATAGGACCCTAAAGTGTAATACTCAGGCACTTGTCCAGTATCATTGGTTAGATCTATGCTCTTATCTTCTTTGAATGGTAGAAGTAGCGGGTCGGTTTCGTCTCTCAGAAAGACTTTTGCGTGTGGGCCATTTAACGAAGCAACGCGCACGTATGTAGGTCTGCCAGGTAAATCAGTGAACTCCCCGTCACTTACTTCGACACTGACAGCAAATTGCCCGCTCACATCGGCCACAAAGCTTGTGGTTTCAGCACTAGGGTCAGCGATAGTAGCGTTGCTCCCTTGCGGTTTTGACACAAAATACCAATTAAAGGTGAGGGGGTCGCCGTCCGGGTCATAACTTTCACTGGCAGTGAAAGAAACCGTCATACCTTCAATGGCCAACATGGCTTGGGTATTATTAGCAGTTGGAGGTCGGTTTTGATGGTTTTCAGTAAAGGTGACAGTCGTGGTTGCCTTGGTCGATAATAGGCCATCGGTGACGGTTAATTCCACCACATAGTCACCCGCCACATCAGCGGTTAAGTCGGGGTATTTGCCCTCATATTTGCTGAGGTTAGGCTGACTCCCGTCTGGCTGGTTGATAATTTTCCATTGACGGTACAGTTCATCGCCGTCAGCATCCGTGGATGTGTCAAACAGCTTAACGGATTGAGACAGGGAAGCGCTGTATGTTGGGGTAAGAGAGACCACCGGTGGCGAGTTGTCTTGGTCGGGTTTAGCTACTATTTTTACTTGATTTGGGCGACTGTTGACTTGGCCATCGTTGACCACCAACGAGAGATAATACGTACCGATTTGATCCGCAACGAAAGTCGGTTTGATGGCCTCTAAACTGGAAAGTTGTGCTTCGCTTCCTGCGGGTTTTTCTGAGAATGACCACGAATAAGAGATGAGGTCGTTGTCATAATCAACACTACGCGTGCCGTCTAAGTGGACGACTTGATTAACTTTAACTTGTTGATTGATACCAGCGATAGCGATCGGAGTTTGATTATTCGGATCGCTTGTCGGCGATGAATCAGAAGCGCTTCCATTACACGCCGTAATGAAAGCGAAAGAGAGAATTATTGGAAACTTGTAAGTATAGCCATGCATTGCAATACACCGTCGAGATTAGAATGTTAAGTCATCGTTTTTTGCCTTTCCTTGCTATACCGTTTAAGAAAGAGAAAACCGTAATCAAAAAATAAAAAAAGCGCGAATGTTCGCGCTTTTCGTAGTTTTAGTTTGGAAGATACGGTTTTTAGCTTGGAAAGGTTGTGCTCTTGGTTTGGAAAATAGTGAACTTAGTTCGCCTCAGCACTTAAGTCGTAAGCAACGCCCATGTAGTTTGAGAAATCACTATCAAGGATGAACGAATATACAACGTTGGTTCGCGTGCCAGTCGTCGGTTTTGCCCACATTTTCACGTAAGCCACATCCCCTGCATGTAGGACTTGGTTTAGTTCTATCCCTGTCATTTTCGGTGCATAATCTTCACCTCTGAAGTCCATCTCAGTAATTTCACTAATGGTGTAGTCCTTACCAACCGCCTCTAAAGTATAAGTACCCACTAGAACGTATTCGGGTGCATCACCTGTGATGGCTTTATCTAGGATAATCGGCGTCGGTGTGTAAGGTAGGGCATGTACTGTTTTTTCATCTCCAAAGGTAAAGATGATTTCGCTGCTGCCTGCGGCACTCGCGCTCAAACGAACCATATCGGCTTCGCTGGTGAATTCACCGTCATTTACAGTCAGCGAGAAGAGGTAATCACCCACTTGGTCGGGTGTGAAATCAGGTTTCGCGACTGTAGAGTCTGACAGCTCAGCTGTACTGTTTTCCGGTTTAGAAAGTAGTTTCCACGTGTACGTAATCGCATCTTCATTGCCGTCGTAGCTGCCGCTGCCATCTAAGGTTGCTGTTTCTCTCATCTCTAAAGACTTTACGCCACCCGCATTAGCGACTGGAGCAACGTTTTCTGCTGAATAAGACACAGTCACTTCTTGGCTAACGCTTTCGTAACCGTCGCTTACTGTTAATTTCAGTTTGTAGTCACCGGCTGTATTAGAAAGTAGTACTGCTGTTGATGTTGCGCTGCCCGTGAGTTTCATTGTCGCATTATCCGGCGTTGATAAAAGCGCCCATTGATAAGTTAAAACATCGCCATCAAGGTCGACGGCGTTAGACGGAATTTCGATAGATTTGGTTATAGCAACATTTGGTGGTGTTGCAATATCGATGATTGGCGCCACGTTTTGTGATGCGTCAGTGACTTCAATAGTTTGTTTTGTGGTACTTGAAGTGCCAGATACGGCACTTTCTAGTTCAAATGTGTAATCACCAACAACATCTGGAGTGAAATAAGGTGAAATGGCCTTGCTTGCGTTAAGTGCAACGTTACTGCCATCAGGTTTGCTTGTGAGCTTCCATTCGAAAGTCATGTTTTCGTTGTAGGTATCTAAACCTTGGGTTGCATCTAAACGTACACGCTTGCCTAATTTGGCATAAGATTTTTCTACAGTTGCGTTATTTGAAGAGTTTGAACTGCTGTCGCTGCTCCCACTACCGCATGCGATAAGCGCTGGCATAGCGGCAGCAAGTAAGGTCCATTTTAGTTTTGAAGTCATCGGTTTTTTCCTAATCATGAGTGGCAAAGCTGTTTGAAATCAGCCATGCAAATGTCAATTTCATTGGGTATACCGAATCAAGATGAGAAACCCGTAAAGAAAAACGCCCCGAAAGGCGTTTTATTATGGTTTTGATTGATACGTTTGATTCCAAATGAGTCTGAAAGGCAATATCAGTGGTTTTTTTATTAAAACTTACCACTTAGTTTGAAGGTTAATGTTCGTCCTGGAGCGGGCATACCTGATACCGAACCTGTATCTAAGTAATAAACATCAGATAAATTGTTACCAATCAGTTCAGCACTCAGTTTTTTTGTGAGGGCATATTTGATGTAGGCATCATAAGTAATCACCTCAGTTCTTTTTATGATTTCGTCATCATGACTCGCTGAAACGTAGTTCGTACGTACGCCTGTTTCTAAGTCGGTATCAAAGAAACGAGTACCTAGTAAAATACTGCCTGTATATTCAGGTGCTGCATGGGCAGCTAGGAAGCTTCCTTCTGAAAATCCACCACGAACACAGGTTTCTTCAGATGGGGTATTGCCTAAAATTACATCCTTTATATAACCTTGAGCGGCTGAGTTTCTGTCACAAACTTCGTTTCGGAAGTTGTAAGCAATTGAGGCATCAGCAAAATAATCGCTGTTATCAAACTGCCCATTGATCTCAATACCGCTGGTTCGTTGGCTATCTAGGTTAGTGAAGTTATAACTGTCACGGTCTCTGTCCATTACATCGTCAATGGTTTGATCAAAATAGGTCAGCTTAAAGCTCGCGTTATCGAAGTAGTGAATGTAGGCCGTCTCGTACAGTTTGGCACGCTCAGGTTGTAGTGGAGCACTTGCGACGGGGTTGCTACTGAATCCACTGGTACTTTCAAATAAGCTTGGGAAACGTAAAGTCTCAGCATAACGGGTGTAAATTCGGCTGTTATCGCTAATTAGCCATGTGGCGGTGACAGACGGCATCCAACCGCTACCGCTAGTTTTGTACTGGGTGTTGTATTCTTCAGAAGTCTCAAGTGACTTAGCTTTACAACTGCCTTCGATGTAGTTTTCTTGTTGCATGGCAATACGACAAGCATTGTTCGCCAGATCGAGCTCGTTGTGGCTATTGGTTAACCAATTGGATGCATGGTGCTCGATGAAAGTGGTTTGATTTTGCGCCGCTTCGGTTTGTGTTTGTAACTTTTGTTGCAATATGGCATCGAAATTAGCAAGTTCTGTTTGTCGTTCGTCTAGCTGACTTTGGTATTCACTGGCTTGATCGGGGAACATAACGATCAAGTTTTGTAATCTATCTATCTCTGTGTTGAGGTTTTGTTGCGTGAAAGTGATTCTTACCTCATGCTCTGCATTTGCTACATTTTGTGCGATCTCTTCCGGCGCATAGGTCTCTAGTGTTTGATACGTTAATTGGTAACCGTCTTTCTTGTACTCTTTAAGAGGACTGATGTCGCCAGAGTTTACTTGATGTTCGATATAGTAATCTGTCGCGTTGTAAGAGATGTAACGGACACCTGAATCTAACACGATGGATTCATGTGGACGCCATTCAATCTTTATTGCGCCGTTGTATTCTTCTCTTTCACCGGCACGGACTGCACCACCATAGAAATCGACAAGGTTAGCTAGTCCCTCTTTAGGGTTCAGTTCGTGCATCATGTAACTGCCCGACAATGTCATATCAATCGAGTCTGTCAGTAGCATCTTGTTATTAAAATCGAACCCGTACCTTTGCTCATCACGGTTAACGACGGATGTGTTTATGATGATGTCAGGCGTATCGCTTTTGTAGTTCACGAAGTTGGGGAAGCCATAACCAGTATTGCTGCGCGAATCTGTTTTTGTCAGCCATAAGTTGGTGCTTAGGTTTAGCAGATCGTGTTCGGGGTTTGCTCGAAATTTCAGTGTGTAGGCTTGCATTTTTGCGTTTGCAAGCGGCCACTGAGCGAGTCCGTCGGAATTTCGGTAGTCTGAACGACTCGCCAATATTTCACCATGAGTACTTTCCGTGTATCGGATACTGGCGTGCAGTTTGTAGTAATCACTGAAATTGATCGTGCCTTTTAATAGTGCTGATTCCATTTCAGCCGATGTGTTGGGTACTTCGTGGCCAGGGTAGTGTACCAATGCCATGTGTTCAGGTCTTAAAAGTGGATTTCGCCCGGCGACTTGGTCACTCGAGTTATTATCAAATGGTTTCGAGTAGAAGTCAGCTTTACTGGTACCTGAGTAGTAGTTGCCTCGATTTCGGTATGCGTATGCGGCTAACCAGTCAAACTTTGGTTCGATTCCTGCGAGTGCGAGGCGGTAGGCGACGTCTTCTCCATTGAAGGGATTATCTGTTTTGTTGTCTCTGGTTTGGAAACGAAGTTCTGGATCGTCGTACAGTGGAACACCACCTAGCTCGGTATAAGCAGGGACATCTTGCCAACGTTTTCCGGTATGCAGTCGCGCTTTGTTTGGCTCGATGGAGTTACTGCTGCTTTCGGCAACTAACTCAATACCAAATTGTTCTCCTTCTTCAACGATATCTTGCGGTTGCAAGGTGGTCACTTTTACGGCACCACCTGTTGAGGTATTGATCTCTGAGTTTAACTGAGCACCTTGGTAGACGGTCATACTGCCGATAAGGTTGGGGTCAATGTAGTTTCTGTTCGATGACCCACGATAGCCGTTATACACTGAAATGCCTTGTTCAGTACCATCGATAACAACAGGTACACGACCAAAGCCTTGTACACCGCGTACGTTCGGGTCGATACTGCCACCGCCATTTCGTGCTTCGCCACTGTGTGTGTTGGCGACACCGGTGAATAGATCCGCCGCACTGGTCCCTTTGAAACGCTCGATTTCTTCTTTCCCAAGATAAGCGGTTGCGACGTCTTTGTCGTACACATCCATTTCACCGTCTGTGTCTCTTTGATAAGCATCATCAAAATGGGTTCGAACTTGTATAGCATCGAGTGTCATCGAGTCTGTAGTCGGTACGAGGTAGTAAACACCATCAGACTGTTTTTGTGCTTGCAGACCGGTATTGGTCAACAGCATAGAAAGCGCTTGTTCGCTGTTGTATTGACCGACTAAACCTTGGCTGTAGAGCTCTGAAGAGAGTGACGAATCTAGATAAAATTCGATACCCGATTCAACGGCAAAGTGGTTGAGAGCACTGTCTAGGGTGCCTGCTGGAATATTATATTGATGGTCTTCTGCAGCGTGGGAAGCAAAAGGAAAACTCAATATAACGACACCGAGTTTTATCGTAGTAAGTTTGGAGAGTAGCGAGCGCTGCTTGGCATTTGGCACCGTAATTTCCTTATCGGGATTTCTAACTGACTGTCAGATACACCGAACAAGAATCAGAAATCCGTAATAAAATTTTATTTTGCTGTGATGGTGACCCAAAGAGGGGTTCGGTAATGGATTCTTACCGGTAGTATCTGGCTGATATTGTGCAAGGTTTTATCAATATCTTTGGTCGAGAACACACCAGTAAGTTTGAGTGCTGCGGCACTGGCATCGACGTTGATGATGCCGCGTCGATAACGCCCTAATTCGTTGATGAAGGTTTTGAGCTGTGTCGCTTCTGCCATGATTTTATGTTCCAACCAAAGCATGTCGGAATCTTGGGTCTGGTTTGGCTGCGATACTGTGCGGCGATCGAAGTGGGCAGTTTGCCCTGCGAAAAGATGCGGTTTCCCCATCCCAAGCATAGGTTGAATTTCGACTTCACCTTCGTAAACAGAGACTTGAGTGGTGTCGGCATGCTCTCGGATACTGAATTGGGTTCCGATAGGCAGCACCAAACCCCGCGAAGTCGAGACTTTCAATGGGCTACGATGGTGTGTATTGGTGATCATGACTTCACCGCGTTCGATGTGAATATCTCGCTGATGATTATCAAAATCGACAAATAATTTGGAATCAGTATTGAGCGCCAATTGTGTGCCATCGAGCAGCGTCATCGAACGAATTTCGCCAGTCGCTGTTGAGTATTCGCTACCTGTTGGTGTTGGCCTGTAAATCGCCATACCTGAGCCTAATGCGACGAACGAAAGCGCGCTTATGGATAAGAATTCGCGACGGCTGACTCTCGGCGGTTTACGTGTTAAGACCTGCTTGCTAATTGTTCCTTTAGGAATGGAGCAAAACTTACTTTGTAGCAGTTCCAGCTTTTGCCATGCCAAGGCGTTATTAGGGTGGGCAAGCCTCCAACATTCGAACGAGTCGTGATCTTGTTGCGTGGCATCATCAGCCCAAAGACGTGCCATCCAAACCGATGCTTGCTCTATGGTCTCAGGTGGTAATTGTTGCATTTTACCCCTCGCTAAGCATGGCTAGCATGCAACCTTGGAGTCCCTTAGCAACGTACTTTTCCACAGATGATACTGAAACTTCAAGTTCGAAGGCGATCTCTTTGTAGCTTTTGCCTTCGAGCTGTCTCATGAGCAGTGCCTGGCGAGCTTTGATTGGGAGTTTGTGGAGTAGGGCATCGATCTCAACAAGCGCTTCAACCACTATGGTGTGGTCTTCCGGAGAACTGGCGACCAGAGAGGGTTCTTGTTCAATGAGCTCTAAATAGGCACTTTCCACACGACGTTTTCGATAAAGATCAATCACCAACCCTTTAGCGATATGAGTCAGGTACTTTCTTGAATCTTTGTATTCAGGCAGCTTACCTTTGGTTAACAAGCGAAGATAAGTATCTTGAACCAGATCAGCCGTAGTGTCAGGGCATCCTAAGCGTCGTTTAATAAACACCGATAACCAGCTGTGATGCTCTTGGTACATTTGATCCACGCTGTGTGAGGTGTTGTTGCTCGCTACGGTCATTCCCTGATACTCCTTACTAACCTTAATGATAATTATTATCATTGGGGCGATGAATATATCAGAAATTCTCTAATGTGCTACATGTTTTTTATAAATCATTTGAATTTGAGAGTTCATTCAAACCTTTGATTTGTATGGATAGTATTTCAATAAGAACCAAAGAAGGATGTTTAAATGAAATGTTAATTGACGGATACGGTTATAGAACATTCAATCAAGCTCGCTTTATAACCATTTGAATCAATTAACTAAAATAATTGTTGACCTAAAAATTCAATCCGTTAAAGTACGTCTCGTTCTCGCGGCATAAGCCGATGAGAGATGGTGTTGCCATCGCATGATTGCGTTGCCCTGGTGGTGGAATTGGTAGACACAAGGGATTTAAAATCCCTCGGCGTTCGCGCTGTGCCGGTTCAAGTCCGGCCCGGGGCACCATCTACTTACTCGAAGAGGGAACAGAGTCGTACTCTTAAAACACGCACAATTTGGCGCCTTGGCAGAGTGGCTATGCAGCGGATTGCAAATCCGTGGACCTCGGTTCGACTCCGGGAGGCGCCTCCAAATTACTTAAGACCAGCCTAGTGCTGGTTTTTTTGTATCTGGAGTTAGGTAAGTACAAGCCATTTATAGCTTGGATAAAGCAAAGCAGAACTGTGAGAGATAAAAAAAGCGAACCAAACGGCTCGCTTTTTTGTTATCTAGAGTATACAAAATTAGTCTTCGTAGTTCTCAATGCTTGGGCAAGAACAGATTAAGTTACGGTCACCGTATACGTTGTCTACACGATTCACAGTAGGCCAGTACTTCGAGTTCTTCGTTGCTTTCGATGGGAAACAACCCAGTTCACGAGAATATGGACGGTCCCATGTGTCGCTCGATAGATCTACTTGTGTATGTGGTGCATTGACTAGTGGGTTGTTATCTAGCGGCCACTCGCCGTTCTTAACTGCAGCCATTTCATGACGGATTGCGATCATCGCTTCGCAGAAACGATCTAGCTCTTCTAAATCTTCTGATTCAGTTGGCTCAACCATTAGTGTGCCAGCAACTGGGAATGACATCGTCGGCGCGTGGAAACCGTAGTCCATTAAACGCTTAGCGATATCTTCTTCGCTGATGCCTGTCTCTTCCTTAAGCGGACGAATATCGATAATACATTCGTGCGCTACGCGCCCGTTAGTGCCACGATAAAGAACAGGGTAGTGCGGACGTAGTTTTTCCATCACGTAGTTGGCGTTCAAGATTGCAACTTTAGTCGCTTCAGTCAGGCCTGGTTCACCCATCATTGCGATGTAAGCCCAAGAGATAGGCAGGATAGAAGCACTACCTAGATCCGCAGCAGATACCGCGTAGTCAGAACCTTGTACACCATTTTCGATGTGGCCTGGTAGGAAAGGTGCTAGGTGAGATTTAACACCGATAGGACCCATACCTGGACCACCACCACCGTGTGGGATACAGAATGTTTTGTGTAGGTTCAAGTGAGATACGTCTGAACCGATGAAGCCTGGAGACGTTAGACCTACTTGAGCGTTCATGTTCGCGCCGTCTAGGTAAACCTGACCACCCGCAGCGTGTACTTGCTCACACACTTCCTTCACTTGCTCTTCGTATACACCGTGTGTAGAAGGGTAAGTGATCATGATGCTTGATAGGTTCTCTTTGTGCTTCTCGATCTTAGCGGCTAGGTCGGCCATGTCGATGTTGCCATCTTCATCACACTTAACAACCACTACCTTCATAGAAACCATAGATGCTGTTGCAGGGTTAGTACCGTGTGCAGAGCTAGGGATCAGACAAACATTACGGTGACCTTCACCGCGGCTTGCGTGGTAACGTTGAATCGCGATTAGACCTGCATATTCGCCAGATGCACCAGAGTTAGGCTGTAGAGAGAAATCGTCGTAACCAGTGATCTCACATAGCTTCTCTTTAAGATCTTTTGCTAGAGCTGTGTAACCAGCCGCTTGTTCTAGAGGAGCGAATGGGTGGATAGAACCAAACTCAGGCCATGTCACTGGGATCATCTCTGCTGCAGCGTTCAGCTTCATCGTACAGCTACCCAGCGGGATCATGCCGTGCGTTAGTGAGAAATCTTTGTTCTCAAGCTGTTTTAGGTAACGCATCATCTGCGTTTCGCTGTGGTGCGTGTTGAATACTGGGTGCGTTAAGAACTCAGATTCACGACGGCAGTTTTCTGGAATTGCAGCAAATTCATTAGCAGCAATGTCAGTAGACAGTGCGTTGATGTCTTCTTTCACATCGAAGATTGCAAATAGAGCGCTGATATCTTCGATCGTAGTTGTTTCATCTAAGCTGATACCGATCTTGCCAGGAATTAGGCGCAAGTTAATGTCTGCAGCTTGAGCGCGTGCGTACAGTGCTTCTGTCTTCTCTTCAGAGTTGATCGTGATGGTATCAAAGAAGCTGTTGTTTGTTAGCTCGTAACCTGATTTAGTTAGGCCAGCCGCTAGAATCGCAGTCATGTGGTGTGTACGACGAGCAATAGTACGCAGACCTTCTGCACCGTGGTAAACCGCGTAGAATGACGCCATGTTTGCCAGAAGCGCTTGAGCTGTACAGATGTTTGATGTCGCTTTTTCGCGGCGGATGTGTTGTTCACGAGTTTGCATCGCCATACGTAGCGCTTGGTTGCCGTTTGTATCGATAGAAACACCGATTACACGACCTGGCATAGTACGCTTGTGCTTGTCACGTGTTGCCATAAATGCAGCGTGTGGACCGCCGTAACCCATAGGAACACCGAAGCGTTGTGCGCTACCGATCACTACGTCTGCGCCCATTTCGCCAGCTGGCTTGAGTAGAGCAGAAGCAAGTAGGTCTGTAGCAACCGTTACCAGTGTTTTGTTTGCTTGCGCTTTTGCGATGATGTCGGTTAGATCGCGTACTTCACCGGTTGTGCCTGGGTACTGTACAAGAGCGCCGAATACGTCTTGCTCAGGAAGTGTTTCAAGAGCACCAACCATCACTTCGAAGCCAATGTACTCAGCACGAGTTTTTACAACTTCTAGTGTTTGTGGGTGAACATCGTCAGCCACGAAGAACACTTTGCTCTTGCTCTTACCTGCACGCTTACACAGAGTCATCGCTTCGCCTGCCGCAGTCGCTTCATCAAGCAGTGATGCGTTTGCGATTTCCATGCCAGTTAGATCCATGACCATCTGCTGGTAATTAAGCAGTGCTTCAAGACGACCTTGAGAGATCTCTGGTTGGTAAGGCGTGTAAGCTGTGTACCAGCCTGGGTTTTCCAAAACGTTACGCAGGATAACGTTTGGAGTGAATGTGTTGTAGTAGCCTTGGCCGATGAACGTGCGTTTCACTTGGTTTAGGTTAGCGATCTCTTTAAGCGAGCTCAGCATATCCATTTCGCTCAGTGGCGCAGCAAGCGTCATTGGCTTCTCTAGGCGAATTTGCGCAGGGACCGTTTCATCGATCAATGTTTCTAGGCTTGTCGCGTTAATCGCTTCAAGCATCTTTTGCTGGTCTGCCTTGTTTGGACCGTTGTGGCGTGCAACGAACTCGTTTTGAGTACCCAAATCTTTAAGTAATTGGCTTTGAAGTAATTCAGTCATGATATCGTTCTACTTTCTCTGTAAGGGCTGTGAGCAAGCCCCTAAAATTAAGCTGCTCCAAAGAGCAGCTTTATCGTATACGGGTTACCTAATTAATCTTCGTCGATTGAATTTAGGTATTCTTCTGCATCTTTTAGGTTGTCTAGTTCAGACGCGTCAGTCATCTTCACTTTAACAATCCAACCACCTTCATAAGGTTCTTCGTTGATTAGCTCTGGGCTATCTTCTAGCTCTTCGTTGATTTCAACGATTTCACCAGTGATAGGAGCGTAGATGTCAGATGCTGCTTTTACAGACTCTACTAGAGAGAAGCTTTCACCTGCTTCGATTTCGTCTTCTGTTTCTGGCAGGTCAACGAATACAACGTCACCTAGCATCTCTTGAGCGTGCTCAGAAATACCGATAGTTACAGTACCGTCACCGTTGTCTTTAACCCACTCGTGGCTGTCTGCAAACTTAAGTGTATTGTCCATTGCTTGTTCTCCAAAAATTTATGAGGTGTTAATTTATAAAATAAAAAGTGTTCTATTAACGGTAAAGCGGGAAGCGCTTGCACAGCTCTTTAACTTGCTTGCGAACGCGTTGCTCAACTTCAGCGTTACCTTCTGGGCTTTCAACAAGACCATCAAGTACATCGCCGATCCACTCACCGATGAGTTTGAATTCTTCAGCGCCAAAACCACGGCTAGTCCCAGCAGGTGTTCCTAAACGAATACCAGATGTAATCATAGGTTTTTCTGTATCGAATGGGATGCCGTTTTTGTTACATGTGATCCCGGCACGCTCCAATGCTTCTTCAGTTACATTACCTTTCAAACCTTTAGGGCGAAGGTCAACCAGCATCAGATGTGTATCTGTTCCGCCTGTCACAATGTCACAACCGCGAGTTTGCAATACTTCAGCAAGAACTTTTGCGTTGTTGATCACTGAATCGATATAAGTATTGAATTCTGGACCTAGAGCCTCACCGAAAGCGACAGCTTTAGCCGCAATAACGTGCATTAGAGGGCCACCTTGAAGACCTGGGAATACCGCAGAGTTGATCTTCTTGTTGATCTCTTCGTGGTTAGTCAGAATCATACCGCCACGTGGACCACGTAGTGTTTTGTGCGTCGTTGTTGTTACAACGTGAGCGTGAGGAAGTGGGCTAGGGTGCGCACCTGTCGCGATAAGACCCGCAATGTGTGCCATATCGACCATCAGTAGTGCGCCAACTTCATCCGCGATTTCACGGAATTTAGCGAAATCGATAGTACGTGGGATTGCGCTACCACCGGCAATGATCATTTTTGGTTTATGTTCAACGGCCAGTTCGCGTACTGCATCGTAATCGATTTCTAGCGTGTCACGGTTTACACCGTACTGAACTGCATTGAACCATTTACCAGATAGAGCAGGGCGTGCGCCGTGAGTTAAGTGACCGCCTGCGTCAAGAGACATGCCTAAAATAGTGTCGCCTGGCTGTAAAAGAGCCAGTTTTACAGCGCCATTTGCTTGTGCGCCAGAGTGAGGTTGAACGTTAGCGTATTCACAGTTAAACAGTTTCTTAGCGCGCTCAATCGCGATCGCTTCTACTGTATCTACGTGTTCACAACCGCCGTAGTAACGACGACCAGGATAACCTTCAGCATATTTGTTGGTTAGGCAAGTACCTTGAGCTTGCATAACTGCTTTAGACACGATGTTCTCAGAAGCAATTAGCTCGATTTGTTCGTTTTGACGTGCGTTTTCAGCCTGGATTCCTGCGAATACTGCGTCGTCAGTTGCCGATAGGTTAGTAGAGAAAAAACTGTCTAAGCTATGGTTTTGGTATGCGTTGTTCATTGTCGAGACCTTTCAATTAACTAATGGATATTGTTTTTATGTGTCCATTAGGTCTTGCGTTGGTTTCTGCATCGTAATCGTTTGCGTCAATATGGTGTTAAGTCTTAAATATTGTGCGCTAACGACCAAACGTAGGGTCAATGCAGTGCGAAATTGGTTCCCCAAAAGTGGGGTAAAAACAGCCGCCTTAAATGTTAAATCTGTCATTTAATGCAAGCTGAAGTAGCATCTCTTCATCTAACAAGTCGATAACATAGCGTCGTTAAATCCAATTTTCAATAAAAATTTCCAATAGGAAACAGATTTTCTTGTTTTGCTACTCGGAGCACGCTTTATTTTGTTGTGTGGTCTTTAATCAACAAAGCGCTTCATGCAACAATGAATTCTATAGACAGGATGCAGAAATAAAACGAGGGACCTATGTCAGAAGACATCTATGATGAGTACCCATCTTTGACACTGGCAAAAGAGACGCCAGACCAAAATATTGAGCCGTTAAGATTAGGACAGCGCATTAAAGATATCCGTAGCAAATTGGGTATTACATTAGAAGAAGCGAGTCAAAGAACTGGCCTTGCGCGTTCCACGCTCAGCAAGATTGAAAATGAGCAGATATCTCCTACCTTCCAAGCAATGCAAAAGCTAGCGATGGGTTTGCAGATAGATATGCCTCAACTCTTTGAACCACCAAGAAAAAAAGTCGCCACTGGTCGTCGTGATCTAACCAAAGCTGGAGAAGGAAAACCCCACCCAACTCCCACTTACGAACATGAGCTTCTAGCTACTGAATTATCTAACAAAAAGATGATGCCATTTAAGAGCCGAGTAAGAGCGCGCGCGTTTGAAGAGTATAACGATTGGGTACGCCATGATGGTGAAGAGTTTCTTATGGTCATTTCGGGTGACATCATGTTCTACTCAGAGTTCTATGAGCCTATCCCAATGAGTGAAGGGGATAGCATGTATTATGATGCCAATATGGGGCATATGCTTATCTCAACTAGCGCTGAAGATGCTCTGATTCTGTGGGTGACTGCAAAATAACTGGATAGTTTTTAAATTTCCTATAGTGAAGGCAAACGTTTGCTTTTGTGGTGAACGTCTTTCAATTGGCGTGATATCGATGGTAAAAACATCAATATCACGCTTTTTTGTATCTGCAATATTTGTTTTCAAATTGTTAAATGTCACATTTTGGACTGTTTTGATCTTGTTAAGGGTGTAAAACTGATTCAGGCTTGTTTACTATAGTGAACACGGTTTACTCATGTTGATTGATGTTTACTGAAGTGAATTCTTGGAAGGCGACCGAATGTGTCTATTTCGCTATTTTTGGGTTTTCTATATAGAGCACTCTTCTCATATAGAAAAGCCATAGATTGAGGCCATATCGCCACTTCCTACTTTCTAACGGTTCTTATCTTAGGTGAAAGATAGAGAGCAACTCTACATAGAGATATAAGCGGCAGCGTCGATGTTGGATACCTGCAACGCTTCATGGAGAATAAAATGACTCAAGAACAAGCAACTCAAGACCTGTTAAAAACACCTCTACATGCCCTGCACGTAGAAGTTGGTGCAAAGATGGTTCCTTTCGCTGGCTACGATATGCCAGTTCAATACCCACTAGGGGTTAAGAAAGAGCACTTACACACGCGTGACGCAGCAGGTCTGTTTGATGTTTCTCACATGGGCCAGTTGCGTCTTCACGGTGAGAATGCAGCAGCGGCTCTAGAGACGCTAGTTCCAGTAGACATCATCGACCTGCCTTCTGGTAAGCAGCGTTACGCGTTCTTTACCAATGAGCAAGGCGGTATCATGGACGATCTTATGGTAGCTAATCTAGGTGACCATTTGTTCGTTGTGGTCAACGCGGCTTGCAAAACACAAGACATCGACCACCTAACCGCGCACCTTCCAAGTGATGTAGAGCTTGAAGTGATCGACGATCGTGCTCTACTTGCACTACAAGGCCCTAAGGCGTCTGAAGTACTGGCTCGTTTCCAACCAAGCGTCGCGGATATGCTTTTCATGGACGTGCAAAAAGTCGACATCGATGGTGTTGAGTGCATAGTAAGTCGCAGTGGTTACACGGGTGAAGATGGTTACGAAATCTCAGTTCCAAATGAGCACGCTGAAGCGCTTGCTCGCAAGCTGACGGCAGAAGCTGAAGTAGAATGGATTGGCCTTGGTGCTCGCGATTCACTACGTCTAGAGTGTGGCCTGTGTCTATACGGTCACGATTTAGATACAACAACGACACCAGTAGAAGCAAGTCTCCTATGGGGCATTCAAAAAGTTCGTCGTACTGACGGTGAGCGTGCTGGCGGTTTCCCTGGTGCTGATATCATTCTTGAGCAAATCGCGACCAAAGACGTGCAACGCAAACGTGTTGGTTTAGTTGGTCAAACTAAAGCGCCAGTACGTGAAGGTGCTGAGCTGTTTGATGCTGAAGGCAATAAAGTCGGTGTGGTAACGAGTGGTACTGCTGGTCCTAACGCGGGTAAGCCGGTTTCAATGGCGTACGTTCGCACTGATCTTGCTGCTATTGGTACAGAAGTCTTTGCTGAAGTTCGTGGTAAGAAACTACCAATGACAGTAGAAAAAATGCCATTCGTACCTCAGCGCTACTACCGTGGCTAATCATCAATATTATTAACTGATTGTTTTCTTTGACCCCTTATTATCCCAATGTTTATCTGGCCGATAATAAGGGGTTTTGTTTTTGTCTAACTTATTGAACATCATGAGGATGATCGACATCTGATCGTTAGATTAGTTAATGTTTTACAATTTAAGCCGCTATACTGAAGGGTATTCAATAAGTGTATCCTGAAGGTGTAGGAGAGTGGAAATGAAAAGCGCACTATCGAAGAAATGGATAATGGCAGGCGCACTTCCTCTGATCGGAAGTTTTGCTGTGTGTGCGGATACCACAGACACAATCACTCCATCCAATGCCAATTTAGAATCCAATATTGAGATTACCCCTTATATTGTTAACGGCAGTAATGCTTCGGTGTCGGATTTTCCCTCTATAGCTGCTCTTTTTATCGATAGCCTCGAATACGATAACTTCTATTCAAGTAATCCATATTGCGGTGCGACGATTCTCGACCAATACCATGTACTTACTGCTGCTCACTGTATCTATGGTAACGAAGCGGCACAGTTGTTTACTACCGTTGTACCTCAACTCGAAAACGTAAATGACTACCCTTTCGGCAACATTCAACGTTACCGTGTCACTGAAATCTATTATCGAAACGATTACGACAACAGGCTGAGCCAACTGCTGGCAAACGATATCGCAATTCTAAAGTTATCGGAAGCGATGAACATTGATACAGTGAACGATATTGTTAAGCGTCCAAGCAGTGAGGCCTACCGAAGCACGTTTGGTGCACCCGAATTCGTGGCGATAGGTCATGGTGATACGTCTTCAGGCTTTGATGCAACAACGCGACTTCAGCAAGTTGATCTTAACTTAGTTAGCAACTCGGTGTGTCGAACTGTCTTTACCAATGGTTCAGCAATCACTGATAGACAGATATGTTTTGATGGCGATTTTAGCTCTTTTACGCAGTTACGTGGAGGAACGTGCCAAGGGGATTCGGGTGGTCCGGTATATTGGAAAGATGGTTCAAGCTACGTTCAGGTAGGTATTACTAGTTTCGGTCCAAGTCAATGTGGGGATCCAAATGCTGGAGCGACTTCTGTGTTTACTGAAATTTATGACTATCGTTTGTGGATTAACAGCGTGCTTAGTGGCTTTGAAACACCACGAGCAACATCAAGCGATTTACAACGCACGACTTATTTAAATCAGCATGGAACTATTCAGTCGGAGAGTGGCTCAAGTGAAGCGGGCGGAGTGTTGTCTACGCTATGGCTTGGAGTTCTTCTTGTATTAGGGTTAAGAAGAACTCACTCTATTCGAATCTTACGAAGTTCTGGACGATAACCTTTCCAATAACTCATCAATTTCTAAGATCGCTTTGTCTATGTGTAAAACACCTAATCGAGCGATCTTTTTCTCTTCCGGTGTCAGTGAATTAAAGCCTTTGTCCACTTCTGCTTTAGTTAGGCTGTGGCTGTGAAGTAGTAACTCCTTGTATGTGAGCAGGCGAAATTGAACTGCGGTGATTTCTGCGGTTGGGTTACGAGTGTCTAGCAACTGTTTAATACAGGGAAATATTATTCTGAAGCGATCTGCAATGTCGTTTTTTGCATCGCTAGTTTTTGCATTTTGCAATTTATTTGGTCTTCCCAAGAGTCATTTAAGTTTGTTTGTTTATTGCGCCAAATTTATAAACTAACGCAAGTTGATTGAAAAATAATATATTTTAGGTGCTGCATCATATGCCACTGTACGTTTATGTAAATAGTTTATACCCAATTTGGTCTGCTTTTTGCTGGAAATAGGACATGCGTGTCTTTTCAGGGGTAAGAGTATGTCGAATGAACCCATAGTGATGGCAATTGTTGAACGAAGAAAACGAGCCAACCTTTCGCAAGAAAAACTCTCGTCGATGGCTGGGATGAGTTTGAAAACATATCAGAGGATTGAAAGGGGCGAAGCCGATATCAAAATGTCGCAGTATCGATCGTTAACGCGGTCGCTAGCGATATCAGATTTAGATGTTGTGATGGATACTTTAGAAGCAAGTCAAACGACGGTTAACGATGTGGCGGCCGTGTCTAGGCTGCTAACGGACAAGCAAAGAAAACTGTTGATAAAGCTGATCTTATCGTTAACGAAAGAGCAGTAATCTTTACGGCTACACTAAAGGTGCGATACAAATATCGCTTAATTTACTCGACCACGCAGCTGCTTGGTGTTACTACGCTGTTTTTTCTTTTCTAAGCGCTTCTTCTGAGAAGATTTAGTCGGTTTGGTTGCACGTCTAGTCTTGGTCACTTTTGTCGCTTCTAGGATCAAGGCCTTTAGCCTATTGAGCGCATCCTCTCTGTTCTGTTCTTGTGTTCTAAACTGCTGTGCTTTAATGATGATCACACCTTCTGTAGTGACACGGCTGTCTTTTAACGCTAATAGTCTCTCTTTGTAAAAATCGGGTAGGGTAGAACGATGGATATCAAAGCGCAGATGGATGGCACTAGATACTTTGTTCACATTTTGCCCGCCAGCACCTTGGGCGCGAATTGCGGTAAGTTGAATCTCCCAAGCTTGTATTGAGACGTTATTTGATATTTGCAGCATAACTATTGATAAATATTAAAATTGATAAACGTAAAAAATGTTGGCTCATGATACTCGTAATTGGGTATGGTATCAGTAGTTTTATTTTAGAGTGACAAAGCGATGACGATTGATCTAACGAAGTACGAAGGCTTAATTTTCGATATGGATGGTACCCTGATTGATACCATGCCGGCACATATTCAAGCGTGGCAGCAGACGGCTAATCATTTTGGATTTGAATTTGAAGCGTCTTGGTTACATAGCCTAGGTGGTATGCCGAGCTACAAGATAGCGGGCGAAGTAAACGCAAAATACGGTTTGAGTTTGGATCCGAAAGCGGTGTCGGCATTTAAGATGGAAGCGTTTTCTAGTATTGAAAATAAAGGCAATGTGATCTCGTGTACCCATGATTTATTGTTAGAGCATTATGGAGAAAAACGACTGGCGGTAGGAACGGGCAGTCAGCGTAAAAGCGCAGAGAGCTTGCTTACTAAGACTGATATTTTGCCTAAGTTAGACACCTTGGTTACCGCAACCGATGTTGAGCGTCACAAACCTAACCCTGATACTTTTTTATATGCATGCAGAGGAATGGGCTTATCACCCGATCAATGTGTTGTATTTGAAGACACGGATCTGGGGAAACAAGCGGCTCACGCGGCGAATATGGACTGCATTATGGTCGTCAAAGGTGAGCAGTTGATGTTCTATCCAAGGCCTGATTGATACGATTACTTTGGAATGAAGTAAGCAGTATTAATACCATTATGGCTAGCTAAAAATGGCTGTTACTTCTATCTCCTGAAATTGGAGACGATCAGTAAGAGCCATATTTATGTCTAGCTATTGATATGCTAAGCGATTTGCTCCATTTCACTGTCAAGGAACAGGCAGATGGTATTTCTTCCATTCGCTTTCGCTTCATACAGCGCCAAGTCTGCGCATTTGTAGCTGAGTTTAGAGTCATGAGTTAGATTGGTTACGCCACCACTGACCGTGACTTGGTCATCAAACTCCAGCGATATTGCAACCCTCAGACGATTAAGCACACTGTAAGCTTCGTTTGGCTTAGTATGAGGAAGTACAATACCAAACTCTTCACCGCCAATACGCGCTACAAAATCGGTTTCACGACACTCTCTTTGTAGCACTCCAGCGACGACTTGAATCACCTTATCGCCATAGTCGTGCCCAAAAGTATCATTGATACGTTTGAAGTGGTCAATGTCGATAATGGCTAGACAAGATTGTTCAAACTCAGGGTAACGGGCGACGCGGTTACACTCATCACGCAGTTCTTCATCAAATTTTCGGCGATTCCAACAACCAGCCAGACCGTCTTTTTCACTTAGATTGCGCAGTTTGTTTTCTAGCTCTTTGCGTTTGCTGATATCAACAAATGACGCAACGTAGAACTGAATGACATTGTTTGAATCTTTGATCGTCTGAATTCTTAAGATTTCCGTAATCAGAGAGCCGTCTTTGCGACGGTTGATCACTTCGCCCTCCCACATACCGCGCTCATTAATGATCGCCCACATACGCATGTAGAACTCTTGATTATTCTTCCCAGAAGCGAACATTGAAGGCTGTTTGCCTTTGACCTCTTCTAAGGTGTAACCGCTCATACGAGTAAATTCGCGATTAACCTTAATGATGCGATTGTTTCTGTCTGTAATAACCAACGCAGACATGCCGTTCATGGCCGCTTTAGCCAGTTGGCTCTCAATACTGTTCTTCTTGTGGTTGATGTTCCAAGCGACAAAAGCACCAGAGACGATTGAGATGAGTATCGAAAGAGTGGCTAGCTGAATGATGATTGCTGTATATTCATTTTGGTATTGCTCACGAAGTTGTTGATTATCAACGTGCAACACCATATATACAGGTCCTTCTAGCTGTTCAATACTAGGGCTGATATCCTCGTAGAAATACCAATCTGTACCATCAAAATAACTGTCACTACGTTGCTGTCGAATCTCGTCCCAAAGCTTTGGATGAGTCACAGCGTAGGTTTTATCTGCACGGGCATCAATAAGGTGACCAAAGGCTTGGTCTGGAACTGGAGACATCAATATATGGCCTGAGCCGTTAATCAAGATGGGTTGTGCCAGCGAAGAGCCAAAGGTGTATTGAAGTCGTTCGTATATTTCTACCATGTTCAAGTTGACAATAAAGTAGCCAACAATACGACCTTCTATTGCAACTGGAGTCATGACTCGTAGTGTAGGAAGCAGGGGCGTCACTGGTTCACCGTTTTGATACTCTAAGTCGATACCAAAAGACGCTATCTCGCCGACTTTTAGCTGCTGCACTGCAGTGAAATAGTCGCGGGACGCTTTGTTTTGCAGCTCACTCTCAGGAACAACACGGGCTTTTCCGTCATGATAGTTGATGCGTATTGTTTCGTTGCCTTCAAGGTCGAGGTAGCGAAGTTGAGAGTAGTATTTTTGCCCATTGGCCAACATCAGCCAGAGATCTTGTAGAGCGTGGATGCTATCGGTTGAAGCTGATTGTACAGCACGTTTGAGCGTGGATGATTCAGCAATGGCTGGAATGGTGTTAGAAACTTCACGCATGACTAAACCCAGTTCGTGAAAACTGTATTCAATTTGATTTTGGCTAGCCTGTTTAATGTTCGTGTCGTATTGCGCTTTTATACGATCAAATTCGGAGTTGATGTATAAAGCGGGAACTATTCCGAGGGCTAGGAGAGTACAGAGAAATTGGCCTAAGAGTTTTTTTATGCTTACTTTCATTACATTCCCCAAAGAATCAGCGCAATACTATAGATTTAGTGGGGGTATTAATGTGATCTTCACCCAGAACTTAAGAGCTCGATCTCCTAGGTGAGAGGTATGTGTGCAATTTGTTGCTTTTGTGTGCAAATTTCAGGTTATCTTACACTCACCGTGACGATAACCTGCAATTTGCTGTTTCAAGCGCCTATAAACGCTAACTTAAGCCTGTAATTTCGCCATGCTCGTTAATATCTAAAGACATAAACGCTGGTCTATCAGGAAGCCCTGGCATGGTCATTACGTTCCCACATAACGCATAAACAAATCCTGCTCCTGCACAGAGCTTGAGTTCTCGCACAGGAACATCAAACTGAGTTGGGGCGCCTTTAATATGTGCTTCCGTTGAAATCGACAATGGTGTTTTAGCTAGACATACCGAAAGGTGGTCAAAGCCATGCTTTTTGAACTCTGTCAGTTGCGATTTGGCTTTGTCAGACAACGTCAAACTGGCTGCGCCGTAACCCACTTCCGCGACAGCCATCAATTTCTCTTCGAGTGACTGTTCTGTTGTATACAGGGGCTTAAATTGTGCAGGTTTTTCGCAAGCTGCGACGACCGCTTTGGCTAAATCCGTTGCGCCTTTTCCGCCTCTACCGAACGCCTCGCTCACCGCCACTGATATGGTGTCGTCGTACTCACGGATCACTGTGGCTAGTTGTTCGAGTTCTTGGTCTGAGTCTTGTGGGAATCGGTTGATAGCAACCACAATAGGAACGCCATATTTCTTAACGTTATCAATATGCCATTTAAGGTTTTCAAAACCCGCAACAAGAGCATCAGGGTCGTCGTGGAAGATCGAATCAGGTAGTGGTGTACCTGGCCTTAAATCGTACAACCCCGAATTTGCTTTTAGGCCTCTAAGCGTTGCTACAATCACTGCGCAGTCTGGTGACTGTTTGGCGGCAGTAGCTTTGATATTGCACGCCTTCTCAAAGCCCATATCAGAACCGAAACCACCTTCAGTTACGACGTAATCTGCCAACTTGAGGGCGATATTGTCAGCAATGATCGACGAGTTACCATGAGCAATATTGGCAAAGGGGCCTGCGTGAATCAGGGTAGGGACGCCTTCTAATGTCTGCATTAATGTTGGCTCGATAGCATCCTTCATTGTCACTGTCATTGCGCCAGCAACTTGGAAGTCTTCAGCTGTTAGTGGCTCACCGTTTCGATTGTAAGCCAATACAATGCGTCCGATGCGTTTACGCAGGTCTTGTAAGTTCTCTGCGAGCGCGAGAATGGCCATAAGCTCTGAGGCAGCTGAAATATCAAAGCCGTCTTCACGCTCAAAGCCATTAATGGTTTTACCGTCTTCGTTTTGACCGATGGTAACCATACGTAGAGCACGATCGTTATGATCGAGAACCCGTCGCCAAACGACACGTTTAGGGTCAATATTGAGCGCTTTTAAGCCAGAGCGTTGTTCAAAGGCTTTCGTTCCTTCTCGCTGCTCATGATACAAACGAGCGTCGATAGCTGCCGATGCAAGGTTATGGGCCGCGGTAACAGAATGAATATCTCCAGTCAGATGGAGGTTCAATTGTTCCATAGGGGCGACTTGAGAATAACCACCGCCCGCAGCACCGCCTTTGACCCCAAATACTGGCCCCATTGAAGGTTGACGAATACAAGCCATAACTGACTGATTAATCGCTGCTAAACCTTGGCTCAAACCGATTGTTGTGACGGTTTTCCCTTCACCAAGTGGCGTTGGTGTAATTGCGGTAACAAGGATCAGCTTACCTTTTGGTTTCTCTTCGAGACGCTTTAGGCTTTCTAAAGAGACTTTCGCTTTGTGTAATCCGAGAGGTTGGAATTCTTCAGTGGTTAAGCCCGCACCGAGAGCAATATCACGGATGTTCTTAAGTGAAGAGGAGCGGCAAATTTCAATATCAGACAGCATATTAAATCCTTATGTTGAAACCGATAAGGTGGTACGAAAACGTTTGCGTGGCGATAATACTGTATAAATCGACTATGTAAAGGCTAAACACGCGAAGTATGTGCTGGAAGATACCAGATTTAGTGAGTCATTGCGCGAGATCAAATCTAGTGATGACAACTCATCATGGTTACTGAGGTCTCCTATTGAGTCAGTCGAAAATAAAAAGGGTTGCATAGTGCAACCCTTAATAGAAAAACGTAGATCCTGTGATTAACGATCCCAGTATGCTTCTTCTAAGCTGTCTTCACGCTCTGGAAGCGCGCGACCAAGGCGCGGAGAGTGTTGTGTTAGAACTTCGTAACTTACACGGTTAGCGTACTTACAGATCTGTGACAGCGACGAGTAAGTCATATAAGGCTGATCGTGTTTAGACGAGTTTGGCACGTTCATGTAGTGGTGGCTATTTGCAGCCATATCATGAAGCAGGGCAGACAATGCAGCATCACCCGCGCCATTGGTGTTCTTAATCTCTAGCGGACCACCAAGGTAAGGTCCAATGTGAGAGTACACTTTAACGGGATTGCTACAGTCTGCCTTACGCATCGCGCGGCTAAATTCATATTTATTAAATTCTGGGATGTTTCCTGGAAGAAGAGGCAGCTCAGTTTCACGTTTCGCTGTTTCGTCTGTGTAACCTGCCATGTATAGGCCAACAGGACCTGCCGTACACAGAACTAAATCTACCCACTCCAGCGCTTTATCAGCTGCAAGTAGAGGATCTTTCTCGCCGGTTAGTGCTTGGCCTTCCTCTTCGTTCATCGCAATGATAGAGATATTCTCTTTGATGTAGTCTTGCCACCACTCAGCGTTACCTTCGATTACCCACTTAGTGCCTAACGTCAGTACCACTGGCACGTTGTTTTCTTTAGCAATCTCGATAGCACGAGCGACCGCTTTTGGCATTGGATCTTCTGGTTTACCACGCATTAGGTATGAAGAAACCACCAATGCAGAAGCCTTTTCAAATACATCTTCAGGGATGCTATCTGGACGCAGGTTATTCATTTCACCTTCGTTGATCGCAAACGTACGCTCACCATCATCAGAAATAAGGGTGTAACAACGACCGATAGAGCCTTCGACTGTCTGTAGATGGTTTAAGTTCATACGTGAAGAAGTGCGGCATAGGTAACGGTATGCAAATGAACCAACTTCGATATTACGTGACATAACACCTAGAAGTACCGATTTGCTGTCTGCTAGCACAGAGTAATTGTGCAGAGTATTACCAATGGTATCACCTGGATATTGATGCGTGATTAGACCGCTCTCTACAAGTTCTTCGTATAGGGCATCAGCTTTGCTCTCTTCTAAAACGAGAGAGTGACCTTTACTCAGCTCGTATTTAGCAAGGAACTCATCAGAAACACGCGCTTCGATATCTACAATTGTTTGACCAACACCAACAATAATCGGGCGAAACAGTTTTGGCGTTTCCTTCATCTGGTTGATGAGTGGATCACGGGCGTGTGTAGGGAAGTAGTGCTTAGATTTGCGCTGTCCAGGAAATTTCATAAGAAAATTACAGTGAGAAAATTTTGCCGTATGATATCACAGTTTTTTGTAATATCTTTCATTTTTATTACATTCAGACTCACCTGTACATTGTGTGTACAGGTGAGCGGGTAGCAGAAAACGAGTGGCTTATTTTTACTTTTCAGATGATGTTGCCGGCTCTATGTAAGCATCGGTGCCCCAAAGTGGAACAGTTGAAAGACTGTGCTTGAAGCTACCTTCTGTCTCCTTGGTTGTGTAAGACAGATACAGCAAGGTTTGGTTGTCTGCATCGTAAATGCGTCTTACCTTCATTGTCTTAAAGAAAATGCTTTTTGACTGCTTGAAGACCACTTCACCAGACGCGCTCTTATCTATTTTCGCAATCATCTCAGGAGTGATATCACCCGTTTGACGACATGAGATCGAGCTGTCACTTGGGTCTGCCAGTGAGAAATCCGCCTTGATAGAAGCGATGTGACAGGTGACTCCTGGGATTTTTTCATCGTCGAGGTGAGAGATCTTAATATCTTTCAAAGTGAAGAAACCAAGTGATACGTCACCAACTTCGTTATCTGAACAACCAGCCAACATGGTTATAATACCTAATGCGATTAGGGCTTTTTTCATAAGAAGTCCTTTTAATTTATAGAGTTCTAATTACTATAAGGAGTATTGAAAGCTTGAATACGAGTGTAGAGCTTTTCGCTCTATTCGAAAAGGTAGTATTGGGAGAACCTTAATTTATGAAGCATTTAAAGTACTTGTTGGTAGTCACGATGCTCTGTATGCTCTCTGCTTGTAGCTCGGCGCCTAAGGCGACCGTATGCCTTCCAAATAATTGTGATATTTGGGGATACTAAAAGTAGGTAGTAAAAGAATGAATAATGAAATACCTGAAATCGCGCTGAAAAAGAACGCGTGGTTAGCAAGTCAAGTGGATGTTGCTTATCCGGCGAAAGAGAGTTTGCTTGGTCGAGATGTTTATCAAGCCAACCTTGCCAAGAAAAGCTATCAACTGCTTCCTTCAAATCAAACCCCTTCCCATATTGAAGAAATTCACAAAGTCGACTTTCATAAGCTCACCGTATTATTCTCGCTTAATCAAGCCAGCGTTTATGAAAGTGAGTTCGATAAAACTCATATCCTTGAGTTCTTGAGCCAAATTATCTTGTCTGACGAATATCAACTTTATATAGGAACCCTTGGTTCTGATGTCGTAGCTAGTGCAATTGTTACTGTCGAAGAAGACGAAGTTCTGATTTCGGATATCGTTAACCAAGCGGGGCAGGATACAATAGGTTTTGCTCATCAACTCGTCTCATTATTAGAAATTTCGATAACTCCCAATACCAAGGTGTGGGTGGAAAGTTAATACAAGAGTGGGGGTGCGCTCCCGCTATAACTGGCTGTTACCACCCGTTCACTGATAAGCAACTGTCTTTACTTCACATTAATGTCACGTCTTTGTGTTTAAATTATCAACAAATCCTCCCAATAGACTGCTTTTGTCGCAAGCTTAGGATGATAATGCCTATAAGTATTTTATAAATAGGGTTATTAAGGTGATCTGTCGCATATTTCGCGAAGTTAATTAAGTGGTTTTGAGTAAAATGCTACCTCAGTCATGCCTGATAAATCCATATGTCTATAGGATGAAAGTCGAACTTTAGGTAAGTGGTGTAACGATGAGATTAGAGCAAGTAAAGTGTGTGATATTTGATTGCGATGGAACATTGATTGACAGCGAGAAGCTGTGTTGCCAAGCGTTGGTTAACGTTTTTGAGCAGTTCAATGCTACTCTGTCACTTGAAGATTGTTATGCGCATTTTCAAGGCGGAAAGCTGGCGGACATTTTAATGGACACACAGCAACGCTTAGGGCTTTCAATCTCTATCGATATGTTAGAACCACTTTACCGCGCAGAACTTGAGGCTCTTTTTCAGCGATTTTTAAAGCCAATGAATGGTGCTAATGAACTGATACAGTTTCTCAAAAGTCAAGGTGTTGAATTCTGTATTGCGTCGAACGCGCCAAAAGAGCGAGTTGAATCCTCTTTGGCGATGACGGGGATGCTCGATGATTTCAAAGGCAAAATCTTTTCGGCGTTCGATGCCAACAGTTGGAAACCAGAGCCTGATTTGATCATGTATACAGCGATGAACATGGGATTTCTGCCGAACGAATGTATTTATGTCGACGATACAATAAAGGGGATTGAAGCGGGAGTTCGAGCCGGTATTCAATCTTTCCGTTTAAGACCCAACTTGCCGAGCACTTTGGTGAGAGGCCCTAAAACTGACTCCGAAGAGTCAGCTGCTATTGATATCTATAGCCTTGAAGAGATCTCTGCGTGGCTCAGTGGCAAGCATTGCTCAATTGATACACCATACTCTGGTGCTTTGGTGGGGTAGTATTAGGTTGGATGCGGACGATTTTAGTAAATTGTTTGGTGTGAAACCCACAAACAGCACAAGTAAATTTCTCTCCACAGCTTGAAAGTAGATACTCGTCATGTTGGCAAAGCGGGCATGTAATGTCATTAGTTGGTGCGTCTGTTTTATTCATTATGTCACCTGCAGCAAGTCAAAAAGCGATAACTTCGCTCTATTAGATTACCTCTAAGCTCAATTTTTAAACAGACTTCTTACTTAAGTTTTGCTCAATTGCGACTGAGTTCATGCTATTGATATTACATTAGCAAATCATTATACAGTTTGTTGTTTTGGGAATTGTAGGGACGAACAGCCGAGCTTGTCCCTAACGTGTGGTAAAAAAGAAGGACTCCGAGGAGTCCTTCTTTGGTTTTTCCGTTTCTAATCAAAGCAAAGCCTTAAGTTCGGTATTTCGCTAAGGTCTTTGACAGTGAGATAGAAGCCCGAGTTAGATTCGAAACGCCATTAGAGGTGTTTTGAGCGACTTCCTTAATGACATCTGATTGGTTGCGGATGTCGTTCAACTCGGCTGCAATATTATTTGCTACGTTGCTTTGCTCGTCGGCAGAAGAGGCGATTTGTGCACTCATATCCATTAAGGCTTGAGCTGAATCAGAGATCGCGTTTACGTCGTCACCAATATCAGATATCAACTGACTGCTTGCCTGTGCCTGATCTACTGTCTGCTCTGTGATCTTGGCGATATTCTGACTCTCTTGTTGTAAGCGTTCAATCATTGCTTGGATTTCTACCGTTGCTGATTGAGTGCGGCTTGCAAGTGTACGAACTTCATCGGCAACAACTGCAAAACCTCTGCCTTGTTCACCAGCACGAGCAGCCTCAATAGCCGCGTTCAGAGCGAGTAGGTTAGTCTGTTCTGAAATGGCATTAATGGTGGTGATCACCTCGTTGATTTGGCTTGTGTTAACGTTAAGGCTCGTTACAGACGATGACGCCTGCTCAATCAGAGATGAGAGCGTGGTAATCTCTGCGATTGCTTGTTGCACTTTACCGTGACTTTGGTTAATCGCTTGAGCGCCGTTTTCTGTCTGTTCGGTTGAGCGTGCTGCGATGTTTGATACTTCGTTAGCAGATGCTGTCATCTCATCCATAGCGGTTGCAACCGAGTCAAGAGACGCGTGTTGGCTGCTAATTTGAGTTTCACTGCGCTTTGCTTCTGCTTCGAATGAAGAGGACGTCTCACTGAGTGTCGCTGCACTTTCATTGACGCTTTTTACAAGCTCGCTCAAAGTGTCCATAGATCGGTCTAGTGCACAACCAATTGTACCGAACTCATCACGACCTGGGTGGAAACCAAGGCGAGAGCTTAGGTCGCCATCACCAATCTTTTCTGTGGTTGAGTAAAGTACCCAAAGCGCGCCACCAATGAAAGTTGCAACCCAGTAGCAGAAAATGCCGAAAGGAACACACCACAAAAAGCTGAGTAAGAAAGTATTCAGTGCGCTTTGCTTCTGTTCGGCGACATCGGTTACAGCAAGAGTAAGTGAATAGTATTGGCCATCTTGACCCTGTTGAGTAGCCGTTACAGAGCCGTTATTGTTGATTGATGTGTCTGTCGAGGTCGCCTGCGAAGAACGGGTTAACAGTGTTGACTCTGGAGCTCCAGAAACAGCTAGCATACCTTTGAGTCGTTGTTCAGCTATGGTCTTTGCATTCTGTTCAATGTGACTGAGCTGATTGAGGTAAGTATTCGTTGATACGCTGCCAAGGGCGACTAAAAACATGAGAAAAATAACCCACATCTTGTCGTTAATCGACATCTTAATGAACAGTTTGTCGATCGTTCGAAACTGTACTTCTTTCATGATAACTCCACGATAATTCCTTTATCGAGGACTTTAAATAACCGCACGTAATATAAATGTGATCTGGGTCGATTGTTTTTGAAATTAAATGATAACCAATTTCAATAATTGGAACCCAGATCAATCATTTTTGATGAATTTATCAATTTAGCCGAGTGAAGGCAAAATACCACCAGAAATCATAATTTGAATCGCAATGATGATCATACCAACAGTACCAGCCATAAATAGTGCTAATTTTCCGCCCGCAACTTGGTAAGTGCTAGCGTTGGAGTAAGTGGTAGCGTTTGAGTCCTGAGGTTGCTGCTGAGTAAAACGGACTTTGTAGACCATCACGGTAGGCAACAGAATGGCTAGTACTGCGAGGGCAATTGCTGCGTATCCAAGTGCCATGATGAATCCTTGAGGGTAAAACAGTGCGAAAATCAGTGGTGGAACGAAGGTCACTAGCGCTGTTTTTATGCGCTTGCCTTCGCCCAATTTGTCATTTAGAGAGTCACCCATAAATTCAAACAGACCTAAGCTTACGCCAATAAAAGATGTCAACAGTGCTAAGTCGGCAAAGACACCCACGATCATACTAAGGTTGGATTGCTGTACGGTTTCAGAAAGTGATACCAATAACGCACCTAAGCTAGAGTCATTCAAAAGCTGCTCTTGGCTAACTACACCTAGCGTTACGCTTTGCCAAAACACGTAAATGATAAGAGGTAATGCTGAACCCACAACCATCACCTTGCGTAGAGAGCGCACGTCGCCATCTAGGTAACGAACGATAGAGGGGATGCTACCGTGAAAGCCAAAAGATGTGAATACAACGGGAATCGCAGCGACAATTAGACCTTGTTGCAATGGCATACTCAGCAGGTATTGAGAGGTTACGTTTGGAGCAAGAAAACTCAGCACTAATATCATTGCAATTAGCTTTAAGCCAAATAGAACGCGATTAACTTTGTCGACACTGTGTGTACCAATCGTTACAACAGTCGCAACGATGACAGTGAAGAGCAGTGTCGTAAGTTGGTTACTTATCTCTAGCCCAGTTAACTGCATAACGCGTTGATTAAACTGCGCGCCGCCACCAGCGATGTAGGCAGCACACAATGCGTAAAACAGGAACATTACAGCAAAGCTCGCTATCCACTTACCTTTATTACCGAGAATGTTGTGCGCCAAAGTGTGAAGTGTTGCGTCAGACTCTGCAAATTGGTGTAGCTCGACCATAAGAAGAGCCGTGAATGCCATCAGTGCCCACAGGCCGATCATTAGAAGAAGTGAAGTTGAAAAACCGATACCAGCAGAAGCAAGAGGAAGTGCGAGCATGCCGGCACCAATCGTGGTACCTGCGATGATCAAAGTACTACCGAAAACCTTTGATTTATTCATTGTATATAATTCTTTACGTTATGTGGTTTTTTATTGGCTGATACACTAGTTTCGTTGTCTATAGCCAATAATAATATTGGATTGGTGCCATTTTGTGGGACTTTTATGATGAATGCAAGACTAAACGTAACTTTAAATATCCACTGTAAACTAAATTATACAGACTGGGTGGTGTAATCCGTGTGATGCGCAATGCAATCGTTTATCTATGATCTGATTCATAGTTTGATGAAGAAAAGATTGAGTAGTTTGCATGTGACCAGTAATAGTGTGGACGCGCGACCCAACTTAGGAGATAAGGATCCCATAGCGCGAATGCCGATTTAGAGCAGAGGTGTGCTGCTCAAAAAAAGTGCGCATTAAATTTGTTGGGAAACACGGAGTTTCTTCATAAATCTGTCATATTTAACACACAATATGGAGACACTTAGTTGTAGGGGCGAAAGCCCATGATAAGGAATAGAAGGGCACAATATGAGTGACCAATATTTTAATGACGAAAGTCTCGAACTGTTAGATGCAATGGAAATAGGTATCGACCTATCCGATTACGAACAGGCTGTTCAGCAGTTAGCTGAAGAGATGTTTAGCTCGTCAAACTAACCTACGTCCTCATTAAAGTTGGCTAAGATTAGGGAGTATGTTTACTATATCTCCAATTGGCTCTACTTTAATGAGGTTCAATGAACTTTCTTGCCCATCTACATATCGCAAACCATTGTCGTAGTGACTTAGCAGGCAATCTGCTTGGCGATTTTGTCAAAGGCGACCCTTCAAAGCGTTATTCTCAGCCCTTAGTCGATGGTATTCGACTGCATCGATTTGTTGATAGTTACACTGATTCTCATGTTATCTCTAAACAAGCGAAGACACTCTTCAGAAAAGAGACTCGGCGTTTTGCCCCAATTGCGCTTGATGTCTTTTGGGATCACTGCTTAGCCACAAACTGGTCAAAGTATTCTAACTCTTCACTGAAACAATTCTGTAAGAATTCACATAGTAAGATAAGCCAAGATTCCGAGACGCATTGGCCAGAGAATTTTCTTTTGGTCCACCAGAAAATGTCCCAGCAACGCTGGTTAGAAAGTTACGAATCGATGGGTTCAATCGCTACGGTATTAGAGAGAATGTCTTTACGAAGGCCAAGACTTGGCGTACTGAAAGAGTGTTTTGATGACCTCTCTGTTAATTATGATAAGTTGCAGTGTCACTTTATTCAGCTTTACCCGGATGTACTTGAGCGCGCTTGGCAGCATCGGCAGCAGCAAATTGAAATGTTAGCAAAGAAAAATCAATGACAAAGGTAAACAGTTCCATTGGGGTTTGCTACAATCCGCGCCTATTTCTACTTTGAGCACCATTTTATGTCTGATACAAACCAAACTTTTGAACAATTGGGTCTTTCGGAACAGTTGCTGTCTACATTACAGACGCTAAATTTCACAACCCCGACAAGGGTGCAAGAGCAGGCGATCCCACTCGTGTTAGAAGGTAAAGACGTACTGGCTGGTGCTCAAACGGGTACGGGTAAAACCGCGGCATTTGGTTTACCAATCATTCAACGTTTGTTGGCTAGCCAAGACAATGTGATTCCAAATCCAAAACTGGTGAGAGCTTTGGTATTAGTACCAACGCGCGAACTCGCACAGCAAGTCTTCGACAACATTACCAGTTATGCTGAAGGCACGGGGCTTAAAATTGTGGTTGCTTATGGCGGCACTAGTATGAAAGTTCAAACCGACAATCTAAAAGCGGGCGCGGATATTCTGATCGCGACACCAGGGCGTTTGATTGACCATATGTTCACTAAGAACATCATGCTTAGCCAAACAGAAGTTCTTGTGCTTGATGAAGCAGATCGCATGCTTGATATGGGCTTTATGCCAGACATCAAACGCATATTGAAACGCATGAATGATGTTCGTCAAACACTGTTCTTCTCTGCGACTTTTGACAACAAAATCAAATCTATTGCGCATCGTATGATGGAGTCTCCAAGTGAGATTCAAGTAACGCCAACCAATAGCACGGCTGAAACCGTAAAACAGATGGTTTACCCAGTAGATAAGAAGCGCAAAAGTGAACTATTGGCTTACTTGATCGGCTCTAAAAACTGGCAGCAGGTCCTAGTCTTCACTAAGACTAAGCAAGGTACTGATGAGTTAGTTAAAGAGTTGAAGTTAGATGGCATCAAAGCAGCTTCAATCAATGGTGATAAAAGCCAAGGTGCTCGCCAAAAGGCGCTGGATGACTTTAAGTTAGGTAAAGTACGAGCTTTGATTGCAACCGATGTTGCGGCGCGTGGTATCGACATCCAACAATTGGAACAGGTTGTTAACTACGATATGCCTTACAAAGCTGAAGACTATGTTCACCGCATTGGCCGAACTGGTCGTGCTGGCAATACCGGCCTGGCTGTTTCTTTAATGAGCAGAGATGAAGAGTACTTGCTTGAAGCGATTGAGCGTTTGCTTGATAAGCGTCTACCACAAGAGTGGTTACAGGGCTTTGAGCCTAGCTTGATTGAAGAGGTTGAGCCAGAGCGCACAGGTCGTCGTGGTAAAAGCCGTTCATCTGAAAAACGTAAGATGAAGGCGAAGCTTAAGATCCACCAAAATCGTGGTAAAGCTCGCCGTTAATCGTTAACTAAAATAAGTTAAAAAACAGGCGCCTTGGGTTGTTTCCCTTGGCGCCTTTTTATACCAATCACAGTAAGTAAGTGATCAAAAATAGCGCAGGAAAAAGGCTTGAGAACAAGGCAGCATTTTTCGATAAGTAGTTATTCTACAATCAAAAATTCTAACGCAGTTATCGAGCCTTTTAACAAGCTAGGGTGAGCAATTATTTACTACGATTGGTATTATTATTCGATTTATTTTGCGCTTCTTATTTCGCCATTGCTGCACTTCCATACACAAGGCACATCATAGATCAGCTCTTCAAGGCTGGTCGGATTAAGAATCCACTCTTCGTCAACGTTGTAGGTGTTGATCATCTGTTTGTTAAACATCTGCCAATGGTTCATAAGCGCTTCATTTGGTGTCGCAACCATACCACGTTCATTCCATGTACTTTCCATAAGCGGAGTTAGGCACACGGCAGCGTTAGCATAGATGATCATTTGCCATTTAATTTCATAAATCTTGATTGGGTGTTCTGGGTGTGCAGCATTATATTCATCAGCAAGCATGTTGATCTCTTGCTCGACGTTACCGACATTATCGATGAAGTAGTCAACTAGGTTGTCTTCTTGTCGCACCGAGTCTGAAATTAGCTGTATTGGTCTGCGAGAGTGAATCATATTGGTAAACAGCCGCATAGAAAACAGATACAGGGTGATCTTTGGTGCGACATCTTTTGGCAGCTCTTGCATGATTTTGGCTATATAAGCTTGGAAATACACATGCAAGCAGTCACTAATCGCGTGCCAAATTTTCTCTTTGCTACCAAAGTGATGACGGATCAAGCTGTGAGAAACACCGGCTTTTTCACTGATGTTACGCAATGAAACACGATCGTAGCCTTGGTCACAGAACAACTCCGCCGCGATGCTCATGATCTGAAAACGTGTTTCTTCAGCATCTTTGGCACTTCTACGACCTTGCTTTTTTTCCGTCATCGTCATTTTTTCTGTCATTGTCATATCGCAAATTAGGATGATGTTCTAATTCTACACTGTTTTTGTTGAAATAAAAAATACTGCACAGGTGGAAAGTAAAGCTTGTGAAATCCTTCTATTTAAATATACTGCACACCTGTGTAGTAAATCATAATAATTAAATGGAGCCGCTTAATGCAGTCCAAGTCACCTTTAAGAGCCAATTCGGTACAAGCGCTAGGAGCTATTGTCACAGCCATGCTTCTCTCTAGCGTCTTGACTGGATGTAACAAAGTACAATCAGAAGAAAATGAACTGGTTATCAAGCCAGTGAAGTTATTGGAGATCCCGAAGCAGACCAATATCGAGTTGGATAGCTATATCGCAAAAGTGGATGCAACCGACCGTGCAGCACTCTCTTTTCAAGTGGGTGGCCAGATCGAAAAATTTGCGGTTCGTATGGGGCAAAATGTCAAAAAGGGCGAGACACTGGTTGTTTTAGACTCGACAGATTTCCGAATCGCACTCGATGCAGCGCAGGCAAAGTATGATCTTGCAAATAGTCAGTACCAACAAGCTTCAGAACTTTATGCTAAGAAGTTGGTGAGTACCGATTACTACGACCAAGCAATGAATAACTATACCGCTGCTGGTGTAGAACTTGAGCAAGCGAAAACCAACCTAGGTTATACAAAATTAGTGGCGCCTTTTGATGGGGTCGTGTCGATAGTTTTTGGCAAGCAACATCAAGTTATCGCCGAGAAACAGCCTGTTCTCAACATTTTGAACCAAGGTGCTATGGACGTTACCTTCTCGGTCCCTGTCGCCAAACTAGAAGATCGTAGCATTAGCGATTTTGTTCAATCCAACATGTGGGTCGTGATGGACAGTCATCGCGGTATTCGCATTCCGACACGTTTCAAAGAGATCTCGACTCAACCGGATGAAGATACCAACAGCTACCAAGCGGTTGTTTCAATTCAAAAGCCAGCTGAGTTGAATTTACTTTCTGGTATGACTGCTCAGGTCGAAGTTCAAAAATCCAGCGATGAAAAGGGTATCGGTATCGTCGACTCTGCTTGGGTAAGCAAAGATGAAACCCAAGGCGAACTGTGGCGTTACAACCCTGTATCTCAAATGATTTCGAAAGTGACGGTTGCATTGAATGAACATGGTCGCGTTGTTGGCGGTTTGTTGGGCGGCGACTTTATTGTCGAAGCGGGCGTAGATGCATTGGTTGATGGACAGCAAGTGAAAGCTTGGACGCGAGAGGGCGGAATTTAATGAAATTCAATAAATTGGCGGTCGTTGTTGCTTCAACGCTAGTGCTCGCCGCGTGTAACAACGAAACCGCACACAGAGAGCAGCCAACGCTAACGGTATCGACTTTTGAAGTGAAAGCACCTCTTAAAGAGCAGTTCCGCAATTTCAACGGCCAAGTGATGGCTGCAGAATTGACTCCATTGGCATTTCGCATCGCCGGTGAGATTGACCAAGTGCTCGTAGAAGCGGGCGACGTGGTCAAGAAAGGACAGCTTTTAGCAACAATTGATGGCGACACTTACCGCCAAGATGTAGTAGACGCTCAGTCTCAATATGATCTTGCAAAAAAGCAGTTAGCACGTGGTAAAGAGATGTTTGCAAGCAAGATG
Organism: Vibrio sp. KUL70; assembly: GCF_059725515.1. Lineage (NCBI taxonomy): Bacteria > Pseudomonadati > Pseudomonadota > Gammaproteobacteria > Vibrionales > Vibrionaceae > Vibrio > Vibrio sp. KUL70. Next base: position 1,311,315 of record NZ_AP045835.1, read on the forward strand.
CTTTCAAAGTCTGAATTTGACCAACTGACAGCGAACTTTAGGCTTGCGTCTGCCAATTTAGCGTCGGCTAAACAAGCGCTGGGATATACCGAGTTGCACGCACCGTTCACCGGAACTGTTTCTACCGTCGATAAAAAGCAATTTGAAAATACCAAACCGGGTGAAACACTTTTGAGCCTATACCAAAACGATAAGGTGTATGTGCGAATCCAAGTATCAGACTCCATTTTGGCTGCGATTAGCCCAGATATGCGCTCTAACAGTTACCGCCCGAATGCGACTTTTGGCGGTATTGATGGCGCTTACCCTCTGACTTATTTAGAGCACACGAGTGAATTACACCCTCAATCGAGAACTTACGAGTTTTGGATGTCGATGCCACAGCTAGACACTCCAGTTATGCCAGGTACTAGCGTTACCGTAAACGTTGATATGGCAAAAGCGGGGTTGAGCGACGTGCAAGGTTATCAACTGCCTATGACCACTCTACAAGCAGGCTCGGCAGAAAATGAGTTTTATGTATGGAAACTCGAAGATGGCCAAGCCTATAAAAACCTAGTTGAGATAGAAAAAATCAGCGGTCAAGGTGCGCTTATCGCACATGGTGTAGAGCAGGGTGATCAACTGATCAACTCCAACTTACGCAAACTACGTGATGGAATGAAATTGTCAGGAAAAGAAGAATGAACATCGCAGAATATTCAATAAAAAATAAAGTTATTAGCTGGCTGTTTCTGGTTATTTTGGCGATTGGTGGTGTGAGCTCTTTTAGCAATCTTTCACGTTTAGAAGACCCAGCATTTACGATCAAAGATGCGATGATCATCTCTACCTATCCGGGCGCAAGTTCTATGGAGGTAGAAGAGGAGCTGACTTACCCGCTAGAGAAAGAGATTCGACAACTTCCTTATATCGATAAGATTACGTCTACCTCGTCAGACGGCATGTCGCAGATCATGGTGAGCATGAAGATGGATTACGGTCCTGATGAGCTCCCTCAGATCTGGGATGAAATGCGTCGTAAGATCAACGATCTACAGCCAACACTTCCAAGTGGCGTGCAGTCTGTTCAGATCATTGATGACTTCGGTGATGTATTTGGTGTAATGCTAATGCTAACGGGTGATGGCTACGACTATGTTGAGCTAAAACAGTATGCCGATTATCTGACTCGTGAGTTAGAGCTTGTCGACGGTGTCGGTAAAGTCAGCATTGCTGGTGATCAGCAGGAACAACTTTTTGTTGAGATGTCTCTGGAGCGTTTAGCCGCTCTAAACTTGGACATGTCGACCGTCACTTCTCTGCTTGCTCAACAGAACAGTGTGGTTTCTTCTGGTGAAGTGATGCTCAATGGACAAAGCCTTGCGATTAAACCAAATGGAACACTAAGCACAGTTGAAGAGCTAGAAAACCTGATCATCCACGGTCGAGATACGGGCAATCTTATCCGTCTAAAAGATGTATCGACGGTAACACGAGGCATCGCGGAAAAACCGGGTAATGTACTGACGTACAACGGTAAGCCAGCTATCAACATCGGGATTGCGTTCTCTTCTGGCGTTAACGTGGTGGAGATTGGTCAAGCACTCGATGCAGAGCTCGAACGTCTTGAATCGATCAAGCCTGCAGGTATTGAGCTGAACTATTTCTATAACCAAGCACAAGAGGTTGATAAATCCGTATCAGATTTCATCATTAGTTTGGTCGAAGCGGTCGCGATTGTTATTGTCGTTCTCTTGTTTGCAATGGGATTGCGTAGCGGTGTGATCATCGGCTTAGTTCTGCTGCTTACGGTGTTTGGTACCTTCATTTTGATGGACTACAACGAAGTAGAGCTTCACAGGATATCTTTGGGTGCATTGATCATTGCACTGGGTATGCTGGTGGATAATGCCATTGTTGTGGTTGAAGGTATCTTGGTTGGACTTAAGAAGGGTAAAACTAAGCTACAAGCCGCGAAAGACATTGTGACTCAAACGCAATGGCCGTTACTAGGCGCCACCATTATCGCGATTACAGCGTTTGCTCCTATTGGTCTATCAAAAGATGCAACCGGTGAATTCATGGGTTCGCTGTTCTGGGTATTGTGTTTCTCACTTTTCCTAAGCTGGATCACCGCTCTAACACTGACACCGTTCCTAGCCGACTTGATGCTCAAGGAAGAAGACAAAACAGGCGCGGATGAAGATCCATACAAAGGTATTTTGTTTGTCGTATTTGGCGCGATGCTTAAGTTTGCACTGAGATTCCGTTGGTTAACCGTTGCGAGCATGGTCGGTCTATTGGCTGTATCGGTTGTTGGCTTCAGTATGGTGAAGCAGCAGTTCTTCCCAGCGTCGAACACACCAATGTTCTACGTTGATATGTGGATGCCAGAAGGCACGGATATCCGTGAGACCATTAAACAAACAGAGAAAGTAGAGAGCTACATTCGTAAGCTGGACAATGTTGAGTTTGTGACCACAACAGCGGGTCAAGGTATGCAACGTTTTGCCCTGACTTACCAACCAGAAAAGAGCTATGAAGCCTACGCTCAACTGCAAGTAAGAACGACTGATCGTGACACCATGTTCGCGACACTTGAAAAGCTTGATGAAAAACTGGCGATTGAGTTTGAACAGCCAACGTTCCAGTTTAAGTTGATTGAATTTGGTCCATCACCTGCGTCTAAAATCGAGGCGCGTGTTATCGGTCCAGATCCAGATGTACTGCGCACTATTGCGACTGACGTAGAAAACATCTTGCTTGCCGATCCTGGTGCTCGCAACGTACGTCACGACTGGCGCGAACGTACTAAAGAGTTGGTGCCTCTATTTAATGAGTCTAAGGCGCGTCGTTTAGGTATCTCGAAGGCGGATCTGTCTCATACTCTGCAAATGGCGTTTGGTGGATACAACATCGGACTGCTGCGTGATGGTACACACATGCTGCCTATCGTTGCCCGTTTGCCTGAAGAAGAGCGTTTTGATTTTGAATCATTAAATAACGTCAAGATCTGGAGCCCATCACTACAGACATACATCCCAGTTGAGCAAGTGATTGATGGTGTAGAGTTACAATGGTCGGAGCCTCTGATTCAGCGTAAGAACCGTAAACGCACGTTAACCGTATTGGCTGATCATGATGTATTAGGCGATGAAACACCAGCAAGTCTATTTGCTCGAGTACAACCGAAAATCGAAGCACTACCACTTCCTTCTGGTTACAGCATAGAGTGGGGTGGTGAATATGAATCTTCTAAGGATGCACAAGAGTCGCTATTTGGCTCATTGCCAATGGGCTATCTGCTGATGTTCATCATTACAATGCTTCTGTTTAACTCGGTGCGTAAGCCTTTGGTTATTTGGTTCACGGTGCCACTGTCTATCATCGGTGTATCAATTGGTCTGCTGAGTACCAACATGCCATTTAGCTTCACGGCGTTTTTGGGCCTACTCAGTTTGAGTGGCATGATCTTGAAAAATGGGATTGTACTCCTAGATCAAATTAACAGTGAACTAGAGACAGGAAAAGATCCATACCTAGCGGTTGTGGACAGTGCAATCAGTCGTGTACGACCTGTATCAATGGCGGCATTGACCACGATCTTAGGCATGATTCCATTAGTCTTTGATGCTTTCTTTGGCTCGATGGCCATTACCATCATGGCGGGCTTAGGCTTTGCTACGGTACTGACTCTTATTGTTGTACCTGTGATGTTTGCCATCTTATTTCGAATCAAACCGTCCACTGCGGGATATTAAGGATTGATATAAACGATTCGTTTTAGCCAAGCCCAGCCTCAAATAGGTTGGGCTTTTTTTGATCTTAATAAACTTGATGAGCAACAGATGTGATGAAGGTTAATTAGATACGTTTTTGAACTCAGATTGCGACTTGAACATCTAATTCAATGGGAGCTGGCATTGCAAGAAAGTAACCCTGATACATATCGAACCCCATTGTTTTCATTAGTTCTAGCTGTTTATGGGTTTCGATACCTTCGATTACAGTCTGAGCATTGATCGATTTAGCCAGTGCAAGAACATCATGTATCGGTTTTGCGTTTCCTTGCTCAAATTCCAGCATTAATGAACGATCAACTTTTATTATGTGAGGGGTGATATGACGAACTCTTCCCTCATTTGAAGCTTGAGTACCGTAGTCATCAACAGCGACTTTAAAACCATTTTCTGCCAGTGAAGCGGCCGCATCTTTTAGTCTCTCTTCGCTATCTGCGGTCAGTTCGACCAATTCCATAACAATCTGTTCTGGCGATAGGTTAAGTTCGACCAAGCGTTTAACCAGCAAGCTATCACTGACATTAGAGTTGGCAAACAGTTCGCCAACATTAGGCAGAACATTAAGGAAGAGTTGAAGGTGGCGAGAGGTTGACTGAGCAAAGTTTCGGACGTGGATTACGCGGCTCAAACGCTCGACATTGATTTTGTCATCGATGGATGTTTCGTCAGAGTGTAAGTAATGATCAGGCCTAATAGCTTGCTCGTTTTCGTCGGTGATTCGAACTAAGGCTTCAACACCAATGGGTTCCATTTCTGCGTTAAAGATGGATTGATAAACGCTTCTTAAAGTTAGGTTTTTGTACTTAGCAATAAATTGCATCCGATCATCAACAGAGATGCACTTAACGAATTGACTACGGTCAGATAAAATCATACTTAATTAAAGATAGTCCATTTAAGGGATGATAAATTCCTTGTTTCACAATACTGGACATGAGTAGGTAGATTGTCAATTAATAAAAGAACTATTAACACGTTATAAATATAAATTATTACTTTATAAATTGTTGAAAAGTATATTTTTTTCGTTGGGGGTTTGGATTGTGTGATTTATGGTGTAATCGCTATCTAACTAATGTGTTGTGTATCGCAGTGCTAGAGTTACGTTTCGCGTATTTCAACCGTATATCGTGATAATAATCAAAATATAGGTTTGATTTTGGCTCAACATCAAATTTATAGAAATTGAATGAAGTAGCTCATATCTAAAGGTGAGTTACCATAGAAATTAAATGTGAAATAAATCAACGATATATTTAATAAATAAAAACTAAACAACCAGTGTTTTTCTTTTGAGCGGCGTATTTCATTGCTTAACGAATAGAGGTGAGAATTTAATCCTGAAGCTTAAATTAAACCCACTGTATAACTGCGTAAAGTTGGATGTACTTGCGCACCAGTTGTTGACTATTTGAGCGTTTTAGCGGGTGTCCAAATTTGATGAAGCAAGGGGATATGCCGAAGTTTGTGTTCAAGTCTGAGGCAAATTGCGAATCACTTTCTTGTAAGGTAATACCTTGTTGACTGTATTCGGTAATTTCATCGGGTAGATCACCCATCCACCAATGCAGCAGTTCGCGACTGTGTTTGCTACGACTTATCCAATGATCCGAAACAATAATAAGTAAGTCATTTGGCTGGATGGCGTAGCCATATTCGCCAAGCCAGTGATAAACATCGACCAGAAGTTTCTTTCGACAGGTTTTGCCTGCGCTCACCATATGATGACTGATAACCCATACCGTACCAATTTCAGACGAGACGCGGAAATGTCGCGCCGTTTCATTAAGTGGCAGCATATCAAGCGGATGAATCATACTCTCGTGATCAAAACTAATCAGTGTGTGTTGCATACGTCGTGAAAATGCTTTGCCGAGGTGATGCTCACTGATTCCTTGATTATGAACGGTAGGGTAGTGATGTTCGCACAACTTCAAGCAATCTTCTTGAAAAAGGTTGATGCTCTGTATCACGAGATCTAATAACAATGACTGTCCTTATACATGGCTACAATGTTGGTATTTGAATAGTAAGGTAATGACTGTGTAATTTGCCAACAACAATGGTTCAGTTCTTGATCGCATTATCAAAATTAAGGTATCTGTCGATTTTTATGTTGTAAGCGCGCCAATGGCGTTTACCATTTATGAATTAGTAATAGTTAGACAGACTTATGAGGGAGCGATGACCATAGAGTTAGACAGTAAACAAAAGGCGAGAATGACAGAATCATTGCAACGCTATTTGCAAGATGAGCTTGATGTCGAGATAGGCCAATTTGATGCGGATTTTCTTGTTGATTTTATCAGTAAAAAGTTCGGTGCGGTCTACTACAACAAGGGAATTGAGGATGCGCAAAAGGTGATGGAACGTAAGATGCTTGACATCGGCGATGAACTGTACGAGATCGAGCAGGTCGTTGAGTTATAGGTAAATTCATCTTATTCAAATTATTCGAACAACTTGTTTGAGTTTTAGTGATGTCATTTATGTAAAGCTAAGTAAATAATATGTTGCAACAATACAGAGTAATGTACGCTCTTCAAACTATACCAACTGCAACCATTTGGAATGACACATGAGCAATAATGTAAAGAACTATAATCCAATAGCTAGACTGTTGCACTGGGCATCAGCCTTGACCATTGTTGGTTTATTCGGGGTTGGCCTATGGATGGTTGACCTCTCTTACTACAGTGAGTGGTACAAGACGGCCCCTGACTGGCACCGATCTATCGGTATTATTTTGGCTGCCGTGACTCTTTTCCGACTCTTCTGGAAAACAGTGACTGCGTCACCAAGCGTTGAGGGTAAGAGCTACGAAGTGATTGCAGCGAAGGCGGCTCACGGCTTTATGTATCTAAATCTGTTGGCTTTATTCGTGTCTGGCTATTTGATTTCGACATCAGACGGTCGTGGCATAGATGTTTTCAACTGGTTCACGGTTCCAAGTATGGGAGAGCTATTTGCAAATCAATCCGACTTGGCAGGAACTGTACACTACTATGCAGCTTGGGTACTGATTGTACTAGCATCAGTTCACGCATTGGCTGCGATTAAACACCACATTATCGACAAAGACGATACGCTACGAAAAATGATAGGAGCATCAAAATGAAAAAATCAATTATCGCTACAGGACTAGCCTTTGCTATGGCAATGCCTTTCGCTGCGAACGCTGCTGATTACGTGATTGATACAAAAGGCGCACACGCGTCTGTTAACTTCAAAGTGAGCCACCTTGGTTACAGCTTTATTAAAGGACGTTTCAACACATTTTCTGGTGATTTCTCATTTGATGAAAGCAACGTAGAAGCGTCTAAAGTGAACGTTGTGGTTGACACTACTAGCCTTGACTCAAACCATGCGGAACGTGACAAGCACATCCGTAGCAGCGATTTTATCGATGCGGGAAAATTCTCTGAAGCGACATTCAACAGCACAAAAGTGGTTGATAACGGTGACGGTAAACTGGCTGTAATGGGTGACTTAACGCTACACGGTGTAACTAAACCTATTACTATCGATGCTGAATTTGTCGGTGCTGGTCAAGACCCGTGGGGTGGTGAGCGAGCAGGTTTCATCGGTACTACTCGTCTAGAGCTGGCTGATTTTGATATTAAAGTCATGGGCGCTTCTAGCTACGTTGACATGGAACTTCACGTAGAAGGCATCAAGAAGTAAGTCGAATAGACTAACCTCTGTCTCACAAATACAGAAAGGCGCAAAGCAGATGCTTCGCGCCTTTTTTATTAAGCCATGAGTCTTTTAGATTGGTTGTGATTGTGTCTTGAATGACGTTATCCAAATTGTATCACTATTACCAAGACATCTTATTTAGCCACACGTTGTTATCACGTGTTCGGGTTACTCTTAGAATTACGCTGTCTCAAGTCCTGCTTCTTTTACCACGTTTAAGCGGTCGCCATAGATAGGGCGAAGTGCTTGCATCACTTCAGTACGAGTTAGAACACCTACCATTGCGCCATTTTCAAGAACTGGAAGCATGTGTGGTTGACTCACTTTCATCGCTTTCGCGCGCTCTTCTAATGAAAGTGTTGTAAAGCGAGTTGCAATGCCCATGCTAGATGTTGGATACAACTGCTCTTTGTCGATGCATAGGAACTCAGCCACATCAACAAGTTTGTCGTTTGCATCAATCGCGACAACATCACGGCTCATCAAATCGACAACCTTCTGACCCGCTGTTGGAATGTAATCTTGGCACCAAAGGTCGACCATCACGTCGTGAATTGAGAACACACCTACTAAGCGACTTTCTAAATCACACACTGGTGCACTGACTTGTTGTGCATCTAACAGAGTGTCGATAGCAACCGCAGTCGGCATTTCAACAGATAGAGTGGTTGGGTTCGTGTTCATAATGGTTTTGATGATTGTATTGGTGTTCATAGTTTGTTCCTTAACTGACGTAATTTGAGTTGTTTGCGTTATTGCTGTTATTTTTGCCGCTTTTAGTTGCGGTCTGCGGTAGATACTCCAATTCGCTAAGCCAACGAGTACAGAGCCACCTACGATATTTCCAAGTGTCACTGGCAGTAGGTTTGCCGTGACGAACTGCATGACGTTGAGATCGGCGTACGCGGTAGGTGTCATTCCGATTTGTGTCCAAAAACTCTGTGGTGCAAAGTTTTGAATCACAATACCCAGTGGCACCATGAACATGTTTGCCACGCAGTGCTCAAAGCCTGTGCTGACGAACATGGCAACGGGTAGCACAGTCATCATTGCTTTTGTCATTGCATTGGCAGAGCTGAAGGTCAACCAAATTGCTAAACAAACTAGCAGGTTACAAAGCACACCTAAAGCAAATGCTTGAATCGGACTGTGATGGAGTTTGTGTTGTGCAATGTTTAATGCGTTGAGTCCCCATTGACCACTGTCTAACTGGTAGAGGCCAGCCGCACTCACAAGAGCGAGTAGAAACATCGCGCCAATAAAGTTGCCCACATATACTTTTCCCCAAATCGACAGCATCTTGCCAAAGGTGATCTGTTTGTTTGCCCAAGAGATGCTAGATAGCACCGAACTAGTAAACAACTCACCGCCACAGATGACGATTAAGATAAGCCCCATACTGAAGGCGAGTCCACCAGCTAAGCGGCTCAAACCCCATCCAGCGTCGGCACTGCCGGTCGTGACTGTGATGTAAAACAGGAAAGCGAGCCCGATAAATGCACCAGCCATAATCGCAAGACTCAGAGTCATACTGCTGGTTTTACTCGCTTTACTGAGTGCAAATTTTTCTGCTTCGGCCATCATTTCTGTCGGCGAAAACAGTTGGTGATTATCAGAAGTGCTGGTCGCCATACCCCCTCCTTGAACAATCCGTCATATGTGATTCCTAGTGTTAATACCTAAGTGAATGGTGAATGTTGCAGCCATTAAATCATTGCTGCCCATTCAGATTACGAGTGCTGGGGGTAGAGGTAAAATTGATAATATTTAAAAACCACATCAGAAATATTGATATAGGAAAATGACAGGGTACAATGAAACCGATTGCTCACAGACTTTATAAAAAAAGAGCGTCGGAATAGAGATAATTACAAGAAATTAAGGAAGAAATTTGCGTTATTCATTAAAGCAACTCGCCGTCTTTGACGCCGTTGCAGATTCCGGAAGTGTAAGCCAAGCGGCGGATAAGCTTGCACTGACTCAGTCGGCTACCAGTATGTCACTCGCGCAACTTGAAAAAATGCTAGGCAGACCCTTGTTTGAAAGGCAGGGGAAGCAGATGGCGTTAACCCATTGGGGTATGTGGTTGAGACCGAAAGCGAAACGCCTTCTCCAAGATGCGCAACAGATAGAAATGGGTTTCTACGAGCAGCATCTTCTCAGTGGCGAGCTGCGTCTTGGTGCGAGTCAAACTCCAGCGGAACACCTGGTTCCTGATCTCATCAGTATTATTGATAACGACTTTCCGGAAATGCGCATTTCACTTGGTGTGCAAAGTACACAGTCGGTTATTGAAGGCGTTCTCGATTATCAATATGACTTAGGAGTTATTGAAGGTCGCTGTGATGACAATCGGATTCACCAAGAAGTGTGGTGTACAGACCATCTCACCGTTGTTGCCTCGGCACATCACCCATTTGCTAAGCGTGAAAGAGTGAGTTTGGCTCAACTTGAGCAAGCGAAATGGGTGCTTCGTGAGCATGGTTCAGGTACTCGCAAAGTTTTTGATAGCTCTATTCATCATTTAATTGCCGATCTGGACGTTTGGCGAGAGTACGAACACGTACCTGTACTGAGAAGTCTGGTGGCAAATGGCCCTTATCTTACTTGTTTGCCTTACCTGGATGTTGAACGCTTTATCGAATCGGGTCAGTTAGTTACTTTAAATGTACCTGAATTGGAGATGGAGAGAACACTCTCATTTATTTGGCGTGCAGATATGGCCGAAAACCCGTTAGCTGAGTGTATTAAGCGTGAAGGAAAGCGGATGATGAAGAGTCGTCCTTCCATTCTATAATCGTTAATCCACCATTTCCTTGATACCGATATCTGTTGAATAAGCGATATCGGTCTCTATATTGTGATAATTCATAACCCTCATACATTATTATTGTGATCTAGATCTCCAGATTCCGCTGCGACTTACCATACTATGCCTACTTGATTTCAAGTGAGGCTGAACATCGTGGTGCTACATGGGCACTATGCGTTCAGAAATAGTATGAGTACATTAGTCGCGATTTCGTTAACAACCGGTATTTTGTCAGGTCTTTGGGGCTGGATTGCTATCTCTTTTGGTTTGCTCTCATGGGCGGGCTTTTTGGGGTGCACCAGTTATTTCGCATCACCTACCGATGGTGTGAAAGGGCTGCTTAGCAGCTTACTCACTAACATGACAGGTGTCTTTTGGGCAATGGTAATCATTCATGGCTCTACCTTTGCTGGATTAGAGATCCTAGGCTACGTAATCACTGCTATTGTTGCTTTCTTTATGTGTATTCAAGCAAAGCAAACCTGGTTAGCTTACATTCCAGGGACCTTCATTGGTTCTTGTGCAACGTTTGCCGCTGCTGGTGATTGGCAACTTGTGGTGCCTTCACTACTGCTAGGTGGTGTGTTTGGTTACTTGATGAAAACCAGTGGCGTATGGCTTCACGAAAAATCATCTCAATCTTCTCAAAAGACAGAACAACATGCCAACCGTGTTGAAGCATAAGTTATTGAAATAGATAATTTTAAATTTCAATAGTGTGGCAGATTGGATATGTCCCTGTGAAAGATAACCCCCAATTAATTTGTATAGATTCTTTATACAGGCACACCATCTTCGGTGTGCCTTTTTTCTTTCAAAGGCGTAGGATGCGCAGTTTCTACTATCCATTCTGTCTGGCAATGATGAGTCAAAAGCAGAGCATCATAACCAAGCAACTAGGTATTGCCGTTTGCCATCGTTATCACACGTTTAAGAGTCCAACGAAGCAGTAAAGGGATGCATTCAAGACCACGCTTCTCACAGTGTGAGACAATCGCGAGCGCCAAATCGGGTTTTGCGTGCTTCTTCAATACACGTGCAACGACCTTTTTGGGTGGAATAGGGTGATCAGATGGGATCTTCACCATATCTCTAAAGAAATCCTCAAAACCATTCATATAAAGGTAATGTTCGATATCTTTTTCTGGTAGCTCTGTGAGACGATGCCGTGGTTGGTCGTTATCGAGTTTAGCGAGCACAGTTGCAGCGTACTTTTTGCCGGCTGCATCGCCATCAGTCACAACATGCCAGTCGATACCAAACTCTTTGGCCACTTTAATCAGTGCCTTCAGTCCAGATTGGGCGAACTCTATGATCTGTACACCTTCTGCAGCCAAATTGTAACCGCATTGGTTCGCCAGCTCATTGAACAGCCATACCTCCGTTTCTCCTTCTACTAATAGCCAGCACCGAGCGAATAAGGCCCCTGAGCGGTGAAAACGAATATGAAAACCGATACGACGTAATTCATCTTTACTAAAGTGGGAGATGTTTAGCTGGTTAGCGATGGTTTTGTCTGACTGACGAACCAAACGACGAATAGAGTGCAACGGCACGAACGCCAACAACTCACCACTATTGGTGGTTAAGATTTTTTGCATCGGCAGTTTTTGCAACAAGCTCCAGGCTCTCGCAAGATGTGTCGGGTGTAAGCGACCTTCAGGATCTTCTAGGATCAAAAGTGGCCGAGCACAACGCCTTAGATCATTCGGCCCTTTGGCATGCAGATAAGCATTGAGTAGGCCCATAAATAGTAGACGTGTCTGATTATTACTGGTCTGTTCAACGAGTTCATGAATGCTCTTCTCTTGAATGCTCGTTGAATACATCAATCCATCGCGTGGTTTACGCGGGTTTTTACGTGACACGCTCTTAAATGAGAAATAGTGCTCAATTAGGCTCTGCATCGAGTCTAAACTACTACGCATCTCGCCTTTGTTAACATGCCCCGGTATTGCCATAAGTCGACGGCAGGTGTTATCGATACGCTTTTCAATCCGAGTTTGATGGCCGTTGCCATTCCCATTGCCATTAAATGGACGATCAAAATGACGTGCATCTCGAAGGCGGATAACGGGGTGGAGAGTCATTAATTCTTGAGCAAGTTTCTCAGAATGGTGCAGTTTAAGTGGATTACCATCTGTATCGAGAAACGCGTAGTGGGTTGTCGTTTCGTACTGTTCAAGTGTTGCACTGATTCTGTAATAGATTCGATGATGACCATACTCATCTTGAACCCATACTGGTTTGAGTTTTCGATAACGCCCTGCATTCAGTTCTGACCTGTCGTTCGCCTTGAGCGAAAGCACAATCTGAAGATGTTGCGACTGTGGGTGTGAGACGGAATAGTCTACGTGAAAGTCCGTCATCTCGAATTGATAAGGCACACCATCGGCGGGAAGGACAACGGACAAAGCATCAAGCAGTGAGGACTTACCCCAAGTATTCTCACCGATTAACGTTGTGAGTTCATCGAATGCCAATGACATTCGTTTGATACCCCTGAATCCAGAAATCTCGATTCGTTCTAACTGCATAGGCTCACTCCTAACAAAAGATCTGCTAATACTTTGAAAGCAAACAGATATCTATAATCATAATCGATATTTTTGTGTTAGGTGTGTTTTACGGTCACAAAACAGAATCTAAAGTTTAACCAACCGAATGTGATTGCTTGACCAATCACGTCTATTTTTTTGCAGTGCTGTTTCATAAAATTCACGATTCTGTCATGATTCCCAACTTAGTATGAAGGGAAGAAGAGAGAGAACATATGACTAAAAAGAATAAGCCAGCGAAACTGGTACTGGCGCATATTAATGACACCCACTCATACTTTGAACCAACGTCATTACAACTATCATTAAAAGTGAATGAGCAAATCATAGAGCCTTATGTCAGTGCTGGTGGTTTTGCTCGAATAGCAACTCGATTCAAGCAGCTCAAAGAAGATGCCACTCGACAAGGTAAAGATACGCTGTTTTTGCACGCCGGCGACTGCTTCCAAGGGACGTTGTACTTTTCTCTGTTTAAGGGGAAAGCCAATGCTGACTTATTGAATGCCTTAAACATCGATGCGATGACGCTCGGTAATCACGAACTCGATATGGGCAATGAACCTGTTGCAGAGTTTGCCAAGCGCATCGAGTTTCCACTACTGGCGGGGAACTGGAATTTGTCGAATGAGGATATCAATAAAACTCATACCTTAGCGGACAATAGCCAAGTTAAAGCTTTCCTTCCTGAAACTCAGAGTGCTAGCTACATCACCAAAGAATTTGATGGCGAGCCTGTCGCAATCTTTGGCCTTAGTATCGATCAGATGGATCTGATCGCAAATCCCGATGTTGACACTCCGTTTGAGAACGCCGTTTCGACTGCAAGAGCAACCATCGCTCAAATTCAAAAAGAGGGTATCAATAAAATCATTTTACTCAGCCATTTAGGTTATGAAGGTGATTTAGACTTGGCACGTCAGGTTGAGGGTATTGGGCTGATTGTAGGCGGCCATAGTCATAGGTTACAGGGTGACTTCTCCGATGTCGGGCTGGTTAAAGATGATGAATATGGGGTGAAAGTCAACGATACTTATGTCGTTCAAGCTGGATTCCATTCCATGTCTTTGGGGCACTGTGAGATTGAGTTTGACGAAACTGGCAAAGTGGTCAATTTTAATGGTCGAAATGAACTGCTTCTTGGTCGTCGTCTGTTCATCGATGCAAAACTCAGTGAAGTCGGTCAGGATGATGCTCATGACGTTGCTTGTGAATACCTCAATAATCATCCACTTATATCCGTATGTAAAAAAGACCAAGATATTCAGTACATTTTAACAGACAAGTACCTGCCGCGAGTGCGTCAGTTGCAGCAACAAATTATCGCTACAGCAACGGATAAACTACGACATGTTCGAGTGCCCGATGAAGAAGGGCCAAGTGAGCTAGCACCACTTGTGGCTCAGTCGTTCCATTATGCGATGAATCAACGAGGTTTGAATGTGGATTTTGCGATTCATAATGCTGGTGGTGTTCGTAACTCTTTAAATGCTGGTGATGTATCGGTGGCGGATATTGCCGGAAAGCTACTGCCATTTGCCGTACCGATCGGCACATATCAAATTAATGGCGAGACGATTGCCGCTACATTAGAGGGCGCAATCAACAATGCGCTCGATAACGGTGTGGTCGGTACAGGCTCTGGTAGTTTTCCTTATACCTATAATCTAAGATTTTGTTACCACGCTGAAGCACCGATCGGGCACCGAATCCATCATCTCGAAATCTATCGCAATGGTGACTGGAATGCTGTCGAGCGCCACAAAGTGTATCGTGGCTCGTCATCAGCCTATACCATGAAAGGCAAAGAAGGGTATGACGCTGTACTCAATATGAAGGGAGAAGGCTCAGTGACGACTTTATCTATGGCCGATTGTTTCATTGAGTTTTTGGAGGCTAATCCAGAGGCGTTAAACAGTCGTTACGCGCAGAACTGTTTGGTTTGTTACAAAAAAGCACATTAATACTTTATTGGTATCTTTTTTGCTTGATGTTTCGCAGTTGCTCTATTTGGCAGGAGACGAAACATGTGGAAGAAAGATTGGTTGGATGCGGTAGCGGTCGTAGGTTGGGTGTCGGTTTGGTCGGCGCTGGTTTACTTCGTCCCAATTTCTGGGCTATAGCAAAAACTTAGGGGTAAATGCTACCCTAAAGTGAACGACGACAAAAACAGAAAGGGGCTTGTGCCTCTTTTTGTTCTTCTGATGCAAATTTATATAGACGAAACACAAATTCAGGAATATTATCCACGCGTTTGGGGAGTAGTTAGCGCAAGTTTACGTATCGTCATCTCGTTAGGCCAAGTGTCTATCCGGTGCGTAAAGGTGAAATCCCATATTTCACTTCAACGAGACCAACGCAATCACAATCAAGTACCATTTTGGCCCTTGATCTGTTTCGTTTGCGGAAGGTCTTTGAACAGTTTCTTCCGCCCGGAGGAATAATGAACTCAACTCAATCTCTTTTATTAAATCAACAAGACGCGTTATCGACATCACCTGATGTGATGACCTACGTGGGCTTTTTCGTATTGACGTTAGTCTTAGTTTCTATCGATATCTATCAAACTCGTGGTGGTAATGTCACCATCAAAAAAGCGACGGTATGGAGCATATTTTGGTTTCTGCTTGCGTTTCTGTTTGCCGGTTCAATCTACCTATTTTGGGAATTTTACGCGCCTCATAGCCATTACACGGCAGAGAAAGCAACCGTCTCGTTTATCACTGGCTACTTGTTAGAGAAATCACTTAGCGTTGATAATCTGTTTGTGTTCGCGATGATCTTTGGTCAGTACCAAGTTCCTGAGCATTTACGCCCTAGAGCTTTATTATGGGGAGTGATTGGTGCTCTCGTACTTCGCGCGGTGATGATCGCATTGGGGGCTCAGCTGTTAGCGCAATACCACTGGGTGCTTTATGTGTTTGCAGCATTCCTCATTGCGACGGGAGTGAAATTGGCTCTCGACAAAGGTGAAGAGGAGAGCGTAAATACGTTACCTGAGAAGCTGCTGCGTAAAGTGATGCCAGTGACAGAGGAATATCATGGCGCTTCTCTAATGGTGAAACATGGCGTCAAATGGATGATCACTCCAATGATGTTGGTGATTGGTGCGATTGCGGTCATGGATGTCATGTTCGCACTGGATTCTATTCCAGCAATTTTTGCAGTGACACAAGAACCGTTCCTAGTGTTGGCCGCTAACGTATTTGCGTTGTTAGGTCTTCGCTCTCTGTACTTTGTACTACAAGGCATGATGGATAAGTTCATTTACCTCAAACCAGCGCTGGCGTTCATCATGGTATTTATCGGTATCAAGATGTTGCTCGTGGAAAGTGAATATGCGATTCCGACTTACTGGTCTCTGGGTGTTCTGATCACCACCATGACGGTCGCGGTCATAGCATCGATTTATGGAAATAAGTCAGACATAGAGCAGACAAATTAAAGTCAAAATAACTTATCTATAGTTTGCTTTTTTCTAAGAGGCTAAGAGAACATTGAATTTATCTATGTAAATTTTATGTGATCTTAGCCTCTTTGTTTAGAGTCTAATTTGTACTAAATTCAAGTTTTAAGCGTAATTTTGAATTAAAATTCAATTTGTGTGAGTGTGTATTCTACACGATTGTTAATGGGTTGTTTTATAAGAAAATCTAATCCGAAAGTCTAGTTTTTGTCATTTTTTAACCGGCAAATAATCGCCTATTATTCACATCAACAAGACGAAACACCTAAAAATTTATAGAGAGGCAATCATGGCTCAAGCAATGCAGATGAATACTATCGCTGTTCCAAACTCTATGGATAAGAAGACCTACGCGGTTAACTTCAAAGGATTGATTGCACACATCATCGACATTCTGTTCGTTGATAACACTCCTCGTAGCTACTACGCAAGCGACCTTTCTGGTCACATGCAAAAAGATATCGGTATCTACCGTTAATCTTGCGAGACAAGAATAATTTAAAGCCAGCTCATGTAGCTGGCTTTTTTGTATCGCAAAGGAAATCACTACGGAAAGAGACATAAATGCGCTAGTATAGCGCGCTCTATTTTATTATTGAGTCTCTTCCATTAATGACTGATACCACAACAGCAACCAACTTCTCAGAGCTTGGTTTAATCTCGCCACTTGTTTCTCGCTTAACTGAGCTTGAGTACCAACAACCAACCCCTATTCAAGCACAAGTGATCCCGAGTGTGTTACATGGCCGTGACCTTATTGCTGGGGCAAATACGGGTTCTGGTAAAACCGCAGCCTTTGCTTTGCCGTTACTACAACAGGTTTACCATGAAAGCCCGGTAAGTCGTAGTAAAGGAAACCATGTTTCGGGACTTATCTTGGTTCCAACCCGTGAATTGGCAAGGCAAGTATCAGACAGCGTTAAGTCGTACGCTGTACATTTTAATGGTGCGATTAAAACGGTGTGTGTATTTGGTGGTGTATCAGTAAATCGTCAGATGCAAGCTTTACGTGGTGGTGCTGACATTCTTGTCGCGACACCGGGTCGATTACTTGATTTAGTTTCTAGTAATGCAGTTAAGCTAGATCGCGTAAAAACGTTGATCCTCGATGAAGCTGACCGAATGTTGAGCCTTGGCTTTACTGAAGAGCTAGACGCTATTCGTAAGTTGTTACCTGCTAAAAAACAGACTCTCTTGTTCTCTGCAACTTTCCCAGAGCAAGTACAAGCGTTAACGGAAGAGCTACTCAACGATCCTCTAGAGGTTCAATTGCAAAGCGCAAATGCAAGTACGCTTGTTCAACGTGTATTCGAAGTAGAAAAGGGACGCAAAACAGCACTATTGGCGCATCTCATTAAAGAGCACCAATGGCGACAAGCACTGATTTTTGTGAATGCAAAGAACAGCTGTGAACATTTAGCGGATAAGCTTTACAAGCGTGGCATTATCGCGGAAGTATTCCACGGTGACAAAGGTCAGGGCTCACGTACGCGTATCTTAGAAGATTTCAAATTGGGTGACATCGACGTCCTTATCGCAACGGATATTGCGGCTCGAGGTCTGGATATCGAAAAGCTGCCAGTCGTTATTAACTTTGACCTGCCGCGCAGCCCATCAGACTACATGCACCGTATAGGTCGAAGCGGACGTGCGGGAGAGGTGGGCTTGGCTCTTTCTTTGATCGACCATGAAGATTACCACCACTTCAAGATCATCGAGAAGAAAAACAAGATTCGACTTGAGCGTGAACAAGTTGAAGGTTTTGAAGTGGATGCGGAAGCTGTTGCAGAACTGATTGCAGCGCTTAAACCCGTTGCGCCACCAGCTGGTACGGGTAAGAAGAAAAAGAAAAAAGCGGCACAAAGACAAGATGTGTGGCTGAAAAATAACTGATATACAATTGATACTATAAAGGCGCTTGATAGCGCCTTTTTTATGTCTTCAGTCCAGTGGTGAGTCTGTAGATGTACAGAAAATTCAGTAAATAAGTAGGACAGCGTCCTCCATAAGTGATTAAACGGTTTTCGGCTTTGCTCATAAGCTATTTAAGTTTTAGTCACTGGGTAACGGCGTGAATACTTCTATCAAACAAGTCATACTGACAGCTTCACTGTTTACAGTTACTCAACCTTTTGCGACTGGCGCGGAATTTGATGTCAAAGGACTCAATAAGACTCTCACCGAAAATGTGGCGTTACACTTAGAGCCTTTGACTGATTTTCCTGCATCTCAATTGTCTCGTACTAAGCTATCGAAACGGATTCAAGACGCAATAAACCCTTATGGTTACTACCACCCGCAATTAGATATTGAGCTTAATGGTCATGACAAAATGACTTTGAGTGTCGATCCCGGTCCTGTGATGTACATTGCAGAGTCGGTTATCAAAATTACTGGCGAGGCGAGCCATGATGAAGAGTTCATTAAAATACTTGAGCAAAGCAAGTTAAAGGTTGGCTCACCATTATCTCACCAAGAATACGACCAGACTAAACAGGCGATCCTCTCGTTGGCAAAGCGGAAAGGGTATTTCGATGGAAAATTTCTTGAAGCTAAAGTAGAAGTGATTCCTAGCGAGAATATCGCCAACATTCACCTGCATTTTTCAAGCGGAAAGCGTTATAAGTTTGGCGCTATCAGTATTCCTGATGACGGGGTTGAACCTGCCCGTATCGAGAAAATTCCAACATTCAGGCGAGGGGATGACTTTGATACCAATAAATTGGGAGAATTGCAGTCTGATTTGTCTGAAACTCGGTGGTTTCGCAGTGTCGTTGTTCATGGAGACTTTACCCATACCGACGATACTTTAGAAGTACCAATCGAAATCATTGCTGAGCCAAGCTCTCGCGATATTGTACAGGTGGGTGGTGGTTACTCTACTGACGTTGGCTTAAGAGCCTCACTCAGTTGGTCAAAGCCTTGGTACAACCGGAAAGGACACAGCTTCGAAACGCAGACATATCTGTCTGAGCAGGAGCAATCTCTGCGGCTTGGTTATAAAATCCCAACAGAAAAAGTCACGACCGATTATTTTGGAGTTCAGTTTGAATCGAAACGTATTGATCATCGAGACACAGAGAGTTTTTCAAACGATCTAAAGTTTGAACGCTATTGGCAATTAGACAGTGACTGGCAAAGTACCGTTTATGTCAAATATTTGCATGAAGAATACCGACAGGCATCTGAGCAAGATCAATCACAATTGCTCTTGCCTGGGATTAGCTTTTCTCAGGTTGATCGTAAGAATGATCAATTAGAGCTAAATCATCGACATCTCTATTCCCTTGAGTATTCTGACTCTCACCTCTTGTCTGACTCAAGGCTGTTGCGGTTGGAAGGAAACAGTGTGCTTTCGTGGGATATTAGTGAAAGTCAAAAGCTCCATTTTCGATCAAATGTCGGCATTAACATAGCTAAATCGTTGTCGGATGTCCCATCCTCACTGCGTTATTTTGCCGGTGGTGATGGAAGCTTGAGAGGCTACGGTTATGAGTCGATCTCTCCCAAAGATGACAACGGTGAATTAACAGGGGCGCGTTATATGCTAACCGCAGGGCTCGAGTACCAACATCAGGTTTATCGTTCAGTTTGGTTGGGCGCGTTTATCGATGTGGGCGATGCGTTCGATGACAAAGCGGATTGGAAGCGTGGAACAGGCCTTAGCCTTATCTGGAATTCACAGATTGTGCCTATAAAACTCGACTTTGCTTATGGATTAGATGCGCCTGAAGGGGATGAATTTCGTGTTCACTTCTCATTAGGTACTCAATTCTGATGTTTGTGCTCTCTTCAAGGTTTCGCGAAGGAGGGCCTAGTTCACGAAATTAAGCCAAATGCTCATAAAAGTTGTTAGGTCTGTTTGAAACATGAAAAGCCGCGAATTGCGGCTTTTTTGCATTTGTATCTGTGATGACTTAAATCGAATCGGACACAATAGTTTGCTACGTTTCTGGTTCTACTCTTATTGACTGGACCTAGAGTTCGAACTCGCCATTCATTTTTCTAAATAGCCAATCCGGTAGTGCGTTCCATGAGCTGTAGTTGGGGTTCTTTTTATGTGTTTGCTCCCCTGATGTCCAGTGCGTGTTACCTGATTGATCGCGTGAGACTACCCAGAACAATGCCTCTTCCTGACGCGTTAAGTAGTGAGTCACTTGCTTTGCAAACTCTTCACTTTCGACCAATACACCAAACTCGACGTTTAGAAAGTCTGATCTTGGGTCGAAGTTAGAGGAGCCGATATAGGTCACACGGTCATCTAAAATGACGGTTTTATTATGGTAGTAGGTATCAACATGAAAGTAGTGGTCATCGTTGATAGCTTGGTTTTTATACTCGTAGATATTGATCCCTTTATCGAGTAAAGTCTCACGGTGTTTTTCGTAATACGCAGGAACAAAGCCTGAATCATTGGAAGCCGATGAGTTGGTCAATACGGTGACTTCTGATCCAAGCTCTTTGAGTCCATCGATAAACACAAATCGATTATCGCTTGGCACCATATAGGGTGTCGAAATCACAGCCTTCGTTGGCTCCGGTACTTTTTGCTTGATTAAGTGCTCGGTACGTTGACGAAAGTAGGGCTTGTTGTCATTGAGCTTCTCTAACGAGTCAAAGAGTGGGGTGACCGACGCTTTCACGAATTTTGGCTCGCTTAGGCGATTTATCTGTCGCTCAATATCGAGAGTGATGGTTTGCTTGTTTTTTTCCCCTTTATTAATCGCTTTAGTAAACGCTTTGTACTGACCTTTCTCTTTGACTTCAATTCGCTCTTGGATCGGTACGACATATGAGCTGTTCCAGAGTGTTTGGTAATTGCGGTCGAAAGACGCGATTACGTCACCTCGAAACAGAACGTCCATATCAAAGAAATTGGCGGTCTCGCTATAACCGAAGTAGTCATTGCCGATATTTCTTCCGCCTAGAATCATCGAGTGATGATCAACATTGAAGTACTTCTCGTGAAGCCGATTATCCAGCTGTTTTTGGTGAGTCGAGAAGTTGAACGCGCGACCGATCCAACCCGCTTTACGCGAATCAAAAGGGTTGAATAATCGAATTTCAATGTGAGCGTGTGAGTCTAATTCCGCTAGCCATTTATCATTAAAAACCAGTAGGTCATCTAATGTCAGTCGAACGTGAACCCCACGATCTGCCGCTTGTTTTAGTTCGTTGAGAAGCATCAAACCAAGTGTGTCGCGTTCCCAAGAGAAATAAGTCATATCAATTGAGTGTTGTGCTTGGCGAACGAGCTCGATACGACGAGCGAAAGCTTCTGGTGCCGTTGGGATCAAGTACACTTCAGCTTGGTGTTCTATGCTTTGCCAATTTGCTTCGAAGTCAGGTTCAACTTCAGGGTAAGGTTGCGCGCAGCCTGTGACAAAAGCTATTAACATCAATGTGCACGCTGATTTTAGTTTGCTGAGAGTCATAAACTAACCTGTGTTTGGATGTAAAATTTGGATAAAAAAGCGGCCAGCGAGCTGGCCGTTAAAGAAATAGGATTACTGACGATGTTTAGTTTAGATACCAGTTCCAAGGCATAAGACCTTGCTCTGCTAAACCAGTTAGTCGGCCGTTACGAAGCTTAGGGTCAACACCAGGATTTGTGACATAGTCCCAGTCGAAAGTAGTACTGTTTTCGCTGAATCCTGCACCATCTATGACGAGCACATTGTCGGTATCGCTGTACTGGTAGTTTTGGAACAATTCATCGCTGAACCAAAGACGCGACATTTCATTCATTAGTGCTTTTTCCTTGCTTGATGGTCTTACTTCACTTCCATCAAAACGTACCGCTTTGTTGAACATAAATGGCAGTTCTGAGCCATTACATGCACCGCTGATGCAACCAATCGTTTTGAATAGATCAATGATTGACAGTTGATCGTATTCGCCCGTTTCTTCATTTAGAGCGGTTTTATAGTTCCACATGTTAAAGCTTGGTTTGTGCTCAAAGTGGTATAGCGTTGCTTCTACTTCGCTGTTTGCTGCCAAATAACGAGCTGGGCCATGGAATAAGGTGTCATTGAGCAAGGTTTTAAATTGCTTCATGTTGTCAAGAGCACCACCTAAGTTTGATTCTGAGTTAGGGTAGAAATCGGTCAGAGCTAGGATATCTTGGGTTTGTTGATGGCTAGTTATATCAACAATGTCGACCAAGCAACCTACGGTACCCGCAATGTCACTGGGATCGATGCACTTGGTCATTTCACCTAGATCACCTTCTATTTTGGCACCATAAAATAACCCGGTTACTGCGCTGTAAGCACTAGTAGGCAATGTAATTTCCGCTGAAACTTCATCACTTGCGCGCTCAGACAGTTTTTGTTGCAGAAGAGCAATGTTGTTTTCATCTTCTAGCCAGTTAATCATGGCTAGAGCTAGCTTTGCTGGATCTTCATTAGTAAGTAGTTCAGGCTCATCATTTGTTAATAACTCGATGACTGTCGGAATGACGAACGTAGCGTTAAAGATCATACCAAAGCTGTTTGCTTCATGTGCATTTCCACCAAGCACTGTTGGTACAGAGAAGCCTGTTTGAATGGGTGATTCCGCCGATTCGCTACAGCTACCAAGAAACGTTTTTTCACATAATATATATGGAGCAAAAGGCATCAGGTTTGACATTGGAGTCTCATCTGCTGTTGGGCTTAGAACAGGGATTTGCAAAGAGCCTAACAACCAATTTTTTAGCTGTTCAATACCATTCAAAGTAGTTTTTTGTGATGCCATAATTTCGTCGATCGAGGTGTCTGCTGTAAACTCTTTACTGCGATCTTTTGCTACTTTATAACTAGGATATTCAAAGCCATATGGATTACTTTGCATGACGGCTCGTTGGAAATATTGACCTGCAATATCGTCATCTTGCTGCAAGAAACCAATAGACATAGCACCTGAGCCTTGACCCATAACGGTTACGTTTTGAGCATCGCCACCGAAGTCGGCAATGTTATTGTGTATCCATGCCAAGGCACGCTTTTGGTCGCCTAGACCATAGTTACCATCTTCATTTGCACCTTCTATCCATTGAGTCCCTAGCTGACCAAGACGGTAGTTAAAACTCACATAGATGAAAGGCTTACCGTCGTCGCTTCCTTGTGCAACTACAGTATCACCGTGCACAAGTGCTTCAGAACCTGAACCGTATTCAAAGTCGCCACCGTGGATGAACACATAGACAGGAAGCGCAGCATCACTATCTGTATTTGCAGGGCGCCAAATATTCAGATTTAAACAGTCTTCAGACTGCTCTTGCGCAGTGGCTTTTAGTTGCGGACATGCATACCCAAACTGAGTGGCATCCAATTCATCTCCGATAAGGTTTACCACTTCACTGTGCTTGAAGCGCTCAGCTTCGGCATATTGAATCCCTTTGAAAGATTCAACAGTTGCAAGTTTGTCAGATGCTTCATTTGAAGTCACAACCAATTCTTCTTTGGTCGCTTTAACCGTAACCTCACCGATTTGAGTAACAAAAGGCACAGCGGGGGCTGGCACTAATGGCTCTGGTTTGTCTGGCATAGGAATGCTAGGCTCAGTATCACTGCCACAAGCTGCCAGTAGCATTGAGACCGTCACGGATAAAATTGATCGTTTGTTGAGTTTCATTGTCATGTCCACAGTTCTTGTTCTTGTTGTTACCAAACCAGCAATTCCGTCCGCTATAATTGACCCTTGTCGAGCTTGGAGATATGTAATTTTGTGATGGGATTTATATTAAAGACATTATTGTAATGAATGGAATCCTATAAGTAGGACCCCATCCTACAAGAGCAGCCGAGACCACTCTAATCCTTGTTCGGCATTAGAAGCGATAGCCGAGGTTTAACGTCAGCGCGTCACGGGTTTCACCTTTGTTGTACAGTACGCTTAAGTTATAGTTTTTGCCGATTTGCTTGTTGAAGCCAACTAGGTAGGCCCATTGATTGAGTTCGACACCGACGTCATAGTCAAATTCAATATCGCCTGTTTTTACAGTGCCCTGCATACGTGAATCTAAGCCTTGATACTCCGCCCCGACAAAAAACTGAGCTCGATAATCAACCAATTGGTAACCTAACATCGGTTGCACTGTCACAATTCCATCTCCCCAATCAGTCAACCCTTTCAGGCGTGTTTGTGAGTAAGTGCCGGTAACTGAAGCAAAAAACTCTTTGTAACCTACAGACAGTGTTGTACCTACTCCACGCAAGTCATATTCAAGGTGCAATGGAACATTTAGACGACCACGTTCACACAATGCAGATACACCTTCACATAGTTTGTCGCCTAGCCCTGGTAGCTTGTCGTTAAGTTTATCCTTGAGATATTCGCCTGCCGCGCCGGTATAAGAAGCATCAATATTGGCATCAACGTTTATTTTTCCTAGGTATCCGAACACATTCCAAAATGGCAAAATATTGACATCACCACGTATCGAAAGGCTTTCTGCATTGACCGTTGCAACGCTGTCTTCAGGGTCAAATAGGTCATTTAATCGAACACCACCAATTACGTAATCTGTCATCGGTATATCCATATTTTGGTCTCGATAAGCAACAGAGATACCAAAAGGAAGTGGTAAATCGATGCCTTGGCGTCGCACCATGTCACCCATTAACGGAAAGATTCGATCGAGCTTTACGCTCGCTTCTTGCATTCTTGGATCGGAGACTTCTTGAAGTTTTTCTTCGTTGAGTACTTCTACACCACTGTCATCTGTGTAAAAAGCCACGGGTTCGACGAAGCTGGTCATTTTCATTGGCTTATTCTTGGTTTGGCCAACCACTTCAGTGGTTTTGCTTGCGATAACTAACTTGCCATAGGGTAAAGTTTGAAACTTAATCTCTTGCTTATAGCTATCTACATTATATGTATGGTGTTTAAACGGCGTTTTGTTGCGAATTAGCATCTGTTTTGGCTCACCATCAACTACCGTAATTTCGACATGCAAAAAACGGAAATAGGCGATATCTTGGGGCAGTCCATACTTTGAATAGTCGAAGCTGATAATAACTGTGCGATCATCGATTTCTTTCGCACGAACCGAAGACGAGTCAAAGCTTTCAGCATAATCACGTAAGCGATATTCGGTACGTGTGAACGTTTCTATTTCATTGAGCAACTTCTCGTTAGCGTCCAGCTCTTCTGGATTGTATTTAATACGCAGATCGATGTTGCCTTTACTGTCGGTGTTCTTAACGAGGTAGACGCTTGAGTCACGAACTTCGTCACCAACTTGGTAAGTTCGGTGTGCGTGTTCAACGAGATGTTCGCCCTGTACCAATGAGCTAATGGCTAGTTTTGGTAAATCATGACTGATGCCATATTTGTCAAACACTGTTCGACCTTTTTCCACGACTTCACTATAAGTCTGTGTTGCTTCTGCAGAGACAAAAGTTGGAGTGGTTAGTAGTAGGGCGCTCGCTAACACAGAAAGAGTATGGGTCTTACAGTTGGTGTGTATTTTAAAAAAACTCATGACGGTTTCCACGCTGAGTAGCCTCAAACCTTCGAGACTCAAACAGTTGAAGTAATACTGAACATCTTGTTCAGTTGTTATGTATTTATCCGTTAGGATTGCTGATGTGAATGCCACAAATAAAAATGCATTGCGTCAATCAATGAGAGGATTTTAAGAGGAGGTGATAGATTGCGTTAATCGCATTTGATGGACGCTATCCTCACTTGGTAAAATATAACGTTAAATGTCTGATTTATAAAAATTTTCAGTTAGATGTAAAAATGGCCTGCAAAGTCAAAATACTTGGCAGGCCGATTGCTCGTGACTGATTTGGTCGATTTAGTACTAAGCGGTCACCTTGACTCGGAATAGATCAGTAAACAGTTTCGCTATCATTAAAATGAGCATAATATTTACCAGCATTAACAGTGGTGTTTCTATTCTGTATACCGGAGTAAGGTTGAGTGCTCCAGATGTAAGAACAACCAACAAGTTGATGCCCAAAATGCGATGTATCATGAGCTTGGGTGAAGCGAATACTTGCCATACCACAACAATGTTAATGAAGTAGAATAGACCAAGCTCCCATAGCTCTGTTAGCAGTGGCATCACGAAAATGTACTGCAACAGAATCACCGTTCCCGTGCCCAACACGCCATAAAAGGCATCCTTAATAACAGTTGGCGGCATGGTAGGGAGCACGGCAGAGAATACGCCAGCTATCATTGGGAATATGAATCCTCCCGGCATAGGAAGATAAATCCAAATTAATAGCGACGTAATAAACATTGATACACCTTGGAGTACTTTGCGCCCATCTTCATTCAAATGTTCAACAAATGTTCGGTGAGCGTGATGCCACGACACGTCTCTGTTATCGCCCATAACAGCGAGTTCTCCATTAACAAGGG
The DNA here is from genome assembly GCF_059725515.1 of Vibrio sp. KUL70. NCBI lineage: Bacteria > Pseudomonadati > Pseudomonadota > Gammaproteobacteria > Vibrionales > Vibrionaceae > Vibrio > Vibrio sp. KUL70. Next base: position 1,337,991 of record NZ_AP045835.1, read on the forward strand.
ATTGACCAGGTGATAATGCATCGAACGTCTTCAAGTTATGAGCAATAACCTCCCATTGAATATCTAAAGTAGATTCACTGTGACTTTGTTTGAGTAGTGCATCCTGGATGTGTGCCATTTCACTGACACGCAAACGCCATGTATGGATGTTCTCTTTGAGTTGGTAACTTCCTGTCAGCGGCAGATCCAGAAGTTGATACAGTTTATCAATATTGGTGGTGTTACTTTCAAGAGCAGCAATGTCTATTTCATCGGTTTGATCCATCGCGTCTAACAAAGTTTGTCTGCTAGTTTCAAAGCGTTGGAAAAAGTTGAGCTCCGTATTTACGGGCCACACGATGCGAAACACGACAGAAAATACTATAATGCCCAGTAGTGTTTCTTGAAGCCGAAGTACAGCGAAGTGAAAGGTGGCTTGGCTATCAAATCCGCCCATGCAAGCGACAATGGAACAGACAGCAAAACCAATTGAAAAGACATAGCCGTACTTATCATCGCTCGACATAAAGATGCACACCCCAAGAAATAGGGTGAAGAATGTCAAAAACAAAAAACGGTCTTGAGAAAACAGAGCGATAAGGAAAAAGGCATAACCGGTTCCTAACAGGGTTCCCATCAACCGATTATGGCCTTTGTTTATTGCATGAGCGAAACTCTCGTTCAATGCCATCACTGCCACCGCTATCGCTGCCCAATATGGTTTTTCCCATCCAAACCACAACGCTAAGCAAATCGCGATAACGATAGAGAGTGCGACTTTAATCGCTTCTTTAGTCGATGCAGTAAGCATAAAAGTTACCTAACTATTTTTGATGATTTTAATCGATGCAGTCATACCAACACGAAGCTGTACGTCGTCAGGTATATTGTCTAATTTGACTTTGATAGGGATACGTTGAGCTAGACGTATCCATTGAAAGTTTGGATTAACGTTTGGCAATAGATCATTGCCTGTGCTGCCGTCTTGTTTCGCGATACCAAAGCCAACACTCTTAATGTGACCCTCTAGTTTAACGTTGTTATGCATCATGAGGGTTACGTAGGCTTTGTCTTGAGGATCTACACCAACAAGGTCAGTCTCCTTGAAATAACCTTCAATCCAAAAGCTATCTTCATCAATCAGTGCAACGACTGGAGAGTTTGCGACGACTTGAGAACCCACGCGTAGGTTTAGATTGGTAATGTAACCATTGGTAGGTGCATATACTTTGGTGTACTCAAGATTCAGATGCGCTTCTTCGACGTTCGCTTTTGCCAGCTCAACATTTGCAGCGCTAGTCTCTACCGCATTACTTAAGTTATTTAAAGTAAGAACGGGTACTGCACCCGGAGTTCGTTTCTCTAAGTCCAATGCACGCTGTTCTTCGTTCTTTGCTTTAGCAAGTAGGGCAAGTGCTTGCTTTTCAGTTGCAAGAGCCTTTCTGTAGGTTGCCTTGTAAATACTTGGGTCTATTTCAAAAAGAAGGTCGCCCTTTTTCACTTTCGAGTTGTCTTCGACATGCATTTCTATGACTTGACCTGTTACTCGAGGCGTTATCGAAACGATATAAGCGCTAACTTGCCCGTCCCTGGTCCACGGGTTACTGGAGTATGACTGGTAGTAGCTAAAGATCACGGTTCCCGCTGCGGCTAACAATAAAAGGGTAATGAGATAACGTTTGATCACGGTAAGTGCCTCAAAAAATGGTAATAAATTGGCCAATAATGCCAGTAAAGATCACGATCAAGCTAAATTCGGCTATTGCAGGAAAGGCGACGTATTTATGAAGCCCAAACCTGGTTGCGATTGACCCTGTTAAGATTGTCAATATATAAGCCAGTGCGATAACTAATAACAGTGGAGGGAAGTAGACTTCGCCCCACACAAGTTCATGTGGCATTGTGCTCATGGTTCTTTTTCTCTATTTGTTTGATGAATGCAACAATAATCGAGTTACATTTATTGTGATAATCGCGTATAGAGGATGAGATCCATCAAAAATCCTGCTTTGCTCAGTGACTTTAGCCCGACCTCTATGTGGGCAGTTGGCCGCTCTATGGGTGAAAGGTCGATTAAAGACCCGGAGATACACTCTTATTTTAAATTTATTTCGAAATAACGAATTTTTTTGTTTTAAATAAAATTCCATGAAAACAATGACTTTGGGTGTGAGCATTGTTCTAAACCCTATCCAAACAGTCAAAGTGATGATTTGATCCATCAAATGAGATTACATAATAAAACGTTTTGTTCTTAATATTCGATTCGAAGCAAAGAGGTGCTTTATTTATTTTGAATAATTCAATAGCTATTATTTTTTAGTCATCATTGGATTGTTTTATTTTTATATTTGTTAGTAAGAGTAAAATTGTCATGGAAATTATTTCTAAACTTTTTGACATGGCACCATTTGTTGCTCTCTTTATTACGCTCTCTCTCGGTTATATGGTTGGTAAAATTACCATTGGTCGATTTGTTCTTGGCGGTGTTGCCGGAACATTATTAATGGGTGTAATTATTGGGCAATTTGGTGTTCATATTGATCCTGGCGTAAAAAGCATTTTCTTTGCGCTCTTTATTTACGCTGTAGGCTATCAAGGTGGTGCGCAGTTCTTCAAAGCATTGAACTTTAGAACCATCAACATTCTACTTTCTGCCGTGGTTATGACGGTTTCAGGTCTGCTTTGTGTGTTAGCAGCAGCTTGGATGTTTGATCTAGACAGAGGTACGGCCGCAGGTCTTGCAGCTGGTGGTTTGACTCAATCGGCAATCATCGGTACAGCGGGTGATGCGATCGCACGTCTTGGTGGCGTGACGGAAGAAGCCAAGCACCTAATGCAGACCAACGTCGCAGTAGGCTACGCAGTTACGTACATCTTTGGCTCACTTGGTCCAATTCTGATGGTGACATGGGTATTCCCAACACTGATGAAGTGGGATATCCGAGCAGAAGCGATTGCTCTAGAAGAGAAAAACTCAAACGGTAAGCGCGATCTTGCGCCGGGTGAATTCAACGCAGTAACCACGCTGGTTACACGAGCATTTAAAGTGAGCAAAGATGGTGGGTTAGCAGGCAAAACCTTAGCTCAGTTAAACCAACACGCTCTAGCTGCTTGTATTGAATTGATTCAACGTGATGGCAAAGTGCTAGAAGTGGACAAATTCACAGCACTGAAAGAAGGGGATGTCATCGTTGTAACAGGTCGTCGTAATGCGGTACATCAGCTGCAAGATGGTTTGGCTGACAACGAGGTTGCACTTCCAGAAGACTATGAAGTTATTGAAGAAAATCGCCAACTGATCGCTGATAACCACATACTGATTGGTAAGTCACTGCAAGAGATCAAAGAGGCTTCGAACCAAGGTTCCATGCGCGGCGTTTATGTGACGGATTACATTCGTGAAGGCAGCTCTATCGAAATGACGCCGGATCTTGTGGTGAAGAAAAACGACGTCATCCAGCTTACCGGTACAGCAAAAGACATCAATCGTGTTGAGAAAAACATCGGTCAACGTATGGGCTCAGCAACCATGACAGATTTCGTTGTACTTGGTATGGGTATGGTAGTCGGTCTATTGATTGGTCTCATTAGCTTTAAGATAGCTGGTATTCCCGTCACTATCGGTTCTGGTGCAGGTTGTTTGATCTCAGGCTTGATTGTGGGTTGGTTACGTAGCCGAAATCCGCACGTTGCTCAGTTCCCTGTGGGTGCTGTTAACTTTATTCGAGATTTCGGTTTAGCAGCATTTGTGGGCATTGTTGGCCTTGAAGCTGGGCCTCAAGCGGTCGACACCATCAAAGAACATGGTATGTCTCTGTTGTTCCTTGGTATGGCTGTGACCATTATTCCTCAGTTTATTTCGTTCTTCTTCTCATATTTTGTATTGAAGATTAAGAACCCAGTTGAAGCACTAGGTTGCGTGACAGGTGGACGAAGTGCAAACCCAGCATTTGCGGCTTTAATGGAAAAAACAGGTAATGCAACACCAGTATTCTCATTCACCGTGACTTATGCAGTCGCCAATGTACTGCTTACCCTATGGGGTCCAATTATTGTCGGCATTATTACTTTAAACGCAGGCATGTAATTTAAATAAATTCGAACACTCTTATCGCCTAATTAAATAGGCGGTAGGGGAAGTATTATCCAAATTTTACTAAATAATAGATTCAGGCAAATATTATGACTACGCAAAATACAACAATTGATTTTTCGAAATTTGCAGATTTAAGCCCATTTGAATTAAAAGATAAACTTATTGAAGTGGCACAAACTGTTCCTGATCGTGCTTTATTAGATGCAGGTCGTGGTAACCCTAATTTTCTAGCGACACTACCACGTAAAGCGTTCATTCGTTTGGGTGAATTCGCAATATTGGAAGCCGAGCGCACTTACTCATACCTAGATGGTGGTTTCGGTGGCATTCCAGATGGTGTGGGCATTGTTGAGCGCTTCGATACGTTTGCAAGCAAGAATAAACAAGACCAAGGCGTACAGTTCTTGGAAAAGTCGCTGAGCTACGCAAAAGACCGTTTGGGTCTAAAGAAGCAAGCATTCTTGAATGAACTGGTTAACGCATACCTTGCATGTAACTACCCAGTGCCACCACGCATGTTGACGAACATCGAAACAGTTGTGAAACAGTACATCGCAGAAGAGATGTACGGCCCGATGCCAATGACAACAGACTTCGATCTGTTTGCAACGGAAGGCGGTACAGCGTCTATGACGTACACGTTCCAAACTATGTTCAACAACGGTCTATTGAAGAAAGGTGACAAGGTTGCACTAATCACTCCAATCTTTACGCCTTACCTAGAGATTCCAGAACTGAGTGAATACGAACTGGAAATCGTTGAACTACGTCTGGATGAGACAACATGGCAGCTGCCGATGTCTGAAATCGAAAAGCTTGCAGATACAGAGATCAAACTGCTTTGTGTTGTTAACCCAGCAAACCCAGCGTCTGTGAAGTTCTCGGATGAGACTTTGGATAACCTATCAAACTTCGTGAACAACGAACGTAGCGACCTATTCATTGTGACTGACGATGTATACGGCACTTTTGCGGACGACTTTGTCTCACTGTTTGCGAAACTACCATACAACACGCTTTGTGTGTACTCGTTCTCTAAGTACTTCGGTGCAACAGGCTGGCGTCTAGGCTCGATTGCAATTCAACACAACAACGTGTTTGACGATGCAATGCGTAGCCTTCCTGAAGCGCGTCAACTTGAGTTGGACGATCGTTACAAAACGCTGACTCCGGAACCGCGTGAGATCAAGTTTATTGACCGTATCGTTGCAGATAGCCGCAGCGTAGCACTTAACCACACAGCAGGTTTGTCTCTTCCTCAACAAGTTCAAATGGCGCTGTTCTCATTGAACTGCTTGATGGACTCAGAGAAAAACTACAAAGAAGCATGTAAACGCATCATTCGCGAGCGTTACAAAACTCTGTACAAAAATATGGGTGTAGAAATTGAAGAAAACAAAGATCGTGTGGACTACTACACACTGCTTGAGCTCGACACTCTGGGCGGCAAATTGTACGGACCAGCATTCGTTGAATGGTTCAAAGCGAGCGAGAAAGGCAAAGACTTCCTGTTCCGCCTTGCACATGAAACCGGCGTTATCCTACTTCCAGGCCAAGGCTTCGATGTAGTGCATGCATCAGTTCGAGTTTCGTTAGCAAACCTTACTCACCACGAATACGAGCTTATCGGTCGTGCAACACGCAAAGTGTTGGATGAGTACTTTGCTGAATTCAAAGGCTAATGAATCCAGCCTGATTAAGAATAAGCCTCGGCGTTGTCGAGGCTATTCCGACCAAATAAGCACAGTGCGCGATATTGTGTTTATTTAGTCGCCAAGCTAACAAACTTCTCAATTAAGAGTGACTTATGAAAAGCATTATTTCTATTCAATCTCATGTGGTTTATGGCCACGCAGGAAACAGTTCTGCCGTCTTCCCGATGCAAAGAATGGGCCTCGGAGTATGGCCAATCCACACCGTTCAGTTCTCCAATCATACGCAATACCAACAAGGTTGGACGGGGCAACGATTCGGCTCTGACGACATTCGAAATTTAGTAAGAGGACTAGACAACATCAATGCTCTAGGAGACTGCGGTGCAATACTATCAGGTTATCTAGGAAGTGCAGACCAATGTAAAGCCGTTGCTGAAGCGGTCAACCAAGTTAAAGAAAAGAATCACAATGCACTCTATGTTTGTGACCCTGTCATGGGTGACCCAGACAAAGGTTGCATTGTTGATGATGGCGTTAAAACCGCGATTAGCGAACATTTACTGCCTATTGCCGATATCATCGTGCCCAATCAATTCGAGTTGAGTGAATTGACCGATACCAAGATCCACTCTCTCTATGACGCCGTTACAGCGTGTAAGAAAGCATTGGAACTTGGTCCAAAGATAGTGCTCGTCAAACATCTACATTCATTACCGGACGATGCTTTCAGTATGATCCTTGCGACCAACAAAGCGTGCTACTTAGTTCAGAGACCGAACATCGAATTTGATAAACAACCAGTAGGGGTGGGTGACCTTATCTCTGGACTGTTTACTGCAGGGTTAATGAAGAAAATGTCTCCGGTGGCTGCATTCCGTCATGCAAACAATGCGGTCTATGGTGTGTTAGAGGTGACCAAGAGTTATGGCTCTTGGGAGTTACAAACGATCAATGCCCAATATGAATTTGTAGAACCTACCCATGATTTTAACCTAGTTAAAATAGGCTAAAACACAAAACTCCAGCGCATACGTGGGGCGACTATTCGATGGGTAGCGTCCTACAAACGAGATTACGAGCCAAGCTGGAGCCGAGTTATATTATGACGGCAAAGAGATGGATTTCACTTTACCCCTATTTATTAACCCCTCTGTTATCTATTTATCTTTTTAGTAGACAGAGCCTCTAAACCATTTTAGAGAACATTAAATGAGCCTAAACATGAATCGTCTAATCTCTTCCAGCCTTACCGTTGCGTTGTCATTACTTATTGTTGCCTGTAGTTCACCTCACACTCTGGATTTGCGTGTAGACAAAGATAATTACAAAGAAGTCGTTGTAGAAGATGCTCCTTCAGAAAAAGAACCACTCCGTATTTGGGCGAGTGAAAAGCCGGAATTCTTATACTCTTCAATCGACCAAACCACACCAATTACTGTATCGGGTGATCAGTTGAATATCTTAGCGTTATCAGGTGGTGGCGCCAATGGAGCCTTCGGTGCAGGGGTTCTAATAGGTCTAGAAGATTCAGGTCAACTGAAAGACTACTCCATAGTCACGGGGATCAGCGCGGGAGCATTGATGGCACCGTTTGTGTTCGTTGGCGGTGATACGTTTCCGAAGATGAAAGAAGTGATGTTGAACATTAGTGACGATTCATTGCTCGGGAAAAAGAAATTTCTGAATACGGTTTTTAAAGATGCGTTTACCGACGGAGAAAACTTATATGAGTTTATCGTTGAGGCATTTCCTGAGCCGATGATTGAGCAAATTGCAGACCGACACCGCAGTGGGAAGCGTTTGTTTATTGGCAGCACTCATTTTGATTCTGGTGAGCTAGTCATTTGGAATGTGGGTGCAATTGCGAACAGTGATATGCCAGATAAGTCTGATCTCATATATAAGATTTTGGCTGCGAGTGCATCGATACCTGGTGTTTTCCCGCCTCAATTCATTGACGTTGAACATGATGGAGAAAGACTCGAAGAACTGCATGTCGATGGAGGTCTCGCAACACAGGTGTTCTTTAATCCGTCTAACTTTGACTATCAACAGATCTCGAATGCTCTGGGGTTAGAAAAAGCGCCACAGTTAGATGTCATTCGAAATGGCGTGCTGAAAGCACCGTACCATTCGCTAGAAGATAAGGGACTCGATTTGGTCGCAAAGAGCTTATCTAGCCTGACCATTGCACAGACACGTGGTGACCTTTATCGAATGAAATACATCAGTGAAATCAACGATATTGATATGCAATTTACTTACATCGAACACGACTTTGGTTATGCCAAACGAACCAAAGACATGTTTGATCAAAATTACTTACGAACTATATACAAATATGGTTATGACAAAGCGACTCAGGGCACACCTTGGGTAACCGAATTACCTTAATTAGGAATACTGCAAAATGAAAAAAACAGCATTAGCACTACTTATTATGGCAACGTCCAGCGTAGTGATGGCGCAAAGCGAGATCTCAAATGATCAGCACCAAGTCGATATCGTGATGCAACAACTGGCCGACGTTCAGCCAGAATCAGAGTTGGTTATGATTGAAGAAAATACGGACTATATAGAGATTGATTACATTGGTCAGTGGGTAGAAGTGAATAATTACGTAACTCATAAAGAAGCTAAGCAACGCCAACTACAAAAAACCACCAAGAAACACTTTTACTCGCAAACGGGGGAAACTCTAGAGTCCATCGAGCAGCGTGTTGTAGAACATATTCAAGCAGAGCAACCTAAATATTTCAGCGTCGACGTCTACCGCAATTACCACGGTGATTCAGGCGAATTTAACTACTTAGCACGTGTTATCGAATATATTTGAGTTATAAAGTGAGTAAATGAATTAAAGCCTGCTGCATAAGTAGGCTTTTTTAACTCATTTTGACGAGTTCAACTCACCATTATCATTCTAACTAAGTAGAAGTTTCGTCAACTTGTGATATTTTAAATACATAACAACTAAAAGTAAGCACAACAACATGAATTTCAGCATTGAACAACTTCTTGCGTTTGTTACTGTTTATGACCAGCTCTCGTTCAGTAAAGCTGCGGTTAAGCTCAACAAACACAGAACGACAATCGGGCAGGTGATTACTAACCTTGAAGACCAACTCGCGGTAAGCCTGTTTGAGAGAGTTGGGCGCTCTGTTGAGCCTACCGAAGATGGTCATCTTCTATATCATTATGCGAAACAAACCATAGAGCAGGCTCGTACGTTCGACAAAGTGGCTTTGAGTCTCTCTTATGGGGGGTTAGAAAGCATCACAATTGCCTATTCGAGTGTCATTCCTTACCGCGTGTTGCTTGATATACGTAAGCAGCTCAAACGTGACTTCCCAATGATGCGTGTGAACTTTTTAGTGAGAAACAAGCAAGCGATTAAGCAAGGAATTCAAAACGGTGAGTATCATTTCGGCTTAGTGAATGTTCATGATAGCCGTGCAATGCACAGTTTGGACGCGACATTTTTGGGGCATATAGAGTTCTACCCATTTGTACAAAAAGGTGGTGAATTTGAGCATGTGGACGAAGAAGATGCGTTGGTTGCATTAAGAAACTCGAAACAGTTTGTACTGAGATCTATGATTGAAGAAGGGATGTCGGAAAAAATTGTTGTAAGTTCAGACTACGAAGAGATCGATCAACTTGCGTTGGTGATCAAAATGGTCGAAGAAGGGTTGGGTTGGGCACTTCTACCAAAATCATACTTTTCAGATCCAGACTTTTCTCAACATCAGATAGAACCGATTAAATCAGTTCAACTTATTGAAGGTTTCAAGTTTGGTTTCGCATTGTGGTGCCCACATTCAAAGCAAATAAGCGACATTAAAGGTTCACTAGTTTCTGTGATATCAAACTACCGGGAGCGCTTGATAAGTAACCTCTCTCGATAATCAATTGATTGAAATAAATATAAATACTAAGGCTCTAAGTGAGCCTTTTTTATTGCATTAATTTTTGGACTAATCAACGTTAAACAACCAATAGTAGGTCCTCGTATGATGGATCTCATCCTCTGTATGAGAGTAGGACAAGTGAGTAGTTTGACCTATTCTACTTGAACCGATAGAGCCCCCTCTATCGGTTACATGTATTTAATTTTTATGTTTATTGCAAGGACGCAACTTTTCAGCCGGGTATTGTTACCCGGTTTTTTTCTGAGGATAACTTTATGAATCGCTGCGGCGCTTTTGCCCTGATTTCGTGTTCTTTGCTTACCACTTCTTCTTTAGCATCGTTTTATGATCCTGTTGATGGTCAATTTGATATGGGGCATCACCTTGCAGAGAATGCATATGGTTTTTTGCCTATCCCAATTTTTATCACTGAACCTGCATTGGGTTATGGGGGAGGTGTCGCGGGCTTGTTTTTACATGAAACGGATGAAGAAAGAAAACAGAGAAAGCAGGCGGCACTCTCTGCTATTGATGGGGGCGCACAGCTTGTTCCCTCTGCCATGTCAGTAGTGGGTGCTGTAGGGACAGAAAATAAGACTTGGTTTGTTTTTGGTGGCCACAGACGCTCATGGATGAATGACTCTATCCGTTACACTGGTGGTGGTGGTGTAGGCGTGGTGAACTTAGATCTGTATGCGTCATTAGAGCTAGGACCTATTAATCAAGATTTGAAATTTAGCACTGAGACGTCGGTAGCGGTACTTTCTCAGAAGGTACAGTTCAGACTTGGAAGCACGCCGTGGATGTTGGGTATTAAGCAGTTGTTAGCAAAGTCAGCAATTGAGTTTGATAACATATTGTTAGATCGGATTTTTGGCAATGAGTCAGTGACGTCAGGCTTAGGAGTTGAAGCCGAATATGATACAAGAGACAACATATTCTATCCAACAAAAGGATATAAGCTGTCTGCCGATTATATGGTCTACGACGAGGCGATAGGAAGCGACTATAACTATAGGAATTTCAATATAGAGGGTGAAGCTTATATTCCAATATCAAAAAAATGGACGTTAGGGGTTGCGGCTAACTACCAGAACTTTGAACAAAAGGACTTGTTTGTCTCTCCAACCGCGAAACCTTATGTCTCTTTGCGTGGCGTTTCTTCATACCGGTATCAAGGTGATGAAGTTGAGACGATTCAAGGCCAGTTGACTTATCGTATTAATCACCGTTGGAACGTGTCCGGTTTTTACGGTGCTGGTGCTGCAAAGCAAGATAGCAACATAAGTCACGACAGCCGAGTAAGTGCTGGAGGGGTTGGATTCCGTTATCAAATAGCAAGGCGTTACGGTTTACATATTGGTATGGATTACGCACAAAGCCATGAAGAACATGCGGTTTATTTCAATATCGGCAGTGGTTTCTAGTAATACCAATCACAGTGAATAAGTGATTAAAAATAGCACAAAAAAAGGCGCTCACTAGCGCCTTTTTGAGTTGTGGGCAGAAGGGGTTACTTCTTACGGCAGAACTCAGCGATCACGTACATAGATTGACCGCCGTTTGTTTTACCAGAAACCAATTTAGGGTCATCACCAACGCTGATACCGCGAATAACTGTACCTTGCTTAATTACCTGGTTCGTCCCTTTAACTGGAAGGTCTTTAATTACCGTTACGTCGTCACCTTTTTTAAGTTCAACGCCGTTGCAATCAAGAGGTTTGTCATCAGCAGACATGCCGATTTGAGCCCAAACTGATGTTTCTTCTTCCATGTACATCATGTCTAACGCGTCTTGCGCCCAGCTTTCAGTGTTTAGGCGAGTTAGTTGACGCCATGCAGTCACTTGTACTGGTGGCTCTTGGCTCCACATGCTGTCTGTTAGACAACGCCAGTGGTTAATGTCTTTAGGGGCGTCAATCTCACCAAGACACTTGTCACATACCATGATGCCGTGGTCTACCGTAACGTGGCTGTGCGGTGGTACTGCGTATGCAGTAAGAGAAGAATCAGAACCACATAGTTCACATTTTGATTGGCAGCGTTCTAGCATAGTTGCTTCAGAAGACATAATGGACTCACATTTATTAGGTGTTAATTTACGGGGCTATTATCCACTTTATTTTGTAGAATGAAAGACCTCGTACGGTATTCTGTCTGGATTAATTTTAGTTGAGATCAAATGAAGTGCATAAATTTTAGATGTGGACGATTTTGTGAAGGGCAAAGTCGGAGAGTACCTAATAAAAATGCCAGCGGTTAGGCTGGCATTTTAGGGGGGCTAACGAGGTTTAAGGGGTCTTACTCGCATCTAGTAGACTTGCATCCACGTTTAAGTTACCCAGTGCGTTCCCGTTTGTGAGAGTGAACTGAACGATTTGAGAGGTCATCTCGGTGTTTGCTGCAGAGTCATTCGCATTCTGCGGAGTTATCACAGTTGAGTGTTCTGCTGCAGAGTTCTCATCAAAATACGATGCAACTTGGGTGCCGGATGCATTGAGAGCTGTATTTCTTAAGCCTAGCTTTTTAAATAACGATTCTGTTCCGGCAGCAACACCAGAAACTAAATTAGGGATAGTCTGATCTTCGTGCGCTTGTATACCTAATATTGGTCCAGTTGTTGAAGACGCAATATTGATAGGGTCAACGTTATCTAATACGGTTTGAGCTGCATAGGTGAATGACGTTAAGGCGCTATCAATCTTTGCTTTGACTGCTTTCTGAGCAACTGTTGCACTGTCTTGGCTAAGGTCTGCGTAGTATTTAGTGAAACAGTCGTCTCCACTTGTATTTTGCAGAACACACTGTGTTACGTACTGTGTTTGATATTCTGTAACGCTGGATAACGAAACAGTATGTTTGATTTCAGGAGAAAAAGAACCAGAGTTCAACAAGAAAGGAGCGATACCTCCACCCGGGTTTGCCAGTGTTGCACTTGTGTAGCTAAACAAAGAATCAATATTGGTATCTAATTGAGTGTTACCAATGGTATATGAACTAATGCCCGTGATTGCACCAATTGAATGACCAAATAGCGACACATTCGTCTTATCTAAATTACTGAATGCAGCGTTTGAAGCTGTGTTAAGAGCAAAACGAACGCCCAACCCGTCAATTGCACTTTGGCGAATGTTATCACGTGCTACAGGAAGGTATTCTAAGTTCATATATACCGTTGGAGTCGTAGGTGTTGTTACGACATCGGCACTTAAAGCTCGTTGGCCATGAAGTGGTTGGTCAATTGCTATAATAGCATAGGGCTTATAAGGAGCTGTTCCCGTTAATGCACCGCCAATGTGCTGCATTGCAAAAGCATATGAGCTTTCTTTGATGTTTGTTATACCGTGTTGGTATTGCAGTATCGGCAAGTTACTATCAATTGCTAAACCTTCAGGTACAAACATTATAAAGGGTACAGATTTAACCGCGCGAATTTGCGGAACAGCACTGTACTTAGTCATGATACGATCGCTATCAAGTTGTTGCCCGTTGGCTAGCTCTAATTTTTCACCAACAAGTAGTTTTTGGTAGTTTGGGTTATACAACTGTGTTGCAGGATCGGTAATATAGAGTTTTTCTAACTGAGTTTTTAAGGCTAATTTATCTGCGTCGCTCCCAGAGCTTAGAGTATTCAGTATAGTAAGGACACTTGGCATCGCGCTTCGCCACGGAGATTTTTTCCACTCATCGTTTGTTAATGAATCAGACAAGAAATATGGTAGTTCAATTGTTCCTCGATACACTTGGATAGAAGCTGCTGCTGGTGTTGAAAAATTAGTGTTGTACCCCCCAGCTAATTGTGTCGCAGCACCCTCACCAAAAGCACCTTTAAATATTGTGTCTCCTTGTACGGCTGTTGCAAAATCCTGCTTTCCATTAACTGTGAATGTGTACAATGTATCGAGTTCAGTTGCTGGAATGCCATTTGGGTTCGCAAGGTTTTTCCAAATATCAGACGGCGCAATATTCGGGTCAACTGTTTGTGCAATTGCAGCTTTAGCACCGTTCATAACGTTACCTGCTGAAGCAGTCGTAAACCAAGATGAATATATAATTTCATCGGTATTTGACACGCTACCATGTCTTTCAAACAAAGCTTCTACTTGATGAATAATTTTCTGCGGTAAATCTAATGAACCGGCTTGATCTATGTCAGTTGTTTTTAGAGATGCGTAGGATTTAGATGTACCGAGAGATTCATCTTGGCTATCAATGATCGAGTCGGTTAGGGCATAAATGTAATCTGAATTTGGATCTAGTCCATTTATAGGAAGAACCTGTATTGTTTTCAGATCTGTCGAAACGACAAGGTAGTCAACGCCTGCTGTTAACGCAGTAAAGTTAGACATAACACCTGTGCTTAGGTCAACATCCACTTTCGCAACCTTTACCCCAGCATTTAGGTGGGCACTAAACGGTGTAGTGCCGTTCAACACGACGTCATCCTTCAATGTTCTGTCACTTGGAAGGTTCACATTAATCGTGAACGGCATGATAGTGCTCCAGCCATCAGTTTCTCCCATTGCAACTGCTGGGTCATTTAATAAACCCGTTGAGTTTGCATCCAACGGAATATTCAACGTATGGTCATTTGTATCTAAAAGGAAAAATGAAGGAAGAGGGATATCTGCTTCGTTGCCAAGAAGTGTAAAGCTGACTGTTGAACTGCGCGATAATGATTGTTCAATTGCGTCGGAGTAGATAGAACCAGAGCTTTCAGTATTGTCCCCACAGCCTGCAAGCATTAATGCAGAGCAAACTAGAGATAAAGTAAATTTGGTATTCATATAATTGTTCCCAGGGATTAGTTGAATGCGTAGTTGACTTGGATAGCAGAAAGGTAAGCTACACCTTCAGCGTCAAATGTTAGCTTGTCTTCGGCCGCGTCAGTTTCTGTGAACGAACCACTTTTACTTTGTACTAAAGCAAATGCTGCATCGACGGTCATATTCTCTGAGACAGAATAAGTTAGACCTGCCGAGTACCAGTAACGATCACTGTCAGGAATGCTCAGAGTTGCTTTTCCTGCTTGCTCGTCATAAGCGAGACCTGCTCTCAGTGTCCAATCATTGTTTAGTGTGTATGTTGTACCGATTGACCATCTCTGGTTGTCGTCATAGTGTTCTGTTTTTAAGAAACACTCATTGTTCTTACAATCCGGGCTTGTCGCTTTTAGTTCTTCAAACTTACTCCATTTAGTCATCTGCCACCCATAATGGACAGCCCAGCTATCATTCAGCTGGTGGAAGGCGGAAAGTTCTATGATATCGGGTAGCTCGATTTCAAGGCGACCTGTGGTTTTTCCAGGTTGACCGTTAGCCATTTTCAATCCAACGTAGTCAGTAAATTCTCCATCGTCAAAATCTAGATTGACTGAAGAACGATAGCCAAAACCAAAACGGTTGTTTTGGTTGAATTCATAAAGAGCTCCAACATTCCAGCCGAAACCGAATGTTTCTCCTGTCATTGAAATCAGTTTATCACTTGCAGAACCACCAACCGGCAGGCTTCCCTTGTGTCTGTTCAGCTCAGCTTCTGCATAAACAAAGTTCACACCAGCGCCTACGCTAAAGCTTTCATTGATCCTATAAGCGATGTTTGGATTTAGGTTCACTGAAACGAGAGACGTGTCGCCAGCGAGATCACCAGCATAAATGTCATCTGGGTAGTCAGTAGCAACGCCGTAAGTTGTGAACATACCGATACCCCAAGCCCATTTGTCGTTGATAGGGCTTATGTAGTA
>NZ_AP045836.1:0-326717 GCF_059725515.1 Vibrio sp. KUL70
TTCCGCTTGCTGGGAATTATGAGAAAACAAGAAAGGTGGCATGGCATGTGTACCATCTTTCAATCCCGCCTTAGTCGCAGGCTCAATGAGTACACCGCTATTAGCAATAGCGATCATTTTTCCGCTTTCGAAAAGACTTTGAGCCTCACCCATTGAAGGGTGCAAACCCAAGGATAAACTTGATCCAGTGTTTAATGATAAAGGGAGCAGTGATGCTTGTGGGATGGCAATGTCTGGGCGAGCATTCGCGTATTCATCGTAGTGTGCGTTATCATTAGGCACCAACATATTGAAACCATCGTTACCACCAAATAAAAAGACACAAACCAGAGCCTTATAATCGTTATTTGGCAACGCATAAGCGGAGCGAGCACCCATCATAGAAACAATAGGTGTTGAGGCCATAGCCGCTAACAATTGACGACGTGTAATCATTGGGCTAGCTCCTCAATGTGAAACTCTTGGCTAGTCACCGCAATATAAACAGCGTTACGGACCTTTAAAGCCTGTTGTGTATCTCGAAGCTCTTCTAATGCTTCTAATACTATTTCCCTAAGTTCATCACTCATTCTTTCAGAGAGTAAGCGTCTTTCAATTTCTGCAATTAGAGCTTCGTGATCATTGGCGATGGCTTCTAACGGCGCTGTATTGATCACAATACGAGAGGGGTTAGTCTCTCCCTCATAGTTTGTTCTGCCGGTTGCCGCCCAAAGTTGGTTGTTGGTCAAAATGAAATTATTCCAACTCAATATTTCAAATTCAGGCGCTACGTCGTTAGCCGCTGCTATTTCACCATTTGGCGCGTAGTCCGGAGAGAAAAAGTTAAACACACTTGGTGAGCCCAGTGGTGACTGTCCGTATGCACCAAAGGTATTGATGGAGTTATGGAATCGTCCTGTAGGATCAGCCGACTTAGCCTCAAATGCGCGGAAAAAATTAGTCATCGCGATCAAGGGTTCTTTCATTTTAACCGGTGTTCGGTCACCACCGCTCACTGCTTCGCTATCGGTTAATATGCCACGAATCACGGCTTTCAGGTCGCCCCTCACACCTGAACCATTATCCGCAAACAATGCACTAATTCGAGCGACATAAGCAGGAGAAGGGTTCGACGTGACCAATCTTTGAATAAGATGTTTACTGATTAATGGCGCGGTGTTTGGGTGGTTGAGTAACATATCCATCGCTTGCGCCATGTCTTGCTCTGGCGTCTGGCCTTGAGCAAACACATTGCCCATCACGACTTTTTGCTCATCATCATGGTAGTCAGGATACGCCACCATTGGGACAAGCCAATTTCCCTCTTTCGATCCCCACCACGGTTTGGTTTTTTCGGCGATGTGCCAGCCTGTAAATACTCGCGCAAGATTTTCAATATCATCCTGCGAATAAGTTGGGATCAGTTGTCCTTGGCTATCTAGCTTATCCGTACCATCTTGGTTTAACTCATACAGACCAATACTAAACAACTGCATCACTTCACGTGCGTAGTTCTCATCTGGAAAGCGGTTATTGTCAGGATCCGCTTTTTGGTTTGCCATCATGGATAAGTAATCACCCATTGCAGCATGCAGCGTTACCGATTCTATAAGATCACGATAGTTGCCAAACGCATGGGTGATAAGCATATCGTAGTAATCGGTCATCTCGACTGCGCGACCACCTAGGCTCGCACCATACCTTGAGATCACGAACAGTTCACTCAACGCGAAGGCGACACGCTGGCGAAGTTGGTCGGGCGCATTCAGGCTAACATCCCACCAAACCGCCACACGATCAGATTGGTTATAAGTGTCCGCGTTCTCTGCCAACGTGTATTGTTGCAATCGAACTGAGTGCAACGTTGGCGACATAGAAAACTGCTGATCTAACCAAGCTGAATAACCTACGTTGGCTAATTCTTGATAAGAGTCTGGCTCTGGGCCAAATGTCGAGCGATACAGAAGGTCGTAACGCTGTTCTTGTGTTAGATAGCTGGGTGGAGTTGAATCTCCCTCGCCTCCACCGCACGCTGAGAGTATTGAGAGACTAAGAAAACAGACGCTCAGTTTTAATTGAGAACGCTTTAACATATAAGACAATCCAGAAACACATACACTACATATAATTTACCGCACACTAGCGAAGAACGTCATTCGCGGCAATTCGGTGCAGCATAAAGCGTGCTACGGGTTCAAGTTTAACAATCAAACCAATACACAATCCTAGCGACGCAGCTTAGTAAAAATGTGTCCGCAGAAAGGTGCTCGAAAATGGTAAGAAAGGTGCTCGAAAATGGTAAAAAAGCGTGCAATTTACTCCTGCCAACCAGCGAAGTATTCGAGTAAGAAATCAATAGCCAACCTCGCTCTTAATGGCAGGAAATGTCGGTTTTGGTACACAATCCAGCTACTATTGCCACTGCCCCAATAGGGTTCAAGTATCGGTACTAAACGCCCAGAAGAAATAGCATCGTTAAAGCTACTCTTTGGCAAATAGGCAATACCTAAGCCTTCGGTACAGGCTTGCAGAACCGTGTGGGCATTATTGCTTTTCCATCGACCTTGTACCTTCACTCCATCTAACGGCTGTCCGTCTTTCTCAAACAGCCAAACGTCTTTGTTTGCGATGATGCAGCTGTGATGTTTAAGCTGCTGCGGGTGAGTTGGTAAGCCATGTTCGTCAATATAGCTCTGACTTGCAGCCGCTGCCATTGGACGGTCCACCAGTTTTCTTGCAATTAAGCCGGAATCACTGAGCCTTCCGTAACGAATCGCAAAATCAAAGCCGTCTTCAATAAAGTTAACCATGCTGGTGTTGAAGTTAATCTCTACCGTGAGATTGGGGTGTTGCTTAGCCAACTCCATCAAAGCAGGGGCAACGTGGTTTTCAGAAAATGCACCAGCAGCACTGACTCTTAGTACGCCACTCAATTGAGTCTGCTGCGTCGTTAACGTCTCATTCGCTTGCTGAAGCCCAATCACTAGCTCCTTGCATTGTTGATAATACGCCTGACCTGCATCAGTCAAACTCACCATTCTCGTTGAACGTGCTAACAAAGCGACACCTAACCGCTCTTCTAATCTCGTGACTTGGCGACTCACGTGACTGGTGCTGCATCCTAATTGTTTCGCCGCGGCAGAAAACCCTTTGCTCTCCGCAACCGTAACAAACTCGTTAATGCCTTCGAAACTATCCATAATCACCTGTGCTATAACTATCTTTGCTATTTAGCAATAATGTTTTGCCAATTAAACGTATTATCACTTATTTGATTAGCAATTAGTATGAAGGTGTTCAACAAATACACGCAATTTCACAAGGACATCATCATGAAGAAAGTACTGATTATTGTTACAAACCATGCAACGCTAGGTGAAACCGACCAAGCAAACGGAACTTACGCGCCAGAGCTGACTCATGCCCTGAGCGAGTTATTGGATGCCGGCTTTGATTACGACATAGCTTCTATCAAAGGTGGTCAAGCTCCTCTATACGGAACAGACATCGAAGGCGATGCAGTAAACGCAAAAATCTTGGCGGACGATGATTTCCTAAACCGCGTGAACAACACCATTCCTGTATCGCAAATCAATGGAGATAACTACGATGCGATCTTCTACCCAGGTGGCTTTGGTCTGCTTTCAGATCTAGCAAGCAACGAAGACTTCGCTAAGATCTCGGCAAAGCACTATGAAGATGGCGGTATTGTCGCAGCAGTTTGTCATGGTCCGGGTGCTCTATTGCCAATCACGCTAAGCAATGGTGAGAAGCTGCTTGCATCTAAGTCAGTGACTGGTTTTACTCGCGAAGAAGAGATTGATTTTGGCACTATCAACGACATCCCATTCTTATTGGAAGAGTCTTTGGCTCGTGGCGCAGCGCGTTACTCGAAAGTGCAGCCATGGCAAGAGCTTGTCATCGTCGATGACCGCGTCATCACAGGTCAAAACCCGACGAGCGCTCATGGCGTAGGCAAAGCTATCGTTGATCTACTGAAGTAAAGATTAACTTCAAACCGAATAAAAAAGGAAAGCATGTTTGGTACTGCTTTCCTTTTTCTTTATCTCAAGACTCGTTTGTTCACCGTGTCTGCAGGCGGATAACCGAAGGCTTTCTTATAGGCATTGGTAAAGTTCGAAGGGTGTCGATAACCCGCGTAGTAAGCGACTTCCGTTATTGATGCTAAACCTTGTTCAAGGTGCTTACGAGCAACCTCCAAGCGTCGGCGGCGTATATAACTTTTAAGACTACAACCAATCACTTCTTTAAACTTCCGTCTAAGGTTGGACTCACTTGTGTGTGCATACTCCGCTAACGCCTTCACAGAAAGGTCGCTATCGAGATTATCTTCAATATGGTTTATAAGACCATCAATCGAGCTCTTGGTGTTATCCGTTGTAATCGTAGAGGCTTCTAACAAAACAGGCTTCACAGGTATATCGCTGTTCGTGAGCTGCTCAAACACCTCTAGAACCAAGTTTTGAGTCAGCGCCTCCAACTTAATTTTCTTAAATGTTTCGTTTCCGTTGTGCAACTCAATAATCTTATCGATCGTTGAACGTAGGTGCTCATTGGAATACAGGTCAAAGTTAGATAAGTGTTGCGAGATAAATTCGTCTACTCGACTGCCTTCTTCTACTCGCTCCGCAATCCACTCCTGAGGGATCAGGACTTTCAACTTCGCCACCTTATTCCCCTTTTGAACAGTACGTCTAAAAGTGGCAGGCTTGGCCAAATTAACAACTAGGCCTTGGTAGCCATTTTTAGAGTCCATATTGAAGTTCAAATCATCGTAACTGAAATCAAGCTTACCGTCCGTTAGGATGATTAAAATCAGAGCCTTACGCGCTGTGGATATCACTTGATGATCTTTTAGCTCTGTTGTCGTTCCCCAATGCAGAGAGAAACTCTCTTTAACCTTGCACGTATCCACATTCCCTTCAAGAAGTGGATCTGCCTCAGTGAATTGTTCAGACACCATTTGGTATTTCTCTTCGGTCTCGATCCAACGCACAAGTGCGCTTTTCCTAAAAGATGAAGATATTCGACGATTCATAAGTGCCTGCCAATTTTCATAACAGTCTAGTTACTTTGCATAACTCAAACTGCTGTTCCAGAAAGAAAAATAAAATTACCATAAATGATAATAAATATCATTAACATCAATTGGACTTTTCATGAAATGGCTTTTTCTCTCTATTGCTTTAATCACTCAGCTACCCAGTGCTCTAGCAATGAGCGTTGATGCAAACAAAGCTCAAAACATCAATTTCGACTCTCAAACGGAACTGATTTTAAAGGTCGATAAACCAGGATATTACCGTGGCTACATTCGCAGCCAAGGGTTTATGGACCAAGTGATTGCATTTAACTCTTCTGGCGACCCAATCAAAAAGCTACTTAACGACCACTCTCGTGAAACGGAGATATTTTGGTACGTGGATGAAGCTGATACCTATCAAATCGAAGTAACTACGGACAGCAACGAACCAGTCAACGTCGAGATGCAACTCAACCCGATGGCGCTAAAAAGCGATCAGTATCTATCTCCCGATCTACCAATAATTAGCCCAACTCTCTCCCAAACCGTTCAAGATATAAAAGGTGGTGTAAAAGATGCCGAAAAAAAATTTTGGCAAATCATTGAATCTCAAGGCGCACCGTTAGTTGAATACCAAACACCCAACAAAGCTATCGTGACCTTTTTATATAGAGGTAACGTTAACAATGTGCGCTTGTTAGGTGCTCCTTATGGCGGCCACGCTCAGATGAGTCAAATTAAAGGTAGTGACATTTGGTTTCGTTCATTTGAAGTACCAGACACGACACGCCTTTCATACCGAATTGCGCCCAATGTACCGCAACTGCGAGATGACATTAATCGCGAACAGAGAAAAGCAGTGCTAGCGACAGCAGCACCCGACCCACTAAACCTGAACCCAACTTTTGGAGCAGACACAGGTCTCTTTAGTTCGGCTTCAACGTTAACGCTGGATTATGCGCCTACAGATAAGGTCGCAACGGAACAAGAGCAACCTAAAGGGCTGGTTCGCCACCTTTCTTACCGTGACTCAATGAGTAACGAAGAGAGGAAGGTCAGTATCTATGAGCCTAATAAAGTGTACCCATTAGATAGGACTTCACCTCTACTGATTCTCTTCGATGGCGATGCCTACCTAGATAAAGTACCAACTCCGCTTGTAATGGATAACTTGATTGCCGACAAAGCCATTCCACCAATGAGAGTCGTGTTTATTAACCCACCAAGGCCAAGTTTGCGGGGTAAGGAACTCACTCCCAATGAGACGTTCGCCAACATGTTGGCCAATGAGCTGATGCCGTGGCTTTGTGACACGCAGTCTATATGCCCAACCGCAGAGAACACGGTGTTGTCTGGCTCGAGTTATGGCGGCTTAGCATCGACTTATATTGCTTTGGAGCACCCAGAACGTTTTGGCAAGGTTCTGAGTCAATCTGGTTCATTTTGGTGGAAACCACGAGACGCCAAACAGCCGTTGCTCAAGCAACAGAGTTGGATGAGTGAGCTTGTCGCAACCAAAAGCAAAATGGACATTCAATTCTACCTCAACGCCGGTGTATTTGAGACAGAGCCAAAGAACGCAAGTATTTATCAAACCAACAGAAATCTATTCACCACCTTAAAACAAAAGGGCTATTCCGTGACGTTCAAAAGCGTCGCGAGTGGACATGACTACTATAGCTGGCGCGTGATGCTGGCCGATGGACTAACAACGTTATTTAATAAATAAGTACCAAGGATCCTCCAAGAAATGGAACATATAAAAACAAAGAAACATCAATTAACAGTGGCCATCGCTTTGGCAGTCTTCGTCTCATTACCTTCAGTGGCAAGTGAATCGGCACAACACACTGAAACTATGGTAGTAACGGCGAACCAATATGAAACATCGATAAAGAATGCGCCAGCATCAATCTCGGTGATCACGCGTGAAGATATCGACAAACTGCCTGCCACCGACATATCGACAGCACTAGAGAGCGTGGCTGGTGTGCACGTTGCTAAGACAACAGGTGCTGAGCCAAGAATTATTATCCGTGGTCTGCAGAATCAAAATTCATCTAACGGTAACTACACTCTGTTTTTGATCAACGGACGTCGAATCAGCTCGAGTGAAACGGTGATCCGTGGTGCTTCATTCGATCTATCAAGTATTCCAATGAGCGCTATTGAACAGATCGAAGTCGTAAGAGGGCCAATGTCTTCGCTCTACGGTAGTGAAGCGATTGGGGGTGTGGTTAACGTAATTCTGAAAAAAGCGTCAACAGAAACCCATGTTTCAGGCAGCCTGAGCTACAGTATGCCAGAAGACAGCAACGCCAATGCACTGTTGCCCAATGCTGGCGGCGAATTAAAGACAGGGAATACATTTGTTAGCGGTTCAATCATTCCTGATGTACTAACCTACACCGCGACCGTAGACATCAGTGATCAAGAAGCGTGGTTCCCAGATAATGCGGGCGAGAACTTTTCCCCTCAGACAGAGCAGAAAAGAAACGTGTTCCGAGGCTCTTTAAACTGGTTTGTCACAGACAGGGACGACCTCTACCTTGATGTGTCCTATTCAAAAGATGAACGTGTTGAGAACAGCTACTTTAGCAGTAGAAATTTATTAGCAACGAGCTATTACGATGGCAAAAAGCTGACCAGTACTTTAGGCCATGTGCGCAGTTGGGATTGGGGCGAATCGGATACCAGTTACTTCTATGAAACGGCAGAAGTGAACGAAAATAACTACCACCCATTAGTTGATGAAGCTGAATTGAACCAAGACAACCACACCGTAGATTCAAGATTTGTGGTCGACCATTTTGACAGCCAGATTGTATCGCTCGGTGCCCAGGTCTCTTACACTAGCGTCGAGAACCAACGTGACTATTCGAGCTCACGCTCAGTGACGCAAAGTGCCGTCTATCTGCAAGATGAGTATTTCGTGACGGATGACTTTGCTGCAACGTTAAGCGGCCGTCTCACGCACAACAACCAGTTTGGCAATGACTTCAGCCCGCGTGTCTACTTTGTTTACAACGGTATTAATAACGTAACCTTAAAGGGTGGTTACGGTGAAGGCTTTAAGTCACCAACCCTGTTCCAATCGTCGGAAGACTTCTCTCTGGTAAGCTGTGGTGGACGATGCACACTTGTTGGTAATCCCGATCTGAAGCCACAAACATCGAAAACATACGAGCTATCTGCCATGTACTCTGGCGTCGATGGTTATGTGCAAGCTACAGGTTTCTTCAATGATGTTAAAAACTTGATTGACCGTGACTTAACACCTTTCTTCGATGGAACATCGACCATCATTCAATACGAAAACGTAGACAAAGTTGAAACAAAAGGTGTTGAACTTGAGGGTAGCTATGAGTTCTCAACAAGCTGGTCATTTACAGCCAATGCAACCTACACCGATGCTGTTAACAAAGTAGATGATAAAGACATCGCTTACACTCCAGAATGGTTGGCAAACGCAAATCTTAACTGGCTGGCAACACGTAATTTATCTTTCTTTACTGGTCTTAACTACACCGGTAAGCAAAAAGATGGTAGCGACAATAACCTCGACGCCTACACAGTTGTTTCAATAGGTGGTGCATATGCGCTTAATGAGAACTTCACATTCCGTGCAGGCGTAACTAACCTGACGGATGAACGTTTAGACCAATCGACACAAAACTACGAAGAAACAGAAATGGGCCGAACATACTATGTAAAAGTCGATTTCGACTTCTAATCTGACTCACCACCCTCACTCTTTGCAACAATAACCATCGAGAACCCTGTCACTGTGCAGGGTTCCATTTATCTCTTCAACTGAATACTACCCAATCAACCCTCAAAAGCAGGAAAAGGCGAACAATGTAAATTCACCTATTCCTCTTTATTTGAATTCCGCCAGCGCATACTTTCATCATCATAAAGAGTTGAGGTTCTAACCATGAAAAGTATGACAATCATTGCTTTGTGCGCAGCTTGTTTTTCCGCATCAACATACGCAAATACCTTCACTGACTTGTTCGACGGTGTGACAATCGGAGCCGGTTATGCTGCCGATTCTGCTGAAGGGTCTACACTTGGAGGTTACTCTGTTTATTCTCAAGGCACTTTGTTCCCTTCTTTAAAAGACTATTTGTTTACAGACTTTCGATATACGACGACTAGTAAAGAGGATTATTGGCGTTATGATTCGAGCAATTTAATCAAACAAGATGTTGATTTGAATCGATATCAGGCTTCCCTTGGTCTGGGTTACCCGTTCCAAGTTTCTGAGTCTGTAGTTCTCAAACCATACGCGACTGCTGGCTGGTCTTGGGATAAAGTGGAATACTCAGACGCTGGTAGTGCTGCTAATCAAAAAGACAATAGCTTTATGGCAAGTGCCGGCATTCGAGGCGAGTTTGGCAAACACTTTGTTACCGGAATCGGGTATTCAAAAGAAACGAGTGGCTTTAAATTAGGACAATGGACATTTGATGTCGGCTACCGCTTTTAAGTAAACAAACTATCGTAGTCAGTAAGGGGCCGAAACTCTTAATTGGCCCCACTTTATCCCCACCTATGCACCTACCAAAGGCAAAACAATCAGAGCACTAACGCTTATCTAACCAAATCTCCGCTAAGTTAAATAAACCGAAGTTATTTGGTCGATGCCCTCTTATTGAAGAGTGACAATTATAACGTGTCGACTTACGCCACAGTGGCAGTACCCGATACTCATCGATACAGTGTTGCTCCAATTGATAAAAGAAATCAGGCAATGACTGACTCAATAACATTTGGTTTTTCCAACGCTGAATGGTCGTCACAGGCAGCATTAATTGAGCGTAGTCGCTACAGAGTAGCCAGTAATACTGACCAATTGTTACATTGTTCCCAAACGAGTAGTCTCCAACCCAAAAATCGGCAGCTTCAATGCTATTTACAGGAATGGTCTCTATCCCAAGATGATTAAGGTGTTCTAGAGCTGGTTGCAACACTTCCGAGTCCTCAATAAAGTAACGCAAAGTCGTGAACTCCAAACTCTCTACAATTTGCTCATCACTCAACGGAATTAACGCTTGTAACTCCAACGCTTCGCCGTATCCGATTAAGGTAGTGCATGGATTTTTAGATGTATTGGGCGCGCGTTTAATCTTGTGCTTAAAGAGATAAACTAAAACCTTACGCATGTTTTTGGGTAGTCGCTGGTGGAAACATAATGCATTACAACCGTTGATTGGGATGTCTTCACTGCTAAAAGACTTTGGCGTATTAATGCTCTCATATCGAATTACATAAGGATTAAGTTGCGCCTCCGCCGAATCAAGACGCCAAAAATCGGCACGGCTTAAAATACCGTGGACTCCAAAATAACGTTCATTTTTAACGAGTGACCAAGATGACTCATTACGGGTATCCCAACTATAACTTCCTGTACCGATAGGAAAACCCTCTTCAATCTCGTTGTTTAAAATCACCGAAAAGTGCACATCAGATAACAAATGCAGCAACATAGGATCGTCATAGCGCATTCGTATCTCCACCCACTGCCTATTAACTTCAATACTTTCAATTGATGCGAGTAGTTGACGATAAAGATCGTTGTAGTCTTTCAACTTAAGAAAATGTTCTCGAACTAATTGGGGAGTAAGTAAGACGCCATTGTGGAAATGCACGTTGGGACGAATCCGAAAGGCAAAGCCAAAATCTGTCTTTTGGAATTGATGCGCTAGGTGAGGCGTAAAGGAATCAGTTAAAGGGTCGAAATTAATTAAAGTATCAAACAGTACCGTTGCATATAAACCTGAATGTATGTCAAACAGATCGACTGGATGACAACGTTCTAACGCATGAGGGACAATAAAGATGACTTGATCGGAATTTTCGTTACTTTCTGAATAGGTCTCAAGCCATTTGGGCAAATTTTTCCTAAACCATCCTTGATAGTGGAACGTTTCTGCAAACTGGTAGGCGTCATTCAAACTACCAGCCTGAACTTTTGATAGAACCTGGAGAGTCAACAGCTCTTCGAATTTCACGACAATTGAGAAATGTGATTTAATCCCTCTCCCTCGACCTGCCACCCAATTAATCAAACCAAGTGCATGCAGTTTCTTCATCACTTTGGTCACATTTCGAGTTGAACAAAACAACACCTCAGAAAGCTCAGCAATACTCGTTTCTATGTCCCCCAGCCCGAAAGCATCTTCCAATTGCCTCAATCTTTGCAGATGAATCGCACTGATCGCCTCATACATATTGATCCCTCTTTTAATGAGTTTCAGGGTTAGGATATCGGTGACCCACACCAAGATACCCGAAAATAAACAGCGTCTATACTTCTATAGTATGGGACACAAAAACATGAACATACCTAAGAGAAGCCGTCATCTTTTAGATAAACCAATGTCTATACACTCCCACTCTCTTTACCGACACACCAATTTGGCAAAACGTGACCACCGTGATTCCCCGGTACACCGACACCCACGAGGAACCTCATGCTATTCAATAAGCCACATCTATCCTTAAATAAGCTGCCTTTTGTTATGGCGCTCTATTACACGTTAGTTGTAAACATACCCATCGTCAGAGAACTATGGAAGATCGTCAGCGAACTAGAAGCAGCACAAATTGGCTTTGTTGTTTCTATACCGTTGTTCTTCTTTGCGGCTTTTTACTTGATCTTTCATCTATTCAATTGGCCACGCTTTTCCAAAATCTTCTATGTTTTTCTGCTACTGTCTTCCAGCATAGTCAGTTATACCATGTACAACTACGGTATCTTTGTCGACTATGGAATGATTGAAAATTTATTCGAAACAAACACTACCGAGGCGAGCAACTACATTAGTGCTTACTCCGTCGTATGGTTCGCCCTTATGGGCGGTATACCTGCACTATTACTTGCCTTTACATCGTTAGAGAAGAAATCTTGGAAGAACTTTTTGGGCTGGAAGCTCATTGGAATGACAGGTTCGATGCTTGTCATATCGATCATTGCGGCACTCTATTACCAGAACTACGCTTCCGTTGGCCGCAACAACCACTACCTATTAAAAATAATCATTCCGACAGCCTATGTAGGTGCTACGGCGAAATACATCAATAATACCTACATTAAAGAGCCACAACCCTATCGAGAGCTAGGCCTAGACGCGAAGCAAACAGACTCTGCCCTTTCGGCAACAAAACCCACACTACTTGTTTTCGTTCTCGGGGAAACAGCTAGGGTATATAACTACGAGTATTACGGCTACAAAAGAGAAACCAACGCATACACAAAGCCTTACGACCCTGTCTTCTTCTCGAATGTTCAATCCTGTGGCACTGCCACTGCTGTTTCCGTACCTTGTATGTTTTCCAATATGAATCGTAGTAATTACGACAAAGAGACAGCGTACAATCAAGACAACGTCGTCGATATCATGACGCGAGCGGGAGTCCAAATCAATTGGAGAGAGCATGACGGCGGGGACAAAGGCGTCGCCCACAAAATTCGAAAAATGGCTCTACTACCACACGATGATGACCACCTATGCAATAGTCAGGTTTGCTATGATACTGCGATGTTGGAAGAATTTGACAGTGACACTAAAAACCTGAGTAAGAATAACGTATTGTTCTACCACATCGTTGGTTCACACGGGCCAACGTATTACAAACGCTACCCTAAAGAACATCGCCGCTTCACCCCAGATTGCCCTAGAGCGGACATTGAAAACTGCTCTCATGAACAGTTAGTAAACAGCTATGACAATAGCATCTTATTTACGGATTACTTTCTTTCACAAATCATGAGCAAGCTTGAGCAACTCCAAGATAAATACAATGTTGCGCTAATCTATGTGTCTGATCACGGTGAATCTTTAGGAGAGAATGGCGTTTATCTGCACGGTATGCCTTATTCATTTGCACCGAAAGAGCAAACACACGTACCGATGATCTTCTGGTCATCAAATGATTTTGCGACTCAGAAAAATCTTAACGTGAATTGTTTACGAGAAAAGGGACAAAACGCACACCTATCTCATGACAACATATTCGACTCGCTACTCGGGATTATGGATGTGCAGACCTCAGAATATCGTAAGGACCAAGATCTCTTTGCACAATGTCGACAATAACCCTCTCATGAGGCGCTAAGGGTGGGTTCGTTGCTATTGCGACGAGCCCATCAACGCTATTAGATTCGCGTGATTCCTCAGCTCACAGCACCCATTAAGTTACGACGTCACCGTTAGTTCTCTCTAGCGCTATCCATCACGCATTCACATCATTTGCATCAATCGTAGTAAATAATTATTCACCTTAATTGGTCAAGAAACCCAATTGTTGCGTAAGGTAAACTGCAATAGTTCATCTCTAGTGAAATGCCCGTCTAACTCTTGGTGTTGTAAGCCATGTTATAGGCTATTCATTGGTGACTTCCTATTCTCCATAGCTATATTCCGGCCACGTTTAGTTGACACAGATAAGTCATTCATTTGGCCGCACATCTTTGAATAGATATTAAATGAAAAGCGTTATTTATTTTGTTCCCACGATACTTTAGACTGCGATTAAAAGTTGTAAAATGAAACAAGGACAGACAATGAGCTCAACTCAAATTTTAGACCAAGCATTGATCGAAAGCGGTCGCGATATCCCACTAACGGAGCTCCTATTTGCTAAGCGAGTGTTGGACAACTATCTAGCTGTAGCGAAAGAAACAAGCCCAACAGAGCTGCTTGTCGAAATGCGCGAAGCGGCTCAAGGTGTTGAATATTTCAAGACAACATCAAACCCGTGTGCAGCTCGAAATGTGATTAGCGAAATGTTTAAAGCCATCGATGCGGCTCATTCCTTCGAAGACTACAAGACCATCGCGTCTAAGCCACAGCAAGCACTGCATGAACTTATCCTAGATAGAGCACAACTCATCAAGCATGAGCGAGGTCTGCTACTGGCTGCGGGTTACGACTTATCACGCCTGTAGACATCAAAGACTGAACCAACTTTCTTTCTAGTAAATAGCTGCCACCAGCAAACGCGCAATTTGGACTTTGGACTTATTCATGCGTTTGCACCCAAAGAAGTGTTAGAGGGCGTAAAAAACCCAGACGGACACATTGAGTCACGTCTGGGTTAGGTATAAGTCAGCACTTCATATAGAGACCATCAGGGTAATTTTGAGACAAGGCTGCCTCATATCGCTTAGTTATCTATGCCTCCAGCTAATCCGCAATGAGCCCTATCTTTACTGGTGATGCGTATAAGACTACCCGATCCCTTGAGATAACATACTGGCCGCTACGCGATTAAACGCAGCAATATTCGCGCCTTTACGATAATTCACCCAATCATCTTCTTCGTTGCCGCTGTGTTTAACACATTGCATGTGGATATTTTTCATGATGTGCTTCAATTTTTCGTCTAGTTCGTTATAACTCAGCGAACTAAATGATGCGTTCTGCGACATTTCAAGGCCAGAAAGTGCCACACCACCTGCATTCGATGCCTTGCCAGGCGCGTTGGCTATCTTCGCTTTATTTAAAATGTCGATGGCCTTTTCAGTGCATGGCATATTTGCCCCCTCTGCGAGAAACTGGCAACCAAGCTCAACTAATGCCTTGGCATCTTCTTCATCGAGCTCATTTTGAGTGCCACAAGGCAGCGCAATATCACAAGCAATATCCCAAGGCTTTTGGCCTTCGCGCCATTGCCCTCCAATATCATTGGCAAGCTGTTTGAGATCAGGGCGATCTCTTGAGCTTATTAAGTCTTTGAGGGCCGATTGGTCTATTCCTTCTTGGTGGTAAATGGAACCCTGACTATTGGAAAGAGTAACAACTTGTGCGTTCATTTCTGTTGCTTGTAACGCTGCATGGAGAGCGACATTGCCCGCCCCTGAAACTGCAACCTTTTTGTCTGCAAGGCTATCACCTACTTGATTAAGCATGTTCTCGACAAAATAGACAAGACCATAACCTGTAGCTTCAGTCCGGACATGGCTACCACCAAACTCGATATCCTTCCCAGTCAAACTTCCGCTGAAGTTGTTTGCTAGGCGTCGGTATTGACCAAATAGATATCCGATTTCGCGGCTACCTACGTTAATGTCCCCGGCTGGCACATCCGTGTTTTCACCAATATGGCGATAGAGTTCATTCATAAAAGCCTGACAGAATCGCATGATTTCTCGATCAGTACGCCCTTGAGGGTCAAAGTCCGCACCGCCTTTGCCACCACCCAGAGGTAACATAGTAAGTGCGTTCTTGAATGTCTGTTCAAAAGCCAAAAACTTGAGTACAGATTCATTAACAGAGGGATGAAAACGAATGCCACCTTTATAAGGTCCAAGCACCCCACAATGTTGCACTCTATAACCACGGTTAACATGCAACTCACCATTGTCATCTTCCCAGCATACTCGGAATGAAATAATGCGATCCGGTTCTGTGAGGCGTTTCAATATCTGGTGTTGCTCGAGGTCACGATTCTCTTTGACGATAGGAATAAGATCTTTGTAAAGCTCCTGTACCGCTTGATTGAACTCCACCTGATTGGGATTACGCTGTTCCAGCCATTGGAAAAAATCTTGATGGTCTTGTGTTACGGACATGCCTTAAACCTCCTTCAGTTTGAAAGCTACGATGAGCGCAAAGCAGCTACTCAATGAGAATAGCACTAGAACCGCTGCCATATTCCACTGTGCCATAAATCCGCTGACTACCCCATATATCAGAAGCAGAACACCAATGACCGTATTACTCACAGAGACATAGTCTGTTCGTTTATTACCGTCAGCCATATCGACAAGGTACGTCTTTCTCCCTAAGCGCACCCCTTGATGAATGACAGCAAGAAGAAAATAAAGTAAGAGATAGACGGCTAAAACAGAATTTGATGACAAGTTGGATTCGAACAGAATGTGAAACAAGGCCGAGAACAGAAATATGCCAATCGACAATGTCGCCGTTAATAGGATGACATATCGACTGCTTTTATCAGCGAGAAGTCCCCAAAACAAACCACTGGCTAGATTGGCAAGCCCAGTTAGAATCACAAAAAGGAGAACACCCGCAAAGTCGGTATGAGGCGTGGCAAGCAAAACGATAAATGGTGCTGCCAGTCCAGAGCCCATTAGCAGCGTACGCACTGTAACAAAGCACTGGAATTGCTTATCGCATCGTAGAAGGTTGAGGTTGCGAACAGCAACTTTAAATCCATTATTGGCTCCTTCAGTTGCACCAGCATATTCAATGATCGACCCAAAGCTCAGTGCAGCTAATAACCAGCAAAGGCTCGCGATCACTAGCATGATAAGCAAGAATGTGACTGAGGGTTGTTGAAAGGAAAGCATGCTCCCAGTAACAACTAAAGTCACAATGCCGGAAAGACTGGCGCTCAACCCACCTAGCCGACCTCGTCGTGCTTTAGGTACCGTTTTCCCTAGTACATCTTTGTTTGCAATGGAGCATAAGCCGCGACTTAACGAAAAGAAGATCAACAATAAAATGATGGCCCAACCCAATTCAACACCCTCAAGGTGAGTAGCGGAAATAGCCATAAAGGCAACCAGAGCACCTTGCAGCAGCGATCCAATAACATAAAATTGCTTACGCTGTTGAAATTGCCGAACAAGGCCACCAAGAAACAGCTGTGGTATGAGAGAACCTGACTCACGAATGGGAACCAAAAGCGCAGCAAAGAAAGCCGGAGCACCCGCCGAAGCAAGTAGCCAAGGCAGAACAACTTTACTGCTGCTAAACGAATCGGCAAGCTTGGTGCTGAATTGGGCCACTAAGATTTTTAGAAAATTACCGGGAACTTCTCGGCAAGCCTTTTCGGATATACCGCTACACGCCCTCGCATCCTCTTCGTTCGAAAGTCGTTCATAAAGTGTCGTACTATTGAGTTTCATTCTTTCCTCCGTAGATTTTTGGTACGGAGGAAACTGAAACTAAGTTCAAAGACATTCTCAATAACGTGTTTTAAGTGAGATACTCGTTATTTTTCTTGCTTTGAGCCAAATAAGTTTAACACCAACACACCAAGGGCTATCGCAATGGAAATCGAAATTAGTCGCGTAGTTTGAGCCGAAAATGACTCGATACCAGGATTACTGATAATCTGATAGGTCAGTACTGTAAAGTTAGTAAAAAGCAACTGATAAATAGTCAAATTCGTTTGACGACGTATAGCAAAACACGCCAACTGTAGGCCACAGAAAATAGCGATACCTAACACAACATAGGTAGACATCCCAATCGTAACCGCTAGCATACACGGCAACGTAAACAGTATCCCCAACGTTGCTGTAACAAATCGATGCTGCCCAAAAGAGTGGCTATCTCGGTTGATTGGAGGTCTAATCATGCACCCAAATGTAATGGCGATTAACAATGTTTGTGTACTTTCCAAAGCAATAAGAGCGTATAAGACCACACAGAGCGCTGTCGCTTTAAAAAGGATGATTCCTATCCACTCGTTTGCACCATCAATATTGCTGTCGTCTGGCTGTATATCTTTCTCATCACCAGGAAACAACCAGAAACTGACGTATGTGGCAATTAACGCCACAACAAAGCCCACAAACAGAATCCAAGGCAAACCAGATAGAGATACCGCCGTTTGTTGACTCATCACTATAACCAACAACACCACTATCAACGTAAGTGTTGAAACGATATCTTTTGGATCGCGATGGCTTCGGTAGTAACTCCAGCAAAGAAGCGACCAACTAAACAACAAAAAGCCAGTACTAGAGCTCAACAGAGTTTCTGACAGTGTTGTGATACCAAAGCTAAGCAGTGACAATACCGCCAACAATTTCAACATCATGTTGAACGGAGGTTTCGACGGCATCAGTGTCAACAAAATAACAACAAATACGGGTGCCAGAAATGGGACTGGAGCACCAGAATAGTGTAAGTAAAACAGCAATAGAATCGGAGTGAAAACCAACCTAAAGATTGGGTTTGCCGGATTATGAAACATAGGTCCAAATACTCAGCACTTTCATCCATATTGAAGCAAGCCATTCTCCAAACGAGCTCTGCTCAGTGTAAAAGGCTACCGTTGCTTTAGAGCCATAGCGGATGTTTTCTGGAATATTCTCCTCATCAAAAACAACATTTACTGGGTAGCGCTGTGCATTTAGAGAATTGTTGTCTGCGACCAAAAAGCCGGTCGTAGAATCCACCTCATTACTGCCTCCCGTCCCCCAGCCAATACTTTCCACTCGGCCTTCAAAAACTCGCCCAGGCAGTGCATCTAATACAATTTGTGCTTTTTGACCGGCACGAATATTCTCAAGAGAGTTTTCACGTACGAGCGCAGATACCCAAACTCCTCTAGGATCTATGAACGTTAACAGTGGAGAGCCCGTCGTCGCTTTCTGTCCTGTCGTAAGCTGCAAGTTTGAAACGATACCATTCGATGGAGCAACAACTTTGGTTCTTTGTAGATCCAGTTGCGCCTTTTCTAAACGAGCAATGGCAGCCAAGATCTGTGGGTTGTCTTTCCCTTCAGGCCCTAGATTGTGCTTTGCTTGAACGAGCCCAGCTTCAGCTGCCTCTAAGTTAGCCTGAGCACGTGCTTTTAGTTCATTCGCATCATCTAACTCAGATTTACTTAGTACCCCCTTTGCAGCCAATTCAGAAACACGAGCAGCTTGTTCTCTCGCATTGTCTCTTGCAGCCAGTGACTCAATGACCTTAGCTTGCGCAACTTCAACGGCTGCGGTGCTCGCTCCAATATTCTGACCTGCGATGGCTAAATTTGCTTCTGCTGATCGCAGGTTAATTTGATAGTCCCTTGGGTCAATTTCAAAAAGGACCTCACCCGCATCAACAATCTCATTATTGCGAACATGAATTTGAGTCAGATTCCCTGATACTTCAGGTGTAATACGTACTAGGTACGAGTGAATTCTGGCAGTGCTTGTAATAGGTGTGACTCTGTCAGCCCATAAGCTATACAACCAAACAACAAGAACGACACCTATGACTATGAAACTCAATTTTCTAGATGAAGACTCTGCTTTAGACATTCTATTTGCTCTTTTCCTTACAATTTAAGGTTTTAATATTACTATTGATAAATTTAATCGTGCAATGAAAATATATTTCTCGCGGAAATTTGGTCGGAGTTGATCACGTTGTGATCATAAATCGAGTAGTAGTGGAGAGGTTTCGCTGAATGGGTTCATTGTCTGACGCATGAGCTTTGAACATTGTGATTGGTATCGGTGGGTGAAAATTCTGACTTTTCTATGATCTCTCGTCGTGTTGCGTCTAAAAATTAAACAAGGATAGACTGACAAGTACTAAGCAAATAGATAGTCGTCAGTCTAGTTTAAAATGAGTACAGCTCAATTTAGTACACTATTTTAAGCGTCTATTTCTCATTGTTAATCGATACGTGACAACTAAAGGCAGCGCCCTGTGTTGGGATAATATTGACGTCTAGTTCCATTTTCTTACTTTCATCCTTAAGATCATTTTTTAGAACCTGGCGCACCTTATCGCAATCCGACAATTTTTGGTCCATATCTTGGTTTTTTAGGTCCCAATTCGTATTAAAGTACCATATACCATCTTGAATCGAATATGTGCCATAAGTCATTGCATAATCGTTTTCTTGGTCTTCAAATGAGCCTGACAAACCATTTAATGCCTAAGCACAACCTGTTAGCATTATTCCAGAAAGAGCCATAACTAGTGCTGATTTCACTATCATATTCATTGCATTTTACCTTACTACATTACTTCTATTTAATTTTTAGTTGGAATATATGGGTGCGTTTCTATCGACTTTAGATTTGAGCACACACAATCACTCTCTATGAATCGTGTTTACTGTAATTGGTCTAAAGTAAATCCATTACCACTCCCAACCAGCCCCTACATAGCTAGACACTTGTTCTGTCCCGGTATCATAAGCACCACCTAATTTGACAGTGAACCGCTCATTAATTCGCATACCCGCACCTAAAGCTAATGCGTTGGCACTTCCAGAGTGACCCAATGCAACTGTGGTATTAATCTTACCTACATTATAAGGGCTGACTAAACCGGCAAATGCTGTTGATTGAACTGCATCTGCAGCGTCTCTTACCTTGTTGGTATTAACTTGCTGTATGGTTCTCAAAAGAACGGGCAGAAGTGTATGAAAATCAGTGAGTTTAAAAGATGACGTATTCTATCTAGATCGTTCATCTTTTTTCATCACTCTAAAAAAGTGAGGGTAAGATACATATTAGGGCGGACTGGGACCATGACAATCATAGTAAGCAACGACTTAATACGATTAGTCTCATCTAAACCCTATTTTTGATAGCTAGAGGGAGAACAAAAGTATAGATAGGCGCGTAAAAATACCGAACACCTGATAATTTTTTGAAGGCATAGAAACGCGATTCAAATGCTGATGCATTTGTAAGGAATATGAGAGTTATCCGGTTTATCTGTGTTAAGTTGATCACTCTACTAAAGCGCAGTATCGAATACCTGTAAGCAATGATGCTGAACCTCACTATGTCGGCATAGCCAGACCGTTTGCTCGCAGCTATAGGGACACCCCAAAACGGTAATCACTTTCAATCCATGCTCGTTAGCAACATAGTCCGGAAGGTAAGCCAAAAGTGGTTGGTGTTTTACCAATGCAATCAGTGTTGAAATTGTGTCGACGCGTGCGGATATGCGACGGCTGAACTCCTCGTCATGCCAACCATCAAGGCTCCTATGTTTCGCCATTGCACCGTAGATAGGCTTCGACGGCACAACGAAAGGATAATGAAGCAAACTTTCAATCGAGACCGCTTCCGCTCGTTCCTTTGAGAACAATGGATGATCTCGATTGGCGACGGTAACAAAATTTGCCTGACTCAGCTCTGTTGTTATTAACTGTCGTTGGTGTGGAGGAAACCCATTTAAGCTAGACACTAATGCAATATCGACCTCATGTTTGTTAAGTAATGTAAGGTCTTGAGCACTCTTTGTTTCAAGTGAGACATCATGATTATGACTCAATAAACGCTCAATCAAGCTTGGTACAAAATACCCCAGCACCGCCTCAGAACCGCTAACACGCAAATGTGGGCGACGTGGTTTACCCAGTTCCCGTTCAATTTTGTCATTGATCGCCAACATCTCAATAACTCGTTGAAACAACATATCTCCAGCTTCGGTGAGCCCCCATTGCGTGCCATGCTTGTCGAACAGTTTCTGTTGATAATGGGCTTCAATGCGCTTAATCAATTTAGATACTGTACCGGGCTGCATACCAATCTGTTTAGCTGCCTCACGCATACTTGGCGCTTTAGCTACCTCAACAAACACAGCCAAATCATTCAGTTTCATCGCTCTTCCTTTGTTTCTATTTTGGAAACACTTGGTGAAATAATGTTTCTTAATTTTATCACCTTAAGTCTTTAAAATGGAGCGAATCAACGGATACATAGGAAACAGTATGCGACGCTTTCAACCGTTAAATATCGCAACTCATACACTGAAAAATCGGCTTGTTGTACCACCAATGGCTTCTCAGACAGCCACGACCGATGGATCAACGACAGACGCAAGCATTGAACATTACCGAAACTTATCACGCTCCGGTGCTGGCTTAGTGATGGTTGAATACAGCTTCGTCCATACAACAGGCAAAAGTGAACCTAACCAACTTGGTGCTCACAATGATGAATGCATTGAAGGGATGACGAAAATTGCTGATGCAATCCACAGTAACGGTGCGAAAGCAGGCTTTCAGCTCACCCATTGCGGTGGCAAAGCACAACTCGATATCTGTCCCGATTTAATGGGCCCTTCAGGAGTAACAGTCCCCGCTTATGACCGGACACTACCTCAACCAAAAGCAATGTCGGTAGATGATATTGAGCTATGGATTGAATCATTTGTCCAAGCAGCGATTCGAGTCGAGAAAGCAGGTTTTGATTTTGTTGAACTCCATTGCGCGCATGGATATGGCCTTAACCAATTTTTATCACCGATCACTAATCAAAGAGACGACCAATATGGAGGATCATTAGAAAATCGTATTCGAATGGTTGTAGATATCATCAAAGCCATTCGCTCAACTACCCAGTTGGCAGTCATGGTGCGTATCCCAGGACAAGATCTCTACCCACAAGGATTAACTCAAGAAAGCGTGGTTAAGATGTGTCAGTCTTTTATTGCAGCTGGAGTTAGCATCATTGATGTCTCCTCTGGAATTGGCGGCTGGAACCGACCAAAAGATAGACGGGGTGAAGGCTATTTGGTTTCAGAGTCTCACTATCTTAAGAAAGCAGACTTGGGAGTACCTATCATTGGTGTAGGCGGTATAGAAACTGCCGACTATATCGAGCAAGCGTTGGAACATTCTTATTTCGATCTCGCGGCCGTCGGGCGAGCGATTCTACGTGGCCCAGAACAATTTGCTAATGACGTCATGACCGTCCACCCGCCGGAGATCGCTTACTGATATTGCCTAACAGATGCCGACATAGTTGATTAAGATAATATCCACTTGGGATCGTCAAGAAATTTGGGCGATCCCAATATGTTGATAATACGATGACTTGCTCGTCTTGTATCGACTATAAATTTTGTTTTACTTGATAGTTTAGATTGCAACTAAATCTGCCTATCCTAAGGCTAGTTTGGTTAGGATGTAACAAACTTCTGGGAAACGAAAGCAACCAACTTCATCCCACTCATCATGCTAATGATAAACAAGATGATGGTAATACTGCCCTCACCGAGACTAGCCACCGCTGGCCCGGGGCAAATCCCACCCAAACCCCAGCCTAAACCAAAAATAGATGCTCCCAAAACCAGTTTTCGATCTATCTTTGTATTCGTAGGCAGATTTAAGGCGTTGTCATCAAAAGTTTTACCACGGGGTTTGATAATGAAATGGTAAAAAGGCGTAAATACGAGTAAAGCTCCTCCCATCACAAAAGCAAGACTAGGGTCCCAATCCCCTGTGATATCAAGAAACGCAAAAATGTTGGCAGGATCAACCATGCCAGAAATATTCATTCCAATACCAAACAGAACACCGGACAAAAGAGCGAAGAATAGAGAGACAGGATTCATTTAAAGCACTCCTAACATACGACGAACAAACACAACAGAAATCGCGACGATCATGAACGTACATGTTGCAACAACAGAACGTTTAGAAAAACGGCCCATGCCAATAATCCCATGTCCGCTCGTACAGCCATTGCTTAAACGAGTGCCTATACCGACTAATCCCCCAGCAACAACAACTAAACCAAGGTTCATAGCGCTTAAATCAGGTAACTCAAAGCCGATTGGACGCGTAAATACAATGCTGATCACCATGCCAAACAGAAACAATACTCGCCATAATCGATCTCCCGCTTTCGGGGTCAGTAACCCTCCAAGAATCCCACTGATACCCGCCACTTTTCCGCTAAACAACATAAGTAAACCTGCAGATAAGCCGAGCAAAGCACCTCCCGTTAAAGCGTGCCAAGGTATTGAGAACTCCATTTACTTCTCCTCTTGTTTATGTGCGCAAATGCGTTGTGAAGTGACACCATCAGGCTCATCACGCGAATCTAGCTACTATGATGATTTAACTTTGTATATTAGTCAATTCTAATTTAGATAAGTTTAATTTATCACGGGTAAACTGGACCTAAAAATCCCTTATAAAATTACAGCACTAATAATTTTTTCATTAAAAACTCAGGAACCAACACTAAAAACCTTGTTTAAAGGAGGAATAAATTGGTGTATCATATGAAATATACTTAGTGTTCAAATTATTTTTGGTCGCAACAGTCACTCAGAAACATTAAGGGAGAGTATGTCTCATACGGTTGAAAAAATAAGTGGTTCTTCCATGACAGCGTTTGATGCTGTTCTAGACAACATTATTCTCAAACCGACGTCTCAAGCCAGATACAATAGAATTCTTGTCATTCCAGCCTATCAGGGGATCACCGATGCGCTTTTGGAGAGTAAAAACACCTATGAACCTGGTGTCTATCATTACGCTCTAAGTGGCAGCGATTTATGGGAAAACAAGTTAGATAGTGTCGTTCAACGACTTTTGTGGGTAAATGAAAGTGTATTCGCAGACCCGATGTTGCGTAGAGAGGCTGATGATTTCATTATCAAGCGAACCTCTCATACTCGAAGTTGGGTACGCGAAAGTTTGGCTACTAAACGTTGTCTCCCCCAAATTCGGGAGCAATTAGCCGCTATTGGAGAAGTACACAGTGCTTATAACACTGCGCTAAAAGCAAAACGTTATGGCGTCCAAACAAAGTTCATTGATCTAAGTAATGCTGCGAATGAGCCTGCTCAATCGTTTGATACTAAGTTAAAAAATAACTTAGAAGATGTAGATTTAAGTTGTGAGCTCCCTGTAGTGGCAGCCTGTTCTTCACATGACATCAATAAGAGCTACCAACACGATCGCCGTTATGGAGATTTAACATTAAGCCGTATTGCCGCAATAACAGATGCCAAGCAAGCTGTTATTCATAAATCTCACCATCTGAGTTCAGGGGATCCTACATTGATTGGTGAAGGTCAGGTTTCTCCTATGGAAGACTCGAGTTACCAAGTAGTCGATCAACTATCGGCGTTATCAAATGATGTTGTTCATCCGGCAGCTATTGCAGAGCTGTCTGAGAAAAACATTGATCTTCACATGAGATGTACCTTTGAGCCAGAGCATCCCGGCACTTTTATTAGTCGCGATCACTGTTCCGCTGAACATAAAATTGAACTGGTATCAGGTAAAGAAGATGTATGTTCGCTAAAAGTTGAGCTAAAAAATCACAGCATCGACTTCAATCAATTAGAGAAGCAGATCCAACTACAGTCTGAATTTAACTTGTTGCACAGGTACGTGAAGGGGAAAGTCGCGCATTACTATTTCAATTGTGACGTTCGTCATTTTGGGGCGATTCTGACTAAAGTAAAAAAGCTTATACCAGATAGCGATATTACGATTCAACAAGTTGCTTTGCTTTCGGTTCTTGGTTCAAAAATAGAACTAGAGCAGACGCTCCTAAAAGGTTGTCATGCTCTGGAAATAAATGGAATCAAACCTCTTCATACTTACAAATCTGAAAGCAAAAACAGCGTCAAATTTATTGTATCAAGTGCTCATTATCGAGCGTCCTCATGCGCTTTGCATGGTGCTTTTTTACAGTCATAAACTTGAGTATCAACATGCCCCTATTCATTTTTACGGCGCGATAATGGGCATCGTTGCCCAGTCGCCGTCATGCTATCTCCAAAATAAGTAATACCAACGGTTGTATCTTATGCGAGTACGGGAAACTAGCCGCTGCTTGTTGCTCTCAAATACCAAAATATCAACAGCATCAGTGTGATTAAACCGACAGCTGCAACTTTATATTTTTTAATTAACTGTTCAGCTTTATCACCGGCAACATACACGACGATGGCAATCCCGAAGTACCTGATCGAACGAGACAGACCCGTTGCGAGTAGAAATAAAGATAATGAAAAGGAAGTTGCTCCCGCTGACAACATCGCTATTTGAAATGGTATTGGCGCTACACCTAAGGTCATGATAAACCAGAAACCTTCAGTATTCATTTTCTGTATAACCGTGTCGAGGCGTTGCTCTGATATCCAGTTTTCGACGAGCCAATCTCGCAGTAGTTCGAAGGTAAAGTATCCAAACGCATAACCCAATAAGGCGCCCGTAATACAACCTAAGGTTGCCATTAACGCAATCTGCCAAATCTTATCACGTCGTTTCTGCAACAGTGGAATAAGTAGTGCTTCTAGAGGAATAGGAACAATCGTAGACTCAAGAAGAGAAGCCGTGAAAATACCGCCTAAAATATTTTCAGATTCGATGAGATCTTTGGTTTTTCGTTTCAATTTTTTAACCATGCACATTTATCCTTCAAAATGCAACGGGATTAACCCTAAAACAAACTACGCCTTTCGTTATCAACTAATCGTAATTTGAGGACGACTTACTTTGCTTAGCACAACATTGATAAGTACTAGCAACGGTCCTCCTATCAACATGCCCATCGCTCCCCATAACCAACCCCAAAACACTAACCAAACAAACAAAATTAAAGGATTTAAACGGAACCTTTTGCCAAGTAAAGTCGGGGTGGCTAATTGACTCTCTATGAGATTGATGACCAAAAAAAGCGAAGCAACAGTCAATGAGTAGCTTAAAGATTCAAACTGCAAAAAGGACACCAAGGCAAAGCAAGCTACTGAAATCATTGGCCCAAGATAAGGGATATAATTCATCAAACCAGCAAATGCTCCCCATAAAAACGGGTCTTTGAGCCCCATCATGTAGAACACGCCACCAACGACCAATCCCAAACACATGTTGATAATCGTAATAGAACTTATGTAGCGCGATAGATCAGTTTGGACCACCTTCACAAGCCCAACCACTTTACGTTTATCAGAAAATCGCGTGAGCAAAGATAAACATTGAGAATACATCTGTCGGCCATAACTCATCATGAAGTACGCCATAAAAAGTGCGACCATCAACTGTGTGACTATCGTTGGAGTTGTGGTTAATACTGATTTAATAATAGAAAATGAGGTGTTGCTTGTAAGTCCATCATGCGTCATCGTGCTACTCAGAGTGAAATCAGTCTCTTTGACCAACTCACTATTCTCAGTAGCTTCACTGACTTCGTTAGAGACATTCTCAATTAACATGGGTAGCTTAGACCACCATTGCTGAGCAGGCTCACTTAACAGGTTTAAGCTCAACACAATGAAACTAACGAACCCTAATAAAACAGCGATAACATTGATGATACGAGGAATGCCAAAACGCACTAATCGATTGACTAACGGGCCACATAGAAGTGAAATAAAAAAACCGAAAAAAACGGGTAACAAAAAGGGTTTTGCAACATGTAATATGAAAATGAACATTATGATAAGAGCAATGGTCATTAAACTATACTGTAATATCCTATCTCTTTTAACGTCCATCATATTCCTCAGATATTAAGATTCTTTTTCCGATTAGTCACACCAAATTCAGTCGTGAATAACGACATTGGAGATGAAGCCAAAATCCATTAATTATTTTTCAAGTGAATGAATTAATTGGCGAGCCTGTTTATAGCCATAAAAAAGCGTTCTGATATTTTTAGCTTTGCTTGTGGCAATCATACTGAGTGCTAAGATCCCTACTGAGTGGAGTGGGTACTCCTGGACATAACTTTTTCCTTTAAAATAAAGCAGATTCATGCTGAGTCCGATTTGACGATATCTACTATCACACTCAAGCCTTTTCATTAAAATTTTCCGCTGCCGTTTTTTCATTGATCGCATGATAAAACCTCCCAAGCTGCTCTTTAGTGTATTTAAAACCCACGAATTGGGTGTAATATCGACTGCCGAGTCCCAAAAGCACAAGGATAGCGCCAAACGCTCCAATGAACGCGCCGTACCCTACCAGAAGGTTCGAAGTTAAATAGTACCCAACAACCCCAGCACCGACAGCGATGCTAATTAGAAACATCGGCAGTAGAGTCACGAAGAGGAATTTAATGACAATCAGTTTTCTACTCGCGGCAACCGTGTTATGCAACTCCAAAGAAAACAACTCAAAAATCGATAGGAACCACTGTTGAGTGTGAGACTGGAGAGCAGTTAGGTCTTGTAGAAGCCCCTTTAGTTGAACAAACGCATGATCTAGAAGCTCCGCTTCGCGCTCTTGAGGCTCATTGTGTGCGTCTTTGGAATTATTAGACTGCATAACTTTCCTCTTCGTGTTCACTATAGCTTATTTGATTAACTTAGAAATTGCCCAGCCTGCAACAAATGCACAGCCAACGCTCAAAAGCGGACGCTCTTTAATCATATTTTCAGCCTGCTCTGCCTTACTTTTTACAGTTTCAGAACCTGCTTCTAGCGTATCTTGAACAGTATTTTTGACATTTTCTATTGCTTCTGTAGCAGCCTCTTCTGCCATCTCATAAACCTCTTCGGCTTGTTGCTTAGAATCCGTTTTTTTACTATTTGCATTTGGCATACATTATCTCCTTAACTGAGTTAATTGGAAAAAATAAAGTGTTCGTAAGACAGTAATTATCACTTCTTACAATAAGCCAAGCGAACATCATGCCAACTTTAAAACACCCCTGCTATATATGGTATTTGCGGGTTCAAGATAAGTTAAAGTCTCAGTATTCATGTAATATTTTCACTTATTTTTTCTACCAATTGTATCTTTTACAAAAAACAGGCTGCTCTATCCATAAATTAGGCTTCAATGGTGGTTTTATTTGGCACGCAACATGCTTTATTCCTATTACGTGAAATCCAATTGAGGCAATATGAGTAATAAAAACATTTCATCCATTATTAGTTTGATAGAAAGTGGAAATATCATATATGAAAGAGCGATATCCAATGTGGATAACGAAGATATAAGAGAAAGTCTTTTTGATATATATGCCGTCAAGAAGTGTGTTGAGCTAAAACTAAAATCGCTCTCCAGATCTTCAAAACAGCATCAAATCATTCCAGACAGCTATACCATTAATGCTCGACGTTGCTGGATTGAAGCAGAGGAAGGCCAAGGCAGAGCTGATAACCACCTCTATCTCAAACACCTGTCAGGCATAGAAGAAAAAACCATTGATGACATCGAAATTCTATCAGATCAAGTACCAGAATTAAGACAAAAAATAACAACTATTCAGAGAGAAGTAGAAATGTGTCGTCATCATCTTCGTGGCTTACAGTCAATGGATTGAGCAGTCAATTTGTGCAGGTATGGAAAAACAGTTCGGACAAGAAGGAGTATCAATATGCGGATTGAAAATAACAATGGGTCTATAGACGCGACGCACTACCAACGGATAGATAAAATATTATTTGCTCTTAAAGGACATTATCAATCATGCCGCGATCTCGTTGAGTACAGGGCGCATCAAGCTCTCTCTAGAGCTGCAAGTCGATTTTTAAAAATTGAGCGTTCAATGATCAATGAAATTAAACTTAGAATTAATGACTTAAATCCAGAGATAGATAGTTCAACACGGAAGTACCAGCCTATTGTGATTAGCAATTACGACGAAATGTATCAGAGCAACCGACAGTTAATCACGTATTTGAAAAATGCGATTGGCACATTTAACAATCCGAAATTGTCGTCATTCTTCTCTTACTGGGTTGCCGCATTGCAGGTGGAAAATGACGAAATGGCGAAGCACTTGTAGCATATATCGATATTATCCGTCACATGCAAAC
The DNA here is from genome assembly GCF_059725515.1 of Vibrio sp. KUL70. Taxonomy (NCBI): domain Bacteria; kingdom Pseudomonadati; phylum Pseudomonadota; class Gammaproteobacteria; order Vibrionales; family Vibrionaceae; genus Vibrio; species Vibrio sp. KUL70. The sequence continues at coordinate 29,263 of NZ_AP045836.1, forward strand.
TAGAGTAATAAAAAAGCGTCAAGCCTATTTGCTTGACGCTTTTTTACTATTGTGATCATTTTATATTAGAGACATTATTCGACACTATACTTGATAGACTTTCCCCTCCTTTCGCCTCAAAATCCAATGTGCGAATAGGAAACGGAATCGTAATCCCAGCATCCGACAGTGAATCTTTAATCGCTACAATACTGTCATTTTGTGCTTCCATGTAACCATAGTCACCAGGGTAATCAATCCAAAACCACACTAGCAAGTTGATACTACTATCGGCAAAACTAGCAGCATGAACAGCTGTGTCATCAGGGTTACTCACGTAAGGTTTCTGATTAATAGCTTCTGTTATTACTTTAGTTGCCAAAGTTGGACTGTCCGCATAAGAGATACCTACCGGAATTTCTATTTTTCTAACACCTTTTCGGCTGTAGTTCGTCAGGATGTTACGAAACACCATTTTATTGGGAATCATCACCTGCTGACCTGAAAATGTCTCCACAAGAGTGTTGCGCAAATTAATCTGAATGACTTGCCCCATCACACCGTTGGATTCAACAATATCTCCTATTTTGAATGGTTTGCGGATACTCATTGTGATCCCTGAAATCAGGTTTTCAGTCATATCCTGGAAAGCAAAACCAATAGCGAGCCCCAAAATCCCTGCACCAGCGAGGAGTGATGTGACCGTACCTTGCAAGCCAACGAAATCTAACGCAACAAAAAAACCAACGGTTATTATGCCCACCTTAACAATCGATGCTAATAAGTTAGTCGCTTCCTTTGAATCTACGACTCGGTCGCTCAAATTCCTAAACAATCGACCGCCTAAGTTGGCGATAAAGATAAAAGCAAACAACGTAAGGATCGCTACAATAATATTCGGAATCAACTTGATGGTTTCAACAAGCCAATGCTCCAGCTTTTGTTCAATCAAATGATTAAACTTCTCAATGTCAAAAGAGAGGTTCATCTCCATGATGATCTCCTTTATTCTTAGTTCGTTCTATGATCGCTGACTAGGGAATGCAAACGGATAAGGCATGGCTTTTAATACTTATCTCAAGTGACTCTGCAGAGAACTTTTCTCCGTCAATGACATAATTAATCTGTCGATTTGAGTCGATTTTGACTCGCTTTGCAGACTCATATTCAAAGAAGGATGCTTGTTCTTTGAGCCCTAGGCTTGAGAGGAGTACATCAGACATCGCTAAAGCTCTTTCCCCAAGCGAATCAGTATGTTCTAAATAGGTAATATGCAATTGGCCATCATCAGGTCTTGGCTCTTTCCCCCCTTGAGCAAGCACCGTGCTGAAAGGCGATGTGTTGGCAACCACTAAACTTTGTAATTCGGCTTCTCGTGATACCTCCCCATCTATAGTGACTACAAACCACTGGCTTTCTCCTACGACAACCGCAGAAAACAGACCCGACAAGTAAGCCAGTTGGCCACTTTTATTTTTCTGTTCACGATGAGCGTAATCAATCATCTTCTCTTCAAACCCAATACCAAGAATGAGCAGTATTGGCTGATCGTTACAGTACGCTAAATCCATTTTCTTAGAGTTGCCAGATAAGATAGCCTCGCAAGCCTTTTCAACAGGCGACATTTTTGTCGCAAAACCATAAAGTACATGGCATAAAGCATTTGCTGTCCCCAATGGGATAATCCCGAGGGCTATGTCTGTCCCTACGATTTGTCTTGCCACCTCGCTGACGGTACCATCGCCGCCAGAGACTATGATATGAGAGGCATTTCTCGCTCTAGCTCGTTCGGCTAAAGATTCCGCTGACACTTCTTTACTGGTGGTCGCTATCTCTAAATTGAACTTTCGGGTTAGCTCCCTAATAACCTGCTGCTCATTTGTTTTCCATTTTCCCCCACCCGCGACAGGGTTAGCAATTAGGCAGCATTTATCTTCAAGGTGGAGTAGCCCTTTATCACAGATAGCATTCAACACTTTTCTTTGTTTTTTATTTAACTGTGCAGTGCTTCGTACATCATTGATGTCTTTGAGCACCTGTTCCACGCTTAAAGATGGGTTTTTCGCTAGCAGATATGCAGCAACCACAAACACAGAGCGCCCACGTCCAAGTGCACAATGAACAACCACTGACCTCGATTGGTTTATCTGAGTGTCTATCCAATTAAGCGCATGTTTAAGCTTTCGTAGTTTAGGGACTTGATGATCGAGAACAGGGGTATTGAGATAGTGGAACTCATCGCTGGTCATAGCACTCTCTAACCCAGAGAACTCCGCTGTTACATCAACAATACACGTTATATTTTGCGATTGCAGAAATGCCAAGTCGGATGGGAGTAGACGTCGTGAGACATATAACCCCTCTCCTACTTTCTGAATAGGCTCAACTTTATCTCTTTTTATAGCCCAGATATTGTATAAACGAACACCCAGAAAAAAAGGAATAAACGCCCATCTGATCCACCATGCTATTTTTCCATCACTATTTTTTCTGAATATGGATGGCATCTTGAAGATATAGGCCACGCTAACGATAGACACCGATAACCCTGACCAGACGAACAGCGAGCTGAATAATACATTGGGGACAACCAGTGCCACGGAAAAACAAGCGATAGCAATGAGAATATAGTACTTAACAATAAACATAGTGAGGCCTTAATTTCTTTGTTTCTTCGTGTAAAAAAAAGGGTCCATAAATGAACCCAGGTTGTTAAACCAAAACCTACGCTTCACTGTTAAGCTTAGGTTACACTTCGAATCAAGCCATTTCTTGCTCATACTTTCTAGCTAACGTTTCTTTTTGTTTGGAGTCTAAAACTCGGCCAGCTGTTTGAAAGAAACGCTGCTCTTCTTCTTCTAAGTGATGATCCACCTTGTGCTTTAGTGTTTTCATCAATGTGAGCCAGGCTGGTGAAGACATTTCGGTGTCATCCAATTGAGCAAGCACCTTATCAATACCGTGGTGTTCAGCAATACCGTGCCTAGTCATATCAACAGACTTATCACTCTCTATCAAAGGAGAATAGAAATGTCGCTCTTCCGCCACCGCATGTTTAGTTAATTCCTCTTTAAGACTGGAATAAAATTCTTGCCTAGCTTGAGTATCGCCTGATGTTTTAAGTATTGCATCCATCAAAAGTCGTTGCTTCTCATGACTATCTTTCAACACATCAAATATGTTTTTCATATTTAGCTCCTGATTCATTTCTTTTATATGAGATTCGGATGATTTAATTCATAAGTTAATGCGTATTATTAGCAGTCCTGATCTTTGGCATCCATTTGCTCTTTCACATTCTCACAACTGTCCTCGATCTTATTTTGAACATCCTCTATCGTCTCATCTGCTCGTTCACCCGCTTTTTCAAGGGGACCATCGTCACTACATGCGGCAAGCGTAAAAGCGAGACCTGAAACCATTAGGAAACGGAAAATAACTGTACTTATATTCATAAAAACTCCTAACTCTTATTTTTGTTAATTAAACTCATCACCACTGACACAAGCAACGAGATGACAAATATATAAAACATAACTTTAGCTACTGTGGCCGCAGCGCCTGCTATACCACCAAATCCAAATAAAGCTGCAATGATGGCAAGAATGAAAAATATTAACGCCCAATGAAGCATAATAATCTCTCTTCGGTTTATTCGGGAATTTGTTATTGAATTACTTCAAGTTTATCAATGACTTTATCAACATCAGAAGTGTTACGAGCAATAGATAATGCAAGGTCATGCTCAGTATCCGATGTCACCGAACCCTTCAACACAACGGTATTTCCATTAGTTTCTACTTCGATATCAGAACCACTGACTTCCGTATTCATTAGCAGTCGAGTCTTAACAATGGCCGTTATCTTAGTATCCATTAAAACCTGAGTTGACTCTTTGTTCTCTTTTTCATTGTCGATGACCGTCAGTTCATTTTTGACCGATTTAACACGATCAAGACTTAATACTAACTCCTCGGCAAGGGATTTTTCTGTCTCATTTTCTACCGACCCTGTTAAGGTGACAACTTGGTCTTTAACATAAGTATTAATATCAAAAGAGTTCAGATTAGAATTAAGTAATAAAGTTGTTTCCGCTTTGCCATCAATCCAAGCATCTAACGTCTCTTCTTTCCACATACTATCTGCAATAGCCACAGAAGAAGAAGTAGCAATAACCGTTGTTAGTAGAATTTTACTTGCAATGTTTTTCATTATTTTTCTCCTTTTTTAACTGACACCACTAACAGAGCAAGCTGCATGCCAAAAAGATAAACAATTGAATTAAAAGACTTTTAATTTAAAATCAAAACCTTGAGTAATATTGTTTACGATGCTGGATGAACATTTTACAAGGAGTATTTGTAAAAAGTATAAATACTCGAACCTTGATATTCAGCAATGCGAAATTAATAAATTCAAAAACATAAAAAACTCACCCTATACGTTGTAACTATCAGGAAAGAAACATACATTCTCATTGCCTATACCTCGTGTTATCATCACTCTCACTACTGTTTAAAGAGAGTTAAATCATGACATTACCAACACTGTTCGTAGAATTGAAAGATCAGAAACTACTGTCTCAAATAAACTCTCTGGAGGAGTTGTCACGATTTGATACGATTTGCAATAAGGACAACGAGCACTGGATAGATAGCCTACAACGACTTCAACCTAATGCCGCTATTGTTGAAGTATCTCAATTTACCAATGATGATTTCGTCGCCCTATCAAGTGCAACAGGCCTAGAAGAATTAGATTTAATCATCATCGGTTCCGGTGCACCCAATAAGAATTTAGACATGATGATGAAAAGCGGTGCTATTTTTCACTACAGAAAGCCGGTCGATATTCAAACGTTAGCGGATACTCTAGCGGACTTCAGTCAATACTATTTGGAAAGACAACAAGAGGGAAAAAAAATATCCACAAGCGATTTAGACCAGTTTGGGATGTTAGTGGGTTCCTCGAGGCCTATGCATAACTTGTATCGCACACTCAGACGCGTGGCGAAAACAGAAGCCAACGTATTGATTGTTGGTGAGAGCGGCGCCGGTAAAGAACTAGTCGCGCAGACTATTCACCTTGCCAGTGATAGAAAAGAGCAGCCTTTTATTGCTATAAACTGTGGCGCCATCAGTCCAGAATTAGTGGATAGTGAGCTCTTTGGTCATGAAAAGGGGGCGTTTACAGGCGCTAACCGAGCACACCAAGGTGTTTTTAAGCAAGCTGAGGGAGGAACGTTGTTTCTTGATGAAGTCACAGAAATGCCCCTTGAGCATCAAGTGAAACTGTTGCGAGTGCTTGAAACTGGTGAGTATCGCCCGGTCGGCAGTAATACACTTCATGTTGCCAACACACGTATCATAGCGGCGACCAACCGTGATCCTCAAGTGGCTATTGAAGAGCAATTTCTACGAGAAGATCTCTATTTTAGGTTGGCTCACTTCCCTATTAATATCCCACCTCTCAGAGAGCGAGGCTGTGATATTGTCGGCCTTGCCAAGCACTTCATCGCGCACCGGAATGCGAACGAAGTCGCCCCAAAAGCTATTTTGGCCTCCGCCCTCGAAAAAATCGCAGCGCATACATGGCCAGGCAATGTTAGGGAATTAAAACACTGCATCGAACGAGCATTCATCTTGGCAGACGATACAATTAAAGACGAGCACCTCATTTTTGATACGCCTCCATTAGAAACAGGATCAACTCTAGAAGATAGGGTACCGGCAGGTGTGGCATTGGAAGAGATAGAAAAAGCCGCCATTATGAACACGCTTGAAGAAAATGAAGGCAACAAAAAAGAAACAGCTGAGGATTTAGGGATAAGTATAAAAACCCTCTATAACAAACTGGATAAATATCAAAGCTAGTAAAGCTAGTTAAACCACTTTTGGTGATGAGTAGGACCAAGCATAGCCCAATCTGTAGGAAAATCTGGCCACCTTGTTATAAAGGTGGCTTTTTCATCTTCAACTAAGCAACCGAAGCCGAGAAGACGGTGGTTAATGCTGCTTACTCTCGAAGTGTCTAACGACATAATCGATAAAAGTTCTGACTTTTTGAGATTGCTCCCTATGGAAAGGATAAACGACATACAGTGAATGCTTGTCAACTTGCCACATCGGTAAAACTTCAACTAATTCCCCAGACTCTAACTCACTTTTAACGAATAAATCAGGAAGCAAACAGATACCGTGGCCTGAACACGCTGTTTGTTTGAGTGCCAACCCACTGTTTACCACATAAGCGCTTGATGTGAGCTCAATCTCTTTGACTTCATCAGCATTTCTAAATCGCCAGCGTCTAGCTGACGAAGAAAAACTGTATATGAGGCACTTATGGTGAGTAAGGTCTTCTGGCTTAAGAATCTCTCTGGATTTTGAAAGGTACTCAGGAGAAGCGCAAAGCACTCGTCTCATATCGATTAATTTTCGGGATCTTAGACTAGAATTGCTTAACTCCCCCCCACCCCGAATCGCAATATCAATGCCTGAGTCGATGAGATCGATATACTGGTCACTCATAACCACTTCAATAGACAAATCAGGATATTGGTGCATGAAATCACAAACAATGGGGTTAATTTCTAAAATTCCTAACGACATAGGAACGCTGATTTTCAGCGTTCCTTTTAACGTATGAGACGACTCAATGACTGACAAATCTGCATGTTTCAAATCATCTAATATGTTGCAAACCTGATTGTAGTAAAGTTGACCATTCTCCGTTATGTGCATGTTGCGTGTCGTTCGGTTTATCAGAGGGCTTTTAAGATAGTCTTCCAACTCATTGATATTATTACTAACTGCTGCTTTGAAGCTTCCCAGCTCTACAACTCTTCTGAAAACGGTTAGCGCCCTTATTTTATCCACTTCATCCTCACTTAAAGCCTTTATTGTTCACCTAAAGTAAACTGTTTGGTCACTAATATAGTTTATTAACTATGCTCAATTTGGCGGCATGTAATGCTGACGCACAACAAAGTACGCCAGTGTTTACTGAGATTTCTGGTAAATCTGAGGTTGATTCGTAATGATAGTAAAAGCCGTTTCACGACTCAATCTTGACTCAATACTTGTGCTTGGTTTAAGTGTTTAAGTTTACGCTCCCAAAGAGAGTGTAGAACGAGTGAAATAAGAACAATCGTTCCACCAATAAGATTTTCTCTTTCTGGCACAATACCCAGCACTAACAATATCCATAACGGGCCAAGTAGAAGTTCAAGAAGCAATATCAAAGCAGTTTGAGCTGCAGGCAGGTATTTTGAAGATTGAGCTATAAATAAGCCTGAAAAAGGAACAACAATACAACCTAACAGTGCTATGAACATAAACTGAGTACCATTCAGTGACGCTGGGTTAGCGCCATTGAGTAATGCGATACTAGCCATAACTAAGCCGCCAGTAATTAAAACGTTATGACTGTTGTTACCTTGACGTTTTCTTAAACAAACAAGATAAACCGCTGAACAAACGGCAGCGGCTAACGCATCGTAATCTCCGGTGACTTGGCCTGATGTCGCACCATGGAAGAAGATAATGCCAACACCTAATATTGAAGCAATCATTGCAGTGATCGTGTGCTTTTCGAGCCTCTCTTTGAGAGTAAAAAAAGCGATAACAGCAGCAAAAAATGGGGCTGTATTAAAGATAGCTAAGGTGCTTGCTGCATCTGTCCTATTTATTGATAGAACGAAAAAGGATGTCGATAATGCAAACGCGCAACCACCAATAAGGTCAATCGTACAATAAGCGATTGGTGTTTTACGTCGTTTTTTACCGCCTGTCACTGCTGTGATCAAAAACATGGTGATAGCTAGCAGTACACCTCTCCAAAACACAAGATCCCATGGTGCACTGCCAATTAAGTGCACGAGCACACTGTCAAAGCTCAAGATAGTTACGCCTACAAAGGCGTATAGGATTCCTAAGTTATTATTTTTCATCTTTGCTGGAATTCTTTAAGAATAGAGGTCAGGTTATCTAATTTGCTATCAAGCCTATGACTATGCCCAGTAGCGGTCATGGGTGAAACAAACACCTAACCAAAGGTTATCACTCAATGGGTTAAGACAGCGTTCTATCTCTTGTCGGATTTGATCTTGCTGCTGAATATCAAGATCACACTTCGAATCTCCGACAATAAACGTCACATCAACACTCAACTGGCGGCCTGTTTTGGTCGTTCTAGCTACGTAATCGGTGAAACCGTATTGAGATACAAATGGTTGTAAGGCATGTTCAATATCCTTCTGAAGGGTCTCGTCTGGAGCCATAACCAGAAGCTCTTTGATACTTGTCAGCAGCCTGTTGATCGGTACCTTGATAAAGTACAGCGTTGCAACAATCACTGAAACCGGATCGACATAACGCGCGAAATCTCGCAGTGTTTCAATTTGGTTCATCCAATAACTGGCCATAAAAGAGAAAACAACCAATACACTAAAAATGGCATCAACCATCCACTGTTCACATTCAGCTTGAATTAAGTCATTTTGGTTTCTTCCGACGAATTTCAGAAAACACCAGCTACAGGTACAAATCAGCGCAGTAATTAATCCATAGTAAACACCAGAAAAAGCGTTAGCACTTTCAGCTCCACCATTTTGAAGTACCAAAATGGCACTGACGAATCCGTACAAACAAATAGAGATGATCACCAAGGATTTAACCATGTTAACTAAGGGTTCAACCGCCATTTACCCCATATGAAACCGGCTATTACGTATGTTTTTAGCGTCGAAGCTGTCATCCTTACTGATAATAGCTAAAGCGTACATAGTCATCATCGAAAGCAGAATAGAAACACCTGAGTAGATGGCATCAAAAAGAATAATGCCTGATTGAATGACCAAACCCCATGTGACTCCCACTAGAGTATAAATGGTTCCCATAGCGATAGAAAACTGAATAAGTCGACGCTCTTTATTGTGAACTTTAGTCGGCATCTTTGAGTCCATGATGCTCTTTTTCAACGATCAACCACACTGGAACAGCTAGCATAAGCAGAAGTAAGCTCCACATACCGGCAGTAGGACCGCTTCCATAAATAGTTGCAACAGCGAAAATAAATGCCACCGTACCAACAGGTACATAATGCTTAATATTGAGGACGCGAGAAAGTTTGTCTCGCTTGACAAATAAGATCCCTTCAACTAAGCAGCAAAATACGTAAGGAATCATTGCGGCGTCCGTTGATAGATCCACGATGAGGTTATAGAACGTTGCCATCGCTTTACCACCAGAAACGTCGATCACCAACAATAGGCTAGCTAGAGTGGCAGAAATCAAAATGCCATACATAGGAGAACCTGCTTTGTTCGCTTTAGCAAACACTTTAGGCATGGCTCCGTCTCTAGCAGCTGCCATCGGAACTTGTCCCATAAGTAGCGTCCAGCCATTTATCGCACCAAGAGAAGAAATCACTGCAGCAATAGAAATTATTTTTGAAGCGGTTGCTCCCCACATCGCATAGGCAGCATCGGCAAAGGGTGCACTTGAATGAATAAGCACTTCTCTTGGGAGTACTCCTAACACAACCGTTGTGCCCAAAATGTATACCAGAGATGAAACGATAGTACCTAGAATAGTTGCTCTTGGGATCGTTTTGTCAGCGTTTTCCACATCACCCGCAGGAACAGTCGCAGATTCTATACCAAGGAATGCGAACATTGTTAATGGCGCAGTGGCAGCAAGAGCACTGAAGAAGGGTTTGTCACTTGGGTTTAATACTGCAAAGTGACTCCAATCAACCCAAAAAAGACCAAAAACACTAATCCCAATAAATGGAATCAGTTTTGTATAGACAGTAGCAGCTTGAAATAAGCCAGCTTCTTTTACACCTTTAATGTTAATGGCGGCAATCAGCCAAATAGAACCTAGGCCGATAAGCACATTGATACCAGTGATTCCATTTAACGCGGGAAAAAGACTATTCATATAACCAACTAGTCCTGCAGCCATGGCAGGCAGTGATGCCCAGATAGAAATCCAATAGCCCCAAGCAACTAGAAAGCCCGTGAAACGACCAAAGCCAAGGCGAGTGTATGCATAAGGCCCCCCTGTCGCAGGTGCAATTCGCGCTAGGCGGGCAAAAACCATACCCAAACAAACGGCAGCAAATGCCATTAATCCCCAACCAATTATGGCAACGGTACCATAAGGCGCTAAGGCAGCAGGTGCGATAAAGAAACCTGAACCGATCATATTACCGATAATTAAAGCGGTACAGGTCCACAGTCCTAGAGACTTAGTTTTGGTAGGTGTTGATGCTGTCATTGTCGTGTTTGTTTGATAAGTAATTGAATAAACGATTGGTTCAGAATTGATGCTACATTGAACGCCAAGGAGTTTTAGATAAAAAATACGGCGAATTCTGTACAATAATAAACCAATAGTAAAAATAACTTCAGCGCACTTTGCGTGCTGTGCATGAGTGCGCCGGAGGATTCATTCGCCCCAATCCAAAACAGGAACTTTGGGGCGAATTAGGCTATCCATTACTTCAGCGAGAAGTATTTGATAGCTTCTAGGCTGTCATCGTTTTGATGACCAAAGTAGCGTTGAAACACTTCAGTAAATTCATTACTGTTGTAGGCATCGCTTAGCGCTTTGTCCACGGCAAATCTAAAATCATCGTTGTTACGAGGAACAGCAAGTGAAAGCAGAGCTGTGTCATAAACTCGACCAGACAACTCTAGGTTGGTGAATCCACTCTTGTTTAATTCACTGCTTAAAGAGCTTAGCTCACCGAAATAGGCGTCTGCTTCGCCTGAGTTGACCATCTCAAGTCCCTGCTCATGAGTGTCGACAACAACAACATCAGAAATGACACCAAGATGCTTAACTTGGTCTCTAACCCAAGCTTCGGTAACAGTATCTTTATGTACAACATAAGTATGATTTGCTAAACCGCGGTTAATCGTAGCGCGCCACTTAGGGCCACTGTGAGCGGGTTTTCCTTCTAGTACGCGTTTAAGATCATGCGATGCATCTTGACGCAGGATGGCACTGATACCACCTTGGAATACAGGAATAGTAAAGCTCGCTTGCTGGCGTCTCTCTGCTGTTGGGATAACCGCACTACACAACACATCAATTTCGTTATTAGCAAGCTTCTGCATGCCATCACTGACTGTCATTGGGACAAAGTTAACTTTGTTTCCATCGACATCCATTGAATGTGCAATAGCTTGACACAATTCAATGGTGTAACCATCGGCGTGACCAGTTACAGAATTAAGTGATGAAAATGGTGCTTCATCTTGAATGTAACCAAAAGTGAGATTGCTATCGTCAGCAAGTGCTACGTTTGTGGCTGCTGAAAGTACGACAGATAAAGTCAGCGCACTTTTTGTTAATGATGTTTTATTAAACATATCTACGTTCCTAATCTTTTATATAAATCGTATTGTCGCAATACAGATAATTAAACATTTGACTTAGTAGAGTCGCCGTCAACAAATCGGTAAGCGATGAAGCCATAAAGTAGGTAAGACACCATCATGACAACCATTCCACCGAATACGGCTTCCATACCTGAGGCATACAAAGCGTAAGCACTATAGGCAATTGCGATTAACATGCAGATGATGTTTAGTGTATAAGCCTTACCGGTCACGTTTGCTTTTTTCATGACAATAACAAGTGCAGAAATCGATGTGATGTAAGGAACAATGTTCGTCACGGCTGCTAGGTCGACAAGTTTGCCAAACTGGGCTGCCGCATCGGGAGACATGGTAGAAACTGCAAATAGAGTTTGAATAACACCTGCGATGATCATACCAGCCACAGGCGCACCCATTTTATTAAGTTTCGCAAACACTTTAGGGAACATGCGGAAGTCTGCAGTGAATTTCGCAGTTTCTGCTAGCGTGAACTGCCAGCCTAGTAGTGAACCTACACACGCAATTACCGCTAACGCCATGATAATTTTACCAATAAATGGGTTAAACATTTGAGCGTATACATAAGCAAATGGCGCACTAGAGTTTGCAAGCTCTGTGTCTGGCACGATACCGAAGATCACTGACGTAGATAAAATATAAATTGCTGCGGCACCTAGCGTCCCCAACAAACACGCTAATGGAACATTTTTCTTTGGATTCTCTACAGCGTCTGAGTTTTGAGCCGCAGACTCCATACCTAGGAAAGCCCAAAGGGTAAGTGGAATACTCTGTGCGATTGCGTCTGAAAACTCTAGGTTATGTGGGTTCCAAGCTTGTGCAAATGTATCCGCAGAGAACCAGAACCATCCAATAATACCCAAACCTGCTACTGGAATAATTACGCCCCATACTGTAACAGCACCGATTTTACCTGTAAGACGAGCACCACCAAAGTTTGCAACGATAGTTAGCCAAATAAGACCGACTACACCGACAAATAGCGGTGTGGCACCTGTACCCAACCAGGGAATAAAGGGCGTTAAATAACCGACCGCAGAAATAGCGATGGCTACGTTACCAATCGCAAGCGATAGGTAATAGAGGAATGACGCCATAAAAAAGCTTGATTTGCCATGCGCTTCTTCTGAATAAGCTGACATACCACCAGAACGGTTACAAAACACACCAAGTTGAGCAAAAGAGTAAGCAATTGCCATTGACCCTACCGCTGTTATTACCCATGAAAGTAATGATACTGCACCGATTTGTGCCATGGATGATGGAAGCATAATAATGCCTGAGCCCATCATGTTTACTGCAACTAACGTCGTTAGCCCAGCAAGCGTCATCTTTTTATTAGAATCAGCCATTGGAAGCTCCTAGAAAAAATTAAAATTAATTTCCTATAAAAAGGAAATGAAGAAATAAAAGTTAAAATGAACATTTTCACTAAATGTTTTAGTGATATACATTCATTTATAGATAACGTCACTCAGTAATTTACAGAATCATTTATAAAATAGACCCTAAATTAAAATAACAATTCTCAATATTACTAGAATGCTAAACTTTGAGCTTTAAGACTAAATAAATATCGTCTTTTTGTGTAATCGCTTTTGATGGACCAAATCATTCAAAAATCGCATTTAGTAAATTTCATTTAAATTACCACCAACAAAACTTAGCTTAAATCGTTGTTTTTATGAGATTTAAATTTTCACCACCCCCCGATTGATGGATCAAGCCATCTAAAAGCGAGTGGTGTTCTAATTTCAAAAACAACATAATCCAGCCAATCAATTGAAATATACAAACATACTTAGGAGTCAAAGTGAGCAAGTCAATACACTCATTACCAGATAGACTAGCTGCTAAATTTCCAGTACTTTTGGTAGCCGAATCAAGCAACAATAATGCAAACGAAAAATGCATTAATTCTATTACTTCTCATTTAGTTGAAGACAACATTAATATTGAAGTTTGTAGAACATTAAATGAATTTTCTACATTCGTATCTTCAAGTCCTGCATTTAGCGCTGTAATCATCAGTTGGCATTTATGCCAGACTAACCAAACTGTTGCACTTGAGACGATTCAACTACTGCGTTCAAAATGTGCTGGTATTCCTGTTCTACTGGGCATGTCAAAAGAGCATACTTCGACTATTCCGCTAGAATTCGTAGAGGCAATGGATGGGGTCATCTATGTGCCTGAAGACAGCCCAAAATTTATTGCTGGCCGTATCAAAGCTGCTGCACAGCGTTATTTAGACACCATCTTGCCACCTTTCTTTGGCGCAATGGTCAACTTTGATGACTCTCACGAATACTCTTGGCATACCCCGGGACATACCGGTGGCACAGCATTTATGAAAACACCTGTTGGCAAAGCATTTGTCGATTTTTATGGTGAGCAGATGCTGCGTTCTGACTTGTCGATTTCAGTTGGAGAGCTTGGCTCACTTAATGATCACAACGGACCCGTTGCAGAAGCAGAAAAAAATGCAGCACGTGTGTTCGGTGCAGACCACACATACTTCTCTGTGGGTGGCAGCTCATCAAGTAACGAGATCATTCTTCACTCAGCAGTTGCCGATGGCGATACCGTACTTGTTGATCGTAACTGTCACAAATCGCTTAACTACGCGTTAAATATGTCAGGGGCTATGCCTATTTACATGGTACCTAAGCGAAATGCGCGAGGTTTAATCGGCCCAGTTCCTTCTCGTCAAATGACACAAGAAGCCATTGAGCAGAAGATGGAAGAGAGCCCACTCGTTGTCGATAAACAAACAATGCCTGTCCTTGCAGCATTAACAAACTCAACCTACGACGGCTTGTGCTACAACGTTGAGACGACCACACGTATTCTGAGCAACTCGGTACCCCGTATTCACTATGATGAAGCTTGGTACGCTTATGCACGTTTTAATAACCTCTATGAAGGCCGTTACGGCATGCATCGTGGTGAACGTCATCCTGATGATGCAACGATCTCTGTCACGCATTCAACGCACAAGCTTCTTGCGGCCCTGTCCCAAGCTTCGATGATTCATCTGCGTTCAGGCAAAGTACCCGTTGAACCAGCGCTGTTTAACGAAGCGTTTATGATGCACACGTCAACGTCACCCCAATACAGCATCATCGCATCGACAGACGTATCTGCCAAAATGATGGATGATTCAGGTGAATACCTAACAGACGAGTGTATTAGCGAAGCAATCGCATTCCGCAAATCAATCGTCAACATCAAGCAGCAGATCCAAGAGCGTGACGCCAACGATTGGTGGTTTGATATGTGGCAACCAGACCAAATTGACGGTGTTCCATTCACTGAAGTAGATGACGATAAACTTAAGACAGACCCAAGCTGCTGGTGCTTAAAACCAAATGAAAAATGGCATGGTTTTGATGACTTGGGTGAAGACTACTGCATGCTAGACCCAATCAAAGCCACGGTATTAACACCAGGAATGGATATTGATGGACAGCTAGAGCAATCAGGTATTCCAGCAACCTTGGTTTCTTCATTCCTCTCTAGCCGCGGCATCGTCGTTGAAAAGACCGAACCCTATTCGTTCTTAGTTCTGTTCTCGATTGGTGCAACAAAAGGTAAGTGGGGCTCACTGATTTCTGGTCTAGTCGAATTTAAACGTTACTACGATGAGAATGCGCCATTGAGTGTTGTTCTACCTGACTTGGTCGAAGGCAACCCGGATCGTTACACCGACATGGGCATTCAAGATCTCGCTAAGCAGATGCACCAAGCTATTGTCGAAACAGACATGTTAGAGCATATGGACAATGCCTTTACTCAATTACCAGATGTAGTGAAAAGCCCAAGAGAAACCTATGGTCAGCTCGTTAAACGCAACGTAGAAAAAGTCGCCGTTAAAGACATGGTGGGCCGTATCGTGGCAGTTCAAGTTGTGCCATACCCACCAGGTATCCCACTAATGATGCCAGGCGAGAAAGTAGAAGCGAGCAACACTGCAGTCATCGACTACTTACTAGCGCTGCAAGAGTTTGATTCACAGTTCCCAGGTTTCGAGCACGACACACATGGTGTTGAGATTGAGACCAATGAAAAGGGCGAAAGTTACTACAGCTTATATTGCTTGAAATAAGTATTAGGGTGGGCGCTGATGTCGCCCACCGAACAACAGATTAATTAACACGCCCACACGGCGTATTTAGAAAGGTTTACTCATGATTTCAACAGGTTACACCCCAGTAAAAAGTAAAGTTCTTATTATTGATGACAGTTCATCAAATACCAGCATGTTTCGTAATGTTGGCGCTCTTATCCAAGAACTAAACATGCGAGATGTGTTCGTTTCGCACGCCACTTCACTTGAGGATGGCATTGCGACAGCATCTTCAGATGCTTCTATTCACGGTGTGTTCTTAAACTGGGAGCTTCAAGACGGCGCAGACAACCATGCGGCAGCTAAAATGATTCTGGATGAACTATCGCTGCGTCATGAAAACATTCCTGTTTTCCTGATGGCGACACACAGCGATAAAGTCAAAGCGATTGACGAAAACGTAATGAAGAAAACAACAGAGTTTGTTTGGATGCTTCAAGATACAGCGGATTTTATTGCTGGACGTATGATTGCGGCAGTAAAACGCTATCGTGATCAGCTTTTGCCACCGTTCGCATCAGCATTGGCAAAATATTCTCAACGTAAAGAACACTCTTGGTCTGCTCCGGGTCACCAAGGTGGTGTCGCGTTTACTAAATTGCCTGTAGGTCGTGCATTTTTTGATTTTTATGGTGAAAACCTATTCCGTACAGACATGGGTATTGAACGCGGAGAACTAGGGTCGCTACTTGATCACTCTGGCCCAGTTGCAGACAGTGAAAAATACGCTGCAAAAGTATTTGGCGCTGACCGTTCTTACAACGTAGTTGGTGGCACATCGGAATCTAACCGCACAATTATGCAAGCGTGTATGGTTGAAGACGAAGTGGCTATTTGCGACCGTAACTCTCACAAATCTGTCGAGCAAGGCTTAATGCTTACTGGTGCTCGCCCTGTTTATCTGGTTCCAACACGTAACCAATACGGCATCATTGGCCCTGTACCTGCAAGCGATATGTCTGTCGAAAGCATCCAAGATAAGATCAACTCGAGCCCACTTACAAAAGATCTCGACGACAAAAGCGCTGTTTACTCTATCCTCACAAGCTGTACTTATGATGGCCTGTGCTACAACGCTGAAAAAGCTGAACACTTGCTTGGTCAAAGCTCACCACGTGTGCACATGGATGAAGCTTGGTATGGTTACGCACGTTTCAACCCTATTTACGACAAGCACTTCGCAATGCGTGATGAAGCAAAAGGTGATCCAAATGCTCCAACGGTTTTTGCAACGCACTCGACACACAAATTGCTAGCGGCATTGTCTCAAGCATCATATATCCATATGCGCGAAGGCCGTGATTCAATTCCGCATGACCGTTTTAATCAGTCATACATGATGCACGCAACAACATCTCCACTGTACTCGATTGTTGCATCGAATGATATCGCATCTGCAATGATGGACGGGAATGGCGGTAAGTTACTGACTAATGAAGCGATTGAAGAAGCGATTGGCTTCCGTCAAGCTGTCGGACGCATTCACAAACGTCATGAAGCCGACGGCGATTGGTTCTTCAAACCATGGAACGCATCCGTAGTTACTGATAGCGAAACAGGTGAAACGTTCAACTTTGAAGAAGCTCCTCTGGAGCTACTATCAACAGAGCAAAAATGTTGGAGATTAGATCCAAAAGATAAATGGCACGGCTTTAGTGATTTAGAAGATAACTGGGTAATGCTTGACCCGGTTAAAGTGAGCCTATTAACTCCAGGAATGGACGAAGACGGTAACCTATTAGAAACAGGTGTGCCCGCTGAACTATTTACCGCATACGCAGGTCAATTCGGAATTGTTCCTACTCGTACCACTGATTTCCAAGTGATGTTCTTGTTCAGCATCGGTGTGACTCGTGGTAAATGGGCAACATTGGTCAACACAATGCTGACGTTCAAGCGCATGTATGATGAAAATACACCACTTGAACAGGCTATCCCAAGCTTAGTTAAGGAGAATCCAGAGCGCTATGCAGGCCTTGGTTTAAAAGACTTAGGTGACCAAATGTTTGACTTCATTAAGAACGAAGATCCAGGCACATCATTAAATCGTGCGTACTCATCTCTACCAGAGCCAGTACTTACACCACGTGATACCTTCCAACGTCTTGTTAAAGATCAAGTTGAATTGGTTCCCGCTGACAAACTTCATGGCCGAATCGCAGCTAATGCTGTTATGCCATACCCACCAGGTATCCCAATGATGATGTCAGGTGAGAAATTTGATGAGCAAGACAGCCCTCAGATCGACTATTTAGTGAAACTTGGTGAATGGGATAGCCGATTCCCTGGATTTGAACATGAAGTGGAAGGCGCAGAAGTGGAAGACGGAATGTACTGTGTTTTGTGTTTAAAAGAAGATTAACCTGATTTAATTACACGCTTATGAAATGACAAGTTACTTATATTCCAAGTAGCTTGTCATCATATACCTAACTTTATGCTTATTAACTTAAAAGGGGACTTGGGCCTTTTTATTAGCATAATTATATCTATCAAATAAAAATAAGGATTTATTGAACCATGAAGCTTAGATTTTCTGCTTTAGCGGTAGCCACTGTTTTATCTACTTTTAACTCTACTGCTGCAACAGTATATCAAGATGAAAACTCAAGCCTAGATATCGGCGGGCGAGTTGAAGCTCGAGCTAATTTTTCAGAAGCCAATAAAGATAAAGAATCAGATAGCCAATATTCAGATGCGTCTCGTGTACGTCTTAATGTTGTAGGTAAACAACAAGTTAATGATGAACTGGCATTCACCGGAAAGTATGAATTTGAGTTGACTGAATCTGACAATAACGAAACAGATGATGTCGCTATCAACACTCGTTACTTATTTGTAGGTGCAGAAACAAGTCATGGTAACGTGTATTATGGCCACCAGAACAATGCGGTTACTTATTTAACTGACTGGACCGATATGGCAGAAACATTCAGTGGTTACATCAATGAATATATAGTAACAACGTCTGACCGAGCAAAAAATGTGCTTAAGTATGACTTTACGTCTGACAGAATTACGTTTCAATTGAGTGGAAACTTCAATTCAGATAGTGAGTCGGACAATAGCACAGGGGTTGGTGCTGTGTTTGCCTATAGCCTTCCTGTTGGTCTTGATCTTGGTATTGGCTACGCGACAAGTGATGAAACTTACGGTCGTGATTTCGATACGGCGAAATCTGACGCACATATCCTAGCCGCTAAATATGTCAACGATAATGGCCTATGGGCGGCAGTAATGTATCAAGGTGGCCAGATTTCCGAGAATGAAGTTACTGAATCCGATTATCAATCTGCAGACGCTTATGTGGGTTACACATTTGGCAACAATAATGTGAACGTAACCTACAGCTATTTTAATGCTGAAGAGATTGAAGATCTCGACATTAATTTTGTTGGCCTTGAATATGCTCGTTACTTCGATGACGTTACTTTATTTGGAAGTTATAAAATCAACCTACTTGATGAAGGCCAAGGTGGTATCGGTGACAACGATCAAGATGAATTCATGGTTGGCATGAGATATTCATTTTAATTAACGTTATATAATATTATTTTAAAGGTGTTCTTTATACACTGGAACAGCGTAGACTGAACACCTTTCTATACCTAAAGAGCTTCATGATCGGCAAAATCAACAAAGTTCGAAGACAGCCAATTAAAAAGTAACGCCTCAAACAGAGCGCATATCTTTTTAAGTCATCGATAGTACTATTTAAACACTTACGAATAAGTCATCTTCATTGCGAGTACAAATCGATTCCATGCATGAATCATAATGACTTGCATCATCGACTCTGCAAGCAATTCTTCTCCGAGCAAAACTAAACACTGCTGATAAGTCGTTTCCCGAAACCCCGGCATTGAAAATCACTGGCTGAACACCAAAAAGTATCTATCACTCTAATTTAAATACTATTTAACTCATTCAGATCACTCAAATATCACCTATTCTGTGATCCATGTCTGTTTAACCAACCGATTTAGAAGAAATAAAGATGACCGTTTTGTTACCACTGTCTTAAACTTGATAATAAGCAATAAGTTTCACCCATAAGGATATGGTTAATGACAGCACCTGCCGATACTCCATCCACTGTTATACGTAAAACTTTGGTTATAGGAGCTATTGCCGTTGTCGGCTTTTTAGCACTCTTCTTCTATGTCGATCACATCCTCGACCGAACCAAAACACAACTTCGCACACTACAAAATGATATTCTTTCCGCCTCCAACGAAATGCTGACCATGCGCCGCCATGAGAAAGATTTTATGGCGCGTGTCGACAATAAATACATTCAAAGAATGGAGCTAAGTTACCGTTCGATGCAGCAACGTCTCGATGCTATTTCCGAGAAAATCAAAACATATGATATTAACACTCCATACGATAACCAAGTTGCGATGTCGTTAATTGACGAATACCAAACTCAATTCTCCGCCTTATCACTGTCGGTGGTTGCAATCCATGGCCACCATAATAACGGCGGTTTTATGGATAGACTGAAAGACAGCAGTTTGGCATTAGACAGCTCTCTAGTGAAGATTAACGATAAGGAGTTCGATGAGCTTACCTTGTCTTTACAAGATCTGATGTATCAATTCTTCACCGAATTTGATCTGAGTTTGTTGCCACAAATTGAAGTCAATCTAAACCGGTTGCGTAGTAAAATCGTGACGTTAAATATGCCGTCGATAGAACAAAAATTTGATCAGTTCTATCAGGACTTTTTCAATTTACAACAAGCGTTTGAACGATTTGGCTACTCACACAATGAAGGTCAACATGGCGAGATGCGCGCTACAATTCATAATGTCGAATCTCAACTGAAATCGCTGTTCGAAACATTGCCAAATCACATTAATCATATCGTCACGAAGTATGAACAGTATCGCCTTATGGCTTCATTAATCGTGTTTTTTAGCGTTGTAATGATCTTACTTTATGTGACCAGACAGATTTCGATGTTAGAAAAAAATTTGATCGTCTCTCGCGAACATGAAAAGCGCGCCAATCTAGCAAAAAGTGCCTTTTTGGCCAATATGTCTCACGAGATCCGCACTCCTTTGAATGGCATTCTAGGCATGGCAGAAATTTTAAACGACTCTAAGTTGAGCGCTATCCAGAAGGATTACTTGGCGACGATCAATGCTTCGTCACAAACCCTGTTAATGTTGATCAACGATATTTTAGACTTGTCTAAGATTGAGTCTGGTCGTTTGGAAATTTGTCCGCATACCACTGCCATAAAAGAGATCATTTTTGATACCGCTGCGTTGATTGCACCAAAAGCTCAGCAAAAGGGTATCGATCTTCAAATTGAGCTTGCAAAGAATATTCCTGATTACCTGAAAGTCGATGAGCAAAAAGTTCGTCAAACATTGATGAACTTGGCTTCTAATGCCATTAAATTTACCGATAGCGGCTCTATCAAGTTTACTCTTGGTCTAGTGCACCAAACTGACGAATATGTAGTACTGCGCTTTTCAGTCAAAGATAGCGGTATCGGTATTGAAGAGAGTAAGCAGAGCCATATTTTTGAAGACTTTAAACAGGAAAATTCAGACACTTCAAAAGATTACGGAGGTACAGGTTTAGGTTTGGCAATCTGCGCCAAAATGGTCGAGTTAATGGGTGGGAGCATTAAACTTCATTCACGCAAAGGTGAAGGCAGTGAATTTACTTTCGAATTGCAATTCGCTCGCGATCAACAACCTGAGAAGGAAGTGATACAAACGCCGGTGGTTTACCTTTCGCCCCAACCCAACCCACTATTGATGAACGAACTTGAACGATACAATGTTAAGGTGAATGTATTTGGGAGCGTCGAATCTGCACAAGTTACTGAAGATTCTATCATCATTTTTGACCAACCAGAGATCTATCCTAAGTTAAGCGCTCAATTTAACAACCACCCTATTGTCTTTATTCGTGATAACAAACTGCAAACCGATCTAAGCCACCTGGACGTATCTGCGTTTTTGACCAGCCCACTTTTTGGTCACCGTTTGATTAGCACACTGCGCAACTTAAACGAGGATGATCTAAGTCATGATATAACAAGCAATCCCACTCAAGATACGAGTAGGTTTAAGGCCTTGGTAGTGGAAGATAACAAAGTGAATCAAAAAATTGTTGGTATTAACCTTCAGAAAATGTCGATGGATTATGTGATAGCGAATAACGGTCAAGAGGCCATAGACATTTATCGAGCTGACCATCAAAACATCCACCTTATTTTGATGGATTGCATGATGCCTATCGTTGATGGTTTTGATGCCACTCACGCTATTCGCGAATTTGAATCAAAAAATAACCTTGAGCCAATCTACATCATCGCCCTAACAGCATCGGTACTCGATGATGACATTCGTAAATGCTACCAATGCGGCATGGATGACTATTTACCCAAACCATTCCAACGTGATGTATTGCGAGAGAAACTGAACACTCAGATGAAACTCGTGCTCAATTAATCCTTAATAACGCAATTATACAAAGTACATTCTACGTATAAAAAGGTCAGCGATAGCTCGCTGACCAGTCACATGACACTATTTTCACTTGGTTCAGTGAAAGAAACGGTCAATCTATTTTGGTGCTATCACCTTAGCCGCTTCTCGAATGTAGCCCATCATCTTATCTTCACCGTATGGTGGGATGTAAGGGTTCGATGAGAAGTATACGCCTACGAAATCTCTCGTCTTAACCCTAATGAACGTTACGAGATAGTATAAGACCTCGAACTTATGTTTACATTGATCAACGAAGGGTTAGGTTGGGGTTTCTACCCAAAACGGTTCTTTATCTTCACAACGAATATGAGAACAAAATTACTTTGATTGCATATCAAAACTCGCGACCTTCTACTTATCGCTTATCTTTCCAAGCTAAAGTGTTACTCAATAAATTCGTTGCAGCTAATATACTCGGCACATTTGTAGATTCGGTGAGTAGTCGGAGATAATCTTGAACCCAAGGCGTTAAATGACTTTCCTGAAAACGCTCTAAGGTCTTCAGATCATTGGATTGCGCAATATTCGCCATCACCATAAGAATAAGGCCAATATGGTCTACAGGCTCTTTGACTTCGGATTGAAACGCGAACCCCATCGAATCCAGTTCTGCCTGAAGTGCCACCGTTGTTGCACCATAGAGCACTTGCTCTGGATCGGTGTAGACAGAACCCCATGGTGGTGCGGTCAATACTTGCGCCATACCTAAATTTTGCTGCCACTCTTCATCAGTTAACTCATTCATCTCTTGCAGCGCAGCGCATTGCTGCGACTCGTCGATTACCTCTATCCACTCAGGTATCCAGTCTGATTGAAAGAAGTTAGCAATCGATTGGAAGTTATCCGAACTCGGTGGGTAACGAAAAAAAATCGCAAGTATGTTAAGACATTGTGCGAGTCTTTGATGATCGACCATTATTCTCTCATTTCTAATTTAGGTTTATGAAGACAAATAAAACAGACATTCTGTGATGTTTTGGTTGAGTAGAAAGTCTGTTGACATTGGTGGCATTGACACTGAAACAAGTCGATATGTTTCAACTCTTGCTTGGGCTCACCTTGCTCAACTTGAATGGCCTTGGAGTCACACATCTCGTAACACCGGCCACAGTTAGTACACAGATCTTGATTGATAGCCCAACTTTCTCTGTCCCGCAAAATGGCTCCTGTCGGGCAAGCATTTGAGCAAACCCAGCAAGCTTGGCATTTTTCTAAAACAATCCCAACTTGGTAAAATGGCGCCTTTCTCAGATAAGTCGGAGGAAGGCGCAATTGGCTTTTAACGCTTGCTCGCTTAGCAGGGTCGATCGTCGATTTGGCAACGTTCAGGTGTTGGTAACGGCGATAGGTTTTTAGCTCACTAATCGCCGCATATTGCTCGACGGTCATCCGATGGCAAAAAAGGCCCAATAACTCTTTTTTGTAAGCTAGCCAACCATACAGCTCTTGTACCGGCATTGACGCTGACACATAAAGATAACCGTCAAGGATATACCTTATCGGCCCCAAAACGCCTTCAATCGCCCCCACCGGACAGTGAAGTGTGCACTGATTGCAGTGGGTACATTTTTGAGCATCAACTTGCTTAGTATTGAGATCAATCGCACCTACGGGACAATGCCGCAAACAAGTATCGCATCCATTTAGGCACGCAGAAGTGATGACCAGCTCGGTCACCACTCCTAGATCCATGGCATTAATGACATGTCGAATCATGGGCTATTAAAAGCTATAAAATCCAATCCGTAACACTAATTCCGCACAAACAATACCTAGCGCCGAGACAACAAATAGAGCGCGATTCATGTTTTGTTTAGCGGCCATTACTGCAAGCGCAAAGATAGATGCGATCATTACCCCCCAAGCATAGTAAGTATTTGGAACAAACTCAGCAAAGGAGACTTCCGAGCGAATTGGGAACATAATGCCCAGCGCATCCACTTCGGCTTGTAAACCAGCCATCATGTCATACTGTGCGTAGATACGAATAAGCGTCGCAGCCAACAGCAGTCCTACAGGCCATAGGTTAAACTTACCTGAGTTATACAAAGACAGAATCATTGCTGCCAAGCATAAGCCGGTGATCGCCGCTCCGAAAAAGCTGGCAAATGTTGCCCATGACTGCCAAATAGCCACGGTTGCTGCAGTATAGATGTGGCTCATAGCATAAAGGTTTGCGAGACCAAAAATAACGCCTGCAATAATTAGCCATTTATTGAGTTGATCTTTAAAGAACACCCATAAAAACGCCAAACCAAAGCAGCCAACAAATGCAGAGGTAAAGATAATCTCACGGCTTAACCACGAACTAGCAACATGGGTGATCGCATACGGCGCGTTCCAAATATAGCCCAAGTGAGTAAGTGAAATTAATAACCCCAACGTCGCTAACGCACAGATAGCAAACAGAAATACCTTATTTGTTACCAACGTTTGCTGACGATACTGAGAAGCAAACGTCACCGATGAACCGATGGAAAACTGTACAAATAGAGTAAAAACAACAATAGAAATTTCATGCATAATATTAACCCTTCAATGCACCATTGTTTGGTTTAATGACCAGATTTGGCTGAGTTCTATCTGATGAAGGCATTCCCTTCACTTCAGATAGGTGACCATATTTTTCACGTAGCTCTCTAATTGGGCCAAACTTAATCGCATTGAGAGGACAAGTGTCGACGCAGATTGGACGCTTGCCTTCTGAAAGACGGTCAATACACATATCGCACTTACTCATTTGACCCTGCTCATGGTTCATTTGTGGCGCACCGTAAGGACATGACCATGAACAATAACCACAGCCAACACATCGATCGGTATTCACACGCACAATACCATCACCCTCGCGTTTGTGCATGGCTTGAGTCGGGCAGTTTTTAACGCACACGGGCTCTTTGCAATGGTTGCAAGAAATCGACAAGGTGTAAGCATAGACCGTGTTAATCAGAGCACCGTTTTTGTCTTCTTCAAAACCGCCACCTGATACTTCATAAACGCGTCGGAAACGACGGCTGTAGTGGTCAAGTAAAATTGGCCACGGTTTTATAAGTCTGCCAATAGAGCCGTTCCGACTCATTTGGTGTGAGACCACCATTGTACTGATGCGGCCTGATTTGGCTGTAATATCTTATGATGTAGCCAACAATGCTTTTCCAGGCCTCTGTTAAATTCCGATAGCCACTAGCTGGCACCCATTCTGTTTTTAGGCTTCTGAAGAAGCGCTCCATCGGGCTGTTATCCCAACAGTTACCTCTACGTGACAGGCTTTGTTTTATCTGATAACGCCATAAAGTTTGACGGAATTTACGGCTAGTGTAATGCGTGCCTTGATCGCTATGGAACATTACTCCTTTAGGCTTTCCACGGCTTTCATAAGCCATTTTTAAGGCTTTGCTTGTCAACTGGCTATCGGGCGAAAAAGACATCGCCCAACCAATTGGTTTACGAGCAAACAAGTCCAGCACAGCAGCTAGATAAGCCCAGCGGTTGCCAGTCCAGACATAAGTCACATCACCAACCCACACTTGGTTTGGGGCCGTAACCGCGAACTGCCGCTCAAGATGATTCGGGATCTCCACATGCTCGGGAGACTGTTTCTTATATCTGTGCTTCGGTAGCTGTCGACTCACTAATCCAAGCTTTTTCATGATCTTGGTTGCTCGATAGCGACTCAAGTTAATGCCCGCATTAGTTACGATCCCTGCTATCGTCCGAGCTCCTGCGGAGCCATTGCTGGCACTATGAGCCTCTTGAACAAACGCTCGAGTTTGAACCTCCAATGCAGGAATGGCTCTCGGTCGTCGCTTCCAATACTTGTAACTACTTCGATGAATGCCAAAGACGTTGCACAGTGTAGTGATGCTGTAGCTCTGTTTGAGCTGCCTGACCCACTTGTCCATAGCCGATCTGCTCACATTCATAGCTTTGGCCGCTTCATCAACTGAGTACTCTTGGTCAACGACCAGCTGAGCTGCTTCAAGTTTGAATTCTGGGCTGAAAGTTCTTCTCGTACGTTTTGTCATAGTTTCACCTGTTGTGTACGAGGTGCATCTTAACACCTCTAATCAGGTGGCCAAATTCACTATGCCACTACACCCCAAAAGTATATAACCAGATGCGTATTTAGATGATTGTTATCGCTCACATGACAGACAGAGGAAGTGACTAGTCACATTGCGTGCAGAGCCATTCGGCTTTGTGTTGAACACTACACTAACTATCATTTCCAAGAAGTTTCCTGTCACAGGTTTCGCTAGCAACCACTAGCGATCAACTCAACGTTAACATCAGCAACGCCCAACGACCGATCGACGGTAAAATAGTAACTAACGGCACAATTGGTGCCTGCTGAGTGGCCTTTGGGGAAGAGTGCTAATGCATAGGCTTCGGTATCGACGGGTAAGAATTTGTTAAGTTTAATTTGGTCAACTACACAAACCGGGGCCTGACAAATTTCGTTGAACACACTGCTATCTTTATAGGCATTTCCCAGATACACATAATCATTGTCCATTAGGTGCTCGAGTTTGTTGTCCCAGATTTCTTGCGGGTAACCATAGTACGTTTGTATTTGGATACCATTCACATCCGTGATTACCTCGTATTGTTGATCAGTCCCCAAGATGACAGATTTGTAGTACACCCCTTCGACGACAAACTGCAATGTTGCTTTAACACTTTCCATGACGCTAAGTCTTGCACTGTCTTGTAGGTTTAAGAACTTAGGAGCCGCCGTAACACTTAAAATACCCAACAACACAATGACGACAACTAACTCGATAAGAGTGAATCCTCTAGCTTGCTTCATGGTTCTCTTCAATACATCTAAAAGATGCAGAGTTGTACTTTAGCAACAGCCCTAAGTCTAGAACCTACCCCATAAATCAGTAATTTCTGACAAAGGCACAGTTAGTTGTACCGCAGGTCGTGCTGCATTCATCACAGGTCAATATCCGATTCGCTCTGGTATGACAACTGTAGCCATGCCTGGGGGGCGTTGGGTATAAAGCAAGGATCTCCTTCTCTAGATAATTTAGTGATCCCTTTATCAACACTACGTGTATAACGTTGTACTCTTATCCACCAGCCATTGGGCTGCTTTTCCGAGCTTCTGTCTAGTAACTCGATCGACTTGTAACAACCAATCTTTCTCTTCACCCCTAACTTGTAGTTTTCTTAAATCAGAGTGATGACTAATGACGTGATGTGGCAATAAACTCCAGTTGTTATTGATCTTAATTATCTCAATAACCCCCTCCAAATTGTTCACGATAGAGTTAGATCGCGTTAATGGCAGGTTGTAGTGTAAGGGGGAATCTTTCAATAACACTTGGTGGTAGTCTTTTACGTTGTCAAACACGACGTTTGAATCCGATAACAGAGGGTGCGATTGATGAACAGCTATCGCAAATGAAACATAGCCAATCGAGCCAAGCTCTACATTTCTCGGAGGTTGTTGCCCCCAAATCATAAAACCAATATCTGCTTCCTTTTTTTCAACCATATCAGCGACAAGATTATTTTCGACAACGTTTAAATTGAGCTGCGTGAAGGGAAAAAGCACGTAGAACTCTTTTAACACATCGTAAAACTTAGGCGTGAGCAATAATGCATTTACAGCAATGGTCAACGTCTCTTCTACACCCGAGCCAAATGCCTTCATCATATGTTCTATTTGGTAAGCGTCGCTCAACAGACTCACTGAATAGGAGTAAAGTCTGGTTCCCTGTGCAGTTAACTTGGGGGTACGGGAGGAGCGATCAAAGATCACAGTGTCAGTATCGATTTCTAAATTAGCTATTGCGGTACTGACGGCAGATTGTGCTTTTCCTAACTTTCTTGCAGCAGCAGAAAATGAACCACATTCTACACATGTAACCAAGGTTTCTAACTGTTGGAGCGTAAACATTATAACCCATCTGTATTTTAGATATTAACCAACTACATAGTATCATTTTTGTAGATAATAATATGTCATCATAAAAAAACTTAATGGTGTAAATTATGAATAGTCCGCAAAATACTGAAAAATCAACAACTCAAAAAGAACTAGATGACCTAAGAGCACGCCTAAAACAGAACTCTACAGCTATGCAACAAGCTTCTAAAAAGGCCGACTCCACGGAGATAATGTCGGGAGTGATTAAAACTATCGGGACTTTTGAGAAAAGCTGAATTCAAAAGAAAAATAGCCCCTCTAGTACATTGAGAATTTAGTCAGCGAGAGTGTCGCTGACTTATCAATGTCGAGTAGGCACATTCGAACTAAAGGACATAAGTTTGATGGCATGCGGATGGAAAATTAGGGTGATTTATCCCAACTATTCCATCTTTACCAGATTTTCACGCGAGCATCAGGCGCCAAGTACATTTCACTGTCCTTAGTAACATTAAACGCTTCGTACCATTCATCTATATTTCGAACGATACCGTTGATGCGAAACTGATTTGGAGCATGCGGGTCGCTAAGGATCCGTGATCGAGTCGCTTCCACAGTCGCCTTTTCACGCCAAACTTGCGCCCACGCTATGAAAAAACGTTGGATGCCAGTCGTGCCCGCTATGACTGGTGCTTTTCCATTAGGATACGTGTCAATGCAATATTGTTTGTAAGCTTCAAGAGCGATCGTAAGCCCCCCCAAATCTCCCAAGTTCTCGCCAAGCGTCAACCTGCCATCAATGTTCAGGCCATCAAACTCGAACTCACTATATTGTTTAACGAGTTGGGTCGTTTTTACTTCGTAGCGTTTGCTTGCAGTTCTAGTCCACCAGTCGCGTAATACGCCACGGCCATCAAACATCCGTCCTTGATCGTCAAAACCATGTCCAATCTCATGGCCTATAACAGCGCCAATTGCTCCAAAATTATACGCCATATCAACATCAGCAGAGTAAAATGGCGGTTGTAGGATGGCCGCAGGGAATACGATTTCATTTGACGTAGCGGTGTAATAGGCATTGACAGTTTGTGGCAACATGTCCCACTCCCAACTGTCGACAGGGTTGCCTATTTTTGCTATCTGAATCCTAGCAGTTCGTTGATTGATGTTCTCAATATTGGCTATTAAGCGGTTCGCAGAGAGTTGAATATCCGAGGTATCGTGCCACCGATCTGGGTAGCCGATTTTGACGGTAAATTGATCTAGTTTACGAAGCGCTTCCTCCTTGGTTTCTATATCCATCCATTCATTAGCCGCAAAGCGTTTCGCAAAAGAGCCCTGAAGATAGCCTATCAGTCTCGTCATCTCTTCTTTATTTTCTTGTGGGAAGTATCGACCTACGTATATCTTGCCAAGTTTCTCCCCGTATATTTCATCTATGAGTCTAAGCGCGGTTTCTTCTCGAGGTTTGTCTGTCGTCACCCCATTCAAGACACGACTGTAAAACTCGAAGTGTTCCTTAGATATCTGCTTCGGGAGGAACCGGGCATATCCATTCACATAATGAAATTCTAGGTAGGCTCGTAATGTTTTAATGTCTGTGCGAGCGAAAGTCTTAGCTAAGTGCAGAATAGCTCCGTCTGTCATCACTATGATCTTTTCCCGACCTTTATCGCTAAGACCCAGCTCATCAAAATACAGTTCCCAAGGAAAATCTGGTGCATGATCTTGCAGTTGTCTTAGATTCAATGGTCGATACATTTTTTCAACATCTCTCATTTCAGCGTTAGACCAATAACCCTGAGCCAGAACTGTTTCGAGTTCAAACACAGACAGGGCGCGCTCTGTGGCATCTTGATAGTTGAGTGCGGAAAAAACCGTAGCAATATATGAAAGATATTCGTCACGAATACGATCCATTTTTTCGCCTTTGTCAATATAGTATGCGCGGGCCATTGATAAACCACCCTGCATAATATGTAGTCTGTTGGTTGTTGGATCCTTCTCATCTTGAGCAACTATCATATCGACAAAAGAGCCCACACCAGCTTTTGCCATGAAAGCGGCAGCTTCTTCCCTAGTGCTAATTGTCTCGATCGCCTCAAGCGTCTTTTCGAGAGGTGATAAACCACGGCGGTCTATTTCATCTAAATCCATGTAGCTACGATATAGATTAACGATATTCTTTTCATCATGAGTGAGGTTAGATAACTTAGACTTGGTAAGCTCATCGACAATAGTGCGTAGGTTTTTCTGTGTCTTTAGGTGTACATCTACGAAAGCATTTCGAAATGGATAGCCTAATGGGATCTCTGCACTAGACTCCCAGTTGGCATTCACATACTGATTAAAATCAGTGCCGGGGGAGATTTTCTCACTGAGCTCTATGGACTGTTCACCGTAGGGCACAGTTTGTGCGAATACGCTGCAGCAACAGACAGCAAGAAGTAACGGAAACCGTTTAGTTTTCATATTTAGAGTTAGAAATAGGTGTAGATAACTACAAGTGTAGACGATACTAAAACCATAAAAGATGACTCCATTTTTAAGAAGGTTCAGGTTTTAATGGCGTCTTTAATATGGGTTCCCCTGCCCAGTTTGAGTCATTCCACTCAACAACACTTAGCTTCAGAAACGCACCAATGTAGCTCAATCCCCAAGTTCCGACTTGAGGATTTTTTATCGTCTTGTAAAGGAGGAAACAGAAAACGCCCCGTCGCGGCTTAGACGCTATTTGATGAGGGATAGAATCTCTTTGAACTCTGAAGCACGGCAATCTTCAACCATTTCATACAAGCACATTTCAACGCCCGTCAGCCCCACCCCATTCGCAGTGAGTTTGGCAAGCGCCAGCGCTTTATTTGCAGCCGTTCTTGAAGCGGTACAGTCTGTAACAAGCTCGACTCGATACCCCATTTTGCGCAGCGATAACGCGGTTTGATAGACGCAGATATGAGCCTCGATCCCACAGATTAACCAAGTATCGACTTTGGTGTTTTCTATCGCCAGTTTAAACGTCGCTTCTTTGCAGCCATCAAAAGTGTATTTAGCGATCGCTAGATGATCTTTCGCTAACACTTCGCGAATCGGTTCAACGGTTGGACCTAAACGTTCTGGGTTTTGCTCTAGCCATACAATGGGTAAGTTCAGCGCTTTGGCACCTTTAACTAACTTCGTCGTATTTTCAATATTGGCGTCGCTTTCATGCATCAAGCTCGCGAGCTTTCCTTGCACATCAACAACAATCAAGCCTGTGGTCTTTTTGGATAACATTTTCACCTCCTACGATTTAATTACCCTACAACAATGTCAACTTTACATATAGGCGCGAGTTCAGGTTTCATTTTAGCAGGAGTGAGACAGTGAACATTTCTTGATCAACTTAACGTTCTATTTATCAGTCACATATTGCCTATTTCGCGCCATCTTTGGCTTCATACGTTCTTTTATTGCAGGCACGAACGACTGCAATATCTTCTTTATCAAAGTGAAATCTTAATGTCACGACTACACACTAACTTAGCGCATAAATTTTTATACCAAATATAGAAGGACTTATGACTAAAATTGGGATTCTTGCCACCATTGGCGCTCTGGCTATTTCTGCTTTACCCACTCATGCAAGCAATGTCTCAGAAGGCGATGTAATTAACCTTGGTCTCCATGAGTTAAAACCTACTCAACCATCTGTAGGTTATGACCAAATTATGTACAAGTTGGGTCGCTACCAATTTGACCAAGAAAAAATGTTTGATGAAATTTGTGAAACCAATGGTCAAAAAGGCGTAGTGAGCATCAAAGACCAAGCACACCCTAATATTCCTTCGACCTTTACCTGTGAGATGGAAATAGGTTCACGTAAACAAGACATGAAGACAGTAGTCATCGCACCCAACAATGAATACTACCTGACTGACGGACACCATACATTCAATGTGTTCTATCGCATGTCGCAAGGTGGGCCATCATTCAATGTCAATGTGGTGGTTGATAAAGATTACCGCACCCTCAAAAACATGGATGCGTTCTGGAACCAAATGGTAAAAGATGGCAATACATGGCTGTTTAATCACAACGGTGAAGCGATTAGCTATCAACAACTCCCTACCTCTCTTGGGTTAACCAACTTCGCCAATGATCAATACCGCTCACTGATGTACTTTTCTCGCGGTGTGGGCTGGGACAAGCCGAGTGACCCCGTCCCGTTTTTAGAGTTCTACTGGTCTAAAGAAGTACGTAAAGCAATTGATGTCGCAGGCTTCGATCTTAACTCTACCGAAGGTTACGCAAAGGCTATCAATGCAGTCAGCAATCATATTCTATCTATGGATACCAACAACGTTGGTGGCTCAAAGCTTTCGGTTAAGCAGATGGGGCAGTTTAGCGAATACAATCAAAAAGGCTTCGATAAATTGTTCAAAGAGCGCGGTAAGGTTGATTACATGCTGCGTTATAAAACAACGTCTACCGCCAATGGCTTAAGCTACGACTTAGCAGCAGCGTCAGCTCCCGTGCTCAAACAATTAGACCAATTCACACTCGAAGCAAACTCAAGCTTCAATGATTACCCAGCCGCTTCTGTTGATGGCATCGTCAATGCAATTGTAGAGATCCCAACAGGCACCTCTGCCAAGTGGGAACTCAGCAAAGACAATGACAAACAAGTGATTTGGGAGCACAAGAAAGGTGCACCACGCGTGGTTAACTATCTTGGCTACCCAGGTAACTATGGCTCTATCCCACGTACTGCTCTACCTAAAGAGTTTGGTGGCGATGGCGACCCGTTGGATGTGATTGTACTTGGTCAGTCTGTACCACGAGGTGAAGTTGTTCCTATTCGTCTGATCGGTGTAATGAAAATGCTAGATGACGGCGAGCAAGACGACAAACTCGTAGGCATTCTCACTAACGATTCACCATTTAAAGATGTGACTTCTCTGAACGATCTAAACAGCTCCTATCCAGGCGTTCAGGACATCATTGGTCTATGGTTTGAAAACTACAAAGGTCCAGACGGTGGCATGGAACTGCAAGGCTGGGGCGACGATGTGGAAGCCAACCAGATCCTTGATGCAGCAAAAAAGCACTACGCTCTGAACTAAACGTCTATTAGATTATTGGAATCTGATTTAAGCCCTCACTGCATTGCAATGGGGGCTTTTTGATGGGGGTATGGATATACCCTCCCCCACTGCGTCAATGAATACTGCGTAAGTAGTGTGGTCTGCTGCGACATGATGACAGGAATTTAGGTGAACGCTTACTTTCCGTCTAAATTCTTGATGCGTAGTGGAAATTATTACTTAACTGTTTGAGTTCAGTCGCCACACATTGTTAAATAGCTCCAAATAATTAGTCACAAGGACTAGGGAGGCGAGCTCTGCTCCCTTAAAAACGGTAATATGCTCGACTACATATCAAGTAAAGCCCCATGGCTACTCATTGCATTCTGCTTTCTAGGATTTCTTGTTCCTGGCATCTCAATGCATGTATTTAAGATATTACCGTTTGTCTTGTTCTTTTTAATGTTCTTCACCTTGGTCGGACTCGACCAAAAAGCCCTACTCAAATCCCTAGTGCGCCCGAAAGGTTGGCTCTATGCGGTAATACATACCTTCGGCATGATCGCGCTCTGTGGGGCGGTGATAATGACATTCGGCTTAAATCAGGACCACGCATTAGCCATGTTAGGAGTAGCAGCTACTGGCTCTCTGTTTGCAACACCAGCGATTGTGCGCTCGATTGGCTTGGATTACTTTTCAGCCATGACTTATACCATCACATCTACGCTACTAAAGCCTGTGGCGCTATACGCGACGTTATGGTGGGCTTACAACGATCACTTTGAGTTAGATATGCAAGCCTATCTATTTAAGTTGATCGTTTACATCGTTGGCCCTATCGCACTCTCTTTCGTGATCCATGCCTTCGTTGATCTATCCAAGATCAAAAAGGCGCATGCTGAATTGGCTAAGTACAACATCATGTTGGTGTTTCTGTTCCCGCTCGGCCTGATGGGAGACTTTCGTCAATTGTGGGATGCAAGCCCAGAGCACGCACTTCACCTTTTCTTGCTGGGTTTTGTTCTATGCCTGAGCTTTTTTGTGACCGCTTACTTGATATTTAAATTTACCGATCGCGATGAAGCGATGATTGCCGCTATCACATCGGGAAACCGCAATGTGTTACTCACTTACACCATTGCAGGCGCTTATCTCGGACCACTGTTCTTGCCCCTAGTCGGCGCTCTGCAACTGCCCATTTACTTGCAACCCTTGTTAATCAAGCGTTTGATGAAGTAAACGGCACAGCAAATCGTTGAAAGAAAAGGATCTAATGAGCAATATAACCCTCATTGCACTCGAGAGTTAATACCTCGACCAGTATAGGAAGAGCGAGAAAAATGCTTCTAGAGAACATCACGTAGGTTCTTGCGCTCTTCGATCTCTTCCTGCTCGGGTATGGTCCCGGATAGTGTAATTGATTTAGGCGCAGCTTTAATTCGAGTCGTCGTTCTAACACCTTTGCTGCTCGCGCGCGCTTTCGGGTTGTATAGCTCAGGATTTATAGTCAGGCTTTGGCGTACTTCAACCGCAAACTCTTGATTCTCGTTTTCTGGTAGATAGTTACTTTTCAGATACTTAATCGACATTAGGTCTTTGCTGCGTTTCAACGTAAATAAACACTTGGTCAAACGCATTACCGATGTAAGCCCTGCGCCTGAAGCCATGGTTATTTCTTGATTGCCACGAATTTCATCTTTGTTTACGTGGTGTACTAGCAATAGGCTTGCACCTGATTCATTGGCTAACGACTGAAACACGTTCTTAATCAATCTGTCGTGCTTCACTTCCTCACATCGCCCGATTGCTTCGGTTACGGTATCGATGATCACTAAATCAAATTGAGAAAAGGTCTCTGTAAGTTGAGCCAAGTATTGCTGATGCTCCATTTGCTCTTGATGTGAACAATCAGGCGGTATGACGATAGGCTCAATATCGGTCATGAAGTGCAAGTTGTTCTTCAGTTCAGAGCGAATTGTAGGAGCACAACTGGCTAGCTTGTCTTTCATTCTGGTTTGGATAACGCCTGCCCCATCCTCCGAGCTCAAGACCAGTGTTTTGGCGGGCCTATCGGCTGCGCTCATACCCAATAGGGTCATCGAAGAGGCATGTTCCATAGCGATACACAGTGCTAAGTGAGATTTACCGACATTAGGAGCTGCTATCAACATCCCCACTTGACCTTTAAGTAAACCTTTTAAGCTAAAGCTCATTTCTTGACTTGCACGTGACGACATCAGCGTATCAAGAGATTGAGTTATCATGATTCACTTTCTCCGATATAGAAAATCTGAATACCATTTCCGACGTCTCGAAATTGAAGACTAAAGTCTTTCTCAATTTGTACTGCATTCGCTAACAGATCTTTTCTAAGATCACTACGAAAGCTGTGGCTAACTTTCGAAGCTATAGACTGGATATAGCTATCAAGCGCCCATTCAAACTTCTTGTTATGAAGAAACTCTGCTTTATGTGTAGTTATGTACTTCAAAAATGAGCGTACAGATGGCTTGCTGTAGTTCGTCATTTTGTGCTGTTCGAGACGATAATAATAAC
This sequence comes from Vibrio sp. KUL70, assembly GCF_059725515.1. Taxonomy (NCBI): domain Bacteria; kingdom Pseudomonadati; phylum Pseudomonadota; class Gammaproteobacteria; order Vibrionales; family Vibrionaceae; genus Vibrio; species Vibrio sp. KUL70. The sequence goes on from NZ_AP045836.1 coordinate 64,793, forward strand.
CATGATCACGAATGGCTTGTAGTAAGCGCATATCAGGAACCAAAAATACGTGGTTGGTTAAATTCTTAGTTGTTTTACGACCAGTCTTAAATTTGCTGCGATCACAATAGAATCGATAATCTTGTACAAACTCTAGTGGTTTTTTACCAACGACATTTTGATCATCATCGAGTTCATTGATCACAAGATGTGCGGTTGCCAATTGAGTAATTCTACGCTCAATTTGATCATAGTTAGCTCGTGTTGTTGCCATTCCCATTCTCGTTGCCAATTCATACATACTCATTGAAAGAACGGTTGCATCTCGATCAATAAATGAATCAAAGCCATCTTCTTGTGTATCCGAAACATCGCCATCGGTAATTGTTTGGTATACCTGAGACCAAGTCAGCCGTGCACCTGCTTCATAGGAAGAATCATCCAATTGGATCGTTTGCGCGTAAGCCAACATAGTTTCTAAGATATCGCGGTGAGGTTGCAGTAAATAGTCAACATGAAGATCAACTCTAAAATTTTTGCCGTAGCTGTTGATATTCACGCTTTCTAATGGATAGTTAAGATCCGTACCACCATTTTGTGCAATTTCAACCAACTTGGACTGCATAGTTGACGTTAATCGAGATGCTGGATGAAAAATCGTTGCTCTAGAAAACAAAATGGATGAGATGAATCGATTCTTTCGATCTTCTTCATTAATAACGGTTAAGCTTGATGATGAAGTCATGATCATTACCTATGGATACGATAGTGGTAGTCTAACAGAGATCTTCGATTAACTCATTAACTTCGGTAAATATCCATACCATGTCGGTTAATGTTGATAGTAGATCACAATAAAACCCTATAAATATCGGTAGATGTTTAGTTACTTCGGTAAATGTTTAGTTGTAGTTAGTTGATCTTTGTTTACCGATTTATCCTCCTAGGAACCGTATTGTGATTATTTTGTGTGCTTAGATCGCTTTAAGATCATTAGGTTTTATTAAATCAGGATCTTACTACATTCGAGATCGGTTAATGTTGATATTAAAACAGATAAGATCGGTAAATATTTATATGTTAGATCGTCTAATGTCATTAGAATTTCGGTAAATATCTATATCTAATCGGCAAATATCTACGATTTATCGGTAAATGTTATTACTTAAAGCACTCTACTAAGAAACTAGAACCTTTAGGATCTAGTTTTAAAAACTACCAACTTCACTTAGGTTCTGTTGGTGACTCAAAACCTCATCACAAAACTCAAGAGAGTTTTGCAATGAGTTGTTGAGTTTACAAACAATTCTTAACTATTTAATAGTCCTTTTGCGCATTATTTGTTCTTTTTGAGACGAGAGATAATCTATTGCTTTGAACTAAATTAAGTTCAAGTAATAGATCGTCAAATGTCATTATTTCTAGATTTTTAGATATAAACATTTAACGAAATCGATTTGATCTAAATAATGAGTTAAGGTGGACTATGATGTGTTGATCTTAAAGCTAAGATCACAATAGTATGTAACGAGCAGTCATTGATTGATCAAAAATGTAAGGAATTTAATAGATTAATTGTTGTCAATGTTCAGGCTGAACATTGACCAATTATTGATGATGTTTTATTCATCATTGTGTTCATAAAAAATGTTCTTAGTACGCTTTAGATTATTCTGATTGTCATAGCAGTTAAGGTTTAATCGATCTTCTTTTTTTGCTATTTCTATTGTCCTACACGATACATGGTTACACTGTAACATTTTAGCTGTGTGGAGATGTTGGTTATTCAGTCATTGAAATTGAATTTAACGTTCACTGTGCAACTTGACACTTAAACTACTCCAGTTAGTCGAATTTTTGATTATTATAAAAATAATTTTCAATAATTATCAGTAACTTATTGATAATTTAATTAGGTTACCAAAAGTATACTAATTGAACTTTGTTTTTAGGTTACCATAATAAACCACTATCGGATGGGTAGTGTCCTCTCCTATTCAATTTAAGATAGTGAAAGGTAAAGACAATGATTAATGTACTGATTATTAACGCACACGAAGTTTCTCCTTATTCCCCAGGTCGTTTGAATGCAACTTTGGTTGATAAAGCTCAAACACTTTTATAGAGCAAAGGTTATGAAGTTCGTATTGTTTCTATGCAAAATGAGATAGATGTAGAAGAGCAACTTGAACATTTTACATGGGCAAATAGAGTGATCATTCGCTCTCCTGTCAATTGGATGTCTGTACCGTGGTCATTTAAAAAGTATATGGATGATGTGTTTACTGCTGGTATGGGCGGTGCTCTTTGTGCATTTGATGGTCGAAGTGAAAGTGGCCCTAAGAAAAATTACGGCACAGGTGGCACTCAAACTGGAACAAAGTACATGCTATCACTGACATTTAATGCTCCTGAAGAGTCGTTTGATGATGACAATGAATATCTGTTCCAAGGTAAAAGCGTTGATGATTTAATGTTCCACATGCATGCAAATTTTCGTTTCTTTGGTATGACTTCTATTCCAACTTTTTCTTGCTTCGATGTCATGAAAAATGCGGATATTGAGCGTGATTTCGAACGCTTTGAAACTCATCTTCAGGAGCATTTTTAAGTTTAGATAGGTTGGATTTAAGGCTTTCTTTATTAGCGCGGGCAGTATTGACTTGCTGTATACTAAGTTCAGTTAATGTGGAAGTTTATCGGGGTATTCATTATGCAAAGTTCCATTACTATAGATACGAAAGGTCGTAAAACGGTTGCGAATGTTTGTACTGAACCTTGTGCTATAGAAAAAGGTATGCGTTTAATTGGCGGTAAATGGAAAGGCTCCATTATCTATCACTTGAAAGATGGTCCCGTCCGTTTTAATGACTTAGCGAGAATGCTGGGTGGCGCGAGTAAAAAGATGATCGACCAACGATTAAAAGAGCTTGAATCTGAAGGCATGATTATTCGTAAAGTTATTAGCGATCGTCCAATTGCTGTGAGTTATGAACTGACTGAGTTTGGTTCAACAGCGTTGGGTATCCTTGAAGAGTTACGGGTGTGGTCGGAAGATCACAACATACAACTTAAATAAATTTAATGTTACGTTAGATAAATAAAAGCCAGCTTAAGTTTCACTTAGCTGGCTTTTTTACTTCTGTTTTAGGTTAGTAATCTAGTGTGCCGCGAATTGGGTAATGGTTATTAGGATCTCGTATCCAAGCTAATCCGCGTGTTAACGCCCCAAGTTCTGGACGTACGAAAGGGTTGTTTGAAATATCAACGACGTGTAACTCCCCTTTTTCATTAACGACGAACAATCCCGGTTCTGCAAAGTTATGATCGGTTTCTTGCTCTGAGCGTGGAAGAGAAATGTAGACGCCGAGTATTTTCATTTGTTCTTCGGTGAGTCCGTACGCAATGGGAAAAGAGATGTCGAGTTTCTCTAATTGTTCTTCTGCCTGATGTTTTGCGTCTGCTGAGACTGCGATAATATCGACACCAGCATCGTTGAAGGCCTGTTTATAGCTTTCAATCTCATTGAGGTATTTTGTACACAGTGGACAGTGCTTGCCCCTATAAACGAATACCGCTTGCCATGTCATTCCTGACTTTGGCTCACCTAAGGTGACACTTGTTCCGTCGAGCAAGTTTGCATTAATCGTAGGAAATGAATCCCCGGCCTTGAGTTTATTTGAGTGTCCCATCTGGTTCCCTTTTTGTCGAAATTGGATTCTTAAACCACTTCAAATATAGAAGTGATTCCCTTTAGTGACAAGCAGTTACCATTTAGTAACCTACCCCATCTATCACTCCTATGAGGAGTTTTTTTGTCAATGTTCAGCCTGAACATAAGGCAATGTTGCTTGCCCTCAAATCTTGTTAGTCTGCCCTACTCTACTGGTTACCGGAGTTAAAGGTTTAAGTACAGGAGTAGATTGTGAACATTTAACCTATTATCAAGGCTAAAGAGTAAGCGCAGATTCTATAACGTAACTTCCACTGTACCTGGCTACTGGAAGGTAGATTTGTGGCTTGAGATGTTGTCAATGTTCAGCCTGAACATTGACACATTTGATTGTCGTTTTTGTACAAATTGTTTTTGTAATAGATGTTGCTCGCTAGGCCACATCAAACCAATAAATAATGTTATATGCTTTTCAATAAGTAGAACCAAACATTAGTCTTTAAGGTCTCTCATGTTTACAAGCTTAGCGACACCAGAATTACCTGAAGAGCTGTACTTATCTGATACGGTAAGACAGGGAGAAAAACGAGTCGCAGAATTTCTCAATATTCCGATGTATGATTTGATGGAGCGAGCTGGAGAGTCAGTATTTTCTGTCATTCAGCAAAGGTATGAGCATTGTCGCCGTATTTTGGTGGTTACTGGAACGGGTAACAATGGCGGTGATGGTTATGTTGTTGCAAGGCTAGCATTGATGTCGGGATACAAGGTGACCTTATGGCAAGTTGGCTCACCTCAAAAGATAAGTGGAGATGCGAAGTCTGCAGAGCAACTCTTTCTATCTGCGGGCGGCAAAGTGCATGAACCAAACTTTGAAGTAGACGATAGTGTCGACCTTATTGTTGATGGGATTTTGGGGACAGGGATCACTGGCAAACTCAGGGGGGCTGCCGAGTCAGTCATCATCACATTAAACAAGTCTAGCTGCCCTATCATCTCAATCGATGTTCCATCGGGGCTAGATAGCGATACCGGTAGAAAGCTTGGAACGACGGTTAAGGCAAATGCGACTGTCACCTTTATTGCCATCAAAAGAGGCTTAGTTACTGCTCAAGCTCGAAGTTATGTCGGTGAGTTGCTGTTTGCAGGGCTAAGCATAGATCGAGCCTTTGCTGATCATAATACACCAAATGCTTTGCTCACGAGTGCAAGGTGGCTAGATAACATGAAAGTCAGAGCTCAAGACTCACACAAAGGTAGCCACGGACGTTTGTTGGTTGTTGGCGGCGGAGACGGCATGAGTGGTGCTGCGTATCTCGCCGCTGCAGCTTCGTTGCGCTCAGGAACGGGGTTACTGGCCTCTATTGTCCATCAATCTAGCTGTCTCCCTATGCGTTCTTTGTTACCTGAAGCTATGGTGTCAGATGTCGAGCAATTGTCTGAAAGACTAGAGTGGTGCACGAGTATCTGTGTGGGTGTCGGTTTAAGTAGACTCGATTGGGGTAAACATGTTTATGAGGCGGTTATCAGTCGAGCTTATGATATGCCAAAAGTGATAGATGCGGATGGCCTCTATTGGTTAGCGCAAGATGACTTAGATGTTCGTCCTATAGAGAATACAGTCATCACGCCTCATCCTGGTGAAGCGGCAATGTTGCTCAATTGCAGTGTCAAAGAAGTTGAAGCCGATCGCTATCTCTCTGTTAAAAAGCTATGTCAAAAATATCGATGTGTCACTGTACTTAAAGGGGCAGGAACCTTAATTAGCGATGGTCACAAAACGGTAGTATGCCACGCAGGTAATGCTGGGATGGCGACTGGTGGGATGGGGGATGTACTTGCTGGCATCATCTCTTCACTCTTAGCACAAGGGTATCAACCTATTGATGCAGCAATACTAGGCAGCGTCATTCACAGTATGGCTGCTGATCACAATGCCAATACGTATGGACAAGTCGGTATGATGGCATCCGACGTATTGGGCTCTGTTCGTCATATCACTAATCGTCTAGATGACTAATTTTGAACTGCGATTATGTCCCTTTTTTGTCAATGTTCAGCCTGAACATTGACAACATAGAGCCGCAATTCATTGTAGAAAGTCGTGCCCACGTTAGCATTACGTTCTGCCAATGCATCTAAACTTACATCGAATCAAGAGTTTGATTTCTGTATATATGATGTGGGGTTAGGGGAGTTAAGCTCCCAAGTAAAAGATGTCGCGTTCTCTGAAAGAGCCCAGAGTCTCTTTGCCATTTCTTGATTCAGGGCGATTTTGTCAAGATTATTGACGTCTACAGGCCCTACGGTATCAGCGCGTTTAGTTGGCCCATACAAGGTTTCAGACGTCAGTCCATTTTGTGTCGCACATAGCAATTGGGGCCACGCGCCTTTCTCAGCTGATTGAGCAATGAATCTAGACATCACAGCCCATAAGACTTTGTTGAATGCACTTGCCGTGTCTTTTAACAAGTTTGTTCTTGCAGCTCCAGGATGACACACATGAACTTGTAACGATTTTCCAAGTGATTGGATGCGGCGTTGTAATTCATAAGCAAACATCACTTGAGCAAGCTTACTTTGCGCGTAAGAGTCCCAAGCTGTATATCTGTTATTGAAGTTGATATCTTCAAATTGAATGCGTTTCTTACCCATTTTATATGCGGTACTTCCTACAACGATTATTCGCCCTTTACTGGCTTCTATGCGCGGATACAACAAACCGCATAGCAAGAAATGACCGTAATGATTAACGCCCAATTGGCTCTCAAACCCATCAACAGTGAGTTCCTGTTTGGCGACTTGAGCGATGGCACCATTACAGATAAGTGCATCAATTCTCTCTACCTCATCTAGAAGTTGTGATGCGGCTTTCTTCACAGAACTTAAACTACTGAGGTCCATGGTGATAAAGCCGATATCTATATCCGTCCCTAGTGTTTCTTTAAGCTCTGTAATAGCCATTAGAGACTTTTCTGGATTACGGTTCATCATCACAACTTTGGCCCCCTTTGATAAGAGTATTCGTGTTGCTTGATAGCCGGTCCCACTGTTAGCACCTGTAATGACATAGGTTTTTCCAGCAAGAGAACCAATGTTATCGGGTGTCCAGCCTTTATTACCAAATTGTTTATTAGCCATTGTATTAACCTCGTTTTGATTTACGACTCTGTATCGTCAAAAACACCTTGATTGCATTTTTAAGTGTGCTGCTTAATGTAGTAATTCCGCACAAAATGAACTATAACTCTCAATAGGAATGGCTAGTACGCGGATTAGTCGCTATTTCTTGCCTATTAGTATCATTGCTGTCTTAAGGTAATTCGATGAAGCTGAAATTAAAAGATTTGGTAGCCGAGAGGCTAACGACAGATGGCATGTTTGAAAGCCGAATTAAAGGCGTACAACTATTCAAGGTGACCAATGCAGTCCCTTGTGCGCCTGCAATCTACGACCCGGCTTTGATTGTGATTTTGAATGGGAAAAAAGAGGCGATATTGGAGGGCGATCGTTTTGTTTATGACAGCCAGCAATATATGTGTTGTGTTGCCACGCTTCCGGTTGAGGCTGGGACACCAGAAGCGTCTGTACAAGATCCATTGATTGGAGTGTATGTATCTCTCGATACAGACGTGATGAAGGAGCTTACGATCGAAATAGAGGACATGATAGATGTTGCGCCAGCGTCAAAAAGTAACGTGCAACCACAAAGTTTATTGCTTTCGAATTGGGACGAGGAGTTTACAGAAGCTTTATACCGACTTATTCAAATAAGTGACAACGTCACCCGTTCTGAGGTCTTAGGGGAAGGCCGCTTAAGAGAACTCTACTACACATTGCTGAAAGGTGACTGTGGTTCATTAATCAGAAAGGCTTTTGGTGTAGGAAATGGGATTACGCGTGCTATTGAGCATTTGTCTACAAACCTCGATAAGAACGTAACTATTGATGAACTCGCATCGTTAGTGGGCATGAGTAGGGCGGTGCTGCATCGTAAGTTTAAGCAAGCAACCAGAATGTCTCCAATACAATTTATGAAGTCGATGCGTCTCAATAGTGCTGCGATGAAAATTGCGGCTGGCGCAAATGTTAGTGAAGCGGCGATGGAAGTCGGGTATGTCAGTTCGTCTCAGTTTAGTCGAGAGTTCAAACGCTTATATGGTCAACCCCCAAAACAGTGGGTTCAGTCTAAAGGCTTAGTAGAAGGTGTCACATAGCTGCCGCTGATGTCTCCTTTGAGAGTCTGTCTACCTTTTCGAACACCTTCAAAAAAAGTACCGGATATTCACCAAGAGAGTTTCGTGAGTACCACTTAAATCTGTTGCACGGTCACGTACAGTGGCGCTGCATTTCTGCTACTCAAGACGCTGTTAGAAAGGAGTGTTCAGGCTGAACATTGACAAGTTTGTCGCGCATTCCAAAGTTGTATTCCTTATTTAGCTTTTAGGTAAGTAGTGTCTATTTGATGCTGAAGGGGCAGTGTCACGTCCTGCCTATAGGTGACATAAATTCAGTTTAGTACCTAAGCAATCGTTATGAGTTTGTGTCGATTGATGTGGCCGTCTGTGCTGCCTATAAACAGACTGTTCAGTCAATTTCTCAAGAAAGTGCACATGCTTTTGATCTAGCTTCTTGCATAGCCAATGTTACGGGTGGTGCAACAGAGTTTTGTTGTAAATGAGAATAGCTTTCAATACTATGTGGAAATCTCACCTATGACAGTAGTATTCGAAATGCATTCACAATCAGTCACCAAGGTAAAGAAGGCGTTTATTTCCGGTATATGGGCAACATTAATCAGCATTGCGATAGGTTTTACCTTTAAGATATGGCTTGCGGGCTGGGTAGCAAAAACCGATTTGGCGCTCTTTCATACTGTCGTTGATATCATTTCTCTGTCCATGATACTGATGACGGGCTTCCGCTCGTCCATGGTCGTGACCTATTCTCAAACCAAGAATGATATCGATATTATCAATGTCTTCCGTTTTACCCTTATTTTCGTCGTCCTAACGACGTGGGGTGGGGTGATTCCTTACATCAAGCACAGCCTCGACATCGGAGTCGAATACTTACAGTTGGTGGGCATCATTTTTGGTTTGGGGCTAAAGCTTTACTTTACCAATTTAGTTGCCATGTATCGTTTGTACGATATTACTAACCGTACCACTTGGCTTGACCCTGCGTTGAACGCGGCTCTGTTTCTATTCGCCTACTATATTGCTGGATTCAGTGCGTTAACGGCGCTGTTCTATGGTTTGACCATATCTTCGTTGATAACAGCGCTCTATATGTATATCAGCCGAAGAAAAGAGATATCGACTCTGCCAATTAAGCCTGTACAGCTTAATTCAGACATGTACGGCTATGTGAAAAAGAGCTTTACTGCGACACTCGAAGCAGGAGCAAGCATTCTTATGATTTACATTGCTGTGTTGTTGACGATTCGCTACTTCAGTGTTGATGAATTGGGTGATTTTCAGGTTGTGGTGCGTCCGGTCTTCACATACATGACGATGTTATTCGTATTCCCCATTTACCGCTTTGTTCTGCCTGAACTGTCTGTGAAGGTTCGAAATGGTGAATTTTCGGAGATTCAACTTATCCGTCGATGGGTTTTTAAGTTGTCATTTATTGTCAGCGGTGCGTTTTTCTTGACGATGCTGCTGTTCGGTTCGAACCTTGTTGAAACGCTTTTCCCTGTTGAATATGTGGGCGCAACACCTGTATTGTTCCACTTCTCTATCTTCTTTATTTTTATGATGCTAAATGCCTACCAATTGGCTTACATCAAAGCAAACGGACACTTTAAAACAAGCCTATTTATTCGCTTAACAGGTATCGCGACGCTGGTTGTTATGTTCTATGTAATATCGGCGTTTACTGACAATGTCGTGGCGATCATTATCGCATTGTGCGCAGGTTACTTAATGATGTTTATATTATCGAGTTTCAAAGAGAAGCAGATTCGAGAGTCTGCGCTCCTTACCCAATCTCAAACCGTGTAAGTAGGTAAGAGTAGGTCTCAACTTCTGTGTTGTACACAAAATGTTGGCTTGCCTTCACATAGGCCAATAAATACGTCTACTCTAAATAGTATGAGTCATTTAGATTAATGCTATCAAAGAGTTATAAATGGACCCATTGACGCAAGGGATGCTGGGCGCGGCGTTGACACTGTCAGTAAGTAAGAGGAAGCACTTGAGGGCTGCCGCGGTTTTGGGCGGGCTCTCTGGTATGGCACCCGACTTAGATGTACTCATCCGATCGAGCCAAGATCCGTTACTCTTTCTGGAATATCACCGACAGTTTACTCACTCCTTATTGTTTATCCCCATTGGCAGTTTGCTTTGTGCGTTAGTCTTCTATTTCATTTTTTCAAAGCGGTGCTATCTCTCTTTCCAGCGGACATGGTTCTATTGTGCGCTGGGATACGGTACTCACGGCGTGTTAGATGCTTGTACCAGTTACGGAACGAAGCTGCTCTGGCCGATATCCGATGAACGCTTTGCCTTTAACATCATCTCCGTTATCGACCCGGCTTTTACATTGCCACTATTGGCACTGGTTGCTTTAGCTTTCTGGAAGTACAGTTCTAAGCTCGCTCTGGTGGCGATGAGCTGGACGTTTGTCTATTTGATTATTGGTGGAATGCAGAAAGATAGAGCGGAAGCTGCTGGGTTGGAGCTAGCCAATGAGCGTCAACATACTCCTGTAGTCGTGGAAGTAAAACCAACGCTAGCCAACCTCCTTGTTTGGAAAGTCGTTTATGAAGTGAATGAAACCTATTTTGTGGATGCGGTTAGGGTCGGGGCTGATGTTAAAGCATATCCGGGAGATTCTATTGCGAAGCTAAATGTTGCTACTAACTTGCCGTGGGTGGCGCAAGATAGTCAGCAGATGATAGATGTTAAGCGGTTTTCACGCTTTTCAAATGGCTACCTCGCATTAGACCCTGACAACCAACAGCGAATTATCGATGTGCGATATTCAATGGTACCGAATCAAATCGATGCACTCTGGAGCATTGAGTTGTCTCAATCTGCCAAATCGAGTGACCATGTAAAATACTTGGTAGACAGAGAGAGCACTCCTGCATCGAGAGAAACCTTTACCAGAATGCTCTTAGGGCGAGATTAAAGAGCCGATATGAGCCAGGCTCAATGACGGCTATTCCGGTACAGGATTAACAGCTGCCCATGATGATGGTTCACCATCTGTGGTTAGTGGAAACACACTTTTGTCTGGCTTGGCGTAGCTTAAACGGTTGATACGCTGAGTCTTATGATAACTATCTAGCCCTGAGATCGTGACTGTGCCTAACGCGTCGAGGTCGAGAAAGCCATCATGCATGATCGCCATTCTTGGAACGTGAATGGTGTTGACCTCTCCAACAAGCATAACCGTATCATTGATTTTTATGTCGATACGTTCCTTCAGAGTTAGTGCAATTTTCAAACGGCTCTCTAGAACAAACGGAGCAGGGCAGTTACCGTCGTAATAAGGAGTGAGCCCTACCTCATCAAACTCTGAAATTGATTTTGAGTATCGAGCCGATGTTTGATGTGCTTTTGGGAAAATCTTGTCGTTGACGCTGTTCACTGTGAACGACTTGGTCTCAATGATGTTTTGAAGCGTGTGTCTTGGCGTTTTACACGGACGAACAACAAAGCCCAACAGGGGAGGGTGTGAACCCAAATGGACAACAGAACTAACGATTGCAAGGTTCTCTTGTCCTTGTTCATCCCTTGTCCCTATAAGATTCGCGCTTTTAAATCCCGATATCGAGTTGACCAATCGAGTACGGAAACGCTTTTCCATGGTTTGAATGTCATCGTGCGAAAAAGTTAGCTCTCTCATGTGTCTACCCATAGTCTCAATGTGATTGGCGAAGGCTTTGTTTAGGAAGATATTTACGTCAAAGGTTTGTTTTGCGATCAACTGGTTGCGCGTTTATTGGTTTGACGTACATGCCTAGCTAAAATTCGCGCTCCTTCATTTTTAACATCAATGCGTTTTTTCCACGACCACAGTCGTTCTCTCGCTTCGCGTGCTCTCTCGTTCAGATCGAAAATTGGGTCTAGGTATGGTGAATCTTGTTCCAATTGATACATCGCGGCTTCCATTTGTGTCATCTTCCACGGTTCGAATATCAATGGCGTAGGAACTTGTTCTAACTCAGGCACCCACTTTTTGACAAACTCTCCATCTGAATCATGTTCTTGTGCCTGCTTGATAGGGTTGTATATGCGGATGGTATTAATGCCGGTCACGCCAGCTTGCATCTGGAACTGGGAATAGTGAATACCAGGCTCAAAGTCGAGAAAGAGCTGGGCTAGGTGAGTCACGCCTTCGCGCCAATCCATGCTCATGTGGTGGGTAAGGAAACTAACCAACATCGCTCTCATTCGGAAATTGATGTATCCGGTGTGATGTAAGCAGCGCATACATGCATCAACCAAAGGAAATCCAGTATTACCGGTCTTCCAAGCCATAAGGTGATTTTGGTTTACATTACAAGATTGTGAGAGCAACGCTTCATAGGCCGTATTGGTGCAACGAAACTCCATCTCACACTCTGATTCGAATTTTTGGATGAAATGACAATGCCAGTGGAGCCGAGATGATAGGGCGATTAAGCTACGACGAAAGCCCGGCACGTTCCAATGTTGCAATAGCTCTTGGTAGACCTCACGAAGCGAGATGTTGCCCCACGCAAGATAGGGAGACAAGCGCGTGCAAGCATTTCTCGATGTGATTGGGCTAGAAAGGTTGCGATAGTAGTCTTTACCTCTGCGGTTAAAGAAGTCGTGAAGAGTTAGCCATGCAAGCTTACTTCCGCCTGTTTGCATACCACTACTTAAATTCGTCCATGATTTGGGAGGGGTGAGTGCATGGTCAATTTGTTTTGAGTCTAAAGTATGTAAGTGTTCACTACACAGTTCAGGCTTTAATGTTTCTGAACGCATAACCAAAGACCAGTTCTTATCCCAGTCCTCTCTGTTTGCTAATCCGCGCAAGACGGCCCCCTGCTGAGACTCTTGCCAAGCGATACCTTGGGCATCGAACCATCCCTTGAGCAAGCGGTCGCGCTCGAAAGTACAATTCAAGCCGATCTCTTGATGAGAATAAACAGTATCAATTCGGTACTTAGATTGTATCTCTTGGAAGCACTCTAACGCCTCTCCCTGCATTACAGAGACTTGATGTCCGTGATGAGCTAGCGTTTCGTTCATGCACTCAAGAGACTGCCACACAAATCTCCAATGCCTTTCTGAATAGTGAGGGTTGTTGAGCAGTGATGGCTCGAATATGTAAAGTAAAATTGTCGGACATTCGGACGACTGTGCATTGAATAAAGGGAGGTGGTCGGTGAGCCGTAGGTCGCGTTTAAACCATACTATATTGACTGTTTGCATGTGATTTCTCGTTTTTTAAACCACTACGTATTAGCAAACAAAATGTCTCAATTTTTATCAAAAAGTAACGAATAAAGTCGGTGATACGGAGTGAGTGAGGATAAGTCGTCAGACTTTTTGAATGTCCAAAGCTAACGTAGTAGCTAAACTCAACCCAACTAAAACCACCAACGACTAGGTGCAGAATTAAATAGCTCGTTTGCGTAAGGTTAGCTCATACTCTACGGCATCTCTAACTTCAGCGTGTAATTCAGTATAATTAGCAATGTTTTTCACTTTAGTGAAACCATTTCGTTCAAGTACTTTTTGTGAACCTTCGTTACCACGAAGAGCAATCGCTCTCAAAGTATTCAGCTGCGTTTCTGAAACTACGTAGTCGACCAGCTTACCGACCGCCTGTGATGCAATACCTTTCGAAGTAAATTGTTTCCCTATGCGATAGCCTAACTCACCTGAGTATGTATTTGATTCTATTCGGTGAATATTGATTCTGCCGCAAATTTCTTGAGAGTTATTGCGAATAAGCATTGGATACATTTCACCATTAGCATACTGTGACAGAAACTCTGAAATATGATTTCTTACCCCTCGTGATGTATAAAACTGATCATCTCGAGATGGAACGTGTTGCTCAAACCAACAACGATTATCTAATTCAAACGCTAGCAGTGCATCACGCAGTATTGAAATATCCGCATAGTAGTTTACTTGTTTCAACTTATGTGAACTTAAAATACCGCGCGTGCAGATTCATTTCTAAATGATTTTTAATAATATATCGTTCAAGGGATAAGTTTAATTTCTACCGTGTATTTCCACACTACAGCCTTATCTTCTATCAACTCATAACTCGCACTTTGGCCTTCTGAATTGAGAACAAATATTGGCATGTCCATTTGATAGTCAGTCTCTTCGTCGCTACATGACATCACTGCCTCAAGTTGTACGCTGTTTTTACTTTGTTGTGTCAACTTTCCCTTATAAGTACAACCATCGACGTGACTTGTTCCACTTTGGTCATTAGTCGAGACTTTAAATGTAGGAAAAACGAGTTTTGACTCTGGCTCTGTTACTGTCGCGAATACTTCGTAATGAGCAGCTGCAAAAGCAGTGCTATGAATTACTAACATAAATAAACATAGAATTTTTGACTTCATAGATTCTCTTTCTCTTCATACTTCGTTCTAACGTCTTGTACGGAGATTATCGCATTTTTGTTGTTGATGACTTATTGTTTTGTGCGAGCGCATCACATTCAAGGTGAAAACCTTGCTCCTAAGATGAACTCAATGCCAATGGTGAACGTAGCAGTCTTTTTTTATAGTGGTATTGATGAATGGCATTGAGTAAAGAGAGTGAGTCACGGATTATCGAGATGGCTTGGGAAGACCGGACTCCGTTTGAAGCTATAGAGTTGCAATTTGGGTTGAGTGAATCGGAAGTGATTCGATTTATGCGAAAACAACTGAAACCAGGAAGTTTTAAGCTTTGGCGAGCGAGGGTTTCAGGTCGTAAGACTAAGCATACTAAGTTTCGTAGCCCTGAAGTCACGCGAGGTTACTGCCCGACGCAATATAAGCATCGCTAGGCGAAAGGCTAAAATGCAAAAGGCTGAAACTTATATTGGAAATATAGGTTTCAGCCTTTTTTGAACTAAATAAAGGGGGCTAGTTTTAACTACTTCGCTAGCTAGTCTTGCGTTGCTTTATCCAGTACTGCTTGTATCGCTTCGTCGAGTTCCGATTGCAGCTCTTTAGATAATCGGCCAAACTCGTAAGAGAAATTACGACCTTTAACTTTCTTACGCGCAAACATTCCTTTACTAGTAAATTCAGCAAGTTGAGTGACTTCAGCTTTGTCGGTTACTTTTTTAGATTCGGCTATTTTCAACTCTGACTTGATTAAAGAGAGTAAGGCTTCTTTGTTCTCGTCATTGCAATGTTCAACCTGAACATTGACAGCTTTTTTCCCCAGTTTTTGGATAAACGCTGTTAAGCCTTTGCTGTCTTCTTGGTATGTCTTCATCACTTTTCCAAGTAGTGCATAATCTGTATGTGATAGTGCATTGACTACTGGGAACAAGGCGATGATTCGTTGGTCGATGCTCGCCGCTTTCAGTGCTTTACTTACCGCTGGGCGGCTGATGCCAATCATCGCAGCAACGTCTTCTTGAGTGTAGTTGCCACTGTTCATGATTGTTTGGCATTGCAGACCAATTTCGCGTTGGTTGTGCTCTTTCGCTGTTTGTAACTGCTTTGCTAATGCCTTAGCATCGGAAGTCGAAATCTCATCTTGAGTGACAAGAATTCGGAACTCTTTTACACGCCCTTCTTGAAGTAAGAACCAAGCACGACGGCGAGAACCATCGAGTACATCAATTTGACCATCAACTTCACGGCCAACGGCTGGATAAAATTGCTGGAACTCTAGAGAGTTCAGGTCTTCTAGAGACTCTTTAGTAAGTAGACTTTGGTCGCGACCATTTACGTCGAAAGTTACATAGGTGTCTGCTTTTACTTGTTCGAATGACAGTGTCACTTCATTGAACGTTGCTGTTTTACCAGAAGCCAGTTTCCAAATCATTTGTTGGCCAACAGATTCAATACCGAATTTTTCTTGAAGAAAGTCAGCTGCTTTTTGCCCTGACTTTTCAAGCTCTTTCGTGAGTTGGCTAGTCAGCGTGTCTACTGTTGCTTTTGCTGCTGACTGCTGTGCTGCAATTGAACCGGGTGTATTTCCTAGAGGGCTACCGCCACGTTTCTTAGCCATTAACTATTCTCCTGTTCACGCCACACATTCAGAATATCGCGAAGGATCTGGCTTGTGACTTCGTAGCTGTTTTGTTGAGCGCTTTGGAAAGTCGCTTTACTTTTTGGGTACTCACTTTTCGACATATCAAAGACTGTCGAAAGAAGAGAAGACGCCTGACGAACCGCTTCGCTGTGTTTGAACTCTTTCGAGTACAGGTACGGCGAGAATTGGTCGTAAAGGCTGTTCATTAAGTCGGTTGTTGTTGAGCTATCACGGTGATTTGTAAGTAAAATCTTCATGAAGTCGTAACCTTGATGGTTGGCGTTCTCTAGCAGCGCCCAAACTTGTGGGATATAGCTAAAGTACGAACATGTCGCATCGATATCATTTTCAGTAATAGATAGAGGGAACACCACATTGGTCGCTGCGTAGTATGCGTTAAACGTCGCATAGCCAAGTGATGGCGGCGTATCGATGATGATGATATCGAACTCGTCTTCAACGCTTTTGATTATGTCGTGTAGCAATGAGTATGGTGACGCCAGCGCTTGACTGAACACTCGCTCGTGGAACCAACCTTCCATAGCGCGGTCGCTTTGCGCTGCAGGCAGAATACGCAAGTTAGGGATGGTGGTTTCTAAGAATGCTTCGGATACAGCTTGCTCAAATGTCTCACCTTCGTCTAAATCAAAAGTGCGCATCATAAGATCGCCAACAGAAAGGTAACCTTCTTGTTCCGCTTCTGGTGCGTAGTACATAGAAAGTGTTGCTTGGCCATCCATGTCGATTAGTCCGACGCGATACTCTTGGTGGAACTCGGTTGCTAAACCAGACGCAATAGTTGCTGCTGATACGGTTTTACCCACACCACCTTTTTGGTTTTGGATCACCATTACTTGCGTTTTTTGCTTATCGCTGCGGATAAATTTCGCATCTTTACGTAGGTTTTCTGGCAGTAGATCGCGCACTTTGTACATTTCTGAGATGTCGATAGACCATTGTGAGTCTTCATGGCGACGTGGATCAATCCCAGCAGAAGTTACGTAGCGATCGAGTGTTTTCGCATCAATACCTAAATAGGTTGATGCTTCTGCTCGTGTAAAGTTACGCAGTTCTTTACGGTGGTTGGCGAGTAAGCGTTGATTACGACGCTGAATGTAGGCGTCTGCTCCAGCTTTTAGCTGTTGAAACGTAGTCGTGGTGTTTTGGGTATCCATTTCTGCCTCCATCTAGGGATAAGAAAGAGTATATACCTCAATTTTAAAGGTGGGTAGTGAAAACTGATGGAATTGCATTTTATGAATGGTCGATCGCGCGAGATGTGACCTATCTCGCGCAAATAATGAACAGTTTTACAAGTTCTAAGGTTAAATTGTCCTTTTTCTTCTACTTACATTGAATCGTTCAAGCCCACTCAGAAAGAACGTCCAATCTTTTAATCGGGTTTTATGTTGGAAATGCCTTCACTAGAAATTCGTCTATTGGTAGACAATTTTGAAAAGCTACTCGAAATAACGTTCTACATTATTCAAGTAAAGTACAGTTTCCCTGAGTGGTACTTAAGCCCGTCTTCAACATCATCGCCAAGCAATACTGGGCCATCCAAATCAACCACCTCTGCGTTGGTCGCAATGGGTAATGCGGCCTTCATTGCAATGGAAGTACCAAGCATACAGCCGGCCATAATCGCGAAGCCCTCGTTTCTGGCTTGATTTTCCAAGAGTAATGCTTCTGTTAACCCGCCTGTCTTGTCGAGTTTGATATTGACCATCTCATAAAGTCCTTTCAGGTCAGCGAGTTGTGCTCTTGTGTGGCAACTTTCATCTGCACATATTGGGATAGGGTGCGTAATACTCGCTAGACGTTGATCTTCTCCAGAAGGCAAAGGCTGCTCAATCATGGTGATATCAAAAGAGGTGAGCTGTTTGAATAATTTTTCTAAATCGAGAGAGCCCCAAGCCTCATTAGCATCAAGTATTATTTTGCTATCGGGTGCGGCAGCTCTCACTGCAGCAACACGCTCAATTACCGCTTCATCATCCAGTTTCACCTTTAACAGTGTTGCACCTTGGTTTACGTATTGCTTGGCTTGTGTTGCCATAGCTTCTGCGTTACCAATTGACACTGTCATAGCTGTCTCGATTACAGGATTAATTGTGAAAAGAGGTGATGGGAATGATGCCCCTTCTAGTTTGCCAACCAAATCCCAAAGCGCGCAATCTACAGCGTTACGTGCTGCGCCTGCTGGCATTGATTGTAAGTGCTGCTTCGCTTCTTGTGGTGAAAGGTGGACTAAGTCAGAAGTCCAACTTTCTATTTGTGCGATAACAGATTCAACACTTTCACCGTATCTTGGGTAAGGCGTGCACTCTCCAATCCCTTGCAGGTGGTCGTGAGAGATGATCACCCTCACCGTGTGGCAATGAGTTCTGGCGCCTCTTGATATGACAAAAGGGGTTGCCAATTTGATACTGTGTGGAGTGGCTTCTAGTAACATGATCTATTCTCGCAAGTTAAAAGTTGGCATTGAGATAGCGGGCAATGGATTGGATTCCGAATCGTACAGGGTCGGTAACGGGCACTTTGTGAGTCTCTTGCCAATCTGCACAAAGTGCTTTGGCTTCTTCTTCATTCAGAGCTGAAGTATTAAGACTAATTCCGACTAGTTCCGCTTTTGGGTTTGTTAGTCTAGCCGCTGCCAAGTTCGCTTCTATCGTGGCAGAAATGGAAGGGAGTCGACAATGAGGAAGGTGGCGAATGTGAGGTCTACCAACTTCATGGCAAAGTACAAGTGCATCCGCTTGGGCACCATGAAGCAAGCCTAAGCTCACCCCTGCAAAGGAAGGGTTAAATAGAGAACCTTGTCCCTCGATGATATCCCATTGGTGGTCGTTAAAGCCTGGGCTTATCGCTTCTACGGCACCAGAAATGAAGTCTGCTACCACTGCATCGATTGAGATACCATCGCCTGCAACGAGAATCCCGGTTTGACCCGTTGCTTTAAACTTTGCATCGACTTCTAGCTCTTTTAGGGCTTTTTCTAAAGCCAGTGCGGTAAACATTTTACCCACTGAACAGTCCGTTCCGACGGTGAGAAGGCGTTTGCCTTGGCGGGCTTTGCCTGTACCAACAGCAAGAGGTGCATCGTAGTGACGTACATCGTGAAGTTGCGTCTTTCCTTTGGCTTGAAGCTCTGCAAGTTCTGGGATCTCAGTAAGGCGGGAATGCATGCCCGATGCAATACTAAACCCAAGTTGTGCTGCTTTGATTAGCGTCGGCTTCCAAGTTTCAGGGATTACGCCTCCGGCATTGGCAGTACCGATAACCAATGTTTTAGCGCCTTGTTCTAGCGCTTGTTCTAACGTGAGGTTCTCTAGCCCTAACGAGACCGTTTCTGCCGTTAATCTTAGCTCCCCCACACATAGTTCAGGTCGCCATAGCGCAATACCGCGCGCTGTTTTGGCTGAGATTGGGTCGGTAACGTCGCCTAAGAAGAGTAGGTAGGGTTGAGCGATAGACATAAAAGCATCCTTGGTATCCTGTTGAATTAAAAAACAGAGTAGTGGTTCACCGAGAAGGGTTCGAATGCTTATTTGTTGGTTGCCTATAACAACAAGTTATAGGCTCGCTTCCAATTGTTGGACGAAGTTTCTTGCTGAAATGCTGAGTGGGCTGTGTTCGGCATAAAGTAGTGACACCGTAATATCGATGGTCGGCGTTAATCTTGCTCTGTGTACGCGATCTTTGTATTGATGAGCTGTCCAAGGGTCGACAATCGCACAACCTACTTGGTGGACGACTAATTCGGCAGCGGAGCTATAGTTTCGTACCGATACTGAAGTGTGGTATTCGGGCTCGAGTGCATGTATGGCATGATGCAGTTGCGCACCCAATGGATCGCGGCTGTCGAGACCAATCAATGTTTTGTCAGAATTGAGTAACTGTTTGAGACAAATAACCTCATCATCTGAACTTTGAGGAGGAGTGATCACACACATCTCAGACGTAAATAGCGTTTTTTGGACGAGAGAGGGCGGAGCATCTTGACCAAAACAGATTGCAAGGTCGATCTGATTCTTTAATAGAGCATCGCATAGTTCACCTTGATTCCCTGTTGAGACCTCAATGTTGTAGTCCCCGCTTTTACATAACTGAGCAACAATGGGTGCCAGCATAGTGGCAGAGAGAATTGGAGGTGCGCCAATAGTCAGGTGCCTTTCTCCTGCTTTTATTTTATTTGTTAGGTTACGAAATTGGCCTAACTGCTGATAGATTTTTTCTGCTTCAGGGAGTAGTTGATGCGCTTCCTTGGTAGGAACTAACCTTCCTTTTATGCGTTCAAATAGGGCAAACCCCAATTGTTGCTCAGTGTGAGAGAGAACGCGAGTGACGTTTGGCTGTGAAACATGAAGTTGTTTTGCTGCACCAGAGACGGTGCCAGATTTCATCACAGCATAAAAGATTTCAAGTTGTCGTAGATTCACGTGCCAACCGTAGTCAATTTCAAGTTTCATCACAGTAAATGAAAACCTAAAGCAATTAAAGGGAAAAATTGTTTTGTGAATGTGCAATTATCGATTGTGAAAATCGGATATCGGAGGTGAAAAATTCGTGCTAGAAGGTGGCTCAATTATTGTTTAAATTAAAATGATTAATATTATTATATTTGAATAATTATGCTTGGAAAATACAGTTATTGTAGATTGATTGAGTAATAAAACCGCAAGTTTTTTATATATAAATGAGAGTCAATCCTAAGTGAAATAGCTCTCTCATTTTTTAAATAGAGCCTCCCCCTCGAATTTAGGAGTCTAAAAATACCAAACAAAGTCAATTGCTAAGGTGTGAATCATTTTTGAAACGATCATGCAATATCCCTGCTAACTCAAAGGTTTTCTCTTGACATTTTATTCTATCTATTGCTTATAAAATCAGCGAATTATCTCACTTTCATGCTCAACAGGGTTGAAATCTCATTATGCATGGTTTTGTTTTTACTTAATCTATCACTGTTGGTAATATTATTTTATAAATTTAAATTATAACCACGCTCTCCTGTTGGGTGATAAATATCATTCAAGGAATAGGGGAGTGTTTTTACAATGGAAGTCAGGCATGACGTCAGTAATTGGCCATCGAATTAACTTACGATTACTTGTCTTATCTTTGTGTATATTGAGTGTGGCTATTACGTTGATGAACGTATTTCATTCAAGCTACCGTGCTCAACATGAATTAATAATCAACAAAAACTTAGAGGCAAATCGAGTCTATGCTGACAAAATGGCGGCAATGACGGATGTATATGTTGAGCAAGTGATATCTCAACTAAAATACAGTGCGCGTCTACTCTCTTCTCGTATCGATGATGCGAACTTTGTTGAGCAAGAGACTGCAAGGCTCAAACAACAGACGGATTCATTTAACTCAGTGTATGTGGTGAATCATGACGGTGTGATTGGTTCAATTATGCCCAAGAGTGTCAACATTCAAGGGGTGAAATTAACGTCGGAGCGTTCTAGACAGTCAATACGAGCGAAGGCACCGTTGATTTCCGATCCATTCGTTTCACCTGCAGGAAATTATCTCATTAGTATGACGTATCCGATATTCTCTCCTCAAGGTAGATATCTTGGGTATGTCGGTGGCAGTATTTATCTAGAAAACTCTAGCCTTTTGAGTAACCTATTGAGCCGTCATAATTATAAAGATGGCTCGTATTTGTACGTGGTTGATCGAAACCGTTCACTGATTTATCACCCAGATAAAAACCGTATTGGTGAAGTGGTATTGGGTAATGACGCAGTAGAAACCGTGTTGAATGTTGGCGAGGGCTCTAAGGAAGTTGTGAATACTCAAGGTATCACGGTGTTGTCGGGGTTTGCTATGGTGAAAAGCACGGGTTGGGGTATCATCGCTCAAACTCCGAAAGATAGGGCTATTATGGAGCTAGAGACTCAAATGCAATACGTGATGTTGGAGTCTATTCCCGTCGGGATTGGCACTTTGATCTTCATTTGGATCTCCGCTATTTGTATATCTAGACCATTGTGGCAACTCGCTAATACCGTGAATAAATTCGATACCACGCACTCACTATCAACCGAGCTGAACAATGTTCATCCTTGGTATTTTGAGGCGTCACAACTCAAAGCAAGCTGCGAGAATACCTTCAACTTAGTATCGAACCAGATAGAGAAATTGCATTCTGAAAACCTGACCGATCCAATGACGGGCTTGTTGAATCGTCGAGGGCTCAAGCAAACAATCGAGACTTTCCAGCAGAGTAGTAAACCGGTATCGGTATTGGCATTGGATATTGATCACTTCAAGGCCGTTAACGATAAATATGGTCACCAGTTTGGCGACCAGTTGATTAAGCAGACGGCAAACTTAATGAAAGCTCAAGTAAGAGACGTAGATGTTGTCTGTCGCTCAGGAGGAGAAGAGTTCATTATCTTCTTAGATGGGTCGAGCATGGATGTGGCTTACGAGATCGCTGAGCGCATCCGACTGTCAATTGAGTCAGATATTACATCGCTCGAAGAGGGGACGACGATCTCAATTGGTGTGGCGCAATGGTACGGTGACTCAACACCAATATCCCTTACGTTAGAGTTGGCGGACAATGCTTTGTATGCTGCAAAAAGAAATGGTCGAAATCGTACAGAACTTTTCTCTTAAGCTATTGTGCCAATTAGCTTCTACGAAATTTAAATGTGACTTGAAAAGTTAAGTGCTCTTCAACCGAAGAGCACTTTTTCCGCCAATTGCATTCCAGTTAATGCGCTGGAACGTGAAGCCTAATCTAAACTGAGTAGTAAGGATAACACTCTCTTTTACTTCAAGTTAGAAGAACACTTTGTAGTTGAACCAAGCGACGGTATCGGTATCCATTTTATGAGTTACGCCATTCAACTTAGTCTCGCCAGACGTGGATTCAATTTTGATTTGTCCCCAACGCTTTCCATCTTCAGAAACAGGCGTTGCTGCCATCAGTGTCGTTTTAACCGTGTTAATATCCATATCGCCATTTAGGTAGGTAAACTCTGGGAAGGCCGCAAGGAAAGTGCCATCGTCACCGGTTTTTAATACCGCGTAACCTGCTGCCATTGCGCCAGTCACGCTGCGGTCGTCTATTCCCACATTATTGGCGAAATCTTTATCATATTCCCCTGCTAAAACCGCACCACGAGCAAATAGCGTTAACGAGTCGATTGGCGTTCTAAATAGTGCAATCCCCCCTAACGCGGCTGTGGTAAAGGTATCGTTATTGATGATATCTAAAGAGGTGGCAATACGGGGCGTTACTGCACTATCAAGATTAAACACATGGAAGTACTGCAGGCGAGAGTCTTTGTATTCGCCTTCTGAATCCATTGTTCCCTCTAGCGACGTCATCGCCATTTGACCATTATCAAATGTGTAAGAGAGTGAGCCCGTGAGCTTTACATCACCTTGATTACTAACACCGACAATTGCGGTGGTATTGGCACGAGTTAAGTCTGATGCATCAAAATCTTCTTCTGCCATGACTGGCGACGCAAGGGCACTAAGCGCAAGGGCTGCGCTGGTTATATTTTTGTGTAACATAGTAAATTCCAGAATAAATAATTAAGTAACTGCAGAAGCCTTTCACGTCACTGTGAACCTAATCATCCTTAATCATCACCCGGTGTAACGTTGTCTAAAGCTATAGAATTGGCGACTATTTCAAATCTTTCATGAAACCACGGATGTATCCCGCTACGTTGTGCTCTTCAATACGATTGCTGAACCAAACGGCCACGGTGTTTTTGTCTGGAGAGATATATAGCCCTTGACCACGCATGCCGCCTTTGTATAGGTCACCATCTTCAAATACCGCATCGAACTGGTAGGTACCGCCAATTGGTTCATCTGGGAACATGCCCACAAATCCTGTATGTGCTGGGCTCACTTTGTAAATACCTGGTTTTACTGAGTTTTGAATGTGTTTGACCATCGAAGAGGGTACGATTTGCTCTGTCGCGGTGGCAGACCATTGATCGGTGAATAACATGCCTAATCGCGCCATATCTTCGATGTTTGAATTGAATAAACCATGAATCACTTCATAGCCATCTGGTGTTAGCGTGAAATATCCATCCGCTGTCATTCCGGCTTTTGACCACACGCGTTCTTCGAATACTTCAGAGACAGTTTTATTCTCAACGGTAGAGATCAACAGCCCCAACATTTGTGTATTAGCGGAGCTGTATTCAAATGCTTCAGCGGGTTCGCGTCCCTTCTCCATATTGATTAAGGTTTGGTAGTAATCATCCGCTTCACCTGTTTCTGCCAACATCATTTGGTTAATAGCGGCTTTTGGGTTCGCTCGTGCTGCGTCGTTTTCCTCATGATCCATGCCGGACTGCATGTTGAGTACATCGATAACTTTGACTTCCCCCCAATCTTTGCCATTGAGGTCAGCAATGTAGGTTTTGAGTGGCTTGTTCACATCAATCTTGCCTTCCGATTCAAGCATCGCCACCAGCAAACCCGCAATTGCTTTGGCATTACTCATCCACACATGCTTTTCATTCTCTGGAATGTTGTGATGTTCAAAGATCACTTTTCCATCTCGAACAATCATCATCGAGTTGACTGATGGGTTGTCGCCAGTCATCAGGTTCGACAGTTTTTCACCATTGAATGTGGTATCGAATACCGCATTTGGGTTGATGTAGGCACGCTCAAGTGCCACTGGGATACCAGCCTTCTTTACCGATGCTGTAGGGAGTACTTGATCTAGGTTTTCCCAATACCAAGATGCTTGTTCACTTGGGTACATGAACTTGAACATGCCGAATTGTTGTTGGTAGGTTTGACGTGTTTCGATGGTTAGTGCCGCAGCGTTAGCAGACATTGCTGCCATAGCCATCGTGATTAGAGTTTTCTTTAACATAGTGTGCCCCGTTGAGGTCTCTTGATAATCTAATTACGATTTTAGAGAGAGGGCTGGTGGGTTCCCCTACCATTTTCCGACATTTTTATGGTGGTGCTGTAAAAGAAAAAATAGTTGCGATAACAGCTATCGAACAAGGTAATGGGTTGTTAATAAAGGAGAAGATTATTAGATAGTAGGGTCTACTTAGACTTGTTAACTTTGATCTTGAGTTGAGTTGGAGAAAGCCCAGTTGTATTTTTTATTGCTCGAGTTAATTTAGCGGCATCAGAGTAGTTAAGAATGACGGAGATCTCTTCAACCGATAAACCTTGACTAAGCAGCTGTTTGGTTTTGTCCACAATTAAACCATTAACATATCCTCTAAAACTCTCTCCTTGTTGGGTAAAGAGTCGTTGAATCGTTCTTTCTGAAACGCCAAATAGCCCTGACACGTAATCCATACTGAAGGCTTCATGGAGCAATATAGAGTCCGTAACTTTTTTTACTTGCTCAAGTTTGTCGAAATTGACGGGTGTTGGACTTTGTAAATACTCCTTCATCACCTCTTCAACATTGATTCCCAAAGGAATAAAGCTAGAAGGTTGACCGGTATTGACCTTTGCGTGTTTCGTTAATGAATACACCATCGGTGTAGCAGTGAATTGAGGCTCAAAGTCCAAGTAATCAGGCTTCCACTTTTCCCCCATGAACTCTCGCAATACCGTAAGCAATCTAGAGGTGGTGAACATATGTGAATGCATAAAGCCTTTATCTCGCTTGTTTAATGCGCTTCGGTGAACCACACCTAACCCACCGTTTTTGTACGCCACGTTTATATGAAAATGCGATCCTTGTAGGTTTTGCAGTTGCGACACACGCAGTAAACAAGAAAGAAGCGAACCACTCCGTTCAATGCTTTTGAGCACCAAGGGGTGCATATCATGGCGTTCGTACTTGTGACCAGAAATCAGCCCGATGTCATTTAAGTTGGTCAATTGTGATGCTGTTTCTAGCGCGTAGCCAAGACAATAGGAAGGTAGGTAAAGTTGACTATCATCGATCAGCTTTTGGTTTAACCCAAATGGCGTAAGGATAAGCTCTGGGTTTTGGTTATAGTCAGAGACAGATGTAAGGAAGGGTTTCAGTATTGATGCACGACTGATCGCGAAGTTTTTAGCCATAAGTCATTATCACACTGTTCCACGCTAGTTGTAAATTATATCTGTAATGCGTAACCGTAATCGATCAACCCAATGCATGAGTTCTCGCCGGGCAAGGTCAAATCCACAAATATGTATGAACAAAAAAAAGGCACAGAGTTTTTAGAGTCGTCTCACTAACGTGTTCTTGACTTAGATTTGGATTTGTAAAACGTTTTTGGACATTTATTGGTTAGAGCAAATATTCAACGCTAGTATACCTTACCCTGAAAACCACACCATAAAAAAACACTAAAAATGAATAGATACTCAACATCTGAGCACGCTCAATTTCATTTAATCATCCACAACTTCAATCGTTATATGCTGAGCACCAAGGTATGTGCCTTCATCCACTTCATAACGCAGGGTTTCATCGCAATGTGGGCAGTCAAAGGCTTCTTTTGGTTCGATGCATTCATCTTCTAGCCAGTCCCAGCCAATATGCTTTTCACAAGTTGGGCATCTCATTTCAACAATCCTTATTCATTCAAATACAACTCAGCCATCCCATCTAAACGGGCTTTAACTTCTTTCCAGTGAGGCATCACGCTGGTCAGCAAGCGCCAAAACTTCTCACTGTGGTTGTGCTCAGCGATATGGCAAAGCTCATGCAGAATCACGTAATCAATACATTCTTTAGGCGCTTTAATCAGGTGAGGGTTGAGCATCAGGTTCCCTTTGGCTGAACAGCTTCCCCATTGCTTTGTCATGGGCAGTACACGAAAACTTGGAATGCCTTTTACCCATGTTGCTTGAGGTAATAACTCAGATAGGCGCTCATGGAAAATACGTTCAGCACGAACCTTGTACCAGTTGCGCACCAAAGCTTTAACCATGGCAGTTTTGTCATCGTTGAATCTCGTCAAGGTGACAAGTAGCTTACCACGAGTCATTTTTACTGATGGCAAGGCATCTGCATCTTCTACGACCTTTAGCACATAACGACGACCAAGATAGAACTGCATCTCACCGCTGACGTAGTGTTTGGGCTGCACGTACTCCAGATGACCTCGAAACTCTTTAAGGGCATCATAAATCCACTTGGCACGCTTCATTACCGCTTGGTGAATATCCTCAAGCTCAGCATCTTCTGGGGTACTAACCGTGACATCACAGTTGGGTTGCACCTTGATGGTAATGCTTCGCTTCTTTCCTTGTTTGATGGGCTTACGCAGCACCTCATAGCTCACAGCCTCATCCCCATAGATGAAGCTGTATTCTTCCTTGTTACGCTCGTCAGAGACTGTTGAAGCCATTAATGGTGACCTGCTAAACCTAAGCGAGTGATTTGCACCACTTCTTCGGCAATGACTTGCGCTTTATCGACGCCTAAATCAGCAAACAGTAAAGGCAGCACCTCTAGAGTGATCTGGTTTTCAATCTCAGATGGGTTGATTGAAAACTCTGCCACCGCTCTGCGCACTTTCTCGTCAATCTCTACTGCATAGTTGAAGCATTGATCTTCAGTAAGACCTTGACCTTCAGCGCCATGTTTCAAAAACAGACAAAAGTATGCTTGCACATGACGTTGAATTTTTGGGTCTAGCTCTGCCAAGCGTTCAGTTGGCACCCCCTCGACTTTGCGATCAATCACTTGCTCTTCAAAATCAGCAAATAGGAGATATTGCTTAACAGGCGCATCAAACATCTCTTTTGCTTGCTGAATCGCCTGTTTAAGTAGCTTCGAGAAATACTCTTGAGCATAAGGGTCATCGGCAAGATCTTGCTCAATCATCTTGGTGACACGCCCTGTGATCGCATCTTTCTTATTACGAGCCTCATCGTCACTTAGCTCTTCTGGTTTTATATCCTTACCCATATTGCCAACCAGATAAGCACCTTTAGACTCTTGGATCTCAACGCCACCGATGTGCTTGTCTAACATAGTCCGAATACTCTCAGCGTACTCGTCGTAATCAATGGTCTCTTCTGCTTGCTCACGAACAACTTTACGCAGTGATGTCATGCTTTTTAGCGTGTCTTTATAAATCTGACGTTTATCATCAAAGCTCTTGTCTTCAAAGTAGGTGGCTGATTGCAGGGCGACTTTTAAGCAATTAGCAAACGCAGTGAGCGTGCTATAAAAATCTTGGCGTTTCTTTAGGTTTAAGTCGGTGGGCTGACCATCTACGTATTCTATGTTCGGCGCAAATACCCGTGCCATTGCTTGCGGATCTTGTGTGTTTTTTACATCAATAAAAAATGCCCACAGCTCACTATAAAGACCTGGCAGCTTCTTATATTCAGTATCCATGCGGCTGTACAAGCCTTTAAGGTCATCGATATCAAAACCACCTTGGGTGCGCTCGGCCAAGTCCTGGTAGTCCGCAATGGTGGCATCGAGCTCTTTTAAGATGCCACGGTAATCGATGAGGTAACCAAACTCTTTCTTCTGATGCAGGCGGTTCACACGAGCGATGGCTTGGATAAGGTTATGTTGTTTCAGCGGCTTATCGATGTACAGCACCGTGTTTTTCGGCTCATCAAAGCCTGTTAGAAGCTTATCGACTACGATCATTAAGTCGGGGCCGTCATCTTTACCAAACTCTTCAATGATATGCTTGGTGTAGGCTTTCTCATCTTGACCAAAGTCAGAGTCCAACACGTTCTCTTTCCACCAATTCTGTACCACATCCTTACTTTCACCATCGACCGTATCGTGTCCCTCACGGGTGTCTGGCGGCGACATGGCAACAACCGAGGTCACTTTACCAATTTGGTCGAGAAGCTTCTTATATTGGATAGCAGAGGCTTTTGAGTCACAAGCAAGCTGCCCTTTTAAACCCTGGCGCTTAAAGTTTTGGAAATGGTCAGAAATGTCATGAGCGATAAGCTCAATACGACCTTCGGTTTGATAGATTTGACCTTTCTGAGCAAACTTCTTCTTCAAGTCTGTGCGTTGCTTTTCGGTGAGCTTATCAGTGATGCGGTCAAACCAAGCATCAAGAGCTTTATCGTTGGTGCTTAACTCTGGCACTCGCTCTTCATACAGTAGCGGGGTAACGGTTTTGTCTTCCACCGCTTGTTGCATGGTGTAAGAGTGGATGATCTTACCGAACTTGTTTTCTGTCTTATCGTCTTGCAGTAGCGGTGTTCCCGTAAAGCCAATGTAAGCGGCTTTTGGCAGCGCCTGTTGCATTCGAATGTTGTTTTCACCGTTTTGGCTGCGGTGCCCTTCATCAACCAGCACAATCATATCAGGGCTGTCGTTATAACACTCTGGCAGTTCAATCGCGGTGCCAAACTTGTTGATGATAGAGAAGATGATGCGCTCGTTGCCTTTGCCGATTTGCTCCGCTAAGCGGCGGCCTGTTGTAGCCATGGCAGTTTTACGATCTTTCTCAGACAGCGCACCGCCAGAGGCAAACGTTCGTGCTAGCTGATCTTCCAAATCAACACGGTCGGTAACGACAACAACACGGCACTTGGCGAGCTCTTTAATCCAAATCAGTGCCTTGGATAAGAACACCATGGTGAAAGACTTACCCGAGCCTGTGGTATGCCAGATTACGCCGCCGTTACGTGCGCCTTTCTCGTCAAAGGAGGTGACGCGTTCAATCAGGGCTTTAATGCCAAACACCTGTTGATAACGCGCTACGATTTTGCCCGCTTTTTTATCGAACAAGGTGAAAAGCTGAGTCATTTCCAGGAGGCGGTCGTGACGAAGCAACGACACCAACAAGCGGTCTTGGTCTGTTACCATCAAATCACCGCCAGCAATCAGCGATAGGTATTCATCACGTACTTTGGCTGGGCGGTGCGCAAACAGTTTATCTAGTTGCTCTGGTGTCAGTGGTGTGTTTTTCAGGCGTGCAAAGGTGGCATCGGTGATCTGTTCTTCTTTCCATTTCGCCCAAAACTTACTCGGTGTGCCGCAGGTGCCGTATAAGCCTTCATTTCCGTTCACCGACATGAGTAATTGGCTGTAGGCAAACAGGTGTGGGATCTCATCGACTTTTTGGTTGCGGATGTTTTGCGAGATGCCCTCGGCAACCGTCGGCTTGCCCTCATGAGAGGAGTCTGGGCGCTTGGCTTCAATCACTACCCAAGGCAAGCCATTCACAAAGCAGACAATATCGGGAATACGTTTGCCCGTGCCGTGCGCATTTTCAACTTCAAGCTCTTCAGTAAAATGGAACTGGTTGCTTTCTGGGTTTTGCCAATCAATGATATCAATGGTTGGGTTAGCTTTTTTACCCTCGACAAACTCGGTCACGCTAATGCCGTAGGTGAGGGCGTTATACAGCTTTTCATTCGCCGCTTTTAACCCTTCATTCATCGCAGGGTTGGCAAGCTCATGGACGATTTTATCCATCGCAGCCTCGGATAGCTGGCGATCTTTACCCATAAACGAGAAGGTTTTGTGTTTCAGAACATCACGCAAGACATCAGGCAAAATGACCGTGGAAAGATTGCCACGTTTCACCACGCACTCGCTTGGTGGAATGAACTGATAGCCAAGATTGGTGAGCAAGGTTAACGCGGGAATCTTTGCGCTTTGTTCTTCTCGGAAGTTGGGTAAATTGCCTGACATTGTCGTCCCTTATTATTGAGTCGTTTTTGTTTTTATTGTTGCTTTTACTTTTAATGTAGTTTGCGTTTTTTGGCCTGATTGAAGTCGATGACGTTATCGGGAATGTCTTCGCTCTGCGTGTCAGGGGCAATCTCTTGGTAAAACTCATCGATTGCTTGGTTGAGTTCCGCATTCATCTCGTCCAGATAGCTGTCATCTGGAATGCCACGCTTAACCATTTCGGCGTGCATCATCTGTCGACGCAGAGATCCAAATAACTGGCGGATGAGCTTGTCCTCGTTGTCACCCAATTCGCTGTAGGTCTGCATCCAATCAATGAACATCTCTTCGTCAGGGTGAAAGTAGTCTTTCTTTTGTTTGGTCGAGCGAATTAAACTGTTGATCCAGTCATCAAATTCAGCGCACTCTTCCTGCCCCTTGGGTAGGGAGCCGATTCGGTACACTCGGTCTTCAAATTGCCAAGCGACATCATTAATGTGGCTTTGTACACTGCGGTCACCGCGTTGACAAAAGAATGGTCTAGGATGAAGTTTGATGAACTCATTGAACATCTCTTCGAAGCTCTCTTCATCGCACATTTCGAACTCTTCACCAAAGAACTGCATGTTGTTAAACAGCCGTTCCAGCAGTTGATTAGTAAATTCGAGCCAATCCCCTTTTTGAATGCCGACAAACACCATGGCGTAGCGGGTTTCGACGTGCATGGCAATCAGCACCTTTTTGCGTTGAACGTTGACCGCATGCACCAACCAAGCACTGATTGGTACTGTTGGGGTATTCAACACATTCGCGGCTTCAGTTCCACTGACCGAATCCGTCGGCGGCGCTTCTAATGGGGAGACTTTTTTGCCATTGCGCTTTACGGTGAAAAAGTCCGCAGCGGCTTTGGTGCAGTTAAACACTAACATTGTGTAATACCTAGTTTAGATAACGGCGATAAAGTGTGACGCAGAGCGTCACACATTGTTCGAGAGTTAAGAAATGCTTTACGCCGCAACGTCTTCATCCACTTTTACGCGACGTTTACCCGTCAACAGTTGCTGCATCAGTGCTTTTTTCTCTTGTTTAAAGTGAGTAAGCTTGGCTTCGAGTATTTCGATTTCTTTATCGGCAGAAGTGAGGACAGAGGCTATTTTTTGTTGTTCGTAATGAGCAGTGACTTTTATTGTGAAGTTGCTTAATACTTGTTTCGTTATTGTTTTAATTGTACCGCCAGGTGCTTTTTCTTTTTCAATTTCGAAAAGCTCTTGAATTGCGTAAGCGAAATAGATGGTATCCATTTTGCGTTTAAATGATTGGAACAATAGAACAGTTCTGTCAACGTAAGCATCATATTGTGTGATAGCAACACGACCTATCGAACCTTGTAAGGAAACAATTACTGTACCAGCTTCAATGAATACACTTTTTTCTATTGCAGCATCACTAATTTTGGTTTTTGTGTCCTTTTTAAGTTTCATGTTTTTATCAATATCGAACACTTGAATAAAAGGATACCCATTTACTTCATCAACCCACTCTGGGTTTCCATATGGCTGCGGAAAGCTTCCTCTCCGATATAGAGCAAGATCGTCTAACCTAACCTCTTCCCACTCCCCCTCAAACGCCTTGCCCGTTTCAGGGTTGACCAAACGCTTCTTACCCGTCAAAAGCTGCTGCATCAGGGCTTTTTTCTGCTGCTTGCTGGTTTCAATCAGCTTTTCAGTGGTGGTAATCGCTTTGTCCCATGTTGAAAGGATTTTGGCGATTTTGCGTTGTTCTGGAAGTGGTGGAACAGGTAGCTTAAATGACTTAATTTGCTCAAAATTTAGTCCTTGCCTATTTCCGCCAGCTTGAAACTGTTCTATTTGTTTTTGACCATAAAACGATAGAAGGAAGTTCTTTAAATATTCAGGTTCTAAAGCATCTGAACGAATGATGCATACGTGTTGATTTACGTTTGCTTCTTTTAGATGAGAAACGGCACTCCTGCCAATTGAAGCACCTGTTATATTGAGCAAAACATCATTTTTATAAACGATGCTGCCTTTCATTTTTTCATGTTGGTCTTCATCGATATACGCGACATCAGAAAGATCTAAATTTCCCCATAGAACATTCTGGCTTCTAATTAATGGGATGCCAGATGGTTTATATGCGTTGCTTCCACCTTTCGGAGTAACGCCACTGCCAATCTTAGTAGCTATACGTCCTAGATTCTTTAACTCCCAACCATTAGGCACCATAACCCAGCTCCTCTAGGTAACCCGCCATTTCTGCTTCAAGGTCAGCCAATTCAGTTTGTAGCGCTAAACGTTCAGTGCGTACAGCAACTAGGTCGATTTCATCTTCTTCCTCAAAAGTATCCACATAACGAGGAATATTGAGGTTGTAATCGTTCTCGGCAATCTCTTCTAGCGTAGCTAGGTACGAGTATTTATCGGTAGTTTCACGCGCCTTGTAGGTATCGACAATCTTCTGAATGTTCTCAGGCGTAAGCTGGTTTTGGTTTTTACCCGACTTAAATTCACGAGAGGCATCTATAAACAGCACCTTGTTATCGTCTTTGTGCTTTTTGAAGATAAGGATCGCAGCAGGGATACCTGTGCCAAAGAACAGCTTTTCAGGTAGGCCGATTACTGTATCTAGCAGGTTTTCATCAATAAGCTGTTTACGGATTTTACCTTCACTTGAAGCGCGGAATAGTACACCATGTGGTACAACCACACCCATGCGGCCAGTGTGCGGTTTTAGTGTCTCAATCATGTGCGAGATAAACGCGTAGTCGCCTTTGGTCTTTGGTGGGATACCGCGACGGAAGCGACCAAAGTGGTCATTACCCGCATCTTCAAAGCCCCATTTATCTAACGAAAAAGGTGGGTTCGCCGTAACTACATCAAAGTGCAACAAGCCTCCGTCTTTGTCTTGCAGTTTAGGGTTACGAATGGTGTCGCCCCATTCAATGCGGTGGTTGTCTTCACCGTGCAGGAACATGTTCATCTTAGCCAGTGACCACGTAGAACCAATCGCTTCTTGGCCGAACAGCGCATACTGCTTAGAACCAGCAAAGTTCTTTTGTACTTGCTTACCACATTTCATTAGTAGCGAGCCTGAGCCACATGCTGGGTCACAGATACTATCGCCTTGTTGTGGCTCTAGGATAATAGAAAGTAGATCCGACACCTCTGGTGGGGTATAGAACTCACCCGCCGATTTACCGCTACCAGCAGCGAAGTGTTTGATGAGGTACTCGTAGGCGTTACCAATCACGTCCAGCGAACCCACGCGGCTTGGGCGAAGGTTTAGGGTTGGCTTACCAAAGTCTTCTAGTAGGTGGCGCAGGATGTCGTTTTTTTGTTTTTCATCACCGAGTTTGTCGGTGTTAAAGCTGATGTCTTGGAATACGTTTTTTAGCTTAGTGCCGTTGGCTTCTTCAATCGCATGCAATGCCGTATCTATGCGCGTGCCGTTACCAGCCTCAAAACGCACTTCGTACAAGTCCCAAAAGGTAGCTCCTGCTGGAATTTTGAAGGACTGCTTTGACATCATGGCAGCGATCATCTGCTCATTGCCATCAAACTGCTTGGAAAGCTCATCAAACTTATCCTGGTGTACATCAGAAATGTACTTTAAGAACAGCATAGTCAGGATGAAATCTTTGTAGATAGATGGGTCTACTGTGCCACGGAATGTGTCACAAGCTGCCCAAACGGCTTTGTTGATCTCATCTTGATTGATTGGTGTGTGTGGCATTAAGTTGTTCTCGAGTAATGTTAAATTGTTTTAATTAGTGACGCTGCAATGCATTTAAAGGAGGCAAAGCAGGTATCAAAATCATGAGGTTCGGTGTTAAACACCATAGGAGTGACAAAGTCTTGAAAGCGATGGCGGAAAACAGGGTTTTCTTCAAGTTCTTGCAATCCGAGTTGTAGCTCTTGTTTTGGAGTGGCAACAAACTCTGCATGCTGATTACCAAAACGCACAATATCTTCTTCCAACACAGTTTTAAATAACGCTGTAAGTGCTGTCAGGTCGAGGTGTTCTGTCTGTTCTTCGGTCTTTAGAATGCAGTAAACATCATAGATATGGCGCACAAGAGTGGCATCATCCTTACGCTGTGCATCGCGCTTGACTGACATTGTGCGGCGCAACATTGATATGATTTTTTCAACCAACGTGGCATGGATAGAAACGCAATCAAACCCCTTCACTTCTGGTGGTTGTTTATACAGCTCTGCGACCAGTGATTGAATGCTACGAGGCTCTGCATCAAACAGTGGGATTGTCTCCATTAACTCCAGTTTGATAATGGGGCGAAGACATGGCGCTTGGCTAAACTGTTGCGGGTATCGGAGTTCCAACTCAACATAGCGATATTCATCACTTACACTACGCGCTTCAACCGTAAATCGCTCTGACCGAGTGATCGCCTGTTCAATACCGTTGATGCATGCCTTACGAGCTGCTTTCTTTTTTGCGCGGCTCAGTTCATCAAACGCTTGCTTAGGGATCAATTTAATGTCTACGTCTTCTGACATTCTCAGAATTTTAACGTTTGACTTTGCCAGAGCTGTACCGCCAGAAAAGACCATTTGGTGAGAGTCAGGCTTCACTTCTGCTAGCTCAGAAAGCAAGGCAACTACCCAGTAATCTTTTTCAATAATGGCAGGGTTTCCGAGCTCAAGTGCATCGGAAACCTCAAGAAACTGTTGCTTTAGTTTTTCCATATTAACTCGGTGAATTCAACACTCGGTTACCAACAACCAATTTGCGATTAAATTGTTTGGGATTCCATGAGTATTGAACGGATGATGGGATTTGGGTGCTTTCACCTGATAGGCTTTGCAAAGATAGGTTGTCCATCTCAAAATCGACGCCTTTCATCTTTAATATCTCGCGCATCAGGGCATCGCTCCCCCCAGGGTTCGTAGGCATGGGTTTGCCCGTTAAGCTGTTAATCCTTGCCTTGGTGTATAGACCATAGCCAAGCTTGATTAACTCACCTTTTTTGACTAGTTGCTTTAGCGCACGACCAATTTGATCGTAGCTAGCAAAGCCATCAAAGTCTTTGCGCTCAAACACATAACGTCTTGAACGCTTTATCTTTTGATAAATACGGTCAACGGCTGTCATTTGAACCTCCTAATTTCCTAAGTGTTCAGATTATAACTCAACCCTGTTGCCATAGGAATAAATACGGCACATGCATATGAGTAAATGCGACACTTGATCAGTTGATAGTTAGCATAAAGCATTGAAATAAAGACACAATATTGATTCAACTCAAGATCGACATAATTTGAATTCAGTGTCTAACCTAGTTATGAGTCTATCCCTTCAGAGATGTTCAGCGCATCCTCTATCTCGACCCCCAAATATCGAATTGTATTATCTAGCTTCACGTGACCAAGTAACAGCTGAACAGCCCGAATGTTTTTGGTGCGAGCATAGATTAACGTCGCTTTGGTACGGCGCATTGAGTGCGTACCATAAAGATAAGGATCGTAGCCAAGTTCAGTTGCCCAGCGGCGAATAATGGTGGCATAGCAGCTATAACTCATTGGCTTACCTTGTTTGCGAGGGCTTGGGAAAAGATAATCTGGTGCAGATAATTGGCTGCGTATTAACCATTGAGTCAAGGATTGTGCTGTGCGGGAAGTGATCTCAAACTGTACCTCTCGACCAGTTTTGCTTTGGCTGTAAAGAACACGATCTTGAATGACGCCACCAGAAGATATATCTCTAACTTTCATTCTTAGCAAGTCACAAGAACGGAGCTTACAATCGATGGCGAGATTGAGCAGGGCCAACTCCATGATATTGCCTTCGATTTCTAGTCTAGTGCGAATTCGCCAGATGTCTTCGAGCTTGAAGGGCTTTTTCTGCCCAGTTAAGTGACCTTTCTTCGTCCACATAATTGACCTCCCGTCTAACTTTAGAAGTGGCCTTAATAAGTTTAGATGAGGAAATTGAATGGCTATGCAGTTAGGGGGCTGAAAAATATTGCAGACTAAAGTGGGTTAGAATCTTTGCTCTAGATGATAAAGGGGCAAAAGTAAGCTGGTTCACTCCCAAGGGGCTTTCCGTTTTAAAAGCTTTTTTATGTCCTCTAAAGCTGTAAGATCTGGTGCTGAATTTAAAGCATCAACGAATTTTTCGTATTCGGTGTCGCTTAGCGATATTGATTTAGCCTGTTTTAGCATTTCAGTCCACTCTTCAATGTTAGTTTCACTAAGTTCATCAGCGTGTGTCGTATATGCAGTAAGGCTATCTAGCAGCTCGTCTTCCGTAAATCTTTTCTTGCTCATCACATACAACCTGACAGGATATTTAGATTAGTCGCAGTATAGCAAAATCAGCTAGACCGCCGTTGGAACAAATGTGCTGAAACAAACTTCGGGGCATTTCTGCTTTATATGTGTCCTTATCACGCCTCTAGACAAAGCAGTGTTACAGCGTTTTACTAAATTAGTACTCAACTAAAAGGAGCGGAAAGTTCTAACTTTAATGCTATTTGAATCGGGATGTTTACAGTATCTTAGTATTCAACATGGATATTTGAGAACGCAAAAGTTAGCAGATTGGTCAATATTAAATTTATTACTAAGATTTATTAAGATTATGTCACTCTGATTGGAAAATATTAATTTTTTTTGAATGAAGAAAGTTCAATGTGAATTTATCAAAGTTATAAATGTATAAACAAAGAAAATACACTATGGAAATCTATTTTTAAAAATATATTTGTTTAAAATGGAAGAGTAAAATTGCAATTAACCAATGAATGTAACGTTCATTGTATGTAAATATTAATGAAATAATGCGGAATTAAAATTATTTTTCTTTTAATTTCTAACAATATATAGAATGCAAAAATCATTATTACCATTAATCATTTCAAGTTTTCTCATCGGCTGTAATTCGTCATCAGATTCAGCTCCAACACCACAACCATCAATGCCTCAGTTAAAAGTTGGCATTCTTCCTGACACACAAGCTGACGGCTATCTTGTTGCAGAGCATGCAATGAGAGCAGTTTTAGAAAAGCATCTTGAAAATGGTGTTGATGTGGTCATTCCGGTTGGTGATCTTGTCGATAAAGGAAACCGCTCTGAATTTGAAAGTTGGGTTGCTATTGCTCGGGAATATAAGAGTAAAGGAATGGAATTTCTACCACTTATGGGGAATCATGAAGAGTCATATAGTTTTACCATAGATTGGATTGACTATATGTCGGAATTTATCCCTAAAGACGCAGTCCATCAGCCAAAGAAAGAATGGGTTAATTACTATGTAAAGCGTGATAATACCCTATTAATTCAGATTTCCTACTGGGAACTAGCCTTTGCATTTGAGTGGATAAAACAAGTTGTAGCAGAACATCGTGATGACGTTGATCATATTTTTATTAGTAGTCATGACGGCCTCGTTGGCGCTAAATACGGTCAAACACGAGAATTGATTGTTGATGGGGTCAAAGGTGATGTTCGTGGACAAATGCTCGAAAAATATTGGGATGAGATCAGGGATTTCTTCTATCAAAATGACATCATTTGGAATCAAGGTCATGAACATTTATACCAACGTTCTACCATTAATGCTCCAGAGTATTTGATACCCCAAGGATCAACACCTACTGGCGGAAATTACAGATTACCAATCTACACTCAAGTGATTGCAGGTAATGCTTCATATAAAGGTTATGACTTTCGCTATGGCGAGCGGGACTTTATTCAAAATGTTATACAAATGAAGATGGGGACCATGAATGGTTCTACGTCTCACCACCTTGACGTAAATGCGGCTCAATACTCGATACATGGTTCTCGTATTCGTTATGAATCATTCGCCGCTCCGCACACAGTAGTAACGAATGCACAAGGCCCAGGAGAATTGTTAACACCTGATTGGGTCATTATCGATAAGTTTGATCGTACCACTAACCGTTGTGAGAAAATTGTCGATGCAATTACAATCAAAGCCAAAATTGATACCGGTTCAGCTCGACCGGATGGCCATGACTACTCGTTTAGAACGGCTCCTTGTGTAGATTCAAATAATTTGACAGCTCGAATTCTCGGTGGAGAAAACACCATTTTTAACAGAATTCAAAATGTTGAGCGCACAATGGGTTGGGATAAAGACAAACGAGCGGAAGACCCTAGTGCATTTTGGGCTCGCATGCATAATTATATGTATCAAGGCCATGCTGCTTGGTCACCAAACTTTAATGCAAAAGAACGAGTCATAAAGGGTGAAGAGACGGAAGAGCATGCAAATTTTGTCATCCCTTCAACATCAATGGACCTTAAGAAGCATATTACGTTGAGCTGGGACAGCAATACTACAAGTGGAATGTTGTCTGATATTCTAGTGATATCTGGTTTAACAACCCATACAGGCACTTATCAAGATGCCGAAGGTGGTGTTTTGGATATTGAGGTAGAAGAGGGCGTTAAAACGACAACGTCAGATTGGGAGAAACCTGCCGAAGCAATGCCCAATGTCGCGACTAAAGAGTGGGATATTAGTAATCAACGTTCAACTCCGTATAGTATTGAATTTAGCTTACCTAAAGGTGAAACAATCCATACGACAGCTTTGTCAATGAAGATCGATGGTGATTGGAGCGACATGGCTCCTGTTGAGTGTGTTATCAACGAACCGTACGATAACGGATTTTTAGATTACCCACCAACATCTGAAATCAATTGCGACGAGAATACTTTTGTCGTTGGCTATGATGAAAATAAGCATACGTATTGGGCAGTTTTGCATGATGATGCCGAGCTGGTTCTAATAAAGAGGTAGTGAAAAGAGCGCTCTTACTGACAGTGTAAGAGCGCATCAAAAGTCTTGAAGTATGCGTAGTCGAGTTATATTGAGTAATTAATGTGGTGATAACGATGGTTAGTTAACAAAGTTAATCCAACTACTCATCCACCAATTGTCGGATAACTTTTATCACCGGAAGTTGTTCTAGCTCTTTTAAGTAGATTAAATAGGACTTCGATTTTATCTCGAGGTCAGAAATTTTGACCATTGTAATGTTCGGATGTGGCTGAAACTCATGTAGTCCGACATAACTAATGCCAAGCCCACATGTACTGCGTGGTATAAACGAGCTGATCCTGGCGTTGGTGTTCTCTACTGACATTATGTCGGCAAAGTTACGTCAAATGATTCGATAAGTTTCAAAACGGAAAAATTCAGGCTGTGATGTTGATAGATATAAATAGAGCTAACTGTTGAAGTTAGCTCTAAGGGGAGTATTGCTAATGCTAATCAATTAAATAGCCACGCTATGTATCTGGCTCTGCTGACAGAAAAATACGTCATGCAGCGCACATATAGACATTTGATACTCGTTGTCATCAACGACAAACTGCACATTGACATTACGTATTGATGAATGAACGGCGATCGGAGTGATATCTTTTTCCATTAAAGCCAAGACGCCTTTAGCCAGTGCCTCATTGGTATCAAATTGAGAACCAATAACAGAGATCAGGGCAACCATTCGACCTTTAATGTTGGCCTGCGGGAAACGTTTCTCCGTCTTATAAAGCACTTTATTTAACGCATCGGTACTTCCTGTTAGGTAGTACGTCATCGAGTTGGCGTTCATCTCTTT
This sequence comes from Vibrio sp. KUL70, assembly GCF_059725515.1. Lineage (NCBI taxonomy): Bacteria > Pseudomonadati > Pseudomonadota > Gammaproteobacteria > Vibrionales > Vibrionaceae > Vibrio > Vibrio sp. KUL70. The sequence goes on from NZ_AP045836.1 coordinate 104,872, forward strand.
TCCGACAAGTCTAACGCGAGTATCTGTGATGATCTCCATTAAGTCATAGCTGACATTGTCGACACAGCCAACCATCGCTTGATCAAATAGATGTAGAGCGAATACTTTCTCTTTACCTGCGATGATCTCCACTTTATCCATAGTGGGGCGGTATTCCCCTGATATCAGTGTGCCAGGGTGAAGAGGTTCGAACGTGTTTTTAATTTGTAGTTCGATGCCACTCTCTCTCAGACCAGCCGCTGCGTTGGGATGAATCGCTTCCATGCCGAGGTTGGCAAGTTGATCGGCAACGTCGTAATTTGTTTCTCCCAATGGGAGTACTTTTTCAGCTCCAACGACACGAGGATCTGCCGAACTCAGGTGATACTCTTTATGGATGATGGCCAAGTCAGCATGAGTTAATGAGGCAATTCGACTGAATGTCATTTCGCTGTAGCCGCGGTCATAAGTGGACATGAGCCCTTCTTTACATGACGCATATCCAGTGACAATAGGAAGTTCTTTACTTGTATCGATGTCTGAAAATGCTTGGAGAATACATTCGTCCAAACTCGCTGGCACTTGTGTGTCCCAGCCAGATAAATCTACAAAACGAGCATTGTAGCCCATATTTTTTAGCTTCAACGCCGTGTTGTACGCACTGTGCGCTTCACCAATGGAAGCAAGAAATTCTCGAACCTGGGGCAAGTAATGACGAAGTGAAAACTGTCCATATTGGCAGGTTTCTAATATATTCGAAATGCACACTTTCGCTTCTGAAATACGAGAACGAATAAACTTGTCCGCACGCATGCGATTCATCGGATCTGCAAACATATGTTCATTGGTGAGTAACATTTGCTGCTCAACGTAGTCTAGCGCTTGCTGCCAGTTGTCTTCTCGCTTAGCAACCAATTGATAGACGCCGGGTTTACTGGTTTTTTTGCATTCGAGTAGGGCGTCAGTAATGCCAGAGTAAGCCGATACGACAAACACTCGGTTATACATTTCCTCCTCGCTATCTTTGATTAAAATATTATCTAGAACAGCATCGAATGCGGTCATGGAAGTACCGCCGATTTTCTCTACGGTATAAATCATGTTAAAGCCTTTTGTTTGATTGTGAGTTGTGCAGGTGTGGTGGCTAGGTCGTTATGACCTAGCCGAGAAACGTTTTTTTAGTCGATGAGTGGGTAAACGCCGTTTTCATCGTGCGTTTCTTTACCTGTAATCGGCGGGTTGAACACACATGCCATCACCATCTCTTTTCCTTTGTAGGCGCGAAGATAGTGTTCATCATGTTTATCTAAAATGTAGAGCGTCCCTGGTTTAATTGGGTAAGTCTTACCGCCTACCACTTCAATTTCGCCCTCACCACTCATGCAATAAACGGACTCTAGATGATTTTGATAGTGGATGTGTGTTTCTGAGTTTTCAAAAATGGTAGTGATATGAAAGGAAAAGCCCATTTTGTCATCTTTCAACAACATGCGAACACTTTCCCATGTTTCAGAAGCAACTCTACGCTCGCTGTCACGGCACTCTTCTAATGTACGTACAATCATCTTATTTCTCCCAGTTACGACGCTTTTTTAAATTGTTGCTCGATGATAGATTCAACGGCATTTTTAAAGATATCTAGGCCTTGTTGTAACTCAGACTCGGTGATCGTTAGTGGAGCAAAAAATTTGACCACTTCATCGTTTGGTCCTGCGGTTTCAATGACTAAGCCATTCTCAAAGCAGTGCTTGACGATATCGCTTGCCAACTCACCACTGCGACACTCTATCCCCATCATCATTCCGCGACCTTTGCGAGCGACGAACTTATCCGGGTATTGGAGCAGCGTAGACTGGATCACCTCAGAAACCAGTGCTGAACAGTTTGAGATGTGCTCCTCGAAAGGGGCGCTGTCGGTCCAATACGCCTCAATTGCCTTCGTCGCCGTCACAAATGCGTGATTGTTACCGCGGAATGTGCCGTTGTGTTCACCCGGATTCCAAATATCAAGCTCTGGTTTCATCAGAACAAGCGCCATCGGAGAGCCATAACCGCCAATGGATTTCGATAGTGTTACCATATCTGGTTTGATGCCCGCAGATTCGAAGCTGAAGAAGGTGCCTGTGCGCCCGCAACCCGCTTGAATATCATCCACAATCAGTAGAATGTCGTGCTTCGAACAGATGTTACTCAATCGCTTTAACCAAGCGTCAGAAGCTGCATTCAAACCACCTTCACCTTGCACCGTTTCAATAAGGACGGCAGCAGGTTTGTCCATGCCTGCAGAGTTGTCATTCAACATGGTTTCGAATAATTTCAATCCATCAACGTCGGCATACCCTTCAAATGGAATGCGAGTCACATCGTTTAAACTGGTCCCCGCGCCTTGGCGGTGGTGCTGGTTACCTGTGGCAGCGAGAGCGCCTGCGGTGCAGCCGTGAAAACCATTGGTAAAGGCGACGATAGAGCTACGTCCTTTGGCTTTTCTCGCGAGTTTGAGTGCGGCTTCTACAGCGTTCGTCCCTGTAGGGCCAGTGAATTGGACCTTGTAGCTCAAGCCTCGTGGTTGAAGGATATGCTTGTACAGTGCCTTCAAGAAATCTGCTTTCGCGCTCGAGTGCATGTCCAACCCATGTGTAATACCGTCACTCTCAATGTAGTTAAGCAACGCTTCTTTAAAAATCGGGTTGTTGTGGCCGTAGTTGAGTGACCCAGCACCAGCAAGAAAGTCTAAGTATTTTTCTCCTGATTCTGTTTCTAGCCAACACCCTTTTGCTTTAGTAAATATGACTGGGAAGCTATTACAGTAAGAACGTACTTGTGATTCTTGTTTGTCAAAAATGTCCATGATTAAACCGTTTATCTATCCTTTGGTTTGAGTGGGTTTTAGTGGGATGCGATACAAATACTCAGTATCGTGCTTTCCCTTAAAATGTGTTGCGTGGTCAAGAAAGGTCGAAACACGCCCCTTCTGATCATTTTCTTGATCAATTTTTTTAAACAACGCCCAAGATGCGCTGTTATCTTGAGTAATCGTCGTTTCAATCGCTTCTATGCTTCTTAAAACTTCCCTTGTTAGCAGTGACTTAATCATCTGATAGGCCAAGCCTTTACCACGGTGATTGGGAGAAACTGCAACCTGCCAAATGAACAGTGTCGTTGGATCATCAGGCTTGATGTACGCCGAAACAAAACCTGATACCTCATTGTCACAGCGAGCAAGCACACAGGTTTGGCTAAAGTGTGTTGACTGTAAAAAGTTACAGTAGGAGGAGTTCGTGTCGAGCGGAGGGCACTGGGCGATTAAATTGAAAATCTCGTCGCCATCTTCTGCTTTGGGTTCGTTAAACGAACTGTGAGCAAGGCGCTGCTCTTCGATTTCTGGGTAAGCCACCCAAGGTGCTGATACGATCATAGGGATATGCATTTACTTTGAGTTCTAATTAATTTCTAAATCTATTATCACACGTAAATCGTTGTAAAAAGCAAGTAACACGAACGTTTAGCTGTATATTTGTGATATAAATCACACTTCATTGGGGTTTGTTGGGGTTGATTTTTGTTCGATGTCTAATGTTTAGTTCAGTAATATTTAAATCTGGCGCAATTGAGTTGAGTCGGATACTGAAAATGAAAACCCATATTGCTATGTTTTACTTTGGATAGGCATTTATTCTGAAGGTTGTTTGTGTTTTTTATTTAATATCAATATTTTAATGTCTTTTTGTGGCTTGGGTTATAAATCGAGAATCTAAAACAGTTGCTGAGTTGCAAGAAGGCTCAACGCCAATTTGTTTGAATTAGGTTCAAATTTTGTTTAGAGTACAAAATATAAGTGCAAATGTGCATCCAAAGGAGGATTATTTTCATGGCTCCCATACTGGAAGTTAAGGGACTCTATAAGGTGTTTGGAGAAGACACCGAACGCGCTTTTTCTATGATGGAATCTGGCGCAGATAAAGACCAAGTGTTCGCCAAAACAGGACTTACGATAGGTGTCAACGATGCCTCTCTTTCGATTAATGAAGGTGAGATATTCGTCATCATGGGACTATCCGGTTCAGGCAAGTCGACACTAGTCCGCCTGCTCAACCGTCTCATCGAGCCAACAAAGGGTAGTGTTCTGTTTCGAGGGCGAGATATTGCCACGATCTCCGCAGAAGAGCTCAGAGCTGTCCGACGTAACAACATCTCCATGGTGTTTCAGAATTTCGCGTTAATGCCACACATGACGGTGTTAGAGAATGCCGCATTTGGGTTGGAGTTGGCGGGGATGGACTTGGCAACACGTCAAACCTACGCGTCACAAGCTCTCGAAAGCGTTGGGTTGAGCGCTTACAACGAATCCTTTCCAGATGAATTATCTGGAGGTATGAAACAACGAGTCGGTTTAGCGCGAGCGTTGGCTTGCGACCCTGATATTTTATTGATGGATGAAGCGTTTTCTGCGCTCGATCCATTGATTCGAACCGAAATGCAAGATGAGCTTATTCGCCTGCAAAATGATGATAAACGTACGATCGTATTCATTTCTCATGACCTAGACGAAGCGATGCGTATTGGCGATCGTATTGCCATTATGCAAGACGGCGATGTGGTTCAGGTGGGTACACCGGATGAAATTCTTCACAAGCCAGCTAATGACTATGTTGCCGCTTTTTTCAAAGGGGTAAACATTTCGAGCGCTTTGACAGCCAAAGACATCGCGAAGAAAACACCTGCAGCTGTGTTTAAGAAGTCAGAACATGATGGACCCGCCTCCGCATTGCAACTACTGACCGATAATGACCGCGAGTTCGGCATCATTGTCGATAAGAGTAACCGTTACTCAGGTATCGTTTCACTCGACTCCCTCCGTTTGGCATACAAAGAAAACCGTTCCCTATCAAGTGCTGAGCTGGATTCGACAATCACGCTCGATCCAGAACAATCTATCAATGACATTTTAGGCTCTGTGGCAGAAGCCCCTTATCCAGTCCCTGTGGTTGATGATTCAGGCAAGTACTTTGGGATGATCAGTAAGTCAAGATTGCTTCAAACTTTGGATAAGGAGTAGCACCATGTCATCAGAACAAGCTCAAAATGACCCGTGGTCACAAAGTAGTGAAACGGCGAGCAGCGATCCGTGGGGGGCAAGTCAAGCTAGCACGTCCGCGGATTGGTTAAGCAGCGAAACGGTCGAGCAAAAGCCTTTCGATGTTCTAAACCCTTTTGAAGAATCAGTTTTACCACTGGACTCATGGGTGGAATCAGGGCTCAACTGGTTGGTTGAACATGGTCGACCACTTTTTCAAGCGATTCGTGTCCCAATCGACTTTATTTTAACGTCATTTGAAACCGCGTTGGTATCTACATCAGCACCTTTCATGATTATGATTTTGTTTCTGCTTGCGTGGCAGTTTTCAAGTTTACGTCTTGGTGTTGCAACATTGCTATCGTTGACGTTTATAGGTTTGATTGGAGCATGGTCGCAAGCCATGACGACACTTTCTCTGGTCATGACATCGGTGTTTTTCTGTTTGTTAATCGGCCTCCCGCTCGGTATTTGGCTAGCGCGTAGTCATACTGCCGCCAAGTTTATTCGTCCCATTCTTGACGCCATGCAAACAACACCTGCTTTTGTCTATTTAGTTCCAATAGTCATGTTGTTTGGCATCGGTAATGTTCCGGGTGTCGTTGTGACAATCATATTCGCTTTACCGCCAGTGGTGAGACTCACCATTCTAGGTATACAACAAGTACCAGAAGAGCTCATTGAAGCAGGGCATGCTTTTGGTGCCAATGACAAACAAATGCTTTACCGCATTCAATTGCCTCTTGCTCTACCGACCATCATGGCTGGTGTGAATCAGACCTTAATGTTGTCTTTATCTATGGTTGTCATCGCGTCAATGATTGCTGTAGGCGGTTTAGGACAAATGGTTCTGCGAGGTATCGGTAGGCTCGATATGGGTTTAGCTGCCGTGGGTGGATTGGGTATTGTTGTACTCGCCATTTTGTTGGATCGCATTACTCAAGAGCTCGGTCAAAACGTGGGAGACACCAAGACGCGCTGGTATCAAACGGGGCCAATCGCCTTTGTATCAAAAATAATCAAGCAATCTAAACCTTCAAAAGCATTACTTAAGGAGAATTTAAAATGAGCGATTCATGGAAGAAAGCAATTTCAATCAGTGCATTATCAAGTATTGCATTGTCCTACTCAGTATCGGCGAACACACTTCCGGGAGAGGGCGTCTCTGTTCAACCCGTTCAATCGACTGTTGCGGAAGAGACCTTTCAAACTTTGATTGTGAACCGAGCACTTGAGGCTTTGGGGTATGACGTCAAAGACACCAAAGAAGTAGACTACAATGTTGCATACACATCGATTGCTAAGGGCGACGCGACGTTTCTAGCAGTTGGTTGGTTCCCGCTTCACGCAGACAAATACGCCATGTCAGGAGGCGATGAAAAATTCTACCGTCATGGCAACTATGTAAGTGGTGCGGCACAAGGTTACCTGATTGACAAAAAAACAGCCGAAAAATACGGCATTACCAACATCGGCCAGCTCAAAGATCCCAAACTAGCCAAGCTGTTTGATGCCAACGGTGACGGTAAAGCAGACTTGACGGGGTGTAACCCTGGATGGGGTTGTGAAATGGTCATTGAGGAGCAACTTAGTGCCTTTGAATTGAGAGATAATGTCACGCACAACCAAGGCAATTATGCCGCGATTATTGCCGACACGATTTCTCGTTACAAAAAAGGCGACCCTATCTTGTATTACACGTGGACTCCATACTGGGTAAGTGGTGAGCTTGTTCCTGGTAAAGATGTAGTTTGGTTGGAAGTACCGTTTTCCGCATTACCTGGTGAACGAGAAAATGTCGACACTACTCTACCAAATGGTAAGAACTACGGCTTTGAAATGAACTCAATGCGCATTGTCGCTAACAAAGCGTTCGCAGAGCAGAACCCAGCCGCAGCAAAGTTATTTGAGATCATCAAGCTCAACATTAACGATGTAAGCGCGCAAAATATGATGATGAGCCAAGGTAAGAATAGCTCAGGCGATATCGAATCTCATGTTAACGGCTGGATTAAGGCTAACCAAGCACAATTTGATGCCTGGATCTCTGAAGCGAAAAAAGCCGCCTTGTAAGCGATCGCAAATACCTCCCATAAGTGTCTGCTTCAGGCACTTATGTTACCTTTTTCTTTAAAACTGCCTTGGCAAATGCATCATTTCAAATGCCTTCCACCATCAAGGTGTAGTGTTCTTCCTGTCATGTAGTGACTGGCCAACACGTATTTAATCCCATCTATCACTTCTTCAAAACCGGCCTCCGCAGGAATCAAAGCTTTTTGCAGAGCTTTCGCTTTGTAAGCATCGTCATCATGATCATTGAACTTGATCATAGCCGGAGAGACGGTGTTTACTTTGACCTTGGGAGCCAACATGGCAGAAAACGAGAGCGTTAGGTTATTGAGCGCGGCTTTACTGGCGGCATAAGCGATATGTTTTTTACTGCCTTTCTCCGCGACATAATCACTGATATGGATGATGTCTGAAGTTTCGTCACTAGCCACTAGTTGCTCTTTGAGTGTTAAATTGATCAGATAGGGCACGCTCGCATGTACCGTCATCATCTGGCTGATGATTTGAGAGGCGTTTTCACTCGGGTTTTGTTTGTTTTCTGGCTTCCAATCGGAGGCATTATGTATCACTGCTCGAAGTGTCCTGTACTCTCGAGCAACGTAATGAAGAAAACTCTCTAGGCTGCTTTGTTGATAAAAGTCTACCTGCTGCAGGTCCGCCCCGCAGTCTCGTAACTGTTGCAGTTGAGGGTAGTCGCTTCGGTAAGTCCCGATCACTTTATACCCATCTGACAAAAGCTGCTGCGCTAGGGCGAACCCTAGTCTTTTGCCCACACCGGTTATTAGAATCGTCTCACTCATCGTAAAAACTCAGCTCTGGTTTGAGGGTTAGTTTTGAAGATACCACCCAACGCGGTAGTCGTGGTTTCAGAGTTGGCATCCATAACGCCTCTCGATTTCACGCAGTAGTGAGTGGCTTTGATGGTTACGGCAACGTTTTCTGTTTCAACTAGCGCCTGTATTGCGACTAAGATTTGTTGTGTCAGACGCTCTTGAACTTGAGGCCGCTGAGCAAAGAAACGAACAATACGATTGATTTTCGATAACCCCAGTATTTTAGATTCAGGGATATAGGCGACTTGTGCTAGGCCATCGATGGTAATGAAGTGATGTTCGCACGTTGAAGTTAAGTCGATGTCCGATACCTTGACCATCTCATCAACCGACATTTTGTTGTCAATGACACTTATTTTGGGGAAGTTGTTGTAGTCGAGCCCAGAAAATATTTCGTGTACATACATCTTTGCAATTCGGTGTGGTGTCTCAGCGAGGCTGTCATCGGTCAAGTCCAATCCTAGTGTGCTCACTACTTCAGTTAGCAGCCCTTTGATACGGTTGTACTTCTGATCGCTGTTCATTTCGCTCGGTGTCATTGGCGTTTCAAGCCCTTTCGCCAACAAAGCTTCTCTTACTTTTTCTGCTTCTTTAGTTAACATAGCCTCGATCCTTATGCATTGTTGTCTTGGTCTGCTTCATAGCTCAGGGTAAGCGAAACGGAATCCGCAAAACGCAGTGCGTGAGGCTTGTCAATTCTCACTTGAGCGTAACGAACCCATGAATGGTCGATACAGATTCCAAGCACATCGCTAGTTAATTTTTCTAGGAGCAAAAATCGTCCGGATTCGACGTGCTGAATGATTTTCTTGCAAATGTTTTTGTAGTTAAGCGCATTGTCCACATCATCAGCTAGGCACAAGTTGTTGGCGGGGTAGTGGATTTCCGCGTTGATAACGATGTCTTGCTGTTTGGTTTTCTCTTCTTCGTTGAAGCCAATATAGGTTCGTAGTCTGAGATTTGTAATGGTGATAATGGCGTTATGATTCATAAAAATTTCCCGTCCTTTGAAAGTGAAGTCAGTTACGTGCTTGTTTTGAGAAAAGATCAGTAAGGGTGAAGAGATACAGAGCTTACCTGCTACCTTTCTTCGTGTAGAGCGGCTTAGGTAACATGCCGAGTAAAAGAGATGGCTTGAGTTTTTTGATTCGATTGGTCGAAGTTGTCCCATAGCTGCTGATAGGAAATGTCGAGAGTAGGGTGGCGTTTTTGAGCAGCGATATCGACAAGTGGTCGCAGCACGAAAGCGTATTCGGTGATTTCACCTCTGGGCAGCTCTACACCGTCAATAACTCCGACTAGATCGTCGTAAAGAAGGATGTCGATATCCATCGTCCGTGCTGCAAATGCTTTAGTTTGACGCTGACGACCATTATCTAATTCGATCTGATGAAGTATCTTCGACAAATCAGCGACCGAAATATCGCATTCAAAGCCGACGACTAGGTTTAGGAAATTGTCCCCTTCAAAACCAACCGGCACACAATCGTAGAACCTAGAAATATGAAGAGGAGCGAAACGATCCTCAAGCGCTTCAAGAGCCTGCGTGACGTGATATTCGCGATTGATGTTACTGCCGATGCTTACATAAACGGTTGTCATAATCTTTTCTTCCTCTTTTAAGCGACCAGTTACGTTCCAATTCTCAGTTAAGATCAGGTATGTCTCTCTTAGTGTATGTAAGCTCAAAGAAAACGAAGCACCGTTGTAATTAAAAATACCTTGCTTGGGTCTTATCTTTACTCAATGGTCTGTTGGTAATAATGTATTCTTAAATGTCCTGAATGAGGTCTGGAACAATCGTGTTTCACAAGGGTACACTTTCAGCCAAAGCCTTTTACTAGGCATCTATGACAATCGTTGTTCGCCAACACATTGGTGAAGCGATGTCCTTATCACTTAACTAAGTAACAATATGACGAAAAAGTACACAACCTCCAGTCACTGGGGGGCAGGGATTGCAGAGGTCAAGGACGGCAAATTAGTTCGCGTCAGTGCACATCCGCTTGATACGGATCCTTCTCCTATCAATGACAATATGCACAGCTCTCTTTATGGCTCAGCCAGAATAAAGAAACCGGCTGTTCGTAAAAGCTATCTTGAGAATGGTCCACAGCACAAAAATAACACAAGGGGTCAAGAGCCTTTTGTCGAGGTTTCTTGGGAAACAGCCTTCGACCTCATCAGTAAAGCGGTTAAGTCCACCCGTAATGAGCACGGTAACGAAGCGATATTCGGCGGCTCTTATGGTTGGGGCAGTGCGGGTCGCTTTCATCATGCACAAAGTCAGCTTAAGCGATTCCTAACCTGCGCTGGTGGATTTGTAAGTAGTGAAGGTAACTATAGCTACAACACGGCACTTATCTTGTTGCCACATATTGTCGGTGACTTTAACAAAATGACATCGACTGCAACTCGCTGGTCAACCATTGCCAAAGAGGGTGAGTTGGTCGTTATGTTTGGTGGTGTACCACTTAAGAGCGCTCAAGTGTCTCCTGGCGGTTGTACACGTCACCGATTGAAAGACGAGCTACTGGCATGTCGCAAAGCAGGTGTGGAGTTTATCGACATCAATCCGTGTCGTTCAGATTCTCCGGCAGAAATTGAAGCAGAATGGCTGGCTGCAGTACCGGGATCTGATTCCGCGATCATGCTTGGACTTGCACATACCTTACTTGTTGAAGACCTTCATGACAGCGCATTCCTCGACAAATACACGGTTGGGTTTGATGAAGTTAAGGCGTACCTGCTTGGTGAGAAAGACGGTGTTGCTAAGACAGCAGAGTGGGCGAGTGCTTTATCGGAGATTCCAGCTGAACGCATTAAACAGCTTGCTCGCCAGATGGCAAAGTCACGCACCTTTATCTGTACCGCAGCAGGGGTTCAAAGAACGGAGCATGGCGAACAGACGCTTTGGGGAACGATCACTCTAGCTTCTATGCTTGGTCAAATTGGCTTACCTGGCGGTGGCTACGCTATTGCATACGGTTCTGATGGTGGGATTGGACTGATGCATCGTCCTATTCGCTGGCCAGCATTTCCACAACGCAAAAACGACGTTGACGCGTTTATTCCGGTGGCGTGTGTCTCTGACATGTTGCTCAACCCTGGGGCTGAATACCAATACAACGGTATGGACCTGACTTATCCGGACATTCGTATGGTTTGGTGGGCCGGTGGCAATCCGTTCCACCACCATCAAGACATTAACCGCTTGATAGAGGCATTCCAACAGCCAGAAACTATCATTGTTAATGAAATCAACTGGACATCAACAGCAAGATTTGCCGACATTGTATTACCGGTAACGACAACGCTCGAACGAGAAGATATCGGTGCTGGCTCTCGTGACAATAGCTTGATCCCTATGCCTAGAGTCGTTGAGCCGGTTGGAGAAGCTCGTGACGAGTTTGATATTTTCACAGAGATAGCAAAGCGCTTAGATATTGAAGAGGACTTCACGCAAAACAAGACCTCACGTCAATGGCTTGAGAGCATGTGGCAAAAGCTTATCCCTGAATCGAAAAACTTAGGCGTTGAACTTCCCGATTTTGAAACGTTTTTGAATGGGGACGTTATCGAATTCGCGGATCCGAACCCAGACACTGTATTGCTTGCAGACTTTAGGCAAGATCCAGATTTGCATCCATTGACGACACCAAGCGGTAAGATCGAACTTTACAGCGAACGTATTGCTTCGTTTGGATATGATGATTGTCCAGGGCAGTTTACCTGGCTACCTCCGACAGAATGGTTGAAATCCAAACAAGTGGAAACTTTCCCGCTTCATATGATTTCAGGACAGCCGAAAACTAAGCTGCATAGCCAGCTCGACTCAGGTAGTTACAGCCGAAATGCTAAGATTAAAGGGCGTGAGCCAGTGATGATCAATCCGGTTGATGCGAAGGCTCGAGGAATTGAAGACGGCGATATCGTTAAAGTCTTCAATGAACGAGGTGCGTGCCTAGCGGGTGCGGTTGTGACTGAAGATATTCGAGAAAGAACCATCTATCTGTGTACTGGTTCATGGTATGACCCGATGAATCCAAGTGAAAAAGGCAGCCTTGATAAGCATGGTAACCCGAATGTCCTCACTCACGATAAACGCACATCGAAGCTGTCACAAAGTACTGCCGCTCACAGCGCGTTGGTCAATATAGAGAAATTTGAAGGCGACTTGCCGGAGATAACGGTATTTGGCTCGCCGGAGATGTCTTTTGATTAGTTAGCGGTATTAGAGATAAAAATAAAAGAGTTTAATAAAAACGTAATAGCGAGGATGGTTTAGTTTATAAACCATCCTTGAAGCCTATGAACTTACCAAGCCCTTAGAACTGTCAGGCTGGTGGTTAAGAGATAGCGACTTCTAGCTATTAAATTTTAGATGTTTAAAGAATGTTATCTTTATCTCTATTTTTTAATAACTCGATAGCGGATTGGCAAGAGAGGTCGATATGCGAGGTGAGAGTTTCAATCGCTTGGCTGATATTTCGATCAAGCGCAAGTTGTAATAGCTCACTGTGCTGCTCATCAAGCTTTTGGCGGATCTCTGGGTTAGGTTCCGCAATACAACGATATTTGTCGAGTGCTAGGTTCAGCCGTGTTGAAAATTGAATCAGATACTTGGAATCACTGCCTGAGAGCAAAATTGAATGAAAATTTTCGTGAGCTTGGCTCCACGCCTCTAGATCTTTTACTGAAAGACTTAATCGCTCAAGTTTATGGTGTGCAGCAACCAAGCTCGCTTCCCATTCCATGTCACCATTCTTTAGAGATAACTCCAATGCAGCCGTCTCAATCAATATACGAGTTTGTTTGATATCGAGAATATCGCTATAGCTCAACTTAGGGACTGAAAAGCCTTTATTCGTCTCTTGATCCAATAACCCCTGCGCTGCTAATTGACTTAATGCTTCCCTTAAGGGAGTTAAACTAACATCATAATCTTCTTTAAGCTTAGATATTTTTAGCTTTTCACCTGAGGGTAGCCGACCCTCTGAGAGATCTTGTTTTATTTTCTGATAAATTATCGAACTTTTAGTCTGTGTCAATGGTAAGTCCCTTTTAACATTTGTTATTGACTAAATTATTGGTGTGTGATTAATTTGTTGCACAATGTTAAAATAATCGATTATTTTAAAAAAGTACATAAATACAAGGATGAATTTTTATGAACGTTACTAAATCGCTCACACTTGCCATTTTACTAGGTTCTGCTTCTGCTGGAGCATTCGCTCAGGATGACGTAAAGCTGCCATGTAGTACAGCTAAACTTATAGTTCCATGGGGTGCTGGCGGTGGTACCGACATTATTTTTCGTACAATTGTAGAGGAAGCAAACGCGCAAGGCGCTAAACCAAAATTACAAGTGGTTAACATGCCAGGGCGCAGCGGCAATAAAGGTTCGGCAAAATTTCTTAAATCACGTAAGAATGGTTGTGAACTTTTAGCCATTCACCAATCACTAATGACGAGCTACTTAGGCGGCCAGGCAAAGGTCAACTGGGACGGTTATCAGCCTGTCGTTCAGCTTACAGAAACAGCAGAGTACATCGGTGTGAATGGTCAACAACCTTACTCTACGCTAGCGGAACTTCAGGCTTACGCAAAAGAGAATCCTAACTCTGTTGTTGCAGCGGGTTCACTGGGCTCTACCTCTCACTACACTATGCTGATGCTTGAAGAAGCGCTTGGCGTTAAATTCCGTCATGTGTCTTACGACGGTACTCGAGAGCGCACCACGGCACTGTTGTCCGGTAATGCTCACATTGGTCTGTCCAATCTCACTTCTTCCCGAAAAAATGTCGAAACGGGCGCAATTAAGCTGTTAGCAACAACCTCTGAAGGTCGCCAAAGTCAACTTCCTGAAGTTCCATCGGCAATTGAACAAGGCTTCAATGTTGAGTTTGGTGTTCGTCGCGGTACCGCATTACCTAAAGGGACTGATGGAAAGATTATTGCGCATTATGAGGAGGTATTTCAAAACGCTGTGAATAGCCCGAAAGTACAAGAAACGTTGCGCGTTAAAGGTACTGAAGTGAAGTTCCTAGCCTCGAGCGATTACTCGGCTGCGCTAGCTAATGAATTTGGTGTCTGGGAAGCGCTAGCGAAGCAAGTTGGTATTTACAACGTAAAGTAAATCTGTTTCGAGGGCGAGTTACAAAGCCCTCTCTTATTTCGTTACTTGTTAGGGAGAGCAGGTTATGAATTTAATTAACAAGGACAGTGTTGTTGGTTTAACGCTGCTGTTAGGCTGCGGCCGGTTTATTGATGCACTCGACGATATTGAGCGCACTAACTACGGTACTATCACCTCAAATGTTTGGCCTACGATCGTACTTTCGGTACTCACCGCCTTATGTGCCATCTATTTTCTGATGTCTTTAAAACCGACCCAAGAAGAGCAAGAGTCTTTCAATTGGAGAACTTTCTTTCCACGTAATGTCGTGATCGTATTCACTCTTTTTGCTGGCTTTGTTTACTCATTACCCTACCTTGGCATGCTTATCGGCGGAAGTGCATTTGTATTCCTTGTATTGACGTCGATTGGTCATAAAACCATGAAGTACGTGTTAATTCACCTAGGAATTGCAGTCGGTAGTGTTGCGGTAATGTATGGCGTATTCACTTATGGATTGAGTGTAATGCTGCCTGAAGGCGAACTCATGTACTCACTCATGTATTAAGGAAAGGATTCATGTTTGTAGACGTATTAGAAGCAGCGAGTCAGCTGTTCACATTCGATACCATGTTGTTGATGGCAGCTGGTACTTTCGGGGGCTTATTAGCTGGCTCCATACCAGGTTTTACCATTACGATGGCGATTGTCCTTACTCTGCCGTTCACCTTCGGTATGACTCCAATTCAAGGCTTGGCCACTATGATCTCTGTCATGGTGGGTGGTCTATCAGGTGGTTTGATGTCGGGGATGCTGACAGGTATACCTGGAACGCCATCTTCAATTGCGACGACGTTTGACGGTTTTCCGTTGGTACGAAAAGGTAAGCCGGGTTTAGCATTAGGATTGGGTGTTTGGGCTTCATTTTTTGGTGGTATATTTTCAGCAATAGTGCTGGTGGTATTAGCGCCTCAATTAGCAAATATCGGCCTGGAGTTTGGTCCTTGGGATTACTTTTCTTTGGTGCTTTTTGCCTTAACAATCACAGCAAGCCTGTCAAATGACAGTCTCGTAAAAGGCCTAATCGCTGGCGCATTGGGTCTATTAGTTGCTTGTATCGGAACTGACGACTTGAATGGTGTTGAACGCTTTACTTTTGGAACTGATTTCCTTGTTGATGGCTTTTCATTCCTGCCGGTTCTAATTGGATTGTTTGCTTTTTCTCAATTGCTTGGTGATATTTCCGATAGAAATAAGGCCAAAGAGCCATTAATGAAAGAAACTGGTCAAGCGACTAAGATCAACCACTTTGCCGCTATCAAACAAGTACTTTCAAGTTGGGTGAACCTCTGTCGTTCAAGCGCGATTGGTGTATTTACCGGAATTCTTCCAGCAGCGGGCAGTTCAATCTCAAACGTACTCGCGTACGACCAAGCCAAGAAATCGTCCCAAGAGAAAGAAGAGTTCGGTAAGGGGCACCCAGACGGAATCATCGCGCCAGAGGCGTCGAACAACGCAACGGCTGGTGGGTCTCTAATTTCAATGATGGCACTGGGGATTCCGGGTGATGTTGTTACTGCAGTAATGCTGGGTGCGTTGATGGTGCATAACATTGTGCCAAGTCCAGGCTTCATTAGTGAGCAGCCTGTTTTAGCCAACGGTATCTTTATTGCCTTCTTCATTGCTCACTTCTTCATGGTTGGCTTGCAGTCATTATGTCTTAAAGCATTCGTTCAGGTGACTCGTGTTCCAATGTACACACTAGCATCGGTGATCCTGCTTTACTGTTCTGTAGGCGTGTTCTCATTAAACAATCTAGAAGCGGATATCTGGACACTATTCATTTTCGGTGTGGTTGGTTTCGTCTTGAAAGGCTTGGGCTTCCCATTAGCTCCAATGATTCTAGGTGTTGTTCTTGGCCATATCGCAGAAGTGAACTTCTCTCGAGCTTTATCAACAGATTCAGATCTGATGGTGTTCTTAACTCGCCCTTGGTCAGCATTTTTTATTGTATTGGCTCTGTTTTCATCATGCTTCCCTGCCTATCAAAAAGGTAAACGCAGCAATGCACCATGGGCAGGTTATTTCATGCCAATTATGATGTTCTCTCTTTCTATTCCACTTTTCATGATGGACGGTGTTGTTCGTTCGGTTATCGCGGCGGTTATCGTTGCATCAGGTCTTTATAACCTTTATCAACACGTGAATAGTTTAAAAGTTGTAAAAAAGGAAATTAACAATGCTTAGTAATGATGGATTATCTTACCCATACGCATCACAGCGTATGGCAACTTATGCCAAGAACGGCATGGTCGCTACCTCTCAGCCACTCGCTGCTCAGATAGGCGCAGACATCTTAAAACAAGGTGGTAATGCCATTGACGCAGCAATTGCAACTGCTGCCGCGCTGACAGTTGTAGAGCCAACAGGTTGTGGTATTGGTGGTGATGCGTTTGCCATTGTATGGGTGAAAGACAAGCTTTATGGCCTGAATGGTTCGAGTTTTGCACCTGATGCTTTGACGCCAGAGCTATTGACTCAACAAGGCCACAGTAAGGTGCCACTCTATGGCTGGACGCCTGTGACCGTTCCCGGTATTCCTGCTTCGTGGGCTGCGTTGAGTGAACGTTTTGGTAAGCTGCCATTCTCGGATCTAATGGAGCCAGCAGCAAAGCTTGCTGAAGAAGGCTTCCCTGTGTCTCCTACTATCAGTTTTTTATGGGATAAAGCTGCGCAAACTTTCGAATCTAAATTAGAGGGTGAAGTCAAACAAGCGTGGTTTGAGATGTTTACTAAGGACGGTAAAGCGCCGACACCTGGTGAGCTCTTCACAAGCCCAGGTCATGCAAACACCTTGCGCGCGATTGGTAAGACTAAAGCGAACTGTTTCTATCACGGTGAAATCGCAGATAAGATTGATGCTTTCTCACAAAAGACAGGTGGTCTAATCCGTAAGTCGGATCTTGAGCGTTATGAGGTTGAGTGGGTGAACCCAATTAAGGTCAACTATAAGGGCTATGACGTCTGGGAAATCCCGCCGAATGGTCAGGGTATGGTGGCGCTGATAGCTCTTAACATGCTGAAGAATGAAGAATTCAAGAGCCGGGATGATTTAGAAACTATCCATAAACAGTGTGAAGCGATGAAGCTTGCCTATGTTGATGGTCAGGCGTACATCACACAGCGTGACAAGATGTCGGTATCTGTTGAAGGACTGCTGTCGGATGAATACGCACAGACGCGTCGTAACCTGATTGGTGGTAAAGCCATTAGACCTACCATTGGCAAACCTTCTGCAGGCGGAACGGTATATCTAGCGGCTGCAGATAACGAAGGCAATATGGTGTCATTTATTCAAAGCAACTACCACGGATTCGGTTCTGGTGTTGTGGTTCCAGGGACGGGCATCGCGCTACAAAACCGTGGTGAGAATTTCTCACTTGATCCGGCTCATGACAATTACTTACAGCCAAACAAGAAGACCTACCACACCATTATCCCTGGCTTCATTACTAAGGGCGATCAACCTGTAGGGCTATTTGGTGTGATGGGAGGCTTCATGCAGCCTCAAGGCCATATGCAGGTTGTGATGAATATGATCGACTTTGGCCTTAACCCACAAGCTGCACTGGATGCGCCACGCTGGCAATGGATGGGCGACATGAACATAGGCCTTGAGCAAGCGATGCCAAGTCATATCGTGACAGGCATGCTGCGTAAAGGCCACAAGGTTCAAGTAGCGTCGGATTACACCACTTACGGACGTGGTCAGATTATCGTAAAAGACCCTCAGACGGGCGTATTGTGCGGTGGCACAGAAGCACGTACTGACGGCTCAATTGCAGCATTCTAGAGGCAATCATGAAAACACAAATTGATTTGTTTAATGCCTTTTTCCGCATTGGCGTATTTGGCTTTGGTGGCGGCCCGACCATGATTCCGTTGGTCCACAAAGAAGTGGTTGATAACTACAAATGGATGGAAGACGATGAGTTTTCCAACGTGCTCGCGATTGGCAATACACTCCCTGGTCCTATCGCGACCAAGATGGCCGGCTACATAGGCTACAAAGTCGGTGGGGTTGTTGGCTGTATCAATGCCGTTGTGGCGACTATTGTTCCGTTGATAATCGTGATGATTGCGGGGCTTGGCTTACTAAACGAATATCGTGACACTCCTTGGGTTGCGGGTATGGCACAAGGTGTGGTGCCAATCGTAGCTTGGATGATGACAAAGCTGTGTTACGACTTTTTTATTAAAGGACATAAAGCCGTTGGTGCTTTGGCAACGGGTACATTAGCGCTAGGTTCATTGGGGCTTATTCTAGGCTTGGGTGTTCACCCTGGTCTTATTGTGGCGGCAGTCTTGATTGCTGTCTTGGTGAAGCCAGAAAAGAAGGCCGAACTAGAAACTACTAAGCAGAAGGGATAATTATGCAGGTTTATATTGATATCTTTCTGGCTTTCTTTATTCCAAACATTGTCGGCTATGGTGGTGGTCCTGCGATCATCCCTTTGATTGAGGCCCAAGTAGTGGGTCACTATGGGTGGATGGATGCAACGCGTTTCGCAGAAGTGTTGGCGTTAGGTAATGCGCTGCCAAGCCCAATTGCGACTAAGATGGCAGGTTATATTGGCTATGAAGTTGGCGGATCTTTGGGTGCGTTTATTGCGGTATTTGCCACAGCAGCGCCAACCATTCTTATTATGGTCGTTGCTATGAGTATTTTGTTTAAGTATCGTAATTCTCCAAAAGTTAAAGCCTTGAGTGCGTGGGTACTACCTGTTATCGCAGCACTAATGGTTATTCTTAGCTACAAGCTTGTGATGTCTGGCGTAGAGGCCGGGATTGGTCATTTTGTTTTGTTGTTTGTGTTTGCAGCCGTTGCCTTAGAGAAACTAAAGCTTCATCCAACTTGGGTAATCAGTGCGGGTTTAGTATATGGAGCGTTAGTTTTAGGTTGATGCCACGATCCACATTATCCCGCCCTAAAATAGGTGGGTAACTTCCAGTAGGCCAACAACTAGCTAGGTTGGCCTTTTTTAATGCGAGAAGTATTTACTGCTCAATAATCTCCCTTTTCATTGCTTCGATGATCCGCTCATACATCATAAAATTTGTTAAATGCTCGGCTATATTTGGACATAAAAAGCCCCCCAATAGTTGATGCCCAACTATTGGGGGCAGTTTACTGTTGTGTAGGGGTTTGTTTACGATAGGGGCAGGTGTTTCACTGCCCTTATTCTTTCTGAGCCTAAACCTTAGTTCAGGTCAAAACGGTCTGCGTTCATCACTTTCGTCCATGCAGCGATAAAGTCTTTTACAAACTTCTCTTTTGCATCGTCACATGCGTATAGCTCAGCGAGCGCTCTCAACTGAGAGTTAGAGCCGAAGACTAGGTCTACACGTGTTGCTGTCCACTTCTTCTCACCCGTTGCTCTGTCTGTGCCTAAGTAAGCGCTATTGTTTGGACAAACAGGTTTCCACTCAGTCGCCATATCAACTAGGTTTACGAAGAAATCATTGCTTAATACGCCAACCTTATCGGTTAGTACACCGTGAGGCGTATTGTTGTGGTTCGCGCCCAGTACTCGCAGCCCTCCGATAAGAACCGTCATTTCTGGTGCTGATAGACCAAGTAGTTGCGCCTTATCTAGCAGCATCTCTTCTGCTGGTACGCTAAAAAGCTTCTTCGCAAAGTTACGGAAACCATCTGCCTCTGGCTCAAGAACAGCAAAAGACTCAGCGTCAGTGTGCTCATCTGAGGCATCAACGCGGCCACCTGAGAATGGTACATCGACATTAAAACCACCATCTTGAGCTGCTTTCTCAATCGCAGTGTTACCCGCCAAAATGATCAGGTCAGCAATAGAAATACCACGGTCGTTGGTGTTGAATGCCGAACGAACAGACTCGAGTTGGGTCAGTACCTTGTCGAGCTGTTCTGGTTGGTTTGCTTCCCAATCTTTTTGAGGAGCCAAACGGATACGAGCGCCATTTGCACCACCTCGGTAGTCTGAACCTCGGTATGTCGATGCACTAGACCATGCTGTGTAAACCAGTTCGGATATCGTTAGGTCAGTTGCTAGAATCGCTTGTTTCAGCTCTGCGATATCGCTGTCTGACAGTGCACCAAAGCTTGCTGCTGGCAGTGGGTCTTGCCAGATCAAATCTTCTGCTGGAGATTCTTCACCCAAGTAGCGGCTCTTAGGACCCATGTCACGGTGCGTTAATTTGAACCAAGCACGAGCAAATGCGTCAGCAAATTCTTCAGGATTCTGGTGGAATCGCTTCGAAATCGGACCGTAGATTGGGTCCATACGCATCGCCATATCCGCAGTGGTCATGATGGTTTTCACTTTCACAGAAGCATCATGCGCTTTCGGTGCCATGTGTTCTTCAGTCACGCCAATCGGTTCCCATTGCCACGCACCTGTCGGGCTTTTCACTAAGTCCCAATCATAGCCAAATAGCATGTCGAAGTAGCCGTTGTCCCATTGAATTGGGTTTGGCGTCCAAGCACCTTCAATGCCGCTGGTGGTTGTGTCGTCACCTTTCCCGCTGCCGAAGCTGTTTTTCCAGCCAAAGCCCATCTCTTCAAGTGGTGCTGCTTCTGGCTCTGGTCCCATAGCGGATTCAGGGCCAGCACCGTGCGTTTTACCGAAGGTATGACCACCTGCGACTAGTGCAACAGTCTCTTCATCATTCATACCCATTCGAGCGAATGTATCGCGAATGTCTCTTCCTGATGCGAGGATCGTAGGCTCACCGTTTGGACCTTCAGGGTTTACGTAGATTAGACCCATCTGTACCGCAGCAAGCGGTTTTTCAAGCTCGCGGTCACCGGAATAGCGCTCATCACCTAGCCATTCACTCTCAGCACCCCAATAGATGTCTTCTTCTGGTTCCCAAATGTCCTGACGACCGCCAGAAAAACCGAAGGTAGGTAGACCCATTGACTCGATTGCAACGTTACCCGCAAGAATAAATAAGTCTGCCCACGAAAGGCTATTGCCGTATTTTTTCTTAATAGGCCACAGAAGGCGACGAGCTTTGTCTAGGTTACCGTTATCTGGCCAACTGTTGAGTGGTGCAAAGCGTTGGTTGCCCGTATTGCCGCCCCCGCGTCCATCTGACGTTCGGTAGGTTCCTGCTGCATGCCATGCCATACGGATCATGAATGGGCCGTAGTGACCATAATCCGCTGGCCACCAATCTTGCGAGTCTGTCATCAGCGCTTCAAGATCGGCCTTTACAGCTTTTAGGTTCAGAGCTTTAAACGCTTCAGCGTAATTAAAGTTTTCATCAAGCGGGTTCGACTTGGTGTCGTTTTGGTGGAGGATTTTTAGGTTCAATTGGTTAGGCCACCAATCGACGTTTTTTGTTGCTTTACCACCAAGGGTTGTATTACCGCCATGCATAACTGGGCATTTGCCCGCATTACCATTTTGCTCACCGTGCATATCTATCTCCTGAATGCGACGAAGTTAATAAATAACCAACCTTAAACTCGATTCGTGAAAGGGGGGTTATCTATCCAGTTTGAGTTATTTGTATTATTAATTAAACATAACCATAAAATAATTATGGTTATATGTCTATACATTAAGAATGGCATCAAAACGGCAAAAAAGCAGATCACTTATTTCTATTTCTTTGATAGAAAAATCCTATTGATCTGTTGTGAAGGGTGGTGGGCAGGTGAGTTGGGGTGTTTAACTAAGATAAAAAAACGCCTCAAACGAATTGTTCCGTTTGAGGCGTTATGTTGTTTAAATTAAACCGTTACTTAGTGTGAAAAATTTGCTCGGTCTCTAAGTGAGTCATTGCGCGCACTTGACGCCAGATGTAGTAAAAAATACCAAACATCATCAGCATGCTTGGGATTGCAATCGCTGGGTAGCTGTAAAGAGTGAGTTTGCCTAGCTCTTCATTAAACGCTGCTGTGCCAGCAGGGCTAGTTACAATCCACGTTGCTAAGAAGTAGTTCATTGCTGAAGAGAAAGCGAACGTACTTGCGAATAGGTAGTTTGAAGACATTAAGCACCGATCAAAGGCTTCTTTTTTGCCGTTGGCTTCAAGACGTTCATTGATGAGCGGTAGGTTAAGCACGCTGTCGTTAAGAAGCATTTTTTGCATCAATGGGTAACGAGTAAATGTTGAGCCCAAGACTGCTAAGCCGATAAGCCCCGGGATCAAGGCTTCTTTAAGTGCTAACCAACGAGTGTCTAGCTCAAGTAGGCCAATCCCCCCCGTTAATAAAACGCTAATGAAACCAAGCGCTGCGATGAAATTGAATTTCTTGTTACGGATAAGATCCATACCACCGTAAATGACAGGGAATAGCAAGGCAACAACTAGCGCCATTGCGGTGCCTAAGTGTTCTTCGCCACTAAACTTCATCAAGATGAAAGATGGAATAAATACGTTAAAAAGGATCTCGAATAGGGGATTCGACTTTTTTTCGGTCGTGTTGTTCATAATGCTGTATTGACTCGGTTATATCGCTGCTAGTTACTTCATTAGAAGTTTCGATTGCATGGCAGCAGATGTAAAGTGTTCATGCGTCGCGTTGTGTAACGAGTTATGAAATATTTGCGGCCATTGAGCCATAAACTGAAGAGTCAGGCAAGGATACTGGGTTAAAAGTTGTAAAGAGAGGCGGATAAAGAAACGTGGTCAGCATACTTCATAGATGAAACTCAGAAACTGTCCGTGAGGTTACTGGTCTGGTATGAATCTGCTGTTGCAGCCTGTCCTTAATGAGCGATATCATATGCCTCTTTTGTTCGCCAAGGTTTCACGATGTCAGACGAAGAATTAGCGCTAGAGTGGATGCGCCAACAAGCTCATAAAATCGACCCATACGTTGAAAACCCAACTTTCGACGAATGTGCAGAGCTGCTTGAACCTGCTTTTAAGAAAGGTAAAACGATTGGTCAGCTAAAGTTTCTGTTAGGCGAAGCAGACCGAAGAGCAGGTGCGGCAGAACGTAAGCACGCAGCACTAAAGTATGCAAAAGAAAAGAGCCCAAATGCAGGGCAAATTTTGCGTTTGCAGAGTAAACTGCAGCAAGTTCAACTGGCGCTCAAGTTAGCGACGGGAGACAACAATATGACCATCTCTCAGTTCTGCGCCGAATATGAAGTGAGCAAGCGAGATGGAAGTACGGCTTGGCATGAGAAATTAGTACAACAGGGTAAGAAGCGATAGTTTCGTTTAGGTTATTCGAAAAGCCACCGATTTATCTGACATTACGATAAATCGGTGGCTTTTTTAGTTTTGGTCTTTCTATTAAAGACAGCTTTGCTATATAGCTTTAAGTTTCGTATGAGAATGAGTGGTGTGAACATCACGATAATTGTTATATTATAACATCATCTAAAAGCCGTAAATGTTCACCATGAAACCTCAACTTCTATTTATCCATTCCTTTTTGCACGTTGTGTCTCGCCTCATCGATTGTATGGTGCAGCTGCGCCCTAACAGATTGGCTTTCTCTTCTCTTGCACTGCTCTTGTGGGCGCCTAGTTTGCAAGCTCACCCTCACTCCTGGATTGAAATGAAAACCCATATAGAAGGGGAGAATGGGATGATCACTGGCCTATCGATGGAGTGGTCGTTTGATGCCATGACCTCTATGTATATGCTCGATGGTGAAGACATAGCCGCAGAGAGTGAAGAAGAGACTTTTAAGAAGCTTGCGTCATCTGTGATAGACAACATGATGTATGAGCACTACTTCACTTACTTCTATGATGGTGAAACGCCAATAAAATACGCCATAGCCGAGAATGCTAAGTTTGAGCGAGATAAAGCGAAACTCGTGATGACTTTCGATCTGCCCCTCTCTATGCCTAAGGCGGTGAAGAGAGATGCCCTACGATTACTTATTTTTGATCCAAGCTATTTTGTTGATATGTCGTGGAACTCTAGGAGCGACGTCAGTTTATCACCTGATTTGGAAAGGCAGTGCTCACTTAAGTTGGTTGAACCTAACCCGACGCCAGAGCAGATGAGTTATGCGATGTCGTTGTCGGTTGATGCTGACCCTGATAACACGTTAGGTCAGCTATTTACTCAATCCATCGAACTTAACTGTGCAACAGTCACCGATTCTCAGTGATGCTGTTGGTAACAAATGAAGAATTATAGGTTCTAATCCAATGCAGAAAAGTCAATTTAAAACAAACCACTGCCTGATCGGGGCCGGCGCAGCGCTGCTTGTGATTGTTGGTCTCTACCAGCTTTGGACAATGTGGCCGTCTTTGGTTTTATCAAGTATTCAGTGGCAAAGAGAAGTAAACGCTCAACTTGCTGATTTACTCTATGAAGCAAATTCTTCACCTTGGGCTGCAGGGAGTTACTTAATTGGTTTTAGTTTTGTTTACGGTATGCTTCATTCACTGGGACCTGGACACGGCAAAGTGATTGTTTCGACTTACTTAGCAACGCATCCCACAAAGGCTAAAGCGAGTTTGGTGCTTACTGTCGTTTCCGCATTATTGCAGGCATTGGTTGCGATAATGCTGGTTAGTGTTTTGATCTGGGGCTTCAACGCATCAATGCGCGTGGTGAATGATAAAGCAAATATGTTTGTTTTATTGAGTTTTGGTTTGGTTGCTGCTGTTGGTGCTTTGATCTGTTGGAAAGCGCTGCGCAACATCTATCAAACTATGCGAAAACCTAAACTTAAAGTGAAAGCCATTACTGGCTTCGCGACGAGTGGACAGTCACCGCTAACAATGCAAGCGCCAACCCAAAACTCGATAAGCATTCAAAAGCCAGCTGCTCATACGCATCATGCAGACTGTGGATGTGGCCACCAGCATGTCGCTGACGCAGAAGCAATTAATAAAGCTTCAACCTTACGAGAATATGCTGGGATTATCGTGACCATTGGCGTAAGACCGTGTACTGGTGCGGTTATGGTACTGCTGTTTGCCAATGTTGTTGGTATGTATTGGATGGGCGTATTGAGTGCGTTGGCGATGGCTGTCGGCACCGCGTTGACCACTTCGCTGATCGCCATAATGACGCTTACTGGAAAACATTTAGTAAAACGTTATCTATCGGCAGGTAATAAAAACGGTAGCGAAACATGGAAAGTTGCCGGCCATTACTTGCAGCTGTTTGGTGGAATGCTACTAATCGTTATCGGAACTCTGCTTCTAAATGGACAACAGAGTGGCATGTCGCCTGTCTTTACGATGTGATTTTGGATTCTATGTCAATGGCATTGTTGCGGGATGCCACCTTGGGCGAGGAAGTGACGTGATAACTATCAATCTATTGCGCTTAAATACGACGAACCCATTGATGACTTAAAGTGTCACCAAAAGATCGAAAATGCCCATTAGCAATAGTCGCTAATGGGCATTGAAAAGTCGTTCATTTCTGAGTTAGGAAATTACTCGTAATCTGAAGCGTAGGTGTCTTCGTAAGAGTGTGAGTAGAACTCAAATAAGTTACCAAACGGGTCTTCTAGGTAAACCATTTGTGCTTGCTTAGCGTCGTCTTCTGGGTGGTAGCGCATGATGTCCATACGTACTTTACCGCCATACTCTTCAACACGTTGGATTGCTGATTCAAACTGCTCTTTTGGTAGTTGTAGGCAGAAGTGGAAGATGCCTAGACGAGAGAAGTCAACGTTATGACGCTCTTCACGGTCAACCATTTCGAACAGCTCTACGCCAATACCATCTGATGTTACTAGGTGAGCAATGTTGAAACCTTTGAAACCTTCACCAAACACAGCAATACACATACGACCAATTGCTGATTCACGCTCTTCCATCACTTTGGTGTTGTTCATTACAATGCGAAGACCTAGCGCTTTCGTGTAGAACTCTACCGCTTTGTCCATATCGCCAACCATGATACCAACGTGATTCATTTTCATATTCTGCTCCAAAATCTGTCTAGATAAATTGTCTTTTCTTCAGCATTTCGCTTCGATGGAGAGAATAATAGGGGTTTACTTTAATTAAATGAAATTATCATAATTTATATTAATAATAATTTTATGTTATCAGTTTGATTCGAGAAATAGTTCAATGAATCTTGTTCGAAAAATTTGAATTAATGCATCAAAACTACCGGATTCTTTCTGTTAGCCGTGCCGCCTAGACTGTTCATCAACAGCTGAGGGAGAGCAGTTAAGCGACCTCACATTGATCGAATAACTTTAAGGACACAACTATGAAAGCACTTATTCAAAAACTCGCACAATCTAACGCTGGCTTTGGTGCACTGGCACTTCGAGTACCCGTTGGTGTTATCTTTATGGCACACGGCGCTCAGAAACTATTTGGCTGGTTTGGTGGTTATGGCCTTGAGGGCACAGGACAATGGATGGCATCAATTGGACTTGGCCCTGGGATGTTGATGGCCTTCTTGGCAGGCAGCGCAGAGTTCTTCGGTGGCCTATTTATTCTTTTAGGGTTGCTTACACGTCCGGCTGCGGCGGTACTAGCGGTAACCATGTTAGTGGCTATTTTCTCGGTCCATTTTGAAAACGGTCTGTTCATGTCAAACAATGGTTACGAGTTTGGCTTAGCACTGCTTGCCGCAAGTGTCTCTTTGGCGTTCTCGGGCGCAGGGAAAGCAGCAATTGACGAAATATTAGCTAAAAAATTGGCTTAAGCCGGAAGCTGAAGGGGAAATCATTATGATCACATTACGTCATGCAAACGATCGAGGAACAGCAAACTTCGGTTGGTTAGATAGCAAACATACATTCTCATTTGGTCACTACTACGATCCAAAACACATGGGGTTTTCGGCGCTGCGTGTGATTAATGATGACCTAGTCAAACCGGGGGCGGGCTTTGATACTCATGGTCACCGTGATATGGAAATCATTAGTTATGTCCTTGAGGGTGTGATTGAGCATAAAGACAGCGAAGGTAATGTACAAACGCTACCTGCTGGAGAGTTCCAACTCATGTCTGCCGGCAGTGGTATTTATCACAGTGAATACAACGGTTCACAGAGTGAGGACTTAAAATTCCTACAAATTTGGATTCAACCAAATACCTCTGGTAACAAGCCGGGTTACCAACAGAAATATTTTGGTAAGAACACTGGCCTTACGGCTATAGTAACCCCCGATGGTCGCGATGGTACCTTACATATAAAACAAGATGCTTCACTGTTCCAACTTATCCTTGAACCGGGACAGAGTATTGAACTGCCGATTGCCAATGACCGGAAGGTGTATGTTCATCAAGTAACAGGGCAGCTATCGGTTGATGACGTACTTCTCGACGTAGGAGACGGCGCTAAAGTGGAAGCTCAGAATCAGGTGAATTTTGCTAACCAATCAAGCGAGTCAGTAACGGCATTGGTGTTTGATCTGCCGTAGTGAAGTACTCACCTCGATCGTCAAGTCAAAAAGAAACCGCCCCGCAACTCAACAATTTGGGGCGATTTTCGTATTTCAAAGCTAGAGGATTACCATTCAACCTCTGAACCATCGAATACTTTGAAACTACCAGACTCTTCGAACGGCAGGGATTCCGCAACAGCGATAATCCCTGAGACGCTCTCTTGAGCGGTAAAAGTAGCGTCTGTTCCACCCATGTCTGTTTGAACCCAGCCTGGGTGGACCGCGAGTGTTTTTACTCCGTACTCTGCAAGGTTTCTCGCTGCAGAGACTAGGATCTGGTTGAGCGCAGCTTTAGACGTTCTGTAGCTATACATGTTACCAGAACCATTGTCGCCAATACTGGCCACTCGGCTAGAAATCCCAACGATAGTTTTTAGCTCGCTTGAAGCGACATTGTTTCTCAATGCTTGAATGATCAATGCAGGGGCGACGGTGTTAATGTTCAACACTTCTAACCAATTAGATTGTGTCATCTCGCCAAGTGTTGAGCAGTTTTCTCCCAATACGCCTGCATTCAGAATTAGGTGGTCAATGGCTCTATTTTGGAGGGACTTGCCCAACTGATTGATATCTTCCTCTATAGTCACATCGAGCTTTATCAATTCAACGTTGGCCGTGTGTGACAGCTCTACTAAATTCTCAGCACTCTCTGGCGAACGACAGGTGGCAATAACATCCCACCCTTTGTTTAGATACTGTTGTACAAATTCCAGTCCTAGCCCACGATTTGCGCCGGTAATTAAAACAGTCGACATTTCTTATCCTCAATTTATTGCTTTGATGTCGATTATTCTATTGGACGTCGATACCAACAGGCGTCAAGGTAACAATTAACGCCTATATATTCGATAATGTCGAACGGAGAGGTAAGCGAGCGAACAATCTTGCCTTGATCATTTACTTAGAAACAGGTTAGCGAAGTGCTCCAACCGAGCTTGAGTGAGTTCTTTGGCATCGCCACTGACACCCGCGACAGCAACAAGTTCACCTTCTTGGTACAAAGGAATTGCAAGACAGTGTAGATTTGGTTCAGCTTGCTCCAAGTCGAGTGCGAAGCCTCGTTTTTTGACTTTTGCTAGCTCTTTTTCGAGTTGCGACGACACCTGCCCTTTGAGTCTTAAGTGACGCAGTAGAGAGTCGTCGAACGACAGGAATACCTTTCCTATTGCTGATGATATGAGCCCCTCTCGTTTACCACGGGGGCTGCGAATGGTTAACGGGTTGTTCTTCTCAACTGCATCGATGTACAGATACTCTTGCGCGCCGCTTTGGACAGCGAGATAAGCAGTGTTGTCTGTCATTTGTGCCATACGTTCAATTAAAGGATAGAAGTGTGAACGGATCGCTTCGTCTTTTTGTTCCAATGGCTTTGAAAGCTCTCTAAAGCGTAAACCTAAACCATACCCCGCTTTGTTTTTTGTGACATAACCGAGCGAGTGCAGTGTCGCGAGTAAGCCATGAGCTGTGGTTTTGTTGAGTCCGACATTTACACTGATCTCTTGAAGGGATAACTCTGTTGAGCTTAGAGATAGAGTCTCGAGTATTAAGAAAGTGCGCTCTACTGACTGAATGTTGCGTGTATTACTCACGATATGATTTGTCCTTTTAAACAACTCTTCGCGACTTGCGTTATCGCTGCGATTATATCTGACTTTAGCTTAGAGGCTTTAGAATAGAGGTTATAACACTAAACGAATGTAAGGGAGTTTGTCCGCTTTCGTAGATATCCTAAGAGTTTTAGCTCCTTTATAACTAATGTTTTTCTGAAGATTCTCTCATTGTAATAACTGAGGTCGCAGTAATTTTATATGTTTGAAATCATCCCAATAGACTCCAACTCTCGATTGGAGTTCCAAGTTACATAAGGTTTTCATAGAACTGAAGCCAGCTCTCTGTGGAAAGAGCTGGCTTTATCAATTAACTGAATGTCAGTTTCTCGTGTTCAGGGTGCCAATTGCGAGTTCGCAAAGAATGCGAACGCAAGTTATAGGTGATGGTCGTTTTGTTACCATCTTGATTGATACTGAATGTGATTTCAGTGTCGCTCCAAGAGACGTCTTCAAGTAGAAGCTCAGCGCTTTCCGATAGGTCGTGTAGCACCAAGGTGTTTAACGCGGTCGCATTAGAGCGAATCAAGGTGTATGCAAGGTTTGAAGTCGCAGGGTTATCTGGCGCTTCACCAATCAAGACATCACATGGCGAACTGAATACCATTCTCTGGCTAAATGGTGTTTGTCCTTCAATGGTATAGCGATGGGAGTGTGCTGAAACCGAGCTTAACTGACGTGTATTTGTCATCCGGTTGAGTGCGCCCCGCAACGGGTTAGAGCAGTTCTCAAAGTTATCCGTGTCGGTATGCTCACCGCGAACGTGGTAGGTCAAATCCAACTGTTGTTTATGTGGATTGGCGATCAGGTTGGTTTCAACATAGGCTTCGCCAACACAGAACAAGATACGTCTGAACATAACGTTCTGATATGCCTGACTATCCCATTGCTCAATGGTGTGACTATCGACTTCCGCTGGTGGTTGGTTCCAATCGGCAAGCGTATCAATGACTTTGCAAATCGGTGAGTCAGAGAAGTGAAGCAGTATAGGGTCGATTGGCGATTGATTCTGTTGATTCACGACGAGAGTGTTATGCGTAGCGGTATTCTTGTAGTAGCCGTAGTGCAGCTCTGCGCCATACCCGGTGGTGCCGAGATCGGGCAGGATCTCCTTGCCATTGCGAACAATGATCAAGCCCAATCGATCGTAGTGATCGTGTTCACCGCCATACGGACTGTGCTTGAGAAGTAGCGAATGATCATTGCTCTGGTCGTAATGAATCGTCACGCCTGCTTGAGCGGTATGGATAGATTGACATTGCAGTGGCTCCGCCTTTGGCAGTTCATCGACACCGTAAAGTAATGCGTCGATGTTATCTCTAGAGATGTTTTGATAGACGTTGGTTAGAACACTCGCAAATTCATCACAAGGGTACTGCGCGTAGGCAAACTCAAACAGGTGTGAATGAGTAATACGCTCTTGGCCGGCAATGCAGTCATTGAGACGCGGGAAGTCACCGGTATTCAGTACTAAGTTGAGAGGGAACTTGAGCATCTTCAGAAAGTTAGGGTTTGAGCTTGCTGAATGAGGCGTCGAGTAGGCGATCTTTTCAAAGTTCAACAGCGCTTGTAAGGCGTAGTAGTGATAGTGAATTGAGCCTTCAAACCACATCCCCTCTTCTGAGCAGCCGTGGTTGAGTTGATAGTGGATACCGTAGTCAGTATTCAGAGCAAAATCGATGTAGCGGCTCTCTTCTAAGATAAGCCCGATTACACCAATCGTGGCGTTGATTTTCATCTCATGGTTGTGGAGCTGGTCAGTTCGGTACTCCATCAAGAACTCAGCCCCTTCACGAAGCAGGCGCTGTTCGATGTACGACTGCTCGTCCGAAGTCAGTTGCTCACGAATGAAGTCATAACCGCGAGCAAGATCTAGGTGACAGTTTGCCTCGCATAAGGTTTGTGCATTGGCTTTACCGGGGCCGTTGTAAGGGATACCGCCATGAACTTCGTAATCCGGATAGTATTTAGCGGATTGGAGTAGGATGTCTTTTACCTTATCGAAGAAACGTTGCTCACCGGTTAGATTCCACAACAAGCCAAGATCGTAGCACGCTTTTGCATTCAGGCCATTTAGCCATCGCCACCAAGCGCCGTCATAAGGTTCACCTGTAAACTCTTTGCCGTCAACAGGACAGCAGTGCGAGAGGGGCTTTTCACGATCCCACGTTAGGCGGACGCCATGTTCAGGGCAAAAGTAATAGAGGTTCCAAGTCGCACGACTATCAGGGGGAACCAAGGTGTCGCTATTAAGCACAACACGATTGTCTTCTATTAGTTGGGCGATGGTTTGCTCAGAAGCGCGCTGTTTGATGGATTGGATTTGTTGTTCGCTAAACTGGATCATTGAGCATCCCCTGTGAGTTCGGATTGAGGAAAATTAAAGTAGCGCTCTGCGTTGTAATAACAGATGTTTTCGATGGTTTCTTTGAGCAGAGCGTCATTATTTGGAAGCTCGCCATTCTCAACCCATGAGGCGAGTTGGTTGCAGAGTACACGGCGGAAATATTCGTGACGACTCATGGAAAATACATTGCGAGAATCGGTCAACATACCGATGAATTGCCCTAGAGCTCCTAAGTTCTTTAATGTGGTGAGCTGCGCTTCCATGCCGTCTTTGTGGTCGTTAAACCACCATGCTGCGCCAAATTGGATTTTTCCAGCGGCGGAGTCGCTGTCTTGAAAAGCTCCGGCAATACAACTGAGTAACGCATTGTGATTCGGATTGATGCTGTACAGTACCGTCTTCGGTAGCTGGTTGGTTAAATCTAATTGACTGAGAAGTTTGGTTAGATTTTCGGCAATGAGGCGATCATTCATCACGCTAAATCCGGTGCCACCGCCAAGCTCTTGTTTTCTGCGTTCGTTGACATTAACCAGAACGCCTATATGGAGCTGCATTGCCCAGCCACGGCTGTGATAGTGTTGACCTAATTGGTTGAATAGATAAGAGCTAAGCTGTGTGCTTTCGGTATCTTTGAGGACTTGCCCGGATAGCAGTTTCTCAAACAGTTTCTGAGCCGTATTGTCTGAGCAAGGAGCAAAATTCACCTGAGTGAGCCCAAGATCGGACAAGCGGCAGCCAGCGTCATGAAATGCTTCGACTCGCTTTGAAATCGCGTTGAGGAAGTCATTGATGGAGGCAATATGAAGAGTAGTGATTGTGCTCAATGTATCAATCATATTGCGAAATGCAGTTGGCGAGTCAAACGCAAAGAGTTCGTCTGCTCTAAATGTAGGAAGCACCTCAACGTCAAAGTCGGACTCGGAAATCAGTTGGTGATAGCGAAGATCGGAGAGCGGTGAGTCTGTCGTGCAAAGGGCAGTGACGTTGCACTGCTTTAATACATTCTGAGTTGTGAGTCTGGATGTAGAAAGCTCGGCTTCACAGTGTGACCAAATAGCATCGCAATTGTCTGGGTTCAATATTAGTGAACAATTGAAGAATCGCTCTAGCTCTAGGTGAGACCACTGGTAAAGCGGGTTGCCGAGTAGGTAAGGGGCCGTTTGACACCACTTTGCGAACTTTTCCATATCGGAAGCGTCGCCAGTTATATAGTGTTCTTCAATTCCATTGCTGCGCATCGCTCGCCATAAATAATGATCACTATGCAGCCAGCATTCAGCGATGTTACTCGGACGGTGGTTTTCCCAGATCTGCTTTGCATCTAGGTGATTGTGATAATCAATAATCGGCATGGCTTTGGCATAGTCATGAAACAAGCGGCGAGCCAAATCTGAGGTTAGAAGAAAATCGTCATGGATGTATTGGTTCATGGGTTTCATCTCGAAATATTTTTTGAAAACTCAACAGTGACATTGGTTACAATGATGAAATAGGTCACTGGTCGCTAACGGTTTGCTAAACGCAAAATAGGGGCTGGTGGCCAGCCCCTTGTCGTTACGTTAACTTTGAGTTTGCACCTTGAGTACTTTGGTCTCTTTGGCGCTTTTTAACAGTAAAGCGCCTACGGTTAGTACCACGCCGCCACAGAACAAGAATGCCATGCGACCCCAGAATGGATTTGGTATCAGTACCATAGCGACAACCAAAACACCGAAGATTAAGATGAGCTTACCAAGCATGCTGCGCTGCTGGCGGTCGACCGCATCTTGTCCCTCTTCCTCGATAACAGGGGTTGCCACATCCGTCCAAAACTCGTTAAGTTCTGTTTTACGTTCGCCTTGTGGCTCTTTATAGAACTTAGTGGTTAGGCAGAAGAAACCGCCAGTGAACACAAGGTGACCAATGATGCCATTCATTACCGTTAGGTCTGATGCCTCGCGACTGGTGAAGCCGCCCTTGATACCGAGTAGGTTCGCGATGACATCTGGTGTGATAACAAAGCTCACCATGTAAGAGACCACCATACCGACAGCTAGCGTTGCCCAAGCTGCCCAATCTGGTGTCTTCTTAATGAACATGCCGAAGAACAGAGGAACTAGGATAGGCATTTGTAGCAATGTACTTACGTACATCATGGCATCAAATAGGCTCAATCCACGAAGCGAGTTGATGAATAGAGCTACCGCGATAATCAGAGCGCCAAACACCATGGTGACGCCCTGGCTGACACGCATCAGTTTTTTCTCAGATGCTTTCTTGTTGATGATTGGACTGTAGAAGTTACGAACAAAAACACCCGCGTTACGATTGAGGCCTGAGTCCATTGACGACATGGTTGCCGCAAATACCGCTGACATAAGCAGACCGACCATACCGACAGGCATCACACGTTCAACGAATACCAGATAAACCGCATCCGCTGCTTTGCCGCCAAGCGCGTCTGCGTGGGCTAGTGCAGCATCAGGGTAAAGAACCGCAGTCACCCATGGCGGCATGAACCAAATCGCAGGACCTATTAGCATAAGAACAAAGGCTAGCAGTGCCGCTTTACGCGCATTGGTCGAGTCTTTGGCCGTCAAGAATCTGTATGAGTCTTGCATGTTGTTGATGTTTTGAAGCTGTTTAACAAACATGAAAATGAACCATGCCACGAACAGTAACGGGTAGTTCATGTTCGCACCCATAATTGAGTCTGCTGGGAACTGTTCAATTAGATTACTCGGGCCTCCAATTTTTATAAGGGCTGCAACGGCACACACGACGGTGACCGCCATAATGACGACCATTTGCACAAAGTCGGACGCAACCACACCCCAAGAGCCGCCTATAACGGAAATAAACAGAACAATCAGACCGGTCACAACAATGGTTGTCTCAATATCGATTTTGAATACTGCACTAACGAATAGCGCTAGACCGTTGAGCCAAATACCCGTGTAAACGATGCTGGTTGGCATGGTTGCCCAAGTAAAGACTTGCTCGTTTGTCGTGCCAAATCGACGTCGTACACCTTCTACTGGGGTTACAACGCGCATTTGACGGAAACGGTAGGAGAAAAACAACCAAGAAAGTAGGAAGCCGAATGCGTTGGCCATGAAAATGACCATGATAGGGAAACCATCGGTAAAGGCTTTGCCTGCTGCTCCAGTGAACGTCCATGCACTGAATTGGGTCATAAAGGCTGTGGAGCCCACCATCCACCACAGCATTTTGCCTCCCCCACGAAAGTAATCGCTGGTTGAGTTGCCCGCTAGACGCTTGAATATGACACCTACAGCGATCATGAAGACGAAGTAGACACCGACAACAACAATGTCAATATTCATAACACTTACCTCTAAAGTTAAATTGATTAATTCGAAAAAATAAAACGATGGTTCAATATTGCTTTAGGTAGGTGTTAATTACCAAAAAAACTGTGCGCTTTTGTGATGAATGAAACGGTTTTTCATTTTTTTATTCGGATTGATGCTTTTTCTTTCATGGTTTATATCTAACTTAAAGAGCTCCCCCAATTTTGCCTTCAATGAGTCTTGGGTGTGGTTATTACACAGGCAGTAATAGACTCGTACTTTTCTTTTATGTTGCTCGTTAACTACACAGTACGGACTCATTTGTGGACGCCTATTTGACCTTTTTACAACTGTATCAGTAACGCCTGGTTGTGCATGTTGCGCATTCTTTGACCGCGTTAACATAAAACAACACGCCCAGAAATAATTAGTTACATAAGTCACATAATGACCTAAATGAGCTTTATAAAAACACCATTTACCAAATAATGAAACGGAGTTTTGAAAATTAATCTTGAAAAGTAAAGAAATGTAAAAGGAGTTCAGAATGAATGTC
Source organism: Vibrio sp. KUL70 (assembly GCF_059725515.1). Classification (NCBI taxonomy): domain Bacteria; kingdom Pseudomonadati; phylum Pseudomonadota; class Gammaproteobacteria; order Vibrionales; family Vibrionaceae; genus Vibrio; species Vibrio sp. KUL70. The sequence continues at coordinate 140,139 of NZ_AP045836.1, forward strand.
GATATGCTCGTCGTGGGCGTTTACTTTATCTTCATGATAGCGATAGGCGTCATCTTTAAGCGCTTTGCGGGTAGTTCCACCAGCGACTATTTCCGAGGCGGCGGTAAAATGCTGTGGTGGATGGTGGGCTCCACAGCCTTTATGACCCAATTCAGTGCATGGACGTTCACTGGAGCAGCAGGCAAAGCCTTTACCGATGGTTTTCCTATCATGGTTGTTTTCATGGCCAACGCATTTGGCTTCCTACTTTCTTGGTTGTTTTTCTCCTACCGTTTCCGTCAAATGCGCGTTGTAACCCCTATAGAGGGGGTCCGTCGTCGCTTCGGTGGCACCAATGAACAGGTATTTACTTGGGCAACCATGCCAACCAGCATCGTTTACACGGGTATTTGGCTCAACGGTCTAGCACTTTTCGTAAGCGCGGTATTTAAAGTGGACATCGAGACAACCATTGTTGTGACCGGCCTTATCGTTCTATTCATTTCTGTAATTGGCGGTGCTTGGGGTGTGGTTGCGTCCGACTTTGTGCAAATGGTCGTCATTATGGCGGTCACCGTCGTGTGTGCCGTTGCTGCTTTAGTTAAGATTGGCGGTCCAACAAACCTTATTGAGCAGTTTCCCGCTGATTCAATTATGGGATCAGATATGAATTATCCATTACTGTTCGTGGCATGGTTCATCTTCATGTTTGTTAAACAGCTTCAAAACATCAACAACATGCAAGACTCATATCGTTTCCTAACTGCGAAAGACTCGACCAATGCGCGTAAAGCCGCACTACTGGCGTTTGTTCTTATGCTAATAGGTCCTGCAATTTGGTTCCTACCACCTTGGGTAACGGCAGTCATGTACCCAGATGCAGCTACTGTTCATGCTGCAGAACTGGGTAAAAAAGCTGCGGATGCGGTATATCTAGTGTTCGTAGAGAACGCAATGCCTGTTGGTATGGTTGGCCTGCTTATGTCTGCGGTATTTGCAGCGACTATGTCGTCAATGGATTCAGGTCTTAACCGTAACTCTGGCATCTTTGTTCGCAACTTCTATGCGCCAATCCTTGATAAAAAGGCTGACGACAAAAAACTAATGCGCGTAAGCCAAATTGTCACTATGTGTTTTGGTGGTCTCATTATTCTCGTCGCACTGTTTATCAACTCGCTTCGTGGATTGAGTCTATTTGATGCCATGATGTACGTGAGTACATTGCTGCAGATGCCAATTCTCGTACCACTATTTTTCGGTATCTTCATTAAGAAGACACCAGATTGGGCTGCATGGGCGACACTGGCCGTCGGTATCGTGGTCTCTTACCTAGTTAGCTTTGTGATTACGGCTGATGTGGTGGCAAACTGGCTGAACCTAGATACACCATTTACCGGTCGTGAAGCGAAAGATCTTAAGGTGCTACTAGGCATTATGGGTCACCTATTCATCACTGGTGGTTTCTTCTGCCTCACAACTCGATTCTACAAAGAGCCAGTGGGTGAGCGTAAGTCTGAACTGACGGAGTTCTGGAATGATGTTGCGACTCCAGTTGTAGAAGAAGCTGGTCAAGACGAGCTAGATCGTCAACAACGCAATATGCTAGGTAAATTGATTCTTGTATTTGGCCTTCTAGTGACACTAATGGTACTTATCCCTAATCCATTCTGGGGACGAATGGCCTTTGTCTTCTGTGGTGCGGTCATTGTGACCGTAGGTAGTTTGCTTCTTAAGAGTGCCAAACAGGCGGATAAGCTAACAGCAAGTAGTGCCACATAGCCTGATTAACCCCGATTGAGGAGCTACGCAGTTCACAGTAGCTCCTTTTTTTAACCAGTAATGAAACGAAGTACACCTTAAACACGGAAGGGAGATCCAAACGTGAAAATGAACGTGAACACACTCGCCATACTTATACCACTTACTCTATATAGTGCCCCTGGTCTTTCTGCTCCAGGTTATAAACAAGGTGCAACGTTACCTACGACATTTCCAAACACTATTTATGCTGTTGATCATGGAATTATCGCAGATGACGGGATCGATGATTCTGCAGCACTGCAAGCCATCATTGATAATGAAGTTACTGCCTCGACGAGTAACAATACTTTGATTGTACTGCCAAAGGGCACTATCAACCTGAGCGATGAAATCCATATCGACAAGTCAGGGGTGGTAATCAAAGGGGCGGGCAGCGATCCCGATACGGGTACGCAAATTGTCGTCAAATCTTGGTCCCCTTACGGAGTGGATGCCAGCAATGCGCCTGATTTTGATAAGAAATATTGGCCTGGTTTTGGCGTATTCCGTGTCGAGACTCGAGAAAAACATGCCAAAGAGCCTGCTTACGAGGGGAGTGTTAACTTTCATTGGAAACATAGCATTGAGTTTGCACAGCCGGCGAAAATGGGTGATACAAAAATTGTCTTAGAATCAGGAAAAGCTGGCGAATTTAGTCAGGGTGATCTTATATATGTTGGCGCCGCTACTGACCGAGCGTTTTTGGATGAAGGACAAGTGCCGGAATCGAGAAGAAGTGCTAGTCACATTAAAACTGGCCACATGCGCACACAGATTTTTAAAGTAACGGAGGTAAATACCAGCAGTAATACAGTCACCCTTGATGGCGCGCTTGAATTTGATATTCCGCTAAACAATGAGGGTGGTTATAACAGCCGTGTTATGCCAGTGCGTGCAATAGAAAATTTTGGTTTGCAAGATTTCTTTCTAACTATGGACATAGAAGGTAGTCACTGTGAAGGGTACAACCGCAACCAATTCTCGGAGAGTAACCCTAATGGTGTCTTGTATCGTTATGAGAACGTATGCGCACAAGATGCGATTCACGGCATCATACTCAAGTGGGCGTATAACGGCTGGGTCGATAATGTCCGTATCGACATGATTGGCTCGCACCCTATTGTTAGTGAGTTTGCTAAAGCAGTCACCATTTCCAACAATACTATCGACGGTTCATGGAACAAGGGTGCTGGTGGTAATGGTTATGTACGTGGTTCAAAGTTATACAATAGCTGGATCCACAATAACGATATTCGAAACATTCGACACCTTGCTCTACAGTGGTCAGCAACAGGAAATATCGTTGAGAACAATACACTGAATGTTGATATGAACTTCCACGGTGGCTGGGAACGTAACAATTTGGTTCGTTCTAATCATATTGCAGTGCCGTTTGAGCATCGAAGTTGGTCAAATGGAGCGCCAGAATCTGGAGCAACGTGGCAACCTATTTGGGTCGGTTCTGGCGATCATGCAAGCAAGTGGTCAGGACCAACTGGACCAAATAACGTCCTAGTTAATAACACGCTGAAGAAAGCAAAGAACTCGGGTGACAGCATTACTCGATGGGGGCTGTTTGATGAACCGGATGTCGAGTACGCGCTCAACTGGGATGGTAGCCAATATAAACACCTGAATATCAACGGGGAGCCAATAGCGACTTGGAATCAAACATTGGCAGAGGGCGTTTATCAGCAGATCCCGCAGTCTGGTGTTACTGTTGCAGGCGGATCATGGCCACCAGAAGGTGTGGATCCGGAAGAGCCTGTTGATCCGGTCGATCCGCCGGTTTCTGAGGGGTGTGATTCGGTGACCCAATATAGTTGGAAGCAGCAAATGGAAATAGACCTTTCTCAAGCCAATTGTATAGCGATTGATAGAGATCTCTCTGGGAAAACGGTACAAGTTTGGGATAGTGATGCAAACAGCAGTTGTGACTTCAGAGGTACGTTATCCAGTGTGGATGGTACTGGCTCAATTAGCGTGACGTCAAACTATGTGAGCAGCAATGCTCTTACAGGTAAGCTGATTAAAATGACAGAACATAATAATTGTCAGTATGTTAAGTTTAGGTCCTATTGATCTTAAATGGGTATTAAATATAAAAAAGGAGCTCATCGAGAGCTCCTTTTTTATTTAATAACCCTCACTCATAAGATTTAAAAAGTTTGATAAAAATCACAATTACTAGAGTGCATATAACATCTATGTAATTAAATGATCTTGATCTTGTTTTTGAACCGTTGTTTCAATTAATATTGAATTTAATTTCATTAAGGAGTTTTTATGATTATCAAGAAAAGTATGATTGCTGTTTCTCTTGTTCTTTCTTGGGGGGCAATAGCTGGGAATATAGATTTCATCTCATACGATGAAGTCGCACTTGAATATAACAAGCAAAATGTAACGGTGAAGCAAGATTCAATTGACGAGTTAATCGCAAAGGCTGAAAAAGCACTGGATGCATCAATAGATCCAGTGACTAATAAAACGTTATTACCGGCGAGTGGCGACAAGCATGACTATTTCAGCTTCGGACCTTATTGGTGGCCGAACCCTGATACCAAAGATGGTCTACCTTATGTCCGCCGCGACGGTGAATATAATATGGCGACCAAAAGTGCAGCAACGGACAAACAGCGCTTTATCCGTTTTACCAAAGACGTGACAGACTTGAGCCTTGCTTATTACTTCACTGATAATCAAGCTTACGCTGACAAAGCGAAAGCTCAGCTTATCGCCTGGTTTGTCGACCCGAATACACGAATGAATCCAAACTTAAACCATGCACAAGCGATACCTGGAATTGTTGATGGGCGTGGTATCGGCATTATTGATAGCCGCTTGCTGATACCAGTTTTAGATAGTATCAATATTTTAAAACAACAGCTTACCCCACAAGATTATCAGGCTATGGTTGATTGGTTTAGTGATTTTAATCACTGGTTGCTAACCAGTAATCATGGTTTTGAAGAGGACAATTGGCATAACAATCATGGCACATGGTATGACGCACAAGTCGCTGCCTTTGCCATCTTTGTGGGTAACGAAGATATTGCTAAGCAGCGTCTGAGAATAACACAAATGCGCCGAATTGGTAGTCAGTTTGATATGAATGGTCGTCAGCATGGAGAGCTAGAACGCACGCGTCCTTGGCATTATTCAAACTTCAATCTTGAAGCCTACAATCACCTAGGGCACTTCGGAGATAAGCTCGGTGTTGATGTTTGGAATTATGAAATTGATAAACATTCTCTAGCGAAAGGTTATCAATATATTGCAAAGCATGCCAATCAACCTGATAAATGGCAATACAAAGAACTAAAAGGATTTGATGGTTCTAAAGCTTTCGTAAATTTACTTTATGCGCAAAAAGCATACGGTGAGCCGTTATTTACCGATGCGATCTCTGAATTAAGTAAAGAGAAGGTAAATAGCAAAAAAGTAGCTAATCTATTGTTTAAATAAAAAAGGATTTATACTGTGTCTAAGTTTTATAAAATAGCTTCAATTACGGTTTTGGCATTAGTTTCGAGTGCCTCTGTTTCTGCTGCATCTCTTGATTTCCGTCAAGAATACAAACACGAAAGTGAAACTTATGCGAGCCGCGTTAAACTTGGTGCGGGCGTAGGAAATATGTACTTTGGTGTTGAAGCAATGCAGCAAGGTAAGCCGTTTTCAGAATGGGAATCGAAAGGCAATGAATTTGACTTCGGCTATAAATATAAAATTGATGATAATTGGATGCTGATTCCAGGTATGCCAATTACCTTCTTCCCTGGTCACGTGACCTATAAACCTCAGCTTCGCGCTCAGTACTCTTTTGATTCAGGGGTTGTTACTAAGCTTCGCTACCGCCATGAGTTCCGTAACTTCTCTGATGATCGCTCTGCCGAGCAAAAGAGCAAAGTCACGGCCAACGTCGATTACAAATACAACGGTTTTCAGTTTGGTCTAGAGGCGAACTACGAGAAAGGTTTGGATGACCAAGTATTCTTTGATAACGGCGACACCAATTGGGATGCACTTTTCAAACTTGGCTACAAAGGCGAAGACTGGAGCTGGCGTCCATATGTGGAGTTCGCCAATGTTTCAGTTTCGAGCTCTTCAAGCGATCGTCAACTTCGAAGCCGTATCGGCATTACTTATAGCTTCTAGGCGTTTACTGTAATTGACTGTCCGTTTGGCCACACTAGGTTGTTAGTGTGGCCATTTTTATAGTGAGGGATTATGACACTAATAAAAAGAGGTGCACTGCTGTTAGTAACAGCCATGTTGGGTATCGCGCTGATTGTTTTTGTAAGCTTGGACTCAATCAAGACGTCATTGGTTGAGACTAAAAAGCATGAAGTTGCTTCGTTACTTTCATTTGCAAAGAAACAAGCATCAGATGCTATTTTACAAAGTCGTTCTCCGGAAGAAGCTGAGCAGCGTGTAATAACTGTGTTGTCTACCTATCGTCTGGGAAATGCTTACATTTGGGCGAATGATCACAATGCCATTGCTCGCGTGCATGTACGTAGCGAAAAACTGGGAACGTTTCAAAGCTCCTACGCTCGCCATGTAAATCTGCTTAAAGATAATGAGTTCAATTACGTAATCGGTGAAGTGAGTAAGCCTAACTCGTCGGAAAAGGTGACCAAGGTGAGTGCGATCACCATGATTCCCGAGCTTAAATGGGTTATGGGGCTTGGGATCTACATGGACGATGTTGACGAGAGTTATCAACAACTCGTGATGCGCCTTCTAATCTACAGTGGTGGGATTCTAGCGGTAATATTGCTGATTAGCAGTCTTATTGCGCGCAGTATTTTTCGCTCGGTGGGTGGAGAGCCAAGCGTTGTTGTTTCTTTGACGAAGCGTATTGCAAATGGGCAGTTAACTCACTCTGTGACGAAATCCGCTCCGCAGGGAAGTATTTTAGAATCCGTAGGCCAGATGCAAACGTCCCTCAAACAGTTTGTTGATAAAATCGCCTCGGTTTCATCAATGGTTAATCAGTCTACAGACAGTCTAGATCGAAATGTTGTTGCGACGACGCAAAGCCTAGGGCAAATACGCTCGATTTCGGATGATACGCTCAATTCTATGAAAGCGCTTGAACTGAGTATAGAGGAAATCAATACAGGCATTGATAAAGCACAATCGAATAGTTTGCAGTCTCAATCATTGTCTGAAGAAGGAGTAGAGGCTATTCAACTGATGGAGGGTTCTGTCGAGGACATTCGCACTAGCCTTGATAGTTCACTACAAAGCTTTGGCCTGTTGGCAGCAAAGTATGAACAGATAACCGGGGTTGTTGAGGTGATCCAAGGCATCGCTGAACAGACAAACTTGCTTGCCCTAAACGCTGCGATCGAAGCCGCGAGAGCTGGCGAACAGGGGCGTGGCTTTGCTGTCGTTGCTGATGAAGTTCGAAGTCTTGCCGCCAGAACGTCCGATGCAACGGTAGAAATATCTAACATGAGCGCGTATATCTTGTCGGAGTCTGAACATGTTTCCAATGAATTGAGATCGCTTCTCGAAAAAATCTCTCAAAGCGAAGAGAAATCGGAACAAGTAAGTGTGATTTTTAGTCAAGTTAAGCAAGGTGCGAGTGACGTTCAGAGCATTGTTTCTGACTTAAAACGGTCAACAAAGACTGAGCTGGCTATTTCTGAGCAGGTTTATCTTTCTATTGAGCAACTTCTCAAGATTCAAGAGGCAAACTTGAGTCGAATAGAACAGTTTTCTTTGAGCTCAAGTGAGCTTAAACAGCTATCGGAAGATCTACAATCCAATAGCCATGGCTTTGAAAAATAACAGCATGTGGCAGTTCAAACTGCCACACTTAACAAGGCTTATATATCACGTCGGTGAGTGGGCGATGGCAGAGTTTAAGTCTTTTTACTTGTGCCAAAAAGAGCTCAGCGCAACCGAGTGCATCACTGGCTGCTGAATGAGCTTGATAATCGGGAAGGTTGTAGTGTTGGCGCAGATCATCAAGTTGGAAGCTGGCATGGCCGCGATTCTTACCCAAGTAGCTAAATCGCTTCTCAAGCAATAGAGTGTCTATCATATAGCACGGCAGTTTTTGCAGTTGGTAGTGCCTTTTTAGATACGACGATAAAAAGCTATATTCAATGCATGCACTATGAGCGATGATAACTTTACCTGCAAGATGTTCGATCAAGCTATCGAGCGCAAGCTCAGCCTCAACTCCTTGTTCTTGAACTTGCATTGGCATAATTTCATGAACGACCGCGCTTTCCGGTCGGATAGTGACATCTTGGCGCAAAATCACTTCGCTGACACTGGTTAGTTCTATCTCTTCGTAGCTCAACTCCACCGTTCCAATAGACAGGATTCTATCTGAGTCTGGTTCCAGCCCCGTTGTTTCAAAATCGAGGGCGACGAACTGTTGCTCGGAAACTGGGCGCTCTGCATTGGGAAGCGGGTGGGCAAAGTAGTGCTCTAGTGCACGAGATGGCCAACGCTTGGCCCTCATGGACTGGTGCAAATCTTCGATGTTGTCGCCATTAGAAAATAGCTTATGTAACGTTTTGGTCAGCATGTTAGAACCCACTCATGAACTTGAGTTTAGCGACGTCTTGCAGTTCGCTAATGATCTTGAAGGCTTCTTTAAGGTGTTTGCGTTCAAAACTGCTGAACTCGTCCGGACGTATATTGTTGTCAGGAGAATCACCACGAAGCTGCGCGTTGAGTTGGTGTCTAAATCGCACCTGCATAAGAAAACGGTAAGCGCCAATAATGTTATCGCAGCTGTCTTGAGATAAGGTACCTTGCTCGACGGCATATCGAAAACGCTCTTCCGTGCCTGTTAAAGAGCCTCCAGCTGATAAACTGTATATGCGAGCGAGGTCGATAATTAGGTTCAAAGCAAACTTTTTGATATTGAGTGATTTGGTATTGTCTCCGCTTTTCTCAAGAACCAGACTGTTGAAAATGCCAAGTGGGGGGGACGTTTCGATGGCATCGCGTGTCAGTGCTGGGATAAAGCGAGGATTTGCATGAATGGTTTCGTGCAGGTGGTTTTGAAGCGTATCGACAAGCTCGGCGTTTCCGTAGACGCAGCGTATCTCCATAAAGACACTGATACTAAGCAGTTTGTTGTACTCAGGACTCGCCACCCATTTCGTGTAGTAGTCCTTCCAGCGACCGACATTCTGATTCCATTTGGCTGTCGCGGCCATGTATTTACCGCTGCATAAAGGGTAGCCCACGGCCGCTAATCCATTACAAACGCGCATCGCAAAGTAGGCGAAGTAGAATCGGTCATCCTCAGTGGCATCTTCCGCGAGAACCAGAGCATTGTCTTGATCCGATAGCATGTGCACTTCGTTCCGCGCATGTGAACCAGCTACCATCCATGCATAGTCACAAGGCGGCGGACCGAGCACCTCTTCGGTTAGTTGAATTATTCGTCTATTGAACGCATCCATGATCATCGACATCACTTGGCCATGAATCTCGGCACTCACGCCACTCTCGACTAAGGCCTGGAAAATGGTTTCCTTTTCGTCTCGAAGATTCGCGAGATCACTTATCGAGTTCGCATACTTGATCTTTTCAATTAAAAATAACGACTGCGTTCGATGATTGTGAACTAGGTGAGTGGTGGTCAATAAGCCCTTTACTTCGTGCTTGGCAATGACTGGTAGGCAGCGAATGTTGTATTGCAGCATCAGTGAAATCGCTTGAATTACCTTATCTTCGCTGTTAATCAAGATGGGATTGCGCGTCATGACTTCATGAATAGGGCGCTGGGTGTCTACCCCTCGAGCGACGACGTGTTGTGTCATATCTCGATCGGTAACCAAGCCGACGATTTCTCGCCCTTTTAGTACGACGGCACACGAACTGCGCCGTTTGCCACACATGGCTTTAGCGACGTCCATGATGGATTCGCAATAGTCAGAAACAGTGATGTTTTCGCTGGCAACTTCGCCAACCGTTCGAAAGAACAGGCTTTTCTCTTCTTTATTGACGATCGAACGTATTGCAGAGTTCAATCTCGTTTTTGCGGTTGCGGCAAAGTAATCTTTGAACTCGGGATGCAGTTCGCATGTTTCTTGGATATTTGCGTGGGGGATTAAGTAAAGTAGTGAGTCTTCAATAGCTTCTGCTCGATAGCCATCTTCTGCTTCTTTGAGTGGTTCCAGAAAAGTAAACCCAAATTGATCCTCTTCTCCAAGACGAGCCCTTAGTTTATTAATTTGGGTTCGCTGTTCGATTGCACCTTTTCGGATTACATATAGATACCTTTTTTGGCACATCGAGTGAAATTCAATACATTCTCCCTTAGCGAGATATTTGACCGTTACGGAGCTTGCCAGTGATTTGACTACCTGTCTTGGAAGAAGGTCGAAGGGATCAAGGTGAATCAAAAAGTCGAAAATATTATTTGAAGCTGAAGTGCCCATATAAATCCTTGTTTGAAACGGCGTTTCATTAAATTATTGAGTGGTAAAAAAAGCAGCACGAATGCTGCTTTTTTCTTTATTACTTTTAGACAGGGTAATTGTGGTAGCCCAGGTGCTCCGATACATTGCGACCAGCTGTGTGGAGAAGAGCGATGTACTCGCGCTTGCGGCTCTCTTCAAATCGAATAGTAGGAAACGAAACGGAGATGGCTGCAATAGGATCACCAAAACGATCGTAAATTGGTACGGCGATACAACGCAAACCTGGTTCTTGCTCTTCATTGTCTTCACCAAAGTGCTGCTCACGAACAAGGTCTAACTCTTCAAGTAGTTGGTCTACATTCTCATGCGTGCGCTGTGTGTGCTTTTTAAATTCAACATTAGCCAAAAGATCTCGAACGTCTTGGTCTTCCATATGAGACATCAATACCTTACCAATTGCTGTGCTGTAGAGCGGGTTTCGACGCCCAATGCGTGAGTGCATACGTAGATGGTAACTGGAGTCTATCTTGTGCAGATAGATGATAGAGTCTTCGTCAATGGAGCCTAAGTGAACAGTTTCATTGATGATCTTTGAGATTTTCGCCATTTCAGCATTGGCGAGATCAACCAGATCGACATGCTCTAGAGCTTTTGAGCCCAGCTCAAACAGTTTTAGAGTTAGGGAGTATTTATCGGCTTCCCCTTCTTGCTCAACAAACCCGAGTGTCTTCATGGTTTGCAAAAAACGATAAGTCGTCGCCTTTGACATCATCAAGCGTTGAGAAAGTTCTGATACACCAATCTCTTTTTGGTCAGCTAGCGCTGAGAGAATGTTGAACACTTTTAATACTGACGATACAGCTTCCGGTTGAGTTGATTTTTCCATTTCACGCTCTGAGTCATTGTTGATAACGCCAAATTATACCTGACATACTTGGACGAGTCAGTAGTTTCGAAAAGCCATTTCATTTATTTAAAACCAATATTTGAGATATCAATCACATTTGAGATGGCGAACCCAAAAAAATAAAACGCAATTTCAAAAATAACTTTAAGTGGTGTCATTTTTTGTGTAATGTTGGTTTTAACAGAGTGAGCAGCGCCTTTTATTTGTTCACCACACATTCACTACAAAGGAACAGACTATGATTCTTGATTCATTTAGCCTTGAAGGAAAGGTAGCAGTGGTAACTGGTTGCGATACTGGTCTAGGTCAAGGTATGGCATTAGGTCTTGCAGCGGCAGGTTGTAAAGTTGTTGGTGTCAACTACGTTGAACCAACTGAAACCATCGAAAAAATGAATGCTGCAGGCTACACGTTCCTAGATGTTCGCGCTAACCTACTCAAACAAGACGATATCCCTCATATCATCGACAGCACTGTGACTGAATTCGGTAAAGTGGATATCCTAGTAAACAACGCAGGTATCATTCGTCGTGAAGATGCGATCGATTTCTCAGAGCAAAACTGGGATGACGTGATGAACATCAATTCGAAAACCGTTTACTTCATGTCTCAAGCAGTAGCACGTCAGTTTATTGCTCAAGGCACTGGCGGTAAGATCATCAACATCGCTTCTATGCTTTCTTTCCAAGGCGGCATCCGTGTACCTTCTTACACTGCATCTAAGAGTGCGGTTATGGGCATCACTCGTGCAATGGCAAACGAGTGGGCTCGTCATAACATCAATGTCAACGCAATTGCACCTGGCTACATGGCAACCAACAACACTGCGGCACTGCGTGCAGATGAAGATCGTAACGCAGCTATCCTAGAGCGTATTCCTGCTGACCGCTGGGGTACTCCAGAAGATGTTGCTGGCCCATGTGTATTCCTAGCGTCTGACGCTGCGTCTTACATCAATGGTTACACTGTTGCTGTAGATGGTGGCTGGTTGGCGCGCTAATTTGGAATCTAGCGTTTAACCTTGGTTGGGCGCTGACAAAAGAGTAAATGGTGTGGAAAAAACTACAATTGCACAAATCCTCGGATTCTTGAGTTTCTTTTTAGGTGTGTGCACCTTTTATCAAAAAGACGATAAGAAGCTGAAGATTTTGATGTTGGTTTTTCATCTAAACCATCTACTGCATTTTTTCTTGCTAGGTTCTTTAGTGTCGGTAGTCAGTTCAGGGCTTTCAGCACTTCGAACTGCTACCGCGATTTATATTTCATCGAAAAGAGTCGCAGCAATATTCATCGTCATCAGTATAGCCAGTGGCTTCTATATTATGGAATCGCCACAGGACATCTGGCCAATATTGGGCACTGTCATCGGGACGTTCTCGGTGTTTGTTCTAAAAGGCGTTGCGATGAGAATCGGTTTTTTGGTCGGGGCGTTATGCTGGCTGACCAATAATTTCATCATAGGATCGATTGGTGGAACGCTGCTGGAGATGACGCTAATAAGCGTTAACTTAATGACCACAGCAAAATTGCTCAGAGAGCAAAAGAAAGTGAAGCTCGTCGATAACGAAGAGAAAGAAGACCCATGTTTGTATACAACAAAGACATCAAACTAGAAGACTTAGGCGACGGTATCTCACGTAAAGTGCTTGCGCACAGTGACAACATGATGGCCGTTGAAGTGCACTTTGAAAAAGGTGCCATTGGTTCTATGCACAACCACCCACATGAGCAGTTGACTTACGTACTGTCTGGTAAGTTCGAATTCACTATCGGCGATGAGAAGAAAATTGTTGAAGCGGGCGACACCATGTACAAAGAGCCAAATATTGAGCACGGCTGTGTGTGTCTAGAAGCAGGAGTGTTAATCGATAACTTCACGCCAATGCGCAAAGATTTTGTATAAGTTTTAAAAAAGATTTCGTATAAGTTTTAAAATTAGTTACGCGGTTCGCCGCAGGAGAATTCAATGAAAATTGCACTAACTATGGAAAACAGCCAAGCACCTAAAAACGCTATGGTTGCTGCTGAGCTAAACACGGTTGCTGGTGGTCTAGGTCACGAAGTATTCAATGTAGGTATGACTGACGAAAACGATCATCACCTAACGTACATCCACCTAGGTATCCAAGCGAGCATCTTACTGAACTCTAAGGCAGTGGATTTCATCGTAACTGGTTGTGGTACAGGTCAAGGCGCACTAATGGCAAGCAACCTACACCCAGGTGTCGTTTGTGGTTACTGCCTAGAGCCATCTGATGCGTTCCTATTCAACCAAATCAACAACGGTAACGCGATTGCTCTAGCGTTCGCAAAAGGTTTTGGTTGGGCTGGTGAACTGAACGTTCGTTACATCTTCGAAAAAGCGTTCACTGGCGCTCGTGGCGAAGGTTACCCAATCGAGCGTGCTGCACCTCAGCAAGCAAACGCTGCCATCCTAAACAACGTGAAAGCAGCAGTATGTAAAGACGTTGTTGATTCACTAAAAGCGATTGATCAAGACTTAGTTAAGCAAGCTGTTGGCAGCGCCCAGTTCCAAGAGTGTTTCTTTGCTAACTGTCAAGTTACTGAGATTGCAGAGTACGTTCGCAGTCTGATTGACTAATTTAATTTGCTGTGGCTTCAGAATTTGTTAAACCCTAACCTTTGAGGTCACTGCTTAATTAAACGTAACACTACTTATTGACTGTTTTATTCTTTATTTTGCTATCCATATCGGGATTTTCCAGCCAGTGTTGTCACTGGCATTTTTTTATTTTTAGTCAAAGGCTTATGCTCATTATTTTACAGTAAAAAAATAGCAGCTTGAGTAGATGTTTCTGGCTCCTTAATAACCCAATTAATGTTGATCCTCTAAAACGCATTCAGCCCCACGGCAAAAGCTGTTGGGGCTGACTTTTTTAATCGAAGATCGAATTAGTTAACGTGAGCAACCGCGTCTTTAACCAGTTGGCCAAGCTCATCCCAGCGACCTTCGTCGATAAGGTTGGTTGGAACCATCCAAGTACCGCCACAAGCCAATACCGATTTGATAGATAGGTAGTCATCAACATTCTTAAGGCTTACACCACCTGTTGGCATGAACTTTACTGGGTAAACAGCGGTTAGTGCCTTTAGCATGCCTACACCACCAGATGGTTCTGCAGGGAAGAACTTCAATGTACGCAGACCCATTTCCATAGCTTGCTCAACAAGGCTTGGGTTGTTAACACCCGGTACGATTGGAACGTTTTTGTCGATACAGTATTGAACTGTGCGTGGGTTGAACCCAGGGCTAACGATAAAATCAACACCAGCTTCAATCGCTTGATCGACTTGATCGTTAGTAAGAACGGTACCTGCACCAATTAGCATCTCTGGGTAAGCTTGACGCATTGCTGCAATCGCGTCAGCTGCACACTCGGTACGGAACGTGATTTCTGCGCAAGGCATGCCGTTGTCTACGAGTGCTTTACCTAGAGGAATAGCATCTTCAACTTTGTTAATGGCAATTACAGGAATTACTTTAAGGCTTGCTAGTTGTTCATTTAGAGTAGTCATTTATGTTGTCCTATTAATCAAGAGTTGGCGTTGCAGTATCTGGAATGATTGCACCGCGATATTGAATTACGGTACCCGCAACTTTGTGGCCCATTGCGGCAGAGCTAAATGCGTCTCCACCTGTTAGGCGCTTGGCTAGATAGCCGGCGCTGAATGAGTCACCTGCGGCTGTGGTATCAATTACAGTGTTAACCGGTTTAGGAGCGATGTATTCAGCACGACCCTCACTAAGAACCAGACACTCTTTCGCACCACGTTTAATTGCTATTTCAGAGACGCCTGCTTGCTGAGTACGTCCAATGCACTCTTCTAGGCATACGTCACCAAACAGGTCTTGATCATCTTCGAAGGTGAGCAATGCAGTATCCGTGAAACCTAGCATTTTGAGGTACGTGTCTTGAGCGGTTTTTCGGCTTTCCCACAGTTTCGGACGATAATTGTTGTCAAAGAAGATGCTGCCACCTTTTGCTTTGAACTTCGTTAAGAAGCTAAATAAGACGTTACGTCCTGCATTAGTCAGAATAGCTAAGGTGATACCACTTAGGTAAACCGCATCGTAATCCATCAATGAATCGACGAGGAGAGCACTCTCAGGCTGATCGAATACGAATTTAGCCGCGGCATCATTGCGCCAATAAAAGAAGGATCGCTCACCGATTTCGTCGGTCTCTATGTGATAAAGACCGGGCATTTTGTCACTTAGACGTAGTACCTTGTCGGTATTAATGCCCTCTTTAGACCAGGTTTGTAACATTTCGGAAGAGAAAGGATCATTGCCCAGAGCAGTAATATAGCTCACTGAAATGTCGTAATTTTTCGTCAGTCTAGAAAGGTAGAGCGCCGTGTTCAACGTGTCACCGCCGAAACTTTGCTTTAGTAAGTCTTTCTTGCGTTGTAGCTCCACCATGCATTCACCGATGATCGCTATTCTGTATTGGCTCATAGTCAAATTTCCAGTTTGAGAGTGACCAGTTTTGTCATGTTCACTATGTTCAATTTCTTTGTTAATTGTCCGTCTTTAATTTTAAATGGACAGCTAAGTCATTAAATTTAAAATGACGTTTTAATAAAATCAAACATTACCAATGCGACTTGAATTTAAGGTAGTAATATTTCTACTTTTGAGTACTAAATGTGATTTAGGTCGATTTTCAGTGTTGGGCCCACTAACTTCTGTATGAAAGACGAAACTCATTGTTATTGTTGTCGGTAACTTGCTTGGGAGGGTTGTCACTGATAGGTCGAGTGTGAAACGAATAGTGGTGGATGGTGGATGGTGGATGGTGGATGGTGGAAGCGATTGCTTTAATGACACTGTTTACACGATAGACCTTTTTTATTGACACTCACTGTGCTGTTTCTGTTCAGGTTTCCTTTGATAGGTTTTACCTACTGAATTGATAGAAAACTCCAAATTTACCCTTCTGATGATTCAATGCAATATAAACCCAACAGCGCAAGAGAGCGCGAACATAACCGAATTATTGAGAGAGTAAAATCATGATCAACACAGAAATCAAACCATTCAACGCAACGGCATTCAAAAACGGCGAGTTCGTAGAAATCACAGAGCAAGACGTGAAAGGTAAATGGGCAGTATTCTTCTTCTACCCAGCAGATTTTACTTTCGTATGCCCTACTGAACTTGTAGACCTACAAGAGAAATACGCAGAACTTCAGTCTCGCGGCGTGGAAGTTTACTCAGTATCAACTGACACACACTTCTCTCACAAAGCGTGGCACGACACTTCTGACAAGATCGGTACTATCGAGTACTTCATGGTAGGCGACCAAACTGGCACTATCACAAACAACTTCAACGTAATGCGTGAAGGTCAAGGCCTAGCAGACCGTGCTACATTCCTAATCGACCCACAAGGTGTTATCCAAGCAATGGAAATCACTGCTGAAGGCATCGGTCGTGACGCTGAAGACCTACTACGCAAAGTTAAAGCGGCTCAGTACGTTGCAAACAACCCAGGTGAAGTTTGCCCAGCGAAGTGGAAAGAAGGCGAAGAGACACTAGCACCATCTCTAGACCTAGTAGGTAAGATCTAAGCATCTGCAAACCCGTTCTACAGGCGTACCTTAGCCTGCCTCCTAAAGGGCTTAGGTACGCCACCCTAAATCCTAACGCCGTGTCATGATACTGAGCTAGCCTGTTTGGTTATGGAAAGTAGATTACATGGTGGGGCGCAGGCTCTCCCTCTGTCCAACACGTTCTTGTTAGAAACTTGTCGCAAATTCGACACCACTCCTATGGATTTAGGAGTGGCTTTTTTGCTGTTATTGTAAAGCAGCTAAGATAGTTTCGGCTTTGCTTGCTTCAAATTGTTTTGGCTCCTCAACATTGAGTTGAGTCACTACGCCATTTTCCACGATCATCGCGTATCTTTGAGAGCGAACGCCGCCAAATGTCGCAGTATCCATATCTAATCCAAGTGCCTTGGTAAAACTCGCGTCGCCATCTCCTAGCATAAGAATTTCAGATGCGTTGTGCGTTTTACCCCATGCGTTCATCACAAATGCATCGTTAACAGACACACATGCAATCGTATCAACGCCCGCGGCTTTGATTTGATCGGCTAAAACGACATAGCCAGGTAGGTGAGCCTCAGAACATGTTGGCGTAAATGCCCCAGGCACTGCGAAAAGTACGACTTTCTTGTTTGCAAAGAGCTCTTCAGTTGAGTGATTCTGCATCCCTTCATCAGTTAGTTCACTAAGAGTTGCACTCGGTAATGTTTGGCCTTGCTGGATCATGTTGCTTTCCTTGTTGTGTTTGTTTTAAACAGTGTAGCGATCAATAGCGAATGGAACCACCGATAGAAAGTAAGGGATTGAGAGTATTACTAAAAGTGAGTTATAGACTATCAGCCTCACGCGCGATATCTTGGTGATGACATAGATTTAGCACTTGAAAATCAGTCACTTTTTTCAATCACGAAGCTAGCGTCAGTTGGTTAGCAATGACGTGATACTTTTAGGTATGTTGTTTGCCTGAGCAAGCATGCTAGTTGTTGACGTTGAACGCATTTTTTCTTGGAGCATATTCGTCGTTTCCTTGGCGAAATCGGTGTCTTTTATGCGACTGTTACTTTCATTAATATTGATTTCTTGATTTGATAAATTGTTAATTGCCTTATCTAACCGGTTTTGTGTGCTCCCGATGTCTCCTTGAAGCTTATTAACTTGGTGAAGGATAAGGTCACATGTATAAATCAGAGCATTACGGTCATTAATGTAGTCTGTTTCATTGGGCTTATAATGCTCAATGTGTTCGAAGTCATGATGAATCAACTCAGTCAGGCTGCGATCTAAGCCAAAAGCGACAAAAGGATTTCCGCCCTTAAGCAGATAACTTCTTGAGCCATCTGCTTTGGTTAAATTAGCAAAGTGCTCTCCTGATATTCCAAATATCTCCCCATTTGAATAATCTGAGCCTTTCTCATACGCATAGGCTAAGGTGCTTTGTTCTACACCATCTTCACCTTCACGATCAGTTAGAAAAAATCTCACTTTTTCGTCGAATTGATTGTTGAGGTAATTGACCACACCTTCAATGTTTTGACCTTCTGGGAGTTCTATTCGCGTTTTTTTCTCCCCATTATTTTTAATAAAAAGAAAGTCAATGTAGTCTCCTTTTTCGGTGCGCCAATCTAAAGGGACAGGATCACCGGTATAAGATGAAGGTGTGGTCCGAATGATACGTTCTTCGTTTAGAGCTTCTAGATTAGGTAGACCGAAAAGCATTGCCTCACCGGTTTGAGATCCTATTTGAAAGCGTAAACTTTCTTTTGAGCCATTGAGCAGGTTTAAACCCCCATAATTACCAGTTTGAGTTATACGGTGTAGCTCGTCACCCAGGGCTCGAATCTCTTTCTCTATTGCTTCAATGTCTTCGGGGGTGTTTGTACCATTGACGGATTGCAGAGCCAAATCTCTGATTTGCTGAATACTTGATGTGTACTCTGAGATAGCGCCTTCGGTCACTTGTAATATCGATATTGCGTCATTTGCATTGCGCATTGAAACATCTAGCCCACGGCTTTGTGTACTCAGGCGATTGGATATCTGCAATCCTGCGGAGTCATCTTTGGCTTGATTGATCTTTTTCCCGGAGCTCAGCTTCTCAAAGGAGGATGCCAAACCCTGCTCAGAGGTTCTGAGCCTGTTTCGCGCCTCTGCTGCGATATGATTACTTAGGACGGTTAAAGCCATGGCATTTATAGATTCATAGGTTATTTTACAAACTTATATGCAACTTAAGTGCCATGCTTGTAGTTGCTTATGTGTGGGTGTTGAGCGGCTTGATTGATTTTTTTGCTGCTATATTATTGATTGTCGGCAAAATTTTGCCGGCCATATGAAAAGAGCTTAAAGCAGTCACTTTAAGCTCTTTGTTTAAGTTGTGGCTAAAACGCTAGAGTAGATTACTGTAGGTACGCATTTAGCATCCACATTAACTTCTCTTGTTCGCGGATGTAGTCACCCATAAGTGCAGCTGTACCTTCATCAGATGCATCGCCTGCCTGTTCGAGAATGTCGCGCTGTTTGACCAGTAGCTCGCTGAAACCATTTACAAGACCAGTTACGCAGTCTTTACCTTGCGTGGCATTTTGATGTTCATTGATCGAACTTACTTCAAGATAGCGGCTGAAAGCGTGATCGGGAGTGTGGCCTAGCGTAAGGATTCGCTCTGCGATCTCATCAATCTTGGTTTGAAGGTCAGTGTAAATCTCTTCAAATTTTACGTGTAGTTCAAAGAAAGATTCGCCTTTGATGTTCCAGTGGTATCCACGAGCATTCATGTACAGCACTTGGTAGTGAGCAAGTAGTGAGTTTAGTTCATGTGCAAGTTGTTGTGATTGTTGGTTATCGAGTCCAATAAAATTCTTAGTCATTTTGTATACCTTGTCTTGTTAGATTATTTTGCTTTGTTGGATACAGTTTATGCTGTCCCTATGACTAAGGAAAATGGACTATTTCTATGTTTTTGATAGGTAAAAGCTATCGTGAGTTTTGGGTTTTAAAATGTTGTGATCAGGTAGAGTGTAACCTTGAAGCACTGAGTTATGGAGTGAAAAAGAAACGAAACTAATATTGATTTAGAGGTTTACCGGTTGTTTTTGAAAGGACGAATTTCGTGATGGTATGTTTAACCCGCAGTTCTATGAGTCGAGTGAGTGTCAGAGCTGCGAGTTAAATGGCGTACTAAGGGGTAAGGCTCACTTCCATCGTCTGCAAATTCGCATCGATGCTTTGATCGCCTTTTAAGCGTTGCCAAAGAGGAGTGAGCAAATCCAGTCCTCGTTCACTTGGGTAGCGTTGAGTCGCTTCAAGTAGCTTCCACTCACCATTGGTGTCTTTCTCGGCAAATACGAACTCAAATGATAAGTTGTTCGCCATCCCTAGACGTAAATCAGAGACAATTAAAGCGTCGTCCTCCACTCTGTAATTCAGATAACCGTGAGAAAATGCGTTGAGTCCTTTTAATGTGTTTGGTTTCTCTTCTAAAGGCCATTGTCCAAGTGGACGGGGGATAAAATCAATTCTTTGGTCTTTATCTAAAACTGACGCTAGTCCTTCCCAGTATTGTCCATCGTCCATCACAACTACGCGCCACAGGAAAGTGTTAAAAGCTGTTGGAGTAATCAGTACTTGTTGGCTCGGTAGTTTTTGAGTGATCAAGTTCTGTTCGACACGTTCAGCAATCACTTGTTGTGACACATAACCCCAGCCTAAATAGAGAGTCGATAGTAGAACAACATTTTGGCACCATCGCCCCCCTTTTTGCTTAGATATCAAAGCAACACCAATCGCTAGTAGGAGAGGCAAGGTGTACAAAGGGTCGATGATGAATACGTTGCGAAGCTCAAAATACCCATCAAATGGCCAAATGAGCTGGGTTCCATAGGTAGTCATTGCGTCGAGTAGCGTATGTGTCACTAACACGCTAACGGTGAGAAAAAATACTCTCGGCAATGTCCAGAAAGAGTCAGTGTATCGGCGGCAATACAGCCATGAAATCAGCAGAGCGAAAGGTGGAAGCACGAGCAACGAGTGACTAAACCCTCTGTGCTTAATGGTGTTTTGAACTGCGTCACCGTAATCTAATATGACATCCAAGTCAGGTAATGTGCCCAAGGCCGCACCTGCGAGTAGAACCTTTGCGTTACAGTGCTTTCCAGCAATAGCACCAGCGACCGTTGCGCCTAGCGCAGCTTGAGTAACAGAATCCATATCGTCCGTATTAATGTTGTTGAAAGGTGACGTTGACTCAGAAAGTAAATTGAAGACGCATGAGAGTCAAATATCTCAACTGCTCTACAGCCCTAAATTTACTTACTTTTACAAAAGAGTTAGCTAGTAAGTTGTTCTGCCGGCTAACTCACATTGAAGCAGACCACCTTAATATACCCTTGGAGGGTTGGGTATATTAAGGAAGATGAATAGGGGACTGTGCGTGATTGGCAAATGCCGATTAGAAATAGGGCAAAGGGGCACATTCAAGAGTAGCCTCATTAGTTTGTTTCTAGTTAAAACGGCTTCTCATCATTAGCAATAAGAAATAGCCACTGCCCATAATGGCAACCAATGTGCCCGCTGCGATGTTAAATGGATAAATCAGTACTTGGCCAAACCAATCAGCCCATACCATCAGCGTGACACCGACCAATCCCCCAACCAGAATTTGAGATTTTGCTCGTTTTGCACCAAGCATCATTGCCATATGAGGGGCAACTAAGCCAACAAAGGCCACTGGTCCCATTGTCGCGGTTGAGAAGGCACATAGTAGTGCGACTAAAGAAAGCCCGACGATATTAACTAGGTTGGCATTTAAACCACGAGCATTAGCAAATTGTCGACCAATGGCAATCACGGTTAACCAACGAGATAGTAGAAGTACCGTCGTGACTAAAATTAGGCTTGCGATAAACATCACAAATGACTGCTGTTGAGTGACACGGTAACTTGAACCTGTTAACCAAAGCAATGTTTTGTAGCTATCGCCCGTTCCTTTCGCGAGGGAGAACTGGATAAAAGCCTCCAGCATTGCGGTAAATGCGATACCCGACAGAATAAAGTTCGAAGGGTTAAAATTGTGCTTCTTACCAAGCAGAAGCAAAGCGATTAATACCGTGATACTTCCGACAAAAGCGACACTCCATTCAAAACCTGCAAAGGCACTGCCTGCCGCGATGCTGGTTGTGACTATCGCAAATGTTGCACCGGATGATACCCCTAAGATATCTGGGCTCGCGAGTGGGTTATAAACCAAACGTTGTAAAATTACGCCCGCAACAGACAACGCCAAACCAACAGAAACTACCGTAACCAGTCTTGGAAGGCGTAATTGCCATTGATATTCACCTGGTATTGCGAACGCCAAACCATCGCTGCTCATCGTGGACAAAATGTACAACAGGCTACCAGCTAAACAAGTCAGAGCAATTAGGCTGACAATAGGTAAAGAGACTTTGCTTTTACCATCACCCATTGAAAGATTGAGTTGGTCTTGAGCGGTAAGTGACCTACGGCTAAACCAGATCAAAGCAGGCGCACCGATAGCAGCAACGGTAACGCCACTTGGGATTGTTTCGCCTAACCAGAAGGAGAGCACCATCGCAAGTGTGTCTGTGAGAATCAGTAAGCTCGCTCCCAGAACCGCACTTAAAATGAGTTCTTGTCTTGGCGTTCTCGCTCCTAATGCACGTGCAATGTTTGGGGTCAGTAATCCGATAAAACTGATGATCCCGACAGCGGTAATGGACGCAGAAACTAACCAAATGCCCATTGCCATTAATAAACCAAAGGCAGGTAAAACTGGAAGACCGCGCGCGGTTGCCCCTTCTTGCCCCAAGCGAAGTAGAGTAAGGATACGTGGTGCGATCAATAAAATAATCAAAGCGACGACAGTTTTCGGCAGCAACCACTCAAACCAATCCCAATTGTATTGGGTTAAATCCCCTGCGCCCCACATAAATACGTTTTGTGCAAACTGAGAATTAAGCACTACGATCGCTGCGGCAATGGACCCAAGTAAGATATTTATCACCATACCGGACACAACCAAAGGCAGCCCTGTCATGTTCTTGATGCCTGCTATTGCGACAATCAAACCAAACGCGACCAGAGCGCCCACCATTGCGGCAAGTGCAGAATACTCTGCAACGTAATCAATAAACCAAACGTTCATGACAACCAATGCTAACCATGCACCTGACGAGCTGCCCAAAGTGAGTGGCGAGGTGAGGTTATTTTGTGTCAGTTGTTGCATCAAACTACCGACCAAACCAAGCATTGCACCAACTAAAATAGCCATCGCTAAACGAGGTAGCTGTGAGTCAACAAAGAAAATCTCGGCGAAGCTGGCGGCAGAACTCGGTGTAAGTAGGAGCTCAATTTGTGCAGAAAGTGAGAGCGAGGTGTCGATTTGCAAACTCAATAGCGCGAAGCAGAAAACCGCTATAAGGGAAGGGGATATTAGTTTAATGTTCATGGTGTCTTCTTCAGTTCAAGCAAGCTGTCAGCAATGGCTTCTGCTAGATAAAGCAGTGACATAGCGCCGCCGTAGTTCCAAACAGAACGTACAGAATTTACATGATCTTTTTCTACAAACGGAAGGGCTTGCCATAGACGAGAGTCTTTCAGCTTATCTTCTTGTGGAAACGGCAAAACATAAAGCACGTAGCCATCATCAATCTTTTGTAGCGTGTTAACTCGTGTTTGCTTTATACCCCAAGCTCGAGGCTCTACTTGAATTGGGTTATGAAAGCCCAATTTAGATACAACGTACTGAGTTGATGAATTATCAGAATAGAGGAATATTGAGTTGAGCGTAGAAAAGCGCATCACCACTAAATCGGAATTGGGAGCATAGTACGGAGCAAGTTTTTCTTTCAGCTCTGTAAAACGTTGTTCAATATGATCCAATTGCGCCTGAGCTTGATGTTCTCGGTCAAGCACTTTGGCGATGGTTTTGAAATGAGCGATAGCACTTTCTGCTGCGTTCTCATTCTCAGTGAAGTTGGGTAGAAAAATCACAGGAGCAATCTGTTTAAGAATAGGCAATAGATCTTGCTGTGGTGAGGCCGCTAGAATCAGATCTGGCTTTAGTTTTGCGATCAGCTCGAGGTTTGGCTCTGAACGTGAGCCAATGTCGGTAATGTCAGTTGGGGCTTTTGGGTTTACCACCCATGATCGGTAACTCTCAAGCTCTGGCCCACCCACTGGCGTTACACCAAGGGCAATAACTTGCTCGAGTAAATCCCAATTAAGTACAACAACCCTTTTGGGTGCTTGTTCAAACTGATGTGAGCCTGCTGAGTCATGCACAATGATTGCACAGTGAGCCAAACTTGAACTCAGTAAGGTGAATGCAAGCCAAAGCAGACCAATTGACTGGCTAACTAAGCGCATACCACCGCTACCTTCTTGCTGGTTTCCGTTTCGCTTGGGGTTGGGTGATCAATCAGCTTGATAGGCGACTCATAAAGATCCGACAGACGTTGCTCATCCAGTAAAATATCTGCAGAGCCTTCGAAAGCGATTCGACCTTTTTTCAATGCAACAATATGTGTGGCATAGCGGAGTGCTAAATTAAGATCGTGAAGAATCACAATGATACCGACATTTTCCGTTTTGTTTAGTTCGGATAACAACTGCATTAGTTGAAATTGATGGTGTACATCGAGCGCAGAAGTGGGTTCATCAAGGATTAGAATCGGTGATTGTTGCGCAAGTAGCATCGACACCCAAGCGCGTTGTCGCTCACCGCCAGAAAGTTGATCTGCCAGAGTATCTGCGAAACGCGTTACGCCTGTACGCGCCATAGCCGCTTCAATAATTGTGTGGTCTTCATCGTTCCATCGGCCGAGTGCACCACGCCAAGGAAATCGACCCAGTTTCACTAGTTCGCGAACGGTGAGTCCTGCCGAAGTGGGTAGCTTCTGTGGTAGGTAAGCAATTTGCTTGGCCAACTCTTTGGTTTTGTAATCTTTAAGGTGATTCGAGTTGAGCGATATACTCCCTTCATCAGGTGCCATCTGACCAGAAAGGAGGTTTACCAATGTCGACTTACCTGATCCATTGTGACCGAGTACGATAGTCAGCTCATTGGTTGGAATTTGCAGATCATCGACTTGAAGAATAGTGCGACCACCGCGATGAATCTTGATGTCTGAAAGTTGATACATAGATTTGGCTACTATTTTTTGCTACAGATACGAAAAATCCCCCTCAGGAGAGGGGGAGTAATACTTAATAAATTGTTAGTGAGTTACCACTTGTAGTTTGCTGTTGCTGTGACGCGAGCCTCTTCACCGTAGTAGCAAATTCCAAAGTCACAACCAGCGATATATTCCTCATCCGTAAGATTGGTAACGTTCAGCTGCATGTCCCACTGTTTGTTGACTTTATAGTTCGCCATTGCATCCCAAAGTAGGTATGCAGGTACTGAGGCATTTTCAGTGGCATCAATGGTTGTGCCAGTGTAACGAGCACCAATACCAGCGGTCAAACCTTCAATGCCAACGCCAGTAAAGTCATAGGTTATCCAAGTATTTGCCATGTGTTCAGGAATGAGAGATTTACGTTGCTTCGCACTTCCTTCTCCTGATGTAGCATCCATATATGTATATGCCGCAGTGACAACGGTGTTTTCACTGACCGCAACTTTACCTTCAATTTCTAAACCTTTGATATTTGTCTGAGTACCAGATTGTGATGTTGTAGGGTTACCGTTGCCATCTAAATCTGTGATTAAAGAGTTTTCTTGGTCAATATCAAACCAAGCAACGTTAATGTAGCCATCTAAGAAGTCAGGCGTGTATTTAACACCCACTTCTTTTTGTTCACTCTCAATAGGGTCGTACAGTTTGTTGGTCGTAAAATCTAAGCTACTGATCACATAGAATGATTGAGAGTAGCTAACGTACGGTGATAGACCATTGTCCGCAACAAACATCAAACCTGTATCAAATGATAACTGGCTGTCATCTAGCTTATCTTTAAACTTACCTTCGCTTTCGACTTTAATATCGTCGTATCTTGCACCAACATTAAAAATCCATTGTTGTGCGATACGAGCTTGGTATTGGCTGTATAGACCCAATTGCTTTTTATTAATATCGTTATCAAATAGGTCAGCAGTGAGATCTGGCGCGCTTCCATATTCCGGATTTACTGAATCAACTTTACCTACAAATGACCCTGTTCCATTCCCTAACCATTTGTTTCTGTGGTATTGATAATCAAAACCAGTCACTAATTGATGTTCGATATTTTGTGAGTACCAGTCGCCAGCAACGTGATTATCAAACGTGTAGCTATTGCTGTCGCCATCGTTGATTAACGTATAGCGATCTAGAGAATAAAGGTCACCATCATTATTTTGCCAATCTTGATATGCTGAAGTGCTGCGCAGATATAAATCTATATAGGTGTAATTAAAATTCTGTTTATACGCCCAAGTATCATTTATTTGATGATCAAGTTGGTAGCCAGCTGTGATTTGAGTTTTCTCAAACTTGTCGTGATTAGGTTGGCCGTAGTTAGTTTTTGGGTCAATGTACTCGCCACCAGGTAACGCTCTTAAAGTACCATCAATTGGCTTAAAGTTGTTTTGTGGTACTCCATCATCTTGAAGAAATGATGCCAAGAGTGTGAGGGTTGTCGAATCAGAAAAGTCAATAGCGTAACTTGGCGCAATGTAGATTCTTTTGTTCTCTGTACCGTCTAGCATCTCATCTTGTTGATTTATCATTGCAACGAAACGGTAGCGCTGGCTTCCATCGCTGTTGGCCCAATCAGCAATATCTACACCAAGCTGAAGGTAGTTGTCAGAGCCACCAGAAAAAGAAATGCTTTTCTGAGGAATATCAGTTGGTTTTTTTTGTACTAAGTTAATAACACCACCTGGGTATGTTTCACCGTACATCACACCAGCAGGGCCTTTGATCAACTCTATTTGCTCTAAACCGTACATTTCAGACGTGAATGCCCAGAAACCTTCTTTATAGAGTCGGTTGCCATCGAGATATACACTCGGCTCCAAGCCTCGAACAAACATCCACTCTGCGTCATTGTCTGGTCCATAAGGAGATGTAAAACCAGCTGTGTATCGAAATGCCTCATCCAGTTTTTGCACGTGCTTTTCTTTGATTTCTGACTCGCCAACAATTGCAACAGACTTTGGCGTCTCTTGTGCCGGCGTTTCTACTTTCAGCGCTTGAGCGGTAACAGTAATCGTTTCCATTTGGCTTGTGCTGTTTGATTCGTCAGCGTGAGCAAGTTGCGTTTGGACGAGTACTAACGATCCCATTGTTAGCCCGTATTTAATCGAGAGAGCAAGTTTCCCTAAGTTCATGTTGTTCATGTAAATCTCGTGATCTTCTCGAACCTCTTTCATGATTAATGAAAAGAGAAACGATAATTAGTATTATTTAGATCGGGATTCTACAGTCATTAATGCTGTTTTTATTTGATTTTGATCACACTAGAGGTATCAGGTGCTAAATATATGGTGTGATATAGATCTGGTTTTTGTGTTTGTTTTTAAGGTTAGGGGGATTTTATTGATTATTTTGTACTTTTATTGCAATTTGTTGCATATTTATAAAGTTGTAAATATAGGTGAATCATTCATGAGAAAGCGGTTTATATTTGATGCAGAATCCTGATAATAGCCCGTCCCAATTTATCTTCTAAAGTAGGCTGTAATTTCCATGTTTAATTGGTTTGAACGATTAACGAAAGCATTTCCCGAGCATGAATCAGGAAAACCGCCAAAAACTCTCGTAGGCTTTTGCCGATTTTATACAAAGGGTTTTGAATTTCCTCTTGTTGCTATGGCGATTTTAAGTGCCTTAATAGCCATTTCAGAAGTGACATTGTTACGATACCTTGGAGAACTGGTTGATATTCTAGCGAATCAAGATAGAGCAACATTTTGGCAAGATCAGGGTGACCGCATTGAAAACATGTTGATTTTGGTTGTAGTGATCATGCCGATCTTGGGTTTTTTCCACTCAATGATCATGCACCAGACGTTACTGGGGAATTACCCTATGTCTATTCGTTGGTTGATCCACCGCTATCTTTTAAAGCAAGCGGTAGGCTTTTTCCAACGAGATTTTGCTGGACGTGTTGCGACGAAAGTCATGCAGAGTGCACTTGCCGTACGTGAAACCGTGATGAAGCTTTTGGATGTGTTGGTTTATATCTCTGTCTACTTTGTCTCGATGATTTGGATGATGGGTGAATCGGATCTTATCTTGATGCTGCCAATTTTAATTTGGTTAGTGCTTTACATTTTTATTCAGCTGTACTTTATCCCACGAATGAAGCAGGTTGCGACCGATCAAGCCGACGCTCGCTCTATTATGACGGGCCGAATCGTTGATTCTTACACCAATATTTCAACCGTAAAGTTATTCGCACATTCTCAGCGTGAATTAGATTACGCAGAAAGCAGTATGAAGGGATTCCTAAAAACGGTCTATCGCCAGATGCGAATGGTAACCTGCTTGCTTTTGAGTGTTGATGCCATTAACTATCTATTACTTCTTTCGATTGCGGCGACTTCTGTCATGCTTTGGTTAGATGCGAGTGTAACCATTGGTGCTATTGCTGTTGGCATTAGTATTGCGCTGCGTGTGCAAGGTATGTCGAAATGGATCATGTGGGAAGTCAGTTCCCTGTTTGAAAACATCGGCACCGTGGTTGATGGTATGAATACCATCTCAAATGATGTTGAAGTCAAAGACGTACCAAACGCAAAACAGCTTGAAATTAAACAAGGCGCGATTGAGTTCGACAACGTACAGTTTAATTACAGTGACGAGAAATCCGTATTCAACAATCTTGATTTGAATATAAAACCGGGAGAAAAAGTTGGTATTGTAGGCCGCTCTGGTGCAGGTAAATCAACGCTGGTCAACTTGTTACTGCGTTTCTTTGATGTGAATAGCGGGACGATTCGTATCGATGGTCAAGATATCTCTAAAGTGGAACAAGAGTCTCTGCGACAGCATATCGGTATGATTACGCAAGATACTTCATTGCTTCACCGTTCAATTAAAGAAAACATCTTATACGGTGATCCAGACGCGTCGATGGATGATTTGATTGCTGCGGCAAAACAAGCCCATGCTCATGAGTTTATTCAAGAGCTTAAAGACGAGAGTGGCAATATAGCTTACGATGTAGAGGTCGGGGAGCGCGGTGTGAAGCTATCTGGTGGTCAACGCCAACGTATAGCCATTGCCCGTGTTCTGCTCAAGGATGCACCAATTCTCATTATGGATGAAGCCACATCGGCTCTAGACTCGGAAGTGGAATCGGCGATTCAAGAAAATCTAGAAGCTTTAATGGAAGGTAAGACTGTTATCGCGATTGCCCACCGTCTTTCTACGATTGCAGCGTTAGACCGCTTGATCGTAATGGACCAAGGGAAGGTCATTGAGCAAGGTTCACACAAAGAGTTGCTCGAATTAAATGGTGTATATGCCCAGTTGTGGAAGCACCAAACGGGCGGTTTCTTGGGTTAAGTCATAGAGGGAGTTCATGTGAACTCCCTTTTTATTTCACCTTCGCTAGACTAGCCAGGTTTTTCTGAGGAAGACATCTAAAGCTAGGTACATTAATATCAATGTGTTGTTTTATCATTGAGATAATGCTACTTGCTACAACGATAAATTAGGGAGCGGGGTAAATCGCTATAGAACAGAAAAGTAATGGCCTTGATCAACATGGATTTATTCGCAATGATTATTCGGTTGATAAGATTCAGCCAGAGTTTAAACCTATCGTCGATAGCGTGGTGTAGTAACTGACACTACGACTCCCAGAGCAAATTGATGGGATTTATTTGTATGGTAGTGTACCAAGAGGAGAGGCCGTGTTAGGTCGCTCAGATCTTGATATATCTATTATCCTCAACACGCCAATCACGGAATTAGAAAAGCGAGTATTTCAAGAGATAAGTAATGCAATTCCCGATATTCACCCAGAGATCAGTAAGATAGATATCGATCCGGGTTATCTCAATACCATTCAAAAACCAGAAGAGTTTTACCATTGGCAGTTTTGGCTCAAACACTGTTGTTGCTGTGTATGGGGTAATGACAGAGCGGTTTCATTCGTTAAGCATCAGCCCAAGTTAGAGATAGCTCTTGCACTCAATGGAGATCTAAACGCGTTCCTGAACCAAATGGCAGATAGTTTCTCTAAAATGGACGACAAAGCGATTGCGAAGATCATCGGCAAGAAGTTAGTAAGGGCAGCGTACTATTTTATCGCAGAAAAAGACGGGAGTTGGTATATCGATTTAGCTCAATGCGCCCAAGCTGCGAAAAAGTATTACCCTGGTCAACAAGACGATATTGAACTCGCGTACTTATTTGCACGTGGAAAGCTCACATCAAAAGTAGATGCGTTAGAACTCTACCAGCGATTAAGTGGCAAGATTAATGAAGTGACGTCTGAAGATCAAACTAGATAACGATTAACAGCGACCGTTGTCTGTGTGGCGATATCGCTCCAAAAAACAACGTCCATGTGCTGCTAAGTAACCTTGTCGAACAGCAAAGAGGAGTGCTTGGTTTTGTGCTCGTTTGACGGCGGACACATCGAAGCTCGTGTAGCGCAATAAATATTTGAGATATATACCAATAGCTAGTAGTGTCGGACGCCGTATGCAGGTGAATTGCGTCTTGGTTCTGGGGGCGTGAATTACGCAGCAGTTTTTTATTTACAAGGAGTGTAACGTGACACCATTTCTTTTGTCTCAAATACTGGTCGCAATCGCGATCTGTTTTGATCTGATGTCCTTTCAATTCAAAGAGAGGAAAAAGATCGTTACTTGTCTCTTTTTTGCCGGGACTCTCATTTCAAGCCATTTTATCTTGCTTGAGCAGTGGACCGCAGCCAGCCTTATGCTCATCGCCACTGTCCGCTATTTAGCGAGTGTGTTCTCTACTTCGGCAAAATTGAAGTACCTATTTTGTGGGGCTTCAATCTTTTCTACTTCGGTCACTTATACCGGCCTAGTCAGTATTGTGAGTTGTGTTGCTTCTCTGTTTCAAACGGTTGCTGCTTTCAATAAAGATGACCGTCGATTAAGGGAGCTGATGATCATCGGCACCGCGCTTTGGCTTATTCATAACTACATGGTTGGATCACCAACGGCGGTCATCATGGAAGTCCTTTTTATCTCAAGTAATTTAATTGGATATTATCGTTACTACATTAAGGGTGCGGCATTAGCGTAATTGTCAGCAAGGTACAGGTACGCATCCATTTTTGAATATAGGGCTTGTTCTCTACAAGATAGGAGTCAGATGTTGAAAGAAGTTACTCAGATCCTCGATTTCATGGTCGAAATTGAAAAACTAAAAGGTGTATTGAGAAAGTCGAGACCGGTTGGCTTGAAGCGGCATGAGAACTCCGGCGAACACAGTTGGCATGTGTGTATTAGTGCTCTGATGTTAAAAGACTACGCTGACGAGGCCATTAACATCGATCGCGTGATCAAAATGCTATTGATTCATGATCTAGGCGAGATCGACGCCGGCGACAAAATCGTTTATGAATCAGAAACCGCAGAGCAAAAGAATAAAGAGTGGAATGGCGTCAAACGGGTGCTCGACATGCTGCCAAACCGACAAGGTGAAGAATATTTGGCACTGTGGGAAGAGTTTGAACTTGGTGAAAGTGCCGATGCAAAATATGCAAAAGCGATCGACCGTATCCCTCCGCTTCTCCACAACATCGATGACGAAGGCTATGGTTGGAAGAAGCATAATATTCCCAAAGAGAAGGTTCTCAACTTCAACCAGCAAAGAATATCAGCTGGTGGAGAGAAGATATGGCAAGGCGTCGAAGCGAAACTACTACAAGCTATCTCCGATGGGATTCTAACCTAGTCATCCAGTTAGCTCTTCGATAGAGCACAATCATTCTCCTATGAATGTCATTGTGAGCTTTCGTAAGGGGTTGAGTCATGTCAAATCGGTGTTTTAAGTTTAGAGGCCGCCATGACGAAACCAGTACAACAGCAAATCGGAAACATCGCCCTTGTTGTTGAAAACTATGACGATGCAATTGAGTTCTATACGCAGAAACTTCAATTTACGCTAGTTGAAGATACCGATTTAGGCGGTGGTAAACGCTGGGTACAGGTCGCTCCGCCCAATTCTAACGGCACCAACCTTTTGCTTGCTCAAGCGAGTACCGAATCTCAAACACAAGCCATCGGTAACCAAACGGGTGGTCGCGTGTTTTTGTTTCTTCAAACCAACGACTTTTGGCGTGATTATGAATCCATGAAAGCCAAGGGTGTGATGTTTAACGAAGAGCCTAGAGTTGAAGAGTATGGAACTGTGGTTGTGTTTCAGGATCTGTACGGAAATAAGTGGGATTTGCTGCAGCTAAATCGAAGCGTATTATGTTGAACTCTTCAAAGTGTTAACACCGCCCGTTTTACCAGAGCCAAAGATTAGCAAGGATTAGTGCATTCTTGGTCTTTGCACCTTGAAATTTTTGCCGCGTTTATCCTCTCTTTATAAATAACATGAGGAGAAACGTTATGAAGTGCCTTGCCAAAATTGTTCTAACACTTGTCTTTTGGTTGGGGATTGCCGCCCCTTCTTTTGCTCTTGATCCGGTATACAGTGACTTTTTCGGCAAAGCGATCAGAGGTTACGATCCCGTAGCGTACTTCACTCAAAGCCAAGCCGTGGAAGGAAGCGATAATTACCGCTACGAATGGAATGGTGCTGAATGGCGATTTTCTTCACAACGACATCTCGATTTATTCAAAGCGGACCCGGAACAATACGCCCCTCAATATGGTGGATACTGTGCTTGGGCGGTGAGTAAAGGCTATACCGCCAAAATAGACCCGCGAGCTTGGAATATTGTCGATGGCAAGCTTTACCTAAATTACAGTAAATCGGTACAGCAAACTTGGCAGGGTGATATCGCTGGAAACATTGCAAACGCAGACGCCAACTGGCCAAGATTGCTGAATGAGTAAATTAACCCAATATCAATTTCTGAAACAACTAATCATTATCTGAGTTTATAAATTCAATTGACACTTACTCAGATTTATATGACATTGGCTGTATGAAATGTAATCGAACAACACTCAACCAACGAATTATTATCATTCTATAAGAATGGTGGGGATTTTGTTGTACTGAGAAAAGCTAACCCACCCGGTAAGGTGGGTTTTCTTTTTCTATCTTCCGGGCCGTGTTCTTGGAGGAACTCACATGAAAAAAGTCGCCGTTTTTGGTAAGCCCGGTAGTGGCAAATCTACCTTCAGTAAAGCATTAAGCCGATCGGCAGGTTTACCGTTGCATCAACTGGATTCTATCGTCTATCAAGCGAATGGCGAGCCAGTTTCCAAAGACGTTTTTAACCAAGCTCATGACAAGATCTTGCGTGAAGACGCGTGGATAATCGATGGACTTGGCCCTCTTGGTGCATTCCATCAGCGCTTAGAATCTGCAGATACCCTTATCTACATCGATTTGCCTTATTTCGTCAGTTACTGGTTCGTTGCTAAGCGCTGCCTGAAAGGGTTGTTCGTAAAGCCAGAAGGGTGGCCAGATGGCAGTTCAGTCATCAAAGGTACGCTCAATAGCTACAAGATGCTTAGACTCTGCCCTGGGTTTTGGAATGATGAGTTGATGTCTCGACTGTCTCAGATTTCAGAAGGTAAACAACTGCATGTTGTTAAGAGCACAACCGAACTCAATAATCTACTTACTCGACTCTCACAATAACAATGGGCTGCTGTTAATTGATTGAATAGATTGATACTTTGAACTGTCTGTCAATGGAGTAAAGATGGAATTCAAACTAGAAATATACGCCCCAGAATCAGAGGTTATTGCAATTCGTGATGCTCTGAACTCTGCGGGCGCTGGCGTTGTGGGCAACTATGACAGTGTTATCTCGATTGTGAAAATATCGGGATTTTGGCGCCCAAATTCAAAAGCTCAGCCAGTCACGGGCTCAAAAGGTGAAATCAACTTTGGCGAAGAGGTTCGTATAGACGTTCGCTGTAAAAAGGAGCGCGTTCAAGCGGCACTCGATGCTGTGCGAGCGGTGCACCCTTATGAAGAGCCCGCTATTAATATTCTCCCTCTCTACAATCACGAATTTAATTAGACTCGATACTGAAACAAGGACTGTATTTATGTCAGGAATTACCGATCTAGATGAACTTTTGTGCTCTATGCGCCCTAAGTTAATGCCAACGGAGTTTGTGTTCTGCACGACTTCTGGTGCCCTAAGGAATTATGTCTACTTAGAGCCTGTAGCTTCATTTATCGAATCAGAAGGACTCACTCTGGTCCTTGAAAAGTCTCGAGCCGAGAAAGCAGGCTTGGCATTTGAAGGTATCTACCAGCAGATCACCTTAACCGTTCATTCTAGTCTGGATGCAGTTGGGCTTACTGCGGCTGTCGCATCCAAGCTCGCGTCTAAAGGAATCAGCGCTAACGTTATTGCAGCGTATTATCACGACCATATTTTTGTACAACAGGACAAAGCCCCCGCTGCGTTATTGGCACTAGAAGAGTTTTCCGCTGAGTGATGAACATGGACACTAACACTGAGATTTGGCGCAATTACTATGAGAAAGCGCTTGCTAAGCCACACTCAAAACGGACTGAATTTGTCTGTTCACTTAATCAATCGACATCAAAGTTAGCAATTGATTGCGGTTGTGGCGTGGGTAGTGATATGGATTTTTGAGTCAGCATGGCTACCGAGTACACGGCTTTGATATTAATTCAGACTCGATTGAGATATGTGAAGAACGGTTTGCTGATAACCCTTTAGTCGAGGTTACTAACGTTTCATTCGAACAATTCCAATATCCGAAAGCTGGGATTGTACTCGCGAACTCTAGCTTGTTTTTCGCTGACCCTTCTCAGTTTGAATCTGTGTGGCATAAGATCGTCGCGTGTATTGAAATTGGAGGTGTTTTTGCCGGCGATTTCATGGGCGTTAAAGATATTTGGGCAACCCACTACCGAAGCCCCACGTCTTCTTTTACAGAATCCGAAGTGCGCGACCTATTCTCCGGTTTTGAAGTTCTGAGGTTTCATGAAAGGGATGAGATGGCAAAAACTGCATTGGGACGAATGAAACACTGGCACACCTATTCAGTTGTCGCGGTGAAACGCTAATTTAAACATAGGTTTATGAGTCTAAATAACTTAAAAGATATGAATAAAATCGTTCACCTTTTGAAACAAGATCCAATGCGAGTAGAAGCTTTGCACTGTGTTAAGAGGCTAGAACTGCCTCAGTGCTACATTGCCGCTGGATTTCTACGGAATTTGGTTTGGGACGCCCTGCATAACAAGACTAAGCCAACGCCTTTGAATGATATTGACGTTGTCTATTTCGACGATGATGAAGTGGACCCTAATGCCTGTTTCAAGTATGAGGCCTGGCTCAATACACAAATGCCACAGTTTAATTGGCAGGTTCGCAACCAAGCTCTTATGCATCACAGAAACAACGACCAACCTTATAAAAGCACGCTGGACGCGATGAGCTATTGGCCTGAAAAAGAAACGGCTGTTGGTGTTAGAGTCACGGCAAACAGCGATTACGAGTGTGTTTCCGCTTTTGGTTTTGAATCTCTATTCAACGGACACATTAGTTATAACCGGAAAAGGCCGCGTTCGCTGTTTGATCAACGTGTATACGCAAAGAACTGGCTGGTCTTATGGCCATCGCTCAAAGTGATTTATGACAACGAAAAGGATTCGCAAGATGTTTAAATTGGAAACTGAGCGACTGATTTTGAGAGACATGACACTCGATGATCAAGATGCTTTTATTGCTATGTCTCAAGACGCCAAGTATCAACGTTTCTATGATGAAGGTGATTGTGATGCAAACAAATATAGGCAGCTCACTGAACTATTTGTGGCGCAGTCAACGGAAAGCCCAAGGCAAGCTTATCAACTCGCTGTTGAACTTAAGAGTACCAATGAGTTTATCGGTACGGTTTGTTTGCGATTAGAACAAAATCGACAAGCGTCTATGGGTTGTGCTTTCTCTCGAGCTTCACAAGGAAGTCAGTTCGCTCAAGAAGCGGCATTTAAGCTCGCTGATTTCGGTTTTGAGAAATTGGGTGTTCATCGTATTTATGCTGAGACTATCAGCCGAAACTTGGCTGCGATAAACCTTTGCCGTCGTTTAGGCATGCGGAAAGAAGCGCATTTAAAAGAGCATCGCTTCTTTAAAGGGCAGTGGTGAAAGGGCAGTGGTGGGACACTGTCATTATGGCTGTACTGCACAGTGAGTGGTGTAATTTTTAATCAAAGTTCAGATAATTCATCAACACTGTTTTTATATACAGTATTATTATGTATCCTATCCTAAAAAAGGAGTAGTACACGATGATCTTAAATCATATTTCTATCGGTATTTCAGACCTCGAAAAAGCCGTTTCTTTTTATGACGCTGTTCTTGAGACTCTCTCTATAAATCGAACGCATTATATTGAGAATGCCGCTGCCGCTTACGGTGAACGTTTTGAGTTTTGGATAGGGTATCCAATTGAAGGTAAGGCGACGTCGGGTAATGGTGTGCATGTCGCATTGAATGCACCATCCAAAGACGCAGTCATGCGCTTCTATAAAACTGCTCTTGAGCTAGGAGGGCAATGTGAAGGACAGCCTGGCCCTAGACCTGAATATGGTGAAACTTACTATGCTGCATTTGTCCGAGATCCTGATGGGAACAAGTTAGAGGCTGTATTCATGTAGTAATAAAGAAACTTCGCCATGGACATAGTTTCAAAATAAGCACCATAAACTAGAAAGTAAGAGTCGCGACAATGGAAATTAGAACAGGGAAGTTAGCTGATGTTTCGAGCATTACGGATATTTTCAATTATTACATTGAACATTCTAATGCTCGCTTTGAGGAGTCTCCGCTGTCATTAGACAATCGACTGGAGTGGTTCTCCCAGTTTAAGCCTGATAGTAGGTATCAAATCTATGTAGCGATCGATAACGGTAAACTTATAGGGTTCGCTTGCTCCCAGCCATACAGAGCAATGGCTGCCTTTGATGAGACTGTAGAGGTGACAGTTTATCTGGATCCGTTTATTCAAGGAAAAGGGGTTGGTTCCAAGCTTTATGAGAAGTTATTCAGCGCCATCCAAGCTCATGGTGTTCATCGAGTTTTATCAGGTGTTGCCTTGCCGAATGATGCTTCAATAGCGCTACATAAGCGTTTTGGCTTTAGAGAAGTGGGCATCTTTAATGAATATGCTAAGAAAAACTGTGAGTACATAAGCTCGATGTGGTTAGAAAAGATATTTAACGAATAATTCGAAGTCGATTCGAAGTAGGTCAAAAAGGTTAAGTCGAGATGTTAATTACAACCAGTCCAACCTCTAGAAGCAGTGCTCAAGCATCAAAATATATACAGTGGTATCAAGACCACATCCCTCAGTGACTAGCGCTAGTAGAAAAAGAATTATAACGATAAGGAGATAACCGTGAAAATAGCAGTATTGGATGATTACCAAAACGCAGTTCGAGATCTTGATTGTTTTGGTTTGTTAGAAGGGCAAGATGTCACAGTCTTTAATGAGACCTACTCAGAACAAGAATTGATTGAGAAGTTGACGAATGTCCAAGCTCTAGTACTGATTCGAGAACGTACCCAGATAACGGAATCGCTCTTATCTAAACTCCCGAACCTTGAAGTGATCAGTCAAACGGGCAAGGTGAGTAATCATATCGATGTGCAGCTTTGCGAAAAATACGGAGTTAAGGTACTAGAGGGGAGAGGCTCGCCAGTTGCCCCTTCAGAACTCTGTTGGGCTCTAATAATGGCAGCAAGCCGAAATATACCTAGCTACACTTCGAATCTTGCAAATGACCAGTGGCAAAGTTCAGGTAGCTTAGGGCTAGGGCGAACCTTGAAAGGGTTGAAACTGGGTATTTGGGGTTATGGGAAGATAGGGCAAAGAATCGCTCAATATGCAAAAGCGTTTGAAATGTCAGTCGTAGTATGGGGACGCCAAGCTTCGCG
The DNA here is from genome assembly GCF_059725515.1 of Vibrio sp. KUL70. Lineage (NCBI taxonomy): Bacteria > Pseudomonadati > Pseudomonadota > Gammaproteobacteria > Vibrionales > Vibrionaceae > Vibrio > Vibrio sp. KUL70. Next base: position 177,852 of record NZ_AP045836.1, read on the forward strand.
AGACTTGGCAAAATCACACGGCTTTGAGGCCTCTGAATCCAAACGCGCCTTCTTTCAGCAAGTGGATGTTCTGTCTCTCCATCTTCGTTTGAATGAGGTAACGCGAGGGTGTGTTACGGCTGAAGATCTAAGATCAATGAAGTCAGATTCCTTGTTTGTGAATACCAGCCGTTCAGAGCTTGTCGAGACTGATGCGCTGTTCAATGAACTCAAATCCAATCCGAGCAAACGAGCGGCTGTCGATGTTTTTGATTGTGAGCCCGCAACTAAAAGTACAGAGCCTTTGCTTTCTCTACCTAACGTTACAGCGACCCCTCATTTAGGATATGTAGAGCAAGGAAGCTACGAGCTTTATTTTAAAATAGCGTTCGAAAATCTTGTGGCGTACATTTCTGAGAACGAAGCGCTTGGAGAAGCATGTGATTAACGGGTCGGTATGGTTAAGTATGAATAACTTAACCATGAATAAATCGAGCGTTAATAGATTCATTATATTTGGCACTTTTTAAGGTGTTTAGGTTGAAGTAAGGAAACAAGTCGTGTTACGAGAAATGGACATCTCAGACTATCAGCAGGTGATGAGCCTTTGGTCTGAAACGGAAGGTATGCAATTACGAGAAGCAGACTCCGAAGAAAACATCGGAAAGTATCTCGAGCGTAACCCAAACCTGAGTTTTGTTGCTGTGGAAGGGGAGCAGATCGTAGGGGCGATATTGGTGGGAACAGACGGTCGTCGTGGTTATATCCAACATTTAGCGGTATCGAAGGCTTGCCGTGGGCAGGGCTTAGGCGCAAAGCTGATATCAAACGCAGTGGACGCTTTATCATCTATAGGGATTGCTAAAACCCACTTGTTTGTCATCAACGACAACCTGAATGCACAAGCGTTTTATGAAAATATTGGTTGGCATCCACGTGATGAAATACGCATGTTTTCATTTAACGCATCAAACGTAGGCAACATCTAGGTGCGAGTTGGCAGAGACTAGGACAATTTAGAGGTGTTATGACCGAAGGTTTAATTGAACAAGCAATCGCAAACATACGTTCCAAGTCTTCTCATGCCATTGTCGGAATTGATTCTAATCTTGAGCTTTAGGGTGGTAGATAAGCATTTATATAGACATCGATTTGAGCTATTCCTTACGTCTGGAGTGTTCAAAATATTTGCTGATGAATTCCTGGCCGCTAGTCAAATTGATGCTGTGAGATAAGTTCAATAATAGTCAGGTAGTGAATCTAGTTTTTTATTTAAATTCAGATTGTTACCTTGCATAAAATGAAACTATGTACCAATCTTATTTCATAAGCATGGATAAGGATTGTGTATGCCTGTAACGTCAGTAAAAAACAAAGGGGTAGTAAGGAAAGTCTTACTGCCTTCTTTACTTATTAACCTCTTGTCATTAGCCGTTCCATTAACGGTTCTCCAGATCTACGATCGCATTCTTCCCAATCAAAGCTATGGTACGGCTACATTGCTTCTAGCGGGGGCGACATTAGCTGTAGGCATGGAAGCTCTAATACGTTTTGTTCGCACTTGGCTTTTGTCTGCCGCGGCCAGCAATACCGAAAAAGCCACTTACCAAACTTTGGTTGAAAGGGTCACGACTGCATCATCAGGACACCTTCGTAAGCTCGGTGTGGGCGGTGTCGAAGAGGGACTAGGATCGGTATCCAAAGTTAAGGATTGGTATTCTGGTGGAATAATCTCTGGCTTTATCGACTTGCCTTTTGCATTGATCTTTCTTGGGCTGGTGGCTTATATCGGCGGTGAGCTAGTGGCGATACCTTTGGCAGTTTGGCTCATTACGCTTGGTATTGTTTGGCTGTCTTCTATCCGCGTGAAAAGTTTAAGTGAAGAAGCGTCTAAAGATGAGCAGGAGAGAAAAGCCTTCTTAATTCTTCTTAGCCAAACCATTCAGGGTATTAAACGTCAGGCTGTAGAATCTCGAATTTTTAATCAGTTTAAATCGCTCAATAATATCCGCTCTCAATCCAAAGCCAAAGAAGAAGAACAGAACGCTTTCGCTCAAGAATGTATTCAGCTTGCTGCGCTTGCGACTTCTGTGTTGTTGGTCATTACCGGGAGCTTGTGGGTATTGGATGGCCAATTAACAACGGGTGGGTTAGCAGCATGCTCCATCTTATCGGGTAGAGCTGTGGCGCCTCTGAGCGCTCTGGTTGGGGTTCGAATCAAGCTTAATTCAATCCATAGTGCCAATCAGGCAATAGAAAAGTTAGGGGACTTATCACTGGCTGAGTCCGCTGGTTCTGAGCTTAACTTCTCTGACTTTGAGACTTTAGAAATCAAGCAAGCCACCGTTGAACGGTATGGTGAACTCGCCAGTGCGGATGTGACGCTGAATAAAGGCGAACTGGTGCTGTTAGAGAGTGAAGATCGCCACATTAATAGTCACTTGCTGTCTTCGATCGCAGGGGTTGATGATTTAGCCGCGGGTGAGTGCTTCATTAATGGCAAAGCCGTTTCCATTGCATCTATCGCTCAAGTTACAGCTTACTGCGGGGTTAAAGGGCAGCTAGTCTCAGGTACGATTCTGGACAATTTGTGTGGCTTTGACCCTGAGAGAACACAAAGCGCCAATGATTACGCTGTGCGCTTAGGATTAACCAAAGAAATTACGCGTTTACCTGATGGGTTAGAAACACAAATTGGCCATACAAGTGCATCTTTGTTGAGTATGGGCAATATTAAAATGCTCAATATTGCGGCTCAATTAGCGAGTGGTAAGCCCGTTATCATGCTAGAAAGGCCGGATTCCTCGTTAGATCTCAATGCTCTCGGTAATCTGGTCAAGGTGCTGGAAGAAGAAGTATTGGCAGGGCGCACCATATTGATGGTGAGCTATCATGCAAAACTTCGCGAAATAGCGAGTCGAACAATTACAGTAGAAAACGGTTCGATTGCCGAAGATAGTTCTAATCAGCAGGAGGTCATTGCATGAATCGTTTAGATGCTAATCGCCATGGTGAAACAGACGGTCAACATGAGCTGATGAACCGGCTGGAAACTGAAAGCCTTTCTGTGCTCAAGGTGTTGGAAGTAAATGCGAATATCCAACTGTTCGCTCGCCAATGGGTTGATGAGAACGGCATTGAATCAATAGATGATATGTTTGCCCTGTTTGATAGGCTTGCATTGCCATATCGCTTGGTTGCTAACCTAGATGAGGTGGGCGATCACAAATTAGTTCTCCTAGTTCTTAGTGAAAGTGAATTGGTTTCTGGTCACTTGGAGTCAAAACAGTTTGTGGCTGTTGATGGCAATGAAGACGTTTCAGAGGTTCCTCAATTTTGCATTGTGATCGAAGGGGCGCCATTGGAGAAGGCTTCTCCGGATTGGGTTGGTGAACGGTTACATGCTTTTCGTCCTATCATTCCCAAATTGCTCTTGGTCAGCTTTATCACCAATTTATTTGCTCTCGCAGTGCCATTCATCACGATGTCGATCTATGACCATGTAATCGGTGGCGATGCTGGGCACGAACTGCAAGGAATTGCCATTGGTGCCGCCTTGTTGTTTGTGATGATGGGCTGGTTAAGAACATTGCGCAGTCGAGTGTTTGCTTCTGTGTCCAACCGAGTCAGCCGAGAGATATCTCAGTCCCTTGTGCAGCGACTATTAAGAAATAGCTATGCTCAAAATCAGCAAACTGCCTCGTCTAGTCAACAAAACCAAGTGATGTTATCTGAGCGCATTTCAGGTGTGTTGTCAGGACCACTCGGTAATGCGTTGTTTGATTTACCTTTCATTGCCATTTTTGTCCTTGCGATAGGAGTGCTAGGTGGATGGCTAGTACTGGTTCCAATCGTCTCTTTGGTTCTGTATTACCTATTAGCTAAGCGTTCGATACGTTCGAGTAGTAAGCGCTCAATGCAATCGACGGTAGCCGGCACGAATCGTCAAAACATGACTAATGAGTTGACGTCTAAGCTTGCCTTTATTCGTAGTGCTGGGTTTTCAGAACACTGGATTCAACGTTTCCAAAAGGCCAATTTGCTTGCCTCTACGGTGACATTTAATCAATCGGTGCTGCAAAGTCGATACACCTCGATTTATTACTTTATTGGAGTGGGTTCAACACTGGCTGTTATGGGCTTAGGTATTGGACTTATTTTCGAGCAAGTGATGACGCCTGGTGGTTTGATTGCATCAATGATGTTGATTTCCAAAGTGACTGGGCCTGCGCAGGTGTTGGCCAACAGCGCGATGCGTTTTAATAGCTTTAATCAATCCAAACTGCAGGTAAATCGTATCCTGTCTCAGCCGTCTGAACGTGAATTCAGTTACCAGCATCATCCATTGCCAATGGTCGCTCCGAGCTTGAAGTTGGATCAAGTGACTCTCCGATATCCTAAACAGAGTCGCCCAGCATTGAATGGTGTAAGTTTTGATGTTGAAGCGGGCGATATTGTGGCGATTACTGGCCCTTCAGGCAGTGGTAAGTCGACATTAATTGAAGTCTTGTCCGGTTTACAGCCTATTCAAAACGGAATGGTTGAGCTGAAAGGGGTAAACCTTGCTCAGTACGATCCGCAGCTCTATCGACACTGGTGTTTCATTCGCGCTGCTTACCCTGACTTACTCACTTTAAGTATTCGAGAGTGGCTGAGCGATGGGCATAAAGTTGAAGAGCAGAAAATGATATCAGCCATTGAAATGGTTGGTGGCAAGCGCTGGTTCTCCACATTACCTGATGGACTTGATACCTCTATCAGTAGCATCCAACCGGATAGCCTGTTTGACATGTTGTCAGGCACTGTCGCTCAGATCCTTATTGACGCGAAAGCTTTGGTGTATGACTACCCGATGTTCCTAATGGATAACCCGGTGCCTGATGGCCATCCCAATGCTAAACGCGTATTCGGTGAATTCTTGGCGATGAAGAAAGGAAAAGCAACGGTGATCTATACATCGCATGATCCTGACTTGATTAAGCTCGCTGATAAAGTCGTGGTGTTAGATGAGGGTGCCGTGGTTTATGCTGGTCCTTTGGAGCAGCCATCAGAGTCTCAAGAGCAGCAGTTATCTGACACACAAGAGTTACCAAAGCAAAAAGTAGAGTCAAAGCAAGGAGTCGCTAATGGCTAAAAAACCTATCGAGACTGGCAAGCGTTACGGCGAGCTTGTTGAATCACAAAATACAGCTCGAACATTGGCGCTGGCGACATGGTCAGTTGCCTTGTGTGTTATTGCTTTTGTCACTTGGTCTGTGGTCACCCAAGTGGATGAGATCGCAAAGGCAAAGGGTGCGGTGATTCCTGAAGGGGAAAAGCAAGTATTACAAAGTGCCATTGGCGGTAAGTTAAAGCAAATTCTTGTTAAAGAAGGGCAATTGGTAGAGAAAGGTCAGCCACTTGTTGAATTTGACGCTACCTTCCAGCGCACGGCTCTCGAAGAGTTGAAATCACAACAAGTAACCTTACTTGCGAGTATCGAACGTATGAACGCGTTACTGGATAACCGTGAGCCGAACTTTGGGGAATTTGAAATTGATTTTCCGGAGATCGTTAGCCAACAAAAGGCGCAGTTAAACGCTCAAAAAGGGCTCTACTATCAAAAACGCATTGTTTTGGAAAAGGACAGTGAGCAAATAGCAGAGCAGCTTCGTGTCGTAGAAAAATCTCTACCTAGCTACGATAAAGAGCTAAGTGCCACTAAGCAAGAACTGAACATCTTGGAAAAAGGTTATAAAGCCGGGAACATCTCTCGTTTACGCGTGCTTGAAATGCGTCAAAAGTTGGCCAGCATAGAGCAGAAAATTGAAGAAGCCCGCGGTAAGAAGTCGGTTCTTATTAAGCAGGCAGACAGCAATGAGCAAAAAATCGAACAACTTCTTGCTGAAGCCAAAGCAAAAGTAAGTGAAGATCGCTCCAAAGCGGTATCAGATTTGTCGGCTCTTAATGCACGAGTGCGTTCAAGCCAAGCAAAACTGACGAACACCATGTTAGTGTCACCGCTACAAGGCTTGGTACAAAGCCTGCCAAGTACTCAGAACGGTGGCGTTATTCAACCGGGCGGGACTGTGGTTGAGATTGTTCCTGTCGGCGGTAAAGCGGATTTTAAAGCTCGCTTATCTCCGAGGGATATTGGTTTTGTGAACGTGGGTCAGCCTACTCGAATCAAGATTGATGCGTTTGATTACAGCCGTTTTGGTGCTTTAAAAGGGGAGGTTGAGAGTATTTCACCGACGACAAGCCAAAGTGAACGAGGTGAGATCTATTATGAGGTTGTGGTCTCTGTGGAAACGCCGTACTTCCGTGACAACCCTGAAAGCTTTTCTATTCTTCCTGGGATGACGGGAGAGGTAGATATCACGACGGGCGAGAAGTCAGTATTCCAATACCTTTGGAAGCCGATCTATACCAATATCAGTGTTGCATTTGGGGAAAGGTAACTCGAATAGTCACAACTGTTCTTTGTTATGATTGATACAAGACAAAACTATTAAAAAGGGAGCACATAGCGTGCTCCCTTTTGTTTTCTTCTCTAATGATTAATCACCCACCATTAGTTATTTGGATCTATGTCTGGTAGTCCATCTACGTCGTTGTGATGATGGTGTTCATCATCTTGGTTGTGGTTATTGGCTGCATCATGGTGTTCAAGTGCATCCGACATATCCAAATGCGTTTGATCGTAATCTGCAGCATGTTGTTGGTCGACTTGTGCAAGCACGATGTCCATGTCAGCAGGCTGATCGTGCCCTGTGGTAGGCGATGCATCTGGCTGAATACCTAGGGCATCCAAGTAAGCCGCAGCACCATGGTGGTCAGTTTTCTGGTCTGGCTCCTGATGAGCATGCTGAGATAAATCTAGAGAAGTGTCTTCACTTACAGTAAACGTGAAGTCCTCGTGAGAGGCGATCTCTGGCTCGTCATGCTGAACTGGCGGTGGTGGAGGTGGAGCCGGATGAGATGCGTGGACAATAGGTGTGATCGTCATATCAACAACCTCAGTTCCAATCGTAAGCTTGCCACTATGCCCTGGTCCATGACTGAGTATTTGAACGTTCACGTGGGCAACTACCTCATCCTGATTGGTCCCTTGCAGTGCGATTTCGAACTTATCTTCATGCTGGCCAATCCCTGAAGCACTGCCATGTGGTCCCGTGTGGACTTGTGCTTGCTCTTGGTAATGTAAATGACCGGTTTGAGGGTCAATGGTTAACGTTCCATATTGCCCATGATGGCTTGTTACATACTGACCATTAGGTAGATGGATACGCCAACCGTTTTGCGCCGATGGGACAGGCGTTTGAGATGGGACAAGAGGTGGAACACCAAGTGTACCGGACACTTGATGACTTCCTGATGGTGGTTTAACAACAATCGGCTCTGGGATTGCACTGGCGGCAACACCTTGGCTACCCGCTGTATTTCCGTGTTCGTCTGTCATGGTGACTTGCACTTGAAAGCCTGGGTTTACTTCAATTTGTAACCCATGCTGGAGTGTATGAGCATCCAGCACGTGATCTTGTCCATTAACAACGAGATGTTCGCCAACCTTAGCATCACCCGGTGGGGTAATTGTCGCAGTGACTGTATTGGGGTGCCCGTGGGCTATTTCTGCTTTGCTGTAAAGCCCATCGGGTCCAGGGTTTTCAAAGGTAATTGTCGGCAGGCTAACATGAGTATCAACGCTGAATACCTGGGAACCTGTCGTCGCACTGCCCACATTCCCTACGGCATCGGTGGTTATAATGGTGGCTTCTATTGAGTGTATCGAGCCAGACTGACCATTAGCATAGCTAGTATGAATATTGGCATGTTCCAATACATTACCAGCCACTGGAATAGAAAAATGTCCACTCGAATCAACTGAGCCTGTGAGTGATGAAATGGTTGCACCGTTTATCTTCAAGCTGACAATATCACCTGCTTGGTAATCGCCAGTTACTGTTCCGGTTATCGCGATAGTTTGACCAGATTCAACAGCATTGAGCACGTTATCTTGTGTCACTGAGTCAACTGCAATATGTGGAATCGGACTCTGCGTATCAACTAGCAGGTGGGTCGAAATGCGAGGCGTCGAATTACCTGCCGTATCAACGGTACCAACTTGTATTGAGTAATCGCGATCGGTCGCCATTATGTTTTGATGTATAGAAGTACCTAGAGTTAATGACCACGTACCATCTGGTTTTACCGTTGCATCATAAAAGTGTTTATTGCCGATGACGACATAGACGACATCCCCTGGTGCTATGTTGGATGTCGTGCCGGTGATCACTAATGGTTGGTTGTTCTCTGCGGCATTTAATGCGTTGTCCTGCGATATCGGGTTTACTGTGATTGTGCCGGGTGTGGTGTCCAAGGTGAAGCTAAAGTGCGTCACTGGCGATACGTTGCCTGCGATATCAGTCTGTCTTACCTGTAGGTCATTAACCCCCTCAACTGGATTGAACACAGCTGTCCAAGTGTGTCCGCCGTCATTCGAGTATTCTACTTTTGCTCCTGCTTCCGTTTGAATTGTAAGTTGAGAGTCTTTAGTGATTAAGTCTGGGGTGTTAACCGAGTGTCGCCCAGTGTCGTTGCGCAGAGAGACCGCTGGTGCAGCAATCGTATTATCGAGTGTGAAAGTCACCGAAGTATCAGGGGATACATTTCCTGCGGCGTCAGTTTGTCTCACGCTAACCGTATTTGAGCCTTGTTGAGGGGTGAAACTTGATGTCCATTTGTGTCCGTTGTCGGTCGAGTATTCAACGGTTGCGCCTGTCTCTTGTCCAGTGATAGTCAATGAACCATCGCTAGTAATCAAATCAGACGAATTGCTTCCTGTGTCATGGGTTAATGAGACTTGAAGCGGTGCCACTACAGTATCAACATGCAATGGAAGAATGGATGATGTTGCTGGTAAAACTGAAGAGGGAGCTAACGCTTTGGCAGAAAGAGTATGATCGCCATTCGATAAGCTGCTTACCGCCACGCTATACTGCCCCGAGCCATCAGATACCGCATGTCCAATAGGTGTTGAGCCATCATAAATAGTGACTTGTGAGTAAGGAATATCCGTGTGCCCGGTGACTGTCGGTGTGCTGTCTTTAGTGAGGTTATCGGTATCGGAAGTACCAGTATCGCTAGATTTCGCTAAGTCGACGGTGACTGCATTATTTGGCGGAGTGTTTGTTCCTGCTGGTAAACTTGGTTGCGTTGTCGTTACCAGTGGATTGGAAGGCACAGAGGTTGAAATCGTCGGTGATTGTCCTGGCACAACTGAAACATGACCGTTGGCATCAAAAGTGATGAACTTCGATGACTCCCCGCCGTGATTGTCAGACACTTTTACTTCGAACACATCGGCGCCGTGATATGTGTGCGTAGTTGCGTTGTAACTCATCCCAGCAACCGAACCGTTGGCTGTATACACATACGCGCCTGAATCCGGGTCAACCGATAGCGAACCGAATTGACCTGTTGAATTGACGACAGAGAAGGTGTGAGTGTCTTTCACGTCAACATCAGTTTCGGTCAGTGTACCTGTTGTTGGAGTTGTTTGGGTTACTGATAAAACGGGAGCATCATTGGTGCCATTAATAGTGAGAGTAATCACATGTGGCGTCCCATCTTTAGATTGGATAGTGACGGTATCCGTGAGCGTTTCACCTGCACCTAGACTTTGAACTTCTGGCTTACGGTTATCGATGTAATAGTGCCATCTTCCTTGTTGATCTATTTCTAACTCACCACCAAGTGCGGATCGGTAGGGTGCCCAGTTAGGATGTGAGGGAGCGCTGATCAGCGTGTGGTAATCAAAGCCTGATTCTCCAGCATCTGGGTCAACGGCTGTAAGGTGGCCTTTAGCTTCTAATTTATATGAATAATTGCCTTGTACAGAAGAGTGAACATTTTGGTCTTCGGTGACAGAGCCAAAGTCTTTCCCCGTAATTTGTGCAGCATCGTTAACCGCGTCGATATGTAATGTGTTGGTTGCTTCTGCAGAGCTAGCATGTCCATCATTGACGGTAAATTTAAACTGAACATCACCGTTAAAGTCAGTGGCTGGGACAAACTGGAGTTTGGCGATATCGGCAGTCGCGATACTTTGACCAGCAGTGATATCGTGCCCATTGAGTACAAACTTACCTTGAGCCGCGGGTGGCAGGTCAGTGATTGCGATAGAGTGTAACGTATCGCCAGTGTCGACGTCGGTGAAACCGAATTGACTCGCCTGCATTTGATAGTGTGTATCTTCCGTGCCATGGGCAAGAGTGGTTGCCGATACGGTTGGTATATCGTTGTTTCCTACAATCTTAATATCAATAACATGATAATCACCGCCAACAGTATGCACGTTGTATTGGACATGCTCCTCTTGCCCAGCAGCTAATTGCTGAATTTGGCTGTTGTTAACGGTATAAGTCCAAGAGCCATCTTTGGAAATATGAAGACCACCGTGAACGCCACTGTTAAATGGATCATGGCGTTTGCCCACATCCGTTGAGAATGCAGATTGGTCGTGGTCAGGATCGAGGGCACTCAGCTTACCTGATATGATCTCTACAGGCGTTGAAGAGCGATCTTCATGTACATCGGGGTTTGAGGTGACGGATATCGTTGCCTTGTCATTACTCCCTTGAACTAGCACTTCAATATGTTTGGTTGCGGTTGAGCCATCAGTAGATATCGCAGTGATATCAAAACCTTCTGCCTTAGTCTCACCTTGTTGTAGTGCATTGGCCTTTGAGTGGTCTAGGTCATAATGCCATTGTCCATTGCTATCTACATGGAGCGTACCGTAGGCTCCAGTAGAATCGCCAGCGCTGAATGTTACGGAATCTTTACTGTCGGAATCGTGCGCGAGTAGGGTGCCTGAAATAGAGGTAACCTTGTCTTCAACTGCCGTTCCCAATGCGGCCGTTAATGCGTCAGGTGTATCGATAATCACATGATCATCAGTGCCTAAGATTTTGGCTGTCAGCGGGATTCGTGTTCCATCTGCGGTAATAAGAATAATGGTATCAGTCAGAGAATCGCCATGACTCAGTGATTGAACTTCAGCGTGACTATTGTCCGCACTGTAGCTCCATTTATCGTGGCCATCGGTTGAATGAGTGAAGTTGAAGGTACCATGGACGCCTGCAAGATTCATCGCGAAGTTTGCTGGTACCGTATGCTTAACGCCGTTGACCTCTATTTGAGTAACTTTCGCTTCTGATGGCGAGTCAATATCCTGAATATCGAGGTTTTTCCAACCTGACCATAGCTCGTTGGTGCTTGTCCCCGATTTGAGATGATCTTCAGTTACAAAGTTGGAGGCGAGTGTCGGTTGTAGTGCGGCAGCATCATTGCTCGGTAACAACGTGGTAGACGCGCCAGTATGAGTAACCCCACCATGAGCATCTTTGACGTCATAAGTGAAATGCACTTTACCGTTGAAATTATGGTCTGGAGTGAAGGTAAATGTACCATCTTTGTTGTCGACGAGAGTGCCGTGATCCGCATGCACGTTTGCGATAGAGAGTTGCCCGGCATCGTTAGTATCCACATCGACAGTATTTGCAAGCAACTCAGTTGTTGTGATGGTTTGTGCGAGATCTTCTTTTCCGCTGTTAAGCTGTACTTCTGAAGAGCAGTACGGGCGGTCATTGTCGCCATGAATGGTGATGTGAATGTCGTGAGTGGTGCCATCAGCCGATTTGACGGTAACAGTATCGGTTATCGATTCACCTTGACCGAGATGATCAATTTTTCTACCCGTCGCGTCTTGACCTATGGAAGCGTAGTAGCTCCAATCTCCGTTACTCTGGAGTATCACATGTCCGTGTGTACCTTGGTAAGTGCCTGTTTGAGCATGGCTTTCACCAGAGTCTGGATCAACGATGTTCAAGTGGCCATCAGTGTGTATTTCATCGTTCCATATTTTACCGACGTTTCCATGCATATGATCGGGTGAACGATCATCGACGTATCCGCCAGACATAGAACCGTCTGGCGCTGTATAGGTATGTCCTTCATGAACATCTCCCGTATCGCCGCCAGTGAACTGTGCAGCATCGCTAACCGCGTCAATATGCAGAGTGTTGGTTGCTTCTTGTGAATCGACATGTCCATCATTCACCGTAAATTTGAATTGAACATCACCGTTGAAGTTCGGGGTAGGGACAAACTGAAGTTTAGCGATATCGGAGGCTGCAATACTCTGACCTGCGGTGATGTCGTGTCCATCGAGTAAAAACTTACCTTGAGCTGCTGGTGGCAGATCAGTGATCGCTATAGAGTGAAGCGTATCGCCTGTATCGACGTCGGTGAATCCGAACTGACTCGCCTGCATTTGATAGTTTATATCTTCCGTGCCGTTGCTTAGAACTACCTTGGTAACTGTAGGTGCGTCGTTAGTTCCGACGACATCAATATTTAAGTCGTAGGCAGTACCATCGAAGCTGTGTACTCGATAGGTAACCGTTTCAACTTGCCCTTGAGCTAGGTGTTGAAGCGCCGCATTGTCGACGCTATATCCCCAATTACCCGCGCTATCAATTCGAAGCATGCCACCAAATGGATCGTGAATGCGAGTCTCACCAAATTGGCTGTATTGGAACTTATCTTCGCCGCTGTCTGGGTCGATGACTTGAAGTTGGCCATTAGCTAATTCAGTCGTAGTGCCGTTGTTGTGCGTTGCATGTGGTCCATCCTCAATAACCCTTCCGGTAGTCACTTCAGAGATAATGGCTTTGTCTGGGGTCGCTGCAAGAGTGGTATTTGCGCCAGTGTGTGTTGTACCGCCATGAGCGTCTTTCACATCGTAAGTGAAATGAACTTGGCCGTTATAGTCTTTGGTTGGCGTGAAAGTATAGGTTCCATCTTGGTTGTCTTGAATCGAACCGTGATCAGCATGCAAATTAGCGATAGTGAGCTTGCCTGCATCGTTGGCGTCTACGTCAACTGTATTTGCCAATAACTCGGCTGTTGTGATGGTCTGTGCGAGGTCTTCTTTTCCACTATTGAGTTGTACTTCAGAAGCGCAGTAAGGGCGGTCATTACTACCGTGAATCGTAATGACAATATCGTGCGACGTGCCATCTTTAGAATATACGGTAATCGTGTCGGTCAGAGTTTGTCCTTCGCCTAGTTGGTCTATGGCAGTGCCAACCGTTGTTTTTCTGTTGCCAACCCAATCAACGCTACCAACCGTAACATGGTAATGCCAAGTTCCATCAGTGTTTAGTAGTAAGTGTCCGTACTGACCATGGTACGAATTATTCCAAGCACCACCTTTAGGATCAAATTGTGATTCGCCGTTATCTGGATCAGAAATATCCAGCTTACCGTCAGCCGTTAATGCTGCTTGCCCTAATTTAGCCATGCCGGGTTGAGCATAATCTGGCGACATATCTCCGTAGCTACCTTGCCCTTCGGTTACGTCACCTGTGTCGACACCGCCAATAACGGCAGAGTTATTAACCCCTGTAATCGTAATTGAGAGGTTTTGAGTGATGCTCGCATTATGTTCGTCTGTGACTGTTACGGGAACAGTTAACGTCTTCGTGATGCCTGATGCTAACGATTGATAGCTAGAGTGAGCAGGATTGAAACTATAACTGCCGTCCGGATTAACCACTAAACCATCAATCTGCGGTGCGCTGTAAGTCAAGGTCGCACCGGTATCTATATCTTGGCCAACCATTTGTCCATTTAGCACGCTTCCACCTTCAGTCACAGAGTGTGACTGTGCATTGATGGTTGGAGCATCGTTGGTACCATGAACCGTCAGCTCTATCGTATGCGTTGTACCATCTGCTGAGCGTATAACAGCTGAATCGTGTTTCACTTCACCTTGCGCTAAGTTCTGTATGTTGCGGTTGTCGAGGGTATAGGTGTAGTGACCGTCGCGCATGAGCAGTATGTGCCCACCCAGTTTGGTGTCGTAGCCATAACCTTGATAGGTTTGTGGGCCAATATTTGGATCAAATTGAGCCTCTCCCGCATCAGGGTCTTGGATGTTTAATTTGCCGTCGTAATGCAATTGGTAGTGGGTATCTATGTAACCACGATCTTCAGTCACTCCCCTTAAGTCTGCATTGGTTTGTGCGTCGGTAATAATCGCGTTATCTGGAGTTGCGGTAAGGTCAAACTTAGCCTGAGTGCTGACGCTACCACCATGGCCGTCAACCACATCATAGGTGAGTCGAATCTCACCATTGAAATCTTTGTCTGGAGTGAAGGTATAAGTTCCGTCTTTGTTATCAGTCAGGCTACCGTGTGTCGCATGTAGATTCGTCACATGCAAAACATCGCTACTATCAACATCGCTTGCATGCGTTAGCAAATCAGAAGCTTTTATGGTTACAGGTTGATCTTCTTTGCCCGCAGGAAGCTGAGTCCACGCACTGACAATCGGTTTGTCGTTACTACCTTGCACATCGATAACGATTTTATGAGGAACTGTTGCTCCAGCTGAATCGGTAGCGGTGATCCAGAATGATTCAGACTTATGCTCACCAGCCGCGAGTTTATCCGCGGTACCGCCGGTCGAATTGTCTAGCTGATAGTGCCAATGACCATTCTGATCAATCGATAGTGTTCCCCATTGGCCTTGAGGTTGATTGACTGCCCATGTGACGGTGTCAGATTTATCTAAATCGGTTGCTGTTAGAGAACCTGTCGCATCTGGCGTTCCAGCAGTGTTTAAGCCCTGTTCGATGACTGCGCCACTTGAGGTACCGGAGATAGTAGGGCGGTCATTGGTGCCGTTGATCGTTACTTTTATTGTCGATTGGGTCCCATCGACAGAAGTAACGGTAAAGCTCTCTTCAACTTTGTCACCGGCATTCAGTTGGTTGAACGCGCTGTTGGCGGTAAATACCCAGTGGCCATTGGAATCAATGGTTAAGTCTCCATGAGTGCCTGTGATGGAGTCAGGGGTAAAGGCATTGTCCGGGTTATCGACATCGGTACTGGTTAGGTTGCCAGAGGTTGTGATTGCTGAGTCAGTTTCATTGACGGCCACAGTCGCGCTGCTTACTGTCGCGGCATCGTTGGTACCATTGATGGTCACTTTAATTGTCGAAGGTGTACCATCGACAGACGTTACTGTGAATGCCTCTTCAACCTTGTCGCCAACGTTGAGTTGGTTGAATGCGCTGTTGGCGGTAAATACCCAGTGACCATTAGCACCAATAGTTAAGTCACCGTTGGTACCGTGATGAGTTGAAGCAGTAAAGGCATTATCTGGGTTATCGACGTCCGTGCTGGTTAGGGTGCCAGAGGTTGTGATTGCGGAGTCCGTTTCGTCGACAGCTACAGTCGCACTGCTGACGGTAGCTGCATCGTTCGTCCCGTTAATAGTCACTTTAATCGTCGAAGGTGTGCCATCAACAGAGGCAACCGTAAACGTCTCTTCAACTTTGTCACCGACATTCAGTTGGTTGAATGCGCTGTTGGCCGTAAATACCCAATGACCATTGGCGTCAATGGTTAGGTCGCCGTGGGTACCTGTAATTGAATCTGGCGTAAAGGCGTTATTTTGGTTATCGACATCGGTACTGGTCAAGGTTCCAGAGGTTGTTATTGCTGTGTCTGTTTCATCGACAGCCATGGTAGCGCTGCGGACGGTAGCAGCATCGTTGGTACCGTTGATGGTGACCTTAATAGTTGACGGGGTACCATCGACAGAGGTGATTGTGAATGTCTCTTCAATTTTGTCGCCAACGTTCAGTTGGTTGAACGCGCTGTTGGCGGTGAACGTCCAGTGCCCGTTGGCATCAATGGTTAGGTTGCCGTGTGTACTGGTGATTGAATCTGGTGTGAAGGCGTTGTCAGGGTTATCAACGTCGGTACTGGTTAAGGTGCCAGAGGTTGTGATTGCTGAATCAGTTTCATCAACAGAAACAGTGGCACTGCTCACCGTTGCTGCGTCGTTAGTGCCGTTGATGGTGACCTTGATAGTTGACGGGGTACCATCGACAGAGGTGATTGTGAATGTCTCTTCAACTTTGTCGCCAACGTTAAGTTGGTTGAACGCACTGTTTGCCGTAAATACCCAGTGTCCATTGGCATCGATGGTTAGGTCGCCGTGGATACCTGTAATTGAATCCGGAGTGAAGGCGTTATCTGGGTTATCCACATCGGTGCTGGTTAGAGTGCCTGAAGTTGTGATTGCGGAGTCAGTTTCATCAACGGCTACCGTTGCGCTACTCACCGTAGCTGCGTCGTTGGTACCATTAATGGTCACCTTGATAGTAGATGGTGTTCCATCGACAGACGTTACCGTAAACGTCTCCTCAACCTTGTCGCCAACGTTGAGTTGGTTGAATACGCTGTTGGCGGTAAATACCCAGTGACCATTGGCGTCAATGGTTAGGTCGCCGTTGGTGCCCGTGATCGAATCTGGTGTGAAGGTGTTGTCAGGGTTATCAACGTCGGTACTGGTTAGAGTGCCTGAAGTTGTGATTGCAGTGTCTGTTTCATTGACAGCTATAGTCGCGCTGCTTACTGTCGCGGCATCGTTGGTACCATTGATGGTCACTTTAATCGTCGAAGGTGTTCCATCGACAGACGTAACCGTGAATGTCTCTTCAACTTTGTCGCCAACGTTCAGTTGGTTGAATGCGCTGTTGGCGGTGAACGTCCAGTGCCCGTTGGCATCAATGGTTAGGTCACCATTAGTCCCTGTGATCGTATCTGGGGTAAAGGTGTTGTCAGGGTTATCCACGTCGGTACTGGTTAAGGTGCCAGAGGTTGTGATTGCTGTGTCTGTTTCATCAACGGCTACTGTTGCACTACTTACTGTAGCCGCATCGTTCGTACCGTTAATGGTCACTTTAATCGTCGAAGGTGTTCCATCGACAGACGTTACCGTAAACGTCTCTTCAACCTTGTCGCCAACGTTGAGTTGGTTGAATGCACTGTTGGCCGTGAAGACCCAGTGACCATTGGCATCAATGGTTAGGTCGCCGTGGGTACCTGTGATCGTATCTGGGGTAAAGGTGTTGTCAGGGTTATCCACGTCGGTACTGGTTAGAGTGCCAGAGGTTGTAATTGCCGAGTCAGTTTCATCGACAGCCACAGTTGCGCTGCTGACGGTAGCTGCGTCATTGGTACCATTGATCGTCACTTTAATTGTCGAAGGTGTACCATCGACAGACGTTACTGTGAATGCCTCTTCAACCTTGTCGCCAACGTTGAGTTGGTTGAATGCACTGTTGGCGGTAAATACCCAGTGACCATTAGCATCTATGGTTAGGTCACCATTAGCGCCTGTGATCGTATCTGGGGTAAAGGTGTTGTCAGGGTTATCCACGTCGGTGCTGGTTAGGGTGCCAGAGGTTGTGATTGCTGAGTCCGTTTCGTCGACAGCTACAGTTGCGCTGCTGACGGTAGCTGCGTCATTGGTACCATTGATCGTCACTTTAATTGTCGAAGGTGTACCATCGACAGACGTTACTGTGAATGCCTCTTCAACCTTGTCGCCAACGTTGAGTTGGTTGAATGCACTGTTGGCGGTAAATACCCAGTGACCATTAGCATCTATGGTTAGGTCACCATTAGCGCCTGTGATCGTATCTGGGGTAAAGGTGTTGTCAGGGTTATCCACGTCGGTGCTGGTTAGGGTGCCAGAGGTTGTAATTGCCGAGTCAGTTTCATCGACAGCCACAGTTGCGCTGCTGACGGTAGCTGCGTCATTGGTACCATTGATCGTCACTTTAATTGTCGAAGGTGTACCATCGACAGACGTTACCGTAAAGGTCTCTTCGACCTTGTCGCCGACATTCAGTTGGTTGAATGCGCTGTTGGCAGTGAATACCCAATGACCGTTGGCATCAATGGTCAAATCACCGTTGGTACCGTGCTGAGTTGAAGCAGTAAAGGCATTGTCTGGGTTATCGACATCGGTGCTGGTTAGGGTACCAGAGGTGGTGATTGCTGTGTCAGTTTCATCGACAGTCACTGTGGCACTGCTAACCGTCGCGGCATCGTTAGTACCGTTAATGGTCACTTTAATAGTGGATGGTGTGCCATCGACAGACGTTACCGTAAAGGTCTCTTCGACTTTGTCGCCGACATTCAATTGGTTGAATGCGCTGTTGGCAGTGAACGTCCAATGACCGTTGGCATCGATGGTTAGGTCGCCGTGTGTTCCTGTGATCGTATCTGGGGTGAAGGTGTTGTCAGGGTTATCCACGTCGGTACTGGTTAGAGTGCCCGAGGTGGTGACGGCTTTATCCGTTTCATCAACCGCCACCGTCGCGCTGCTGACCGTAGCCGCATCATTGGTGCCGTTGATGGTCACTTTAATGGTGGATGGTGTGCCATCAACAGAGGTGACCGTAAATGTTTCTTCGACCTTGTCGCCAACGTTGAGTTGGTTGAATGCACTGTTAGCCGTAAACGTCCAATGACCGTTGGCATCAATGGTTAAATTACCGTTGGTACCGTACTGAGTTGAAGCAGTAAAGGCATTATCTGGGTTATCGACATCGGTGCTGGTTAGGGTGCCCGAGGTGGTGATTGCCGTGTCAGTTTCATCAACCGCCACCGTCGCGCTGCTGACCGTAGCCGCATCATTAGTACCGTTAATGGTCACTTTAATTGTTGACTGAGTGCCATCGACAGACGTTACCGTAAAGGTCTCTTCGACTTTGTCGCCGACATTCAGTTGGTTGAATGCGCTGTTAGCGGTGAACACCCAATGACCGTTGGCATCGATGGTTAAGTCGCCATGGGTACCTGCGATCGTATCTGGCGTAAACGTGTTATCAGGATTATCGACATCGGTGCTGGTTAGGATGCCCGAGGTGGTGATTGCCGTGTCAGTTTCATCGACAGTCACTGTGGCACTGCTCACTGTCGCGGTATCGTTAGTGCCGTTAATGGTCACTTTAATGGTGGATGGCGTGCCATCGACAGACGTTACCGTAAAGGTCTCTTCGACCTTGTCGCCAACATTCAGTTGGTTGAATGCGCTGTTAGCGGTGAACACCCAGTGACCATTGGCATTAATGGTTAAATCACCGTTGGTACCGTGCTGAGTTGAAGCAGTAAAGGCGTTATCCGGATTATCGACATCGGTGCTGGTTAGGGTGCCCGAGGTGGTGATTGCGGAGTCCGTTTCATCAACAGTCACTGTGGCACTGCTAACCGTCGCGGCATCGTTAGTACCATTGATGGTCACTTTGATCGTGGATGGCGTGCCATCGACAGACGTTACCGTAAAGGTCTCTTCGACCTTGTCGCCAACATTCAGTTGGTTGAATGCGCTGTTAGCGGTGAACACCCAATGACCATTGGCATTAATGGTTAAGTCGCCATGGGTGCCCGAGATCGAATCAGGGGTAAAGGCATTATCTGGGTTATCCACGTCGGTACTGGTTAAGGTGCCAGAGGTTGTGATTGCTGTGTCTGTTTCATCAACGGCTACTGTTGCACTACTTACTGTAGCCGCATCGTTCGTACCGTTAATGGTCACTTTAATCGTGGATGGTGTTCCATCGACAGACGTTACCGTAAACGTCTCTTCAACCTTGTCGCCAACGTTGAGTTGGTTGAATGCACTGTTGGCGGTAAATACCCAATGCCCATTGCCATCGATGGTTAGGTCGCCATGTGTGCCGTGCTGAGTTGAAGCAGTAAAGGCGTTATCTGGATTATCCACGTCGGTACTGGTTAAGGTGCCAGATGTTGTGACGGCTTTATCCGTCTCATCGACAGCCACAGTGGCACTGCTTACCGTAGCCGCATCATTAGTACCATTAATGGTGACCTTGATGGTAGATGGAGTTCCATCGACAGACGTCACCGTGAATGTTTCTTCAACTTTATCACCAACGTTGAGTTGGTTGAATGCACTGTTGGCGGTAAATACCCAATGCCCATTGCCATCGATGGTTAGGTCGCCATGTGTGCCCGAGATCGAATCAGGGGTAAAGGCATTATCTGGGTTATCGACATCGGTGCTGGTTAGGGTGCCCGAGGTGGTGACGGCTTTATCCGTTTCATCAACCGCCACCGTCGCGCTGCTTACCGTAGCTGCATCATTGGTGCCGATGATGGTGACTTTGATGGTTGACCGAGTGCCATCAACAGAGGTGACCGTAAATGTTTCTTCGACCTTGTCGCCAACATTCAGTTGGTTGAATGCACTGTTAGCCGTAAACGTCCAATGACCGTTGGCATCAATGGTTAGGTCGCCGTGTGTTCCTGTGATCGTATCTGGGGTGAAGGTGTTGTCAGGGTTATCCACGTCGGTACTGGTTAGAGTGCCCGAGGTGGTGACGGCTTTATCCGTTTCATCAACCGCCACCGTCGCACTGCTTACACTAGCTGCATCATTAGTACCATTGATGGTCACTTTAATGGTGGATGGAGTGCCATCGACAGACGTTACCGTAAAGGTCTCTTCGACCTTGTCGCCGACATTCAGTTGGTTGAATGCGCTGTTGGCAGTGAATACCCAGTGACCGTTGGTATCAATGGTCAAATCACCGTTGGTACCGTGCTGAGTTGAAGCAGTAAAGGCGTTATCCGGATTATCGACATCGGTGGTGGTTAGGGTACCAGAGGTGGTGATTGCGGAGTCCGTTTCATCAACAGTCACCGTCGCACTGCTGACTGTAGCCGCATCATTAGTACCATTGATGGTCACTTTAATGGTGGATGGAGTGCCATCGACAGACGTTACCGTAAAGGTCTCTTCGACCTTGTCGCCGACATTCAGTTGGTTAAAGGTGCTGTTAGCAGTGAATACCCAATGACCGTTGGCATCAATAGTTAAATTACCGTTGGTACCGTACTGAGTTGAAGCAGTAAAGGCATTATCTGGGTTATCGACATCGGTGCTGGTTAGTATGCCAGAGGTGGTGATTGCTTTGTCTGTCTCATCAACAGCCACCGTCGCACTGCTGACTTTCGCCGGTGCATTATTCGGAGTAGAAGGGATGGTTGTTGTATGGTGTGTTGGTGTCGTCTGAGAACTGTGAGTTACATCCATAGTAGGCAGCGTTGTAGGATGCCTAAAATTGTGACTCGTTGTTTGGTTATGTGGTGATAGATGATGCGAAGGAGTGAGTGGAGTATTGTTCGTGTCTTTGGTCAAATTTACTTGCGAATCTTCTTTTGGCAGCACTAGAGAGCGGGCTTCTCGCTTCGATAAATTTTCCGTTTCAAGCGGTTGAAAAGCTGAATCATTTTCTTGGCTTGAGTTTTCTTTAGATCGAGTATCTAGTATTTCCGTTATACTTGCTTGTTCATCTGATTGTTCAAAATGTAAGGAAGGGAGAATTAGCATCGGACTGTTAGACAGCGGTACTCTAACTCTTGAAATTGAGAATATTTTAATGCTTTTTTTCTTAGTCTCATTTCGTTTGTTATCGATTAGACTATTAGTAGATTGTCTACTTCTAATAGCCTTCATACCAACTTCTTTCTTTTTCATAAAACTAACCCAACTGTTCTTGTATCTTACTGATTAAAGTACAGGAATTACGATTTCGCTACTCCTACATTCGACTTTTTTGAAAGTGTATTGTTTTTTAAGAATGTAGCGTCAAAACGCCAAAGCTTAAGGTTCTCCGATGTTGTTCATTGGCTATGAAAGCGGTATCTATTCCGACTCAACGCAACTTAAGCAATTTGATAGGTTAGCTACTTTTTGTATGCGATACCGCTATATTCAAAACCGTTCATCTGTGATCGAACTGACGCGAAGAGGTATCGATTGTTGTCCGTGCAAAGCTATGAACGACAGCATCACGCACGATATAGCTTACGATAGGCATGGTCGATTTCATTGAAATTGTCTAATTTATAAAATCTTGCCGCGTTCCTCTCACAACTTGTCTCTAAGTCGCTGCTTCCGGTGTTCTTTGGGGAAGCATGCTCTATCTCATTGTTTTATTTATAATATTATTAATAGATATGTTGAATGTCTAACGCTTACATAGATCATAAAATATATATTGCAAATATAAATGATATTTGTTTTCATTCGCTCCGATTTGAATTTATAAATTAAAACGGAATTAGAAAATGGATAAGAGATTGAGCCTATCTCCTCTTGCTATCGCGATTGGAGGTGCACTCACTGTGGCTGCTGGTATGACAAATGTTATGGCAGCGGAACAAGCTAAAGTGGACGAAACCGTTCAAGTTATCGGACACCAATACGAAGGGTATGCCGAGCATATGCCTCAGTCTGGCACTAAAACCGATGTCGAATGGCTAGATGTACCACAAGCCGTATCAGTGGTTACCAAGACTGAAATGGAGGACCGAGGCGCGGTACGTTTGGTCGATGCGCTTGATGGTGTCGCGGGCGTAAACAACACTCTTGGTGAAGGGAGTCGCGACCAATTTGTTATCCGAGGCTTTGATGCACTTAATGATACGTATCGTGATGGAATGCGTGATGATGGCACATTACAGTCTTATCGAAGTCTAGCGAATATTGAGCGTGTTGAAGTTGTCAAAGGTCCAGCCGGTGCGCTTTATGGTCGAGGTTCTGCTGGAGGCATTATCAATTTAGTCACTAAACGAGCCAATGGTGATAACTTCACCAGTGTTAAAGGTAATGTTGGTAGCAATAGCCAATTTGTAGGCCAGCTCGATAGCTCTATGGCAATTTCTGACAAGGTAAATGGCCGTATCAACGTAGAGTACCGTCAAGCCGATTCTTATGTCGATCATGTTGATTCAAATGATTTCTTTATTGCACCTACCGTTCGATTGATGCCGTCTGACGGGCACACTATTGATCTCGATGTCGAATATGCTCATCAAGAGTTAGTTCCTTATCGTGGTGTTCCATCCAAAAATGGTAAACCAGTCGACGTTTCTGAA
The DNA here is from genome assembly GCF_059725515.1 of Vibrio sp. KUL70. Taxonomy (NCBI): domain Bacteria; kingdom Pseudomonadati; phylum Pseudomonadota; class Gammaproteobacteria; order Vibrionales; family Vibrionaceae; genus Vibrio; species Vibrio sp. KUL70. Next base: position 200,649 of record NZ_AP045836.1, read on the forward strand.
AGCACTTTTTATGGCGGCACCAATGATTATCAAAAGTCAGATAGTCTTCGAGTTGCGGTGAATTATGAATGGCGTCTAAACAGTGACTGGGTATGGACAAACCGTGCAGCATACAACCATATTGAGCTGGAACAAAAGGGTACTCGTCAAGGAACGGTGACAGGCGATCAAGTCTCTCAAACCGTGAATAATTTTGGCTACGACCCACGTACCACAACTACATTGCAATCGGAACTCGTTTGGGAAACCGATTCTAATCAGATGATGATAGGCGCGGATTTCAACCAGATTAATATTGACCTTGTCCTAGCCAGTGACAAAACGCTTCCATCTCAAGACATTTACAACCCTGTAGTGGGCCCTACGCCCGATCCTGGCTTCAAGCCTTTCCGAGACAATACAACTACAACTACAGGGGTTTACATTCAAGACGTTTATACCTTTGGTGACCTTTCGGTAATAGGCAATGTGCGTTACGACGCTATGGAGTTAGAGCAACAAAAAGCGGGCTCTGCCAAAGAGAACCTTGATGATAACAAAGTGAGCTACCGTGGTGGTTTGGTCTACCGTCTGACTGACGATATGTCTGTGTATGCGAGCTTAGCTCGTTCTTGGCAGCTACCTTATTCTGGTATCTACATCAATCCAAAGTTAGCGGAATTTTTCCATACAGACCTTAAAGAAGTCGGCGCGAAAGCTTACTTGCTAGATGATGCGTTGATGCTAAATGCCGCGATCTTCCAGATTGATCAAGAACAACCTCAAACTGACACCAATGGCGATGTGATTAATAAGATTGAAGCGCGTCACCAAGGTATTGAACTTGAAGCACGTGGCCAAATTACAGCTCAGTGGGATGTATCGGTTGGTTATAGCTATCTTGATGCGGAAGACAAAGATACAGGTAAAAAGCCCAATGACGTATCGGACCATTTATTCTCACTTTGGAGTACCTACCAGCTAGACGATAACTGGCGCTTAGGTGGCGGTGTTAAATACGTTGGCGACCGTTATGCAGGTAACAACGAAGCCGTCGCATTAGGTGACTACACCACAGTCGATCTAATGGCCGCATATACTACGGGCCGTCATAAAGTTCAGGCGAACGCTTACAACGTCTTTGACGAGAAATACATTTTGGGAGCAACCAACGGTACATCTGGGACTAATCAGATCGGTTATGGTGCACCAGCTGAATTCATGCTGAGCTACGGTTACCAGTTCTAAAAGCCAGCTCGTTATATAGCTATTTTGATTTTCGCGAATTAGCGAATAGTTGACCTTAGTTTAGGTCGTTTTAGCCCAAGGGTCAGAGCAGAAGCTCAAGAAATATATAGCTTTGGCCCTAACCTATGTACTTAGGAGATCTCCATGCTTTACCAGAATTTGGATGGTAACCCACATAAAAAATTAGAACAGAGTGCGCTACCTCAAGCGCATCATAAATTGCATTTGAGTATTCTGGCTGTTGCCGTTGCTTCTATAACGGCGACTAACGCGTTTGCCGCCACTGAGGATCAAACCACGACGATGGAAAGGGTCGTTGTAATGGGCAGTATCATCGGCAATTCTGACTTAGAAGATGTTAAAGAGTACCCAGGCGCTCGTACCGTACTTACGCAACAACAAATTAAGAAAACCGGGGCACTTTCGATTGATTCGGCATTTCAAAGTGTTCCTGGAATTAAAGTTCAGGACGAAACGGGCACTGGTGTACTACCTAATATTTCAGTGCGTGGCTTAAAGGCGAGCCGCAGTGGTCATGCGCAATTTCTGATGGATGGCGTACCACTCACACTTGCGCCTTATGGTCATACAGGACAATCGATTTTCCCAGCGACACTTTCAATGCTTGATCGTATCGATATTGTGCGCGGCGGTGCGGCTGTTCAATATGGACCAAACAACGTAGGCGGTGTGATCAACTTAGTCACCAAACCTATACCCCATAAATGGCAAACGGAAGTTAGCAATCGCTTGACCGTTTTCGAAGATGGGGATACTCCTTTAAATGATTTTTACCTGCGTACGGGCGGTTGGCTTACTGATACTCTTGCGCTTCAAGTAGAGGGTAACTTTTTAAAAGGCGAAAGTTTCCGCGAACATTCCGACACGGACGTTAAGAACTTCCAAGCGAAACTGCAGTGGTTACTCAGCGATACTCAAGAGTTGCAAGCTTTCGTGCAGCGTTATGACGCTGATACCCAAATGCCTGGTGCTTTAGCGCCTGATGATTATGAAGATGACCGCACCCAATCCAAGCGACCGTATGATGAATACCAAGGTGAGTCGACGCGTTGGAGCCTAAAGTACTTACATGATTTGAATATTGCTGATAGCGCAGAGTTAGAAATACTGACCTTTGGGCATCGTTCTGAACGCTTATTCCAGTGGGGTTACATTCGCACTCTGGGGGAGCAATGGTCTGATCCTACTCAGCCTTCGACTGACATTCGTACATCACCTCGTGCATTCAAGGTTTTTGGTGTTGAGCCTAAACTAGCGATGTACTTTGATGGCAATACGGTAACGCAAAATTGGATAGTTGGCGCACGCTATGTCAATGAAGACATTGATTACAAACTTACGCAGACACCAATTACTGGTGGCGCGACGGCAACGAAACGTGATTGGCACTTAGATACAGACGCATTCGCTGGGTATGTCAGTAACGAAGTTGGTTTGTTTAATGATGCCTTAAAGGTCACACCTGGTATCCGCTATGAATCGATAGATATGGCATTTAAAGATCTGGGTACCGATCAGAACACAGACAATAAAGTGACTGAGTGGTTGCCGGGACTGACGGTGGCTTATCATCTGTCAGAGCAATGGGTGGGTTACACCAATGCACAGAAATCATTACGAGCACCGCAAATTGCTTACGTTCGCGGTAAAGGTGAAGAGGGTAGTGAGCTTGCATGGAATTATGAGCTAGGTGCTCGTTATAATTTGGATACGACAAGCTTCAATATCGCGTTTTATCGAATCGATTTTGAAGATCAGTTGCAGTATCAAGTCCCAACTCGAACTTTTGAAAACATAGGAAAAACGCTTCACCAAGGTGTTGAGATTTCAGGTCGTTACACTCCAAGTTCACTTCAGGCTCTGAGCTTAGGTGCAGGATATAACTATTTAGATGCGACGATTGAAGAGGAGGGTGACAACAAGGGGAATCAACTTCCTTATACTTCTAAACATCAATTTAGCTGGGATGCAACTTACGCATTTAGCAACTTAGATACGACTTTGTCTGGTTACTACTTCAGTGAATCATATTCTGACAATGCTAACACCAGTACTGAAGATCCCCTTGGTATAAGAGGAAAAGTACCAGCTTACATGGTATGGAACTTGAATCTTGGCTCCGATTTATATAAGGACGAGGACAGCAAACTGCGCGTCAACTTTGCGGTCAATAATTTGTTTGATGAGGATTATTACTTCCGCGGTATTGATACGAGTCCGGTGGGTCGTTACCCAGCCCCAGGTCGCTCTTACACTTTGGATCTGAATTACCAGTTCTAATCGATAATTTATTGAAATTCAATACAAATAAAAGTCGCCAATACCCTTGGCGGCTTTCACAGTTTTAGCGTTAGAGGATAATTTAATATGAGAAATGACTCTCAATCAGTTTCGACGAACGCACGATGCGCAATCAATAGTTTATGGGTAGGTTTCGCTTTGTTGGCGTGCTTAATCTCATTCTCTAGCTTTGCAATAACAAGGGTGATTCAAGATGAACAAGGTCAGTTCGAAATTAGTGCTACACCACAGCGAATCGTTGTACTAGAGTTCTCATTTGTAGATGCATTAGCGGCGGTAGGCGTTTCCCCTGTTGGTGTCGCTGATGACAATGACGCGACACGTGTGATTCCTGCGGTACGAGAGCTAGTGGATCCTTGGCAGTCTGTTGGTATGCGATCTCAACCTAGTTTAGAAGCTATCGCTATTCTAAAGCCTGATTTGATTATCGCAGATGCTGAACGTCACCGTACTGTTTATCAAGATCTACAGCGAATTGCGCCGACATTACTACTAAAAAGCCGAGGTGAAACTTATCACGAAAACTTAGAGTCAGCGGTCAAGATTGGTGTTGCTCTTGATAAGCAATCAGTTATGGAGCAAAGAATTCAACAGCATCAACAATCTATGCTTGATTTCAAGAGCCGATTCTCTCTAAAGCAAACCATACAATTTGCTGTCGTGTCAGATAAAGGAATGTGGCTGCATAGCCCTGCGTCTTATGCTGGAGGCGTGCTGACGACATTAGGTATTGCGAGTCCAATTGAGGAGTCCACTGAAAAGGCATATTTGCCAACTAGCTTTGAATTGTTGTTGAAGACCAACCCTGACTGGTTACTTTTAGGGGCTTATTCACACCCTAATGTAGTCAATGATTGGCAGAAAAATCCTTTGTTTGACCTACTTACTTCAGTAAAAGACAAGCAAGTTGTTGAAGTGTCGCCAGCCCTTTGGTCGTTAAATCGTGGCATGTTAGCGGCTGAGCAGATGGCAAAAAATCTAGAACAGATTCTGGATAGATCATGAGAGCAATGTTGTTCTCAAGAAGTGAGCGCAATTTGCCAATGTTGCCGTGGCGAGCCGCTGTATTTACGTTGTTAGTGTTGTGTTTGATGCTATCTGGCTATGCGGCCTCAATGCTCGGATGGTCTAACTTTTCCCTAACTTTGACTGATTTAATAGGTTACTGGTTTTCGTTTGATACGAGCAACATGACTCATCAAATCTTCGCGACTCTAAGAGCACCAAGAGCTTACGCTGGGTTATTAATTGGAGCGAGTTTAGCCGTCGCAGGCTTACTGATGCAGGGGTTAACACGAAACCCTCTCGCATCTCCTTCTATTCTTGGGATTAATTCTGGTGCGGCCTGTTTTATGGCTTTAGCGGCGATAGGTGTGCCTATTATCAGTGAGCTGAATCCAATTCTCAATGCCGTTATCGGAGCTTCGTTAAGTGGTGGTGCTGTGATGATTCTCGGCGGCTTTTTTTCTGCTCGTTCCCATCCATTGCGTTTGGTTTTGGCGGGGATTGCCATTACAGCCTTGTTAATCGGGTTGACTCGAGCCGCTCTGATTCTTGCTGACGACATGGCTTATAGCGTGTTGCATTGGCTTACCGGCTCGTTATCTACCGTGGACGATGATCAATGGCAAGTGCTGTGGCCGCCTGCAATGATCGGATTAGGGTTAGCGATGAGTCTGGCGCGTAATCTCAATCTACTTGCGCTTGGTGAAGAAGTAGCGGTTGGTCTGGGCAGCAATATCCGTCTTACTAGATTTATTTGTAGTGTGACCATCGTTTTGTTGGCTGGTGCAAGTGTTGCTATTGCTGGACCGATTGGTTTTGTCGGGTTGCTAGTTCCTCATCTAGTCAGACCTATGCTTGGGTACAACTACTATGTGTTGATACCTGTTTCCGCAATGGCGGGGGCTGCGTTGGTATCTTGGTCAGATGCCTTATCAAGAGCGATTGCTTTTCCGACTGAAACGCCCGTTGGTGTCATTACCGCTTTGATCGGGACGCCTTGTTTTATTCTCATTGCGACGAGGAAGTCTTAATGCATCATAACGCGAAAGTATGGTTGTTGCTTGGGTTACTCATATTGATAGCCTTTTCTGGTTTGTTTGTTGGGGCAGCATCAGTCTCTAGTATTCAAGTGATACAGAACCTAATCGCTTTTTCTAGTGATGATTTTGTTATACAGCAGTATCGGTTACCACGTATGTTACTCGCGGTCAGTGTGGGGGCAGGGTTAGGTCTTTCAGGCGTGTTAGTACAAGGGGTAATACGCAATCCCCTAGCGTCTCCTGATCTGATGGGAATTAGCGCTGGAGCTGGCCTGGCCGCTACCGCGAGTTTGGTGTGGTTACCTAATGCATCAGTGAGTTTACTTCCGATATTTGCGATGTTCGGCGGTGTGGTTGCAGCTGGATTGATTGCTTTTTTGGCGTGGTGGTCTAAACCAACACCGGCCAAACTGGCACTGATCGGTATTGCAGTGAGCGCGTTTCTAGCAAGTTGTATTGACTTCTTACTCGTCACGAACCCTATTGAGATCAACACCGCTATGGTGTGGTTAACAGGGAGTCTTTGGGGGAGGAATTGGCAGCAAGTCCCATTTATTTGGGGAGCGTTGGTTTTACTACTGCCATTGGCACTTTGGCTTGCTTGGCGTTTGGATGTGTTAGGGATGGGTGAGGAAAGTGCGACTACATTGGGCATTAAGCCGAAACAGATTCAGATTCTTGCATTGTTGGCTGCTGTCTTACTTGCGAGCGTCAGCGTTTCAGTGGCAGGAACGATCAGTTTCGTTGGATTATTGGCTCCGCACTTAGCCCGCTTATTGTTTGGGCATAATCATAAATTGTTAATTCCGGCATCGGCTTTACTTGGGGCCATTTTAGTGACTGTTGCAGATGCGTTAGCTAGGGGCTTGAACCCTCCAATAGAGCTGCCAGCTGGCGTGCTTACGTCAGTGATTGGTGCACCTTATTTCATTTTTCTTCTTCATCGTTATCGAGGTTGGTAACCATGCTAAAAACGCAAAATCTTTCGGTTGCATACGGCAAAAAAACGATCATCCCAAACCTCACGGTTTCAATCCCTAAAGGGAAGATTACCGCGCTAATAGGTCCCAATGGATGTGGTAAGTCAACCTTGTTAAAAACTTTGGTAAGAATTAATAAACCAATGTCAGGGCAGGTGCTGTTTGAAGGTAAACCGCTATCAAGTTATGGCGATAAAGTGCTCGCGCGTTCTTTGTCACTTTTGCCACAAATTCTAGTTAGTCCAGAAGGTATTACCGTTAGAAAATTGGTGGAGTATGGCCGTTCACCTTATGTTTCACATTGGGGAAAGTTAGGTAAAGACGATCAAATCATTGTCGAACAAGCAATGCGTGATACAGGTGTACTTGAGTATGCTGACCAGCCGGTTGAATCATTGTCCGGAGGTCAAAGGCAGAGAGCATGGATCGCAATGGTGATTGCACAAGATACGGACATCGTAATGCTTGATGAGCCTACTACATATTTAGATATGTCCCATCAAGTCGAGCTAATGAGTTTAATGCAAAAAATGAATGACAAAGGTAAAACGGTGGTTGTCGTGCTCCACGACCTGAATCAAGCGTGTCGTTACTGCGATCATTTAGTGGTCTTAAAGCAGGGCCGTGTTGTGGCTGAAGGGGCACCTGATCATGTGATAACGGAGGCGTTGCTTGACGATGTTTTTGATTTGAATGCGAAAGTTTTCCGCGATCCGATTTCAAATACCCCAATGTGCGTGGCGCTCTAGCTGTTGTTCGACTTTTCATTGTTATAAGACTGGCATTCCCAAACCAGATGATTTGTTTGCGTTGTCTCTCGAAGCTCTGGGTTGGGAAGTTGGTCATTGAAACCACATTTATTCCTTATCAAAACCATCAACAATAATGGCGCCCATTGATGCTGGCATGGTGATAACGATGACTCGTTTTAACGCGACCAAAGGAGAATCAAGTACAGGAAGTTTATCAATGCACAGTAGTACCAGAGCGACGACCATCATGGTCAATATATAGGCAATCGTGATACGCAATACAAATTCTATGACTCTGCCGCTGATATTTCTTTGGTAAACACTCTCAAAAGCATAAATTGATAAGAACAGGCATGATAGGAGAGAAAGTAACGCTAGGTTGGTCGTAGGTAAACTTTCTCCTAACTGCCAGGCTTCCTCAGAAAACGAGATAGGCACAGCGAGAGCAAATGCGCCAACAAAAATTTGTCCGGCATCTTCAAGGTTAAAACTCTTTGACACGCAACCTCCTATGTATTGGCATGTTTGTTGGTGAAACTACTATGATTAGTATACCGTAGGAATTGGGTCTTGCTCGTGTAACTCTTTAAAACAGATGAGTTTTCGTTATAAATGAGGAAAAGCATGTTTCAATCAGTCTACTGAGAAAAAGCCACGAATGAACGGTTACACTCATAGGTTATGCTTGGTAGGTATCTTAATAAGTCTCTGGCTATGACCTAAACGCCTTAACAAATAATCAAATTGAATAAATAACTGAGACGATAAATGCGAACTAACGCACTATAACTAAATGTCTTTACTCTAAGTTGACTATTCAAGAGAGTATTTTAGTGAAGGTAATTATTATCGATTGATGACCTGGCTTTTCACTTGAGCATATTTGGAAAACGTCAGTAACTTGTCGTACTTATCTCACCATCGTTCACGCGACTGATTTCACAGGCTTTCGTAATTCTAGGTCGGTCATTGCACATACATTTAAACAACGACGTTCTTAGTGAATCATTTAAGCCTGTGATAGTGAAGCTCAGAGCAAGCTTTTTGTTGCTCTGACTCTCTATTTAGCACTTTTATTTAGTAACTAGGGTTCATAATACTAGCCGTTCGTTCGAGTACATCTAACCCTTGCTGTTTTAACCAGTATGGGAGATCGATCAGAACCCAGTTCTCTGACAGCTTATCGTCTTCTCGATAATACACATCCACGACTTGCATATGAGCTCGCGTTTCGCCGCCCGTCATACCCAAAAAACCACCTATCGGTGTGTTGGATAGGTTAGGCCAACCAAAGAAACAGGCGAATTTCCCCTCGGCAAATCGACAAACGTGCCCATTAAATGTCTTATCTTTAAGGTTTTGTCGAAATGGCAGTTGATGCTGTTGTTGATAACGCGGAATTGTATAAGTTGCACCAATTCCGCAAGGTCCATACCAGAGCATATCTTTAGACCATGTTTTCTCTAAAACCTCAGGGGGGCAGCCCATAGAACCACTTTCATTCAGTGTTGAAAGGTCATCTACCATCTGGTTCACAAGCGCTAGTGTCTGAACGCCTTCTTCCGGTATAGCATCTTCAAACAGTAAACCATCATGATTTCTTGGCCCCGGATAAACAAAGTGGCGTCCTGTAGATGGAGGTAGTGGATAACAGCCGGCTTGATCCATTACACCCAATAAATCAATGAACAGACCTGTTTTTGTTATCTTGTTATTTTCTACGCAGCTAAATTCTGCATAGCGGATATTCATGATTTTCCCTGTTGGGCGAATCCCTAAATACTCGGCGTCAAATAGTCCCATAAAATGGCCCATACTCATAACCCAAACTTCATCGCTCTCAACTTCATTTTCGCCAGCAATGAAAATATCTTGGCGACGCTGCATGCGCGTTATTGATTTCATTAGTGGCGACCAAAATACCTCTGCCGCTGCCTGCGCACCCTCTTGCTCTCGGAATGGGTAGACGCCGCGAAAAACATAGTCTTCAGAGGTATGTTCCTTAAGTACATTGACCACGTTTTCATGACTTGCTTGTTCAATAGCGTCAAAGTAGGCTCGAACAATACGTTTTGCATTTTGAAATTTAGACATATCCCTTTCTCGTCTCAAGTTTATGAAAGTATTAAGTTTGTGGAAGTTAATGGATTGTGGGAGTAAAAGTTCTGTGGAAGTGAGCGTTTGTGCGAATCATCAGCGACAGGGAGAGTATTACCTCTCCCAGTTGAAGCTGTTTTCACATTGAGCCGTTTTAACCCAGCCCAAGTAAAATCTGTTTGGAAATCGCTACCTCATCAATTAAGGTGTACTCGCGGCGAATACCCCAAGGTCCAAACTCGGCATGAGAGATCCCCATTATGTACACTGGCTGCTGAGTTGGTTTACCAAGTAAACCGTAACCGCTGTGAGTACCTTGCAACGACCAACGAATAGCTGCTCTTGGCGACATCATCGGATCGTCATTGCCCATCACGTGCTCAATCTTGAACTCAGCGTCGGGTAGGCTCGAGCGCAAGCTCAACCAGAAATGGTCTATTTCGCCATGCGATAGTGCGGTTCGATTGCTAGCGTATTCACCGATACAAGCTCGGTCGTAAACCGTTGGAATCACCGAAAACTCGGCGTGCATGAGGCGTGTCAACGTATCTCGATACGCCTCACCCCATTCACTTTTATTGCCGGCACCTTGGTATGGTCCTTGAACATCTATCTCAGGTGTAAAGGGCTGAACACAGCGCTCCAGTCCACCCTCCAATTCAATGAGTTCGCTTGCGTACTCCATTGGCTTTTTCCCAAGTTGAAGCGCTATAGCACCTTGGTCTCTCACCAACCATTCATCATTAATCTGATCGTTAATAGCGTGACAATCCGCTAAAATTCTGTACTTAATTAATTTTCCCGTAGGTGCACCATAAGCTCCCGCATGGCTATGTGTTGCGGTACACAACAAACGGTGTGATGAAAGCAAGCCTTGCTCGGGAGTACCTGTCCAAATGACATCTTCTCCAAAGAGTTGGCGATCGGGTAATTCAGCTAAAGTCGACATTGTCGCTGCAATGACGCCCTCATTGCCTTGTACTACTGAAGCTGGTGAACGAACGATAATATCGGGTGCATAATAGTGTTTTAGTGTATGCACACCACGATCTTCCCAAATCTCTTTCGTTACACCAATAATGTAATCTGGAAAATCTTTCCATTTAGGATTAAAGCCTTTCATTTCAATATTTTTCCACCGTTATTATTAACCTTTAACTGCGCCTTGAGTTAGGCCCGATACAATCTGTTTTTGGAACACGATAACCAACAAGAAGAGAGGTGCTGTAATTGACACCGCAGCGGCAACCGCCTCTACTTGGTCTGTCATTGTGGTTTCTCGATTAAAATATTGGCTGATTGCTGGCACCATAGTTTGTGACTGGGCGTCCAACAGTAGCGAGGTTACAAGGAAATCGTTGTACCCCAATAGGAACGAGAATAGCCCTGCAGTTATGATTCCAGGCCAGGCGACCGGAAGTACAGCACGTCGGAAGGCTTCAAAGCGAGTACAACCATCGACCATTGCTGCCTCGTCGAGATCTTGCGGGATATTTTGGAAAAATGAGCGTAACATCCAAATTGTGAATGGTTGGTTGATGGCGACAAGCACAATAATAATCGCCATTGGTTTACCATAAAGTGTTGGCGCAGCGTCGCTAAACAGTCCGAAGAACCATCCTGTCCAAGCGCTCTCCCATAGCGGTGCTAAGATCTCGCTTGAATTGATAAATGCTGGTAAGTAGCCCGCAACGAGTACTGAGTGAGGCAGCGCGCGTAAGATCAAGGCGATTATCAAAAGCCAGAAAGCCAAGTTTGAATTGGTACGGGACAACGCATAGCCTGCTAGTGTACCTATCGATAGCGATATACAAACGACACCCGCTGTAACAATCATTGAGTTCGTAAATTGATTGTAAAAGCCATTTTCTAGCCATACTGCTTGATAGTGTTGCCAAGTAAAACCAATGATCGGTTCTACTAGACCACCAATGAAAGGGATCGATCCGAGCGTAAATGTCGCCATAAAGTTCACAGCAGGAATCACAACAAATGCTCCGATTACAATCGCTAGAACGTACACAGCTGAAGCAAGTGAATAGCTTATCCACTGTGGACGTGGTGTGTCACTTCTGGTCGATAAATAGTCCACTAACTTGGTACCATACTTGGCTGGCGCTTTGAACACAAGGTAGGCAAAGCTTGCCCAAAGCATCACTTGAAATGTCGATATTCCACCGACACTCTGCAAGGTTTCGAAACCCATCAATACTTGTAATGGATTATTGGCAAATGAATCCATTGGTAGTTTGAACGACATTACTGCTATCCATACCAATGGGAAGGAAGCAATTAAAACCCAGGCTGCTAAAAGTGTATTCGTGGTCAATTTCAAGCTAAGAGGCTGACGAAACGCTCGTGGTACTTCTGAAATAATCATGAATTAAATCCTTTAATTTCTAGACTAACTACGTTTGTGATCGCGCCAAGTACGTTGTAGTACTGGAATCAGCAGCAATACAATGCCTACTAGAGTCAGCATGGAAGAAGCTGAAGCACGCGAGATCGAACGGTTACCCGTGTTGTCCGGTGTGAGTAGGTCAAACGTCAGCCACTGCAATGAAATCACATGAGCTTCACTGCTAAACCCGATCACTTCTTCAAACACTCGGTATGCATCCATTAAATGCACCATCGAAACGAAAATAATGAGCGGCATTAAGTGGGGAATAATGACGGAGCGTGTGCGTTCCCAGCGTGAAGCACCGTCAACAATCGCAGCATCTAATGTGTCTTGATTGACTGATTGCAACCCGGCATAGAAAATGATGAAAGCAAAAGGAGCCACATGCCATACACGATAAAACATCATGAGTATTTCAATGGTCCACGATTGTGCAAACATCGCAAACTCATAACCCAGCAAATGATTAATCCCTGCACTCAAAATACCATCGCTGACAAACAACCAACGGATTGATAGCGCACCAATTACAGGCGTTATGATAAACGGCAGTAACGAGATAAAGATAATTGGGCCACGTAAAGATTTAACGGTGTTGTGAACCGCAATCGCCAATGCCAATCCTAAACCAAGTACCAACGGCAAGGTGATGAGGGTAAAAGTTAGGGTAAAGCGTAGTGCTTTGTAGAAGTCGATGGAAAATATACTTGATATGCTTTCACCTTCTCCGGTTAATGCAGCCACAACACGTTCTGGCTGTAGCATCTCTCGATAGCTATCGAGACCAACAAATTCGGTAACTTGAATTGGTTTACCTTCACTATCAAATGTTGGTCGGCTTGTGATTTCGGTGGTACAGATTTGCTCCATAAAGCCTGGGGAGCACTTTTCAATTTTCACTTCTTCAAAAACAGGCTTGGTCACATGTAGACTTTGCCAAAAAACACTCACCAGTGGTGCGGCAATAAAAAACACCATCATAAAAATTGAAGGGGCAATAAATGCCAGAAAGGTACTGCGTCGCATTACTTTCTCCTGAAATGTACGTCGTCCTGACATCACCTGCGTATACTAGCTCCGGTGCGGCTAGTTAAGCGCAAACGGAAGTTCATTCTAGAACCGAACAGGGGATGGAATCGCTACCTCTAAAAAACGGCGAGGTAGCGTTTGAGTCTTACAGTAGTCCTGATTCCTTAGCGGTCGTCAGGTATTTAGATTCAATTTCTTGCAAGGTTTGTTCAAGGGATGTATCACCAACTAGGTAGTTAGACACTGTTGTACCTAAGGCTGCTTGCATCATTCCCATAGGTACTGACGCAGGATAAGCAGGTGTGCCACTTTGGGCATTAGCAATTGAACCCGTTGAATACTTACTTGGTTTGTAACCTTTAACAAGCCATGTCGCCACTGTGCTATTGGTGTTCGCCATCTCAGGTGTTAGCGTCGATATGGCAGTGCGAAATGCGGCTTCAGCTTCTTCATCACTAATGTTGGCGGCGATAGTCATGCCATCCCACCATAAGGTAGCAGCGGGTTTACCTCCAGGGACAGCTGATGGTGCGGCGGCAAATGCAATTTTACCCGCGACTAAAGATTCGGCTTCATCATCGACGGCACTTGCGCGTGATGCCCAGAGGTTGGCTATGGCAGCTTTGTCTTGTTGTAACTTCTTTTGAACCTGCGTGGAGTCGGCAATGAGATATTCCGGGTCCATATATTCTGTCAACGCTTTCATAGTAGTCAGGGTTTGCTTACCAGCTTCACTATTCACCATTGGTTGGTTTGATTCATCAAAAAACTGACCACCATAACTCATGTATAAATTGGTAAACTCCATCCCTAAGTTCCAACCTGTTTTATAGGTGCCTGTTAAAGGGTATTCCATAATCCCAGCGTCACGAATCTTTTTCGCTGCTGCTAGAACTTCATCGTAAGTGGTCGGAGTGGGAATTTTCAGCTGATCCAAAATGTCTTGGCGATAGATGAGGTGCTGACTATTAATCATCATCGCAATCGCCATGATTTTTCCATCGACTTTAATTAATTGATTTGGTGATAAATGCTGTCCGTATTTGGCTACCAAATCGTCTAATGGACGAATCGTTTTTTCATTGAGTAGGGGTTGAATCGTTTCGTTTGATACCCCTGCAATATGATAAAGTGAAGGTTGAGTTGCGAATGCTGCAGGTTGTTTAATCTTAAATTCATTATCTAATTCAGCAGATACATTGCCGCATTTTTGCATCTCATTCGTGATCACTTTCCACGCTTGAAAGCTCGCAGAGAGTGACTTAACTTCTGTCTCGTTAGTAAAACCACAGTCAGCGTACGCGGAAGTCGCTAGCAAAGATGAACTAATAGCAACCGCGGCTAAAACTCTTTTAAACATTATAAAATCCTTTATTTTTCTGTTCGTCCCGCCAATCTAGATAAGTAAAAGCTCAATATATCCAGTTGAAGGCGTCCATCATCAAGCTGATACTTATCTGGATTAGAACTAGATTCTTTGACCGGTTTGTTTGTCGAATAGATGACAATGCGAGACATCGAGCTCAAAACTAATCGGCTGGTCGATATCAATTCTGAAATGCTTATCGGCTTTCGCCGCAAACAGTGCACTTCCCGTTTTAACCGTCACCATTGTGGCATCACCCAACAGTTCCATACTATAAACCGGTGCGCTGACCGCAATCTGAGGCTCAAACTCTTGGCGTTTTCGAGCTGCTGACCCAAGTTCGCTGTAGCTGTTGTAAAGCGGTACAGAGTTGAGTGCTTGATGTTCTGTAACTTGCGCATCCTCTGCTCGATAACCCAAGATAACGTCACCCGTCACCTCTGTGCTTAAGCCACTGATACGGATATTCTCTGCTTCAAAGACACCGTCTTTAATGGTGCCTTCGACCAAGTTCATAGCAGGTGAGCCTATAAAACTTGCCACGAATACGTTGGCGGGGTTGTTATAAATTTCGGTTGGAGTACCTACTTGTTGAATCTCTCCACCATTCATTACAACTACTCGGTCAGCAAGTGTCATTGCTTCGATCTGATCGTGGGTAACGTAAATGGTGGTGACTTTTAGCTCATGCTGAAGATGCTTCAATTGAGCGCGTGTTGATACTCTAAGCTTGGCATCTAGGTTGGATAAAGGTTCGTCCATCAGGAATACGGTAGGTTCACGTACAACAGCTCGTGCGAGGGCTACACGTTGTCGTTGCCCACCCGATAGTTCTCTAGGATAACGATCAAGAAGATCCCCTAACTCCACCATTTCTGCTGCACGCTTAACTCTTTCATCGTGAGTCGCAGCATCAACTTTTCGAACTTTAAGTGGAAAACGAATATTTTCGTAGATGGTGAGGTTGGGGTACAGACCATAGCTTTGGAATACCATTGCGACGTCTCTGTCTTTTGGATCAAGTTCATTAACCACGCGATCTCCAATGTGAATTTCCCCACTTGAAGGGTCTTCCAAGCCCGCAATCATGCGCATCGTTGTTGTCTTACCGCATCCTGACGGCCCAAGAAAAACCACGAACTCTTGGTCTTTAATGTCTAGATTGACGTCGTTTACACCGTAGACTTTTCCCCACTTCTTAGTAAGGGATTTCAGTTGTATTCTAGCCACACTTCCTCCGAAGTAACATATTTGCAACAAGTTCATTAAAACTTTTCACATTATGAATACGAATGCAAATTTAAAAATAGGCACATTGTGAATAATGAGACTTTGAGCAAAAAATAGCCATTGAATTACAGTCTTGAAAAAAGCAAATTTTTAGAGATTAAGTCTATAACATGGTTTAATTATGGGGTTATAAGCTGATTTTGTTACTTTTATTGATACTTAGTTAAAGAAATGGCCGATAAATAAAAACAACAATCAGTGAAACAAGTTGTTTACAAATTGCAGTTCAGTGAGTAAAGATTACTTAGCTTATCGGTGGATAGGTATCCATCAATTCTTCATTAAACTTTTCTACTCAATAGACGAACATCCATTCGGAGAAATCTATGTCTACTTCACCATCAATAAAAAGTGCCAAAAAGCTCATCAAGCAGCTTTGGAAACATCTCGCTCATCCGGAATCACAATATCTTCTGCCAAACAAAGCAGCCTTCTCTAACGACGTTGACTTTTACGGCCCACAGCCGATTGGACAACTCTCCGGAGTTGAAGCAGTTTTTCAAAGCGTTTACCAGCCATTAGCGAGAACATTTCCACAAGTACAGCGCAAAGATTATCTGTTTTTAGGTGGTGAGTTTGAAGGTGGGACTTGGGTGGTTTCAGCAGGGGAGTTCGTTGGAACAATGCAAGCGCCTTATGTTGGTATCCCACCGGCTAAACAACCCGTACGGTTTCGCTTTGGCGAGTTTTATAAGGTCGTGGATCAGCAGATTGTAGAAATACGCTGCCTGTTTGACATTCTCGGACTATCCGCACAAGCCGGTTTCCCGTTGTTACCACCCTTTGAAGGCAGAGGTGAGGTGGCACCCGGGCCTGCTTTAGATAATGGTTTGTGTTATGAAGACCAAGATCCTGATGAATCAAGGAAAACGCTTGAGCTTGTCGAAGATATGCTAGGCGGCTGTAATCGACTAAAGGGTAGCCAACTTGCCAGCATGGGAATGGCTGATTTTTGGCATGAAGACATGGTATGGCATGGACCGTGGGGAGTCGGGTCTTGTTACGGATTTGAAGAGTTTCAAAAGTATGCTCAAGGGCCATCGGTCGCAAGCTTCCCAGGTCGTACCGGCGGTTATCACAGAGCTCGTATCGCTGATGGTTTAACGGCAGCCTTTACTGGTTGGCCAAGTTTGAAAGGTCACTTCACAGGCAAACCGTTTAGAGGCTTTCAACCTACTGGTGGTGCAATAGGTATGAACATCATGGACTTCTACGTTCGAAGAGATGACAAACTTCATGAAAACTGGGTGCTTATTGACCTCATTGAGTTTGGCCAACAGTGTGGAGTTAATTTACTCGATAAACTTCCCAAATCGACGAATGAATTAGTGGAAGAAATTTAAAAGAGACTGACTACGAATCCAATTAAGATAAGTTCCAATTGATTCAATATATTGTAAATCACATCCAGCATTAATAACGATAGTTTATGAAATGGGCGCCAAACACCCCGGTATAATAATTGGTTGTTAATGTCACGTAACTGTAAGAGTTTATAACGGAGTAACGAATGACAACGTATTCATCGAATAAGGCTTTAATCCACACCCTTAACGAAGCACTTTATGATCATGAGCCAGAACATTTTATTCGTTTGTTAAACGAAACTTTAGCGCCTGATGCCATTGTGCAGATGTGTTTCCCTTTTGAAACGTTACAGGGACCAAACGAATACTACCATCAAGTTTTCGCTCCACTTATTTCTGCGATTCCTGATCTTGAAAAGCGGACTTACATTTTGATGGCTAATGAAGCCAACGGTGACGAGTGGGTTGGTGCCGGTGGCTATTACACCGGAACATTTGAACAGCCTTGGCTTGATATTCCCCCTACCGGTAAACAAGTATCGATGCGATTTCATGAATTTTATCGCATTGAAGGCGGACAGGTAGTGGAAATTCAAGCACTATGGGACATTCCTGAGCTTATGATTCAATCTCAATCATGGCCACTCTCTCCGAGCCTCGGCCGAGAGTGGCATGTCCCGTCACCAGCAACTCATGATGGCGTAATGCTAGGTGAACCAAATGAAGGATTGACACAAGAAACCTTTCACGTCGTCAACAATATGCTTCATGGCTTACTCAAACATGCTGAAGGTGGTGCCAAAGCAATGGGACTTGAATCCTACTGGCACCCACGTTGTAGCTGGTATGGACCATCCACCATTGGCACGGCGCGTGGCATTCAAGGTTTTAGAAAACACCATCAGATCCCATTTTTAAATGCGATGCCAGACAGAACCACCATCTGGGAAAATGGCGTATTATTTGCGGAAAATAACTACGTAGCCTTCACTGCATGGCCAGGTATGAGTATGACGCTTTCTGGTGATGGCTGGCTTGGTATTGCACCAAGTGACAAAGAGATCACGATGCGTAGTTTGGACTTCTGGCGTTGTGAAGGCCCGTTAATTCGAGAAAACTGGGTACTGGTTGATATTCTCGATGTTTACAATCAATTGGGTGTTGACGTATTCGCTCGTATGCGTGAACTCAATCAATCTCGCTTCGGTTATTTGTCCCAATAACCGTTATCTAAGTTGGGTAATCAGCCTCGAGTACGGTTCACTTTCTACCGACTGTCAGTAGATGTCTCATAGAGTCATCAATCTGGTTACCCGGCTCAGCTATTAGCTGAGATATTTTGATAGCCAGCGTAGCGACCCCAAATTTTATCCTATACGGGATGATCATTTAGGGAGGGTGAGCCTTACATCCTCTATCTGATTTCATAATAATTAAATCAGTCCCGCTAACTGTTTCTATAGTACGACCTAATTCAGCAAACGCATATAGAAATTAAAAGTCGTTATTATTTAAGAGCAAAGTATCTAGCGCCTTATTTATCTCTCAGTACATTACTAATTATTTGTCATGATTAGTAAAATATGTTCAGTAGTAATCAAGTTTTTATTTTATTTTTTGGTTTCAACGTAGTTACAGAACTACTTTTTTGATGATCTTTATTTTAACGTTCTCAATAGTATTAACGAGGTCATTTAAACGATGTCGCAAATTAGAAGGCTTTGTCGTGATTACGCAAGCCAAGAGTTTCGATTCGGTTAAAATAATGTTGTTTTATTTTGGTTTTTCGTTGTGGCTCTTAGTTTAATAATTATTAAAGAACCTAACGCCAAAATAATAATGGTAGCAACCAATTTAAAGGATAATACATGGCCAACGCTACTCAAAATATCGAAACGTACTATAGGGAACGATGATCTCGATTGAAGAAGTAGGAAGCAAAGTACAGGCACTATGCCGTGACTTCCCTGCATACCAAGAGTTCTAAAACGGTCATTGATTTTAGCTGAAATGAAGGAACAGACAAATGCAGCATTATTCTGGTTTTGGGCTAATTAAACACGCATTTTCACATCATGAAAATTGGCAAAGTGTTTGGCGCAATCCTACTCCAAAAAAGAAATATGATGTAATTATTATCGGTGGCGGTGGCCATGGTTTGGCTACTGCATATTATCTAGCAAAAGAACACGGTATTACCAACGTCGCTGTTATAGAAAAAGGTTATTTAGGCGGGGGAAATACAGCACGTAACACCACAATCGTACGCTCTAACTACCTATGGGACGAAGCAGCATTCTTGTATGAACATTCATTGAAGCTGTGGGATGGCTTATCACAAGACCTAAATTACAACGTAATGTTTTCTCGTCGCGGTTGTCTGAACCTTGGACATACCCTACAGGATATGCGTGACATTGAACGTCGTGTTGCAGCCAACCGTCTAAACGGTATTCAAGGTGAAGTACTTGATACACAACAAGTAAAAGAGCTTGTGCCCCATTTGGATTGTTCTACTAACACTCGATATCCGATCCTTGGCGCGTCATGGCAAGAAAATGCAGGTGTAGCTCGTCACGATGCGGTTGCTTGGGGTTACGCTCGTGGCGCCGATAGCATGGGTGTGGACCTCATTCAGCAAACAGAAGTTGTCGATATGATAATCGAAGATGGAGCAGTCGTAGGTGTTAAGACTAATCGTTACGGTAATATCATGGCTGACAAAGTAGGCTGCGTGGTCGCGGGTAACTCTGGTGTATTAGCGAAGATGGCTGGATTCGATTTGCCATTAGAGTCTCACCCATTGCAGGCACTAGTATCGGAACCGATCAAACCGATCTTAGATACGGTAGTTATGTCGAATCACGTTCATGGTTATATCAGTCAGTCAGATAAAGGTGACTTGGTAATCGGTGCGGGTATTGATGGCTACAATGGCTACGGACAACGTGGCTCTTACTCTACTATCGAGCACACAGTACAAGCCATCATCGAAATGTTCCCAATATTTTCTCGCGTCAGAATGAACAGGCAGTGGGGAGGCATAGTGGATACGACTGCCGATGCATGTCCAATCATCTCTAAAACGCCAGTGAAAAACTTATTCTTTAACTGTGGTTGGGGAACTGGTGGCTTCAAAGCAACACCTGGTTCAGGCAACGTTTTCGCTGCAAGTTTGGCTAAAGGTGAAATGCATGATTTGGCAAAACCATTTTCTATGTTCCGCTTTAATTCTGGAGCTTTGATTGATGAACACGGTGCTGCGGGCGTAGCGCATTAACAGGGAGAAAATTTATGTTTTTGATTTATTGCCCTCACTGTCGTGAGTTTCGAGAAGAAGAAGAGTTTCAACCAAAAGGCCAGGCGCATATATCTCGTCCGGTAGACCCGGATAACTGTACTGATGAAGAGTGGGGAGAATACTTATTCTTTCGTAAAAACCCTCGTGGTCTTCATCATGAGCTTTGGGTGCACTCAGCGGGCTGTCGTAAGTTTTTTAACATGACACGTGATACTCAAACGTACGAAATCAAGGAAGTGTACAAGATTGGAGAGCAACCTTCATTGGTTGCAGGTTAAGGAGTCCTAAGGTGAAACAAACAAATCGAATTTCATCGCAAAGCCGAGTTGATCAATCAAAGTCAATCAGTTTTGAATTCAATGGCAAGTCATACAAGGGTTATGCCGGTGACACCTTGGCTTCTGCGTTGCTGGCAAATGGAGTAGACGTTATTGGTCGTAGCTTTAAGTATAGCCGTCCTCGCGGCATTATTGCCGCAGGTGCAGAGGAGCCTAACGCGATATTCCAACTCGGAGCAACTGAGGCGACTCAGGTACCAAATATCCGAGCTACACAGCAAGATTTATACGACGGTTTGGTGTGTCAATCGACAAACGGTTGGCCAAACGTAGAGAAAGACGTAATGGGGCTGGTTGGTAAGGTCGGAAGTGGTGTGATGCCTCCAGGTTTCTATTACAAGACCTTCATGCAGCCAAAATCGATGTGGGAAACCTATGAAAAGTTCATCCGTCGCGCGGCTGGATTAGGGCGTTCACCATTGGACAGCGATCCTGATCGCTACGAAAATATTAATCAGCACTGCGATGTGCTTGTAGTAGGTGCAGGTCCCGCTGGTTTAATGGCTGCGCTAACCGCGGCACGTGGTGGGGCTCGTGTGATTCTTGCGGATGAGCAAAGTGAGATGGGCGGCGACATACTTAGCTCCAAAGCTCAGGTTGATGGTCGTGAAGGGGTAGAGTGGGTCGCTGAGGTAGTTAAAGAACTAGAAAGTTTCCCTAACGTAATGTTATTGCCACGTTCAACCGTCAATGGCTACCACGACCACAACTTCTTGACCATACACGAGCGCTGTACGGATCATCTTATGGATATTGCGCCTAGTAATACTGCACGTCAACGTTTACATCGAGTGCGAGCTAAGTGGGTTGTGCTTGCTACGGGAGCTCACGAGCGTCCGTTAGTATTTGGTAATAATGATCTGCCAGGCTGTATGCTTTGCAGCGCAGTATCCACTTATATTAATCGTTACTCGGTGGTTCCAGGTGAAAACCTAGTTGTAATGACGGCCAATGACAGTGGGTATCAAACGGCACTCGATTGGCACGCTTCAGGTCGAAAAGTCAGCGCAGTTGTTGACACTCGTGCTAATGCAGATAGTGCTTTGATTCAACAAGTTGCCGATAGAGGAATCCGTATCATCAAAGGCTCAGCAGTCGTTGAAGCTATGGGCAATAAGCGTGTCACCGGAGTCCGAATTCACAAGCTTGATGCAAGCGGTAATGCAGTAGATAAATCGGGCGAAACTCTGCAAGTCGATACGATTGCCACTTCTGGAGGCTTCAGTCCGGCTGTCCACTTATCTTGTCATACGGGAAGTCGCCCAGTATGGGATGAAAGCGTGATTGGCTTTGTTCCGGGCAACACAAAGCAGAAACAATTAGTAGCAGGCGCCATTAATGGCACGTTCACGACTCAAGGCGCACTTAAGGAAGGTATTGAGGCCGGAAACAAGGCGATTCAAGAATTAGGTTTGAGTGCTGTCGATGTGCATTTGCCAAAAACGGATGAAGTGCAGTTTGCTAAACCTATGGCCATTTTCCACATCCCTCATCCTAAAAAAACTTCACGCGCACCAAAGCAGTTTGTTGATTTTCAAAATGATGTTACGGCCGCGGGTATTGAACTTGCGTGTCGAGAGGGTTTTGAGTCTATAGAACATGTTAAACGTTATACGGCTTTAGGCTTTGGTACTGACCAAGGTAAGCTAGGTAACATCAATGGAATGGCCATCGCAGCGAAAGCGCTTAACAAGTCAATTCCTGAAACGGGAACGACAATTTTCCGTCCTAACTACACGCCTGTTACTTTTGGTGCGATCGCAGGGCGCAATTGCAAAGAATTATTCGACCCTAAACGATATACAGCTATGCACCAGTGGCATCTTGAAAATGGGGCAAAATTTGAAGATGTTGGCCAGTGGAAGCGTCCGTGGTACTTCCCAAGAGGCTCAGAAACGATGCAAGAGACTCTAAACCGTGAGTGTCTGGCTGTTCGTAATTCGGTCGGTATTCTTGATGCTTCGACGCTTGGAAAGATAGACATTCAGGGTAAAGATGCTCGAGAATTTTTAGGGCGGATCTACAGTAATGCGTGGGCAAAATTACCAGTCGGGAAATGTCGTTACGGTTTGATGTGTGGCGAAGATGGTATGGTGTTTGATGATGGCGTCACGTCTTGTCTTGGTGAAAACCACTTCCTAATGACGACGACGACCGGTGGTGCGGCTCATGTACTTGAGTGGTTAGAACTATACCATCAAACAGAATGGCCAGAACTGGAAGTGTATTTTACTTCCGTGACTGACCACTGGGCAACCGCAACAATCTCGGGGCCGAACAGTCGTAAGCTGCTTCAAGAGCTAACGGACTGTGACTTAAGCAAAGAAAATTTTGCGTTCATGGACTGGAAACAAGCGACAGTAGCCGGCGTACCAGCACGTATTTTCCGTATCTCATTTACTGGCGAGCTTTCATTCGAAATTAACGTACAGGCGAACTATGGGCTATACGTTTGGAAAAAGTTGATTGAGCACGGCGCGAAATATGACATCACACCTTACGGTACCGAAACGATGCATATATTACGAGCAGAGAAAGGCTTTATTATTGCAGGTCAAGATACCGATGGAAGCGTGCATCCTTATGATTTAGGTATGGGATGGTGTGTGGCAAACAAAAAACCATTTAGCTTTATCGGCAAACGCGGTATGGCACGCGAAGATTGTGTCAAATCAAATCGTAAACAGTTGGTCGGCTTAAAAACGATTGACCCTAATGTTGTCATTCCTGAAGGCTCACAAGGTGTACTTGATCCAAATGCGCCGATTCCGGTGCCTATGGTTGGGCATGTTACTTCTAGTTACTGGAGCGAAAACCTAAGTAGGAGTATCGCAATGGGCTTTGTGAAAGGCGGATTTGATCGCATGGGAGAAAAGATCTATTACCCACAAGCGGATGGTCGCGTAATAGAAGCTGAAATTTGTAGTACTGTGTTTTTGGATCCAAAAGGAGAGCGCCAGAATGCATGATAAGACACTGATAAGAGAAGAAAAAAAAGAGGTTTTGGTTGACTTGATGAATCAGGTTCCGAGCGGTGAAATCTTTGGTGAGTCTCCTTTGCATCATGTGGAGCTTGAAAAATTAGCGAGTATGCCAGCAGATCGAGAAGGGGTGATTCTAAAAGAGATAAAGCTCGTTGGGCACCTAACGTTACGATGTAACCCTGAAGATAAACAGATAGTGGAAGCAGTCTCTTCAATACTTGGTTTTCCACTGCCGTTTGAACCATTAACTTCAACGGAAAAGGGGGAGTATGCGGCACGCTGGATATCTCCAGATGAATGGTTAATTACTGTACCAGGGTTGGCGGCATTCGACGTTGAGTCTGCTTTTCGGGAACAAGTCAAAGGTCATTACTCATTGGTAAATGGCAGTGGCGGGTCAACAATTCTAGAGCTATCTGGTTTACATGCTGTCGATGTTCTTAAGAAATCTACCCCTATTGATCTTCATTTAGATGAGTTCCCGGTAGGTAAAGTTGTATCAACAGTATTTGCAAAAAGTGGCGCTATCATTCGTCGAATTGACGTAAATAAGTTTGAGTTGGTTGTTCGACGTAGTTTTGCTGACTACATATGGTTGTGGATTCAAGATGCAAGCCTAGAGTTTGGCTTGCGCATTGCGAAATAAAGTCAACTCATAAAGCCGGTATAGGATATACCGGCTCTCATATCAGTAGAGGAAACTATGGATAATTCAATTCAAACTTGGATTCTTACTGCGCATTGTCCGAGTAAAAGTGGCACTGTCGACGTCGTAACGCGTTATTTAGCGAATGCAGGACATTATATTAACGAAATTCAATCGTTTGACGATAGAGCGACAGGGCAGTTCTTTATTCGTATTGAGTTTACACCAGCACTGCCTGATTTTGATCCACTGCCGTTTGACTCCGAGTTTGGCGTAAGAGCGAGAGATTTCTCAATGGAGTGGAATCTTACGGCTTCAGGTCATCGTATGCGCATGGCTATTTTGGTCTCGAAGTATGATCATTGCTTGAACGATTTACTTTACCGCTATCGTACTGGTCAATTGAATGTTGAAGTGCCAGTGATCATTTCAAATCACCCGGATCTTGAAGAGCTTGCAAAGTGGCATGGTATACCTTACCACCATTTACCTATCACTCCAGAAACGAAACCAGAGCAGGAAGCTGAAATTGTTCGCTTGCTCGATCACTACAATGTCGAACTCGTTGTGTTAGCTCGCTATATGCAGATTCTTTCTCCCTGGCTCTGCGAACGTTTAAGTGGCCGTGCGATTAATATTCACCACTCATTGTTGCCTGGTTTTAAAGGCGCTCGTCCGTATCACCAAGCTTGGGAAAAAGGGGTCAAGATGGTTGGAGCAACCGCTCACTATGTCAATAATGACTTGGACGAAGGGCCAATCATCTCTCAAGGTATTCAAGAAGTGGGGCACACACATTACCCTGAGGATTTAATTGCCAAAGGTCAGGACATCGAACGTATTACTTTGTTTAATGCTGTCAAGCATCACATTGAAAAACGGGTATTTTTATCCGGGTCTCGTACTATTGTTTTAAGCCATTAGCGGAGAGAGGTGATAGATGTCCATCAGTGTTTTTGATCTATTTAAAGTTGGTGTAGGGCCTTCCAGTTCTCACACCGTTGGGCCAATGGTAGCCGCTAATCGTTTCGCGAACGAATTAGATGAATTAAATTTGCTGGATATGACTAACCGAGTTGTGGTTAAACTCATGGGGTCGCTGAGTGCAACAGGCGTTGGTCATGGTACCGACGCTGCCGTTATAGTTGGTCTAATAGGAGAGCTTCCAGACAGCGTTGACACTGAAACGATCCCCGTCATAAAAAAAGAACTCGAGAATGGCGGCAATTTATGGCTTGGGCGTAAAAAGTTAGTTGCTTTTGATTGGCCAAATGATATGAAGTTTCTCAATGAAGTTCACCCTTATCATCCTAATGCTCTGGAGATTATTGCCATTGGTGAAATCGAATGGGAGCGATTTTTCAATAGAATGTGGAAGTTGTAGTAGTTTCAATCACCGACACCAATGAAGGACTTGTTTTGGGAGCTCACTCAAAGCGTCGCTCATGTAGCTGTTTCATTGCTTTACCTTTGCCAAGCAAGAGTAGTGGTTGCAGGTAAAGAAGTGATTACCCTTAAGTTAGTCGAAGATGTGTTCAACGAAGAGTTGTCGATCATTCATCTGATGATCCGAGCACTCCAAAGCGACCTTAGCAAAGCTAAAGTCTCGTTATGTGGATAACGATCTTCGATTACTGAGAAGTGACGGCCTAATGTCTAACTACAACAATCTAAAATGTGAAGGCCATCACGCCATATCTCTGGGGACGAAGCAGCCAACTATACTCTAGTAAATTAAACGAGCTGTTTGGTGGTTGAAGGTGTTGACCCACTTTCCAGTCGCTAAGGCAGATGAGTTGGTCACTGAACAGCAATAGAGTCGGAACAAGAACAGACTGGGCGATTAATCGCAGTGATTGCGATGATCCAAATAGTCCTGAGGCTTCGCAAGTAGTCGTTCCTACAGGTAACTTTCAAATTTTTGAAAAGGTTATCAAGAAGCTCATTAAGCTTCCTGATTATGTACACAAAGGTACAGTGCTTGGCTATGCCAAAGCCGGACAACGCTTCCCTGATATACAAGAATAAGCTCACACAGGAGGCTCTAACCTTTCATTGTGCATATTTCTATTGCCAGCAAACCTCGCTTGTTATCATTGAGGTGGATATTAGTGATATTAACGACAAGCATAGTCTAGGGTCTAGATTATTTGGGGTTTCTGAAAGTGGCAAAGATGGGATTACGCACGTAATGAAAGCATGCACCGAGAAAGGCGTTCGATGGGATGTTAAAGCAAACCAAGAGCACTGTTCAGTAGTGGTTGAAATTTAGCACCCTTCTGCAACCAAAAAAGTCGACGGTGAAATATTAGGGTTAAGACAGCCATACGTTTAATCCTTCCGATCGGAGGCAACTTTCCGGGAACAAGGTTACCCACTTAATCTGACAGATGGGTGTCAAATCTCTGTTGCTTGAACACAATGTTGGATATGGAAATATGGTCACCACAAGCGCTTATTGCGGGAGACCATTATGTATCGCGTAAAACAATTACGAGTTGCTTCATTCATGCTTCGAATTTACAACGAACAAGTTGGTGAGGTTTAAGCCATGCTCAAAGTGCTTAACAAGCAAAGGTGGATTGGTATGCACGAAATTCAGTGAACGGTTTAAAATACGAACTATCGAGTTGGCGTTTGTGCTTGAGCTGTAACTAGGCAATAGTCCCGCTGATCATCGCAAAAATCACCCCTGATTACACCAAAAACAGACATGTTTTTTCCAAGGTAATTACCCTATATTTGACCTATAAAATTAACGCAATTATCACCGAAAGAAGTAGAGGGATAGCAATGGATTCAGAGAAAACGTGGGCAAATGATGCTTGGAAAAGTGTGTTTGAGAAAGTCAAATTTACCAGCGAAGACATTTCAGTACAGTTTCCTTCCATGACATTGGAGGGGCGTTATGAAGATACCCATGCTCCTTGGGCTTGGGTTGTCGGCTTTTGGCCAGGTCTGTTGTGGTTACTGTATGAGAAAGAGTTCTACCAACCATTTAAAGACATTGCCATAGCACGTGAGAATACTATGGATGGCCCACTCGATGAATATGTCAATATCCATCATGATGTTGGCTTCATGTGGCAACTTACTTCGATCAAACAGTATGAATTGCTTGGCAACGAGCGTTCTAAAAATCGCGCACTTAGAGCCGCGAGTCATTTAGCAAGTCGATTTAACATCAATGGGCGCTTCTTAACTGCATGGAACAAGAATGATGTAAGTGCTGCAGACCCGAGAGGCTTGAGTATTATCGACAGCATGATGAACTTGCCTCTTCTATACTGGGCTGCCGATCAACTCGATGCTCCGCGGTTCAAACTGATTGCCATGGCCCATGCTGATACGGTGCTCAAAGAGTTTATTCGACCAGATGGTTCGGTAAGACATATGGTTGAGTTTGACTATATGACTGGCGATGTGAAAAGCTACTATGGCGGTCAAGGCTACAATGAGGGCTCAGCTTGGAGTAGAGGCGCATCGTGGGCAATTCATGGTTGTGCACTAAGTTATAAATATACTAAAGAGCCAAGATATCTTGAAGCGGCCATGAGAACCGCTGACTTCTTTATTGATCAGTTACCAGAAGATTCAGTCCCACACTGGGACTTTAGAGCTCCAAGGGATGAAAATACGCCAAGAGATACCTCGGCCGCAGCATGTGCTGCGAGCGGTATGCTTCTCATCTCCGAGTTTGTTGAAGATGAAACAAAGAAAGCACATTACTTTGATGCTGCCAATCGAATCCTCAAGAGTCTGTACGACAACTACTGTACATCAGGTGACGACACCCAGCAGGGAATCTTAACAGGAGGGGCGTTCAACTGCCCTAAAGGCTTAGGTGTAAATTGCTCACTTATATATGGTGACTACTACTTTGTAGAAGCTCTATCTAAACTGGTGGAAAAACTCTCGGTTGAGAAAAAAGAAACGTTCGCCCAAGAAACAGCGGTGTGATGGTCAGCAATGTTGAGTATATTTTAAGCTACGAACTATGAATATGAGCGCCCGATATAGAGTATCGGGCGTTTTTGTATCTAGTTGGTATTGAAGTAGTGCATCCTTGTCATATCGTCTGTGGCAAGGGTTTGTTTAATGAAACTAACCTCACAAGATGTTAGTGAGTGAGGGCGTCTGCTCGAATGGCAAACATCTTATATTCACCTAATACTAAACATGATTAGGTAATGACTTTAAAATAAACATCTTGTTAAAACTATACATAAAGATGTAGCGTCAACTGAAAGTTCTATTGTATTACATTAAGTCAATCAAACTATTCTGGTAACAATTAACAACACATAAAGTCATTATAGATAAAGTTACTAAATAAGATCGTTAACTAATACTAAATACATAGTATTCCATTTCGATGCAAACTTTGATGTAACAGTTACCAATTATTTACATTGTTTATGATGCGCAACCTAAGCAGTATATCAATACTTGCACGCAAGTAAACCACTTAAATCAGGTCGATTATTTAATAAAACACAAAATTAGGCGTGCACGGATATATAAAAAGGACTTAATTCCAACATTAGGTGAAACATCATATGAAGAAAAACAGGATCTTACTATCTATACTGTGTAGCTCTATGCTAATGGCTGGCTGTAACAGTGACGATAAAATAAATGAAGGGCCGACAGCACCTCCAGGAGACAGTAATAAGCTATCAGGCGTGCTTTGGGAGCTAGCACCACAAGGTGTAACTTCACTGTCAAATACAGCTGAAGCTCTACCTAATATCTATCTATTCTCCGATGAAAATCTGAAGTACTATCATGATGGTGCAGGAGCTGGAAACTATCAAATCGAGTACTCTGATTATGACCATGATGAGGATAAAAAAACCATTTCATTTACATACTACGAAGGTGATGCTATTTCCGTCGTATCTGGGACATATTCTGTCGAGAGTAATCTACTTACCATTAATACTGGAAATCAAGGTGACTTAATCGGCGAAGACCGCTCTGATGATGAAACGGTAACCGATGCTGTAAAGCAGGCTGATAATACCACTGAAAACAAAGTGGGCAAAATTGAAGATATTTTGACCACTAGCGCCGGTGAGCTTCGATTTGCTGTTCCGTCAGATAAAGTCAGCTCTGGTAAATTAATGTTAGATGCCACTGTGCGTCTTAACACCGATGATAAGGTTGGTGATAATCAAAGCGACTACGCATATGTGGGTCTCTTTAATGGTAGTTTCACTTCGGGTAAAAACTTCGGCGACATCGTTATGGATAATGACCCTACTGACGGAGGAGAAGGGAGAATTCGCTACCGTGAGGGAAATCCTGGCTTTTCTGATGAGGTGGGTAAGTTTGAATTTGGCGTTCCTATGTCCATCGAAACAAGCTGGGACGAGAACTACTTCACATTTAAGATCATACAAAGTGGTGAAGTTATCGCTGACGAAACAGTAGATTACGCAGTAATCTCTGGCCCTGTAGATCGCTTTTCTCTGCGTGTAGGTTCGGTCAGTAAAACCAGTCGTTACGAGCTTTTAGTGGACAATCTTGAGGTGTACTCAAATGATTCGCAAAAAGTGGTCTTTTCTGATGACTTTGAGAGCTATAGTAGTGGACAAGATTTAACTGGAGGCAGTGTAGGTGGTTATCACTCTAGTACTATTCAATCGTCTGTTACCACTGTGCAGGGAAAAGCCCCCGTTGATATTAGTCAGTTCTATAGTCAAAACGGAACTGATATGACGTGGCAAGAGGTATTAGACACCGGTAATCTATCACCACTTGGCACGCCAACGTCAACAGGTGTTCAGGGTTCGACTATCACTATAAAACCAGAGACGGTCGAAACAGGTCCATACGGCAATCGACCAATAGACAGCGAGGCCAACAATTACCGTATACATACAGTTGGCAATACATCAATTAGCCCAAGTAAATTTGGCGCATGGAGCCGCTGGTATCAAGAGGATAGCAATACTCAAATTTTCCGCTTGTTTAAAGACGAAGAAAGTGTCAGCGGAGAACGTGGATTAGCTGCTCGCATAGAGGCTTTCAGTCCGGATGACCGCTGGGCACCAGGTGAATGGCATGAGTTTTCTGCACGCTTTAACGTGCTAAAAGCTAAGGGTTGTTCAGCACAGCCTGTAAAAGAGCATTACTGTTCATTGTTTCAAGCCAAAGGCAACAATGTGGATCATTGGTCAGTTATGTTAAGGGTCCACGGCGACGGCAGTTTGTGGTTCTACCCACGTATCGGGGACAAAATCAAAATTACTGATAATGCAATTGGTAAACCATTTGATATGCGAGTCCGTGACAATGGCTTAGATTATGAAATGTATATCGATGAGGAACTTGTTGGTAGTGGTCAATTTGAGCGTACAGAAGAAGTTGGATTCCGATGGGGTATTTATGTCGGTGAAACTGAGGTTGTTGACGATATCTTAGTTTTGGTAACAGGCGCGAGTATGAAATAGATTTATGTGATACAGCTTGGTGTGATTACCAATATTTAGTAATTAGCTCTAATCATACCAGGTTTTGCAAACTCAAGTTGGCAACACGAGCCAACTTGAGTAGCAGCATAAGCAAATAACGTAAGGTATTGGGCATCATACCATTGACTTATTAAGACGTCTCAACATATCACTAGCTATTTTTAGCCATAGCTAATTACCCTTTGTCAGTTAATCATCTTGGTGTTTTGGAATTATGCGCCATCATATCATTTATAAGGATGGCGCTTGATAGTTGAATCAGAGTTGAAATTTCGGAAATGTCACTATCAATTTGGGGAGCCTTAATTAGTGAGTGTTTCGATATTCCCTTGGTGATACACCAAACTTAGCTTTAAACTTCTTGTAGAAATCACTGGTATTCGAAAAACCTACCTCTATAGCAAGATCGTTAATACTTATATTCCTGATCTTAATAATTTCACAGAACTTATTGAACCTAATTTCCCTAAGCAGATTATTGAATGTGACACCACTCTCTTTTTTAATCAGCTTAGAGAGATTATAGTTTTTCATTTTAAGTTGATCAGAAATCTCATTTAAGTTGGCTGTTTTGAGATTTCTCTCCATATAGGTAATTACTTTACAGAAAACACCTTGATCATAAGATACTTTTTCAATTCTTTTCGGTTCTTCAAGCGTTAGATCAAGTACAAGGATACCGAGTAAGAACTTAACACGAGGCTCCATCAAATCTTCATCACCGTCGAGTTCTGAAAGCATTTCATTGAGTGATCCCTCAAGTTTACCATTCCCTTTGGTTGAGAAAATAAGTGCCGAGGTAGAAGATTTTTTGAACACCACATCTGTAAAGAAGTTAGACAAATTACAATTTTCATTGATGAACTCGAAGATATAACTGAAAAATTTTTTGTGGATAATGAAGTTTACGATTATATCGTCATCAGATGACGGGTATATTTCATGAGTGACACCTGGACCTAAGAAAAGCAGGTCTCCTTTTAGAAGCTCTACCTCTTCATTCTCGATTACTTGCACCGACTTTCCGTTTAGGATATAGCATATTTCAACATAATCATGGCTGTGTGCAGGGTAATGTATAAAGCGAGTATGCTTTCTTATAGAAATCATTTTTCCATTCGGACACACTTTATCAAAGGATATGATCTTACGGTATCTATCAGTAAAAATGCTATTGTCGATACCGGAGCTTTTATGGATGATGCCTTCTTCCTCAACATTAGTAGACCTCATTCTTTTCATAAAATCATACAGCCCTCTATCCATAATAAACCTCACTTAGAACCCTATTCTATTTATGTGATGTGACGCAAACATTGGCTTACTTTCGACCAAAATTTGCCTTACACCGCAGATATTTCAAATATACATATAAAATAATAAAAAAATTGAATCATCGGTTTAATTGTGAGTTTGATCAATGATAGGGGGACGCAAGCGGTGAAATTTTGGGGCCCCGTCACGATGGCTTTAGCCCTTTCAGTGGGAATAAGACCACGTCAAATTTATACCACCGCTTAACAACTCTATACCCTTGAGGCAGGGCCTACGCATTCATTGTGATAGCGATAAGTCATCGTGAAAGTGCGCAAAAAATGATGTTTGGGAGTGCAAAGCTCTATATTTATTAGTTAGTTATTGCCAATTAAAATATACGATCAGTAAGCATCGGAGGTTGTAATGAATTACTTTTTGGCAGTTGATATTGGTGAATCCAGCGGGCGGCATATGCTAGGCTATCTGGACAATGGTAAGCTAAAGGTAGAAGAAATTCATCGGTTTAACAATCAAATCTACCAAGTAGACGAGCAGCTCTGTTGGGATCTAGATTATCTGTTCTCTGAGATAATTACTGGTCTTCGAAAATGTGTAAAACAAGGGAAACAACCCACAGCATTGGGTATTGACACTTGGGGGGTCGATTTCGTCCTTCTGGATAGTGAAGATTGTATGATAGGCCATGCGGTGTCTTATCGCGATAGACGAACCAATGGAGTGATGAAAGAGATTTGCTCCCAAGTTGGTAGTGAAGAGCTCTATGCAAAAACGGGTATCCAATTTATGGACTTTAATACCATTTGCCAGTTAAAGACACTCTCCGACGAAGTTAAATGCCAAGCCAAATCATTCCTCATGATCCCTGATTATTTAAACTACTTGTTAACTGGGAAAAAAGTAAACGAGTATACAAATGCTACTACGACACAACTGTATAACATAGAGACCAACAGATGGGATGAGGAACTTATCGATTTTGTCGGACTAAAAAAAGAGGTATTTCATGAAGTACTACCTCCTCTATCAAAAGTCGGTAATTTAAAGCAAGCGTTAGTCGACGAACTTGCCTTTGATTGTGAAGTGATTCTACCACCTACTCACGACACCGGGGCGTCATTTATTGCAAGTAGCCTAAATATAGAAGACAGCGGCGTTATTCTCAGTTCGGGAACTTGGTCCTTATTAGGCAAGGAACTACTACAGCCAATCGTTAGTGAACAGTCAAGACTAAAAAACTTTACTAATGAGGGTGGAGTAGATAAACGCTACCGGTTTCTAAAGAATATTATGGGTTTGTGGATTGTCCAAGAAGTGTCCCGAAACCTTGACCATCGATACTCATTTTCGGAACTCGTTAATCTAGCAAGGGAGGCTAAAAACTTTACGTCCGTTATTGATGTCAATGACCAGAGATTTTTTATAAACGACAATATGATAGAAGAAATTGTTAATTATTGTAGGGAATCTGGCCAAACACCACCTAAGACTGTCGGGGAAGTTAGCGTATGCGTTTACCGTAGTTTAGCTATTTGTTACAAGAAGTATATTGATGAAATGTCAGAAATAACAGAGCAGGATATCAGAACTATTAATATTATTGGTGGCGGGTGTAAGAACGAATTTCTCAATGAATTAATAGAGGAAGAAACAGGTTGTAACATAATTGTTGGCCCAGTTGAGGCCACGGGTATAGGTAACATAGTTTCTCAGATGATTGCTATGGAAGAAGTTTCGGACATTTATAGCGCTAAAAAAATGATTGAACGTAGCGAAGTGTAGATTGCTGCAAATATTGCCATTTTTTACTGCAATAGTACGTGTTTTTTGTTGTAGTGATTCTTGATAACCTAAATATTACGTCACTTATATTGATGAGTAGTTGTATGTGAATATAAATTAAGTGGCAAATTAACGTGAAATAAAATAACTATGATAGGAATGTCAATGAGTAAGTTTAAATTTAGCTTATGTGCGAGCGCTATATTGGGCTCAATGTTATTTGTACCTGCTGGTACAGCGAATGCTGCGATTACGCTCGAAAGTGAAGTAAAAATCACCGATGGCGCCCTTCACTTTGACGGAAGTCGAATAAAAGCTCGACATGCCGAAGACAATGGCTCTGATGTTTATGACTTTAAGTTTGGACCTCAAATTTCTGCCCATGGAGATAGTGTAAAAACCTACAAAGATTATGTTTTCATGACTTGGTATCGTGGTGGCAAGCAGGACAGGCACGTAATGCTAAGTCGACTAAACACCAAAACCGGAGCCATAAAAACCATTGAGTTCCCGCATCAACATACAGGTTTTCTAAATCAGCCACACATCGGTGAGTCACATAACACCATTGCAGTTGAAATAAGTCCAATCGATGGCACCATCCATCTACTTTATGATATGCATGCTTATGGTACAGACAGACCTTTGGATGGCTCATTTAGCGAAGACTACTTCCGCTACTCGTATAGTGTGCCAGGAGCCGCAGAAGTTGCTGATAAAGACTTTACGCTTGACAAATTTGTCAAAGATACCAGTCCACTAAGCCAAGGTAGTGATGATTACAAGCACTTAACTCTCAGTGGCAAGATTGATTATGATAGCTACCATGGTCTAACTTATCCGACTTTCTACACCAACGATGACGGAACACTGCTGGTATATATGCGCAAGGGTGGCAACAACAACGGAGGCTATGTTTTTGCTCACTATGATGCGCAGCACGGCCATTGGTCGGACTGGAAACAATTTAATGTTCTAGATGCTAAGTCTCATGGCAATGCGTACGACTGGGGTCTGTACGGTAGTATGAAGTACCTCAATGGTAAGCTTCGTGTTGGTTTCCAACAACGCGCCAATGTAGAAGATAAATTCGTATACCAAAATGGTGTTTACTACGCATATTCTGATAGCCCTAATGGCGATGGTCATTGGAAGAACCATCAGGGCGGGAGCATGACTTTCCCACTAGTGAACTCTGACGAAATTAAAGTGTTTGAGCCTGGCGACTACATTTCGCATACTGAGAAAGATTCGGTACACATAGTGCAAAACTTTGATTGGACAGTGACAGAGAAGGGCGATATACACATGATCAGCCGTGTTAAGTCAAGAGATAACAAGCGCCCAGACTTTGAAATGGTTCATTTACACTCTTATAAGCCTGCAGGTGAAAAAGAGTTTATCATTTCAGATGACTTTATAGGTGCCTCTAATATCTACACTGCAGGTGATAATATTTACATCATTGGCTTGAATAAGGATGGCAAGCCATATATAGAACAAGCAAAAGGCGGTACCAACGAGTTCGAGCGAGTGTATGAGTCTCAGTCAGACAGAAAGTTTAGCCACGGTAAGGTACATATCAAAGATGGTAAATTGTATTACTACCTAATGGAGCGTTCGCAAGGTAACTCTCGACCACTTTATTTACAAGTTATTGATTTAGATCTTTAATTGGAAGCGACATAAAATGAAGCCAATAGGATGCTGTTCTTGTTGGCTTCTTTCATATTATTGATTGTGGAAAAACTTAGAGATTCTCAACTATTTTTAAAGGTTCATCGCGGATTAGCGGGAACTTAAAACAAAAACGGTAGTAAGTGATATGGTTTAGTCGCCAAACAAAAATCATACACAAACTACCGTTTCCATGCCGAATCATACTTTCCTATCTTCATTCTGGGAAGGCTTTCAAATAGTAAAGTCTCACCAGACAGCAACACTTATTACCCTTACTCTTAAACCTAACTCTGAAGCTAAATGCCTCTGTGGTCTTGAAGCCGAAGCTATCCATGAGTATCAATGGCGTCATGTAAAGGATGCCATGTTACTCGGTGTTCCAGTTGAACTTTCCGTTCAAACTCGAAGGATTAAGTGTCGCGACTGCGGCATAAAAACAGAGTCTCTATCTTGGTTAGAGCCTTATGCTCGCATAACGAAGCGCCTAAAAAGCTATATAGAACAACTATTACCTCTTCTCCCTATTAAGCATATCTCCCAGTTAACGAGCGTTCATTGGCACACAATTAAAGAGATAGATAAACACCGGCTTAGACAAGTTGTACCGTCAATAAAATGGGAAGACCTAAGGCAACTCGTCATGGACGAGTTCGCCATCTTTAAAGGACATCGATATGCCACGGTCATCGCTGATGCTAAGACTCACCAAGTCATTTGGATAGGATTAGGTCGTAGCCGCAAAGACATACGACCGTTCTTCGAGCAATTAGGCGAGCATGGGATAAATATCGAAGCCGTCGCGATGGACATGAATACGGCTTTCGATCTTGAAGTTCAAACGCACTGTCCGAACGCAAAAATCGTTTACGACTTATTCCATGTTGTCGCTAAGTTCAGTCGCGAGGTGATGGATAGAGTTAGAGTCGACCAAGCTAACAAACTTAAGCAAGACAAAAAAAGCGAGGCAATGGGTGAAGCGTTCACGCTGGGTACTGCTGAAAAATAGAGGCAACTTAAATACACGCCAAGAAAGCTATCTTACTGAAATATTGAATATCAATAAGGACTTAATGACCACTTATATACTCGGAGCACAACTCAAAGAACTTTGGTATTGTGAATCAGAAGGGCACGCTAAGGGGCTCTGGGACGCGTGGTGGGAACAAGTGCAAGAGAGTGGGATTAAGCCATTAAAAGAGTTTGCACGAAAACTCAGACCATATCTTCACGGGGTTATCGCATCGGCAAGTTATCCGTTAAATACCTGCACGCTTGAAGGGATAAACAACAAGATAAAGCTAATCAAGCGAATGGGATATGGTTATCGAGATACTGACTACTTCTTCTTGAAGATAAAAGCGGCTTTCCCCGGAAAGCCGCGATGAACCTTTTTAAAGCCAATAGTCGGTAAATCGACGGTAGTTAATATGCTTTGCAACCCAATCTACATCGCTCATTTCAGTTGACCTTGTTCTCGTATCTCCCAGTAGGATCTCTGCCACTGCGAATGCAAAGTCGATGGTGTAACCATAGTCTTGACCGGATATAAATTGACCATCAATTACGACGGGTTGATTGATGTATGAACCATCGGGGTAGTTAAAATAAAAATCGCCACAACACACATAACGGTGGGAGCCTAGTAGTGAGTTCCTAGCTAGGACTTTGGCTCCAGAAGAACAGAGGGCAGCTATGTAAGCTCCTTTGTCTATGTGCTTCTTGATGAATTGAACTACTGTACTATCGTTGCCGAGTTTGTCTGTATTAGGCGGTCCTCCCACAAGAATGACAGCCTCATAATCACTCTCAATGTTGTCAGAAAATAGTTCATCAGCAATGATCTTTACTCCATGGTAGGAAGTGAGTTTAACCTCAACTTCACAAGACAATAGGGTGACGGAAATTTGTAAACGACGCAATATATCAACAACGTTGATTGCCTCGCCTTCCTCAAATCCATTGCATAATAATAACGCAACTCTTTTCATACTGTATCGCCTTATCTGTAAAATATAATCAAACAACGATTAGTATTTATATAGACACTGACATGGTCAATAATTGTTTTTGCTTAGCCAGATATCATATGTTGCACACTTAAATTTCTAATACAACATAATAGTATTTGCCTTTTCCTTGTGCAGAAATTGTCTCGTTTGTTAACAAAGATTAATCTTAAAATCAATGTAAATAACTGAGAAAATTAGCATGCTTAAAAAATAAACTTTAATCATACTGAGAATGAGTAATCAATAAGCTTGGCTAAAAAATAATAATTCAAGGAATTGAAACATGAAAAAAGTGAATCTAATAGCATTAGCAGTGGCCTCTACCCTTATCAGTACCTCTGCTCTTTCAGCAACATTGATGGTCCGTCAAGAACACTTGTCCGATCCTAGTAACCCAATAAACAAGAACGCTACGTTGATTAAACTCGGTGCCAGTTCTGGTAACACGTTCTATGGCGTTCAGGTTTCTCACAAGGGCGAAACACTGAGCACATATCAATTGGGCAGTGGTGAGGTTCAACTTGGTTATCGTTACAACGTCGATGACAAAATCAGACTTATCCCACAGCTTCAAGTGACATCAGTGACTAGTGGGCTACTGTGGAAGCCGCAGATGGGTTTTCGTTATGATATTGGCAGCGGTTTCAATACCGAGTTGAAATACAAGCATGAATTTCATGTTCGGAGCGACGACAAAGATACTACGCAGAAAAGTCAATACCAGTTTAATTTGAATTATCGACATAAAGAGTGGACTCTTGGTCTGACATATGACTACTTTAAGAGCCTTGACAATGTTCCTCAGTTTAATAATGATGACTGGAAACAGCACCTTGAGCTAAAAGCGTATTACCGAGTAGCCAAAGGTTGGACGCCATTTGTTACGTTTGCAGGTGTTCCAGTTAGTAATAGGTCGGACGACTACCAACTTCGTTCAAGGGTAGGCTTCTTGTATAGTTTTTAATATAAAATTACTTAGCTGGTATTAAATCAGGCCCTTTTTTGAGGGTCTGTTTTTTTATGGAAGCAAAATAAGAACGATCTAAATGTGCTATATCTCTATCCTACTGATTCCATCCATTCTCCCTTCATCGTTCATAACAATGAAATTTGGGCTAATTTTATTCTATTTAGTGTTTATTTTTGCTTTTGAGAATATTATTGAAAAATATTTTTTGATAAAAACGTGATGTTGACTACTTTTATTGATGAGTCACACGATTGAAATGAGGAATAAATTATGAAATTAGTTGTTGCAGTAGTTTCCGTCTTTATGTCATTGAGCGCTTTTGCAATGACCGATCAAGATATTTGTGAGGCATATGGAGTTGCTATAGCGTCGAATAGCACGCAAGACAAAGTAGAGTTCCTTGATGAAATGCGATCCAGAATTGAGAATAAATCTTGGAATCTGAGTTCAGAAGAATGTAATAACCTGAGTTTAGAAGCAAAATATGACTATGATTTAGATTTGATCATTGATATGGGAACGGATTAATGTTCAGATTGTCTGGGTCAAAAAAACCTCAACTTCCTTTAGTTTAGGGCGTTGAGGTCTTATTTATCGCTTTTATTCAGTTCGGGTGTTCGCTGCGCTCAGTGATCTTTGAACTGGTCCGTTATCTCCGAGGAGGTACATTTTGCGC
Source organism: Vibrio sp. KUL70 (assembly GCF_059725515.1). Taxonomy (NCBI): domain Bacteria; kingdom Pseudomonadati; phylum Pseudomonadota; class Gammaproteobacteria; order Vibrionales; family Vibrionaceae; genus Vibrio; species Vibrio sp. KUL70. The sequence goes on from NZ_AP045836.1 coordinate 239,608, forward strand.
CACTGTTTCTCTCCTTTGGCTTTTTCGGCGATAAACAGTCGAGCATCAGGGTGAGCATTGCTAATCATGGCGGACATTGCCCAACCAGACTTCGCTCTGCGCAATAGTTCTGTGCTCTTTTCAAATGTCTGACCGCCATTTTCAGAAGTAAAGTAGGCTACGACACCATCTCCTTTCTCTTTATAGCCCAGCGCAAATGTTATTTTCTCTGGTGATGAAATAAAGAAATCACCACGCGTATCAACGCCCCAGTTTACCGCAGCAGGGTTGACTGGACTGCCGCCGACCCATTCTTCGCCCGTCCAGCGAATGTGAGACGTCTGTTTTGGTCCACCCGTTTTTTTAACACCTAAATCAACACCAATGTTTGTCCCAATGTGTGGGTTGCCATTTTGGTCCAAATGAACAGAACCATTGAACGTCCATTTATCCTCGGTATCGAAAGCGAGTGTCTTTTCATCGGCAAGTTCACGAGTTACCGGCAGTTCAAATGTTTCACCTTTGACGTTGCGCCATGTCCCTTCTTTGGTATTGAAAACCATGTAGTAGGTATTGTGGCGTTCGGTCGTGTGTCCTCTGCCATTGTTGGCATGAGTTTTCCAACAAAGGTGATAGTCATAAGTAATAACGATATCATCTCCCTGCCCTTTTACTGCCCATGCATACCAGCTATCAACAGCGTCAACGTCTTCACGTTCCTTATGTTTGAGGAATGATATAGGTGCTTCGAATGTGCGACCGTGGTCTGTTGATTTTTGATAGACCCAGTCACTCTCATGAGCACCATGACGATAGAACAGGTATATATCACCGTTGTCCATTTTCACTGCTTGGTTGTAGTTACCAAATGGAGGAATGTTGTCAAGCTCTACCCATGCAGAAATGTCGTGGGGTTTCTTAGAGACAATGTGCTTGTTTCTGCCATCATGAACATCACCCAGCGGGTTTTCACCATGTCGAGCACTGCCACCATGTCCACCAAAGAAAATGTGGATGTAGCCAAGATCATCAATAATCATAGTTGGTTTACCGTGATTATCGATAGCACGCCCAGATGGTGCCCAATAGTTATCCTTACCTAACTCACTGAACCCTGCTTTGATAGGGCCTTGCCACTCTTTGGTCTTGTGATTGTAAGACACCACATAGGGATCTTCGAGGTCGCCCTGGTAAGTGAGATAGGTGACATCGTTCTCATGTATGCCAGCAGGAGCTTGCACGATCGCTAGAGAATTACCGAACCCATTGTTTGCAAAGTAGTCGACCATCTCTCCGTTATTTGGCGTGTTGTCTGCGAAAACGCTGAACGACGTTGCACCGAGGGATAATATCATTGCAGACAATAGCGTCGGTTTCTTAAACTTAGGTAATTTGGCTGTAATAAGCTGTTTGGGTAACAAGCTGTAATTAATAGGTTTCATCTAAAGTCCTTATATTATAATTATTGCAAGGTTAGCTATTTCATAGTTAGTAATCTAAAAGGAATTGAAAAGCGATATGTATTTATTGTGGCAGAATACTTGTTGAGCTTAGGCGCTACTACTGGAGGTTTCTACGCCTATCTTTGGGTTTTAGAAAGGCAAAAATTGCACAGGTATAGTACTGAGGGATCCCCTCATAATTTCCCCAAAGCGCAACTATATTTGAACGGATTTTGAGCAAGCTGCGTTGCAGCTGCGAGTAAGTCTTCCCTCGTCATTGTGTAGTCAGAATGCCGCAATGCCCAAATTATAATTGGATAGTGGCAGATCGACGTCAACGTGCTGGGCACATGTTCAGCGTAATCTTCAGCAAATGGCTGATTATAGTGGAGGTGGCTACACAGCTTATATTGGAAAGCACCTTTGTTTATTCACGAAGGCTCTCTTTCACGCTCGGCATCGCTATGAGCAAAGTAAACTAGAGTATTCACGATACTTACGGCGCATGCGTAGACTACAAAAGTCATTTGATCATTGGCTGACGAAGGGAACCGATATGATCGGTCAAACGCTATCGAGGAAGGTGCCAATTGCTCATCAAGCATAGAGAGAGTTTATGGGTATTCCTCAAGCAAACCTCAATTCCTTTGACGAATAATGAGGTAGAACGTGGTTTTGTAATCCAAAGGAAAATCAGTTTTGGCACTACCTCAGATGCTGGAGATAAGTTCCGGAGTCGTATTCACATACTCATTGAAACCTGCAAAAAGCGAGGGTTATCAGCCTTAATCTCATATAGTCAAGCTATCTCGCTAAACGGTTACCCATAAACCAAACACTAATTGGGACATTGGATTACATTAATTGAAAGTGTTTTTTTAAGTCTGAGAGTAGATGGTTTACGCAATTCTTTGAGCTGTTTATGAACGTGTGGTCGGCGGATAGAGTGGCATTGCAAGCATTTTTGGTTTGCGCTTGGGGCTAGCGGGGGTAGACGTAGGCGTGCCGTTAACTCCTATATTGCAGTTATTTTTGGAATGTCTTCGTCTTAGTTGTCGGCATTAGAAAGGACTAACAAAGAGGTCTAACTTGTCTTGGTGCCTTTTTCATTACTTGTTTGAATTTTGTCGAAAAATAATTGCTGTCTGAATATCCGACATCGAATGCTATTTTTGTGATACTTGATTCACAGTTTAGCAATAACTGCATCGCGTGCTGAGCTCGAACAAAATGTATATAATGATTAAAGCTCATTCCCGTCGCCCGTTTGAACTCTCTGGTTAGTGTTCTTATAGGAACTTTAATATGCTCTGCAACCAGTTCAATATTCAACTTCTCCTTGTAGTTTTTGTTGACGTACATGATAGTCTGCGTGACTTTATCGCTCAGTGAGAGCGAACTAGTATCAACGATACGGCCTCGCCATAATTCTACAACCAACTGCTGAAACAACAACTCTGTCATCGCAGCAGATGCGAGTGTGTTGACATGCGATTCAGTATTTAGGTGCTCGATAATCACGTGAACCCGATGTGCAGCCTCATCTTCGATAAACCAATCCACACTGCCACTTAATGTGCATGGTAAAAACTGTGTTAAGGAAAAAGAAGGTTCCAACTTATCACGGATAAATAGGACATTGCTTAGAAATAAGTCGTTAACGTTTTCAAATAGGTGACGGTCTTGTTGTGCTACAAAACAAACGTAATTTTTACTCAAACACATAGGAACGTCATTTATAGCATGAAGGCCATTACCTTTGGAGACAATAATAATTTCTTCAAATGAATGATAATGTTCAGGAAAATCCTCTTGAGGAGTGCGTAGTTCAGTAGTGATAAAACTATTTGAACTGTGAAAAAAATCGTTAGGTTTGAGGTGTATCATGAAAGATTCCCCATGGTTTAAGTTGTGTATATGACAAATCAGTAACTTTTAATCCTACTGGATGTTAGTAATAAAACAGCAACATGGAGGTAAAAACAATCACTAATGTTGCGGTTTTGTGAGTCTCGTTTAACTATTTCAAGAAATGTAAAATTTTGTCTTGTTGTCGTTGCGTTCTCGAGTAGTAGTAGCTTGTGTGGTACTTACTACGAACATAGTATCGAGAGTTACTTAGCTAAATGAGTTCTGCGATATTACACCTTGTTAAGTAATTGTGATTTTCAAATGGCTTCCTTTGAGTATTTGCAGAGTTCCTTCTTTGAATTTGCAAATACTCAAAGGTTGAAGACCCGAAAAACACATAACATCCTCCATGAGTTTAACATTTGTTTTACGAGTGTAAGTGTTGATTGAACATTTTTGTGTTTGGTTCGCGTGCGCTTACTACGAATGTGGCAATGGTTCGGCGAGGGAACTAACTACAAATAAGGACAATATCAGATGCAAACTAATCTAAATTATAGTAATTACATTAATGGTCATTTTACAGAGACTAATGAACGTATTGAAGTCTATAATCCGGCGACAGAAGCACTGATTTCTACAGTGCCAGATTCAGATGAGGCGGAAGTAAAAAAAGCACTAGAGGCGGCGACAAACGCAAAACGTAATTGGGCGAGCACTCCGGCAATAGAGAGGGCAAAGCACTTGCGGGCTATTGCTCAAAAAGTTCGTGAAAACTCAGCCTACTTAGCCAGGGTGATCAGTGAAGAGCAAGGCAAAACACTTGAACTAGCAAAAGTTGAAGTTGGATTTACAGCTGACTACATCGATTATATGTCTGAGTGGGCCAGACGTATTGAAGGTGAAATTATTACTAGTGATAGGCGCGGAGAAAACATCTTTCTGTTTAGAAAGCCAATTGGCGTTGTTGCGGGCATACTCCCATGGAACTTTCCGTTTTTTTTGATTGCTCGTAAAATGGCCCCAGCACTTGTAACTGGCAACACGATTGTTATCAAACCGAGTGAAGAAACTCCGAATAATTGCTTTGAATTCGCCAAATTGGTGGCTCAAACCGATCTTCCTGATGGTGTATTTAACGTTGTTTCAGGTCGTGGCAATGTGGGTGGACAGTTATCGGGCAGTAGTGAAGTCGACATGATTAGTTTTACAGGCAGCGTTAAAACTGGCGAAAACATTATGGCTGCGGCTGCACCTCACATTACCAAACTGAACTTGGAACTTGGTGGTAAAGCACCAGCCATTGTACTCGATGATGCGGATATTAACTTGGCGGTAAAGGCCATTAGAGATTCTCGCATCATCAACTCTGGTCAGGTCTGTAATTGTGCTGAGCGAGTCTATGTTCAACGAGGTATCGCTGAAGAATTTATTGCACATATCACTCGAGAGATGGAAGCAACTCGCTTTGGAGACCCATTATTGGACAATGACATAGAAATGGGTCCACTCATTAACAGTCAAGGGTTACAAAAAGTTCAAAATTCAGTCAACACTGCTTTGGCTCAAGGGGCGAAGTTAGAGTGCGGAGGTTCCCGCGCCGATACTGATAAAGGTCATTACTTTTTGCCTACGGTATTGAGTGGTTGTGACATGTCAATGGATATTATGAAATATGAAACTTTTGGGCCTGTGTTGCCAATTCAAATTGTAGATTCGCTGGACGAGGCAATTAGTTACGCAAATGATTGTGAATATGGCTTAACCTCATCGATCTACACTAAGGATCTGACGAAAGCACTTCATGCTGTGAACATGCTTGAGTTTGGTGAAACATACATTAACCGTGAAAACTTCGAAGCGATGCAAGGCTTCCATGCTGGCGTCAGAAAATCGGGCATTGGTGGTGCAGATGGGAAACATGGTCTTTATGAGTATCTGAGTACCCAAGTAGTTTATATGCAATCTTAACTTCTTCTGTTTAGCGCTGCTGATCAAACTACTCACTAAGTACATAAACGGCTATATCTCATCGAAATTATATTAGCGATATAGCCATTTTGGGGTCTTGATACAGAGATTTGCGACAAAACTACTATCGATCTCTTAGGTTTTGTTGGTGAGACTCCTATTCAAAACCACTCATTTTGAATGAATTCGATAGATCTTCACCAAGATACCAAGCTTGGGTCGAAAGCTGAGACATATCATACCTTGAACGAAGAAACTTCATATGCGCGTCATACACCCCGCATTCTAATCGTTCTGCGCTAGTAATATGATCAGGTCTTCAATCACAGGGAGATTTGAAATGGTAAAACGACGTTCTAATCAGGAGTGTCAAGCTCTCTTCCAACAATATGAAAGTAGCAATATGACTCAACGTGCTTTCTGTGAACTGCACGCGCTCAGCTTATCGACGTTCTCTGCAAAACGCCGTCAACTTCAGTCGACAATTCAATCAACGCCTTTCGAACTTGTTAGAGCTAAAGTCGTCGAAAAGACGACGAAGTATCAAGCCCAACTAGCCACCGATAACATGACACTGCTCGTCAATGATGTGGAGTTGAGCATTCCACAGGGAACGCCGGCCACTTATATAGCAGAACTCATCGGGGCGCTATCATGAAACGCACGCACAGCGATCCAGAGATTTACTTGTATCGTAACAGCGTCGACTTTAGAAAGTTTATCAATGGCCTCGCAGCGATTATTGAAAATGACTCCGATTTACCTCTAGGAAGTGGTGCTCTGTTCCTGTACACCAATAAACATCGCGACGAAATCAAGGTATTGTACTGGGATAAAACAGGCTTTGATCTTTGTTACAAACGCTTCGAACAAGCCAAGTACAAGTGGCCATCAAAAGAGAAAAATAAGGTGTTTACTCTGACTCAGCTCGAGCTTGATAGACTGTTTTCGGGCTTCACGATTATAGACCATAAACCCGTTAGAATCAGCAATGCTACAGTGGTTTTACTGCTCGGCCAATGTCTGAAGCGAACGCGATGTTTTACAGTATAGTAGAAACGGCAAAAGCTAATGGGCTTATCTTCTATGGCTACATGGTCAAGTGCATGAAAGAGTTAGCGAAATCAGAGCCAGATATTGATTCACTCCTACCTTGGAACTTCAAACATTAGACGTATCGCCCCGTGGATTCATGGGGCGTTTACGACCAGTTCGTATCCAGCCACGAGATATTTTTGTTGATAGTGTTGGGTGAACTGCGTCGATAAAGACTATCGATTCATCCTTGCCACAGCTTGCCTTAAACGTTTCATAAGACTTTATGAGTGCTTGCTGTTTGCTTTATCAAACTTGTGTGGTATGCCCTTCGATTGCTTATAGCTAAAGCCATTGGTTCATTCCAGAGACCGTGAGCTTAAGTCCAAACATCTCTTTAACGTAAGTGACAATTTGATGCGTGTGAGAATAGGTTTTCTCGGTCAAATGCTCGATTACCTGAATGGTTTGAGTGGCAGAAAGCTTGCTTTGACTTCCACCATTTTCATGCTTCAGTTTTTCAGACAGAACGTGTTCACTGAGGTGGCGTGCTACGGTCGATTCATGAATACGAAGAGCTTGTGAAATCATAGTCTGACTCCAGCCTTCAGAAGTTAGAAAAACAGTCTTAATACGGTCGCAAACTCGACTATCACGTTCAATGTCGTACATTTGTTTGAGTTGTAGTTTCTGTTGAGGAGTCAGTGTAATTTTCATGGTTCGTAGCATGATCCTGATCCTCTCGAAATCAAACATCTTCAATGATCACGGGTATATACCTTATTTATACAAGGAGGCGGTATCTTATACTTTTAGTCAATTGTTTATATATCATGTTGGCATGGTTTGTTTCTTTGGTCATAGGAGCAAGCATATTTCCAGAGTTGGCTGTTTTCCTCAGTCCTAACAATTAGTGTTGTATTGATTATTCGAGTTTGGGCCTACAAAAAATCTAAGGTAAGAATTGCAAAAAATGACACCATTAAGAGCAATTTAGCGCATTTTGTTGGCCGTTATTTCTTGTATGATTAATTTAAACACTGGGAGATAGTTATGAATTACTTTTTGGCAATCGATATAGGTGCTTCTAGTGGAAGGCACTTATTAGGTCATATTGAAAATGAACAAATAGTGCTTGAAGAAATATACCGTTTTGAGAACAAGCTTGCATCTGTTGACAATCAGCTATGTTGGGAGGTGGATAAGCTATTTAGCCATATTATTAAGGGGCTAAAGCAATGTGTTTTTTTTGGGAAAATACCTAAAAGCATCGGTATTGATACCTGGGGTGTCGATTTTGTTCTTCTTGATAGTGACGATAACATTATAGGTAACACAGTTTCGTATCGAGACAGTCGTACTAAAGGTGTTATGAATGACGTCTGCGATCAAGTTGGACATCGCGAAATATATCGTAAAACAGGCATTCAGTTTATGGAGTTCAACACTCTATATCAGGTGAACTCTGTGGATTCAAACAATAAGAAAGCAGCATGCTCTTTCTTAATGATCCCTGATTATATTAATTATCTCCTAACTGGTGTAAAAGCCAATGAGTATACCAATGCAAGCACGACTCAAATGTTGAACGTTGATAGTGATGATTGGGATAAAGACCTGTTGGAAGTATGCGGCATTAGTAAAGATATTTTTGCGAAGCCTCAATATCCTGGTCACCGTCTTGGCAATCTGAAGTCATCAATACAGGAGACGGTCGGATTTGACTGTGAAGTTGTGTTGCCAGCAACGCACGATACCGCATCTGCATTTATCGCGAGTGTTCTCGATCTAGACGATGATGGCGTGATTCTGAGTTCCGGAACCTGGTCACTATTGGGTACTGAGCTTGAAAAGCCGATAGTCTCCGATATTTCTCGTGAACGCAATTTCACCAATGAAGGTGGATACAACAAGCGATATCGATTTTTGAAGAACATCATGGGACTTTGGATAGTTCAAGAAGTTTCAAGGATGCTGGATTATAAGTACTCCTACGCGGAACTGGCTGATCTTGCTCAAGAGGCGAGTCATTTTAATTCAGTCATCGATGTCAACAATGAACGCTTTTTTGTCAGCGAAAATATGATTGAAGAAATTAGCGACTATTGTAAAGAAACAGGACAAGACGTCCCCCAAACAACGGGTGAAGTCTGCATGTGTGTTTATCGAAGTCTAGCGAAGTCTTATAACCAGTATATTGAAGAGCTTGTCAATATTACCGGTAAAACGGTAGACAAAGTCAACATTATTGGCGGGGGTTGCAAGAATCAGTTGTTGAACGAACTTATTGAACAAGAAACCAATAAAGAAATTATTGTCGGTCCAGTGGAGGCGACTGGAGTGGGAAATATCATTGTACAAATGTTATCCATGGGTGAGATTGCCCATTTAAAACAAGCAAAAAACTATATTAGAAACAGCATTTAATTAGGAATTATCATGGAACAGAGTTTAAAAGATAGATACGAACTGAGTAAATCACTTTACGCTAAATGGGGCATTGATGTTGATGCTGCGCTTGAGAAATTGAAGGACGTTAAAGTCTCTATTCACTGTTGGCAGGGTGACGATGTGACGGGTTTCGAGGAAGCGGCTCATGAACTGTCTGGCGGTATTTCCGCCACTGGTAGTTACCCAGGTAAAGCGACGAATGCTCAAGAGCTACGTGCAGACTTAGACAAGGCACTGAGCCTTATCCCTGGTAAGCATAAAATTAACCTCCATGCGTTATATGCAGAAACACATGGTGTGGCAGTTGATCGCGATGAGTTAAAGCCAGAGCACTTTGCTGGCTGGGTTGAATGGGCGAAAGAGCGCGACCTCGGCCTAGATTTTAACCCAAGCTTGTTCTCTCACCCAAATGCAAGTGACGGTTTGACGTTGTCTCACCCTGATAAAGAGATCCGTGATTTTTGGATTAAGCACTGTATTGCTTCTCGTAAGATTGGCGAATACTTCGGTAAGGAATTAGATCAAACTTGCCTAACAAATATCTGGATTCCAGACGGTTATAAAGATACACCAAGTAATCGCTTTGAACCGCGCCAGCGCCTAAAAGAGTCACTCGATGAGATCTTTGCGGTAGACGTTGATGAGCAGTTCAACAAAGATTCGGTAGAGTCAAAGGTATTCGGTATTGGTGTTGAATCCTACACGGTTGGTTCGCACGAGTTTTATATGGGGTATGCGATTGCGAACAATAAACTTTGCTTGTTAGACAATGGCCACTACCACCCGACGGAGTCAGTTGCTGACAAGATTTCATCTATGTTGCTTTATCAAGATGAGCTTGCTTTGCATGTGACTCGCCCTGTTCGTTGGGACAGTGATCATGTCGTAACGCTAAACGATGAAGTTAGAGAAATTGCAAAAGAGCTGGTTCGTACTGATAGCTTGGATAACGTTTACCTTGGCCTAGATTTCTTTGATGCCAGTATCAACCGCGTAGCCGCTTGGGTATTGGGCACACGCAATATGCAAAAAGCACTGCTTGAAGCCATGCTTATGCCGCATGACAAGTTGACTGAGTTGCAAAATGAAGGTGATTTCACTCAGCGCCTAGTTCTAATGGAAGAGCTAAAAACCTACCCAATGGGTGATATTTGGAACTACTTCTGTGAGTCAAACGATGTACCAGCAAACGAAGACTGGTTTAGAGCGGTCGAACTATACGAACAAGACGTTTTGTTTAAGCGAGGCAAATAATGGATAAGTTAGCATTTATACAAGAGTTTAAAAAAACGACCCAGGATGCCTGGCTAAAAGGGTGGCATGAGCGTAATGGTGGCAACTTGTCCTACCGTTTGACTGAATCCGAAGTCGAACAGGCTCGTCCATTTTTTGATGAGGCATCGCAATGGGCGGACATCGGCGTGACGGTCGCTAATCTGGCCAATGAATTCTTTATCGTTACAGGTAGCGGTAAGTACTTTCGAAACGTAGAAGTGTGTATTGAAGAGAATGCGGGAATCATCCAAGTATCAGAAGATGGTACTCAGTACAGAACGCTCTGGGGGCTTATTAATAACGCGAAGCCGACGAGTGAGCTACCAGCGCACCTTATGAACCACTCAGTTAAGTTTGACGTTACGGATGGTGCGCATCGAGTCGTTATGCATTCTCACACGACAAACTTAATCGCGCTTACTTTTGTCTTGCCACTTGAAGCTGAGATATTTACCCGTGAATTGTGGGAAATGGCGACCGAGTGTCCGGTGGTATTTCCTGCCGGTGTGGGTATTGTTCCGTGGATGGTACCTGGTGGCCGCGCTATCGCAGAGCACACGAGTGAGTTGATGAAAACGTATGATGTCGCTATTTGGGCTCATCATGGCACATTCTGTTCTGCGGAAGACCTAAGCCTAGCGTTTGGCTTGATGGATACGGCAGAGAAGGCAGCTGAGATACTCGTTAAAGTTCTTGCAATGGGTGGCAAGCGACAGACTATTCAACCGCAAGAATTTAAAGAACTAGAGTCTGCATTCAACGTTACGTTGAACGAAAAAGCACTGGCTTGAGGGGGCGTTAGGTGATTAGAAAAGCGTTTAAACTCAAAGTTAACCCCGGTCAGTTTGAAGAATACAAAAAGCGTCATGATAACGTTTTTCCTGATTTAGTTACGGTGCTTAAAGAAGCAGGTGCAAACAACTATTCCATTTTTCTAGATCAGGAGACCGGTTGTCTGTTTGGCTATGTCGAGTTAGAATCTGTGGATAAGTGGAACGACGTTTCAAAAACCGAAGCTTGTCAGAGATGGTGGCGTCATATGGAAGATATCATGGAGACGAATCCTGATAGCAGCCCAAAATCGACAGAGTTAACAGAGATGTTTTATCTAGCGTAATAACGATCAGCTAATGCTACGAAACAAATAAGTATCAAGAGGTAAATATGAATAAGCCGAACATCATTGTAATTTTTAGCGATCAACAGCGTTGGGATACGTTAGGTTGTTACGGTCAGGAACTGCCCGTGACCCCAAATCTCGATGAGCTTGCACGTGATGGTGTCATGTTCGAGAACGCATTTACAGTTAACCCAGTATGTGGTCCTACACGTTCGACAATGCAAACGGGGCTATATCCAACCGAAACGGGTTGCTTCCGAAATGACATCATTCTCCCTCAAGGTCAAAAAACTGTGGCTCACTTTCTTTCAGACGAAGGATACAGCGTCGGTTACGTAGGTAAGTGGCACCTAGCGTCAAACAACACTGCTCATGAAGGCTTTGTTGTAGCGGCACCAACAGAGAGTTCAGGTGAAACGATTGATAACTGTTTCACAGCAATACCAAAACAATATCGCGGTGGTTATAAAGACTTCTGGGTTGCATCAGATATCCTTGAGGGCACTTCACATGGCTACGGTGGACACATGTTCGACATCGATGGCAACAAGGTAAGCTGGGATGAAGATGTGTATCGTGCAGACTTTTTGACTGACTTAACTACCGATTACATTGGTAACTATCAAGAAGACAAGCCGTTTTTTTTATTCTTATCCTACCTAGAACCACATCATCAGAATGATCGTAAAACTTATGAAGGCCCACATGGCTCGCAAGAAAAATGGAGTGACTTTAAGGTGCCTGGCGATCTAGAACCATTTGTTGATGGTGATTGGGCTGAGGAGTACCCGGACTATCTAGGATGTTGTCACAACTTAGACCAAAACGTGGGTAAAATCCGACAAGCGGTGAAAGATAAAGGATTAGATGACAACACGATCATCATCTATCTGAGTGATCACGGCTCTCACTTTAAGACACGTAACAGCGAATACAAGCGCTCATGCCATGACTCTTCGATCCGTATTCCATTTGTTATTTACGATCCACGAGCGAAAGCAGGTCAGGTGATTGACGACCACGCGAGTATTATCGATGTTGTTCCGACTCTGCTAAAGGCGGCTGGCATGAATGTACCGAGCTATATGCAAGGTCAACCGCTGCAAGATTTGTACATTGATAATGCTAAGAAAGACAATGTGAGCTTCATTCAGATCAGTGAGTCACAAATTGGCCGTGCAATTCGTACTGATACGTGGACATATTCGGTATCAGCTCCAGATCAAAGTGGCTTAATGGAGAAAGAAAGTGCTGTTTATCAAGAAGAGTTCTTATACAATCTTGTAGACGATCCCAATCAGTTAGAAAACCTAGTTGCTAACGCGGATTTGAAACCAGTTAAAGAAAAGCTACGACAACTTCTTCTTGACGAGATCTATCGCATTGAAGGAACGAGACCTGAAATTTTAGAAGCCTAGTTTTTAGAGGTATACTTAACGCGTAAATTGTCGCTATTATGTATGCTAAAAGATAAAGTCCATAATGTCGCCATTATGGACTTTTTTTGATACCGGGCTTAATTATATGGTCCGCCTCACTCTCAAGCCATTAAGCTTAGAGTAGGCTCTCAGAATGAGGTGAACCATATGTCTTCTATTCATATTTTAGGTATCGATCTAGGTAAACATTGCTTCCATGCTATCGCACATAACCGTTGTGGGGTGGAGGTACTTCGTCGTAAATTTAATCGCAACCAACTCTTAATCTTTCTTAGTAAAATAGAACCAACAACTATTGCTTTCGAAGCCTGTGGCGGTGCTCATTGGCTTGCTCGAAAATGTAGTGAGTTTGGTCATCAACCCCGACTTATTCCTCCTCAGTATGTTAAGCCTTATATCAAAGGCAATAAAAACGATTTCATCGATGCTTCAGCGATCGCAGAGGCTGCGGGTCGACCGACCATGAGGTTTGTAGCTGTAAAAAGTGAAGAGGCTCAAGTCATCGCAGCGATTCATCGAGTCAGAGATAGTTATATCAAGGAGAGAACTGCCACTATGTCGCGGATCGGAGCGATCTTACTTGAGTTCGGCCTTAGCTTTCCCAAAGGGCATGCTAAGATGAAGTCTCTGTTTCAATGGTTAGCAGAACAAACCGTCTCATTACCAAAAAGCTTGCTATGTGAATTGATGTCTATCCACGAACATTACAAGTACCTTAATGAACAAATCAAAACTCAAGATAACAAGCTTCAAACTATTATTAATAGTAATGAAAGTGCTCAATTATTAAAAACTATCCCTGGAATTGGCGACCTTACCTCCACATTATGTATTGCGGATGTAAGCTCTCCGAGTAACTTCACCAATGGCCGTGAGATGGCGGCTTGGTTGGGGCTTGTGCCAAGGAAATTCTCAACGGAAGGGAAGACCAAACTACTTGGTATGAGTAAACGAGGGAATAAACATCTCAGAACTCAGTTTGTCCATGGGGCAAGAGCTGTACTCTCTAGACTAGAGACGACAGGAAAAGTGTTTGGAGAGTGGCTTGTGAACCTACGAGCCACCAAACCATTTAATGTAGTGGTAGTCGCATTAGCCAACAAGCTAGTGAGGATAGCTTGGGCGGTGTTATACCACCGCCAAGCTTTTAAGGCTGTTTAGCTATAACCAAGTTTGCAACGCCAATGAACGTGATGACAAAAACGGTCAATCGGCCAGATTAAAAACCTGATACAAAAAATAGCAATCAATGCTTTGGGCTTTTTAAGGATAATCTGGCGCGGATATCATCGTGGAGCTGGGAAGCTAGTGCTCCCAACAAGGACTCCGAATACATTAGCGCAAACCAACTCCGTTATTACTTAATTGTAGTTGCAATAACGGGGCGGACCATACATTTTAGTCAAGTCGCCCGGTTACTTTATGTTCTCAATAACTGACGGTCACTCGATGTTATTTACGCACAACAGCGCTTATATTTCTTACCACTGCCACATGAGCAGGCGTCATTTCTACCCACCCTCTCCGTCGGTTTATTTGAAAACTGCTCCATAATCTTGGCTGGTGATTGGCCACTTTTGATCAGCTTTGCCATGTAGGCCATCGCATGCTGAGAATGCTCGAAGAAGCTAAAGTACCCTTGACACAAATAGTTATGGTTGAGTTCACCTGTTGGTCCAGGCAAAAAGCGGTGTTTCGGGCAACCACCATGGCAGGCGAATCGGTATCGGCATGACAGACACTTACTATTCAGTTGTTTAGACTTATTGAGTCCGAAATTAATCGCTTCTTCGCTATTGTTCATCGACTGGATAGTGCGATCGTGGATATTGCCAAGTTTATACTCTGGGTAGACGTAGTGGTCACATTGAAATAGGTCACCATTCGCCTCGATAGCAAATGCATGCCCACACTTTGGCGAAAATACACATATCGGACTCGGTTGCCCAAGCCAGGTCGTTAACGTGGTATCAAACTGCTGAACAAATACTCGTCCTACATCTCTAGTGACCCAGTAATCGAAGATGGTATTTAGGAATTGGCCGTACTCATCGGGTTGGACCGACCAAGGGGTGACCTTGCCATCTTTTTGATCTGGGTTAACCAACCAGGTATCGTTTGTTAGCTGGTCGGATTCTTGTCGCTCTACCAAAGGAATGAACTGAATGAAGTTCGAACCAATGCTTTTTAAGTACTGGTATACCTTAAGTGGGTGTTTGACGTTCTTATCGTTGACTACGGTAAGGGTATTAAATTCGACACCATGTTTTTTTAATAACTCGATCGCATCGACAACTTTGCGATGGGTACCTTTGCCGCTCTTGTTGGTGCGATAGGCATCATGAAGACCTTCTGGCCCATCAATAGAAACACCAATCAAAAAGTCGTTTTGTTTGAACAGCTCACACCATTCGTCGTTGATCAAAATTCCATTAGTTTGAAAACCGTGTGAGATCTTTTTTTTGCCCCGATGACGTTCGCACAATTGAACTACGGTGCGATAAAAGTCTACGCCGAGTAGTGTTGGCTCTCCTCCTTGCCAAGCAAATTGAACGGTATCCCCCTGCTGCGCATCGATGTATTGTTGAATAAATACCTCAAGCGTTTCTTCATCCATACGCCAGTTCTTTTGTCTATCAGGGTAGAGTTTCTCTTTCTCTAGATAAAAGCAGTAGTCACAGTCGATATTACATACCGAGCCGGATGGCTTAGCCATTACATGACAGTTGGTAATTTGGTTCATTGTAGTTTTCCTATGAAGACTTCAGATAGCATAGTTAAGGCGTAGGCTGCTGCTATCAGCATTATTATTATTGAGGTAAAAAACTTGATCACTTTCCCGTGGGAGAGAGAACACATGATGGCAACCAGCATTGCCGTTGCACCACATAGATAAATGAGAGTGGCATCTTGAGTGATCGACACCTTTATTGATACCACACCGATGGCAAATAGGACTAACTGTGTCCGTAGCCAAGACAAGACAGTACGTTCTAATTGCAGACCATTTACCGTACTCATAGAGTGATGGCCAACGCGATGATGAGGGTAAGCAACAAAATGATGGCACTAATAATCTTCATGTTCGATGTGTATTGGAGCTCTTGGTTTAACCTCATCGCTTGTTCGTTGCGAGACCATCGTCGGTAAGCATAGATCCCAACCGCACCTGAGCAGAGACACAGGAAACAAGAAAGCAACAGTCGCACTAATGGGTTTGCAAGCTCTGGAGTCAGTTGGTCAAGAGCAATAGCGCCGGCTAACAAGGCGAGTGATGTTCTAACCCACGCTAGATAGGTTCGTTCGTTGGCGAGTGAGAAGCGATAATCCGGAGCGTTCCCTTCTTCACGCCATGGTGATTTTTTAGATCTAAGCTTTTTCATTTAATGCTTTCCTTGGACATTCCGTGGGTGTTCGCCAGTTTTGATAGATCGAGCGGGTGGGGTTTGCGATGGTGTTTGCAAAGCACACCGGCTTGTTTGAGTGATTTACAAAAACGAATCACCGTCGTCACGTCGGTAGCACTGTATTCGCTAATTTCGCGATAGGTCCAAGGGTAGTGGGGGTAGTGCGTAAAGAAGTGCTGTATCGCATCGATGATCCTGTTTTTAGCGTTGAAAGCACTAAATTGAACGAGACGTCGCTCGGCTTCGCCCAACTCTTGACACACCTCGGTTGTGAGGGCTTTGGTCAGTGAGGGAGACAGGTGTTGCAAGTCTTCAAAAGAGTGGACATTCACCCGATTGACAACACTGTCTTCCATTGCCCTTGCCGTTGCGGGATAGCGCTGACAGGTAAATAGAGAGCGATACCCAAAATACGAGCCCTTCCCATACAATCTTAGTAACGATTCTTTTCCGTTTTCTGCTACTTGGTAAAGGCCTATAAATCCACTTTCAACACGATAGAACCCAGATGCTTTGCCGTGGCTAAAGTAGACGGCCTCTCGCTTTCCAACGGTAAGTCTACTGGTCATTTCTTTCAGCGATGTTGGTATCGGTATTGTCATAGTGCCGTCATTGCGTGCTACTGGAAGGGTTAGTGTACTGCAAAAAAAACAGACGAAATATGATCAGTACCATAAATCATACACTAATTGGTACGTTAGATTGAATTTATTAAAAGGGCGTTTTGTTTTGTTTGATTGAGGAGGTGGTTTATGCCATTTTATGAGTTGTTGACGAACGTGTGGTCTGCTGATGCAGTGGTATTGAAGCTGATTTTAGGAAGCATATTTGGTTTGTGTTTGGGACTAACGGGGGTTGGCGGAGGCGTGCTGTTAATACCCATGTTGCAATTATTTTGTGGTATGTCTCCGGTGTTGGCGGTTGGCACCGCAAGTATGATTTCAGCGATGGTCAAAATCAACGCTTCCCTATTACACATAAAAGCTCGTAACGTATCTTGGAACAAGATAGCGCTACTTTTTGTTGGGGCGGTTCCGGTTACCTTGATGGTGACTCAGTTAGTCGTTTACTTCAGCACACATCCGTTTTACTCACAAAGGACAGAGCAGATGGTCACTTGGCTGGTGACTACTGTAATGGTTGGTTCCTTGATTTCCGTGTTCTCTAAATACAAAAGCTCGTCTAAGGTTAGGCCGGGCATGACTTCTGAACCTAAAACGGACACTAAAAAGGCGATTGTCTCTGGTATGTTTTGTGGTTCCGTTTTGGGTTCAACAGGCGTTGGTGGGGGCGTTTTGCTTCTCCCTGTCCTCAACAATGTGTTGCATGTGGATATTAAGAAAGCTGTTGGCTCTTCCGTAGTGTTGGCATTGTGCCTATCTGCCATTGCTGCGGCAGGTTATGCAAAAGGAGGGCAGTCAGATATCCATACTGCAATCCTGTTTTTTATCGGCTCATTTCTTGGTGTTCCTGTGGCTGCTCATTTGATGAAACGCATGTCCGAACGCCACGTTTATTCAGCGACCATGATCGTTATTTTGGTCAGTTTGATTGCGTATCTCACGCTTTAGATATCGAGCCTAGAATTTGCTTTAAGTCTCTATCGCTGATGAATCAGCGCTCTAAAAGTTTGTGGTCGAGTTTCAATAATCGACCTGTGATTATTTGTAAATATATAGTTGTTAATTACAAGGAATAAATATGGCTTTTACTTTGGCACTACCAAAAATCAATATTTCAGGGGAACATGCGATCAATGAATTAGTTGGTCATTTAGTCTCGAAAGAGGTTGGAGACGGCTTCATTATCGCGGACAATGCGTTGAAGGAACTGGGTTTACTTGAGCCGCTGATTACTGCTCTTAAAGAGTCCAACTTATCGTTCACTTGCTTCACCGATACCGTTCCAAATCCTACAGTCGAAGTGGTTGATAAAGCGTATCAAGCCTACAAAAAGTCCGGTGCCAACTACATTATTGGTTTTGGCGGTGGTAGCGCTATTGATACCGCAAAGGCAGTAAAAATCCTGACCGCAAATCCACAACCCATCACTCTCTATACAGGGGTGAACAATGTAAAGAATCAAGGCGTACCGCTATTTGCTATCAATACTACGGCAGGCACAGCTGCAGAGGTGACCAGTAATGCTGTCATTACCGATGAAAAGAGTAAAGTGAAGTGCGTAATTATCGATAGTAATATTATTCCGGATATTTCGGTTAATGACCCTAGCATTATGGTTGGTTTACCCGCGAACGTCACAGCAGCAACGGGTATGGATGCTCTGACGCATGCGATTGAAGCGTACGTTTCAGTGGGTGCGCACACCTTAACTGATCACTCTGCGTTAGAGTCTGTTCGCGTGATCAGTCAATACTTACCTCATGCTGTCGAAGATGGTTCAAATATCGAAGCGCGAGAGAAAATGGCCTTAGGCCAGTTCCTTGCGGGTATGGCATTTAATAGCGCTGGATTGGGTATGGTTCACGCCATGGCCCACCCAGCTGGTGCACATAAAAACCTACCGCACGGAGTCTGCAACGCGATTCTCTTACCATTAGTGTGTGAGTTTAACCGGCCACATAAAATAGAGAAGTTTGCTAAGCTGGCTGTTGCTCTAGGGTCTAACACTGATGGGATGTCTGAAGAGCAGGCGAGTATTGAAGCTGTAAAGGCTATACGTGAACTCAGCTCGCGTGTTGGAATTCCCGCTGGATTTGGCCAGTTAGGTGTCACAGAAGAAGACGTAAAAGCCTGGGTGGATAGTGCATTGGCAGATCCATGCGCTGGAGGAAATCCCGTCAGCATGACACCTGACGATGTGCTTGCTTTGTACATCAAATCACTTGGGTAACTTAACACCATTCAGTTGATTATTTGAGCTCGTCATTCAAGATGAGCTCATTTGTTTACAACGTTTGGTAAGATCCTAGAGGGAATCATGTTCGTGATAACCACTGTTGAAGCGATGCGTATCTGTCAATTAGAAAGGTGAACCGCGCTTAGTTATTTGAACTCATACTCTATGCAAAATTTGCCCTCAAAATTACCAAAAATTATCATTTCACTTAGCAAGTATAGATTGTAACTTTACTATGTTGGTTTTAATTGATTGTGAAATTAGCTCTCAAATGAAAATTTGGTGACTCATGAACTATACAGAATAAGTTGATTTTTCTATGTTTATATGTCGCCGATTTATTGATTTGAGACTTTATGAATAATGTTCGAAAAAACGGACAAGTTAGAATAAATTACGTTGAAATAAAATAGATGAAAGGGAAGAAACATGATTGATATAGCAATCGTACTGGTTTACTTTGGCTTCCTTGTGGCAATTGGGGTCTTATTCAAATCCTTTAGTAACTCCACAAGTGATTATTTTCGTGGGGGCGGCAAAATGCTGTGGTGGATGGTGGGTTCCACATCGTTCATGACGGCTGTTAGTGCTATGACGTTCACAGGTCACATGGGCAAAGCGCTAACTGGAGGATTTGCAGTTGCAACAACCGTTTTTTATGCAAACGCTCTAGGTTATTTATGTAATTACCTGTTTTTTGCGGCAAAAGCGCGTCAAATGCGAGTAGACACCCCACTAGAAGGTGTGCGTATGCGATTGGGACCCGTTAATGAGCAGGTTTTCACATGGGCTAACGTACCTTTAAGCGTTCTTCAGGCTGCGATTTGGATTAACGCACTTGCAGTGTTTTGCAGCGCAGTAATTGGCCTTCCCCTAGAGTTGACCATAGTCGTAGCGGGTTCGGTTGTGTTGTTTATGTCTCTTGTTGGTGGTAGCTGGGCTGTTATCGCATCCGATTTCATGCAAATGATTATTCTAACCACAATGACCCTGGTGACAGGTGCTGTGGCGATTTGGAAATCTGGTGGTTTAACACCGTTGCTAGAGGCAGGTCTTCCTGAGCAGCCATTCATCGGTGACGGATACAACCATGCGTACTTGTTTGTTGGTTGGTTTATCTTCATGTTCATTAAACAGTTCTTTAGTACCAACAACATGGTGGATTCATATCGATATATCGCCGCAAAAGATACCAAAAATGCTCGTAAAGCCGCAATTTTAGCGGGTACGCTAATGCTTATTGGTCCACTATTATGGTTTGTACCGGCTTGGTATGTGGCAGCAAATTATCCGGATACAAGCACTTGGGGCTTAGCCGGTTTGGGTAACAAAGTAGCCGATGCGACCTATTTCATGTTTGTAAGTCGTGAAATGCCAGTGGGCATGGTTGGCTTGATGCTTGCTGCTATGTTTGCAGCAACTATGTCTTCTATGGATTCAGCGTTAAACCGAAATGCAGGTATTATTCTCAAGAGTGTATATCAACCATACTTCTGCAAAAATCACTCTGAGTCGCACCTCATTTTTGTAAGTAAATTACTCACGGCTCTATTTGGTATCATCATCATTGTTTCAGCACTGTTCCTAACGTCATTGAAAGAGTTTGGTCTGTTTGATTTAACGATGTTGGTGAGCACGCTTATCGGCTTCCCAATCCTTATTCCATCTATTATGTGCTTCTTTGTGAGAAAAACCCCAGACTGGGCAGGCTGGGGTACCGTTATCGTAGGTATGTGTGTGTCAGGGTTTATCGCCTTTGTTCTAACACCGGAAGTGCTGCAATCGATTCTGGGTTTAGATCAACCACTGACGTCTCGTGAATACACAGAGATGAAATCGGTAACGCTAGGTTTGATCGGACACATGTCGATTACACTACCATTCTTTGTCTGCTCACAGTTCTTCTATAAGGGACTGCCAGCACAACGAGAAGCTGAAGTTAAACAGTTCTTTACCAACGTGGACACTGAAGTTGTCGTAGAAGACAGCCCAGAAAGTGTTGCGATGGATAATAAGCAGAACAGTGTGCTTGGTAAGATGGTACTTATTGCATCGGTCTTTATTCTCTGCCTGACTCTAGTACCAAACCCATTATGGGGGAGAATGCTGTTTGTCATCATCGCTGCTATTCTCGCTCTGATCGGTACTTTGTTAGTTAGGTCTGAACGTAAACTTGAAAGCACCAAAGTAACAAAAGCGTCAGCAATCGCCTAAAAAACAAAATGATACCAAAACCCTTAATGAGTTAATTCTCGTTAAGGGTTTTTAGTTTATGGCGAACCATAAATGACTTCTACATTTTGAGTTCAAATATCACAGGGAAATGATGATACTACTTTAGGCAAAAACTAATCTTGTCGAATTGCTGTTTACTTCAAATGATTAATTAACTACGAAGGTATTGCGCTCAATGGGGGAGTAGGGCAGTAATCGTGTGACAAAAAATATAATAAACGGAATCACGCAAGATGGTTCTCGGGAGAAAGACACCACGACATGGGGTATCGTCCTTCGTCCGGAGGATGGTAGAGAAACAACGAATGTTTTTATCTAGAATAATAGCTATTCTAGACTCGATAAGTGGGTGAATAGAATATCGATTTAGTTAGAATTTAGGAGAGCCCCTCCTTCTCGGAGTAGCTCTTCAAAACGTGTGATCATTATAAAGCTCAAACGCTAGACAGGGTAATGATGATACCCGAGGTTCTTGGAAATGTTACGAGCAGCATGTTGCAATGAGTTGAGGTAATCGTGTTTTCTTTTTTCATCAAATCGATTAGTCGGAAAAGAGATTGAAATCGCTGCGACAGCTTCTCCAAATCGGTCAAACACAGGTACAGCGACGCATCGTAACCCCGGTTCTTGCTCCTCAATATCTTCCGCATAATGTTGATGCTTGACCCAATCTAGCTCAGCCAGGAGTTGATCAACATTTTTAAGTGTTTTATTCGTATGAGCCTTGAATTCCACAGTAGCGAGAAGCCTCCTGATTTCGGGCTCAGGTAGGTAGCTCATGAGAACCTTGCCAATTGCGGTGCTGTAGAGAGGGTTTCGTCGACCAATTCTTGAATGCATTCGAAAGCGATAGTCTGAATCTATTTTGTGAAGGTAAATGATTGCGTCTTCATCAATGGCTCCCAAGTGAACAGTTTCATTAAAGGCACCGCAGACAACTGTCATTTCCTTGTTTGCCGCGTCGATTAAATCAACATGCTCAAGCACTTTTGAACCAAGCTCAAATAGCTTCGATGTTAATAGATACTTCTCTTCCCCTCTTTTTTGATGCACAACCCCTAAACTCCTCATTGTTTGTAAAAAACGCAAGGTCGTTGTTTTCGACATTCTCAATTGTTTTGAGAGGTCAGTTAGACATGCCTCTTTTTGGTCTGCCAAAGCAGAGACGATAGTAAACACCTTTAGTACTGAAGAGACAGTTCCAGGCGGGGTTGTTTTTTCCATTTCATGCCCTCAGTATTGTTTAACTCAAAGAATAATCACATATTATCTTTCTAACTCTATATTCTAATTTTGATGAACAATAGTTTTGAATTTAAGGCTGAGTTTTGCAGTCTTAACGGGCATATTTAGTACTGGTCTTTATGCGTTTGACCTAACTGGTGAATGCTCATAGGGGCGTTACGTTTGGATGTATCTCTATGTGATCACTAAGCGACTCGGGTATAAATTTTTGATCACGCTTTATTGTCATTTGATGACCTGTAGTTCGTGCAGTCTAATAAAAAAATGATCAATCTATAGATGTTAGTATCAGCATTGAAAGGCTATAAGTTTAGTTTTTTTTCGCTGGCAACTATGCGCAATACCGGCCTTGATATACAAGACAACTATAAAGAAACCTCGACAGGCGGTTTGGCTGTTAATGTCATTGAGTGTTAGCTAAGTTGCACATGACGGTTTGTTTAAATTTTGTCGTAGTTGTGTTGGAGTATACCCAAAATGACCCTTGAAGCAGCTACTAAAGTGGCTGCTACTTACAAATCCACAACTAAGTCCAACTTGAATAATAGAATCTCTATTTTTCTCCAATTCCATGTGTGCAAATAGCAAGCGTAATTTAAGATAATATCGTGATGGTGAAGTATCCAAATATGTCTGGAAAAGCCGCTCTAGCTGTCTTCTAGACATATTTAGGTACTGAGCGATGTCTTCTGGCGTTAGAGGCTCTTCAATATTTGACTTCATTAATGAAATAGCTTCTCGTAAAGGTATTGAGTGGTTCTCTTCATGAATATGCGCACTATTATTTTGTACACTATGAATAATTTCTTGCCTTCCCTCTGATGCTTGGTCACAACTTAAAATCTCCCTGATTGCTCGGACTAAGTTATTATCAAACTTGATCTTGATTATTTCAAGCATCATCTCCATCGCGCTATTCGGCCCAGCGCAACTAGCATTAGACTTATTAACTTCATATGTATGCATGGAAAGCTTTATCTCTGGAAATTGCTCCTTCATCAGCTTATGACTATTTGGGTGTACAGCTGAAGTCGTTTCAAGATCTATAGCTCCAGCATGTGCCAATGCTATGCTTCCATTCCAAATACTCCCCAAGTTAATGTTTTGATTTTTAGTTGATGTTAGGCAATCTGTCAGTTGTTGTGAAAATTGCGTATCACAACGGAATCCACCACAAACGAAGAGCCAGTCTAATTCACGTCTATTTTGCAGGGTTAGCGACGATACAGTCGCATCTGTGGCAATATCAATATTTATATCACTGAGTACTTTACGTGAGTCGATCCCAAAAGTTTGAATTTGAAATATCTCTGTATCATGCACAAGATTAGCTGTGATGAGAGTATCCACTGCAGCAGTAAATGCCATTAAGGAGAAATGAGGTTGTAGGATAAATCCAATTTTTAGAGGCAATAGGGGTGATTTTCCTTGTTTGTCAGAATAAAAGGTCGCTTGCATTTTAATGATCGCTTTTTATCTTGAAGGTTGAAAAGTATAAATGAAAAATTATCATTAATAGTCTGATATTCAAACACATATCTTTATTTATTTGGTAAGTTGATGCACTTCTATTAACAAGCTATCTAGACTTATTGTTGGTGCTGAACACAGAAAAATCGGAATTTCGTGACTAGATGAATTTTTGACTGATAACTATGTAATACCTAAAAATGTTGTTGAACAAGAATGCTTGGCATTCGCAGAACAACAACATTTATGGTTATTATCTATTTTATGGTAAATCAGAATACTGTTAAATATGCATACTCTTATGAACCTAACAAAAACCTAGAAACACCAACACATGAAGTTAGCGTAGACCTATAACTCACAATAGGCAAGTGATTGGAAAGCAGGGTAAGTGATTGAAATAGAACTGTTTATGAACCTAACTAAAAACCCTACATATTTAACATAATGTACGTAATGCGCAGTTGGCTTGTTATTACCAAGCGAAAATGTCCTAATATTACCAAGTGAAAATGTCCTGCATTTCCTTGGAGGTTTGAGGATGCTAATTATTATGAACGACCGTGAATTACAAAGACTGACGGTAATCCAAGATGTCTTACACCATAACCTAAGCCGACGCGATGCTTTAAAGTTATTGAATTTAAGTTATCGACAACTCCAACGGCTCATTACTCGTTTCATTCAACAAGGCGCAGCTTCTCTGGCACATGGAAATCGAGGCAAGCCATCTTCAAATCGTGTCAATGAAAGCGTCAAGCTACAGGCATTAGAACTCATTCATCAGCACTATTCTGATTTTGGACCAACGCTGGCCCACGAAAAACTTAAAGAAATCCATAACGTCTCGGTATCTCTTGAGACTCTGCGACAATAGATGATCGCTGACGGACTTTGGACTCCATATTCTAGACACAAGCCTAGAATCTATCTTATGGCCAATACCATAACGGTTAATATAGCCGAACCTACACTAAGTACGAGGTGAATATCAATGCATTTTAGAGCATAAATATTCCAGTGAGTTATTTGGTACTTAGACAAGGCTCAAAAAATATTACGTACTTTCTACTTCTGAAGCTATACATGTGATTCAGGCAGTTCTGCACCAATTTGAAGCCATTCGATACAAATTAGTGGTTAAGTGACTGGCCATTTTGTGGCCATTTTGTGGCCATTTTACGGCCATTTGGGATTTTACAGGGTTTAATACGAATAATATTCTAGTGTGAGGATGCTTGTAGATGGCCAGAGAATGGCCACGAATTGGCCAGAGAGGTGATGTTTTTTCTAGTAAAACTCATTAAATCAAACGATTTTAGCAGGAAAAATATTTGAGACCCTTCTTTAAGATTTAGAAATTTTTACACTTCTAAACTTTAGAAATTTATAAAGGTCTTCGCCTGAATTTATAGTTCAAAAATAATATTGTCAAGTGGACAATGTTATTTTTGAGCGGGGGATGACGGGTGGCTGGGGCCGAGCGGTCGGGGGTGTCCCCCATGATGCGGGAATTGATAGGGTGAGAGCTGGCTGTTCTCATCTACCCTCTAATGAATATCTAGCTCAGAATTCAGATTGAATTTCGGTTGGGTAATTTGCATTTTGATGCAGCGTCCCAATGATGCGCCAAACGAAGTTTAAGACCGTATAAGTCTTGTATTTGCGAGTTGACTCAGGTTCCGGTTTGGATTGCTCAGGGGTAATTTTAAAATGCGCTGTGATCTATATGTAAGCTTTCATTCAAAACAAACTAAAAAAGGGACTTTCTTAAGCCCCGTTTATCATAGCGTTTTGGTATTAAGCACCAGCTTCAAGTTCTTTTCGAACGATGGCTGCGCCAGCACTTAAGGCGTCTAACTTAGCATTGGCCACAGTGCGAGATAATGGTGCCATACCACAGTTAGTACATGGGTAAAGCTTATCTGCGTCGACGTATTTGAGCGCAGTTCTTAGAGTCTCTGCGACTTCTTCTGCCGTTTCAATTTCATTGGTCGCAACATCAATTGCACCGACCATGACCTTTTTGCCGCGAATCAGCTCAAGCAGTTCTACTGGAACATGTGAGTTGTGACATTCCAGAGAAATGATGTCGATCTTCGACTTCTGCAGCTTAGGAAATACCTCTTCGTATTGGCGCCATTCAGAACCTAATGTTTTCTTCCAGTCAGTGTTTGCTTTGATGCCGTAGCCGTAACATATGTGAACTGCAGTTTCACACTTAAGGCCTTCGATAGCACGCTCTAAGCATGCTATTCCCCAATCATTAACTTCATCGAAGAATACGTTAAACGCCGGCTCGTCAAACTGGATGATGTCGACACCAGCCGCTTCTAACTCTTTTGCTTCTTGGTTAAGAATTTTAGCGAACTCCCACGCTAGCTTTTCACGGCTTTTGTAATGGTCATCGTAAAGCGTGTCGATCATCGTCATTGGGCCAGGAAGCGCCCACTTGATCGGTTGTTTAGTCTGAGTGCGTAAGAACTTCGCATCTTCAACAAAAACAGGTTTTTGACGAGAAACCGGACCTACGACTGTAGGAACACTCGCATCGTAACGATCACGGATTTTAACGGTTTTTCTGTTTTCGAAGTCAACGCCACTCAAGTGCTCAATAAAAGTCGTCACAAAGTGTTGTCGTGTTTGCTCACCGTCACTGACGATATCGACGCCAGCAAGTTCTTGAGATTGTAATGAGACACGTAAGGCATCTTGTTTACCATCGACTAATTCAGTACCTTGTAACTTCCACGGTGACCATAACTTTTCAGGTTCAGCGAGCCATGAAGGTTTTGGTAGGCTGCCTGCGGTAGAAGTTGGTAGTAATTTTGACATATGTACAATCCCCTAGCCTTAAACAGCGAAGCTTGCAGACCATTGGTCTAACGTGTGTTGAAACGGTTTGATAAAGTGCTCTTCAGCGAATTTACCTTGCTTGATCGCCAGTTTGCTACGCTCTTCACGGTCGTACACGATTTGTGTAAGTGAGTGATCTGAGTTCTTTAAGTTTGGTTGGTAACGATTACCAGCAACCGCATTCGCATTGTAGATTTCTGGGCGATAAATCTTTTGGAAAGTTTCCATCGTACTAATGGTGCTGATCAGTTCTAGGTTCGAGTAGTCATTAAGCAGATCACCAAAGAAGTAGAACGCCAAAGGAGCAACACTATTTGGCGGCATGAAGTAACGCACTTCTAGGCCCATTTTTTTAAAGTATTGCTCAGTTAAAGATGATTCATTTGGCTGATATTCGAAACCTAAAACTGGGTGTTGGTTGTCTGTGCGTTGGTATATTTTATTATCTGATACGCTTAGGCAGATAACAGGTAGCTTTTTAAAGTTCGCTTTGTATGTGTCAGACTTAATGAACGATTTGAATAAGTTGCCGTGCAGTTCACCAAAATTATTAGGTACGCTGAAGCCAGGCTTATCTTTATTATGCTCTAACAATAAAACACTAAAGTCGTAATCTCGTACGTATGAAGAGAAGTTATTCCCTACTATACCTTCAATGCGTTCATTGGTTGCGTGATCGACAATGTTAGTTTTCAATACTTCGATAGATGGGAAGTTTTCGCCGTTGCCTTCAATGTCGATATCAACAGACACGATCTCCAGTTCTACAGAGTAGCGGTCTCGATTTGGGTTGTCCCAGTTTGCTAAAGCATTAAAATTGTTGTTAATCATGTTCAATGCGTTACGAAGATTTCTCTGACGGTTTTCACCACGTGCTAAGTTTGCAAAGTTGGTTGTAATACGCGTGCTGTCTGAAGGGTGGTAATTTTCATCGAGTCCGATGCTTTTAATCGTAAAGTTAAAATCAGTAGTCATGTTGAGCGGTATCCTATTTCCTGAGTTGAAAGCTTATTTCCTTACTCTCTCTAGGCTTTCTGGATTATTTTTATAGTCCCAGTCATTAGTCACCACAGCTCTATTTAACAAATGAATAACTTCAAATGCCAATATAACTGTAATTGTTTCGCTAGATTTAGAGAAGAGTCTATTTTATAGCTCGAATCGAGGTTCGAAAAACAGTGGTAATCCTTCACATTGATTATGAGAAATATTCATGTAGTTATAGCGTGGTATTTGTTCGCTGCTCAGTTAAATTACTTTATCCAATTTTGATGATTTTCATCTTAAGCTTAAAGAAGCATTTGGCTGACAATTGCGTGTGATTGGGAAGTTTCATCCCGCTGCGCTGTTCATCTTAACGATAAGAAGTTGTCTACTTTAGGACAGGAGTAAAGAACTGGAGAAACTTACCTCGTTTGATGGAGTTTTTTATGTCGATCGTCGCCCTAATTACATAGTGTGATATAATTACAGTTATATCACACTCTTTTGCTAACATAAGTACTATGACGAACTCGAACTTCCCAACTCAACGACAAAGTCAAGTTACGCTGTCACCTGAACATTCTCATAAAGAAACAGTCCAGCAATGGGAAAAGCAAAAAGAGAAGCTCAGTCGCTTTAAACTTAACTTTCCCAACCTCAATGAGAGTTTTGACCCACATTGGACTGAGTTACCTCTAGTGCGAAAGCACTTAGACGAGTTCGAAGAAAACCGAGGCGGATTGAGTATTCACACTTTAAAGATGTTGGCGTTCGTTGTTCGTAAATGGGATGACTACTGTAAAGAGCAAAACGTTTATAGCTTTCCTATCTACGCCCCTGCCCTATTAACTTGGTTCAAATCGCTTAAACTAGAGTTCGATGTGAAGATTAATACGCTTAAGCAGTATCGAGCGCAGCTCAGTCTGTTCCACAAAATCATGAATACGGACGACGTCACTAAACTACCAGCCATCGCAACCTTCTTTAAATCATTACCAAAAGATGAGATGGAAATTACCGGCTCGCAAGTTATCGAACTGCAAGCTAAACCATTTCGAAAGCACCATTTGCTGAGATTGATGGATCTATGGGGCAATGAAAAACGGGCTATACCTTATCGAGATCTTGCTGTTCTTACCGTCGCCTATGGCACCCTACTTCGTGAAGGTGAGATTGGTAAAATACGCAAAAAACACGTTAAGTTTCTTGAAAATGGCGACATTAACATTGAACGTGTCACTTCTAAAACTACAATTAGCCCAGAGCCTAAACGTTTAACAGGACGATTTTCAGCGATTGTAAAACGCTATATTCAGACCTATTGTCAGCCACTAGATGAAGACGATTTTATTTTTTGTTGGTTAACCGTTAAAGGCGCAAGGCCAGCAGGCTATCGTCAAACCCCAATGTCGGGCATGACTATCGACCGTATTTATCAGCGCGCCCACGATCTGCTCGTTGATCTGGGTGACGTTGTCACATCAACAGAGGCGCACAGAAACATATGGAGTGGGCACTCTAGCCGTGTCGGTGCATTGCAAGATGGTTATCACGCAGGTTTAAATTTAACCCAGCTCATTCAACTCGGTGATTGGAAAAGTAATGAGATGGTACTGCGCTACTTGAGAGGTTTGAACAACCAAGACAGTCCAAACCTCATGCTCCAAGGTTAAAAACTGACAAAGTAAACCTTATTCATATAACGAGGACGAAGTGAACTATGTCATTATAAGTAGTTGTGGTTAAGTCTGCACCAAGGTCTTCAAAGAGCTAGGAACAATTATCTTGTGTACCGGAACCACGAAGAACATATAAGCTTTACCCCAATGGTTGTGTACATGAACTACTGTCGTTGCGTGTACAGTGGCCTTCTCCCTTTGAGGATCCAATAAAAATGACACTCTCACTTCCAGATGCTTGTCATTATCTTCCAACACGATCTCGTTGTTTGTATTGCTTACCAAAGTAAAAATACCAAGGCGATCGCCAACCTTCAGGTTATCTGGATCTATATCCATCGCGGCATCTTGTAGCCGACCTAAGTGTTTTAATCCAAACATCGACACGACCCGATTTCTCATGGCCATCAAGACGGAGATCCAAGTAGGTGTTTGTTTCGCTATTTCAAGGTAAACATCGAGGGCAGTTTGGCCTTTGTTGGTTACTTCACAAGAAAAGCTATCTGCGAAATATGAACCTTTCGCATAACTAAACAACGCAGAGTTTTGGGGGATTTCCATATATGTTCCTGCAAGCTGTAGTGGAATCTTTGTTAAATCAATTCTACAAGAATTCTCCTACTACAGACATGCACTGTTTGACAGTACGTTCTTTTTCTCCGACGGGTGCTACATAATGAATGGCGAATTCAGCGTCCTGCTCACCTGATAATTTACAGATCACCCATGTAGCCAAGTATTTAGAAGACAAGCAACCACCTGCAGTCGCAACATTTCCCTTAGCATAAAACGGCTGATCAAGCACAGAAAAACCAGTGTCAATTACCCAAGGTTTCGTGGTTAAGTCGGTACATGCAGGTACTTCATCCAATAAGCCTAAAACAGACATCAGCAGAGTACATGAGCATTGCCCTCCAATTAACTGCTTGTCTGGATTCAGATTTAATCTTGATAGTATGTTCTAATCACGCGCAATATCACGTGTCAGAGCGCCGCTGCCCAACAATACGACGTCGGCTCGGTTTGCAAACTCTAGAGGTTGTTGAGATTGGATGGTAACGCCATTCATTGAGGTAACGTATTGAGAAGGACTCGTAATTTGTACATTCCACCCTGCGTCTTTCATCCGATTTAGAATGCCGGATGCGATAAACGAATCTAATTCATTAAACCCGTCAAAAGTGAGTATAGCAATATCCATATTTTGACCACTTCCACTAGTGCCTATTACATTGATTCTTTTCACCTATTCTCCTAAGCAGTATACACCTTGCTATGAAGCGAAGTACTTGGCGAAGCTAAACTAACCATAACAAATCTTGATTATTTCTGCATAACCTACCCTTCCATCAAATAAGATTTCAGTTTTTGTCTGAGCCAGATATTTGAGGGGCTCTTCTTATCTCGATTATGGACGAAGAGTTGGTACTTGATTGGAAATGTTGAGAATGGCATCGGTATTATTTGCAGTCCTAGCTTATCAGCAAGTTCATTGGCCAAACTTCTTGTCATTGAAGCAATACAATCGCTACTCGATACCATCGACATTTGCCAAATGAGCGATGTACATTCAGCAGCAACCTTTCTCTCTTTCAGGCTGACTTCTGTGAAATAGTCCGCCAAATACGCTTGCTCTCGACGCAACTTAAGCGTTATATGCTTCTCACGATAGAATTCATCTTGGGATATTGAACCTGTGATCCTCGGGTGACCTTTTCTCGCAATAATACACATCTCGTCATCGAATAACGGCTCTGTAAAGAATGAGCTGGATGTGTGATTTGAGAACTCAATTGCGAGATCAGCCTGCCTCTGGTTGAGGTCATCCATCAGCTGCTCTTCATTAGAGCGTGTAGGGTGAAGCTCAATCGTAACGTTACCCAACTGATTATCGGATTCAATTTTCGTCATTAGTCTTAGCATCACTGGTTCCGATGTGTACACCACAAATTTATGAGGCGTCTCGGTACTAAACTCTTCCAAGTTTTCCAGCGCATTATTAATTTGTATCAACGCTGGCTCGACTTGACGAATCAGCTCTTGCGCTTGCCTTGTTGGTGCTATCCCTCTACCAGAACGAATGAAAAGCTGACAGCCTACTTGTTGTTGCAATCGCTTGAGCAAACCACTAACACCGGGTTGAGTCATCCCCATTTCATCAGCAGCGAGCGTGATCGATTGGTGGCGATAAACCGCGGAAAACACTCTAAGTAGGTTTAAATCGAATTTCTCTAACATAGTTCATTACATAACAAATCGTGATGTTTATAATCCATATTCGTTTATGTATTCTTATGTGTCAATCCTCTAAATTTGTCTCATACCAACTTGAGAGACAAAACGAGGTTCTCTATGAAAACGACTCTAAACCGTTCTGTACTATCCCTAGCTATCATCGTTTCTTTCAGTGCGACTGCCGACAACGAATATGAATCAATTGAGACATACAAAGGTAAACCTGCAACGGAACATACCATTGCAGCTAACAATGCACTGGCTGAAACACTGCCTTGGCAAGATACCTCAGCATTTGAGCGTTCAGAGCGAGGACTCATCGCAGCGTTTGGTGACCATCGTGTAGGTGAGCTGCGTAATCGCATGTCTCACATGAACGTAGATAGCATTCGAGAAGACCGCCCGGATACCGTTAACCCGTCTATCTGGCGCCAAGGTCAAATGAACTATGCCTCTGGCGGTCTTTATCAAGTTACGGATGGTGTCTATCAAATTCGCGGTGCCGACCTCTCAAACATGACAATCTACCGCACTGACAACGGATACCTTATCCACGATCCACTGCTGCATGATGAGGTCGCAGAAGCAGCTTGGAACTTCGCTAAACAACACCTACCAGCGGTCAACGGCGAACATAAGATCACTGGCATGATCTATTCACACACTCACGCCGACCACTTTGGTGGTTCAAGAGGCATCATTAACACGGGTGATTTTGTAGAAGGTGCCCCAATTGTTGTCCCTGGTGATTTTATCAAAGAGATGGCTGACGAAAACATCATGGTGGGTAACGCGATGTCACGTCGCGCACAATATCAATACGGGCAGTCTTTAGAAAATGACGCCACTGGTATTGTAGACAACGCACTGGGTATGGGTTTTGGTAAAGGAGCGGTAACGTTAGTAACACCAACAACAGAAATCGTTGAACGCGAAGAAACGCGTATCATTGATGGCCTAGAGGTTCACTTTATCAATATGCCCGGTGCTGAAGCGCCCGTTGAAATCGTAAACTACGTACCTGCTTACCGTTCATTGAATACCGCTGAACTCACTTACGATGGACAGCACAACATTTACACATTCCGTGGCGCAAAAGTACGTGACTCGTTGGCTTGGTCTAAGTACCTAACTGAACTTAAGATGCGTTTCGTAGACTCTGGCCTTGTTGATAACGTCCATTCAGCCCATTCAGCTCCGGTTTGGAACAACCCAGAAACCGAAGAGAATGAAATCGGTCACTACATGGAAATGCAACGTGATAACTATAGCTGGCTGCACAACAACTCGGTGCGCTTAGCCAACCATGGTGTAAAAATTGGCGATGTTGGTCGTTCAATTGAAGAGATCGTGCCAGTGTCACAGAAACAAAACTGGGCATCACGTGGCTATCATGGTTCATACAGCCACAATGCTCGAGCGATTGTAAACCTGTACTTAGGTTATCTCGATCTGAACCCAGTCAACATCAACCCACTTAAGTCAGTTGATAAATCATGTACTTACGTGAACGCTGGTGGGGCAGATAATTTCTATAAGTCGGCTAAAGCTCACTTTGATTCAGGTAACTATCAGGAAGCCGGTCAGCTATTGAATGACTTGGTACTGTGTGAGCCAACTAATATCGAATACCGTGAATTATTGGCGGACACATTTGAACAACAAGGCTATCAGTCTGAAACGATGGCATGGCGTAACTCGTACTTGCAAGGTGCGGTGGAACTTCGTACGAATGAAATCGGAGAGTCTTTAAAGACAGCCTCTGAGGACGTTATTGCAAACACACCGACAACAAACTTCTTGGACTTGGTAGGTGTGCAGCTAAATGGGCCAAAGGCTGAGACTGCAGACTTGAACTTTAACATGGGGATTTATCACCCTGATATTGAAGAGCGCCATTACATCGAAGTTTCTAATGCTACCTTCTCTCACCTACCAGTAACTGAGTTAGGTTTAGAGAGTTCTATCCCAACATTGGATACAGAGATCATTATTCACAAAGCCGATTTAACCAAAGTGATTACTGGCGAGACGACACTTGAAGCATTATTTGAGAGTGGTCAGGCTGTCCTACGTGGTGATGCGAAGAATCTACAAGACTTAGCGAGTTCTCTAGATAAATTCGACATGAAGTTCGATATTCTTCCGCTAAATCGTTAGTAATAAGTTGCTAATAAAAAACTAAAAGAGTCGCAGTGCGGCTCTTTTGTATTCTTTAAAGGTAGGAAGAAAGATGCTTTAAATCGCCGACCTCTTATATAAAGACAGAACTGTGCGCTGTTAGTAATGCCCGACTTCAATTGCAGGTTCATCAAAGATCGTTTGTAAACGCTGAGCATAGCTTTCTAGCACTTCAATACGCTCTTGTTGCGTTTTACGTGCGGGCCCAAATACTTTCTGTGGCGTGAGTACCGAAAACCCAGTAAATTCGAACACGCCACGATGTATCGGTCGTAAAATCGCGTCTAAGTCACCGTTCCAACCTTCTTTTTCGTAAAGCTCTTCTGGCCCGCCCATGGTCACGCTCACCATGGCTTTCTTCCCTTTGAAGACACCTTTCTCGTAAAATTGGCCTCCTCCATACACTCTGCCCATCGCAAATACACGATCCACCCAACCTTTAAGCGCTGCAGGCATACCGAACCACCACAGCGGAAATTGGAAGATGACCAAGTCACACCACTCAAGTTTTTGTATCTCTTGTTCTATGTCTGGTGAAAAGCTTTGATTTTTCGACGCATGCATCTCTTCGAGTTGTTGTTTGAAAAACTCAGAATCCATTTCACTATTGAAGTTATGACGCCCAGAGACAGGATCAAAATTCATCGCATGTAAGTCTGATGTTTTCACTTTATGCCCAGCCGACTCTAAGGCTTCTAACGAACGGCGAAACATAGCGCCATTAAAGCTTTGTGGCTCTGGATGCCAGTAAACAACAAGTACGTTCATTATTTGCTCTCCAACAGTTTCACAATTTACTATAGCGATATGCTTGTGCAAGCATTAAAGGTGTCTTCCCGTCGAAGGCGCTAGATCAATTTTTGCGCTGACACCAAATAAAGCATAGACCTTCTTTATCGAACTTAATGACGCTTAGTATCGAACTTTTACTTAGGTAATTGGTAACGAGTACTTCGACCACCACCCGTTTTCACCAAACACTTTTGCTCAACCAGTGTGGTTAAGTGACGAGTTGCCGTTGGTTTACTCACCTTGGCGACTTTATGATACTGAGATGTGTTGATGCCATCCGCAAAGTCACCATCAAGCATGCGATTGAGAACTTTAACTTGTTCCTCCACCAGCTTAGTTTGATCGACATGACGCCAAAAGTTGGTCTTGAATACCGTTTGATCGATCTCTTTTAACACCTCATCGAACGTCTCATTCAGTGTATTGAAAAACCAAACAAGCCACGGAGTAATATCCAGAGACCCTTTCTGAGTTTGTTCTAGAATATCGTAATAGCTTTTACGATTGGCCAATATGCCGACAGACATGGCGTAAAAGCGTACCGATTGCTGCTCTGCCTGTGCAAGTGCGAGATCGGTAAGAAGACGGGTAATTCGACCATTTCCATCGTCAAGGGGATGCAGAGTCACAAACCACAAATGGGTGATCGCAGCTCTTATTAAAGGATCGAGCGATATCTCTTCTCTGGATTCGTTAAACCACTGGATGAATTGGTTTAGCTCAGTATCAAGTACATCGCGGCTTGGCGCTTCAAAGTGAACGGTTGGCCTGTCTATTCTGCCGGAAACCACCTGCATTGGCGTGTCACCTCGTAGTTGACCGCCAATAACCGGGTTGAACATGGTGTAGCCTTCAGGAAAAAGTCTATCGTGCCAGTGTAGAATCCGGTCCAGTGTTAACGGCGCGCTCAGGTTTTCTACTGCATCCACCATGATTTCCGCCAAACCATCCGTCTGTTCGGTGGTCGGGAATGGCCTTTCTTCCGATAAACCCAGTTTATTCGCCAATGAAGAACGCACCGAAAAAGCATTCAGCTTTTCTCCCTCTATGGCACTTGAGTGAACGATATTGGCAAGCAAGGTATCTAACATACTTTTAGTCTGATCTTGAGAGTGGCTAAAAATTTTTCCCAATAGGATTCCTTGGTTGAGACGCGTACGCCTTATCATTGGTTCTATAATATTGTTGTCCCAGTCAAACTTTGGCCAATTCGTTTGTTGCCAGATCCACATACCCATACCTTGATTCGAAAAATCACCATAATCAAATCACATTATGAGTTGTTTATCTCTCACAATCAAATCACAAATCGATTAGATTAATATCATTATTCACCTCATTAACGCCAACCCAACCACCAAAATGAAAAATGCCACCCTCTTAAGGTGGCATATCATTCAATCAATCACCGCTCCACATTGACTTACTCGTCACGCTAGTTCCGTGACTATCGATTCACATGTTTAGTTCGTAAGTGGTTTACCTGCAGCTTCGATTACCTTCTTACCAGGTTTAACTATCAGCCCTATACCAATAAGGAAAAGAACACAGGCAACAACTTGCGGGGTACTTAGCATTTCATCGTACATGTAATACCCTGATACCACAGCAAAAACAGGCACTAACAGAGTCATCGGAGCGGTAGTGCTCAGCGGGTATCGAATCAATAATCGATTCCAGACCCAGTAACCAAACAGCGTGGTTGGATAAGCTTGGAACAGGACAGCAATCGTCGTATTCATATCCCACACTTCAAATGCTTCTGTCACGATGTTTGGTCCGTAAATGCCCACCGCAAACATAACCAATGGAATGGGTGCGAATAACATTCCCCATACATTGAACGCAAAGGCTTGAGTGGTTTTAGACGCTTTAACGATCATCCCCATAATTGTCCAGCAAGTCGCCGCAATCATGATGAAGATACCGCCTTGTAACGTTTGGCCGGCGATTAAGGCTGCGCTTGAGGCATGTACCCAAGTCGACGATGCTATAGCCATCAGCTCTCCGTGCTTTAGTGGGATATTGGATCTACTGCGGAAAATGGGAAGGCACATTGTCGAGATCCCATCAATCAATGAGGGGATTGACCTTGTACAGCTTGAACTACATCTACAACAAGGGAGCGTGAAGGCTGGCATCTTTTGCACGTCGCATATGAATCTTTGCCAAGCGGGGTGAACATAAGCCAGCCGCAAGGAGGAATGGTACTGTGGTTACAAGTTCCAAAACTCAACCTCGAAAAGTTCACCAAGTTAATTGAAAAACATAAAATCGACATTCGATTAGGTCAGCTATTTAGCACACTCCCACTCTACAACGATTGTTTTAGGATCAATATCGGTTTCGACCTAACTGAAGATGTGAAAAGGGCAATAGACTTATTGGCGGATGCGATCAAGCAGTCCGTCTAAGCCACTATGAACCTTGTCTTAGGGATATGCAGCATTTCTACGTACCTACCCCAAAACCGACACAAATGAGTTCACACTATGCTGAATGTTCTCTGCAAACAATTTGGCTAGCTCAGACATTGGTTTATGCGCCGGCGTCAGAATAGCATGATCGAATGTCACGACAGGGGAGAAAGGGCGAAAGACAACTTTCCCTTGATCACCTTTATAGAGCTTATAACTGGCGGCACTTATTGGATCACAGATACAAGCACATAGCTGCTGTTCGACAAACTCAAAGCCAGAAATGTAGTTTTGCAGCTCGAACCTAGGCCGATAGGCAGCATTATGCTCTTCAAACAATGCGCGTAAGTGCTCACTTGCAGCATGACGGGTAAAAAGAGTCGCAAGTGGGAAGTCATCGAGGTCGTTCGGAGTAATCGTCTGTTTCTTGGCAAGAGGATGATCAAAGTGTAAGGCACACACTCCTTGTAGGTGAATCGGTTCGACATGGAATGAGTCTCTATCTTTGGGTAACTCTGAGTAACCGATATCGTATTGTTGGGAAGCAATCCAATCTTGAACCATGGTTGAACTACGCATCATCATGGATACCTCAACCTCAGGCCTGTCTTTTACAAACTCTGCAATAACGTGAGGCATAAAGAATAATGCGGCGGCAGGCATGCAGGCGATCCTCAATTTGCCTCGCGTTAGGTTTTTCACTTCTGCCATTAACTGAGTCGCGCGTGAAAGTCGCTCTAGAATCGCATCGCTCTCTTCAAGTAAAAAATACGCCTCTGGATTCGGCACGAGTCGACCTTTATGTCGTTCGAATAATGCAAAGCCAAGTTCTTTCTCTAATCCAACCAGCATTGCGCTGATCGCCGGCTGTGTTCGACACAACGTTTTGGCAGCTAAGGTCACGGATCCAGAACGCATCACGGTGCGAAAGGTTTCTAGCTGTTTTATAGAAAGGTTATTCATACAAGCCTATAAGAAAAAGTTATCAGATTAGAGAAATTTTAAATTTGTTTTTATTGCTTGTCATCATTAAATTAACGAGGTGTTTACAAATAAAACAATAAGGAAATAACAACGTGGAGCAAAAGTTTAGATATCTACTCACTTTCCTGATTGCATCTGTGGCATTGATGCAGTTTGTTCAGGTAGTGACACGATATGTCTTTGAAGTCCCAATTATGGGGCTTGAGGAGTCGATGGTTATTCCGACCTTATGGCTCTACATGCTTGGTGCGGTGAATGCTTCTAGGGAAGATACGCAAATCCGTGCAAATGTACTGGAAATATTTATCAAGACAGAGCGAGGTCATCAAATCTTAGCCCTTATCAGTGAAACGATCAGCTTGGTGATTTCGAGTTGGTTGACCTACTGGGCTTGGGACTACGTCAAGTATGCGTGGCGGGTTTGGAAAGAGAGCCCAACGCTTTATATCCCAACTTTTTATCACGAGTGCTCGGTGTTTATCGGCTTACTCCTGATTACCCTTTTTATTGCAATGCATGTAGTCAAGTTGATTCGTCAACTGATGTCTCCTTCCTATCAAGTAAATAAGGTCTAATTATGGTTGAAGTAGCTCTGTTGGCAGTAGCCGTTTTGGTCATACTGCTGACCTTTGGTGTGCCGTTACCGTTCTGTTTTGGTGGTGCGTTAATGGTGATGGTTTTTATCGGCGATATGTCGATGAAGGGTAATATGATGTGGGGAGCGGGTCAGCTGATGAACCCTGTTCTACTAGCTATTCCGCTATTTGTTCTCGCAGGAACGATCATGAGCAGGAGCGGCATTGCCGCCAGTTTACTCGGATTTGTGAACGTGTTCGTAGGTCACATTCGCGGCGGTTTAGGGATTGTTGCATCCTTCAGTTGTGCAATCATTGGTGCCATTTCAGGTAGTGGGTTAACTGGTGTCGCGGCTATTGGTCCTTTGTTAATCCCTGAGATGGAAAAGCGCGGATATCCAAGAGCCTATGCGACCGCACTGATTGCAAACTCGTCCATTTTGGGACTGTTGATTCCGCCAAGCGTGACCATGATTGTCTACGGTTGGGTAACGGATACCTCTATTCTCGCCTGTTTCCTAGCAACGCTTGGCCCTGGCTTATTGGTGACCTTTAACTTCGCATTGATCAATATGTACAAAGCGCGCAAGTTTCCATTGATTTTGGATGATAAGCCGTCGATGTCAGAGTTGATTAAGCAAACCTCTAGCAAGACATTTAATGCCGTACCCGCTTTATTAATGCCGGTAATCATCTTAGGTGGAATCTATGGTGGCGTGATGACGCCGACTGAGGCCGCAGCTGTAGCCGTTATCTATGCTGTTCCAGTGGGTTTTCTTATCTACAAAGGTTTGAGCTGGAAAACACTGCTTATCTCGGGGAAAGAATCAGCAACGGCGGTCGGGTCAATTATGTTCATGATTTTGTTCAGCTTGATTCTTAGCCAGATGTTCGTGGTTGAGGATATTCCTCAGCAACTGGTCGAAGCGATTTTCGGTATCACTGAAAACAAAGTCCTGCTGCTTATTTTTATCAACATTTTGTTGTTCTTAGTGGGAATGGTGGTCAATGACCTGACTGCAATCATTCTTATCGCTCCGCTATTACTACCTCTGATGACCGCTATTGGCATCAGCCCGATTCAGTTTGCAGCAATCATGGGTGTGAATACAGCAATGGGTGGTGTTACTCCACCATACGCGTCGATTCTATATCTAGGTGCACGTATCGGTAACGTTAAATTCTCCGAAGTAGTTGGCCCTGCAATGTCGCTGATACTACTTGGTTATCTACCTGTAGTGATTCTGACCTCTTTCTGGTCAGAACTATCACTCTTCCTCCCTACTGTGTTTGGTTACTAAAAGGAAATTACCAATGACAAAAACAAGTAAGTTTGCTCCAACTAAAGCACTGAAAAAATACACGTTGCTTGCTTCTCTTATCGCAGCTGCAGCGACGGTTATCCCTGCACAAGCGACGACGCTGAAAATCAGCCATGTTCGCCCACAAGGTACTGTAGTTGATAATGATATCAAACAACTGAGCGATGAACTGAAAGCGGCAACGGATGGCGATCTTAAGCTTCGAGTTTATGCAGCAAACGCTCTAGGTGACTACACCTTAGTTCAAGAACGTATCTCTGTTGGTGCGATTGACATGGCACTGCAGCCTGCATCGACTTCAACGGACCGTAAAATGCAGATTGGCTTGTTGCCTTTTCTGGCCAATAACTGGGAAGAAGCACAAAACATCTACGGTAGCGGAGCACCAGTCAGAACTGCGATGGAAGAGTTATTTGCTAAACAAGACATCACACTACTTGCTGCTTACCCAGTTTATTTTGGTGGTATTTCACTGAATCGTAATGCGGTTGAAGCGGGTAACCCTGATGTGAGCAAAGGCATCAAGCTTCGCGTTCCGCCAATCAAGAGCTTCCAGCTACTTGCTGACAATGTAGGTTATATCGGCTCGCCACTACCGTTCTCCGAAGCCTTTACTGCAGTACAAACTGGGGTGGTAGATGGAGTGATTGGCTCTGGAGCGGAAGGTTATTATGCTTCGTTCCGTGACGTAACTAAAACGTACATTCCACTCAATACTCACTTTGAGATCTGGTATCTGATGATTAACTCAGAGCGTTTGGATGACCTTGATGAAAACGAGAAAAACGCCTTGGTATCGGCGGCGGCTGAGTTTGAATCTCGACGCTGGGGAGCCGCGCAAATAGATCAGAAAGCGAACGAGCAAAAACTAGTTGATGCCGGCGCGACAATCGTCGAAATGACTCCGGCACAACTGAAATTGACGGCGGATAAGGTTCGTACCACCGTATGGCCTCAAATCATTAATGATATTGGTTCTGACTGGAGCCAACCAATTCTAGACAAAGCGATTAATTAAACTAAGCGCACCTCCAAGTAGGGGCGTTGTTGCGCCCCTTATTACAAAAGTCTGAAGAGAACGATATGAAACCGGATTACATAATTGTCGGTGGAGGCGTCGTGGGCTGCGCAGTGGCTTACGGACTGCTCAAAGCTGGCCACAAGGTAACAGTACTCGATGGTGGAGATGAGGCTCATCGTGCATCACGAGGGAATTTTGGCTTGGTATGGCTATCGAGTAAAGGTTTAGGTGCCCCTCACTATGCCGCGTGGACACGTCGCTCAGTGGGACTATGGCGCAAACTGGCTGATGAGCTTGAAGAGATGACGGGTGAAGAACTCAATCTTGTTCAAAACGGAGGATACGACTTTCATTTTTGCCAGCAAGAGATGGCTGAGAAAGCCAAGCAATATGAGGTGCTTCGACAACAGCTGGGTACGGATCATCCCTACGAAGTTTGGGATAGAGATCGTCTTATTGCTGAAGAACCAGACATTGGTGAAGAAGTTGTTGGTGCTATTTATGGCCCGGAAGATGGGCATGTGAATCCGTTAAATCTGCTTCGTGCTTACACTAAAGCAATCAATGAGTTAGGGGCAAATGTTGTCACTGGCGTTACGGTGTCAGAGATAAGTAAAAACGACTCACAGCGATTCGACGTCGTATTGCAAGATGGAACGCGTTACAACAGCGCTAAAGTGGTTTTGTCGGCAGGTTTAGGATCGGCGGAACTGGGGCCTAAGCTTGGCTTTGTTGCACCAATTAGCGCACAAAAAGGTCAAGTTCTGATTACCGAAAAGCTTCCCCCAAGACTGCAGCGTGCCTCAGGGATCATCAGGCAGGTCAATGAAGGTGGTATTCAGATTGGAGACTCTAAGGAGAACGCTGGTTTTGATGATAGCGATACTCTAGACGTCACGGCGGCGATAGCTGAACGAGCGATTGCGGTTTATCCGTTTTTAGCCCAGACAAAGTTAGTTCGTAGCTGGGGAGCTATTCGCATCATATCTCCCGATGGCTTACCGATATATCAACAGTCGAAAACCAATTCAGGCGCTTATCTCATTAGTTGTCATAGTGGTATTACATTAGCCGCAGCGCACAGTTTTTTGCTCCCAGCTTGGCTAGAAGAAGCAGCGGATGCACCAACTTTGGAGTTATTCAGTGAAGACAGGTTCTAAGTTTCAACGAATGGTTGCGACAGAAAGTTCGCAACAGACGGTGGAGTTTTTTTGGGAAGGCAAGTCATACACAGCCTATGTTGGTGACACCATTGCGGCTGCATTGTTGGCTGCAGGTGTTGACCATACTCGAGAGTCTCCCCAGTCGGGATCCCCTCGCGCTCCGTTTTGCATGATGGGTAGCTGCTTTGAGTGTCGTGTTCAAGTTAATGGTGAGCACAATGTTCAAGCATGTATGAATGTAATAGAAGATGGCATGACGATTTGCCGTCAGACAAGTTAGTGGTGAGTTCATGCAAGACGAAATAAAGAAACAAGTCGATGTATGTGTCATTGGTGCTGGCCCAGCTGGAATGAGCGCGGCAGTGAGGTGCGCAGAATCAGGTGCCAGTGTGGTTGTGATTGACGAACAGCCGATCCCGGGAGGTCAGATATATCGAGCGCAGAAAGAACAAGGGCATCCTAACGGCTCTATCTTTGGCCCCGACTATCAACATGGTGCAAGCATAATCAAAGCGTTTAATCGAGCACCGCTGACCCATATTACCAGGGCGACACTGTGGCGAGTCGACAATGAAAACTGCGTCTACTGGAGCCAAAATGATGTAGCCAATAAAACCGTAGCGAAACAAATCATCATTGCGACTGGGGCAACGGAAAGGCCATTTCCATTTGTCGGTTGGACTTTACCGGGAGCGATGACCGCAGGTGCGTGTCAGATTATGATGAAAACCTCGGGCTTAGTTCCAACCAATGCTGTACTTGTCGGAACTGGGCCACTCATCTACTTGCTCGCAGCACAGATGATCGATGCTGGCTCGCCTCCTAAAGCGATTGTGGATACCCAACAACCTAGCAGTTACGTCGAATCGATTCGCTATGCTAGCGGTGCTTTAAAAGGTCACAAAGTACTTTTCAAAGGCCTTAAGCTGTTGGGTAAAATTCGCCGTGCTGGAGTTAAACGCTATACCGGTGCCACCGACATAGCCGCTTATGGAGATCAAGCTGTCGAGCGACTCACTTTCACCGCTCAAGGACAGCCACACGCCTTAAATACCGATACCTTGCTCTCTCATATTGGCGTTATTCCTAATGTTCAGCTCACGAGAGCAATGGGGTTGGAGCACGAATGGGATCCGCTACAGATCTGTTGGCGACCAAGGGTTGATCAAGACCACCGAAGCTCTCGCCAAGGTGTTTTTGTTGCTGGCGACGGTAGCGGTATTGGTGGAGCAATGGCTGCGCAATACCAAGGTCACCTTGCAGCGGTTAGTGCTTTAATGTCGCTTGAAAGCGATGGAGAAACATCACTAACTGAAGAGCGAGACAAGCTGCGAGCATTGATTGATAAAGAAATTGGAGTGCGACCGTTTTTGGACGCTCTGTACACGCCACCTAAGCAGGCACTGACACCAAGCGATCAGACTATTGTTTGTCGTTGTGAGGAAGTGACAGCAGGACAAATTCGCCGTCAGGTAGAGAGAGGCGCACACGGGATCAACCAAATCAAAACCTATACGCGTTGCGGTATGGGGCCTTGTCAGGGACGCTATTGCGGGACCACGGTAGCTCATATTATCCAAGAGAAAGTAGGGATTCCTATGGAGAAGGTCGGCTATTACCGCCTGAGAAATCCGATTAAACCACTCAAACTGGGTGAGTTGGCTAGCTTAACCCCAATCGGCGAATCATTCATGTACAAATATAGAAATAAAGGAACACAAAATGACTCACATTCAGCGTAAGCACACCAATCAAAGAATGAGCAAAATCGTTATTCATAATGATACTGTCTATCTTTGTGGTCAAGTCGGTGTGAAAGGCACTAGCGTTGCTGAACAAACCGCAGAGGCATTATCCCGAGTTGAAAGTCTGCTGATTGAAGCAGGTAGTGACAAAGACCATGTGTTACAAACCACGGTTTGGTTAGCAGACATGCAGGATTTTGAAGAAATGAACCACGTCTGGGACGAGTGGTTTAAACCTGGTTTTGCCCCTGCGAGAGCCTGCGGGGAAGCGAAGCTAGCAAGCACTGAACTAAAAGTTGAGCTTCTTGTTACTGCGGCATTACCGCAAACAAGTAACTAGCGCATCCGATCGAATGCCGCCATAAACATTGGTAATCTTTATGGCGGTATTATTACATGTAAGCTACCGCACTAGTCTTCGGTTTCGAAGCATAGTAAAACCTGATACTAAGACGTTCAGATGA
Source organism: Vibrio sp. KUL70 (assembly GCF_059725515.1). Taxonomy (NCBI): domain Bacteria; kingdom Pseudomonadati; phylum Pseudomonadota; class Gammaproteobacteria; order Vibrionales; family Vibrionaceae; genus Vibrio; species Vibrio sp. KUL70. The sequence goes on from NZ_AP045836.1 coordinate 283,805, forward strand.
TTTAAAATGTCCAGAGGCTTCATAATTGGCACTTCATAATACAGAAGTGCCACATTCAAAGTTATACCTGATAAATACTCCATCCAAACAGTTATCTTTTGGATTACGTTTATATATTTCTAGTCGAAACAAGAGATAAGTGGAAATAACCAATTATCGATGTTTTTCGCAAATATCACTATTTAGTGCTTCCTTGCGTAGACCGACATTCGAAAGTTGCATAGGTACAAAACCAGGTAGCCCCTCTACTCGTTTCAGCCAAGCTTCCAAAACAGGATAGTTGGCCAAGCCTATTCCTCCCTCCGGTGCTAACTTGATATAACTGTAGAGTGCTAAATCTGCAATAGTAGGCTTTGTTCCAACAAACCATTGACGGCCGTGTAAGTAAGTTTCAAGTTGTTTTAGGAGCTTATGTGCTTCTAGAGTGTGCGATGCACTATCTATGCTGCGATTGAATAAGTTCGCTGCACGAAGTTTAGCTATTGAACCTGCTAGTCGATGAGCAGCGAGAGACAGAAACTGCTCGATATGTGCACGCACCAGTGAGGACTCCGGAAGCCACGTCTGTTCTTTATCATAAACGCCAGCAAGATAAACCAAGATCGCATTTGAATCAGAAATGACAACTTCATCATCGACTAATACTGGTATTTGTCCAAAGGGGTTAAGTGCCAAAAACTCTGGCTTTTGATGCTCACCGTTAGGTAAATCGACAGTAGTGAGTTCAAAGTCCAATTCGAGAATGTTTAATAGCATGTGCGCGCGGTGTGCATGCCCCGACATAGGGTGCCAGTATAGCTTTATCATTATTTTCTCCTAGCTCGTTGTCTGTTCTACATTTAAGAACAAGTTGCCAAGAAGAAAAACCCCGCTAACATGGAATGATAATTTCCAAAATGTTGATAGTTTATGGACACTATAGATGGAATGAGAACAGTTGTGGCTGTGATAGAGACAGGCTCATTTACTGCCGCTTCTGAACGTTTAGGTATTTCCAAATCTCTAACCTCCAAATATGTAAATCGCGTCGAAGAGCAACTCGGAGTCAAACTGTTTCATCGCACGACCCGAAAGCTCTCAATTAATCAGGATGGTCAAGAGTATTACCTGCAAGCACAACAGGTTCTGGCTAAGTTTGATCAGCTATACCATCAACTCCATTCAAATAATAAAGAAGCGTCTGGCTCAATACGTGTGACCGCTTCGCAGGGTTTTGCTGAGGAGTTATTAAGCCCACTTCTTCCAGAGTTTTACGCGCGATATCCAGATATTCAGATTGACATCATCGTTACCAATCAAAAACTGGATTTAGTCGAACAAGGCATAGACATCGCTTTTCGTGCCAGTGAACTCGAAGACTCCAACTTGAAGTATCGTAAGGTAATGTCCCTTCAAAGTTCTGTTTATGCGGCGCCTGAATTAGCGAAACAGTGCTACGATGGTATGGAATTAAAACTGTTACCTTGCCTTGTCGACAGCAACCTTCACTCAACAGCTCGCTGGCCTGTAGCTAACACTGTGAAGCCAAGCAGTGCTTATCATAACCTCTCCGTAAACGCCGTTTTCAAAAGCAATAGTCCACGACTTATTCGCCAGTTGACGCTCTCTTCGGTTGGAGCAAGCTATCAGCCCGATATTATTGCTGCACCTTATGTGGAAAAGGGACTTCTGAAAAAACTTGATGTCGGTTTTAAACCTCTTAGTTATCCGCTAAACGCTCTATACCGTGGAGGGGCTTATCAACCTGAACGAGTGAGAGTATTTTTAGATTTTGTTATGGATAAACTTGGTGCAATTGACAATAACTGACGCGTTGTAATTACCAAGGCATCCTGACTAAATACAGCGCAACGAAATAAACATGAGAGTCGAGATTTAATTGTATCAAGCAATTACCAACATACTCACCCTCTCCAAATAAAAGGGTGAGTAGAAAATAACCCAGAACCAATTAGGTCCAATCAGAACATGGAAATATCAGTTCTAAATTAATTTGAAAACACTTCTTTTAAGTGTGCTTTATACCTGTCAAAATCGTTTTCTATCTGAGGGTTTTTTATGACGTCATTACACATAAATGTGCGCAAGGGGGACATTCCCAAAAACTGATGTGCTTTATGAAATGGTAAGTACACACCATCAACGCCTACCCCTTCAAAAAACTGAGATGGATCAGTAAAAGCTTCTTGTGGGGCATTCCATGTAACCGAAAGCATATACTTTTTCCCTTGAATCAACCCACCTGAACCATACATTGAGTTGCTATCACTTCGTGTTCTGCCATCACTTTGATACAAACGACCGTGCCCAATAGTAAAGACATCATCGATATATTTTTTTACGATCCAAGGTGTTCCCATCCACCATGCTGGGTTTTGGTGGATCACAACATCTGCCCATAACCACTTTACTATTTCAGTCTCTATGTCGTAGCCGCTATCAACCTCAGTAACCTCTACGTCGTGGTTTAGCTCGGTCAAATAGCTCACAGCTAATTCGACTAAGCTACTATTAAGTGCTCCTTGGGAGTGAGCAAACTTTTTACCACCATTAACAATTAATACATTACTCATTTTAATCGTCCCACTGTGGAGCAAGACCATCAGGACTAACTTGACGCCCGTTACGCTCAAGGCTATCGATTAATTTGATATCCTCACTCAATAGTTGAATCTGTTGAGCTTGAAGATTACTAATGAGGTTCTCACGCTTGGTTGAAGATGGAATCACTGCAAATCCCTTTGCTAGCGCCCACGCGAGCACAATTTGCGCAGGCGTTGATTGGTACTTACTTGCGATATCAATAATCGTAGAGTCCTTTAAAGCTTCGCCATAAGCTAACGTCATGTAAGAGGTTACTTGAATGTCGTTTTCTTGCATAAATGACACTAGCTTGTGGTTTTGCAAGAATGGGCTTAGTTCAATTTGGTTAGTTGCTATATTTTCCTTGCCCACCGCATCAAATGCTTTATTTAACAACTCGATATTGAAGTTTGATACCCCAATTTGTTTGGTTAATCCTAACGATTTTGCTTCAAGTAGCGCTTGCATATACTCTTTGACGTTATCGTTTGTACCTGGCCAATGAATCAATGTTAAATCGACATAGTCAGTCTGTAGTTTATCTAGGCTCTCTTTGAGGCTTGGGATGAGCTTGTCCTCAGCCATATTGTCTACCCAGATTTTTGTTGTGATGAGCAACTCTTCTCGTGGCAACTTAGATTCAACCAGTGCTTCTCCTATGCTCGCTTCATTACCATAGATTTGAGCGGTATCAACCACACGATATCCAACTTCCAATGCGTTGCGTACTGAATTTTTTACCACTTCACCCTCTAAGCGAAAAGTGCCTACACCAAATGAAGGTACTGTCATTTTTATCTCCTAAGTATTTATCTTGTCTTTGTTGTTGGCACTAACTTTACTTGATGATTTTAATTCCCTAAAGTAAACATTAGTTAATTATAAAATTACAAAAGGTAACGAATGAAATCGACCTTGGATGAAATGAAAGCTCTAGTCGCAGTTGCCGATACTGGAACTGTGAGAGGGGCGTCAGAGATTCTTTCTATAACACCAGCTGCGGTGAGTAGAACTATTTCTAGGCTCGAAGCGAAACTAGAAACCACCTTATTAAATCGGACTACACGTAAATTGAGCGTCACTTCAGAAGGCAGTATATACCTGAAAAGAGTACGCAAAGTGCTCGAAGAGGTTGAGTTAGCAGAAGTACAATTGAAACACCAGAAAGAGACGCCCTCAGGTTTTTTGCGCATAAATGCAGCCACGCCCTTCGCGATTCATGGGCTTGCTCCGTGCATTTCGCGTTATCAATCCCTTTACCCTGACGTTGAAATCGAGTTGACGACAGATGAAGAAAACATAGATTTAGTTGGTAAGCACACCGATATTGCTATCCGCATCGGGCAGCTGAAAGACTCCTCATTAAGAGCAGTATTTATCGGTAATAGCAGAATACGTATTGTTGCTAGCCCTGAATATCTGAATGAATTTGGTACACCAAGTAGTATTGATGAGTTGTCCAACCATAGGTTATTAGGTTTTAGTCGGCCTGAGATTTTGAAAAACTGGCCGCTCAAAGATGCAAACGATAAGATCTTTAGAGCAACGAGTGACTTGCAAGCCGACAACGGTGAGGTGATCCGGCATTTAGCGTTAAGTGGAGCTGGCATCGCATGCTTGTCCGACTTTATGACATTTAGTGATAGAAGAAATGGTACCTTGGTAGAACTTTTCAAAGAGTCTTCACTCAAGATAGAGCAGCCCATTCACGCTATCTACTATAAGAACTCAGCTACATCTCTAAGAATTTCATCGTTTATTGAATTTATCAAGGCGAATCTAAATGTTGAGAAAAACGAGTTTATGTAGCTTTTCTTTCGCACGAGAGCGAACCGATTAGTCATTAATTACTGAAGCGCGCCAAAAGTCTGTAATTTCAAGCCCCATGACGTTTTAATTATCTCGGTGTAAACATTAAGCGGGTGAATCGCCTGCGCGATGTTGCGAACGGTATTGTCATCCACTTTGTCCATCTTGGTGAGCATGACACGATTTGAGAACATGATTTGCTTTACCAATAAGTTTTCAACGCCGCGAACGCCCTGCTGCACCTTCTCCTGCCACTTCGGAATTAAGGCAGAACCTTGTCGACAATTGCTGTCTTAGACCCAAAGATTAAGAATCGGTTAAGACCACAGAGGCTGGTGTATCAAAACTCGCCTTCGTTTCTTATCATGTTTCACCATCAGCAAAGGCTTGACTATTGATAAAAATAATAAGTGGTTACAAAACGACCATTGCTTTGTTTTTAAAATTGGAGAAAGATAACAATACAGTGATTTATAGGAGGTGGTGTTATGACTTTAGTTCTTACCGTTCTTATTTTCATAAGTTGTATTGCGATGCTCGCAATTGGTGTGATGTTCTCACGTAAGCCGATCAAGGGCGGAGGTTGTTGCAAAGCGTCCAATGTTGCGGATGTAGGCGCACGTAAAAGGCAGCCCCGCAAGGATACATCGTGTTCCAGTACATCAAGGTCCAGATAACAGTTTTTCATGTCGTTCGTGCCGAGCATAATGATGACCAAGTCAGGCCGATGAGATTCCAAACAAGGACATAAATAACGCAGGCGAGTATTCCAGACCTGTAGTTATTCATTTATTACTAATTTAGCAAAGTCGCTGACAAACTTATTGTCCACAAATGTTTCGGTTCATGCTGACCGAATGTGATGACCGGACGTTATAGTGGCTGGAACAATTCTAGTTGATCGCCAGACTCTATGTTGATCAACAACTCCGATAAGGATCGTAGATTTGGAATAAGGCTTATTCCAAATCCGTATTTGATTCCTCAATCAAGGTTCGTGAGTAATCATCCAACAGCAGAGCAAAGGTGTTGACACTGTGGTCGCGGTAAATGCCCGCTTTAAAATAGGGGCCGAGACAATCGACATAACTAGTCGGCCCGTGGTGGTTCACTACACGTTGGTCATTGATGGTAATGGCAAGGTAGCCGTCAGAGTTAGGCGTCCACTTCACCTTGACATCAAACTGATACCAGCGATTCTTTTCGATCGGCGCGCTTAGGTAGTGCTGAGTTCTCATCATGCCGTGTTTGTTGTCGCTGTTCACCGCCAACTGACTGGTTTGGGAGCGTGTAGTGGTTAGCAAAACGAGCCACTACTTTGTAGTTAATTGTCGTATTTGGTATATCTAACAAACAAGTTATTTGTTCCAATCAACTTCATCTTGTCAATAAGAACCTCACCTTATTAGGCGCTGTTGCTATAGCTTTGACCTCACACTGGTAAAATCATACTTTTCTAATTCTATTTCCTAATGTTCGCTATAGCCCTAGTCAATCCAAGTAGGTGTGTCGAAGTCTTAATCTCTAATTCAGATTGAATCCCCAAAAGCGCAATCCCTGCTAATATTTGTTGTGGCCTCACGACTTGGCCTGTCGGCAGTTCCATACTGTCATATAACATTTTGAACTGTTCCCAATCATCACTTACGCTGAGTTCCCGACCTTTTGCCATACGCATAAGCCTTTTACACTCGGGAGGTATCGGTTTTCCTTCATCCCAACCCGTAACAGTTCTCACACTTTTAAAACACAGTTCAGCAACCTCTTCCTTCGTCATTTGGCACTCTAACTCTCGAAAAATGTAATTCTTACTCATTTCGCGATACTTCAATATGATAAAGCCTCTAAATACAAGAGATTGCATTGGTTTTACAAGATATGCATCATTAAACATAATGAGACATAATAAACACCTCAAAATACGGGGTGTGTTATAGGTTTACTTCCTGTGTATCTATACATCGATGTGTTTTATTATGATTTATTGATTCGTTAGGATGGCTATTTTTCAAGATAAGGGGGTATGAAGACCAATTGTATACGGTTTCGTTCCATTGGACTTCATACCCCCTTATAGCTACTTGATAATAGCGTCAGGAAAGTTAGCTTTTACACACTGTGTAAAATCACCTTCTTTAAAGGCTGAGTAAGGAGTTTGATAACCAACTAACTGGCAAGAATAAGTTGCCCCACTAGGGGTTTCATGTGACCATCCCCAATCTTTTTCCCAATAGATGTTTATAGCACCTGCACCTTCAGCATCAAATTGCTTCATTCCCTTACAACCTAAATTTTCATCATCATGAACAGGAACGTCTAAGTAGTTAGCGAATTCTATGTAGTAGCTGATGCGATTTAAAGATTGTGCAACTTCAACAGTACCACCACACTCAACACCACCATTAATGATTTGTGTAGTGACACCAAAACCTGGAGTTAGGTCGTTTGTTAAGTCACGCTCATTTGGCTGCCAAGTTCCATCAATCACGTGTAGCATTGATGGTTTTGGTGGTTGTGGGTAAGTGAAGAAGAATACTGCTGAGGCTAAGTTTAACCAAGTGTCAGCCACCATTTCTGGGTTGTCCAGTAAGGTTCGAACAGTACCAAACATAGCTTCTGAGAATGGACCATAGTTATAGTTATAGCTTAATTGTTTTGCACCACGACCAAAGTATGATTTGAATTCACCATTATCAAAAGTACCACATGGCCAAGTTTGACCTTGCCATACATCAGGGTTACATTCACCATTATAACCACCGCGCATTTCTTCATCCCAACCCATTTCACGAACGTGAACCAAGCCTTGACGCCATTCAGGCACTTCCCAGTGAGCAGTATGTCCGCCGGTTTCTTGGGTAAAGTGAGCAAACATGGTGGCTAAAGATTTACGACAGATTGCATCAGAATCACGACCGTCATCATAAGTACCACAGAATGCAGGGAATTTACCTGCTGCTTGTAAGAAATGGCGATAAGTATATTCTGGCGCACGTTTTGCGAACATGAAGTCCCAATCCGCTTCAGAAATAATACCTTCGATACGTTTTACGTTTTCTGGGTTACTTGCCGCTAATGGCTTAATTGAATTGACAGCCGTGTTATCGATTGTACGAATAGCTTCTTTTACTGAAGCCATTGCAGGGAAGTCAGTTAATTGCGCTTCTTTCTCGGCTAAATCTTGTTGATCAATTATATAACCTTCATCAGGCGTTGGGTCAGGCGTTGGGTCAGGCGTTGGGTCAGGCGTTGGGTCAGTTACTTTTTCCCATGCTTGATCCCAGGCTGTACCTGTTCCTGGAGCATAAGCCCATGCTGCACCGGAGCACCACGTTTGGGTTACACCATTCTTGCATAGGTATAATTCCCCTGCATTACTAACAATATCACCACCAGAATATGCCTCGTTTTCTGAATAGGCAGGGTACTCTCCTTCCAGCGGAGGAACTACAGGTGGTTTTTCTGGGTCAACTGGTGGGGTTGTTTCGCCACCTGTTTCTGAGATCAATACCCATGGAGACTCCCAACTGTTCGCCGTTATATCTGCTGGTGATTGATTAGGATTTGCCCACCATTGGGCTTCATAAATTGCGCCATTGAAGGAAACTTTCTCTCCTGCTGTGTAGCTTTTGCTTGAGTCATAAATACTCGATGCAAATACTACAGAAGAGAAAATAATTGAAATAGCTATAACAGAAAGCTTGAACTTCATAAAATTACTCCTTTAATAATATTTGTTAGGATTAATCCCTAACAGTTTAGAAATATACACCGTGCTAAATAAATAAGAGAACATACTTCTTCAGAAATAGAGCTACTTTCTCACAGTAAAAAAAGAAACGTGAACCCAAGTCACGTAAAATGAGACCATAATAATCCATATCAGATAATAACCCCTCCTAGGGGGTTTTCTTTTCTGCACTGGACAAACAATTTTATTGAGTACGGAGCGCAATCTCTGGAGAAGCATCAATTAATATCAGTACTGATGAAGCAGATATATCTGGTGATTTACCTAGCGCTCAATGGGATGCGCTTAATGATCAGACTGATGATGTACATCTCTACCGTAATAAGTTTGATAGTTTTCTCCTGATGTTAGATATATTAAATGACCAGGGTGGCTGTAGCGTTTTTGTATATCCTTTGCGAAAGCTACCCAAGGTAAGTAAGTGTACTTGATGAAATCGAAGAACAGCTGCTTCGTGGTTCTTTACGTTGGCAAAATAATACTTTTGATCGAATTTTTGGTAGTGATAACCATTATGTTATTATGTTATTCCTCACCCTAAATCAAAGTTTGAAGGCGTCATTGATCCAGAAGATATTAATGGTTGGGCAGCTAGACTGTTTTCTAGAATTGTATAATTAATGCTTTAACTCACAGTATGAGCGTATCAAATGTAATTAGCTTATAAACTTTGTAGAAAGGGTAACCCAGAACAGCCAAGCAAGGTTAAAAAACTCAAAGAGCACCCCAGAATTAATAAAGTGGCGATTAAACTCGAATACTTAAAAGCTAGTGTGCGTGCTTTTGTTGAGGATCCGTTCAGGATGATATTCGATAATAGCAGTGATATTACCCTGTAAAGTCATACATGGGTTATTTGTTGTACTTAATCACTGTTTCCTTAGGTGCACTAAGTCCTTAGAATTTAAGTTAATTCAGGTAGTTTGCTCTGGGGTGTGTTTATTTTGACCGATCTCTAATTAGGTTTAGTATGATACTTTATTACTTGACTATACGAAGTGGGTTTTATTATTGGATTGATAATCGCCATAAAGTCACTCAACGCAATGAGCACCGCAAGCAGCTTGATAGCAAGGTTTGAGGAGTCTTTGCTGATAAAAAGGAACGCGATGGTGCAAGGCGTATTCAAAAAGAACTTGAAGAAAATGGTAATAAGCATGATGTAAAAACCATTGCTGCGAGCATGAAGCGCAAGAGCTTAGTCGCGAAGGTCGCCCGTAAGTTTAAATGTACGACAGACAGTAAGCATAGGCTTCCTGTTGCCCCGAACTTGTTTGAGCAAGACTTTAATGCGACAGCACCGAATCAGAAATGGGCTGGGGATATTACCTATCTAGCGACAAGCGAAGGTTGGATGTATTTAGCAGTTGTAATCGACTTGTACTCACGGCAAGTATGAGCACGAGAATGACTGCGACTCTGGTCTGTGATGCGCTATCAATGGCATTATTCCGTAGAGGGATGCCAGAAGGTGTGATTATCCATAGCGATAGAGGTAGTCAGTATTGTTCAAAAGACTACCGAGACTTAATTGCAGCCCATAATCTAAAATAAAGTATGAGTAGGAAGGGAAATTGTTGGGATAACGCCTGTGTTGAAAGCTTTTTCCACTCAATGAAAGTACAAGCCGTCCAATACGAGCCGATAATGACGCGAGAAGAGATGCGCCAAGCACTTTTTGAATACATCGAAGTTGATTATAATCGAACAAGAAGGCACAGTGCCCTTGGGTATCTAAGCCCAGTTAACTTTGAAAAACAATATGTCGCTTAATGCGCTGTCCAGTCTGACTGGAGCAGATCAGTTACTCTGTTTAAGCCTAGCCTTTTACTGCTTGATGAACCTGATTCACATCTGCACCCTGACAACCAAACGCTTTTAACTGAAGCGCTACAAACCATATCTCAAGAAACAAATACAAAAAATAATAATATCAACCCATAGTCGTCATATTGTTGATTCATTGTATGGTGAAGCAAACTTTGTGTGGCTTAAAAATGGTAGTGTTTTTGAGCAAGGAAATAATCTTCATAGATTATCTATGTTAATGGATATTGGAGCGCTAGATAGTTTTGAAAAACTAAGAGAAGGTGACATCGACTACGTATTTCTTACAGAAGATACCAAAATGGGAATGCTTGAGTGTTTAGCACAAGCATTAGGAATGCCACAGTCAGGAACTATTTTCTATAGCTACAAGGCATCGACCAACATTAATTCTGTGGGTACCCTAACAGAATTTATTAAAGAGATTGCCCCTGAAACACAGATAATTGTACATACTGACAATGATTTCCTTACTGAAGATGAAGAAAATCGCCTAAGTGGAAAAATTTCCGGCTTCGATGATACCCCATTTATTACTAAGGGTTATGATATCAAATAATATTCTGTAAACCCGCATCATCTCTCAGTACTTCTTGGCGTTGAGGAAGTAACTGAATGGATCAATGAGCTTGCAACAGCTCATCATAATGAACTCACACATAAGTTTTCAAGAAAACGTGATGAGGCCAAAAATAAATTGCATCGTGGTTCAAATAACGCACCAGATACCCTAGCATTGATGGGCACTTCTGTTCCTTTAGAGTCAGAGAAACGGCTCGGAAAATTTATGCTAAGAAAGATCCGTGGAGGTCTTCAACAAAGGTTCGGAAGAAATATTGATATTATGCAACAAACAGAACACCTTAAATCTGAAAGAATCGAAGAAATCATAGAGCAGGCTTAACAAGTCAATCCAGCCGACCGTCTACAGCGGTGGCTATTGAGGCGTCTAACCCGTAGAAATCTTAATGCGAAACTGGCGTGTTGGAGTTAAAGACCTAACACGCTTTTGTCCGTGCGACCTGAAGTCGTATCAAGCGTTGTTCACCGCTTTATGAGTGAACCATCTGTATCACCAGATGAACCTATGAGCCTGAATAAAGCAGCGGCTCAGACAATGTAACGAAGAGCGGGAATATCCCATTCGGGATTTGAATCGTGAGAAGAAGATCCTCCTGATAACCACAAATCGGGTGAGTGCTAGGTAGTCAGTATGATGAACGTAAGTGAATCCACGTAAGGTGCGTTATGCGTTGAAACAGCGGAAGTGGTTATTACGCTGTAGCCAAAAGGCAATGAGAGTTGGAAAGAGGTTGGACAGTACTTTTTCGTGGTCACTGCACTCTCCGCACTATAGTGGGCATCTAACCTGACATTTTACGCAACATACGGAACAGGGTAAGCCTGTATCACTCCCTTTGGGAAAGCCTTTGTGGCCGATAGTGGTGCAGGTATAGGAGGTCGGAAAAAGCGAAGGCTGCATTGTAACGATGTAGATACAGACTGATGTCTGATCACGAAAGTGAGCCCACTTCCGACTGGTCTCCCATTGCGAGAGAATTTGAAGAACTTTATTTAAGGAGAAAAGCAAATGATGCTCTCGAAAGAGATTAGTGCATCTTCTGACGGTGCTCAGTGGCAGTCTATTGACTGGAAATCCGCTGAAGCCCACGTATTAAAGCTTCAAATGCGTATCGCAAAAGCAACAAGAGAAAAGAAATACGGTAAGGTGAAATCCTTACAGTGGCTCTTGACTCATTCTCGCTCGGCTAAACTTTTGGCCGTTAAGCGAGTCTCTCAAAATAAAGGCAATAAAACGCCTGGAGTAGATGGTGTCATCTGGAATACAGATGCACGCCGTATGAAAGCAGTTGATCAACTGAGTCGTAAGACTTACAAAGCAAAGCCACTCAAACGTATCTACATCCCCAAAAAGAATGGCAAACTCAGACCTCTAGGTATTCCGTGCATGATAGATAGAGCGCAACAAGCGCTCCACCTGCTTGCACTAGAGCCTGTGTCTGAAACACTAGCCGACCTCAACAGCTATGGATTTAGACCAAACCGCAGCACTGCTGACGCCATCAGTCAGTGCTTTAAATGCTTGGCTCTGAAGAAATCAGCAAAGTGGGTTCTTGAGGGAGATATTAAAGCTTGCTTCGATAAAATCGGGCACCAATGGCTTATGAACAATATCACCATAGATAAACGTATGTTAGAGCAATGGCTGAAGTCTGGTTTTGTGGATAGAGGCCTGTTCTATGATACGGATGAGGGTACGCCACAAGGAGGGATCATCTCCCCAACCTTGATGCTAATGACCCTCTCGGGTTTGGAGCAACGCATAAAATCCACAGCACTCAGAAAAGGAGCTAGAGCCAATTTTATTGGTTATGCAGATGATTTCGTTGTCACTTGCTCTTCAAAGGAGGTGTTAGTGAGCGATATCAAACCGTTGATTGCTGACTTTTTGGCTGAAAGAGGGTTAACCCTATCCGAAGAGAAAACGAAGATTACTCATATTGATGATGGCTTTGACTTTCTGGGCTTCAACCATAGGAAGTACAAAGGGAAATTGCTCATTAAACCGAGTAAGCCCAACACGCTGTTATTTTTGAGAAATCTACGTGAACTTATCAAAAAGCACGCAACTATCTCCGTTAATGATCTTATCAAACTGATAAATCCAAAACTCAGAGGGTGGGCGAATTACTACCGCCACTGCGTCGCTAAACAAGTGTTCGGGTATGTAGGCCACAAGCTATTCCAAGCACTATGGCACTGGGCTGTTAGACGGCATCCAACCAAGTCTAAAGACTGGGTTGTTCATAAGTATTTTCTCAATCGAAAAGGCCAATGGCAATTTCACGGTTGGCAGAAAATCATGAACATGGATTGTCACTTCAATTTGTTCCAAATAGCAAAAGTGCCAATAGAGCGACATGTAAAAATCCGAAGTGCTGCGACTCCTTATGACCCCGACTATCAAGATTACTTGTTCAAGCGGAAGTCAAAAAGACAAGCACGTAACTCTTGGGTTGAACCTGTTCCGACTGCTTTATAGTTGCTGGGTATCAAACGATGCCTTAGTGGAGGCTTGAGCCGTATGCAGTGAAAGTTGCACGTACGGTTCTTAGAGGGACGGCACTTGGCAACAAGTGTCGTCTACTCGACAGAGTCGTTGCTGTCTGATTTTTAACCCATGTGATTTTTAACCCATGGCACTTTTTAACTCAAAAGTGCCCCATTCCTTATATGGAATCCACGTATTTACAAAGTGATTATTTGCAATAAAAGTTAAGATGCGGTCGTATATTCGGCTTCTATTGAAGGCGCTACCTTCTAGCCTTTGATGTTTTGCGCACCTACTGTCCTCATCGTGTTATCAGCTTTTATAGCATGAAGGAATGGGTAACTTTTGTTTCTGGTAAGACCAATAGCCAACAGCAAGCTCAATCAATGCTGAAATTGCGAGAACAAGCCGTTAAACAATGGACAGTATTAAAAAATCAATTAGTAGGATTGATGAGGGAGTTTAATCTGCCAGTTTCGAGAAACCATCAAGGCTTTACTCAATCGATAGAGCTGATTTTGGAAGACGCGGACAATGATTTAACCGCTGATTTTAGGCACATGCTGAAAGTGTCACTCGACTTATATTTGGTTTTGTGCGAAGCAATTGATACTTATGATCATTCCCTTGAACAATGGATAAGGTCAATCCAAGAATGCCGAAAGTTAATGAAGATTGAAGGTGTAGGGAAATTAAACGCAATTCATTTGTACATTGCTTTGGCATCAGGAGAACTTGGTCAGTTTAACAAGGGAAAAGATGTTTCCGCTTGTATTGGCTTAACACCACTCCAACATTCTTCTGGTGGTAAAGCGAAGTTGGGACATATTGATAAAAGGAAAAACTCAACGCTGCGCAGTCTATTAATTACTGGCGCAATATCTGTGGCTCAGCAAGTCGAAAAACGCGACGCTAAAACAAAGAAAGAACAGTGGCTACAAGCATTAGTAGCACGTAGAGGCAAAAAATGTGCTGCGGTAGCATTGGCAAATAAAAGAGTCCGTACCGCTTTTGCTATGCTTAAATCTGATACAGAATATAGAGCATCTATGCTCTGACAGTTTGACAAAAAGAAGCGTAAGATAAAAGTTAAGTGATACAGAATAGTCGAAAGAGAAATAGCTCGCTAACAAGCATTGCACCCTGACAACCGGAATTATCATTGAGCAGAGGTAGCTCTTCAACAGTAGCTCGTATATAAGCACGCGAATATCTATCGTTCTTTTTGTTGAAACGGGGAGTCCATATAACCGGCCATCGCTTCCTCATCAATCCAAAAGGTCAGAGAGCCACGGTTGATTAACGCTTTATATACTGCTTCCAGTTAGTTGTTTTGTAACGAGGTTTAGGCATGAGACTACGACCATTGATGGGTGTAACTGGTCAGATCGTAGTGAACTGCCCCGGCCATACTGGACAATTCATTTGGCGACTTTACCTTTTCAAATTTAATTGGGTTTGAGTAGCAAATCTTGATTCTGCAGCATCACAAACGACATAAACATCAGATACACCACCAAATGAGATGAATATTTATTGACCCTACCACCTTCTGCATATTTATCCTCAGATGGACTGATGAGCTCAAGTCTAACCGAACCAGTACCACTTCGACCGACTTTCTTCCCTCGTTTGCCTTCAACTGTTGTCATACCTTTTAATACAACTTGCCACTCCTCTTTGATACTACTGCTATTGATATATAACTTTACTGCCCGCCAATGTGACTTAGGGATCGCAAACTGAAAGGTTTCAATAAATTTCTTTAGATTAGAAGGCGAGTTGAAGTTAACCCCTGACTTACTGACTACGGTATGCTTTAAACAATATTGCATCATGTCACTGATAGCTTCCGGCGCCTCTCTGTAGTGAGCCCTTAACTGCTGAACAAACTTCTCTGCATACGCCACTTCTTTAATCGTTTTTAGCTTGCCGGGAATCAATGCATATTCCCTACGAACTGAAAAATGGCGGGACCGTGGCTCAACCTGCTGCTTATTACCAAATTGATCATATTTCACTTGAGAGCCCGAATTAGATGCCATCAATGACTTTAGATAAAGGGCATTACGGAGCCACTTATCTATCGTTTCTTGCTTAAGACGATATTGATACGCTAATAAATCAATACGTTCACCTCGAGAAATCGCTTCAAGAACCTGGTAACAAATGTTGATACTGACTTTTTCTTTATCAGGACGCTGTAAAACAATTTCCTCAGCGGTAATTTGCTCAAGGTCTATCTCCAGATTATCGATATCAAGTTCATCAGCTAATGACTCAAAAAAGTCTCCATAGGTTATGTCTTCTTTGTTTTTTTTCAAGGATTGATAATACCTTCGGGTGCACAACCCTTGCTCCTGCGCATCTTTAAGTGAAACCGGTGTATCTTGCCCATACGACGGTGTTGCCAGCAAATCACTCAAATGAAAATAGTGCATAAAAGTAACCTGAGGACTCTCATGTCCACCCAAAGCAGCTATCTCCCAATATCCATTACTGTAGGTGTTTTTAAAGAGCTTTTGTCGCAGCTCTACAGTCTGTTTTTCTGAATACGGGTAAAACGCTGGCAGAAGTTTCTCAGGATTACAGCCTTCAAGCATTAGCTGTAACCTACTGAAACAGCTGTGTCTCAGATGATAAAATATCAGGTGACCTTCGCCAGAGAGTGCCCTGAGCACCTTACCAACGTAGTTTGAAACCGCAAAAGTATTGAATGGTCGGTGCGTATCTTCGCCCATTGTAAACAAAGGCGAAGTTTTCGATAAATTTTGCCCTCGTTTGAAACGAATGTAGTCCGCAACAATGTCACATTCATGCTCAAGCAGCAGCGGAAAAACGGGGACTTTTCGAAGACCACTTGCCGTTTTGTTGTCACCAAACCGATTCGGACGAATTTCTAGCCAGCCAGTTTTTGAGTTTTCAAGGTTTTTAAGCTGCAACTTATAGAGCTCGTTAAGACGGAGTCCGCAACGATAAGCGAGGATACATATCGATTGAAGCGCAAGTTTATCGATGTCATTGAGATCTGTTAATTTTTCGATATGCTGAAGTAATACCTTAAATAACGGCTCGCTGATAAGTCCTGCTCGGGTATGTTTTTTGCCGGCATCAATGTGGAAGAAGCTGTCACTTAGAGAAGGGAGATCCAATACAGGCGTTGCAAATCCGTGTAGCTCCTTCAGTCTTTTAGCGAAATAGCTTTGCGACTTCTTGGTCAGGTGCTTATCAATTTGCTCCTGATAAATACCTTCAATATCCGCACTGTCTGTCAATTCAGACAAATGGCACTCGGTGTTCATCAGGTACCAGTATTTAACCTGATTAAGCATATACTGGTGAACTGTCTTGGCTACGCAACCGTGAGTTTTGTGTATCAGCCAATGGATGAAAACCTGTTGCCATGGCTCCATCTGATACTGTTCTAGAAGCCCTTCTAACCTACCTCTAACTGTATTTTCTGTAACTTTCTCTCCGTTTTCAGTGGGTTTACAGGCTCTTTTTAACTCGTTGATAAACTGGCTTTGTATTAGTGAAATAGGTTTGCTTGGGATTTCCTGTTTTCGAGAATGTTTTACTTTTACATCGGTAGAAAAGTCCGAAAATGATGTTGCTGGTACAATGTGTATAACAGGAGCAATCAGCTTAACCAGATTGGACATTGGCAGTGAATAGGACCGGGTTCGCCCTACCCTGTACTCTAATAACGCCTGACTCAAATGGGGGTTGGAGTTCCTTTCATACCAGAATGCCGCGCAGGAGCAAAACGGTTTTAAGCTTGTCGGTAAATGTTTTTGCTCTGGAAAACCAACCAACAGGGCTTGCAGTATCTGCTTGCTATTTTGAGGATATTGCCACTCCTTATTATTCAGCTTTTGCCAGAGCCTAAGTTGACCCAGAGTTTTGACTGATAAATAACATTGAAAGGTAGTGACAGGCTCTCTAGCCTCATAGTCATTGCTGTTCAGGTTATCATTTTTCAATTTTAGTGTAACAAATATTCGGTTGGAAAAACGTTTCAGGTTGAGCTTTTTGTCTTGCTGCAGCTGGCGATTAAAGCTTTTTACAACATCTATGTTGCACTGTCCCGAGTCCATGATGAGTGACAGGATTAATGACTGATAGCGAAAGCGAACATCACGTTTGTTCCTATCTGATTTTTCTCTCAACCATACATCGTAAGCATCATACAGCGCCCATGCCCCTTTTAACCATTCGGGACTTCGCAACTGAGTCGGCGTTTTATTTGTGATCAAATGAGAAGGTGGGGATAACGTCCAGCCATGCTCCTTTTGATACTTTTTGACAAGACTTACGCCATGATTGAAGGCAAGTCGGAAATCCCGCTGCTGGCCAAAGGTATCCAACAGACTGTCACTGTATTTATCCCAACAGCTACTAAAGACGGTTTCGGATGGTATATGTACAGGATTAGGGAATACCTTTTCAAGCAGTTGTCTCGATTTACTTTTTACTGCCTCTCTGTGCGCGAGACGCTTCTTGTGCCGTTTTTCTTCACCGATATTTTTCGTTTTCACTATAACTCTCCAGACAACAGACTGATGATGTGCTCTTGTAGCAAATCACGGATCTGTTGCAAATCCTGGCGACTCACTTGACTGAACTGAGCAAAAGGGAGTTGATTTGAATGAATATGCCCCATCCAGGCACCAATTAGTTCATCGGAGATATCATGACTGAACAGCAGTGAACGTAAGTAGTGACGAGTCCAGTTAGCAGGAAGAGGAAAAATTGAATCTATGTGTTGCATGTAGGTTGAAGGTGTCACCTCCTGTATCCGCTCCTGATAACGATAGAAACAAAAAGGCATATTGCCATTGAGTGATTGGCGATATCGCTGGGACAATTCACGATCTCTTACAGAGAAATGAATCGCTGCTTCTTCACAGTAATGCATGTACCCCTCAAGGTGCACCAACGTGATCTCAGGTAAGAGCACCGTTCTCCCACTGTATACTGTGCCGCGTTCTTTCTCGGCTATCCGGTATTCGCCGGTAGAAAAGTGAATATCATCGATATTCCCAAACCAGCCCTCAACAGGCCTGTAACCACTCACCAGCCCCAACACCAACTGTAAATAAATCGCGCGAAGATTATGGTTCTCCTCAGAATAATAGTCCTCAAGCTCGGGTGAGATATCGCAGAGCTTAGTTTGTATTTTGGTGAATATGGACTTCAGGATCCTGGTATCAATATACAGTGGAGACCCTAAAGACTGCCCAGTTTCGTTAACATCTAAATCAAGTAAATAATCCGTATCAGCAGCCTTATTAATATGGTTAAAGTATCTTCTTACAACCGCAAGTAGTTCATCATAGGGAACGTAAGTATAAAACCGAGCTGGTTGGTTTTTAGCATCAAAGCCAGTTATCAAGTCAATCAGAGTACAATCGATACCATTTCCTTTTAACGTCTGCGGTAAATAAGAAGTTATCTTGGATAATGTCAGTCCAACATCATGACGTTTTTTTATTATTGACAGAAAGGCCTTAACGTCTTTCTCTTCCGTGCTGCCAAATTTGAAGCTGTTCAGATCACTCACCAGATTCAAAGGTAAAGGAAGGGTGTACTCTTGCACGACATTCCTGATAAAAGGAAGTAGCTCTTTTCGCAGCTTTTGACTCGGGAGTGTAAACTTCCGTTTTACGCCAATAATTCTCCGACTGTTGTTTCGTCTGGCCTGCCAGCTTTTTATATCTTCAAATCCATTTCCAGTCAGAAGCATTAAAAGAAGAAGACGTGCACATTCCTGATGTTCGTCCTGATTTCTTAGGGAGGCAATGCAATCAACCACCATATGGTGTAACTCCAACGGCGTCATTGAAGAGAGTTCACAGGTAAGCATCATGCTCTTTTTACGTATACGTTCATTTACTGCTCTGGCTTGTAGCGCCTGTGCCCCATAATCCTTGGTAACAAACTCTTGAGAGGTCACCATTGAAATGGAACGAGAGTTGGCAGATCGCTCTTCTTCATCTACCCAAGAAGCACTTTTGTCACCCAGATCACCAAATTTTAGCTCTTTGATTTCTACGACCGAAACACTTCTATCATCATCAATATACTTTTTCTCAGTAATGTGTAGCCGGCCTTCTCGTTTAAATTCACGAGATCCTACGTTTCGATGAAAGCCACTCTTATTTTCAAAGGTGGCCTGATAAGGCACTTTAATATTGGCAATCTGGCGACCAACATTGATTTGTTGAAGCTCATCAGATTGTAACAAAACCTCTAGCTCTTCGATTAAGTGAGGAAAAGTGGTTTGAAGCATATCCGGGAGGTAAGCCGCGAGCCGCTCACGTTTACCCAGTGCATATTGTCGTAATTCGTTACATAGGCGTTCAATTTTCGATTCATGATCGCCCTGAAAGCTGAGGTGAGTCACCACCAACAGGGTTAACGCTTTATATTGGTCATACTGCTTAATGTCGTAAGAAACGCGGTTGATATCGACAGCAACAAAACAAGCCACAACATAAAGGGTTAAAAAATTTTTGTCTTTGAAATTGGAGTACACTTCCGTCAAAGGTAGAGGAGAATCACACTGGTACCTTTTCGATTCATTCAGCAAGAAGGTCATTTCAGTAAAATGAGCAGCATAGCGAGCATCCAATATGTCACACAGTCGTATAACTTCATTAGCGAGAGCACCATTTTCGCTCACAGAGCCACAAAACAGGTTCTGAAAGAAGTATCGCTGATTCTTATCAGCAAACCGCTGCTTTAGTTCATCATGATTCATTGCGTCGAATTTCACGGGTTAATTGTTCGAAAATAGAATCCGTTTTGGTTTCAGGCTCTGAATCAGCTGTGATAATTGCGATCTTTTTGCTCTGCTTTTTTAAACCAGCCAAAGAATACGGCGTGCATCTCGCAACGAAGTCTTGAGTAAGTGTTTTAACAGAGAAAACAGAATTAAGAACCGTTTTCGGTACCTGCTCATTAATAGCTTTGCGTAACGCCTCCACCCTTCCTCCTTGGACTGAAGAAAGTAAAACCCTGAATACACCAGTCCAAGCCAATAGCTCTATTTCCTCTTCAGTCAAATCATCATAAATCACGACTTGATGATCGCTCATATCAAATTCATTAATAGAAAAACCGTGTATTTCAAATCCGCTAAAGAGATAACATTTCGAACTCGAAGCTCGCACCACAGAAAAGAGCTGGCCTTTCTGAAGCCCCTCCAATACTTGAGTACCAAGCTCAGTTTTATAGAACAAAAACATCTGAGCATGAAAGAATCGGTATGCCTCATACGCACGAGGGTGGACGTCAACAGATACGCTTTTCTTATTCCGTACAGATAAAAACTTCGCCAAGCACAACACCTCAAATCGTAAATTCAGGTATATTTAGTATACTTTTACTACCTACCAAAAGTATTTTTATTAGTTAATAATATGGTATTAGATGGAAAATTAGTCAATCTATAATAATCAAAAAAGTGTTTATTTACATAAATAAAGAATAATAATGGGTAATTACATTAGAGTGGTCATAATCTTTATAATCTTATGATTTTGAAGAATGGACGTATAGTGAGGGAAGCTGGCTTTACCCTGCGACGAATGAAAAAACTGAGATCCCAGTTTATGTTCTCATTGGTTCAAATACAGCGTCTGCGGCCGAAGATTTTTTAGTTTTCTCAGCATCAGCTGAGCATATAAAAACTGTAGGTAGTCCCACTTACGGAAGTACAGGAATGCCGATTTTTGGTGAGTTGCCAGGTGGTGGGCAATTTAGAGTATGTACCAACAGGTGAACTTATCCCGATGGTTCAGAGTTCAACGGTATAGGTGTAGTCCCTGATTATCCTTTTACTCCGAATCTAGAGCAACTATTATCAGGAGTAGATCATACGCTGAACTTTGCTTTGGAGACTATTACTCGTGAAATAGAATCTTCGGTACAAGTAAGCGATTGTGAAGAGTCAGTTTGACTTGTTTTTGCCCCGAAATGTGTTTGCACAATAGAATGCTCACCAGCCGCCATCAAACTTTTCATTAGGTTTTTTCATGGCATTATAGTCCATTTCGTAATTGTCATGAGTTACGGTAAGATTGATCTTAGGCTACGAATTTAAAAGGGACTTTATGGAAACAAGGCTTACAAGATTTGCTGTGTCAGGGTTGAATTTTGATTTCTGTTTGGATGAGAAAGCTAGCTCTGGCCAAAACTTCTTTACGGTTTTCATTGGCCAAAATGGTAGCGGTAAATCTCGACTTTTGAGGGAGATAGTTCTTGCGTTAACAGAAGGGAATAAGCTTAAAGAGCAATCTGTTATCATTGCCAAGCGTATCAATAGTGCGATTTATGAGTACGCTCAGTCTATCGATGGGGTGAAAGTAACCAGACAAGGGAAGTCAAGACTAGATAAGGTTCATAAAAACCATGTTATCAGCTTTACTGCTAGTGTGACTGATAAGCTACCCTCAAAGGTTGATCGTAAATATTGTGATTATGCTTATCTTGGCCCCAGACTATATGACTCTATTCAAAAAAGAACATGTCATTCGCTTACGTCATTTTTAGATGATCTAACAGATACGAATGCTCAGAATGTCAAAGACCGTGCTTTACCCCTATTTGAGTTATTGGAGTTTACGCCCAAAATTTCAGTACACTGGAAAGTAAAGCAAACTGGCTTAAACAACTTGAAAGACTTACAAACCCAGCAAAGGGACTTTAAGCGGTTTGTCAAAGATTCAGAGCATCATAGCCTTTATAAAGACGATGTTTTAGATGAGTTGTGTCAGGTATATTTCAGTCTTCTAAATTGGAGAGAAGTAAAGAAAAACAAAACGTTATCACTTACCTTTGACCTTATCTCAACGGCTACAGCTTTCTCTAAGGTAACTTCGGATTACTCATTATATACAAAATTAAGTAAGCTAGGCTTACTAGAACTACCTCGAATTGGGTTACACAACCGTAATGGACAAGAAGTACCTTCAACAGACCTTAGTTCGGGTGAGTCAGCCATAGTTACATCGCTTCTTAGGCTAGTTCCAATAGTAAAGAAGGGATCATTAATTTTCCTTGATGAGCCAGAGTTGAGTTTACATCCCAAGTGGCAAACAGATTACATACGAGTCTTCGACAGAACAATTGCTGGTTTGGGTTGCCATGTGTTCCTAGCAACGCATTCCAACCTTCTTATCTCCGATTTACCTCTCAATAACTCAGAAGTGCTGCACCTTAGCAATGGAGCCAAAACGTGGAAACGGTATACACGAACAGAAGGTCTTTCATCAGAGGAGATCTTACTTGATGTCTTTGGGTTACCAACTTCGCGCAATCACTATCTGAATACACGACTTCAACGGTTGCTTGATTTGGTTACTGCCAACAAAACTGATACTTCGGAGTTCTCACAATTACTAGAGCAGATCGAAGCAGTTAGAAGAAACCTAAGAGATGAAGATCCGCTAAAAATGATCATGGATACGTTAGCAGGTGAAAGCGAATATGGAACAGATTGAAAGAGCATATGAACCTAGTCAGAAGGAAATAGCCGTTACCTCTAAACCTGTTAAGTCACATAGAGATTGGGCGGTTTCCAAATACAAATCGTTTCGAGACAATTTGAAGAATCACTATCGAGAACAGCAGTCCAATCTTTGCTGCTATTGTAAGAAGACATTGGGTTTCGACCTTAAAGAAGTTGAGATTGAACATGTGTTGCCAAAATCAATATACACACAGTTCATTTTTGAGAGTCGAAATTTAGCCCTAAGCTGCCCTGCTTGTAACACTTCCAAAGGCAGTATAGATGTTTTTGTTGGTAAACAGGTTACTAGCTGTTACCCCATTGAGTCGGATAGTTTTAGCATAATTCACCCACACTATGACAAATATAGTGAGCACATTAATATTGTTGAACAGTTCCTCTATGCACCATTGTCTAAGAAAGGCACGGAAACAATCCGAACATGCAAATTACATCGTCTCAACAAAGTTATGAAAAACGCCAATACGATTAACAAGGAAAAAGTGTCCGCAGAAACGTTGATTGAGGGTATCTCTGCAATGACAAAGGAACAAAGACAAATCGTAGCACAAATGCTATTCCCTGCTGAATGATAGGTCTTTTCTATATCTCTGCTAATTCATTATTTTCTAAATTACCAGAGTATGTAACTCATAAATGTCCAAGAACTTCTCAAGTTGAATTTTTATCCGTGGCATTTTCTAGCTCGAAAATGCCCCAAAGTTTGTTAGATAGTTGAACCACTACACCTAACGCTTCATTGGATGTGCCAATTTGCAATTCATTTGATAATTCGTTCATAAGGGCTGTTAATGTCACCTTTGATAAGAGCAATTCAAACTCTCAGATGGCTATGGTTGAGTGATAGAGGTCTGCGCTTAAGATAACGGTAACAAGCTTTAAGTTATGTTAAGGTGTAGTAATAACCTTATGAGAAAGCAGAGAAATTATGAGCTCTTTAAAAACCAAGCTTGATGCCTTGCAGCAAGTAGCGAAAGAGAGAACGGTTAAAGCGGTAACCGTCGAGTATGACTTAGAAACTTTGGTAAAAAAGATAAATAAAAACATCATTAAGCTAAGCCCAGACTACCAGAGAAGACATCGATGGGACGTAAAAACAGCATCTAGGCTAATAGAAAGCCTAATCCTGAATATCCCAATCCCTTTCGTTTACATCTCTCAGGATATTGATGTTGATGAGGAAATTGACGACGGGGTGGCAAGATATTCAGTAATCGATGGACAACAACGTCTAACTGCGATAACAGATTTTTTCAACAAAGGTTTTGAGCTTGATGGACTTGAGGCGCTAGAGCCGCTGAATGGTTGTAAATACTCAGATTTACCTCCGTTTTTGGTTCGCAGACTTGAGGAGAGAACAATTCGATGTTTACGAATCGACTCAACGATAGACCAACAAGTCAAATTTGATATTTTTGAAAGACTGAATTCAGGCTCTGTGAAGTTAGAGCCACAAGAACTCAGGAATGCTACTTGTAGAGGTAAGTTTAGAGAGGCAATTAACGAAGCCGCAAATGATGTAGATTTTCTTCGGTTGTCGTTCATTTCGGCTGATAGTGCAAAGCGAAAAAAGATGGAAGATGTAGAGTTGGTGCTACGTTACTTTGCCCTCACCTCAGGTGATGGCTACTTGACTTACAAAGGTAAATTCAAACAGTTCCTCACGGAGAAAATGAAGGAGTTTAATGAATATCCAGAGCCTCAAATCAACGAAATGATGGATGAGTTTCACCGTGTTATCGCATTGATATCGACAATAGAAACGAAGCCTTTTGCCAAGTACAAAGTAGATTCAGAAAATCCCGAGCCTCCTCAGTTGAAAGAGGTTTCTAAATTTAATGCTGCAGTATTTGATGCTGCAATGGCTATGTCTAGGAAGGCGTATCTGTCAGGCAAAGAACCCAACTTTGAAGCTTTCAAAAATCTCTTTTTTGACAAAGGCTTTTTTGAATCTTGCCAAGGGAGTGTGAATGATGTTTCTAAAGTTAGGTTTAGAATTGAACAAGCCTTAACTTTGGTTGATTAACAATGCCTACTTTTTTGCATGACTTAATTTCGACAACGGATGAACGTTGGAAAGAGGTTGAACTGCTAATTGATGAGGCTGACAAGCATCATGAGGGTGAGCCTATGTATGATTCACTCTGCAGGGCTGCGAGTATTCTAATGATTTCTCATATGGAAGGGTTCATTAAAGAGTTGGCACGTAGCTTGGTTGATGATTTGAATCGACATTTGTCTTTTGCTGACTTTCCTTATTCCACGAAGGAGGCGATTGTATGCAGTTATTATTCTCAGGCAATGATGGAAGAAAATGACTTCCGCCAACACAAGGACTCCTTAATTGCCACTTTGGAGCAAGTAAGTGACTTTGAAGCGAGTGTTGATGCTTTTCTTTTCTTGGGTACTGGCAACAAGAATCCTAAACCAGACATGGTCAAATTGGTTCTGTCGAAGTTTGGGGTATCCGATGTTTTTAAGCACCTTCATAATTCCTCTTATGAAGAGGTATTTGAGTCGAGAAAAGCTGCAGAGCGAAGATTACACTTGCTACACAAAGTCACATGCAGAGGGTGTGAAAACTTTCCTTACACCGCGAAGCTAACCCTGAGCAGTCGTCTTTCACCAAGTCGCTATCAGGGACAAACAGTATGGCAGGACTTTTTAAACAATATTAATAGTCGTCGGCATCAAGTTGTTCACGGAAACACCTTTGAGAACCATGTGACAGTACCGGAACTTCGTAGCGACGTTAATAAGGTAAGGCTGTTTCAACTACTTGTTGTTTACCTTGTATCAGCAAAGCTTGCTGCATAGTAGGTACATGGTTTTAATAAATATTTGAGAGACTTATTGACAGTTCTAACACAGTCTTTATCATTGCGTACTCTTAGACTGTGTCCAAGACTGTAGCGCGCCCTTAGCTCAGCTGGATAGAGCACGTCCCTTCTAAGGATGTGCCAGTTGGGCGACAACCTGTCAGACACAGCTAAACGAACCCATTGAAGAGATCTATTTGACCTCTTTTTCTATATCTAGAGATGGTTTCTCTAACTCAGAAATGTCCATTTTCTTGCAACTACAATCGTGATGACCAATCAAAAAGGAGGTCATCATGGTAGTTTTCAACAAAACGAAACGAAGTGGCGTCAAAAAGCCTTTTCGGCTTGAGGAAATTTGGCGAATCAGAACCAGATTAGAAATTGAAAATAATTTGATGCAGCTTGCGTTGCTCAACTTAGCTATTGATAGCAAACTTAGAGCAAGTGATTTGCTCGTTCTCAGAGTTTGTGCATATTTCGGAGCATTCCGATCAGTCATTTCGGGATTATCCGATCGCCCATTTCGGTTTAAACCGATCGCCGATTCCGCGATTATCCGATCACTTTTAGCCTAACTCCGAAATCAGCGATCGGAATAGCGAAAACCGCGATCGGAATGCCCGAAATCCCACCTTTTTCTCTTTTAAATCAATAGCTCGCTATTCTTTACTTCTTAAACAAGAAGGTAAGGAAGCGACAATGGCAAAAAAGAGAACTCCAATGAAGAAAATCAAAGAGGTATTACGCCTTAAGTACGACTGCGGTCTTTCAAATCGCAGCATCGCTTCTTGCCTTAAACTCGGCCCTTCCACCATATCGGAACTCCTGACTCGCTTTAGACAAAGTCAACTTGGTTGGCCTCTACCTGAAAGTTGTAGCGATACTGATCTCACTCAAGCTCTGTATCACGGCAAGAAAACCAGTCGCGATAAAGTCATGCCAGACTTCACGCAATACGCAGTCGAACTCAGACGTAAAGGCATGACGAAGATGTTGCTCTGGCAGGAATACCATGAGCAATATCAAGAGCAAGCTTACGCTTACACTCAGTTCTGCGAGCACTTTACTCGTTGGTTCAAAACCCAAAAGCGCAGCATGCGTCAGCTCCATGTTGCAGGTGACAAGTTGTTTATCGATTACTGTGGACCTCGACTTCAAGTAGTCAACCCTGATACAGGTGAAGTGCGCGAAGCAGAAGTGTTCGTGGCGACCTTGGGCGCGTCCAATTACACCTATGTTGAAGCCTTCCCAAGCCAAGGTAAGTCTTACTGGTTAGAAGCGCATGCGAATACGTTCGAGCACTTTGGTGGGGTACCACAGCTCTTGGTTCCCGATAATCTACGTAGCGCGGTCACCAAAGCTAACCGTTATGAGCCAAGGCTTAACGACAGCTATCAAAAACTGGCGAATCACTATCAAACAGCCGTAATGCCAGCCCGCCCCTACAAACCCAAAGACAAAGCCAAGGCCGAGAATGCTGTGCTCTTAGTGGAGCGCTGGATCATGATGCGGTTAAGACACCAAACCTTCCACACCTTCAAGGAACTCAATCTCGCTATCCGTGATCTTATGAACGACTTAAACCAACGTGAAATGAAGCAGTATGGTGCAAGTCGTAAAGCGCTGTTCGAGAAACTCGATAAGCCTGCGTTAAAGCCCCTCCCCAAACAGCGTTACCTATATACTGAAACCAAACGAGCCAAAGTCGGGCCTGACTATCACATCGAATATCGCCGCCACTACTACTCGGTGCCACATCAACTTGTTGGTCACCATGTCGAACTGGAAGCCTCCAACCGTCTGGTGCAGATCTATCACCAAGGCAACTTGATCGCTCAGCATCCACGTAGTCAAAGAGAGCGCGGAAACAGCACCCAACCAGAGCACATGCCGAGTAATCATCAACATCAGAAGTGGTCGCCAGGGCGCCTGCTCAACTGGGGTGCCAATATCGGCCCAGCCACACGAGAAGTCGTCAACAAGATGCTGAACTCCAAGCCCCATCCTGAGCAGTCTTATCGCTCTTGTCTCGGGTTACTCAACCTAAGCAAAGCCCATGGTGAATCGCGCCTAGAGCAAGCCTGTAAAGATGCGCTGATGCTGACAAAAACCAACTACACCTTCATTAACAACCTGTTGAAGCACAATCGTGAAGGCCAACTGAGCAAAGACAACACGAGCACACCGAACCTTGTTCACAGCAATGTTCGTGGCCCGAACTGTTATCACTAGGAGAAAAGATATGAACGCACTCAATGACCAACTAAAAACCCTGCGCTTGAGCCATGCCGCGAAAGCGCTAGAACAGCAACAAGAACAACTGACTACCTACGCAGAGCTAAACTTCGAAGAACGGTTAAGCCTGCTTCTGGAAAGTGAGATCTTGAACCGCAACCAATCCAAAATCCAACGGCTAAAACGGCAAGCCAAGCTGAGAGTGGATGCTCAGCCGAGTCAGCTCATCTACAAGGAGGGGCGAAACCTTAACCGCAAGCAGATGAGCGAACTTCTAACTGGTGGCTATCTGCACAAGCACCAGAACATCTTGATCACAGGCCCAACAGGCGCAGGCAAAACCTATCTTGGTTGCGCATTGGCGACCAACGCTTGCGACCAACAACAAACGGTGAGGTACTACCGATTAACTCGCTTGCTTGATGACCTAACCGCAGGTCGTCTGGATGGTAGCTATCAAAAACAGCTTCAATCACTGGCTAAGAAAGGCTTACTGATCCTAGACGACTGGGGGATGGAAAAACTGACTCAAGAGCATGCAGGTCACTTGTTAGAAGTGCTTGAAGACCGCTACCAAAACAGCAGCACAATCGTCATCAGTCAATTACCTGTAAAGGAGTGGTACAACATGATCGGCAACGCTACTGTCGCAGACGCTCTCATGGATCGGCTAGTACACAATAGCCATCGAATAGAACTGGGAGGTGAGTCAATGAGAAAACTGGCGCAATCCGATCACTTAGAGTAAAAATAGGAAGAGAGAAAAACGGCAGGATCAGGTGATCGGAATAAACCGAAACGAGCGATCGCAATCACCGAAATACGCATTTGCGATGTATCTTCGCAAGATAGGATATTTAACCGCGTTAAGCATATCCAGCGCAAAACAGATATTGAAGTTCAATTTGAGATAACGACAAGAACTCAGCAGAGTCTAATGAAATGGATTTTGATGGCTTCGCTACATGACAGCAATTTTATTTTCCCAAGCCAAAGGCGAAAGCAACAACCGATTAGCTATTCGTACTATCGATACTTAGTGAGGAGATGGGCTTCTAATCTGGGGTTGG
Source organism: Vibrio sp. KUL70 (assembly GCF_059725515.1). Lineage (NCBI taxonomy): Bacteria > Pseudomonadati > Pseudomonadota > Gammaproteobacteria > Vibrionales > Vibrionaceae > Vibrio > Vibrio sp. KUL70. Next base: position 312,510 of record NZ_AP045836.1, read on the forward strand.
ATCCTAACTTGTATGGCACTCACTCGATGAGGCGAACAAAAGCGACGTTAGTCTACGCAAAAACGAAAAATATCCGAGCGGTGCAGCTACTACTTGGTCATACCAAGGTAGATAATACAATCCGCTATCTTGGGGTTGAATTAGAAGATGCATTGTTGCTTTCAGAAGGTACAGAGTGTTAATCGAAAAGGAACCTAATACTTAGGTGTTTCAATTGCCATTACGCTGAAAGTTGTTACCCATTCACCTCTACACTTGATTATTTTCAATACTTTAAGTGCAAATACTACTAATCTGTCCAAGGTTTAGAGGACCTTGAACAGATTAGGTATACACAGTCTTAAATTAAATCTTGGAATGTGCGTTTTTTTTCTTTGACTTGTAAGCTTTCATTGAAATTTTCAACACAAGTTGTTCTTGTTTAGTTGAAATGACCTGCTTAGTTAAAGCTTTGTGGTGTAGGTCCGTGATAAAGTTTTTTTCCCAAGGCGTAAGACAGTCAAACTTTAATAAAATAATGTCATTGAGTACATTGAACAACTCGTATTGGCTTTTATCCATTCGACTGCTAAGCATTCAATTAGAGCAGTTAGCTAGAGAAATGACGTTAAGGCTTTCTACTTTCTCATTTTTTCCTAAGGTAATGATTCGATAAGAGATCCCACTCTCTAATAGTGGCCTTATTTCGATGTTATCACAAAAACTAACGGCGACTTTTTCTACTAAGCTGTCCATATTCAACGTTTTCTTTTTTACGAAAACAAGAGTGACACTATTGCCTTCTGACTGTGCATTTACGAGTGTGATTAAGCCTAACTCTTGTGGCAGTTGGCTTGAGATAACCGTCGCTCTATAATCGGCAAGCCCACTAGATTTCATTGGGCTTATCTGACAACCGTTAAGCATGACACTGACGGAAATAATTACTGCTGTTCTTAGCATTATGCGTTCCTTCTTGCTTTAGGTGCCTTAAAATATTTATTGATATAACGTGAAGACATAGAAGATAAGAGCGCACTGTAATCTAAACCGAATGTGACTTTTTCCCCTACAAATAGTGGTTTTCGTGAGGATTCAAGGACAAGATGATCACTGGTTGAAGACATGATCTTAATCCCATTCGGAGCCTTAAGCCCGCTGACACAAACATCTTGGCGGCCTAATGTACAATAGCTTGTGAGACCTCCCCTCTATCTTGAAGGCTTTCTTTTTCACCAAAAGCATTTAACCCCCGACTCCCCCAAGGCAAAGTCGGTTTAGCCTTGGATTCAATCACTTCAGCGGTCAAAGAAACCGCATCCGTATGTAAGCCTTTGATATTTTCGTGCTCTAAAGGCTCACAGCCTAAAAAAATGGCTTCTCCTATACGAAGGTTATTTACTCGAGTTAAGCCTGTTCTCTGAAGAGCCCAGTTAACTGAAGCAGAATTACCCCCTGAAATAATTTCTAGACTGATCCCAAATATAGCTTCAATTCCATCGGCAAGATCAGAAAGAACATTCATATTTTGCTCATCTGGAGCGACACCATACCGACAGGCTAAATTCGTACCAATTCCTTTTATCGTGATGTTCGGTAAAGAAACAATCTCACGGATAAAATCAATCACATGATTAGGCATCACACCTTCTCTTAGATCGCCAAGCTCAACCATAATAATATCGTGACAGCAATTTTGTTGTTCCGCTGCATGTGAAAGCCCCTGAATCACTTCAACTTCAGAGTTTAAACTCATATCACTGTATTTTATTACGCTCGCCACTTGACTGAGCATGGGTGTACGTATCAGCATTTTAGGGATAGCAATGCCAGATTCAGTCATCTTTTGAAGATTTTCGATTCTTGAATCGGCTAACATTTTTGCGCCAGCATCAATAAGAACTTGTGCGATGATAGGGTGGCCGAGGAAGGCTTTTGTTACAGGCGTGACGGATATGTTTTTTAGTGAGAGCTGAGTAATCAGGTACTGAGCGTTATGGTGAACTTTCCCACAATCGATGTGTAACCTAGGGTAGTTCACCCTTTTTCGGCCAGTTTACTTGCTATTATAGGGAAGGCTGACGATACGATGTGCAGTAGATGCTCAACAGGCTGTGACAAGACATCAGTAACCGGTAGACCAAATTCGGTAGTGTAACTGTCTATCGCACGACAGGTTTCATCTAAAGACATATCTTCATGATTCAGTGTTAGTCCAATAACACCGGTATTAGAAAACGTTTCGATAAGATTTATTTCTGAGGCAATCGAAGGCATTGGGCAATCAGGAAAATCACTACGATATAAACGTTTAGGAGCATGTTGCAATATCACACCCGTTGGACAACAGCCACGTAAGATAAAAGCGCTGGTTGAAAACGCAGGGTGACTTAAAGCTCCTTGCCCTTCAATAATTATCAGATCCGGATTTTCTTTTTCATAGGCCTGTACAATGACAGATTCCAACTCACCGGCACAAAATTGTGAAGGAACAGCATCGAGTGCAACGCAGTATTGTGCGCCTTGCATAATGCCTGTTTGACCAGTGGCAATCAGAACGACGTTAAGGCCTTTTTTAATCAGTTCATTCGCCAATATTGTCGCTGTTGTTCGTTTTCCTAGCGCGCAATCCGTCCCCATGACAGCAATTCTCGGACATTTAACGTTGTGTATTTTCCCGCTAAACGTTTTCAGATCGCCTTTATTTTTGGGTTTGCGAGTATCGAATATTCGAACGTTATTCTTTAAGCTAGCTTCTAAAAATAGAGGATCATCGGTTAGGAATTCATGTAAGCCATTTACGATGTTCATTCCTAGTGACATGGCATTTAAAATGATACTTTTATCTAAGTCAGATAAAAAACCACTTGATGGCGCAATGCCAAAAATGAAGTAATCGGGAATACTTTCCGCGTGAATGATAGCTTCTTCAGTATTGGCAAGGATCGGTATTCCATTGGCTTTGTTATCAAGTACTTCTCCAGCATCTAAGCCGGCAGACACACTATCAATAACCGATAGAATACGATAGCTTAATGAATGCCTCACTAGCCCATTAGCGGTTTTACCATCAATTTCACCGAAATTACCTTCGCAATATATAATTGCCGAAGGGATGACAGGTTTCACTTTCTGAGCAAGTGGTAGCCAAGGAGCGATATGGGTTACATCGTAGTTGGTTTTGAAATTTTCAATTCTAGTGAGTTTGAAGATGTTTCTTAACTTTTGGGTTGAAATAGACATAATTAAAGCCTGTTATGAGGCTTAGGAGGGCAACTAAGGAGTGCCGAGATGCGAGTTCGGAAAAGAAAAGAAGCCCCTACTAAGCGGTAGGGAGAACAACCAAGGTAACACACTCACCAGACTTTTGTTGATTATTATTCATACGTCCTCGAAGTCTATTACTTTCAGGCTTCACCCATGCTAACGTGACTGATTAGAGATCTAAGACTCATTGTTCAACGTGGCCGTATCAACCTCTCAGCTTTAAGGCTTCAAGATATTTTTTCTAATATCAGTTAAGTAAATTAAAGTTTTTGATCTAACGCGTTTTTGTCCGTGCGACGTGAAGTCGCATGAAGCGCTGTTCACCGCGATAAGAGTGAACCGTTTGTATCACCAGACGACCCTAAGGCTCTGAATAAAGCAGCGAGCCTGACAATGTAACGAAGTTTGGCACTGTGCCAAACGGGAGCAGAACCGTGAGGGAATGCTCCTCCTGATAACCACGAATTGGGTGAGTGCTAGGGAATCAGTATGATGAACGAAAGTGAATCCATATAAGGTGCGTTATACGTGAAGCAGCGGAAGTGGTTAATACGCTGTGGCCAAACGGCGATGGGAGTAGGAAAGAGGTTGGACAATACTCTTTCGTGATCGATAGGCTCCTCGCACTATAGTGGGCATCTACCCTGATATTGCGCGACATGCGGAACACGGTAAGCCAGTATCGTTCCTTCGGGAAAGCTGTCTGTGAAGAGAGCCGATAGCGGTGCTGGTAAAGGAGGTTGGAAAAAGCGAATGCTGCATTGTAATGATGCAGATACAAACGGATGTTTGACACGAAAGTGTGCCCACTTCCAACTGGTCTCCCATTGCAAGATGATTTGGAAAACTTTATTTAAGAAGGAATGCAGATGATCTCTTCTCATGAAGTGAGTGCCCCTTCTGGCAGCGCCCAATGGCAATCCATCGACTGGAAAGCGGTTGAGCGCCATGTGTTAAGGCTCCAGATGCGCATTGCAAAAGCAATCCGAGAAGGTAAACACGGTAAGGCGAAAGCACTACAGTGGATACTGACTCACTCGAAAGCAGCAAAACTTCTCGCTGTTCGTCGAGTATCACAAAACAAAGGCAGTAAAACGCCAGGAATTGACGGCGACATCTGGAACACCGATGCACGTCGAATGGCGGCAGTCAGCTTACTGATCAGAAAAGGCTATCGAGCTAAACCGCTCAGAAGAATCTATATCCCGAAGAAAAACGGCAAACTTAGACCATTAGGTATCCCGTGTATGATAGACCGAGCGCAACAAGCGTTACATCTTCTAGCACTAGAACCTATATCGGAAACAATTGCCGACCCTAACAGCTATGGCTTTAGACCTAACCGAAGCGCAGCCGATGCAATACAGCAGTGCTTCAAATGCCTGTGCAAAAAGGGAGCAGCACAATGGGTTCTTGAGGGGGATATCAAAGCTTGTTTCGACAAGATAGGTCACCAGTGGCTACTTGATAATGTCCCTACAGACAAAAGGATGCTCAAGCAATGGCTGGAATGTGGCTATATAGACAAAGGGCTATTCTACAAAACGTCAGAGAGAACACCACAAGGTGGGATAATTTCACCCACCCTGATGTTGCTCACTCTTGTCGGACTAGAAAAGTTAATTAAATATATCGCTCGCAAGACAGGCAGCAGAGTAAACTTTATAGGTTATGCTGACGACTTTGTTATCACGGGGTCTTCAAAGGAAGTCCTAGTGAACGACATTAAGCCGCAACTGATGGCTTTCTTACAAGCAAGAGGTTTAGCGCTTTCTGAAGAGAAAACGCACGTTACTCATATCAATGATGGTTTTGACTTTCTTGGCTTCAACGCCAGAAAGTACAAAGGGAAACTGCTCATTAAACCGAGCAAATCCAACGTATTATCATTCTTACGAAACATGCGTGACCTCATTAGAAAACACGCAACAATCCCAGTAGCCGATCTCATTAATATGATGAATCCAAAGCTACGAGGATGGGCGAATTACTATCGCCACTGTGTTGCTAAACAAACCTTCGGCTATGTTGGTCATCAGATGTTTCTAGCGTTATGGCGATGGTCAGTCAGGCGTCACCCAAACAAGGGACGTAAATGGATCGCACACAAGTACTTTCTAAACTATCAAGGGCAATGGATTTTCCATGGCTGGTTTAAAAAGGATGGACTGTATGGCGTGATCCGACTGTTTCAAATCGGTCAAGTGCCAATCAAGCGACATGTAAAAATCATGAGTCAAGCGACCCCGTTCGATCCTTTTTGGGAAGGTTTTCTCAATGAACGTAAGGTGAAAAATACAGGTCGTAACTCATGGTTTGATCCTGTCGCCACTGCTTTGTGAGTTGCTGGGTAACAATAACGCCTTAGTGGAGGCTTGAGCCGTATGCAGTGAAAGTTGCACGTACGGTTCTTAGGAGGGCGGCATCTGGTAACAGGTGTCGCCTATCCGACAAAAGCGTCTCAGAACCAATGAAAAAGCTGATGTGTTCACCAAGCGATTCTGTCTTTTTCCAAACGCTACCCACATCAATTGATGTACAATAGACGCAGCCCCAATCACTACCCATCGCTCAAGGTGAATCTTGCGTTTAACTAGCTTTAAGTACAAAACTCGTAAGGGCCCAGACTATCGTCATGGGGAGCAAGTGTCGTTTATCGACATTCGAGATACCTTTGGCATTGGCAGTATTCGTGTTGGCAAGTGGGTCAATCAAGAAGAGAAAGACCTAGCGGCTAACCTGATCTTTGATTCGTTTGCCGATCTTGCTTATATATTGGCGCTACCACCCAAAGCCATTGGGTTGAGAGGTAGTCTTAATTTGGCTTTCGGCAGCGGTGGACAAAAAGGCGTTCAAGCCCACTACGCACCAAACCAAAGAGAACTGGCACTTGCGAAAAACGCAGGAGCTGGCGCTTTGGCTCATGAATTTTGGCACGCGTTTGACCACTACATTGCAGAGAAAGCGTTTGATATAGGTGACAGGTCAGGGCCGCAAAAACGAACGATCTTTGCCAGTGACTGTTGGCTGAAAAGCGTGGCGCATTTTCCGCATCCGTTGAATGACAGGTTACTCAAAATATTTGATGCGGCGTTACTTACAGATGATCAGCAAGATCGACACGACTATGTGTCACGAAGTGTGGTTGCTGACAAAGCGATGGGAAGTTATTATTTTTCTCTACCAACTGAGATGATGGCGAGGGCCTTTGAGTCAGTCGTAGAATCGTGTTCAGGCATTGAAAACCGTTACTTAGTCTCCGGGACAACCAAACCCGAACACATCAAAGTTTACCCTGATTTAGAACATCGAATAAAGATACACAACGCACTACAAGCCTACTTCAAACCTTTGGGTGAAGCCTTAAGTGGTTTGCACTAGAAAGCTTTAAAAGCTTATAACAAAGTGAGTACGCCTTCAGCACGATTTATAGTGCAGCTACCTTGTTTACACTTCAGTCAAATGGATGGACTTCGCGATGCAGCCTACTCTCAGTATTCGAGCTTACACTAAGAAACTAAACAGTCATTCGCACGATGATTACCACCAGCTTGTGCTTCCAGTTCAAGGAAACATCAATATTCAAATGGATAACTTCTCTGGAAAGGTGACCGTTGGTGAGTGTGTTGTTATTCCAGCAAGCACCACTCATGGTTTTCAAGCTGACGAAGCCGCTCGATTTATTGTTGCCGACATGCCAACGCTTCCAGAGCATATTCTCGAGAGCGGCGTACATGTGTTTGCTACCACAACGCCGCTACTGAGCTTTATCTATTTTGTTGAGAAGCAGCTAGAGCACCAAGTAGACAAAGCGATTGAGGCTTCGATTCTCGATGTCTTTACCATGCTACTTACACAGCAGCCGATAACCTCAAAAATCGATCCTCGGATCCGAGCTGCGCAGAGCGAGATTTTTGACGATTTAGCCAGTCCACTCACGATCGCTGAACTATCAAAAATCGCTTGTCTGAGCCCGACTCAATTTAAAGTTCTTTTCAAAACCAACCTCGGTATGAGCGTCCAACAATACGTGACTCACCATAGAATGGAAAAAGCCAAAGCACTTCTTACACATACTGACTTACCCGTTCAAATTGTTGCTGAAAGAGTCGGCTATAACGACCTTTCTGCTTTCAGCCGACGCTTCTCTCTTCATTTCGACCTTCCCCCTCGCCAGTTCACACGCAGTTAAAAACGTCCTTTTAAAATACAACTTCGTCTTTTCAGCAAAATATAACTTTCTTCCATCGCTTATCCTTTCAGTATCAAATGAATGATCGGATTAAGACATGATGACAACACGCTTTCAGTTATCACCGCATCAACACGGATCTCTTTTTATATTATTGGCTTCGGTACTTTGGGGAACGACAGGTGCAGCAGCCACGTTAGTTCCGGAGGTAAGTCCATTAGCCGTTGGTGCATTTTCTATGGGTATAGGTGGTTTGATACAGGCCTTTTTAGCAAATACTGCCTTGAAGAGAAACGCTTCACGACTAAAGCACCACAGAAAAGAAGTACTAATTGGCGCACTTGCATTAATGGTTTATCCAATGGCTTTCTACACTTCAATGAGAATGGCCGGTGTTGCTACAGGCACAGTAGTCTCCATCGCCTCTGCCCCACTTTTCACTCTTCTATTCGAGTGTCTATTTAGCACAAAAATAAATCTAAACACTCGAAAGTGGGTGAGCTTAGGTCTTGGGGTTGTTGGCATTGTACTTCTCGTCAATGCCGAGAGCACTCACGGTCACGCTGAACCGCAATTTAAACTTTGGGGAATCTTACTAGGACTAGTAGCAGGCCTGAGTTACGCCACATATTCATTAATGGCAAAAGAGCTTATCAATAAGGGGGTCCAATCACAGGCTGCTATGGGTGCCATCTTTGGGCTGGGGGCGTGTTTACTTCTACCTACGTTACTCGCTTCGGGAGACAACTTATTTGTATCTCAAACCAATACCCTGGTGCTCATCTACATGGCTGTTATTCCAATGGGTGTGGGTTACATCATGTTTGGTGTGGGGTTAAGACACATCAATGCCAGCACAGCTAATATCCTAACGCTGTTCGAGCCTGTTGTTGCAGCAGTCATCGCTGTCTTAATACTCGAAGAGTACATTCCGCCTATAGGTTGGTTTGGCATCGCTTTAATCATGGTTTGCTTGTTTTTTCAGTCTACCGCTAGAGCGGATTAATGAAAAAATCTATCTCTGAGCCTTGAAGTACATGCCACCCTGAATCAACTTTAGCTATTGGCTCAGAGAGGGTCTTTTTCTCGCTCTATACAGGATATGCAACAGAACTAACCACTTTCCGGTTGAAAACAACAACAAACGTATCAGAATCAGTCAAAAGCACTGTAGGCGTTACGCAAACAGTGCTTTGGCAGCATTCAATCAAACACCTAGACAATTAACGTTCACTAGGATGCTTCCAAGCAAACTTTTGAAATGGCGCATCTGGTTCAGTATGTGCGATTGCGTTTGTGAAGTTTGAGATAAGCTTTGCAGACAACCCCGTAAGTACTTCAAGTGCTTGACGCTTAGTGAAACCAGCATCTAGGAAGGCTTGCAGTCTTTCATCACCAATATGGCCGCGATTATCAAGTAGCTCTTTGGTAAAATCGTGCAAAGCTTGGAGCTTCGTATCTGGAATTGCAGTACCTTCACGCAGTGCTTCAATCACTTCATCTGGCATTTTACCTGCTTTCATCATCCATGTATGACCCGGAACGCAGTAGTGACAGTTGTTCTCAAAATTTGCTGTCATGAAGACCACTTGCTGCTCTAGCGGGCTGAATGTTGTGTTTTTCATAAACAGTTCGAAAACCGTATTATATGCTTCATATGTTGCGGGCGCTTCGGCAAGAACAGCATGTAAGTTTGGTAGCATGCCAAATCCTTTTAGAGACTGTTCCACCAGAGCTTTAGACTCTTCAGGCGCAGTTTCTGCATCATAGTAAGTAAATTCAGTACTCATGGTCTTCTCCTCAGAAGTTAGCGTCTAGGTGTGCTTCAAAACGTACGAAATCATTTTCGATGTCACCATTTTTCATTACGTCATAACACGCAAACGTTGGTAGTGCAGACATACCAAAGAAACGGAAGTTTGCGTGCATATGGAACATCAAATCATCAACACTGCGGCCTTGGAATAAGTACTCGTTGTCATCATTAAATGATTCTTCAGGTGCGTTGAATGTGAAAGACAGCATGTATTTTGTGTTAGTGCGAGTACCACCCGTACCGTAGTTCTTCTTCGGTTCTTCTTCGCTGCGACCATCAAAAGCACAAAGAGAGCCACCCATACCAGCGGTGAATACCTCATCCATGTATTTTTTAAATGACCATGGAATCGTCATCCAGTTAACAGGTGACTGAAGGATCACGCGGTCTGCCCATTCGAAGTGTGCCAGTTGCTCATCAACAATGATTTCGTCTTGCATGGTAACAACACGAACATCATGACCTTTTGACTCTAGCGTGGTGCGAGCTTTCTCGACTAAAGCAGCATTTAGCTTACCTTCAGAAAACGGAGATGGTTCGTGTGCGTTAATGATTAGAACGTTACTCATGATAATTAACCCTTAAATGAAATGACTATTTTACAAAGCGAAGATGATTTCGCCTTCTTGTGGTTTATTATGGTCACCTAGATCCAGACCACAACCAGTTAACTTTTAGTAACCACTATAAATTCCAGTCAAATCCAATTTAAAATATTGTTTTATAAGAGTTTTATTTTTTATAAAAGGTTGAGATTAGATGTGTAAGCAGAACTGAAGATTGGCTTATGGATCAATACCCATTCAAAGACGCATTGATTGGTTGTTTAGGCTTGGCGACATATTAGTACCGCTTGCTTCTAATTCAAAACGTTATAGACCTTCGCACTGTTCATAACGACTCTCTCAAATAAGGTAAGCACGGCTTAAACAACTTAGCCATGACAACCGAGTTAACAGGGTCTGCTATCTCGCTACACAAATCAACGAGCGGTGCACACCCTCATCAACGAGGAAAAGACTAGGAACATACTCTCGACGAAACATGTGTTTAATTGCACCAACAGCGACCAAGGTTGGCAACTTTTAGTGCAACACCAGCATGGTTCTATATCTGATATCCCTATATACGGGCATTTCATCATTGGTACGTATATTGCTCACTATGTTGATTAAGAATTGTATACAATAATAAATACATTAAGGAAATCACATGGAACAACGTAACAGTGAATTGATCTACGGACTGGATGATCGCCCGTCGGTGAAAGCCGCCAGCTATGCGGCACTTCAACACGTTTTGGCTAGCTTTGTTGGCATTATCACACCCACCCTCATTATTGGCGGCGTATTGGGTTTGGGAGAACATATCCCTTACTTAATTAGTATGGCCTTGATGGTTTCTGGCGTTGGCACCTTTATTCAGGCGAAGCGAGTCGGCCCTGTCGGCGCCGGGATGATCTGTGTACAAGGCACCAGTTTCGCATTTTTAGGCTCTGTGTTGGGGGCGGGCTTTCTCGTTAAAGCCAATGGGGGTGGCCCAGATGAGATGTTAGCAACTATTTTTGGCGTCTGCTTTTTGGGTGCCTTCGTTGAAATCGCGCTTTCTCGCTTTATCGATAAACTCAAAGTCGTCATCACGCCAGTTGTGACTGGCATTGTTATTACCACCATTGGTATCTCTTTAATTAAGGTTGGAATTACCGATATCGCAGGAGGATTTGGTGCAGAAGACTTTGGTGCTCCGAGCAACCTGATTCTTGGTGCAATCGTTCTTGGTGTCATCGTCGCTTTAAATCTGAGTCAGAACGTCATGGTAAGGCTGTCGTCGATCTTGATAGGTTTAAGCATTGGGTGGGCAATCGCGATTGCCATGGGTAAAGCATCTATGCCTGACTTCGCTTCGCAGCCGTTGTTGAGCATTCCTGTACCATTCAAATACGGTTTTGCTTTCGACTGGCAAGCGTTCTTACCAATCGCCTTCATTTACTTAATTACAGCTATTGAATCGACAGGAGACTTGACGGCAAACAGTATGTTCTCAGGCCAACCTATCCAAGGACCTAAATACATAAAACGTCTTAAAGCTGGTGTACTAGGTGATGGCGTTAACTCGCTCATTGCTGCGGTATTCAACACCTTCCCAAATACCACTTTCAGCCAGAATAACGGTGTGATTCACTTTACTGGTATCGCGAGTCGATACATTGGTTACTTTATCGCGGGCATTCTATTCTTATTGGGAATGTTTCCAGTGTTAGGAGCTGTGTTAATGACTATCCCAAAACCGGTATTAGGTGGTGCGACGTTGGTGATGTTCGGTACTGTCGCTGCAGCAGGCATCAAGATTATTGCTAATGAGGAGTTAGATCGCCGCCGTATTATGACGATCGCCATCTCTTTTGGTTTAGGCCTTGGCGTTATGCTCGTGCCTGACTTGCTAAAAGAGGCACCAAAATTGGCTCAAAGTATCTTCGGATCTCCGGTCACCATGTCAGGTATCGCCGCCCTCATTATTACTGGATTAATGGCTATCATCCCTGAGAAAGGCGAAAGACCTATACCAAGTAATACGCAAGCGAATGAAGCTTAAGCAAGATACCTATTACTGATATGAACGCACTTCGGTTAGTTGGCATACTCAGCTAGCCGAACTGTTTCAGCCATCACGATGATACATAACCTCAAATTAAAAATCTTTGAAACTTGGCAAGACCAAGTATCTGACTAAACTCGTCGATTGCTAGTAATGGTAGTGACATGAAATGACTGTGATCGCTTGATCATCTACGGCATACACCAATCGATTAGAACCTCTTAGTAGCAAGTCACCGACTAACTCTATAAAGTGAAAGCGTTATCTGCTGACGGATTTACGCAAGATAAACGGCTGCTATCAACTGACGGTGTTCGAATAGTAATCCGTTAATACTTGAATAAAACGTTGCTTATCCGCTTCTGGCAGCACATTGATACCCGCCGCCGCTTTTCGACCGCCGCCCGTTGCAAAACTTGAACAAACCTCGTCAGCACCAGTTCTATTCGACAAAGGGGCTCGCAAGCTCACCGTGTAAGATTCGCCATCTTGGTTTTTTGTTAGTACAGCTTGAGCACGGTTTGGATCTTGGTTAACGATCTCATTCCCAAAGACACCGCTAATACGCCTCGCCCATGTTTCGCTCGGTAATTCAAAGACACGCGCTGAAGGGCTCTCATAAGCAGGGGTAAGGTTCGACACTTGTTGGAAGTCACCTTGGTAAGCCTCACGTAAGCGGTAGAACACCGACTCTTCATCACTCAAAAGATCAAACGGGTTTGGGTATTGATAAAGCGTCTGGTATAGCTCAACAGGCGTGAAGTGGAGATCACTGAGTGACGCTCCATAACTGTTATAGTTGACTAAGGTGCCCAACTCCTCTAGGAACGCGATTTGTGATTCGTTAAAGCCACGTTCTTGCGCGAGTTTAAGCGCGATAGCTTTTAAATTGTCTCCGAAGGCTGCTGCAATTGCCCACGCAACATGTTTACCGTTGAGCTTTTGGTTAATCAACAAACTGGTACAGCACTCTGGCGCTGTGTCGATTAAAGTTTCAAGATAGGTAGAATAAGGCACTTCCCCTGTACGATGGTGGTCACAATAGAACACATTGACTTTGGCATCCAACAGCGAACGTAACGCATCCTGATTTTTCTCCATCGACACATCCAGTATCGTGGCCGAAGAGACATCCTTTTGACCAACGACTTGAGAGAGTAACTTAATATCACGCTTCACGCCGGTAATAAGCACGCTCTCTTTCGGCTCACTCAAACGCAGTTGTAATAACGCAATGATGCCGTCTGCGTCTCCATTGAATACATCGTAATGCATTGGGGTTCCTTTCATTCTCTACATCAAATTGGTCAAAACATGTAGCTGTAGTTTTACAAGCGACTTCATTTAACATCAATATCAAGTTGTTAGGTGATATAACACGATTGAAGAAACTTGCTTATATTTGAGTCAGCGAATGAAGAAACGCGCGCTAACATGTGTATTCAACACTTGCTCGCTAAACGCTTCACCGTTTTTACATTGCCTATTTTAAGAAACCTAAATCTTTCACTGAGAAGTTGGCCAGGTTCGGAAAAACGTAGTCCATCGCGCTGTCTGTATTCACTCCCATCCACTTCGCGATCGTCGCACCGATTTGCTCAACGGATGTCGTTGGAATCATACGCCCTTTGTTGAAGTCATTCTCTCCATCAAGGATCAGAGATGGCCATTGCCCGTACAATTGCCCACCGTTCAGAGCGCCACCCATGATAAGGTGATTACTCGCCCAGCCGTGATCAGTACCGGTGCCATTACTTGCCAGACGGCGACCAAAATCGGACATGGTCATTGTGGTCACCTTGTCACCTAAACCAGCGGCCTCCATGGATTGATTAAATGCTGCAAGTGACTGGCTCAGGGCGCTCATCAGTTCTGCATGGTCGTTCAATTGGTTTGCGTGGGTATCAAAACCACCAAAACCGACAAAGTAAACTTGCCTTTGGTGACCCAGTTGATCGCTCGATTTAATCAGTCGAGCAACCGTGTGTAGCTGCTTACTCAACGAGAAATCGGGAAAGTGGTCTTCTTCGGGTATCGAACTGATCGCATTTGCGAGTGTATCTCTTATTGAAACCGAATCATTTTTCACCCGGTCAAACTCTCGTCCGAACGCGGTGTGTGGCGATAAACTCATAACCCGGTCGAAGCTTTTTCGACGCTGAATATTGTTAATCGCATTCACTCTAGGTAGCGAAGAGGCATTGATCAGATTGGCCGTATAGTCACTGCCGTTCAAAAGTTGAGCATAGCCGTTAAGACTGAAAGTTGGGCTAATGGCGTCTGATTCACTGCTCAATACATCCATTAGTCGCCCTGCCCAACCTAGCGTCGTATTACTGCCAGACCAACCGCGTTGCCA